>VGCH01000014.1 GCA_016870115.1 Alphaproteobacteria bacterium | reverse complement strand
GCACCGAGTGACGAACCCGTCGACATACCCTGCCATGCTGACCTCCTGGAAAGCGTTGGAGGCCCGGGCCGGAATCGAACCGACGTACACGGATTTGCAATCCGCTGCATGGCCACTCTGCCACCGGGCCCGCTCGAACGCGGTCATCAACGCGTGGTGGTCATAGGCGCGGGCAGGCGGCGGGGTCAAGCGACAGGCTGCGCCCGGAGGCCATCTTGCCCGGCCGCCGGCGTGCCGCCTATAACCGACGCCTTCTCATCAAGGGATCCCGATGCCGGATTTCGCGCTCGCCCGTCGCAACATGATCGATGGCCAATTGCGGCCCAACAAGGTCACCGACCCCGAGGTTCTGCGTGCCATGGCGCTGATTCCCCGCGAGGCGTTCGTTCCCGCCGCCCGGCAGGCTGTCGCCTATGCCGACGATGACGTGCCGCTGGGCAACGGCCGCTTCCTGATGGAACCCATGGTGCTCGCGCGCCTGATCCAGGCGCTGCAGGTCAGGGCCGACACCAACGCTCTGGTTGCAATGGCGGGACCTGGCTACGGCGCGGCGGTTCTGTCCCACCTGGTGGGATCGGTGGTCGTCCTGGAGGAGGACGCCGTCCTCGCCGCGTCAGGCGCCGCCGCGCTCGCGTCTCTTGGCGCGGGCAACTGCACACCCGCGCAGGCCGGAGCTGGGACCGGTTTTCCCTCGGGCGCCCCCTACGGGGCCATCCTGGTTGAGGCGGGCATCGGGACGATCCCCAAGGCTCTGCTGGACCAACTCGCTGACGGCGGGCGTTTGGCTGCGGTGGTTGCGCCGGCGAATGGCGGCATGGGGGTTGCCACGTTGGCTGTGAAATCGGGTGGGGTCTGCGCTACCCGGCCGTTGTTTGACGCGGGCACACCGGCAGCGCCGGCCGGCCGGGCTGCGGCGGGGTTTGTGTTCTGACGGCGAAGCGACTGATTTTCCTTGGATTTTCGCGCTACCCCCAGACCCGCCATTAGTGGTATGGTGAAGCGCTATGGTGAGGTTATTTTGATGCGTACGCGGACCTCGTTGTTCCGGGTCTCGGCGCTGGCCATTGGGTTGGGCGCCGCACAGGCGATGTCGCCTGGGGTAGCCGCCGGCCAGACACTGATTGAGGCCTTGAGCGCGGCCTACAATTCTAACCCCGACCTGCTGGCCGCCCGCGCGACCCTGCGTCAGACCGACGAAACGCTGACCCAGGCGCTTTCGAACTGGCGGCCGCGCATCTCGGTCGGTGCCGAGTACAACAAGATCACTCTGGAATCGATTTCGACCATCGCCAGGCCGACCGATTTCGCGCTGAACGGTCGTACCCTGAGCGTCACCGCCACGCAGCCGCTGTTCCGCGGCGGCCAGACCGTTGCGGACACCAAGGCAGCACAGGCCAATATCCAGTCGCAGCGCGCACTTCTTGCCGACTCCGAACAGATCGTTCTGCTTGCCGTCGCGACGGCCTATGCAGACTTGCTGCGCGACGCCACGATTCTGGGTATCCGGCAAAACAACGTGCGGGTGCTCACCCAGCAGTTGGACGCGACGCAGGCCCGCTTCCGCGTCGGCGAGCTCACGATCACCGACGTCGCCCAGTCGGAGGCCCGGCTGGCGGGTGCGCGCGCCGAGTTGGTGACAGCCGAGGCTGCGCTTCGCATTTCGGTGGCGGCCTATCAGCGCCAGGTGGGAAAGACACCGGGCAGGATGGCGGATCTCCCATTGCTGGGAACGCTGCCGGGCACCGAAGAAGAGACCATCTCGCTCGCCATGGAAGCCGCGCCGCGGGCCATCAGCGCGCAGCACCGGATCACGGCTGCCAACCAAGGCGTAAACTCAGCGGTGGGCACGCTGCTGCCAACCATCAACCTCGTGGCCTTCGGCCAGCAGATCAACGAGCAGACCCGGCCCAACGATCAGTTCACAAGCTATGGCATGCGGTTGCAGGCGACGGCGCCGATCTACCAGAACGGTACCGAGTGGTCGCGCGTGCGCGTCGCCAAGGAACTGGTTGGACAACGTCGCAACGAGCTCGACTCGGCACGTCGACTGGCGGCCGAGAATGTCGTGCGGGCCTGGCGCAACCTCGAGGCCGCGAAGTCGCGGGTGACCTCGTTCGAGGCACAGGTGCGAGCAAGCGACGTGGCTCTGAACGGCGTGCGCCAGGAACAGCTTGTCGGATCACGCACCACGCTCGATGTGCTGAACGCCGAGCAGGAATTGCTGAACGCCCAGGTGCAGCTCACGACGGCGCGGCGCGACATGGCCGTCAACCACTACGGCGTGCTGTCCGGTGTGGGCCGCCTCACGGCGCGCGCGCTGACACTGCCTGTGGAGTACTACGACGAGGACAAGTACTACAATGAGGTCGGCTGGCGCTGGTTCGGCGCCGGCGAGTGACCGTACCCCAAGGGTGAAGGGCATGAGCGATACGCGTGCGGGTGGCGCGACCAAAGATCCTTCGATGGGTGACATCCTGGCGTCCATCCGCAAGATCATCTCCGACGACGAAGCACGCTCGCAGGTAGGCGCACAGCGCGCCGCCGCGTGCTGCCGCCGCGTCGGCCGCGCCGCGTATCGATCCCGATCGCGCCGGTCGCCTCAGCCGCACCCGCCGCCCGTTCCGCTTCCCTCGATCAGAGCTATCCGACCAGGGTCCAGCCTCGCCCGCCGATCGCCCCCCAGCCTGTCATGGCCACGGATGGCTCGCTGATGGGCTCTGGCGCCATGGGCGCGGCATCATCGGCACTCCAGCGGCTGAACCAGGCGGTGCAAGAGGCGGTGCCGGCGGCGGCGGCGCCGAGTCCTGGTCCCGCGCTGGGGGCGGGCGGCAAGACGATCGAGGACATGGTGCGCGAGATGCTGCGACCGATGCTGCAGCAGTGGATGGATACGAACCTGCCGCCGATGGTCGAGCGGTTGGTCGAACGCGAGATCGTACGGCTGACCCGCCGCTAGCCCCACCGCGCCCCTGCGAGTTTGAACGCCACGGCGCGGCCCGCCGTGGCGTTTTCCATTTGCGCGCGCCATACAAGACGCCGGAGACCTGAGATGCTCGACAAGACCTACGACCCCAAGGAGATCGAAGCGCGCCGCTACCCGGAATGGGAGGCGGCCGGCGCCTTCGCCGCTCGGCCCGAGACGGCGAAGCCGGGCTACTGCATCGTCATCCCGCCCCCCAACGTCACCGGCAGCCTCCACATGGGGCATGCGCTCGACAACACGCTGCAGGACGTGCTGATCCGGTGGCGCCGCATGAAAGGCGACGACGTGCTGTGGCAACCCGGCACCGACCATGCCGGGATCGCCACGCAAATGGTCGTGGTGCGCAATCTCGAAGCGGAAGGAATCGGACTCGCCCTCGACGGCGCGGCCCCGGGCGGTGCCAACCGGACGCTGATCGACCGCGAGGCCTTCCTCAAAAAGGTCTGGGAATGGAAAGCCTATTCCGGCGGCACGATCACCCGTCAGCTGCGCCGCCTCGGTGCCTCCTGCGACTGGTCGCGCGAACGCTTCACCATGGACGACGGCCTCTCGCAGGCGGTGCTCAAGGTGTTCGTCGATCTCCATCGCCAGGGCCTGATCTACAAGGACAAGCGCCTTGTGAACTGGGACCCCAAGATGCTGACCGCGATCTCCGACCTCGAGGTCGAGTCGCGCGAGGTGAAGGGCCATCTCTGGTTCCTGCGCTACCCGATCGAGGGCAGTGATGAGCACATCGTCGTCGCGACGACGCGCCCCGAGACGATGCTGGGCGACAGCGGCATCGCGGTGCACCCCGACGATCCGAAGTGGAAGCACTTGATCGGTCGCCACGCCATCCTGCCGCTGGTTGGGCGACGCATTCCGATCGTCGCCGACGACTACTCCGATCCGGAAAAGGGGTCGGGCGCGGTGAAGATTACGCCGGCGCACGACTTCAACGACTTCGAGGTCGGCAAGCGGCACGGACTGGAACAGATTTCCGTCCTCGATCGCTTCGCGCGCATCGCCGGACACATACCCGACGCCTATCGTGGAATGGACCGTTTCGAGGCCCGCAAGAAGATCGTCGCCGACTTGGAAGCGCTGGGACTCGTCGAAAAGATCGAGCCCCATACCCACCAGGTACCGTTCGGCGATCGCGGTGGCGTGCCGGTCGAGCCGTACCTGACCGAGCAATGGTACGTCGACGCCAAGACCCTGGCACAAGGTCCCATCGCGGCAGCGCGGGACGGCCGGGTCACCTTCGTGCCGGCGCGCGGCCGGGACGAGTTTTTTCGCTGGATGGAGAACATCCAGCCCTGGTGTGTTTCGCGCCAGCTCTGGTGGGGGCACCAGATTCCCGCCTGGTACGGCCCCGATCGCACCGTGTTCGTCGCGATGTCGGAGGCGGAGGCGCAAGCCGACGCGCGGGGGCACTACGGCCGTGACGTCGCGCTCGAGCGCGATCCCGATGTGCTCGACACCTGGTTCAGCTCGGCGCTGTGGCCGTTCTCGACGCTGGGCTGGCCCGAGAGGACACCGGCGCTCGCCAAGTACTATCCGACCGACGTCCTGGTGACCGGCTGGGACATCCTGTTCTTCTGGGTCGCCCGCATGATGATGATGGGCCAGCACTTCATGGGGGAGGTGCCCTTCAGAACGGTGTTCCTGCACGGGCTGGTGACCGACGAGAAGGGCCAGAAGATGTCGAAGTCCAAGGGGAACATCATCGATCCCCTGGAGTTGATCGACAAGTATGGTGCCGATGCGCTGCGCTTCACTCTGGTTTCGCTCGCGGCAGCCTCGGGCCGCATCCGCCTCTCGCCGCAACGCGTCGAGGGATCACGCAATTTTGCGACCAAGCTGTGGAACGCAACGCGCTTTGCCCAGATGAATGGTGCGGCGCTCCCCGCCGGTGGTTTCGATCCGGCGTCGGCACGGCTGCCGCTCAATCGCTGGGTGCTGGGCGAACTCGGCCGTGCCAACCGCGCGGTCGACAGTGGCATCGCGGAGTTTCGCCTCAACGAGGCGGCGACCGCGCTGTACGAATTCATTTGGGGTACCGTCTGCGACTGGTACGTCGAGCTCGCCAAGCCGATCCTCCAGGGGCCGGACGGCGCTGCCAAGGACGAGACCCGAGCCGTCACGGCCTTGGTTCTGCGCGACACGGTGAAGCTCCTCCACCCGGTGATGCCGTTCCTGACCGAGGAAATCTGGGACAAGCTCGGCCATCGCGCGGGAGAGGGGCCGTTGATCGGTGCGGCCTGGCCGGTCGCACCTGCAGCCGACACCGATGCGGACGCCGAGCTGGGCTGGCTGGTGCGCGCCATCTCCGACATCCGCTCGGCGCGCGCTGAACTCAACGTTCCGGCCGGCGCCAAGCTCGCGCTCCACGTCGTCGGCTCGGGCGGGACGACTCGCCGGCGCCTCGCGAGCCACGTTGCGGCGCTGGAACGGCTGGCCCGGCTCGGCGCCATCGACGCGTCGGCCGCAGCAGCACCGTCAGGATCGCTGCAGGTCGTCATTGACGAAGCCACGTTCGCGTTGCCAGTCGGCGACGTCGTGGACCTCGCCGCCGAGCGCATCCGGCTGGCGCGCGAAGTCGCGAAGCTCAGCGACGAGATCGCCAAGATCGACGCCAAACTCGCCAATGCCGGCTTCGTGGCCCGCGCTCCGGAGGAGGTCGTCGAGGAACAGCGCACACGCCGCGGCCAGGCCGAGCGGACCCGCGAACGCCTCTCGACCGCGCTCGCGCGACTGGGCGCGTGACCGGCGGCCCGACCCCGACGCTGCGCCCGGTTAGGTCGAGCGATCTAGACTTCGTGCCGGGTCTCCTGACCGAACCGGGCGTGCGCCGCTACCTGATGGACGACAAGGTGGCGTCGCGCGAGGACATCGCCGGCCTCATGCCACGCTGGATCGCAGGACTCGCCTGGATCATTGAAATGCCGCAGCCGGTGGGTCTGGTGTCGGTTGGGCCGGTCCATCCCGCTCTCGTTGAGCTCGCGCCCGCGCTCACCGATGAATGGGAAATCACCATCGCGCTATCTGAACGCGCCTGGGGCCGCGGTGTTGCTGATATCGCCTGCCGTCAGGCGCTCGCACAGGCCTTCGCGAGCTCGCGGCGCCCCTCGATCCTGGGGATCGTGGACGCGCCCAACCGGCGCTCCCACGCGCTGATGACGCGATTGGGCTTCAAGCCCGAAGGCCACATGGCAGGGATCGTGCACGAGCTTCAGCTCTACCGCGTCGCGCGACCGATAGGTCCGAGCTAGAGCGGCCGGAAGACATTCTTTCCGTCTTCCGGACCGACCTCGACCGGCCGACCGAGTTGATCGCCCGTCATCAGTGCGGCCAGTAGCGCGGGCTCGCGCGGTGCCACGGCAACGAAGCGCGCGCCCGACCCGTCGAGGCGACCAAACGCAAAGGCCTGCTCCGGCGCTTCGAGACCGAAGGCCACACAGTAGGTCTCGATCCGTCCGCTCCCGCGGGGCGCGGTTTCCACGCGGAGTTTCGGCCCGGCGTCGAGTTCCGCTTGCAGTCGCGCCGGTGGCTCGCGGCGGAACGGGGCGGACGAGGGGTCGGTCGAATAGATGCCGACTGAATGCTTGGTGAGGTACATTCCGTTGGCTGTCACCATGCCGAGCTTGCCCGGCCGGGCGCGGACGCGCTCCACCATCTCGGCGATGGCATGTGTGACGTAGTTGTTGCCTGGCCCCCCGAAGAACGGCAGCCCGCCGGTGATGCTGATCGGGCGCGGGTCGTCGTCGGCAATGCCGATCTCGCGCATGGCCACCTCCACCGCCGAGGGAAAGCAGCTGTAGAGATCGAAACTCTCAATCTCGCGCGCGCTCACGCCTGCCATGCCCAGCGCCACCCGCGCGCAGCCCGCGATCGCGGGCGAGCGATCGAGCGCGGCGCGCTCCGACACGGCCCAGATGTCGGTGCCATCGGCGCAGCCACGCAGGAACACCCACTTGGCCCGCGGCACGCCCCAGGCCTCGGCCTGGCCGACGGACGTCAGCAACACCGCCGCCGCCTGGTCGATCATCGCGTTAGCGTTCATCAGTCGCGGATAGGGAAAACATATCCAGCGATTCTCATCGCTCGGGGTCGCGAGCGCCTCGGCGCTGTAGCCCTTGCGCCGCGACGCCCGCGGGTTGGCGCGCGCCACGGCGGCCAACTTTTCGAACAATCCGCCCATTGCTGTCATGTGCGTGTCGACCGATCGGCCGTGGCCCGCCCGGATCGCGTTCTCGATCAGGGGGTAGTAGTGGATCGCCGCGCGCAGGCCGTGTCGGGCCTCCTCCGGTGTGAAGCCGGCCCGCGGATCGCCGATCCGTTCCGGTTCGCCGCCCGGATCCTCGTTCCAATCCAGCGCGAGGCCCGCCTTGCGCGCGTTCTGGGTGCTGCGCATCAGCTCCGCGCCGCCGATCAGAGCGGCGCGGCACTCACCGCGAGAAATCTCCTCGGCGAAACGGTTCACCAGATACTGCGGCATGTTTCCGCCGGAGTGCGCGTAGTAGTTCCGGCGCGGCGCCGCACCAATACGCTTCGCGACGCTGGCTGCCGGATTGGACGAGCGGCCGAACGGCGATTGGAAGCGCGGGCTGATGTCGCTGAAGAACTCCATCACTGCGACCGTGTCGATGCCCCGCGCTACCTCGCCGGGATTCGCGCCGGTATCGGCCAGCGCCGCCTGCGCGGCCTCAGCGCAGAATGCGACGCGCGATCGGGCTGAGCTCGGCGCGCCAGTGGTATCGGTGATCTGGCCAACGCCGATCAGGACCGGCGTGCGCGGATCGATCCCCGTCATCGTGCCGCACCCGACGTGAGCAGGGCGTCAATCTCGGCAGCGGCGAAACCCGCCTCAGCCAGGATGACGCGCGTGTGCTCGCCCGGCGCGGCGACGCGCGGCCCGCTCGCCACTGGCGAACCCGACAACCGAAACGGCGGCGCGGGGGACTTGAAGCGACCGCCCGAATCCTCGATCTCGATCAGTGTGCCACGATGGGCGACTTGCGGATCCTGCAACGCCTCAGTCACCGTGTTGTAGGGTGAGCAGGGCACCCCGTGCTTCTGCAGTGCCGCGACGACCTCGCGCACGGACAGCTTGCGCGACCACACTTCCAGCTCGTCGATCAGCAGACCCCAGTTCATCCGTCGGTCGGCATACTTCTCGAAGCGCGGATCGGTGATCCAGTCGCCCCGTCCCGACGCCGCGGCAAGATCCTGGAAGGTGCGCTCGCTCGCCGTCGCCAACATCACATAGCCATCCGCCGCCTCGATCGGCCCGTACATTGGGCGCGACGGCATTTCGTAGTCGAACTGCGCACGGTTCACCTCGCCCAGCAACATGCCGACCAGGCTCTCGAACATCGAGACATCCACCATCTGGCCTCGACCAGTGGTGTGGCGCTGGTGGACGGCGGCCAGAATTCCCCCGAGTGCATAGGCGCCGCTGGCGTAGTCGGCGACGAAGATGCCACAATTGTCGGGCCGACTGCGACCCTGCTGGTAGAACAGATGCGCCATGTCGTAGCCGGTCGAGGCGTGAATCACCGGCGCATAGGCCGGCCGACCCGCCCCCGGCCCGGTCTGGCCGTAGCCCGAGATCGCGCCATAGATCAGGCGTGGATTGAGTGGCGATAGGGACTCGTAGTCGAGACCGAGACGAGTCATCACGCCGGGGCGGTAGTTCTCCAGCAGGATGTCGATGGTCGGCACCAGGCGCTTCACGGTGGCCACCGCCTCGGGCTTCTTGAGGTCGAGGATCATCGCGCGTTTGCCGGCATTCAGCTGGCCGTACATCGTGCCATGACCGCTGCGTTGCACCGGCCGACTGCGCATCAGGTCGCCCTCGGGCGACTCGACCTTGATCACGTCGGCGCCGAGATCGGCCATCAGGCGCCCGCAATGGGGGCCGGCGATCGTCGTCGAGAAGTCGAGTACCCGCAAACCGGCGAGGGGTCGGGGAGGGGATCCGGTCATGTTTACCTGCCGATGAGGATGAGGACGACGCCGCCGATCAGGAGCAAGCTGCCGAGCCACTCGCCGAGCGAGGGGCGTTCCTTCAAGACGAGTCGCGAGGCGATGAACGTGAAAACAAGCTCGATCTGGCCGACCGCGCGCACGAGGGCTGCGTTCTCCAGCGCCATGGCGAGTGCCCAGCAGGCAGATCCCAATACGCTGAACAGGCCCACCCAGGCCGAGCTGCGCCAGGTGTGAGCTGCCTTCGCAAGCTGCGGCCGGTCGCGATACCACAGCCAGGCGCCCATCAGAACCACCTGGATGGTGTTCATCAACGCGAGAACGGTGATGCCCCGAATCAGGAAGTCGCCGTCAGGAAGGACCTTAGAGGCTTCGCGGATCGTGCCGGCGGCAATCGCGAAGAACACGCCCGACAGCAGGCCGTAGAGTGCGCCCTTGTGGGCGAGGTCGGCGAGCACAGAGCGCACGTCGCGCAGGTTCCCTCGTACGCTGAGGATCGCCACGCCCGCCAGACACACCAGGATGCCGAACCACGCCAGCGCGCCCAACGGTTCCGCCGCAATGAAGGTCGCGAACAGCGCCACGAACAGAATTTCAGTCTTGGAATAGACGGTGCCGACGGCGTAGTTGCGCAGCGCGAAGGCATGGATCATGAGCGACGTCGCCACGATCTGCGCCACGCCCGCAATCGCGACCAGCGCCACGAACCTCGGCGAGAGCAGCGGCACGGTGCGATCAGTCAATAGCACCAGGAGCGCGAGCGCCAGCAGCGACAGTGGCGCGCCATAGGCGTAACGCACGAAGTTGGCGCCATCGACGCTCAGCAGCCCGCGAATCTTCTGCTGCATCGTCGTGCGGATGTTCTGAAACAGTGCCGCTGCGACGGTGATCGGTATCCAGAGCGGCACGATCTCCTCCCGCCGCCAGTCTATCCCGCATCCCCCCCGAGTCGAGCCGCCCACCGTCCGGTCATTTCGCAGGTGCGCCATGTCGGTTCCCGAGCCGCTGCGCGGGGCCCTCTTGGACCGACGCAGCGCGGAGACCTCGACGACACAGCGGGCCGCGCGTAAGGTCTCCGGATGCGTTCCGGACTGGCTGAAGCCCTCGCGCGCGCCGACCTCGCCCTGGCAAGGAGCGGTGTCTGGTGGAACGCGGCCGAGCGCGCGGCAATCGTTCGCGAGACCGCCGCGGCCGCCCATTGTCCGCTCTGCGCGCGCCGCCGCGCCGCCCCGATCCCGCAGGCCGTCGAGGGCGAGCACTTGAGCGCCACCGACCTGCCCACCGCCGCGATCGAAGCGATCCACCGCATCGCGACTGACTCCGGCCGCCTGTCACGCGCCTGGTATCGGCGCACGATCGAGAGCGGTCTTGCTGAAGAGGCCTATGTCGAGCTTGTGAGCGTCGTGGCGCTCGCTACGGCCCGAGCCACCTTCGCCCGCGCGCTCGACCGACCCTTGGCCGAGATCCGGCCCGCGGACTCGCGTGAACCCAGCCGCCGCCGACCGGCCGGCGCGAAGTCCGGCCTCGGCTGGATGCCGATGCTGGCGCCGGAAGATGTCGCACCAGAGGATCCGCCTCTCTACATGACCGGCAATCGGATCGGCGGAAACGTGCATCGCGCGCTCAGCCTCGTGCCAGAGGCGATGATGCAGTTCTGGGACGTCTTCGAAGAGCTTTACCTCCCGCAGGCCGCCATGCGCGACTTTGGACGTGAGTACCGTGCGATCGACCACGCGCAGATCGAGATGCTGGCCGCAAGGGTCGCGGTACTGAATGCCTGCGAGTATTGAACCACCAGCCACCTGGCCCTGCTCCGGGGGAGCGGCAATCACAGTGGCACCGACTACGAGCTGGGCGGCGTGATGCGCGCCGACGGGGCCGCCGGCGTCTCGGCGGAGCGCGAACTGATCGCCTTCGCGGACGCCGCCGTCGGCCGCCGGGCCGATCTGGCCGCCCGGCGCGATGCCGTGCGTGCGGTCCTGGGCGAGGAGGCGACACTCGATGCCGCCGCCGTTATCGCGGGCTTCGACGCCATCACCCGCGTCGCCGACGCGACCGGCATCCCGCTGGAAGCTCCCAAGGCCGAAGCAACCGCGGATTGGCGCGCGGCGCTCGGCATCGATTCCTTCCGTAGCGCCAAGGTGTGAGACCGCGATGTTCGAAACCATCCTGACGTCCGCGATGCGGGCGATGCCCACATTCGCGCTCCAGCTCGGCGTCACGCTCGCCATCCTGGTCGCTTCCGTACTCGCCTACCGCGCGATCACGCCCATGGACGAAACCAAGCTCATCAAGGAGGGCAACATCGCCGCCGCCACCGCCTTCGGCGCGGCGATCCTCTCGTTGGCGCTGCCGCTGGGCACCTGCCTTGCCCGGAGTGTCAGCATTCCCGACATCGTGATCTGGGGCGCCATCGCCTGCGCGGTCCAGCTCGGCACTTTCTTCGTCGCGCGCTTCGTCTTCAGGGATCTGGTCCAGCGAATCGAACGCGGCGAGACCGCCTCGGCGATCGCACTCGGCGCCACCCATCTTGGTGTTGCCGTCGTTAACGCCGCTGCCATCGCCGGCTGAGTCCGCGCCATGGGCGGCACGCTGGGACGGCTGATGCTCTGGATCGCCATCGTGGCGGCCCTCTACCTTTTCGCCCAAGTTACCGGCGCCGATGAAGGCTTTGAGCAGGGGCCGCGTCGCCCCTTGCCGCCTCCCACGGCGCAGCTACCGCCTCCGCCCGCTCCAGCGCCGGCACCACAGCCGACGCCCCGGCCTGAAACGCTGGCACGCCCGGAGGCTCCGCTCGGCACTCCACGACCTCCTGCGCAGCCGCCGGCCCCCCAGCCAGGCCCGCGCCCGCCGGTGATGGATATCGTGGTGGAGGAGGGGTCGGGCCGGAAGGGCGACTCCATCGGCACCGCGTTTCTGGTTGCCGAAGGCATCTGGATCAGCGCCGCGCATGTGATCGACGATTGCCGCACGACCTATGTGCGAGCGAGCGAGGGCTGGCGCACCACGAGCGGCGCGGTAAAGCACAACACCGCCGATGCCGCCGTGCTGTACGCTACAGGCAGCGCGCGCGCCCCGCGCCTGCCGGTCAGCAATCGTGCGCCGACCCTCAATCAGGACGGCTTCCACATCGGCTATCCGCAAGGCACGCCATCGTCGGTGCATACGCGCCTCGTCGGCATAGGCCGCATCCGTCAGGGCAAGCCCGGCACGCCTATCGAACAAGGCTGGGTGTGGGCCGAGATGTCGCGCGTGCCCCAGACCAGCGGTTCACTTGGCGGCATCTCCGGCGGGCCGCAACTCGACCCGTCAGGCGCCGTGCAGAGCATCACCATCCTGCACAGCGAGCGGGCCGGGCGGGTTACGACCGCGCCGATCCAGCGGACTCGCGAGTTGATGGCCAACCCGATTGCCGGCGTGCCAGCCGGCGACGCGCGCATCACTCCCGCCAACTTCGCGGACTATGGCACCCGCCTGCGCGATGTCGGCACGGTGGCACTGGTGTTTTGCTCCGTGAGCGGCAACACCCGCCCTCGACGATAGGCCGCACCCAAACACGCGTTCCCACAGACGGCGATCCAGCCTAGATTTCACGGCGTTTTCCTTCGGAGAGAGTTCGCCATGGCCAAGAGCAAGAAGCCCGCGCTGCACCCCAACCCGACGCTCGACAAGTCGAGGATGCCGAGCCGATACACGACCGTCGGGCCCGAGCGCGCACCGCACCGCTCCTACCTCTACGCCATGGGCCTCACCGAAAAGCAGGTATCGCAGCCGCTGGTCGGTGTGGCGACGTGCTGGAACGAAGCTGCACCCTGCAACATCGCGCTGAACCGCCAGGCGCAAGCGGTGAAGATCGGCGTGGATCGCTCCGGCGGCACGCCGCGCGAGTTCACGACCATCACCGTCACGGACGGTATCGCGATGGGCCATCAGGGCATGAAGTCATCGCTCGCCAGCCGCGACCTGATCGCGGACTCGGTCGAGCTCACTATGCGCGGCCACTGCTATGACGCCATGGTAACGCTCGCCGGCTGCGACAAGTCGCTGCCGGGGATGATGATGGCAATGCTCCGGCTCAACGTGCCGTCGGTGTTCATGTATGGCGGTACCATCATGCCCGGCAAGTTCCGGGGACGGGACGTCACCGTGGTCGACGTCTTCGAGGGCGTGGGCATGCATGCCGCCGGCAAGTTCAGCGACGCCGACCTGCACGAGCTCGAGTGTGCGGCCTGCCCGTCGGCCGGCTCCTGTGGGGGCCAGTTCACCGCCAACACCATGGCCTGCGTCTCCGAGGCGATCGGGCTCGCCCTGCCTGGGTCGGCCGGCGCACCGGCGCCTTACGAGACCCGCGACCAGTACGCCGAGGCTTCGGGCGTCGCCGCCATGAACCTCTTGCGGCTGGGTATCCGGCCGCGCGATATCGCCACGCGTGAAGCCTTCGAGAACGCTGCCGTGGTGGTCGCAGCGACGGGCGGCTCGACCAATGCCGCGCTTCACCTGCCGGCGATGGCCAATGAATGCGGCATCAAGTTCGACCTTCACGATGTCGCGCGCATCTTCAAGAAGACGCCCTACATCGCCGACCTGAAGCCGGGCGGAAAGTACGTGGCGCTGGACCTGTTCCAGGTCGGCGGGATCCCCGTGGTGATCCGCGAGCTGCTCGACAATGGCCTATTGCACGGTGATTGCCTCACCGTCACCGGCAAGACCCTGGCCGAGAACCACAAGGACGTGAAGTTCCCCGAGGACCAGGACGTGGTCTATCGGGTCAAGAACTGCATCACGCCGACCGGCGGCGTTGTCGGCCTGCGCGGCAATCTGGCGCCCGACGGTGCCATCGTGAAGGTGGCCGGCATGCAGCGCCTGGTCTTCACCGGGCCGGCACGCTGCTTCGACAGCGAGGAGGCGGCCTTCGACGCCGTGGTGAAGGGCAAGTTCAAAGAAGGTGAGGTGATCGTCATCCGCTACGAGGGCCCCAAGGGTGGCCCCGGCATGCGCGAGATGCTGTCGACCACCGCCGCACTGTACGGGCTGGGCGTCGGCGAGAAGGTGGCGCTCATCACCGACGGCCGGTTCTCCGGCGGCACGCGCGGCTTCTGCGTCGGCCATGTCGGCCCCGAAGCCGCAGTCGGCGGCCCGATCGGTCTCCTGAAGAACGGCGACATGATCACCATCGACGCGGTGAAGGGCCGCCTCTCGGTCGACGTCAGCGACAAGGAGCTGAAGAAACGCGCCAAGGCCTGGAAGCCGCGCAAGACGATCTACGGGGCCGGCGCCCTCTGGAAGTACGCCCAGCTCGTGGGCCCTGCCGTGGATGGCGCGCTGACCCACCCTGGTGCAAAGAAGGAAGGCCATACGTTCGTGGACATCTGAGCCCAAGGCCGGCCAGCGGCGCCCGCGGCTTGCCGGGCGCACAACGCTATACGCCGTCGGGCGGTACCTGTTGTTCGTCCGATTTCGACCCGAGGAACACCGAGCTGAGCCAGGCAGGAGGCCTCTTGGGACTAGTGTGTTGAAAGTCCTGCACTCAGGCGGTTGGCTGCTCTACCTTTAGACGTAGGGAGGACCGACCGATGAAGCTTTCCCGACGCGTGGCCCTGGCCGGCGCCAGCGCCCTGGCGGCATCACCCGGCGTCATCCAAGCGCAGACTTGGCCCGCCCGGCCGATCCGGCTGGTTGTGCCCTTCAACGCCGGCGGGGCCATCGACGCACTCGCCCGCGTCGTCGCCGAGCGGCTGACCGCGACCTTGGGGCAACAGGTCCTGGTCGAACCCAAGCCGGGCGCCAACACCATTGTGGGGAGCGAGATTGTCGCCAAGGCGGCGCCGGACGGCTACACGTTCCTGGTCACCACAAATTCGACCCACACCAACAATCCCGCGCTCTACGCCACGCTCCCCTTCGATCCGATCAAGGATCTGGTGCCGGTGACACTGCTCTCGCTCGGCACCATCCTGATCGCCACCCGCGCCGAGGCACCGTTCTCCGACCTCAAGGGCATGGCCGCCTGGGTGAAGACGCTAGGCCGGCCTGCGACCTACGGCAGCTGGGGCATCGGTTCGGCCGGCCATCTCTATGGTCTGCTGCTGGAGGGGGCGCTGGGCGGTAGCTACAGCCACGTGCCCTATCGCGGCGATGTGCCGGCGTTGCAGGACGCGGCCAACGGGACCCTCGATCTCACCTGGGCCAGTCCGACCAGTGCGAAACCTCAGATCGCGGCGGGCCGCATCAAGCCGATCGCGGCCGCCGGCGCCCAGCGCTCGGTCGCGATGCCCGAACTTTCGACGTTCGCCGAGCAAGGCGTTCCGGGCTTCGATCTTCGGCTGTTCGTGGCGGTCTATGCGCCGGCCGGCACGCCGGTCGCCGTGATCGATCGCATGCAGCGCGACATCAAGGCGGCGATCGACCTGCCGGAAGTGCGAGAGAAGATGGCGGCACAGGGTCAGGCCGCGGTGGGCTCGACTCCGGCCGAGCTTGCCGAGGTGATCCGCCGCGAGGCTCCTGTTTGGGGCGATCTGATCCGGCGCTCCGGCGCGAAAGTGGAGTGACGCCATGGCCACGGCCTCGACGACCGCCGGCTCCGCCTACGACCTCGCCCCCGGCGCATTCGACCGACGCCTGACCGAAGTCGGGCGCGGCACGCCGATGGGAGAACTGCTGCGCCGCTACTGGCACCCCGTCGGCTTGGCTGCCGATGCGGCTGATGTGCCGCGCGCGATCACGGTGTTGGGTGAGGAACTGATCCTGTTCCGTGACGGGCAGGGGCGGGCGGGACTGGTTCATCCGCGCTGCTGCCATCGCGGCACGACGCTTTACTACGGCAAGGTCGAGGAGCGCGGCATTCGCTGCTGCTATCACGGCTGGCTGTTCGACGTGGAAGGCCATTGCCTCGAGATGCCCTGCGAGCCCAACCCGACGGGTGCGCAGTGCCAGCGCGTGCGCCAGCCCTGGTACCCGGTGCAGGAGCGCTATGGGCTCATCTTCGCCTACATGGGACCGCCGGCGCGCCAGCCGATCCTGCCGCGCTATCAGTGCCTTGAGGAGCTGGCATCCGGCGAGAGCGTGGAGGCCGACGATTCCTCGATCGGCAGCGGCGGCATTCAGGTGGCGCCGTGCAACTGGCTTCAACATTTCGAAAATGTGGTCGATCCCTATCATGTGCCGATTCTGCACGGCTCGTTCAGCGGCGCTCAGTTCGTCGAGCAGATGGCGGCGTTTCCGAAAGTGAAGTTCAGCTACGGCGCCGACTCCGTGACCGCGACCTCGATCCGGCCGGCTCCCGATGGGCGGAGTTTCCGGCGCGTGACGCAGGCAGTCTTGCCAACATTGCGCGTCGTACCCAACCCGCGCGTGGCTCAGTACGGGATGGTCGAATCGATCGGCTGGACGCTGCCGATCGACGACACGCACTACCGCATCTACGTCGCGGGCCGCGTGAGCGAGCCCGGCGCGTTGCGCAAGTTCAAGTCGCGCTACAACGGCAAGACCTGGGACGAGCTCACGCCTGAGGAGCACCAGCGATTCCCAGGCGATGTCGAAGCGCAAGTCGGGCAGGGGCCGATCACGTTGCACTCACACGAGCATCTGGTGTCGTCCGACCAGGGCGTGTCGATGCTGCGTGTCCTGCTGCGCAAGCAGCTCGAGACCGTGGCCGCCGGCGGCGATCCCGCCGGTACGATCTTCGATGAGAAGGACGCCTACGTGAAGTTCGACGCGGGTCAGTTCCTCGACGCTCTGTAGAAGCCCTTCGGCTTCATTTCAGAGTGACACCGATCCTGGCGCTGCCATTGCGTGCCCGATATCTCGCGTCAGATGTCGCCTTGAGCGTCGGTGAGCAGTTTTCCGTCTCTCAGAGATCGGCACCCACCGCGGTACTCACTGAGGGGAAGCCGTCGCGCTGAAGCAGGGCAGCGAGTTCGCGCTTGATCTTGGCCACGAGCGGTGGCCCTTCAAAGACGAGCGCGCTGTAGAGTTGCAGCAGCGTGGCGCCCGCGCGCAGGCGGGCATAGGCATCGGCTCCGGTCGCGATGCCGCCACAGCCGATCAGCGGGAAAGCCCGCTCAACTCGACGCGCTGCGCGCGCCAGAACTGCACAGGCGAGTTCTGTCAGCGCCTCGCCCGAAAGGCCCCCGGTCTCACCCTTGCGTGCCGACCGCAGCGATGCCGGTCGGGAGAGGGTGGTGTTGCCCACGATCAGCCCGTCGATGCGACGTGCGCGCGCCACCTCGACGATGTCATCCAACGCCGCGTCGTCGACGTCGGGTGCGATTTTGACGAGCAGGGGAATCGCGCGGTCGCCGAGTGCGTCGCGAACCCGATCAATCAGACCGCCCAGCTCCGTGCGACCCTGCAGGTTGCGCAGGCCCGGCGTATTCGGCGACGACACGTTGCAGACGAGGTAGTCGGCGTGCGGCGCGAGCGCGGCGGCGCAATCCGCATAGTCGGCGGCGCGATCGGTGCTGTCCTTGTTGGCCCCGACGTTGGCACCGACGATGCCCCGCCGAGCGCGCCGCGCCAGTCGTCGTTCGGCGCGTTCCAGCCCCTCGCCGGGGAATCCCATGCGGTTGATGACGCTTCGATCCTCGGCGAGGCGGAAGAGGCGGGGCCGCGGATTGCCCGCCTGCGGTCGTGGCGTCACGGTGCCGACCTCTACGAATCCGAAGCCCAGCCGCAGGAGAGCGTCCGGCGCCTCGGCATTCTTGTCGAAGCCCGCCGCGAGGCCGACCGGATTGGTGAAGCGCCTGCCGAACGCCTCGACTGCGAGCGACGGCGGATCCGGACTGGGCCACGCCGGGACGACGCCGGTCGCGAGCGCCGCGATCGCCAGTCGATGCGCGGTTTCGGCATCGAGGCAGCGCACCCACGGATCGGCGAGAGAGTACCAGCCCGCCATCAGTTGGCGCGCAACTTGCCGCGCGGATCGAGCGCCGGACTGGAATTGAACACGCTCGCCAGCATATCACGCAGCGTCGAGGCGATGTCGGGATCGTCGAGAGTCGTTGCGCGACCTCGTGCCGTGGTCTCGGCGAGCGCCTGGTCGTTGCGACAATAGACGGCGAAGACGTCCAGCCGGTCGGCGGCAGCCGTCGTCTGGAAGCGCCGCGCGCCCTGACACACCGAAGCCGAGCCGAGGCTGTTGGCGGCGTTGAACACCAGCACAAGCCGATAGTCGGGCCGGGCGGGCTCCGCTGGCCGTTCCAGCGTGAAGCGACCGGCACGGCGCGGCCGGCCCGCGTTCAGGGCCTCAAGCAGCTTCGCCGCTCCTGCGTCACCCCAGGGCTGGCCTGCCAACTCGACCGGGAAGGGGCGCGAATCGGCGACTTGCGCGAATTCGGCGTAGTCATACTGCGTGGCGTAGATGACGCCGCCGACGCTGCCCGCGGCGACAGGCGACGCGGCGATGACGACGGAAAGAAAGACGGCGGCGCGCATGGATGGCTCCGGGTCAGACGTCTAGGTCGCGGGCAAACTTGGCATTTTCCTGGATGAAGGTGAAACGCTTCTCCGGCTTACGGCCCATCAGGTCTTCCACAAGCGTGGCGGTCCGCATCGCGTCTCGCCGCGCGTCCGCATCAGCGGCAGTCGGCACGTCGACCTTCAGCAGCACACGCCGGGTGGGGTCCATCGTGGTCTCTCTCAGATGAACCGCCTGCATCTCGCCGAGACCCTTGAATCGCGTGGTCTCGACCTTGCCATTGCCGGCGAAGACGGTGCGCAGCAGCTCCTCGCGATGCCCCTCGTCACGGGCATACTCGATGCGCCCGCCGCGGCTCAGTCGAAAAAGCGGCGGCTGCGCCAGGAACAGGTGCCCGTTCTCGATCAGCTTCGGCATCTCACGATAGAAGAACGTCATAAGGAGCGAGGCGATGTGAGCGCCGTCGACATCGGCGTCGGTCATCACAATCACGCGCTCGTAGCGCAGCCGGTCGTCGCTGTAGCTGGTGCCGGTGCCGCAACCCAGAGCCTGGATCAGATCCTGGACTTCCTGGTTCTCGCGCAGTTTCTCGGCGCTGGCACTCGCCACGTTCAGGATCTTGCCGCGCAGCGGCAGGATTGCCTGGGTCTCGCGATTCCGTGCCTGCTTGGCTGAACCGCCCGCCGAGTCGCCCTCGACGAGGAAGATCTCGGTGCCCTCGGCGTCGGTGCGCGAGCAGTCCGCGAGCTTGCCCGGCAGGCGCAGTTTGCGCGTCGCCGTCTTGCGCTGCATCTCGCGGTCTTGCCGGCGGCGCAGGCGCTCGTCCGCCTTGGCAATGACGTGCTCCAGCAGGACGTTACCGGCTTCTTTGTCGCCTGTCAGCCAGTGCTCGAAATTGTCGCCGACAATGGTCTCGACAAGCTTGGTCGCTTCTACGCTGACCAGCTTCTCCTTGGTCTGACCCTGGAACTGCGGTTGCTCGATGAAGACCGAGACCAGCGCTGCGGCGCCGTCCATCACATCCTCGGCGGTCAGGATGCCGCCCTTTCGGTTGCCCGTGAGCTCGGCGTAGCGCTTCAGTCCGCGCACCAGCGCCGATCGAAAGCCTGACTCGTGCGTGCCGCCCTCCACAGTCGGCACGGTGTTGCAGTAGCTGCGGACGAAGCCTTCCTCGTCGTTCGGCCACCACACCGCCCACTCGACGCGCCCACCGGCTGTGCCATTGCTCTCGCTCTTCGCCTCGCCGGCGAAGGGCTGCGGCACCACCGTTGGCCGCGCGCCGATCTCGGCCGAGATGTAATCCTTGAGACCGCCGGGAAAGTGGAACGTCTCCTCGGCCGCAACCGTTGCGCCCTTGGGCATCACCGCCGGATCGCAGCGCCACCGGATCTCGACGCCGCGGAAGAGATAGGCCTTCGAGCGCGCCATGCGATGCAGCCGCTCCGGGTCGAACAGCTGCTTGCCGAAGATCTGCGGATCGGGATGGAAGGTTACGGTCGTGCCCCGGCGGTTGGGGGCCGGGCCAGCCGACTTGAGCTTCCCCTGGGCAAGGCCGCGCGAGAATGCCTGGCTCCATGCCTGACGATCGCGAGCGACTTCGACGAGCAATTCATCGGAGAGCGCGTTCACCACGGAGACGCCCACGCCATGCAGCCCGCCCGAGGTCGCATAGACCTTGCTGTCGAACTTGCCACCGGAGTGCAGTGTCGTGAGGATCACCTCCAGCGCCGACTTGTTCTTGAACTTGGGGTGCGGGTCGACCGGGATACCCCGGCCGTTGTCACGCACCACGACCCGGTTGCCGGCCAACAGCTCGAGGTGGATCGTGGATGCGTGGCCGGCCACGGCCTCGTCCATGGCGTTGTCTAGGACCTCGGCCACGAGATGATGCATCGCCCGCTCATCGGTGCCGCCGATGTACATGCCCGGGCGCTTGCGGACGGGCTCAAGCCCCTCCAGCACCTCGATGTCGCGGGCGGTATAGGAGGCGTCGCGCGGGGAGGGGGCACGCTTGCCGGCGCCGGAGCGCTCGAAGAGATCGCCGTTCTTGGCCATGACCGTTCTTGTCGTTGCGCGGGCCGCGCGAGGGGTCGCTGGATGGCCCGCTGGAGTGGGTTATGGTAGTCAAATGCCTCGGACGCAACAAGATCGGGTGGAAGGACGATGAGCGACGGCCCTCGCGATCCGATCATTCGGACCGTGCCCCAGCCGGCCGACATGAACGGCAACGGCGACATCTTCGGCGGCTGGGTCCTGTCCCAGATGGACATCGCCGGCGGCGCCCTCGCCGCCCGGGTGGCCAAGGGCCGGGTCGCCACCGTCGCCATCACCGCCATGACCTTCGTGCAGCCGATCAAGGTGGGCGATCTGGTCTCGATCTATGGCGAGGTCGACCGGATCGGCACGACCTCGGTGACCGTCCGTCTCGAAACCGTCGTTCGGCGGCGCCTCGACCCAAAGGAAATCCGTGTCACCGAGGGCACTTTCGTTTTCGTCGCCATCGACGCCGATGGACAGCCGCGCGCGGTACCCAAATCATGAAAGCGCTCTTCCGCTGGCTCGCGATCGCGCTCGTCGCTTTGCCGAGTGCCGCCCTGGCGCACCCGCACATCTGGATCCAGCAGGTCGTGAGAGTCTTCGCGAAGGATGGCGCCTACACCCATGTGGAGATCGAGTGGCGCTTCGACCCGATGTCGAGCGAGATCGAGATACCGCTTATCGACGAAAACAAGGACCGCCGTTTCTCCGCCAAGGAAGTGGCTGTCCTTGCCAAGGAAATGCTGCCGGAGCTCAAAGCACAGGGCTACCTCATGTGGCTGAACACTGGTGGCGCCGACTTCCGGCCGGTGAAGGTGCCGACGCTCACGGCTCGCATCGACGATCCGGCCCGCTTCCGGCCGCCGGAATGGGACCAGTTCGAAGGTGACGATGACGCGCGCGCGGCGGCCCGTCGAACCCAGCTCAATGCCGCCGCCAAGCGCACCCGGGGGCCGCGAAACCTCGTTTACGTGATGCGCTACGAGTTGCCGGCACCGGTGAAGCAGATTTCAGTCACGGTGCAGGACCCTGACGATTTCATCCGCATCGAGGTCGAACCGGGCAGCGCGCCGGAGCACTGCGAGCTCCGCAAGCATCTGCGCATAGCCAGCGAGTTCATCCGAGGACGACCGATTCCCGCCGACGAGGTTCTATGTCGACTGCCGTGACCCTTCGACTGGTGCGCGCGCCACTGTTTTGGCTGGGCGTCGGCCTGCTCGCTCTGCTGTTGTCGGTGCTGGTCTTCAGCGACAGCGTGGTCGAAATCGCGCGTGTCTCGGCGGAGTACCAACGCCGAGTGCAGTTTGCGCTGTCGGTCGCATTGCAGGACATCCAATCGGGGGCCGGCTCGCCGGCGGTCTGGACCCTGGTCACTGTCTGCTTCGCCTATGGCGTCGCCCATACGCTGGGGCCTGGACATGGCAAGGCGGTGATCGTCTCTTACTTCCTCGACAGTAGCCGCCCGCGCGCGTGGATGGAGGGCATCTGGGCAGGCGCCTGGATCGCCTTCACCCATACGCTGGCCGCGCTGGTCCTCGTCGCGATCCTGAAACTCTTCACGACGGTCGGCCTGCTGGGGGCGTTGCGCGAAGTGCGCAAAGTCGATTTGGTCTCTTACGTGCTGATCCTTCTGATCGGCTCCTGGCGTCTGTGGGCAGGGATCACCGGTCGACTGCATGAGCATCCGGGCCACGACCACGGCACGCACGGACATGCCCATCACGGTGATCACCATCACCACGATCACGACGGGCATCACCATCACGGCCACCCGCACGATGACCACCACAAGGCGCCGGCCAAGCGCGGCCTGGCCGGGTGGCTACTGCTGACCGCGGCCGGCATCGCGCCGTGCGCCGGTGCGTTGATTATCGTGCTGCTGGCGATGGCGTTGGACGTGTTGTGGGCAGGGCTCCTCGGTGTCGTAGCGATCGCGGTCGGCATGGCCCTCACACTCTCGGCGGTCGGGTTCGCCTCGATGGTCGCGCATCGCATGATTGTGAGCGACGGCCGCTCCCAGGAGATCGGTCGCTTCACCGCCATCGCCGCCTCACTGATCGTGATCGCGACCGGTGCGACCTTGCTACTCGGCGCGCTTCATCGCTTTTTCCGCTGACCGGAACACTGCCGGCAATCGCGACATGGCTCGACCGTTGCGCTGCTTGAGCGTAGTCGGCAGATTCATGCTTGAGGAACAAACCCCGGACACATGACTGATCTTTCCGCGCCCAGCCGGAGTCACCGGCCGTACCTGGGGATCCTGTTCATGTGCCTCGCCTGCACCCTGTTTCCGATCATGAACGGGCTGGTGAAGTTCCTGAGCGCCGGCTATCAGCCGGAACAGATCGTGTGGGCACGCACCACTTCGCACTTGCTGTTCATCGTGCTGCTGTTCGGACCGCGGATGGGAGCTTCGATTTTCCGGACAAACCAGCTCGGCTCACAAATCTGGCGGTCCTGCCTGCTGTTGGGATCGACCTTCCTGTTCTTCAGCGCCATCGCCTTCGTTCCCATCGCCAATGCGGCGTCGGTTTCGTTTACCGCGCCGCTGGTGGTCGTGCTGCTGGCCTGGCCAATGCTCGGGGAGCGAATCACGCTGCCTCGCGTCGCGGCGGTGCTGGTCGGCTTCGGGGGCGTTCTGATCGTGATCCGACCGGGGAGCGAGGTCTTCCATTGGGCGTCGCTGATGATCCTCGGCAGTGCGACGTTCTACGCCGTCTACCAGGTCCTGACGCGCAAAGTGGCGGGCAAGGATCATCCGGAAACCTCGGCGCTCTACAGCGCCCTGGTCGGCACGCTCGTTATGTCGGCGATCGTGCCCTTCGCCTGGAAGACGCCGGACAACATGCGCGACGTCGTGTTGCTCGTGAGCCTCGGCGTGCTGGGCGGCCTCGGCCACTACTGCGTCGCCAAGGCCATGACCTATGCCGCCGCCAACTTCGTCTCGCCGTTCAACTACTGGCAGATGGTGGGCTCGGTCGCCGTCGGCTACCTGATGTTCGCGGAGATTCCGGACTTCTACACCTGGGTCGGCGCCGCGCTGATCATCGGCGCGGGCCTCTATGTCGGCTGGCAGACCAACCGCGAGCAGCGACGTGCCGCCAAAGCGGCCATCGCCTGAGCCTCAGTAGGTGGCGCGACCGCCGGAGAGATCGTAGGTGGCGCCGGTGCTGAAACTGCAACGGTCGGAGGCGAGCCAAGCAACCAGCTCCGCGACTTCCGCCACTTCGCCGAAACGGCCCATCGGCACCTTGGAAAGCATGAACTGGATGTGCGCCTCGGTCATCTGACTGAAGAGCTCGGTCTTCACCACGGCCGGCGCGATGCAATTGACCAGCACGCCCGTTGTCGCCAGCTCCTTGCCCAACGACTTGGTCAGCGCGATCACCCCGCCTTTGGACGCGGAGTAGGCTGAGGCATTGGGGTTGCCTTCCTTGCCCGCTATCGAGGCGATGTTGACGATGCGGCCCCAGCCGCGCTTGGCCATGCCCGGCGACAGCGCGCGATTGACCAGAAAGACACCGGTGAGATTGATCTCGAGCACCTGCCGCCAATCGGCCACGGCGTAGTCGGCGACCGTCTTGTTCGGCCCGGTGATGCCCGCGCTGGCCACCAGAATGTCAGCGGGACCGAGCTTGGCCTCGGTTTCGCGCTGCGCGGCGGCGACGGACGCCTCATCCACCACATCGACTGAAATGGCGATGGCGCCGGGCAACTCGCTGGCCGACTTGCGCGCCCGTTCTAGGTCGCGATCCCACAGGGCCACCCTCGCGCCGTCTGCCTGAAGGCGCGCCGCACAGGCAAGACCAATGCCGCGCGCGCCACCAGTTACCACCGCGATCCGTCCCGCTCCCATATCCGCCCCCGATGCTTGAAAAGCCGTGCGATTCCGTACCATATCCGGCCCGCCTCGGGTCCGCTAAAGTGCCCGGTATCTCCCGGGAGTCCTATGTCCACGCCCAAGCCGACCTCGATCGATGCAACGCTCGATCTCCTGAAGCGCGGCGACTATGTCGCCGACCGCAGCCTTGCCACCGTACTGTTCTTGGCGCTGAAGCTCGGCCGGCCGCTGTTCTGCGAGGGCGAGGCCGGCGTCGGCAAGACCGAGATCGCCAAGGTGTTGGCCGCGACCCTCGGTCGGCCGTTGATCCGCCTGCAGTGCTACGAAGGGCTCGACGCGTCCTCGGCTGTCTATGAGTGGAACTATGCCCGACAGATGATCGAGATTCGGCTCGCCGAGGCGCAGGGCGTCCAGGACCGCAATCAGATCGGCAGCGAAATCTTCACCGAGCGATTCCTGATCCGCCGGCCGCTTCTTGAGGCGTTGCAACCGCAAGCCGGCGGCGCGCCCGTGTTGCTGATCGACGAGCTGGACCGGACCGATGAGCCCTTCGAGGCGTATCTCCTCGAGGTGCTGTCCGACTTCCAGGTGACGATCCCCGAACTGGGCACGGTCAAGGCCGCGGAACCGCCGATCGTGATCGTGACCTCAAACCGCACGCGCGAGATCCACGATGCGCTGAAGCGGCGGTGCTTCTATCACTGGGTCGACTATCCCGACCTCGCGCGCGAGATCGAGATCCTGAAGGTGAAGGCGCCCGGCGTCCCGGAGAGGCTCTCGCGCCAGGTCGTGGGCTTCGTGCAGGAACTGCGCAAGCTCGACCTCTTCAAGGCGCCCGGCGTGGCCGAGTCGATCGACTGGGCGACGGCGCTTGGCGAACTGGACGCGCTCGATCTCGACCCACGGACAGTCAACGACACCCTGGGCGTCCTCCTGAAGTACCAGGACGACATCCAGCGCCTGCAAGGCTCGGAAGCGGCCGAAATCCTGCGCAAGGTGAAGTCCGAGGTCGCCGGCCAGCCGGCGGGCTGAGATCGGGAGATGGACGCGTTGCCCGACACGAGCGGCGGCACCCCGCGGGGCGGGCGGATCGCACGCAATCTCGTGCATTTCGCACGGACGCTACGCACCGCGGGCTTGCGGGTTGGGCCGGGGCAAGTGCTGCGCGCAATCGAGGCCGTGGAGACCGTCGGCCTGCGCAGCCGTGAGGACTTCTACTGGACCCTTCATGCGGTGTTCGTGAACCGGCGCGACCAGCGGGAGATCTTCGACCAGGCCTTCTATGTCTATTGGCGCAATCCGCGGCTGCTTGAGCGCATGATGGAAATGCTGCTGCCGTCGGTCGGAGTCCCGGGTGAACCGGAGAGCCGAAAACCCCTCAATCGCCGCCTTCAGGAGGCGCTTCAGCCGGGCCGTGGCGAGGCCCCCGCTGATGCCGACGAGCCGCCCGAGGTCGAGATCGAGGCGACCTTCACGGTCTCGGACCGGGAGCTTCTCCAGAAAAAAGACTTCGAGCAGATGTCGCAGGCCGAGATCGATCAGGCGCTGCGCGCGATCCAGCGCCTGCGCCTACCGATCCCGGAGCGTCGCACCCGCCGGTTCCGGGCCTCGCCGCGCGGTGCGCGTATCGACTTCCGGGCAACGCTGCGGCGGGCGCGCAATCCGGCGGGCATTCTGGAACTGCGTCGGCGCGAGCCGCGCCGACGCCCGCCGCCCCTGGTGATCCTCTGCGATATCTCGGGCTCGATGTCGCGCTACACCCGAATGTTCCTGCGTTTCATGCACGCGATCACCAACGATCGCGACCGCGTGCAGTGCTTTACCTTCGGCACCCGGCTGCACAACATCACACGCGCGCTGCGCCGTCGCGACGTCGATGAGGCGCTGGCCAAGGCGTCGACGCAGGTCGCGGATTGGTCAGGCGGCACGCGCATTGGCCAGACTCTGCACGAGTTCAACAACAAGTGGTCGCGGCGCGTGCTGGGGCAGGGGGCGGTCGCGCTCCTGATCACCGACGGCCTCGACCGCGAGGGCGCGGCCGGCCTGGCCGAGGAGATGGACCGCTTGCACAAGAGCTGCCGGCGGCTGGTCTGGCTCAATCCGCTCTTGCGCTTCGGCGGCTACGAACCCAAATCCCAAGGCAACAAGGCCATGCTGCCGCATGTCGACGAGTTCCGCCCGGTGCACAATCTCGAAAGCCTGGGCGAGTTGGTTGCGGCGCTCTCGGCCGCCGGAGGGAAGGACCTCCGGCTCGCCCGTTGGCAGACCGGCTTGCGCAAGGAGTGACCCATGACTTCCGTCGCCGACACCCTCGACGTTCTGGATCAGGCCGGCAAATGGCGCGCCGCCGGCAAGGGCGTCGCGCTTGCCACAGTGATCGTGACCTGGGGTTCCTCGCCGCGCCCCGTCGGTAGCCGCCTTGCGATCGATGACGGCGGCAACATGGTGGGCTCAGTCTCCGGCGGCTGCATCGAGGGCGCCGTGGTGAAGGAGGCGCTGGCCGCCATCAGCGATGGTAAGCCGCGGCTCCTCGATTTCGGCGTGACCGACGAGCAGGCATGGGATGTCGGGCTTGCGTGTGGCGGCAAGGTCCAGGTCTTCGTCGAGAAGGTGGAGTGAGCCGATGAAGCTCGACACGCTGCACGCCCTCGCCACCGCCCGGACAGCACGCCAGCCGGTGGTTCGGGCGACCCGCCTGGCCGACGGTGCCGAGGCGCTGATCTATGCCGACCGCACCGAGGGGGCCTTGTCGACCGATGGCGCGATTGTCGCCGCCGCGCGTCGAGCGCTGGCCGATGGTCGCAGTACAACGGTCGAGATCGCGGGCGGTATGGTCTTCCTCCATACCCAGACGCCTGCGTCGCGCCTCATCGTGGTCGGTGCGGTCCATATCGCTCAGGCCTTGGCACCGATGGCCTCGATGCTTGAGTTCGACGTGACGGTCATCGATCCACGCCGATCGTTTGCCTCCGATGCGCGCTTTCCCGCGGTACGGGTTCTTCAGGACTGGCCGGACGACGGGTTGAATGCCGTCGGAGTCGATGCGGCAACGGCCGTTGTGACGCTGACGCACGATCCCAAGCTCGATGACCCCGCGCTTGAGGTGGCGCTGCGCTCTGAAGCCTTCTATGTCGGGTCGCTCGGCAGCAAGCGCACCCACGCCAAGCGGCGCGAGCGCCTGCTTGCGGCCGGCATCACCGACGCGCAATTCGCTCGCATCCAGGGCCCGGTCGGGCTTTCGATCGGCGCGAAGTCGCCGGCGGAGATCGCAGTGTCAATCCTGGCGCAAATCATCGAGGTGCGGGCGCGGCGCGCCGAGGCCTTGCAGGCGGCGGCGTGAGATTCGGCGACACCCCGGTCGCCGAAGCCGAGGGCGCTATCCTCGCCCATTCCTTCCGCGCGTCGGGGCTCAACTTCGCCAAGGGCCGCAAGCTGTCTGCCGACGATGTTTCGGCGCTCGCGCGCGCGGGCGTTGCCTCGGTGATCGCCGCGCGTCTCGATGCCGAAGATCTGCACGAGGATGCGGCCGCGACGGAGGTCGCCGCAGCGCTGGCCGGCGTCGGCATTGACGTCACGGCCGCCTTCACCGGCCGGTGCAATCACTACGCCCGCACCGCCGGTCTCGCGTTGATCGACCAGGCACGGATCGACCGGCTGAACGAACTGGATGAGTCGGTCACCGTCGCGACCCTGCCACCGATGAGCCGCGTCTCGGCGCGGCAGATGGTGGCGACGGTCAAGATCATTCCCTATGCCGCGCCGCGGAGCGCGGTCGCGCGGGCGATCGCCGCCGCGCGCGGGGCCGAGGCTGCCATCTCCGTCGCCCCGTTTCGGCCGCTGAAGGCCGGCCTCGTCCAGACCCGGCTGGCGGGCACACGGGACAAGGTCTTGGACAAGGCGATCGTCACGACGCGCGAGCGCATGACCGGTCTCGGCGGGACGCTTTCCGGTGAACGCCGTGTGGCGCACGAGCCTCAGGCCATTGCCGGGGCGCTGGCGGCGCTGCGCGCCGAGGGCTGCGATCTCCTGCTTGTGGCCGGTGCTTCGGCCAATGTGGATCGTCGCGATGTCGTGCCGCTTGGCATTGAGCGCGCCGGCGGGCGAGTGGAGCATGTCGGCATGCCAGTCGATCCCGGCAACCTGCTCGTCACGGCGCGCTGGGGCGAGGTGCCCGTGCTTGGGCTGCCGGGCTGCGCCAAGTCGCCCAAGTACAACGGCTTCGACATGGTGCTGGAGCGGCTGGCCGCGCGCCTGCCTGTGGGCCGGGCGGAGATCGTTCGAATGGGTGCCGGCGGGCTGCTGGCCGAGATCGCGAGCCGCCCGCAGCCGCGCGACAACGCCGATGCCGAGGCCGGCGAGGGGCCCGCTCACGCGCCGCGCGTCGCGGTGGTGCTGCTGGCGGCGGGCCGCTCCACGCGCATGGGCGGTCCCAACAAGTTGCTCGCCGAACTCGATGGCGTGCCGCTGGTCGCGCATGCCGCGCGCGCGGCACTAGCGGCGCAAACGACCGAAGTCGTGGTCGTGTTGGGCCACATGGCGGACCAGGTACGCGCTGCCGTTCGAGCCGGAACGGGTGACGACGCGCGGCTGCGATTCGTCCTCAACCTCGACTATGCCGGCGGTCTCAGTACATCGGTGCGGGTCGGAATCACCGCCCTCGGCGCGCAAACCGATGGTGCGATCGTGCAGCTGGGCGACATGCCCGGCATCGACTCGCGACTCCTTGACCGGCTGATCGCGGCCTACAATCCGCTGGAGGGCCGCGCGATCTGCCTGCCGACCGTCGCGGGCAAGCGTGGAAATCCCGTGCTGTGGGGCAAGCGGTTCTTCGCAGATCTTGCGCGTCTTGCCGGCGACACCGGGGCGCGGCACCTGGTGGGCGAGCATGCCGAACTGGTCTGCGAGGTGCCGATGGAGGGCGACGCCGCTCTTGTCGATATCGACGATCCGCCGGCTCTCGCGGCATGGCGGCAGCGGTTGACCACATGAGTTTCGACCACTCCGGCCTGCGTGCCCAATTCCCGATCCTCAATGCCGGACCGGGGCCGCTGCATTATCTCGACAACGGTGCGTCGGCGCAGACACCGCAGGCGGTGCTTGACGCCGTGCTCGCCTATGAAACGACAGCCCGCGCCAACGCCCATCGCGGCGTGCATCGGCTGGCCGAGGCCGCGACTGACGCGTACGAGGGGGCTCGTGCCGAGGTCGCGCGGTTTCTGAACACGCCGGTCGACGAGATCGTCTTTGCGGGCGGCTGCACCGCGGCGATCAATCTTGTGGCGCATTCTTTTGGTGCGACGCTGAAGCCCGGTGATCGCGTGCTGGTATCGGAGCTAGAGCACCACTCCAACATCGTGCCGTGGCAGATGTTGCGCGATCGCGCCGGCATCGAACTCGATGCGCTGCCCGTCACCGAGGATGGTCGCATCGATCTCGGCGCATTGCCGCGTCTGCTCACGGAGCGCACGAAGCTGGTGGCGCTCGCGCATGTGTCCAATGTGACCGGCGCCGCTCTCGATGTTCCCGAGGTAGCCGCGGCCGCCCGAGCGGTCGGGGCGCGGGTGCTTCTGGATGGCGCGCAGCGGGCGCCGCATGGACCCCTCGACCTGCCGGCACTGGGCGTCGATTTCTACGTTTTCTCGGGCCACAAGGCCTACGGCCCCAACGGCATCGGGGTCCTCTGGGCCCGAGCAGAGCTCCTCGAGGCGATGCCGCCGTTCCTCGGCGGCGGTTCGATGATCGGGCGTGTGACGCTCGCCCGCACGACCTGGGCACCGCCACCGCGTCGCTTCGAGGCGGGCACACCGCCGATCGGCCCGGCTGTCGGTCTGGGCGCGGCCTGCCACTGGATGGCGTCGCTCGACTGGAGCGCTGTCGCCAGCCACGAGATGTCGCTCGTCCAGCGTTTGCTGGACGGGTTGGGCGAGGTTCCCGGCGCACGGATTTTCGGCCCCGCCGGATTGCAGCGGCGCTACCCGGTGGTCTCGTTCCTGCTCGATGGTGTCCACCCGCATGACGTCGCCCAGACGCTCGACGGGTTCGGCGTCGCGGTGCGCGCCGGCCACCATTGCGCGCAGCCGTTGATGGAGCGCTTCGATCTGGACGGAACGACGCGCGCCTCGCTCGCGCCCTACAACGACGCTTCCGATATCGACGCCCTGCTGAAGGGTGTCGCGCACGCGGTGCGGACCCTGCGATGACTGACCAGCTCTATCACGAGCGGATCGTGGCCTTGGCCAAGGCCCGAACCGGCGATGGTCGGCTCACCGCGCCCGAACGAACGGCACAGCGCGACAACCCGCTTTGCGGCGACCGCATCTCGCTCGATCTGACGCTCGATGCGGCAGGGCGGATCGCCGCCCTCGGCCACAAGGTGCGCGGGTGCCTCCTCTGTCAGGCCTCCGCCTCGGTTCTGAGCGCCGTTGCTGTCGGTCGAGATGCGGACGGTGTCGCGGCATTGCGTGCCGACGCCGAGGCGGCACTGGCAGGGCAGGGCGGCGGCGCCTACGAGGCCTTTGCGCCGGTCGCCGCGCACAAGTCGCGACACGAGTGCGTGCTGCTGCCGTTGCAGGCGCTGACCGACGCGATCGTTTCACGACAATGACCCGCGAACGCCCCGGTTGAGCCATACTCCGGGAAGATGGTCGCGATCCCTGAAGGTGCCCGGGAGGTCTTGATGTATCGTTTGCTTGCCTTGCTGACAGCGGCAGCGCTGCTGATCGCTCCGGCATTGGCGCAGGCCCAGGAACTGGCCCTCAAACGTGTGATGCTGTCGTCGGGCGGCCTTGGCTATTTCGAGCTCGAGGCCGAAGTGCAGGGCGACACGACCCTGAAACTCACGGTGCCGCTCGATCAGGTCGATGACGTGCTGAAGAGCCTGGTGGTCTACGATGACAAGAGCGGCGTCGGCGGCCTCAGCCTGCCGGGTCGCGAGCCCCTTGCCCAAACCTTCAAGGATCTGCCGCTCGACCAAGCGGCACTGCAACGCCCGGAGCTGCTGCTGCAAAGCCTGGTTGGCGCCCAGGTCGCGGTCGGCGGAGGACGCGCGCTCAACGGCCGTATCGTCTCGGTACGCGGCGAAGCCACAACGCTTCCAGACGGTCGCGGCACGATTCAGCGGACCCGCGTGACGCTGATGACCGACGCCGGGCTGCAGCAGTTCATTCTGGAAGACGCCGAGAGCGTCGCCTTCGTCGATCCCGTCCTGCGCGAGCGTGTGGCGCAGGCGTTGGCGGCGATCCAGTCCAATCGCGTCAAGGATGCGCGCACGCTCGATCTATCGACGCGCGGCCAGGGACGCCGCACGGTGCGCGTCGCCTACATCGTCGAGTCGCCGGTCTGGAAGGCGTCGTACCGACTGACCCTCGCCGGCGACCCGGCGGCGCAGCGCGCGGGTTTGCAGGGTTGGGCGACGGTCGAAAATCTGAGTGGCCGCGACTGGACAGACGTCGAACTCACACTGGTCTCCGGCCGCCCGGTCGCGTTCCGGCAGGCGCTCTACAATGCCTACTACGTCGAGCGACCGAACGTTCCGGTCGAGGTCGCGGGACGGCTGCTGCCCAACGTCGATCGCGGTGGGGTCGCCGCCGCGGCACTGCCCGCCCCGGCACCGCCGCCACTCGCTCCGCCACCCGGCCAGTGCTCCCAAGAAAGAGACCGTGCAGCGGCAACGCTGGGACACGCGGCCCGAGAGCCGACGCTCAAGCTGGCCGAAGCCGCCGACCAGGTGGAGGCGACCGATGCGGCGACGCAGGTGACGCTGAAGTTCCCCCGGCCGGTCACGGTCGCCAATGGCGGCACACTCTCGATCCCCGTGATCGACCGGCAGATCCCGACTCAACGCATCGCACTCTTCCAGCACGACAGCGCTCAGCGCAATCCGCTAGCTGCCGTTCGGCTCTCCAACGATGGCGACACCGGCCTGCCGCCTGGCATCCTGACGATCTACGAACGCGACCGGGCCGGCGCCGTCACCTATGTCGGGGATGCGCGTCTGTCAGCCTTCCCAGTCGGCGAAACCCGGATGCTGGCTTACGCTCTCGACGAGAAGATCGTGATTGAGCGCGAAATGGCGAGTGCCGAACGCATTGCATCCGGCACCATCGTAGGCGGCGTGCTGCGCTACGCGACGCTTGTGCGCCAGATCACGACCTTCCGGGTGCGTGGCCCCGCCAAAGAGCCGCGCACGCTGATCGCGACCCAACCGCGCCACGCCGGCTGGCGACTGGCCCGCCCGGACTCCACCGGCGTCGAAATCAACGAAGGCGCCTACCGCGTCCCGTTCCAGCTTACGGGCGGTGCCGCGACCCAGACTTTCGAAATCGTGCAAGAGCGCACCGTGCATCAGGAGTTCCGCCTGCTCGATGCCGATCGCAACCAGATCGCGTTCTTCGCTCGCAACGCCGAGTTCGACCCGAAAGTGCGCAATGCGCTGCAGCGGGTGACCCAGCTCCAGGGCGCCGTTTCCGAGGCTCAGGACCGCATCAAGCAGATCGAGGCGGAACGCGCCGGCATCGTTCAGGAGCAGGGACGGCTCCGGGAAAACCTTTCACGGGTCCCCGCCGGCAGCGATCTGCACAAACGGTACCTCGCGACGCTGGATCGTCAGGAGACCGAACTGGAACAGATCGGCAAGCGGCGCGTCGAGGCGGAGAAGGTCGTCGAGACGGCCTGAGCGGCGCTGCGTACCTTCGTGACCCAGTTGGGCTGACGCTCGCCGCGCGTTCAGCCCGCGCGCAGGGTGCGAACGGCCTCGTCGCGGCGGAACAGGTAGAGGAGCGTGCGCAGCGCCTGGCCGCGTGCGCTCTCCAACTCCGCATCGCGCTCGACGATCAGTTTCGCATCGTCGCGCGCGGCCTCCAGCAAGTCGCTGTGCGCACCGAAATCGACCAGGCGCATGTCCGGCAGTCCGCTCTGGCGGGTGCCGAGCAGTTCGCCGCCGCCGCGCAGCCGCAAGTCCTCCTCCGCGATGCGGAAGCCGTCTTCGGTCTCTCGCATGATCGCGAGCCGCGCCCGCGCCGTCTCACCGAGCGGCCCGGCGTAGAGTAACAGGCAGGTCGACTTGGCAGTGCCGCGACCCACGCGCCCACGTAACTGGTGGAGCTGTGCCAACCCAAACCGCTCGGCATGCTCGATGGCCATCACCGTCGCGTTGGGCACATCGACGCCAACTTCAATCACCGTCGTTGCCACCAAGACGGAGAGCGCTCCGCTCGCGAAGGCCGCCATCGTGGCTTCGCGTTCCGCCGACTTCTGACGCCCGTGCAGCAGTCCGACTCTGCCCGGGAAACGCTGCGACAGCGCGGCGAAGCGCTCTTCGGCATTGTTGAGGTCGATCTCCTCGGACTCCTCGATCAGGGGGCACACCCAGTAGACCTGCGCGCCGCTCGCCACCGCCCGTCCCACGGCGCCCACCACCTCCTCGAGCCGGTCGAGCGCGACGGTGCGGGTGTCGATGGGCAGACGACCCGCCGGCTTCTCCGTGAGTTTCGAAACGTCGAGATCACCGTAGGCCGCGAGCATCAGCGTCCGCGGGATCGGGGTCGCTGTCATGACCAGCAGATCGACGGCGCGCCCCTTGGACGACAGCGCCATGCGCTGCGCGACGCCAAACCGGTGCTGCTCATCGACGACAGCAAGCGCGAGATCGGCAAACTCGACGTCTTCCTGGACGAGCGCGTGCGTGCCGACGACCAGATCGAGCGTGCCGTCAGCGAGGGCCTGGATGGTGGCGCGCTTCTGTCGCTGACCGTCGCGCCCCGTCAGAAGGGCGAGCTTCACGCCCGCGGCCTCCGCGATCGGCGCCATGGTGGAGTAGTGCTGGCGAGCGAGGATTTCGGTCGGCGCCATCAAGGCCGCTTGCGCGCCAGCCTCGACGGCGACCAGCATCGCCATGAGTGCGACCAGGGTCTTGCCGCTGCCCACATCGCCCTGCAGCAGGCGGATCATCCGCTCCGGGCGGCCCAACTCGGCCTCGATCTCCGCGATCGCCCGGATCTGGCTTGCGGTCGGGGTGAAGGGCAGGCTGGCAAGGGCCTTGGCCCGCAATCGGCCGTCACCGGCGATCGCCCGACCGGCAAGCGTGCGTTCGCGGCGGCGCACGAGCTGGAGCGCGAGCTGCGACGCGAGCAGTTCGTCGAACGCCAGCCGCCGTCGCGCCGGCGCCTGAGGCGCCAGAGCCTCGGCGGACTGCGGCGCGTGAACCTGATCCAATGCGGCGCGCCACGCCGGCCATTGCTGCTTTCGGGCGTAGGCTTCGTCCAGCCAGTCCGGCAACTCGGGGGCGCGTTCCAGCGCGCCAGCGATCGCTTTCTGGATCGGCTTCTGGGTCAACCCCGCCGTCAATGGATAGACGGGCTCGACGCGCAGGATCGTGTCGCGCTGGTCCAGCGGCACGATGTGATCGGGGTGCGTCATCTGCGCCTCGCCCTGGTAGAGCTCGACGCGGCCGCTGACCACGCGCGTCTCGCCCACAGGCAGAAGCCCCTCCAGCCAATCCTGCCGGCCGTTGAACCAGGTGAGTGTGAGCGGCCCCGTCTCGTCGCTGCAGCGGACCCGGTAGGGCTGGCGACGCGAGCGTGGAACAACATGCTCTTCGACGACGACGGTGAGCGTCGCGACCTCACCGGGGCGCGCGCCCGCGACCTCAGGCGCGTGACGGCGGTCCACAAGCCCAGAAGGCAGATGCCAAAGCATGTCGACGACGGACTCGCCGGCCAGCTTGCCGATCAATTTGCCCAGCCGCGGGCCGATCCCCGACAGCACGGTGATCTGGGCGAAGAGGGGGGTGAGGGCGATGGGGCGCATGGCGGGCTGGCGCCGCAGCGTGACAGGGCAGCCGACGGCGCCTATAAGCTACGCCCCCTTTTCGGGACCGGCTTGGGGATAATGGGCGGCGACGACATCGAGCTCCGGCGCAAGCGGCTTCTCTACCGCAGCGCTTATCGCGGCAACCGCGAGAACGACATCGTGCTCGGCCAGTTCGCGCGCGCGCACCTCCATGAATTCGACGCAGCTCAGCTCGATCAATACGAGGCCCTCTTGGGCGTTCCGGACAACGAACTCTTCGACTGGCTGATCGATCGCGCGGTACCCCCGACCGATCAGGACGGCGAGGTTTGGCGCCTGCTGAAGGCCTTCAGGGTCCGGTTCTGAGCGCCATGGCCGCCTCGCTTCACGACCGGGTTGCCGAGATCGCGCGCCGCGGCGGTGGGTGGACGCTGGCCGGCGTCCCTGAGGGTGCCGATGGGTTGGTGCTTGCCGAACTCGCGCGCACGACGGCCGGCAGAGACATTCTGCATGTCGCGCGCGATGGACATCGTCTGGAACGTTTGCAGGACGCCATCCGCTTCTTCGCGCCCGATCGCGAAGTGCTGGTGCTTCCCGCCTGGGACTGCCTGCCCTACGACCGCGCCTCGCCGCACCCGGACATCGTGGCCGAAAGGATGCGCACGCTGGCGACCTTGGCGCAGCCGCGCACCCCCGGTGCCCCCGCGCGAATTGTGCTGGCGTCGGTCGGCGCGGTGCTGCAGCGCGTGCCAGCGCGGGCGTTTCATGGTGGTGGCTCCACCGTCTTGAGGAAGGGCGGGGCCCTCGATCCGGGGGCCTTCACGCGCTTTCTGTCGGACCACGGCTACAGCCGCGCCGAGACCGTCATGGAGCCCGGCGAATTCGCCGTTCGCGGCGGGCTGATCGACCTATACCCTCCAGGCGCCACCGAACCGGTTCGGCTCGATCTGTTCGGCGACACGATCGAGGCGCTGCGTAGCTTCGATCCGATGAGTCAGCGCACGATCGGCGAGCGCGACGAGATCACCGTTATCGCCGTCGGCGAGGTCCTTCTCACACCGGAGAGCATCCAGCGCTTCCGGGAAGGCTATCGCGAGCTATTCGGCAATGTCGGCGACGATCCACTCTATGAGGCGGTGTCGGCGGGCCAGCGCCACCCCGGCGTGGAGCATTGGCTGCCGCTCTTTCACGACCGGCTGGAAACGGTCGCCGACTACCTTCCCAACGCGCTGGTGAGCGCCGACCACCAGCTTGGTGACGCACTGCAGGCGCGCCACGAACTGATCCGCGACTACTACGAGGCGCGCACCAAGGCGGGCGAGCGTGGTGGCATGAGCGGCGCGGCCGACTATCGCCCGGTCCCGCCGCAGCGGCTCTATCTGACGCCGTCGCAGTGGGGCGAGCTGTTGGCGGACCGAACCCGCGTCCAGATCACCAGCTTCGATGCGCCGGGCGAGGGCCAGACGCTCGACTTGGGGGGGCGGCGCCATGAAGGCTTTGCCCAGGCACGCACTGCGCAAGGTGTGAATCTCTTCGATGCGGTCGTGTCGCGCCTGGCCGCGGCCGCGGGGCGACGCCGCGTCATCGCGGCCCACAGCGAAGGATCGGCGTCACGTCTCGCGCACCTGCTGAAGGAACACGGCGCACCGCGGGATATCGAGGTCGCGGTGTGGCCGCTGGAGCATGGGTTCGTCCTCGACGAGCTCGAGGTCGTGAGCGAGGAGGACATCCTCGGCGATCGTCTGTCGCGCCCCCAGCGCAAGCGGCGCCCGTCTGAACGCTTCATCGCCGAGGCTTCGGCCTTGAGCGAGGGCGATCTGGTCGTCCATCGCGACCACGGCGTCGGTCGCTACGACGGGCTGTTCACGCTCGATATCCAGAACGCCCGCCATGATTGCCTGCGCCTCACCTACGAAGGCGGCGACAAGCTCTTTGTGCCGGTCGAGAACATCGACGTTCTGAGCCGCTACGGCGCGGGCGAGGAGGGGGCCGCGCTCGATCGGCTGGGCGGCGCCGCTTGGCAGTCGCGCAAGGCGCGCCTGAAACAGCGCATCGCCGACATGGCAGACCGCCTGATCGCCATCGCCGCCGAACGTGCCGTGCGCGAGGGCGAGACCATGGCGCCGCCCGAGGGGCTGTTCGAGGAGTTCTGCGCGCGCTTCCCCTATGCCGAGACGGACGATCAGCTCCAGGCCATCGCCGACACGCTGGGCGATCTTGGTTCCGGCAAGCCGATGGACCGGCTGATCTGCGGCGATGTCGGATTCGGCAAGACGGAAGTCGCGATGCGCGCGGCCTTTGTTGCGGCCCTGGGCGGCAAGCAGGTCGCGGTGATCGCCCCCACGACGCTGCTCGCCCGCCAGCACCATCGCAACTTCGTGGAACGCTTCCAGGGCCTGCCGGTTCGTATCGGCCGACTGTCACGACTGGTGCCGGCGAAGGAAGCCAAGGAAACCCGGACGGCGGCGGCCGAAGGCGGAGTCGATATCGTGATCGGCACCCACGCACTCCTCGCCAAGGGCATCCAGTTCAAGGACCTCGGCCTGTTGATCGTGGACGAGGAGCAGCACTTCGGTGTCGTCCACAAGGAGCGCCTGAAAGAGCTCCGCGCGGACGTCCATGTCTTGACGCTCACCGCGACTCCGATCCCGCGCACGCTGCAATTGGCGCTGACGGGCGTGCGCGACATGAGCCTCATCGCCACGCCGCCGGTCGATCGGCTCGCGGTACGGACCTTCATCACGCCGTTCGACGCGGTCGCGGTGCGAGAGGCGCTGTTGCGTGAGCAGTATCGCGGCGGCCAGAGCTTCTACGTTTGTCCCCGCATCGAGGATCTGGCGCCGATCGCCGCCGAGCTGCGTGAGCTCGTGCCGGAGATCCGCTTCGCGACCGCGCATGGCCGCCTGTCGCCGACCGCCATCGAAACGACGATGCAGGACTTCGTCGACGGCAAGTTCGATCTGTTGCTGTCGACCAACATCGTGGAAAGCGGCCTCGATATCCGCAACGCCAACACCATGATCATCCACCGCGCCGACATGTTTGGCCTGTCGCAGCTCTACCAACTGCGCGGCCGCATCGGACGCGGCAAGACCCGGGCCTACGCCTACCTGACGGTGCCGCCCGGCCGGGCCCTGAACGAGGCGGCGCAGAAGCGGCTCGAGGTGATGCAGACGCTCGACACGCTGGGGGCCGGCTTTCAACTCGCCAGTCACGATCTCGACATCCGTGGCGCCGGCAACCTCCTCGGCGAGGAGCAGAGCGGCCACATCCGCGAGGTGGGCATTGAGCTCTACCAGCAGATGCTGGAGGAGGCGGTGGCCGCGGCAAAGGGGCGGCAGCGTGAGGCTGCGCGCGCCGACTGGTCGCCGCAGATCAATCTCGGCGTACCGGTGATGATCCCCGAGGCCTACGTGGCCGATCTCACGGTGAGGTTGGCGCTCTATCGCCGCGTGGGATCGCTCACCGAGGCGGCCGACATCGAGGCGTTCGGTGCCGAACTTGTGGACCGCTTCGGCAAGCTGCCGGAGGAAGCGGCATTCCTGCTGGAAACCGTCGCGCTGAAGCTGCTCTGCCGGCGGTCGGGCGTCGCCAAGATCGACGCCGGTGAAAAGGCGGTGGTCCTGTCGTTCCACGAAAACAAGTTCGAGCGGCCGGAGCGGCTGATCGCCTGGGTGCAGAAGAACGCGCCGCTGGTGCGCGTCAGGCCCGACCAGCGACTGATGATCCAGCGCGCCTGGACGGAGGACGCCGCGCGGCTCGCCGGCGTGAAGGGGATCGTTTCGGCTCTCGCGAAGCTCGCCCAGCCGGCGGCTTGAGCAGGTCTCGCGCGCCGCGGCGCGCGCACCGCAGCAGCCAATCCGACAAGCGACGATCGCCACTTGCCCGCGCGAGGCCGATCGCCCCGACCGTGAGGATCGCCGCGGTCGTCGCCGCCGGGTCGAGCTTGCGGGCCGCCGGACGGCCCCGTCCCAGCTCACCGATCAGGGCATAGAGCGCGTTCGCGTAGGCGAGGCGGGCAGTGAGGCCGGCACGCCCGACATCGCCCGGCAACGCTGCCAATGTGCAGCCCGTCCCGACTTCGCCGAGGTGATCCTTGTGAAGATAGTCGCTAAGGATGCGGTCGGCGTCTCGCGCGAGGGCCCTGTGTGTCGAGCCGACCCGCTCGCGCAGCATGCGGATCAGTCCGTGACTCGTGCGCAGGACCTCGTCGAAAAGCGCCTCTTTGGACGCGAAGTGTGCGTAGAACGCGCCGCGCGTCAGGCCGGCGGCCAGCATTACGTCGTCGATGGTGGTCGCCGCGAACCCCCGCAACCGAAAGAGCCGGGCAGCGTGGTCGAGGATGTCCTGGCGGGTCCGCGCCGTTCGGGAGGGGCTGGCGGGCACTCGACTCTCCGTTTCTATGTCATATAACATACCATATGATAATCATCATATGGAGGGGGAAATGGACATCACGCTCTGGCAATTCCGCTACTCGCCCTACAACGAGAAGGCCCGCTGGGCGCTCGACTTCAAGCGCCTGCCGCATCGGCGTGTCGACCTGATGCCGGGCCCGCATGCCGGCCGGGTGCGCAAGCTGTCCGGCCAGACCTCGACGCCGGTGGTGACGATCGACGGGCGCCCCGTCGCGGGCTCCGCCGCCATCCTGGCCGAGCTGGACCGGCTCGCGCCCGAGCCGCCGCTTGCCACCGCCGATGCCGAGGTCCGCGACATCGAGCGTCGGTTCGACGATGACTGGGGCCCACGCATCCGGCGCAAGGTGCTGGCTCTTCTGCTGGAGGATTACGGCTACTTCACCCGGGTCTTCGCGGAAGGTCAGTCGCTGGCGCAGCGCATGATCTACCGCGCGGTGCTGCCGCTCGCCGCCGGCATGGTCCGCCGCGGTAACGGGATCGTCGGTCCGGAATCGATCGCCGACGGCCAGGCCGCACTCGAAGAAGCGCTCGACTTCGTGGCGGAGCGCAGCCGCGCCACCGGCTATCTCGTCGGCGAGGGGTTTACTGCGGCCGATCTCACGGCGGCATCGATGCTCGCGATGGCCGTCGATCCTCCCGACTCGACGATGGCGCGGCCCCAACCCATGGCCAAGTCCTTCGGCGCGTGGGTGGCCAGTTCACAGGCCCATCCAGGGGCGGCGTGGGTGCGCGCGATCTACGCCCGGCATCGAGCCGGCTGAAGGTTCAGGCGGTCGACTGGGCGGCGCTCGTCGCGGCATCCCGCTCCGCAAGGTTGAAGACCTCGACGAACGCGGACGCCGGCTGGGCCCCGGAGACCGCGTACTTGCGGTTCACGATGAAGCAGGGCACGCCGTTGATCCCCAAGCGTCGGGCATAGACGTCTGCCGAGACGACTTCCGAACGGCCCTCATCGCTCACGAGATACTCGCGCGCTTCACCCGCCTCGGCACCAGCCTCGACGGCGCACTGCACCAGCGTGTCGAGATCGCCGATATCGCGGCCGTCCTCGAAGTAGGCGCGAAACAGCCGATCGACGACCGCGTCTTGCCGGCCGGTCCGGGCGCCCCACTGGATCAGGCGATGCGACAGGATGGTATTCGGCGTGCGCTTGATGCGGGAAAACTGGAACTCGATGCCGGCCTCGCGGCCGCTATCGGCCACAGCCTGGTAGATCTGTCGCGGCCGGTCGCCGCCGCCGAACTTGGCGCGCACATAGTCGTCGCGAGTCATGCCTTCGACCGGCATGTCAGGATTGAGCTGGAAGGGTCGCCAGGAAATCGCGACATCGTCGCGGCCGCTGAGCTCAAGTGCGCGCTCGAAGCGCCGCTTGCCGATGTAGCACCATGGGCAAATCGTGTCGGAGACGATATCGACGTAGATCATGGGGCCGCCGCTCCTTGCCGGCTGGCGACGATACGCGCTTCGCGCCCCTGCAGGAAGAGCCCGCAAGCGGCGACGATGAGCAGCGCCGTGGTCGTGACCCAGGCGGCCGCAGGCCAGCCGCCTGACGAGACGACGGCGGCGGTAATCGGCGGTCCGATCAGGCCACCAACGTTGGACCCCTGCATCAGCAGACCCGTCGCGGCGCCCGCGAGCGCTGGCCGCGGCGCGTGCAGGGTTATGCCGGTGAAGAGGGCTCCCGGCACGACGCCAATGGCGGCCGAATAGAGCGTCACCAGCGCGAGCCGTACGAGGTCGGGCAATCCGTCCACGAAGAGACCGACGAGACAAAGCGACAGCGGCAGAGCCGAGCCCGCGATCACCGAGCCACGCGAGACGCCGCGACCCAGGAGCCAACCGCCACCCACATTGCCCGTGGCGTTGGCGATCACAATGATTGCGGTCGTGACGGCCGCCGCGGTGGGACTCATGCCAAGCCGTTCCACCTGGAGCGTTGGCAGGAAGCCCACGACGGCGAACCAGCAGGCGGCGTAGGACCCAAAACACAGCGCGATCGCGAGCGGTCCGGGTGACGCAAGGAGTTCACGCGCGTCTCCCAGGAAGCTCCGGGCGGCCGGGGCGGGCGGTGTAGTGTCCCCCCGCGGCCCGCCGCCCACCATCAGCGCGAGCCCCATCGCCAGCGAGAGGAACGCGGCGGTGCCCCAGACGAGGCGCCAATCTGCGAGGGCCAGCAGACCGGCCGCTGCCAACATCATCAGGCCGGAGCCGATCGGCATGTAGGTGGACCAGACCGCAAGCGTGGTCCGCAGCGCTTCCGGCCGGCTGGCGCGAACGATCAGCGCCGGGGCGCTCGCGACCACCGCGATGAAGGCGACGCCCTCGACAATACGCAGCGCGAGCACCAGGTCGAGCCGCGTCGCCGCCGCACCGGCCGCGCTGGCCAGCGCACCGAGCAGCGTGCCACCCACCACGAGCCGCCAGTGGCCCAGCCGATCGGCGATCATGGCAGTCGCCATGCCGCCTACCGCCGTCACCAGATTGACCGTTGCCAGCACCCAGCCCGCCTGCGTCAGGCTCGCCCCCAACGCCTCCCGAAGCGACGGCAGCGCCGGCGGTGCCTTGCCGACATGGAACGCCGCGACAATTCCCGCCGCGAGCAGCAGCAGGACCAGCCGGCGATCGGCAGCTGGCGCCGGCACCGACACGCTCAGTACTGCACCCGTGCGGTCAGCGCGCCGTCGACAACGAAATTGACACCGCTCACGAAGGAGGTGCGGGCGGAGCTCAGGAACACCACGGAGGAGGCGACCTCTTCCGGCGTGCCCATACGGCCCATCGGATTGCGCGCGAGCGTGCGCTTGTAGCGTTCGCTGCCAGCGTCGCGCTGGCGCCCCCACACGTTGCCGTCCTCCAGGATCGTTCCCGGCGAGACCATGTTGGCACGCACGCCCTTCGGCGCCATGTCGATCGCAAGCGACTTCACCAACGGCACAAGTGCGGCCTTCACCGAGCGGTAGGGCTGCGTTGGGCCCGCAACCTCGACCAGCGAGACCGTACCGATCACGGTGAGCGACGCGCCCGCGCCGCGAGCTTCGAGGTGGGGCCGCACATGCCGCAGCGAACTCACGGTCGAAACGAGGTCGACCTCGATGCTGCGCCGCCAGCTCTCAGGCGTATCCTCTACGCCGAGCGCACTCACGTTCGCGACAAAATGGTCGATGCCGCCTTGCGCTGCGTAAGCGTCGATCCAACGCTTCAATGCGGCATCATCGCAGACGTCGAGCGACGTGCCCGAGACCTGGGCGCCGGCGGCTGTCCACGCGCGTTCGCGCTCCACGACCTGTGCCGCGTCGCGGGCGCAGAAGGCGACGCTGGCGCCTTCGGCGACAAATGCCTCGACGATGGCCCGTCCGATCGACTTGGTGCCGCCCGTGACCATCACCCGCTTGCCCTTCAATCCCAGTTCCATGGTTCCTCCATCGCCGCGCTCCGCCTATAACCGGCGCCTCGCGCAGGATATGGCAAGGGGATGGGCGGAATGTCCAAGCGTTTCGATCTCGACGGCAAACGCGTACTCGTGACGGGCGCCTCTGCGGGTTTGGGCGTCCATTTCGCGCGTACGCTCGCGGGCGCTGGTGCCAGCCTTGTGCTCGCCGCGCGCCGCGTGGAGCGCATCTCGACGCTGTGCGCGGACCTTTCGCGCGGCGGCAAGGAGGCCCGGGCGATCGCGCTCGACGTGACCTCGGAGACCTCGATCGCAGCGGCGCTTGAGGCGGCGGGGCCGCTGGACATCGTGGTGAACAATGCAGGCATCTCCATCGTGAAGCCGGCGCTCGACATGCCGGTCGCCGATTGGGACAGCGTCGTGTCGACCAACCTGCGGGGTGCCTGGCTCGTGGCGCAAGGCGCCGCCCGCCGCTGGGTCGCCGACAGGCGGCCCGGCATCGTGGTCAACGTCGCGTCGATCTTGGGCTTGCGCACGATCGGGCAGGTGGCGCCCTACAATGCCTCGAAGGCAGGACTGATCCATCTCACGCGGGCGCTCGCCATGGAGTGGGCGCGGCACAAGATTCGCGTCAACGCCATCTGCCCTGGCTACATCGAAACCGAGATGAACGAGGATTTCTGGAAAACCCCGGGCGGCCAGCGCCTGATCGAGCGGATTCCGCAGCGCCGCATCGGCCGCCCGGAGGATCTCGACGGCGCCTTGCTGCTGCTCGCCTCCAACGCGGGCGCCTTCATGACCGGCAGTGTGGTCACAGTGGACGGCGGCCACACGGTCAATTCGCTCTAGCGGGACTCACCAACCGTTGATGCGGTCGTAAGTCTCGACGACCGTGCGGCCCCCATCGATGCCGCTGTCGACGACGTGGTATCGGTCGTAGGCGGCGGCGGTAATGCAGGCATGATTGGGCAGCACGCGCACGCGGGCCCCGACGGGGTAGCGATCGTAGGGCAGGGCGGCCCCGGCGCCCACGAACCCGTGCTCTTGAGAACAGCCGACCACGGCCATGTCGGCGACCGTGGCGCCAGCGATCGTGCCGTAGCCGACCTGAGGCCGGAACTCCTGGGCGGAAATGTCCTTGGAGAGGGCGAGCGCGCCGGCATCGATCAGGAGCTGGTTGCGATGCGGATAGTGGCCGATGACCGATGCCAGCACCGACAGCGCGAGATCGTCCGGCCCGCAGGAACCGATCAGCGCCTGATCGAGATCGTTGAAGACATACACGCCGGGGCGCATTTCGGTGATGCCGGTGAAGTCACGGCCATGCATGGCGGTGGGGGTCGAGCCGGCGCTCACGATCGGGCAGGGGAGGCCCGCAGCACGCAGCTGCTCCGCCGCGCCCACAATCGCGCGTCGCTCCTGCTCGGCGACGGCTTCGATCCCCTCCCGGGTGTTGCAATGGTAGGAGTGACCGGCATGGGTCATCACGCCGGCAAGCTCGACACCCGGCGCCGTGTGCAGGGTCCGGGCGATCTCGAGCAGGCCCGACAGGTCGGGCCAAGGCAGCCCTGCGCGGCCGCCGCCGCTGTCGATCTCGATAAAGACAGAGAAGGTTTCATCGACACGCGCAGCCTCGGCGATCGCGCGCGCAACCGCCAGATTGTCCGTGACCACCCGCAGATTCACGCCCTGACGGCGGAGCTCGGCGACCGCCGGCAGTTTGGCCGGAATGATGCCCACGCCATAGAGAATGTCGGTGAAGCCGGCATCGGCGAAGTAGCGCGCTTCGGCGAGCGTGGAGACGGTGATCCGCCCGTCATGGCCCTCGACCGCCATGCGGCCGATCTGCGCCGACTTGGCGGTCTTGAGGTGGGGTCGCAACGCCACGCCGGCGGCGCGCAGCCGCTCCGACATGCGCTTGAGGTTGCGGCGCAAAATCGCCCGGTCGAGAATAAGGGCGGGCGTCGGAAGCTGGTCGAGCGTGGTCATGCGGGCTCCGCTGGAGGACAGGCATTGTTTCGCGTGCCCGGAGGCGCGTCAATTTGAGCGATACCATCGGAACCCTCACGCGCTACGCCGCCTTCATGCAGGCGCTGCGACCGGCCGATCTGGACCGGCTGGACGAGATGTTCACGCCCGACGTCCGGTTCTCGGATCCCTTCAGCGACGTTTCGGGGCACGCGGGCCTGCGCGCCGTTTTCGGGGCGATGTTCGCCGACATGGAAGCCCCGCGCTTCGAGGTGCTGGATATCGCGCCGACGCCGCGCGGCGGGTATCTCAAGTGGCGATTTACCGGCCAACTCCGCGGCGGTGCGCTCGATTTTGTCGGCACCAGCGAGGTGGAGGTGCGCGACGGGCTGATCGCGCGCCACACCGACTATTGGGACGCCGCGCGAGGCGTCTACGAAACGCTGCCCGTCCTGGGCGGCCTGCTGCGTCTCTTGCGGCGAAGGATCGGGCATGCCGATCGAGAATGAGCGCAAGATTGTCCTGCGAGATCCGGAGCGGGTGCTCGAGGCCGCTTTGGCCGTGCGGCAGGGTGTGCGCCGTCAGCGGCTGCGACAGGCCTATCTCGACGCCGCAGGTGTGCGGATCCGCGAGATCGTCGCGGACGACGGTATCGCGAGGGTCTTCAGCTACAAGCGGCCCGTCGACGGCCAGATGGTCGAAATCGAGACGGCGATCTCGAAAGACGACTTCGCGCGACTCTGGACGTTGCGTCGCGAAACCCTGGAGAAGACCCGCTACAGCTGGACCGAAGGATCGCTCCACTGGGACGTCGATTTCTTCGGAGAGCCGGGTCGGCCCTACTTCACAATGGCCGAGGTCGAGATGCCCGCCGACCGGACTGAGCTGCCAGCCCTGCCACCGGAACTGGCCCGCCATTCCTTGCACATCGTCGAGGCGGGCGACGCCCGCTTCACTTCAAAGCGGCTTGCCGATCCGGGCCATGCCGCGATGCTCTTTGCCGCCCTGATTGCGGGAGTCCCGTTGCCATGAAGATCGCCGCGATCGACACTATCCAGCTCAAGGTGCCTTACCAATTCGGCGGCAAGCCGACCGGGTATGGTGGCAAGGTTTGGAGCACCAACGACATCCTGCTGGTCAAGGTCGTCACGGATAACGGCCTGGTCGGCTGGGGCGAGGCTTTCTGCTACGGCTGCCAGACGGCGGTGCGGGCGGCGGTCCATGACATGGTAGCCCCAGTGGCGCTCGGCCGCGACGCACGCGACATCGCCGGCCTCTCGCACGACCTCCAGCAGCAACTTCATCTTTTCGGGCGGTACGGCATTACGACGTTCGCGATCTCGGGTCTCGACATCGCCTTGTGGGACATCGCCGGCAAAGCGGCCGGCCTGCCGCTGATGCAGCTCTTGGGCGGCGGCGCGCGCACGTCGCTGTCGGCCTACGCGAGCCTCTTGAAGTACCGCGATCCGGCGCTGGTGGCGGCGCGATGCGGGCAGGCCGTCGGGCAGGGCTATCGCCACATCAAGCTGCACGAGACGGGCGAGGCCGAGGTGCGGGCCGCGCGCGAGGCCGTCGGGCCTGAAATCGCGATCATGGTGGACACCAACTGCCCCTGGACGCCGGAACAGGCCCGCCACATGGCCGCGCGCCTCAAGCCCTACGATTTGCTCTGGTTGGAGGAGCCGCTGTTTCCGCCGGAGGACTTCGCGACGCTCGCGCGCTTGCGACGGGAGTCGGGTGTCCCTCTGGCCGCGGGCGAGAACGCCTGCACGGCCTTCCAGTTCCGCGAGATGCTGGCCGCCGGTGCCGTCGACTATGCCCAGCCGAGCGTCACCAAAGTGGGCGGCGTCAGCGAGTTCCTGAAGGTGGCGGCACTGGTTGAGGGTGCCGGAGTCACGCTGATGCCGCATTCACCCTATTTTGGCCCGGGCTTTCTCGCGACCCTGCACCTCATGGCGGCGCGCGGCGGCCCGCCCGGTCTGGTCGAGCGCTATCACATGGACCTCGACGCCAGCCTCTATGGCGAGTGGGTGAATCCACGCGAGGGAAGCTTCGCGGTGCCCACCGGGCCCGGACTCGGACTTGAGCCGGACCCGAAGGTGATCGCGACCTACAGCGTCTGAAGCGTGCGTCAGCGTGGGGATGGGCGGACGCGCGGCAGCGCGATGGAGGGCCAGGGGTCCGGCAGTTCGCCGACGGGGCAATCGATCAGCACCGGCACGCCCCGACCCAACGCGCGCGACACGGCCGCTCCCAGGGCGGCGGGCCCCTCCACGCGATGCGCCTCGACGCCGAAGCTCTCGGCGAGCTTCACGAAGTCGGGATTGCGCAGTTCGGTTGCGATGGTCCGCCCGGCATAGCTCTGCTTCTGGATACGCCGCACGTTGCCGAACGCGCCATCGCTGAAGACGACGGCTACCGCGGCGATGCCGTGCTGCGCTGCCGTGGCGAGCTCCATGGCCGTGAACAGGAAACCGCCGTCGCCGTTGATCGACACGACCGGAGTGTCGGGTTTCGCAACCTTGACCCCAAGCGACGTCGCGAACCCCCAGCCGAGCGTTCCCTGATATCCCGGCGAGAGAAACGTGCGCGGGCGATAGGTCGGCCAGGCGAGCCGCGCGACGTACCCCATTTGCGTCAGCTCATCGACCAGGATGCCGTTCTCCGGCAGGGCCGCGCGGATAGCGTCGAGGTAGGCGATCTGCGGGGCGAGCCGGTCGCGGAACGCCGCGTCCGCCGCGGCCTTTACGGACGCAACATGCGCCAGACGTCCTGTCCTCGTCCTGTTGTGCGCCGCGATTCGATCGGCAAGGGCAGCCAATACGAGCGCCGAATCGCCCACGATGCCGATCTCCGGGCGGCGTTGGCGATCGAGCTCCTCTGAGTCAATGTCGACGCGAACGATCTTGAGGCTGTCATCGGCGCCCCAGTTCATGAGCTGGCTCTGCAAGCGCGTGCCGACCGCCAGCACGACGTCGGCCTCCGCCCAGAAACGATGGCCTGCCGCCGCGGTGACCGCGAGCGGATGGCGGGCATCCAGCGCGCCGTGTCCCATGCGTACCGCCAGCACTGGCGCATCAAGGGCCTCAGCGAGGATCCGCAGCGCCTCGCCGGCGTGCTGGGCGCCACCACCGACGCAGATCAGCGGCCGTTCCGCGGCGCCCAAGAGCTTCACGGCGCGATCGACGCCGTCCTCGTCCAGCGGCAGCGCGTCACCGGGTGTCGCCGCGTCCGGGAGCACGACATCCGCACGCCGACCCCAGGTATCCATGGCGCACTCCAGCGCCACGGGCCGCCGCCGACCCGACCGCAGCCGCCGGAAAGCATCGCCGACCATCGCGGGCGCCTGGGCGGCCGCTGGGATTCGCGCGGCGTGTTGCGTCAGCCCGCGCATGATCGCGAGCTGATCCGGCAGTTCGTGCAGCAGGCCGACGTTGCGACCGATCATCGCCTGAGCGATCTGGCCGGAGAGCGCCAGAACCGGAGCATTCACGGCATAGGCAGTCGAGAGCGCCGCCGTGGTGTTGAGGAACCCCGGTCCCGGCACCACGGCGTAGGCCGAAGGCTGACCAGTTGCCATGGCGGAGCCCAAGGCCATGTACGCGCAGGCTTGTTCATGCCGGGCATGGATCGGTCGAATCGCGTTCGTCCGGTCATAGAGCGCGTCGAAGAACGAGTCGTTCTGCACGCCCGGAAGACAGAACAACGTGTCGATGCCGTTCAGCTCCAGCGTGGCAACGACCGCCTGTGCCGTGGTGAGTTTCGGCACCGCCTATTCCACCCGCGCACCACTCTTGCGGATGATCGGCGCCAGACGCTCCTGTTCCTTGTCGCGGTGCGCCAGCGTCTCGGCCGGGCTGGTCCACCACGCCGTCGCGCTCTGTTCCTGGTACTTGGCGACGAGATCTGGCGAGGTGAGGGCGGTCTTCATCAGGTCCGACAGCCGCGCCAACACTGGAGCCGGAAGGTTCGCCGGGCCGACGAGGCAGGTCCAGGACGAGATGTCGAATCCGGGCAGTGTCTCGGCGATCGTAGGTACATCGGGCACGGTCTTGCTGCGCGTCGCCGACGTGACGGCGAGACCGCGCGCCTTGCCTGGCCGCACGACAGCCAGAGCGCCGGGGATATTGTCGAAGATCATGTGGATCTGGCCGGCCAGCAGGTCCTGCATCGCCGGCGCGCCGCCGCGGTAGGGCACATGCAGGATGTCGACATCGGCCAGCAGCTTGAACAGTTCGCCGGAGAGATGCAGCGTCGTGCCGGCACCCGCCGAACCGTAGCTCAGCTTGCCGGGGTTTTTCTTGGCGTGAGCGATCAGCTCCGGCACCGACTTGACGGGCAGGTCATTGTTGACCGTGAGCATGTTGGGCAATGACCACATGTTGCTCACGAACGTGAAGTCCTTGCGCGGGTCGAACGGCAGGCGGACATAGAGCGTGGGCGCGATGGCGTGCGTGGCGATACCACCCAGTCCGATCGTGTAACCGTCGGGTTCGGACTTCGCGATCACATCGTTGCCGATATTGCCGGCCGAACCCGCGCGATTCTCAACGATGAATTGCTGGCCCGAGATCTCCGTGAGCTTGGCGCACAGAATTCGCGAAAGCGTGTCGGTGGCGCCGCCGGGCGGAAACGGGTTGATGTAGCGCACCGGGCGGTTGGGATAGGCGCCCTGCGCCCGCACAAGAGCGGGGGCGGCGAGACTGGCGGCAGCTCCTGCGATGACAGTGCGGCGTCCGGTGACAAGTTTCATCGTTTCCTCCCGTTGACGCGCGAAGGCTGCCAGAGCGTCCGCTGATCGTCGAGACTCATCGCGTGGCGGTTCCGGCTAACGATTTCCAACCTCGCTCCGGGGTTTGTGCAGCGGCTCGGCAAGTTCACTTGCGCGCAGATTTAGCGCGTCGCGACGACCGTCGAAAAACATCGATAAATGGCGGATGGGGTGGGATTCGAACCCACGGCGGACTTGCGCCCGCGCCGGTTTTCAAGACCGGTGCCTTAAACCGCTCGGCCACCCATCCAGGTCATCTCATCTTGCCGACGATAAGCGATGCGCGCACAATCTCCGAATATTCTCTGCCAATCATTACCGGACGGGTTCGCGCGATGGCGATCGTCGATCATACATCCCGCTTGGAAGCGCAGTTGGCCAACGCTGTGCGCTTGTTCAAAGAGGCCGTTCGCCGTGGCCGCGTCCTCGCCATGCAGTGCCGATACGCGCGCTCAGGCGAACGCGGTGAGTGGGTCAGCCAAGTCTGGGTGGTCGAGCCGGCGGTCGTTCCGCATGATGTTCTGGCGGTTCAGTCGGAAATCAACCTTCTGTGTCAAAGACTTGCCGGTCGCTCAGGCGGCACTCCCATCGCTGTGGCGTTGGCGCCGGGTGGACACCACCCAATCTTGGTAGCCGAGGGCACGCCGCGGTCCGGCGCTCAGGGCTGATACCATTGTTTCAAGTAAATTGAATAAAATCTGTGAGTTAGTGGTATTTTCTCAAGTGTTGCACTAACTTGAGGCGGCGGACTTCCGCCGGGTTTAGACCGATGAATCGCACGACCACGACCGTCTCTGAGCGCGTCCACACGTGGTATCGCGACTACCTGGACCTCATGCAGCACCTCTTCTTCAAGCACGAACTCGATTTTCCGCAGATCGCCAGCGGGATCGCCACCTTCTGCATGATGGCCGGCGCTGTCCGCCTGATCGCCTCGGTGGGCATGGAGGGCTGACCTCCGTCGCCGGCTTTGGTAAAGCCGGCGGATGGACCGACGCAGAATGATCTTCGCCGGTACCGCGGGCCTGACGGCTGCGGCGCCGGCTTTCGCGCAACAACAGGCTCCTCAGACATTCGTATCTTGGCTGCAGGGCGTGCGCGCAGAGGCGCAACGAGCCGGTGTCGATAGCGGCACGCTTGATGCGGCTCTCGGCAATGTCGAGCAGATTCCGCGGGTGCTGGAACTCGCGCGCAACCAGCCCGAATTCAAGATGACCTTCGCGCGCTATCTCGAGATCGTTGTCTCGGAGGAGCGCATCCGTCGCGGCCGCGAATTGCTTGCGGAGAACCGCCCCGCAATTGACCGTTTTGCCGCTCCCGTCGGTCTGCCGGCATCGACCGTCACCGCGCTATGGGGCATCGAGAGCAACTACGGCACGCGTCTCGGCGATTTCGATGTCGTTCCCGCCCTGGCCACGCTCGCCTTCACCGGCTTTCGCGCCGCGTTCTTTCGCCAGCAGCTGATCGCGGCGCTGCGCATCCTGTCGCAAGGCCATATCGGCATCGCGGCGATGAAGGGCTCCTGGGCGGGCGCGATGGGCCAGTGCCAATTCATTCCCACGAGTTTCCTCGCCTATGCCGCGGACGGGGACGGGGACGGGCGGACGGATATCTGGACTAACCGGCTCGACGTGTTCGCCTCGGTCGCCAACTACCTGCGGCGGGTTGGTTGGCGAGCCGGCGAGCGCTGGGGAGACGAGGTGCCTCGCGGGACAGTGGCAGGTCCCGGACAACGGATCGTGACGCCCGCCGGCGCCGATGGACCGACCTACCGCGTCGGCGAGAATTTCCGGGTGATCCTGCGTTGGAATCAGTCCGACTTCTTCGCTTTGGCCGTGGGCGTCCTCTCGGATCGAATCGCCGCCCGTTAAGTCCGTTCCGCTGTAGCCGCATCATCCTGTATGATGTGGCCAAGATGAGCCCCATCTCTGGTGTATCCTCGACCTTGCGCGCGCTGGCGGCATCCGCCTTGGCGGCTGTCGTGGCCGGCTGCGCCTCCGCCCCGCCACCCGCAACGCCGGGCAGCTCTGGCTCTCGCGGCGCCTACAAGGTTGGACAGCCCTACGTGATCGATGGGACCACGTACACGCCGCGAGAGGAGTTCGACCATGTCGAAACCGGCACCGCGTCTTGGTACGGACCGGGCTTCCATGGACGCCCAACCGCCAATGGAGAACGCTACGACCAGAACGACCGGACGGCGGCCCATCGAACGCTCCAGATGCCCGCATTGGTGCGAGTGACCAATTTGGAGAACGGGCTGAGCACGATCGTGCGGATCAACGACCGCGGTCCCTTCTCGCGCGGGCGCATCATCGACCTGTCCCGGGCCGCCGCCAACGACATCGACATGGTGCGGGTCGGCGTGGCGCGCGTGCGTGTCGAGCAGCTGAGCGCCGAGAGTCGAGCCATGAAGGACGCGGCGTTGGCGGGCGGCGGCCCGGCCGAACAACGCGCCGCCGCCGAGCAGGTGACCGGCGGCGGCCGCCGCGCCGCGCCCACGGCACCACAAGCGAGTGCGAGCGGGCAGGGTACCGTCGCGGTCCCGCAGCCGATGCCCATCCCCGCGCAACCGCCGGCGGCGGTGCAGGCCGGTTGGCCGAGCTATCCCCGGGGGCCCGCTGTCGCGACCGCGCCGACGAGTGGCGGGTTCTTCGTTCAGACCGGTTCGTTCTCGACCGTCGACAACGCCGAGCGTCAGCGCGGCGCGGTGCGCAGTTACGGTGCCAGCGAAGTGACCCAGGGATCGGTGGGCGGCCGCGACGTCTTTCGCGTGCGACTAGGCCCCTATACGACGGCCGACGCAGCCGGCATTGTCGCCGACCGTCTCAGGAGATCCGGCTATGGAGACGCCCGTGTCGTTTCCGACTGACCTGCGTCGGAGGCTCGTCGCCGCTCTCGCATCGGTCGCGCTGATCGCGCCGGCCGGTCTTGCCCTTGCCCAACAGCCGGGCGACCCGCAGCGCCGTCCGACGCCGCAGCAACAGCAGCAGCAGCGCCCTCAGGCCAAGCCGCCAGCGACCAAGCCCGCGGCCAAGCCGCCGGCCAAGACCGAGAGCATGACGCCGTCGCAAATCGGCATACCGACGTTGGCCAAACAGGCCTTCATGGTCGATCCGATGACCGGCGCGGTGCTGCTGTCGAAGGATGCCGACAGGTCCATGCCGCCATCTTCGATGTCAAAGATGATGACGGTCTACATCCTGTTCGAGGAATTGGCGGCCGGTCGCGTGAAGCTCGACACGCGCTTCAAGGTGAGCGAGCGGGCGCGCAAGATGGGCGGCTCGCGGATGTTCCTCGAGATCACCTCCGAACCGACCGTCGAGGAATTGATCCGCGGCATCATCATCCAATCGGGCAATGATGCCTGCGTCGTCGTGGCGGAGGCGCTGTCCGGCACCGAGGACGCGTTCGCCGAACGCATGACCAAGCGTGGCCGCGAGATGGGAATGCAACGCTCGGTGTTCAAGAATTCCTCGGGCTGGCCTGCCGAGGGGCAGTTCACCACTGCGCGCGATCTCGCGGTGCTGTCGTGGCGCACGATCGAGGACTTCCCACGCCAGTATCGGTACTACGCCGAGCCCGAATGGGCCTACAACAACATCCGCCAGGAAAACCGCAATCGCCTGCTCAGGACGACGCCGGGCACCGATGGCCTGAAGACCGGACACACCGACGAGGGCGGGTACGGCATTGCCGTTTCCACGCAGCGCGACGGGCGGCGCCTGGTGCTGGTGGTGAACGGCCTCGCTTCGATGAACGAGCGCGCGAGCGAAAGCCACCGGCTGATCGAGTGGGCCTTCCGCGAGTTCACCAACACTGTCCTCTTCAAGGCGGGCGATGTGGTCACCGAAGCTCCGGTCTGGCTCGGCCGGTCGGACAAGGTGCCCCTGCGGATCACGCGATCGGCGATCGTGACCAGTCCCGTCGGCCAGGCCGCGCAGCCGCGCGTCGTTGCGCGCTTCGAAGGGCCGCTGGCCGCACCGGTCGCCAAGGGAACGCGCGTGGGCACCGTCGCCATCACGCTCGCTGACGGGCGGGTGTTCGAGCATCCGCTGGAAGTCGGCGAGGATGTGCCGAGGCTCGGCACGTTCGGCCGAATAGGCGTGCTGGCCCGCCACTACCTGTTGGGTTGGCTTTCGTGAGCCCCTCACGCGGCCGCTTCATCACGCTGGAGGGCGGGGAGGGGGCGGGCAAGACGACACAGATCGCGCGGCTACGCGACTGGCTTGAGGCGCGCGGTGTGCGGTCCATCGCCACGCGCGAACCGGGCGGGTCGCCGGGGGCGGAGGCGATCCGCAAGCTGCTGGTCGAAGGCGCGGCCGACCGTTGGGACGGCACGACGGAGGCTCTGCTCCACTATGCCGCCCGACGCGACCATCTTCGCGCCACGGTCCGGCCCGCGCTGGCCGCCGGCACATGGGTTGTGTGCGACCGCTTCGCCGATTCGACGCTGGCGTATCAGGGTTTCGGCCATGGTCTTGACCGCGACTCCATCGCGCGCCTGCATCTCGTCGCGATCGGTGACTTCCGACCCGATCTCACGGTGATGCTCGATCTCCCGGTCGCTGCCGGTCTCGCGCGGGCCGCCGCGCGGCGTGGTGCGGAGACGCGCTATGAAAGCCTCGCGGCGGACTTCCACGAGCGCGTTCGCGCCGGCTTTCTCGCCATCGCCGCAGCGGAGCCTGAACGCTGCGCTGTGGTCGATGCGACCCGCGATGCCGACGCGGTCGCCGCCGACATCGCCCAGATCGTCGCGCGCCGTCTGGGGCTGACCTGAGATGGCACGCGGCAAGGTGAGCGACGCGGGCGACCTGGAACGGCTGGAATGGCCGCACCCTTGGCCGCCGCCCTGGCGCATCGATCGGCTGCTCGGTCATCAGGCGGCGGAGGCGACACTGCTCGCCGCGCATCGGAGCGGCCGGATGCACCACGCCTGGCTGCTGGGGGGCCCACGCGGCATCGGCAAGGCATCGTTGGCCTGGCGGTTTGCGCGTTTCCTGCTCTGCGGTAGCGCCGGCGGCGGGCTGTTCGGAGACGCGCCGGACTCGCTCGATGTGGCTGCAGACGCGCCGGCGCGCGGGTTGGTCGACGGCCGCGCGCATCCCGATCTCTTCCATCTGCGACGCACGGTGAACGACCAGGGCCGGGTGCGGACCGAGATCGCCGTCGACGACGTGCGCAAGCTGGGCGAATTCCTTCATCGCACGCCCGCGATGGGCGGCTGGCGCGTGGCGATCGTGGATTCGGCCGACGAGCTCAATCGCTCAAGCGCGAACGCGCTGCTGAAGCTGCTGGAGGAGCCGCCGGCGCGCGCGGTTCTGCTGTTGGTCGCGCATGCGCCGGGGCGCCTGCTGCCGACGATCCGCTCACGTTGCCACAAGCTTCCGCTTGACGCCCTAGAGGACCAGCACGTGACTGAGCTCTTGGGGCGTCTCGCTCCGGAGCTGGCAGCGGACGACCGGCCGGTAGTGGCCGCGCTAGCCGAGGGCAGCATTGGCCGCGCGCTCGAGTTTGCGGCGTCGGGTAGCGTCACGCTCTATCGCGACATGACGGCGCTGCTCGCAACGCTGCCGGCGGGCGACATGCCGCGCCTGCACGCCTTCGCCGATCGCTTCGCGCGGCGGGGAGAGGCGGCTAACGCCGAGTGGCGCACCTTCGGCTTCCTGATCGATGGCTGGTTGAAAGCGCTGATCCGAGAAGCCGCAGGCGCATCGCGGACCGACGCCGCGGACGGCGCGATTCGCGCGCGCCTAGCGGGGCTGGCCAGCCTTGATCGCTGGGTGGGGGCATGGGAGAAGGTCGCCGACCTGATCTCCCGCGCCGACGCGGTCAATCTCGACCGCAAGCAGACGGTGCTCGGCGCGTTCCTGGCGCTGCAGGCCGCGACGCGCTGAACCCGCGCAGCGGCGGGGCGGCGGGCCGGAGCGAGGCGATGTCGGACAAGCGACCCTTCTATGTGACGACGCCGATCTACTACGTGAACGACGTGCCGCACGTCGGGCACGCCTACACGAGTCTCGCGTGTGACGCGATCGCCCGCTTCAAGCGACTCGACGGCTACGACGTGCATTTCCTGACCGGCACCGACGAGCATGGCCAGAAGATCGAGAAGTCGTCCGCAGCGGCCGGCATGGGCCCGCAGGCCTACGCCGACAAGGTCAGCGAGACCTTTCGCTCCCTGGTCGGGACCATGGGCTTCAGCCCCGATGGTTTCATCCGTACCACGGAGGCGCGCCACCGCGCCGCGTGCCAGGCGCTTTGGGAAAAGTTGAAGGCGGCCGGCGACATCTACGAAGGCAAGTACGCCGGCTGGTACGCCGTGCGCGACGAGGCCTTCTACGCCGAGAGTGAGACAGAGAAAGGTCCCGATGGCGCCCGACGCGCCACCGCGAGCGGCGCTGAGGTCGAGTGGGTCGAGGAGCCGTCGTACTTCTTCCGGCTCTCGGCCTGGGGCGAGCGACTGCTCGCGTACTATGAAGCCAATCCGCGCTTTATCGCGCCCGAGAGCCGGCGCAACGAGGTGCTGAGCTTCGTGCGCTCGGGCCTGCAGGATCTCTCGGTGTCGCGCACGAGCTTCAAGTGGGGCGTTCCGGTGCCGGGCGATCCCAAGCATGTGATGTATGTCTGGCTCGACGCGCTCACCAACTACATCACCGAATGCGGCTACCCCGACACGACCCATCGCCTGGCGCGCTTCTGGCCGGCGGACCTGCATGTCGTGGGCAAGGACATCATCCGCTTCCATACGGTCTACTGGCCGGCCTTCCTGATGGCCGCCGGCGTCGCACCACCCAGGCGCGTCTACGCGCATGGCTGGTGGACCAACGAGGGCCAGAAAATCTCCAAGTCGCTCGGCAACGCGATCGATCCGGTGGCGCTGGTTGGCGAATATGGCCTCGATCAGGTCCGCTATTTTCTGTTACGCGAAGTGCCATTCGGCGCCGACGGCGACTTCAACAGGCGGGCGCTGATCGGCCGGATCAATAGCGACCTGGCCAATGCCTACGGCAATCTCTGCCAGCGCACGCTCTCGATCGTGGCCAAGAACTGCAATGGCCGCGTGCCGGCGCGCGGTCCCGCGACCGAGGCGGACGAGGCCCTACTGGGGCGCGCGCGCTCACTGCTCGCGACGCTTCGGGATGAGTTCGAGGAGCAGGCACTGCATCGCGCGCTCATCGGTTTGTGGGAAACGATTGCCGATGCCAACCGCTACGTCGATGCCCAGGCACCCTGGGCCCTCGCCAAGACAGATCCGGCGCGGCGCGACACGGTTCTCTGGGTCCTGATGGACGCGATCCGACGGGTAACGCTCCTCGTCCAACCCTTCATGCCGGGCTCGACGGCACGCATCCTCGATCAGCTGGGCGTTCCGGCCGACAAACGCGATTTCGCGGCCTTCGATGTCGAGCTGCCGGCGGGTCGGGAGTTGCCAACACCCAGCGGCGTGTTCCCGCGGCACATCGAGCCCAAACCGGCGGGCTGAAATGCTGATCGACAGTCACTGCCATCTCGATTTTCCGGAACTGGCTGCCGACGAGGCAGGGATCCTCGCGCGCGCGCGGACGGCGGGCGTCCGGGGCATGCTGACGATCGGCACGCGCCTCGATCGCTTTGCCGCGGTGCGCGGGATCGCCGAACGGCACGCCAATGTCTGGTGCAGCGTCGGCGTCCATCCGCACGAAGCGGCGGAAGAGGGGCAGTCCGTGCCCGACCGGTTGATTGCCGAAGCGGCCCATCCCCGGGTCGTGGGCATCGGCGAGACGGGTCTCGACTATTTCTACGAGCACAGCCCCCGCGAGGCCCAGCGCGACAGCTTCCGTGCCCACATCGCGGCATCGCGCGCGACCGGCTTGCCGCTGATCGTCCACACGCGCGACGCCGATGACGAAACAGCGCAGACCCTTGAGGAAGAGCACGCACGCGGCGCCTTTCCCGGACTGATCCATTGCTTCAGCTCGGGACCAGAGGTCGCGGCCCGGGCCCTGGCCCTCGGTCTCTCGATCTCGATTTCGGGGATCGTGACCTTCAAGTCGGCAGAGCAGTTGCGCGGGATCGTTCGCGACGTGCCGCTGGACCGGCTGCTGATCGAGACCGACGCGCCCTACCTCGCTCCGGTCCCGCGCCGGGGGAAGACCAACGAACCCGCCTTCGTCAGCCATACGGCCGCGAAGGTGGCGGAGCTGAAGGGCGTCAGTGTCGAGCGGCTGGCCGACGCCACCGCCGACAACTTCTTCCGGCTGTTCAGCAAGACGGACCGCTCGCAGTGCGCGTGACCATTCTGGGCTGCGGCACCTCCGGCGGCGTGCCGCGGATCGGCGGGGCCGGTGGCCGGGGCGACTGGGGGGCAGCTCGCTCAGACGATCCCCGCAATCGCCGCCGCCGCTGCTCCATCCTGGTGGAAGAGGGAGGCCGTCGCATCCTGGTCGACACCTCGCCGGACCTCCGCGAGCAGTTGATCGATGCTCGGGTTGATGGCCTCGACGCGGTGATCTGGACGCACGATCACGCCGACCAGGTCAACGGGATCGACGACGTGCGCCCGCTCGTTCTGCGCGGAGGGCCGATCGAAGCTTGGGCTGACGCCCGCACGAGCGGGATCCTGCGACGGCGTTTTGGTTACTGCTTCGACGGCGAGCCGGGAGGCTTCTACAATCCCCTTTATCGCCTGCAGACGATCGACGGGCCCTTCCAGGCTGCGGGCGTGCCGGTGATCCCCTTCCAGCAGGACCATGGCTTCGTGCCCTCGCTCGGCTTCCGCTTTGGCGCGTTCGGCTATGCCAACGACGTGGTCGGATTGCCGGAAGCCTCGCTGGCGACCCTGATGGGCGTTCGGATCCTGGTTGTCGATGCGATGCGCTACAAGCCGCATCCAACCCACGCCCATCTCGATCTCGCGCTCGAGTGGATCGCGCGCGTGAAGCCCGAGCGGGCGTATCTCACCAACCTGCATGTCGACATGGACTATGCGCAGCTCGACGCGATGACGCCGGAACATGTAGCTCCATGCCACGATGGCATGATTCTAGAGATACATAACAAGTAAATTAATCAACATGTTAGGCTATATTTCTTATCTACCATGTAAACCTGAACAAACGGAGTCCGGCTTCGGCCGTCGGGCACTTCTAGCCGGGCTGCTGGCCTTCGGCGCGGTTCCAGCCTGGGCCCAAGGCAAGCTCGATGCCGCCGGCGCGACATTCAGCGACTTCGGCATCGCGGACAATGGAGCCAGCCTGGGCCAAGCGGCTGACCAGGCCGGCAATGCGCAGGATGACAAACCCGCACGGGTCCTCGGGATCGACCAGAGTGGCGGTTTCGCTCGCGTCCGTTTCGATGCGGTGAAGGCAGAGGTGGGCATCCCGCTGGGATGGACCGCGCGCGAGGACTGGGAGCGGGGTGTGGCCACGTTTGCTGCCCGAGGCTGGCGCCTGCTGGTCTGGCGCATCGATTTTGCCTTCGAGGGCGTGCGGGATGCCGAACACTACGCGGCATCGAAGGTTGGCGCCATTCAGGCGCGGCGGCCGGGCGTGCGCGGCCGGGCGCGGAAACTCGCGGATGGCTCGTTCCTGATCGTTTTCGAGAATGTGCCGCCGAGTTCGGGCGACTCCGGCGGCCGTCGAACCGTGCTCGACCTTGTTGTGCCGGCGCCGGGAAGCGGCAAGGAGGGCATTCTCCTCACGCTCGGCGTGCCGGAGGCGGAAGGCGACCGCGCCGTGCGGCTGCTCGCGTTGCTCAAGGACTCTTTGAAAGTTCACTGAATATCTTGAGTTAAATGATATATCCGTTAGTTGTCATAATATATATTATACGACAATAGTCAACTTAGAGGACGGGCCCATGGACCTGCCGAGCGAACCGATCCCTAGGCTCCTCGCCGTCATGAAGGCGCTGCGGACGCCGGTCACCGGCTGCCCCTGGGACCTTGAGCAGACGTTCCAGACCATCGCGCCCTACACACTCGAGGAAGCGTACGAGGTCGCGGACGCCATCCAGAATGACGATATGCCGGCGCTGCGCGAGGAGCTGGGCGACCTCCTGCTGCAGGTCGTCTATCACAGCCAGATAGCCACCGAGCGCGACGCCTTCACCTTTGACGAGGTGGCGGCAGCGATCGCGGCCAAGATGATCGACCGGCACCCCCATGTCTTCGGCTCGGCTGAGATCGCCACCGCCGAGGCCCAGACGGCGCATTGGGAAAGCCGAAAGGCCGCGGAGCGCGCCGCTAAGCCCGACAGCAGCGCCCTGGCGGGTGTCGCCCGCGCCCTCCCCGCTCTGATCCGCGCCGAAAAGCTCCAGAAGCGCGCCGCTCGGGTCGGGTTCGACTGGCCCGAGATCGGTCCGGTGTTCGCCAAGATCGCCGAGGAACTTGCCGAACTGCGCCACGAGATTGACGCCGGCACGGCAAATCCGGTCAGGGTCCAGGACGAGTTGGGCGACGTGCTGTTCGCCGTCGCCAATCTGGCGCGACACTGCAAGATTGACCCCGAGGCAGCCCTGCGCGCGACCAACGACAAGTTCGAGCGCCGGTTCCGGCATGTCGAGCGCCGGATTGCCGAAACGGGTCACGAACCAGGTGAAGCCTCGCTCGATCAGATGGATCGCTATTGGGAAGAGGCCAAGAAGGCTGAGCGCGGCTAGAGCGACCCTAGGCTCTCAACCCGACGTCAACGCGCGGGCGAGCGCCGACACGTGAGGATGCAGCTCGGTCAGGGTCCGCGTCTGCGGCGACGCCAACAGGCCCGCCTCCCGGCCTTGCCCGGGCGCGTAGCTGCCGCCGTCGAACGCAAGCGCCCCGCCACCCACCTCCTCCATCATGAGAGCGCCGGCGGCGTGGTCCCAGGGTTTGGTGATGCGATAGAGGCAATAGTCGGCGCGTCCATCCAGCAGATCGAGATACTCCACACCGGCGCAGCCCATCGTGGTGACCTCACCGAAATCGCCACTGCCCTCGCCGACCAAGTGGCGGTCGAAGGTGCGCTTGATCTTGTAACCGACATAGCCGCGGCGCCCCGTCCGTGCCGCGTCCGGTGGGACCGCCCGCCCCGACCGCAACACACCGCGCCCGCGCCAGGCACTTGCCATGCGATCGCCCGGCACATCGTAGATCCAGCCGGCCTCGGTTCGGCCGTTTCGCATCAGCGCGACGATCACGGCATAGATCGGCGTCGCACTCGCGAAGTTGGCCGTGCCATCCAGCGGATCGACGATCCAACAGCTCGCGGAGGGTTGACGCACGAGTTCCAGCAATCCGGGATCGCTTTCGACGGCCTCCTCGCCCACCACCGGAACGTCCGGGGTCAGCGCAAGCAAGCCCGCGGTCAGGCGGCGCTCGGCGGCCGCGTCGACGACCGTGACATAGTCGCCCGGCTTTTTCTCGCTGATCTCGCCCTTGGCGAGTGTACCGAAACGCGGCGCGATCTCGCTCGCCGCCACATCCCGGATCAGGGCCTCGACGGCCTGACCGAGCGCCTGGTCGTCAGCGAGGCTCACCCGACGACGCCGAAGAGATCCTCTTCCTTCAGGATCACGTGGTCGACACCCGCGAGCTTGACCTCGGTGCCCGACCACTTGCCGTAGAGGATGCGGTCGCCGACCTTCACGCCGATTGGGACCAGCCGGCCGTCTTCCAAGCGGCGGCCTTTACCGACAGCCACCACGTCAGCCTGCATCGGCTTTTCCTGCGCGGTGTCGGGGATAATGATGCCACCCTTGGTCTTGGTCTCGGCGTCCACCGGCTTGACCAGAATACGGTCGTGCAAGGGGCTGAATTTCATGAGTTTTCTCCCGATTCGCTGACCTGCCTTCTATAGAAAGCGCGGCCGGCGCCTGTCAACGCGCGAGCCGGCGATCGAGCTGGGCCGAGGCCGCCTCGTCCAGCGCCACCGTGAGGATCGCGGTCTCGCCCTCGTCGCGCCGTTGCCGCACCTCGCCATGGCGGTAGAGCCAGGCGATGGTCGCGCCGTCGCCGGCGGGGACCGCGACCTCGCGCGGGCGTGCCGCCTCATTCAGGGTCTGCGCGATCGCCGAGAGAAGCCCGTCGATCCCCTCACCTGTCACCGCCGATACGGTGAAGCGGCGGTCGCGCTCGGCGCCGATCGCGGCCTGCGCCTCAAGCACCGCGCGCGCGTCTGGCGCCAGCAGGTCAACCTTGTTCAGAACCTCCAACATAGGAGGCCCCTCACCCCCCAGCTCCGCTAGCACAGCCTCGACGTCGCGGGCCTGGCGTTCGCTGTCGGGGTGCGCAACGTCGCGCACGTGCAACACCAGATCGGCCTCGGTCACTTCCTCAAGTGTCGCCCGAAAAGCGGCAACCAGCTGCGTCGGCAACTCCGAGATGAACCCAACCGTGTCGGAGAAAACGCACTCCTTGCCATTGGGCAAGCGCACCGATCGCATTGTCGGATCGAGCGTGGCAAACAGCAGATCCTTGGCAAGCACGCCGGCGCCACTCAGGCGGTTGAACAGAGTTGACTTGCCGGCGTTGGTGTAGCCCACCAACGCCACTGTCGGCAGGCGTGCCTTGCGGCGACCGCCACGGTTGATGGCTCGCGTGCGCCGCACCGACTGGAGATCGGTACGGATCCGCACGATGCGCTCGCCGATCAGGCGGCGGTCGATCTCGATCTGCGACTCACCGGGGCCGCCCATGAAGCCGAAGCCGCCACGTTGGCGCTCGAGATGGGTCCACGACCGGACCAGTCGCCCGCGTTGGTACTCAAGCGCCGCCAACTCGACCTGGAGGCGTCCCTCATGGGTACGTGCGCGGGCACCAAAGATCTCGAGAATCAATCCGGTCCGGTCGATCACCTTGGTCGACCATTCCTTCTCCAGGTTACGCTGTTGAACCGGTGTCAGTCGGGCGTCGACGATCACCAGCCCGATCTCATTGTCCTCGACGACCGACTTCAGAGTTTCCACCGTGCCTTTGCCGATCAGAGTCGCGGGCGTCGTACGTCGCAGGACCACGGCGTCGGCCCAGACCACATCGAGCTGGATCGCCCCGGCGAGCCCTACCGACTCCGCAAGCTTCGCGTCGGGAGCGCGCGCGCCGACGTCGCGTCGCGCGGCCGCATCGACCACGCACAGCACCGCAGTCGTGGTGGCGCGCGCGATCGCGTCGACCGGCTTCTGCCGCTTGCGCTCCGGCTTCTCGTCGTCGCTCAACTCAGGCCTGGTCTTCCGCCTTGTCGCCATCGAACAGCTGCACGGGCGTGACCGGCATGATGGTCGAGATCGCGTGCTTGTAGACAAGCTGCGAGTGACCATCGCGACGCAGCAGGACCGAGAAATTGTCGAACCATGTGACAATTCCCTGCAGCTTCACGCCGTTGACCAGAAAGATGGTGACGGGCGTCTTGTTCTTGCGAAGGTAGTTCAGGAACACGTCCTGAACGTTTTGGACTTTTTCGCTCATGTTCTTGGCCTCTTGCGTGGCATCCACCTGGCGCGAACCCGATGGCGGGGGATGCGGCGCAGTCGCCGCACCTCAGTTGCCCCAAATATGGGGTCGGTTCACTCCCAAAGCAATGCCATGAGCGCATGGCAATCGCGGGCGCGCAGAAGCGGCTCATACTCCACAAAGCTGTCGGGTAATCGATCCGGCCCGCCGACGAGAACGCGCTGGCAGCCCGCCGCCTTCGCGCTGGCCAGATCGGCCGGGGTGTCTCCTACCATCCAGCATTCCGCCGGCGCGATGCCCGATCCAGCGAGCGCCATCAGGATCGGATCGGGTGCCGGCTTGTCGCGCCGCGCGTCGCGCGCACCGATCACCGGGTTGAGCCAGCGCGACCAGCCGAGATGAGCGACTTCGGTGCGCAGATTGTCGCCCACCTTGTTGCTGACGACGCCGACCAGCAGCCCCTCACCCGCCAGCCGCTCGACCACCGCGGCGGCGCCCGGGAGCGGCGCAAGCCGCTCCAGATGGATGCGGTGGAAGGTCTCGTAGAAGACCTGCTCTGCACGGACTGCTTCGCCCCCGAACAGCGCCGGAAACAGGTCGCGCAATGACCCATGCGCGCGCGCCTTCACCTCGTCGGAGGTCCATGGGTCGCGACCCAGCGCGACAAAGGTGTCGCGATAGCACTCGACGATGATCGGCCAGGTGTCGACGAGGGTGTTGTCCCAGTCGAACAAGACCGCCTTCGGCCGCGCGCGCCGTGTCATGTCACGCGATCGCCGGTCCCGGCGTGGCGGAGATACTCCTCGCGCAGCCGACGCCCAACCGGGCCGGGCTTGCCGTCACCGACCGTCGTGTCGTCGATGCCCACGATCGGCGTGACGAATGAGGTCGCACTCGACAGGAAAGCCTCACGCGCGCGCTTCGCCTCGGCGAGCGAAAAGGGCCGCTCGACCAGCTTGAGCTGGAGGGAGTCGCAGATCGTCTTCACTGTCGCCCGCGTGATGCCTGCCAGAATGCCATTGTCGGTCTGGCGGGTGATGAGCTCGCCCGCCTCGCTCACGATCCACGCATTGGTCGATGCGCCTTCGGTAACGTCGCCCCGCTCGTCGAGGAACCAGGCCTCCCACGCACCGGCTTCGCGGGCGCTCTGCTTGGCCAGCACGTTGGGCAGCAGCCCGACCGTCTTGATGTCGCAGCGGTCCCAGCGATTGTCCGGTCGGCTGACGACCCGCACTCCTGGCACGTCGATGCCCGGGCGGCTGGTGTGTTTCGCGGTCACGACCAACGCCGGGGTCGGATCCTTGGGAAAGGCATGATCGCGCCGCGCGACGCCGCGTGTCGCCTGGATGTAGACCAACCCGTCGCGCACCCCGTTCAGGCGCAGGACTTCACGAAGTATGAACTCCAGCGCCTTGCGGCCCACCGGCCACTCGATGCGCAACTCCGACAGAGACCGGCCGAGTCGATCCAGATGCGGCGCCTCGTCGATCAGCCGGCCGTCGCGAATCCCGACCACCTCATAGACACCGTCAGCCAACTGATAGCCGCGATCCTCGATGTGCACAGCGGCGTCGCGGTGCCGAACATATCGTCCGTTAACGTAAGCCCAGCGCGACATCGTCCCCTCCCCGCTCTAGCCGCCCGCGACGCCCTCGCCGGCACCGCCATGCAACCCGAGCGACTTCAGCTTCCGGTGCAACGCCGAGCGCTCCATGCCCACAAACGTCGCGGTGCGTGAAATGTTGCCCCCGAAGCGCGTGACCTGGGCCAGGAGATATTCGCGCTCGAATACTTCCCGCGCGTCACGCAGCGGCAGCTGCATGATCTCACCGCCTCGTTCCCAACGTAGCACCGCCGGAGCATCCTCGCTCACATCGCTTGGCAGGACGTCGGCGCGGATCGGCGTGGATCCCGGGGGCGCCAGGATCAGCAGTCGCTCGATCACGTTGCGGAGCTGGCGGATGTTCCCAGGCCAGTCGTGGCCCTGAAGCGCAGCCAGCGTATCCTCGCCAATCGGCCGCGTCGCGAGCCCCGTCGCGTCGGCAACCCGCGCGAGTAAGTCGCTGGCGAGCTCCGGAATGTCCTCGCGCCGCTCGGAGAGCGCCGGCACCCTCAGCGCGACAACGTTCAGGCGATGGTAGAGGTCTTCGCGCAGGCGCCCGGCGGAAATCTCCTCGGGCAGCGCACGTGCGCTCGAGGCCAACACGCGAACGTCGACCTCGACCCGCGTCCGGCCGCCATCGCGCGAATACGACTGCTCCTGCAGGACTCGGGCCAGTCGCCCCTGGACCGCGATGGGCAGGTCGGCGATCTCCTTCAGGAGAAGCGTGCCGCCATGCGCGAGCTCGAATGCGCCGGAGACGCGCATGGTGTCGCCATCCGGCTGCGCGTCGGTCCCGAACAACTCGATCTCCAGCCGCTCTCCCGGGAGCGTCGAACAATTGACTGCCACAAATGGCCCCGAGGCACGCTTCGACGCCTGGTGGATCAGCCGGGCGACCGTCTCCTTGCCACTGCCGGAGGGCCCCTGGATCAGCACGCGGCTGCCGGTGGGCGCAGCCTTCTCGATCTGAGCGCGGACCTGGCCCGCGGCGACAGACTTGCCGAGGAACGCGACGTCGCCGCCGGCGAGACGCCGCAGGCTCGCGTTCTCGCGGCGCAGCCGGTCCGCCTCGATCGCCCGCTCGACGACCAGCAAGAGGCGGTCGGCCTTGAATGGCTTCTCGATGAAATCGTAGGCGCCGGACTTGATCGCGGCCACCGCCGTGTCGATCGTGCCGTGGCCGGAGATCATCACCACCGGGACCGGCGACTCTTCGCGCCGGATCACGTCCAGCAGCTGCAATCCGTCTAGCTCGCTGCCCTGCAGCCACACGTCGAGAACCACCAGAGCGGGCCGGCGCTGGCGCAACGCCTCGATCGCCTCGGTGCTGGAATGGGCGCGGCGGGCGGTGTGGCCTTCGTCCTCAAGAATGCCGGCGATCAACGTGCAGATATCGCGCTCGTCGTCGACGATCAGGATGTCGTGACCCATGTTCCTTCAGTCGTTGCCGGCGCCGCGAGCTGACGCCAGATGCCGCTGTTCCGCCTGTGTCGCGGCCTCGGGCGGGAATAGCAGACCGATCCGCGCGCCGCCACCCTCGCGGTCGCCGAGATCAAGCCGGCCGCCGTGGTCTTCCATGATCTTCTTGACGATCGCGAGTCCCAGGCCGGTGCCCTTGGTGCGCGTGGTCATGTAGGGCTCGGTCAACCGTTCTCGGCCCTCCACCGGCAAGCCCTTGCCGTTGTCCTCGACGACGATTGCGACACCATCAGCACCCGACTGCAGCGTGAGCGAGATCTCGCCCGGGGGCGCGCCGGCGGCGTCACGACCTTCGATCGCCTCCGCGGCGTTCTTCAGGATGTTGGTAAGGACCTGGCCGATCTGGCGGCGGTCGCAACGCAGGGTCACCGGTCCATCGGGCAACACGCCACGATAGGCGATCCCGGGGGTGCCGTTGCGCTGCAGGAACAGTGCCTGCTGACAAAGTTCGCGCGCATCCTCCGGAGCCAGCGTCGGTCGCGGCATGCGCGCAAAGGAGGAGAATTCATCGACCATCCGGCCGATATCGCCGACCTGCCGGATGATGGTGTCCGTGCAAATCTGGAACGTCTCCGGATCGTCGACGATCTGCTTCAGATAGCGACGCCGCAGTCTCTCCGCCGAAAGCTGGATGGGCGTCAGCGGATTCTTGATCTCATGCGCGATGCGGCGCGCCACGTCGCCCCACGCCGCCATTCGCTGCGCCGACATCAGATCGGTTACGTCGTCGAAGGTGACCACGACGGTTCCATCCGCCGGCCGGGCGATGCGAACCATCAGGGTTCGCGCCGCGCCTCGTTGGGCGAACTCGACCTGGGCTTGCGCCGCGCGGTCCGGCCGCTCCAGCGCCTGCGCCAGCAGCGACGCGAGCTGCGGCAGGAGTTCCACCAACCGGCGGCCGATCACCCCGTCCTCGGGCAGCGACAGCAGCGCCAGAGCCGACTCGTTGGCGCGAGCCACCCGACCTTCGGCATCGACGCTCAGAACGCCGGCGGACACGCCGGCCAGCACCGCGTCGGTCAAACGGCGACGAGTGTCGAGTTCCGCGTTGGCATCGACCAGATCGCGGCGCTGCTGCTCGATCTGGCCTGCCATGCGGTTGAACGACCGCGACAGCCGGCCCAGCTCGTCGTTGGGGGGCCCCTCCTCGACCCGAACGGCGAAGTCACCGCCCCGCATTTTCTCCGCCGCCGCCATCAGCTCGCCGATCGGCTCAGTCATCCGTGAGGCGAACAGGATCGCAAGCCAGACGGCTGCCAACAGCATCAAGAGCGCGATCATGCCCAGGAGACCGAACACCACGAGCTGATTGCGCCGCAGACCCTGTTCGATCTCGACGTAGAAGCGCCCCGCGAGATCGATGCTGCGAATATAGTCGGCCAAGCGGAGATCGATCGCGTGACCGGTCACCAGAAACAGCGGCTCCGCGACGAACAGCTGCAGCAGGAAGTACGCCCCACCCGTACCGCCCGGAATCTCGACCGGCAGTGCCTGGTTGACCGCTTGCCAAAGAAACTGCGCCGCCGGCACGGGCTGTTCGAGCGGCGTGGACCCTAGAGCGGTCGCGCGCGCCACGACGCCCCGATCCGCGTCGACGACCACGACCTCCAGGACTGGGCGCCCCTCCATGAGCTGGCCGAGCAGCCGGGAAGTCGCTTCCGAATCCCGCACCGCCTCGATTCCCAGCCCCTGAAGTGCGACCGCGATCTGCCCGATGTCATTCAAGATCTCGCGCTCTCGGGCGCGGCGTACCGGCTCGCCGATCGCGCGCGCGCTCTCGAAAGCGGCCTGCGATGGCTTGACGACGTAATCCGACAGGTTGAGAGCCAGCAGCGAGAAGATGATCGCCACCATCAGTGTGGGGACCGTCGCGAATAGCCCGCAGACCAGGACAAGCCGGACATGCAGCCGCGATCCGGCGGCACCGCGGCGACGCTCCAGCACCAGCTGAACGATGCGGACCGTGAGAACGACCAGCAGCGCAGCCACAAGGAGCAGGTCGGCCACCAGCAAGACGGTCAACCAGGCGCGGGTGTTGAAGGCCCGCGGCAGTATCCCCCCGAACCACGCGTAGGTGAGCACACCGGCCGAAATCGCGAGGATGGCGAGCGCGAGCGCCGACCCGCGTCCCGTCAGCAATCGGCCGGCCGCACTCAGGAGATCGCCGCTCCGTCGTACCTCAACCGCGGGAGCCATCGGCCTAGCCGCCGCGCCGGGCCTGTGCGGCGCGCACCACCGGGACGTCCAGATCGCGAATCTTCTTCCGCAAAGTGTTGCGGTTGAGACCCAACAGTCGCGCCGCGCGCAACTGGTTGCCGCGAGTGGCACCGAGCGCCAGTGAGAGCAATGGGCGCTCGATCTCGGCCAGAACCCGATCGTAGAGACCGTCATCAGGCAGGCGGTCGCCGTGCGAATCGAACAAGGCCTGGAGATGACGCTCGACGGAGTCTGACAGCGCTTCGGGCGACGCTGAGGCGAGGTCGCGGGCCACCGCGACGGACTCCGTCGCCTGCAGCGCATCCGCGAGTTCGGCCTCGATCGTCCCCAGCCCGATCGATTCCTCGGCATAGAGCGCCGAGAGGCGTCGCATGAGGTTCACGAGCTCTCGCACATTGCCCGGCCAATTGTGCTGGCGCAGCCGCGCCATCGCGTCGGGGGCCAGGACCTTCACCGGCAATCCGTCAGACGCCACGGCGCGCAAATAGTGATTGGCTAGCTCGGGAATGTCGTCCGGCCGCTCGCGCAGCGGCGGCAAGCGGATCGGCACCACGTTCAGGCGGTAGAAGAGGTCCTCGCGGAACAGTCCCTGCTGGATCAAGCGCCGAAGATCGCGATGGGTCGCCGCGACGATGCGGACATTGGCCTTGATCGGCGTGCGGCCACCGACCGTCGTGTACTCGCCCTCCTGAAGGACGCGCAGCAGCCGCGTCTGCGCCTCCGGCGGCATGTCGCCGATCTCGTCGAGGAAAAGCGTCCCGCCCGACGCCTGCTCAAACTTGCCCGAGGTGCGCTGAACCGCGCCGGTAAACGCGCCGCGTTCATGCCCGAACAGCTCGCTCTCGATCAGTTCGCGCGGGATGGCGGCCATGTTCAGCGCGACGAACGGGCCCTTGCGCCGCTTGCCATAGTCGTGGAGCGCGCGCGCCACCAACTCCTTGCCGGTGCCCGACTCGCCCGTGACCATGACCGTCAGGTCCGTCGCCATCAGCCGGGCGATGGTGCGGTAGATCTCTTGCATCGCCGGAGAGCGGCCAATCAGCGGGAGGCGGTCGGATTCCTCGGGCTCCGGCGCACGCTCGGCTGCCGGCTGCGGCGCGGAGAGCGCGCGGTTCACCACCGCCACCAGCTCGTTGAGATCGAAGGGCTTCGGCAGATACTCGAAGGCGCCCCGCTCCGTCGCCCGGACCGCTGTCAGCAGCGTCGATTGCGCGCTCATGACGATCACCCGCAGATTGGGGCGGATCTTGCGGATGCGCGGCACCAGATCGAGGCCGTTCTCATCGGGCATCACCACGTCGGTGATGACCAGCTGGCCCTCACCCTCCTGCACCCACTGCCAGAGCGTTGCCGCGGCGCCGGTGCTGCGTACATTGTGGCCCTGCCGGCCGAGCGCCTGGTGAAGCACCGTGCGGATCGCGCGATCGTCGTCGGCGACCAGGATGGTGGCGCCGGCGCTCATGGCTCGTTCTCCGGCGCGCGGATCGGCAGCATCACCCGAAAGACCGTCCGACCGGGCTCGCTGTCGAACTCCACGCTGCCACCGTGATCGTTGACGATCTTGGCGACCAGAGCGAGGCCGAGGCCGGTGCCCGAGGCCTTGTCGGTAACGAAGGCTTCAAACAGGTTCGCGCGCAGGTTCTCGGGCACGCCCTGCCCGTTGTCGCGGATCGACACCACCAAAGGAAGATTCACCCGCGCGCTGCGGCCGGGCACGCTCATGCGTAGCCCATGGCGGAACGCTGTCGAGATCTCGACCTCGCGCTCCCCGTCTCCCGGTGCCTCGCAGGCGTTCTTCACTAGATTGAGAAACACCTGGATCAGCTGATCCCGATCTCCGGGAACGTCGGGCAGCGACGGGTCGTAGGTTTCGAGCAACCGGATACCTCGTCCAACGCCATTCTCGGCAATGCGTCGCACGTGGTTCAGAACCTGATGGATGTTAACGGGCCCGCGTCGCAGCGGTCTGCCATCGCTGAAGGCCTCCATCCGATCGACGAGGGCGACGATCCGGTCGGTTTCCTCGCAGATCAGCGAGGTCAGCTCACGCTCCTCGTCGGTCGCACCCTGCTCGAGGAGCTGGGCGGCGCCGCGGATCCCCGACAACGGATTCTTGACCTCATGCGCCAGCATGGCGCCGAGCGCGCTCACCGACCGGGCGGCGCCGCGATGCGACATCTGACGGTCGATGTTGCGCGCGATCGTTTGCTCCACGATCGAGATCGCCACGCGCTGCGTGCCGTCGCCCAGCTGCGAGAAGCGAACGGAGCAGAAGTGTGAGCCCAGACGTGGCGAGGCGAGCGTAATGCCGTTCTCGACAACCGAACCCCCACCGGCCGCCTGCGCCAGCAGCGAGAAGAAGGGCGAGTCCTGCGGCAGGAACTCAGCCAGCCCGTGGCCCACCAGCCGCGCCCGTCCAACGCCGAAGAATTGCTCGGCCGCGAGGTTTGCGTAGCGCATGGCGCCATCGGGCTCGACGACGACGATCGCTTCCGACAACGCATCGAGAATGGTAAAGGGCGCCGGCTCACCAGCCGGCGGTCGCCGCAGGGGTTGGACCGTGCTCACGCCGCCATCCGGTCCGCGGCCGGCACGAAGAACGCCGCGAGCATTTCGCGGACGCGGCCGGCATCGGGTTCGCGATTTACGGCGGCGCGGAACTCCGCAGCATTGGGCAGGCTCTTGGAGTACCAGCCGAGATGCTTTCGTGCCATGCGCACCCCGGTCTCGACGCCGTAGTGCTCCAGCATCGCCTCGAAATGTCCGCGCGCGATCGCGTACTGTTCGGCCAGCGACGGGTCCGCAAGTCGCTCGCCGCTGCGCAAGAAATGCGCCACCTGGTGCGGAAACCACGGACGGCCATAGGCGCCGCGGCCGATCATGACGCCGTCGGCACCGGAGAGGTCGAGCGCACGGCGTGCATCATCGACCGTCTTGATGTCGCCGTTCACGATCACAGGCAGGCGTGTCACGGCCTTGACCTCGCGCACAAACTCCCAGTCTGCGGAACCCTCGTAGAACTGGCACCGGGTGCGGCCGTGGACCGTGAGCATGCGGATTCCGCTTTGCTCCGCGATGCGCGCGAGCGACGGCGCGTTGCGATTGCTGTGATCCCAGCCGGTTCGCATCTTCAGGGTCACCGGCAGTGACACGGCCTTGGCGGTCGCCTCGAGGATACGGGCGGCGTGGACTTCGTCGCGCATCAGCGCCGAGCCGGCGTGGCCGTTCACGACCTTCTTCACCGGACAGCCGAAATTGATATCGATGATCGCCGCGCCCCGGTCCTCGTTCAGACGCGCGGCGTCAGCCATGACCTCGGGCTCGCAGCCGGCGAGCTGGACGGCCATCGGGAACTCTTCGGCCGAGTTCTTGGCCATCAGGAGTGTCTTGCGATTCTCCCGGACCATGGCCACGGACGCGATCATCTCTGACACGACAAGCCCCGCGCCCATGCCCTTCACGACACGGCGGAACGGCATATCCGTCACCCCCGACATGGGGGCGAGAATCACCGGGTCGGCAATCTGTACCGGACCGACGGAAATGGGACTGGGGGCGTCTGCAAGCATCCTGATGACCGAATAATGGGCACCCCTTGAGGTGCCCAAATTTTGGGCGATAACTACCCAAATGCGACGCCGACCGCAAGGCCGACGGATGCCCCCCGTCGTCCGGAATGCTATGGCCCATCTGTGTCCGAGTGCACTGCCCTGATCATGGCCGCCGGCCGCAGCCAGCGCTTTGGTGGCGCCGTCCCCAAGCCCTACGCCCAGCTAGCCGGCGAATCGGTGCTGCGGCGCACCATTCGCCAGTTTGGCGCGGTCACACGGGTCAATGCCATCCGCGTCGTGATCTCCCCCGAGCATAGGGCTCTGTACGACGAGGCAACGGCTGGGTTGGATTTGGGTCCGCCGATCGAGGGCGGCACGACGCGCCAGGACTCGGTCCGCCGCGGGCTTGAGGCGTTGGCCCCAGCCCCTCCCGGTCTGGTCGCTATCCACGATGCGGCGCGCCCCTGGGTGCGGCCAGCGGAGATCGAGACCTGCCTCGCGAAGCTCGACGATATCGCCCTAGACGGCGCGGTGCTGGGCGCGCGGGTCGTGGACACGCTGAAGCGCGTATCGACGGACGACAGCATCGCCGCCACCGTGCCGCGCCAGGCGCTGTGGCGCGCCTTCACGCCACAGGTTTTCCGCTTCGCCCCGATCCTCGCGGCGCATCGCGCCGCCGCCGGACGGGCGGATGCGGAAGCGACAGCGTTCACCGATGACGCCGCTGTCGCCGAGGCGGCAGGTCTCAGGGTCGCGATGGTTCCCGGCGACGATGGCAACCGCAAGATCACGGAGAGCGGCGATCTGGGAGAAAGCGACATGGAGACGCGCACGGGCTTTGGCTTCGACGTCCATGCTTTCGGATCGGGATCGGGCGTGACGCTCTGCGGTGTCGCGATCCCGCATGATCGCGCCCTGGTTGGTCACTCCGACGCAGATGTGGCGCTGCATGCCGCAACCGACGCGGTCTTGGGCGCGCTGGCGGCGGGCGATATCGGCCAACATTTTCTGCCGTCCGATCCGCAGTGGCGCGGCGCGGCGTCGGCGCGCTTTCTCGCTCACGCCCTCGATCTGATGCGCGCGCGCGGAGGTCGGCTCGTGCATCTCGACATCACGCTCGTCTGCGAGACGCCCCGCGTCGGCCCGCACCGCTCGGCCATGGTCCAGAGCGTCGCCGGCATTGCCGGTGTCGATGCGAGCCGCATCAGCGTAAAGGCCACCACCACCGAGCGATTGGGCTTCACCGGCCGTGGCGAGGGCATCGCCGCCCAGGCCATCGCCACCCTCGCCCTGCCCGCCTGAGGTCCCGATGTTCGACCGCAAAATCGTCGCCGCCGCGACATCGGTTCTCGCCACCTGCCGCGCCAACAAGCTCGGAGCGACCACGGCCGAATCCTGCACCGGTGGTTTGGTTGCAGGTGCGCTCACCGCGATCGCCGGCTCCTCCGACGTAGTGGATCGTTGCTTCGTCACCTACTCCAACGACGCCAAGCGCGAGCTGCTGGGCGTGCCGTGGGAGGCGCTGCTGGGGTACGGCGCCGTCAGCGAGCCTGTGGCGCGCGCGATGGCGGCGGGCGCCCTGGCCCGCACCGGAGCGGCCGTCGCGGTCGCGGTCACCGGCATCGCGGGTCCGGGCGGCGGCACCGCGACCAAACCCGTCGGGCTAGTGCACTTCGCGGCGGCACGCCGCGGCGGTCTCACCCTCTCCGAGAAGCACGTGTTCGCCGGCGATCGCGACGCGGTTCGCCGGCAGGCGACGCTGCTCGCGCTTCAACTGCTGGACCGCGCCGCGCGTCAGGCCTGAACGGCGACGGCGCGGGAAGGCTGACGCGGCGGCCCGTAGAGCGCGCCCGCGCGTTTCTCGAAGGCCGCCACCATGCGTCGCACCGCCTCGGCGAACAGTGCCCGCACCGTGTGCTGCAGCAGTGCGGACCGGAACTCAAAGGCCAGTTCGAAGTCGACGCGGCAGCCGCCGGCATCGGGGGCGAAGCGCCACGTACTCTCGAGCTGACGGAACGGCCCTGCGATCCCGACCGAGCGGATACCGCGCGCCTGGCCTTCCTGGTCGATCGTCACCCGCGACGTGAAGGTTTCCCGGAACGGCCCGAAGCCGATCACCAGATCCGCGATCTCCGCCTCTGACGTGCGCGACCGGACCCGCGCGGCGAGGCACCAGGGAAGGAACTCGGGGTAGCGCGCGACATCCGCCACCAGGGTCGCGAGCTCCTGAGGGGTGTGACCGACGATCCGCGACTCGCGATGTCGGGAGATGCTCAATCCGCCCCCGCAAGAGCGGCATGCCGGGCCGCGCGCAGCCGTTCAAAGTCGTCGCCGGCATGGTAGCTCGACCGGGTAAGCGGCGAGGCGGCCACCAGGTGAAAGCCTTTGCCGCGGCCGAGAGCCGCCAGTTCGTCGAACTCGGCCGGCGTCCAGAAGCGATCGACCGGAGCGTGCTTGGGAGTCGGCTGCAGATATTGACCGATGGTCAGGAAATCCACGCGCGCGGCGCGCAGATCGTCCATCACCTGCAGGATTTCCTCACGGGTTTCACCGAGACCGACCATCAGTCCCGACTTGGTGAACGACGCTGGATCGATCTCCTTCACCCGATCGAGAAGCTGCAGCGAGGCGAAGTAGCGCGCACCGGGGCGGATCGCGGGATAGAGGCGCGGCACCGTCTCGAGATTGTGGTTGTAGACGTCGGGCCGCGCCGCCACGACCCGCTCGACGGCGCCCGGCTTGCGCAGGAAATCCGGCGTCAGCACCTCGATCGTGGTGGCGGGAACGCGCTCGCGAATGGCCGAGATCACGGCGGCGAAGTGCCCCGCTCCGCCGTCCTCCAGGTCGTCTCGATCGACCGAGGTCACCACGACGTGCGTAAGGCCGAGCTTGGCGACCGCATCCGCGATGTTCGCAGGCTCGTGCGGGTTCAGGCCGCCCGGCTTGCCGGTCGCCACGTTGCAGAAGGCGCACGCCCGCGTGCAGACCTCCCCCATAATCATGAAGGTCGCGTGCTTCTTCTTCCAGCACTCGCCGATATTGGGACAGGCCGCCTCCTCGCACACTGTGGCGAGGCCATATTCCCGCACCAACCGGCGGGTCTCCGCGTACTCCGGCGAATTGGGAGCCTTCACGCGGATCCAGTCGGGCTTGCGCTGGATCGGATTGTCCGGCCGGTGGGCCTTCTCCGGATGGCGCTCGGCGCGGCGGGCGACCATGTCGACGGGCGGGACGGTATCGGGCGGGCTCATGATTCGTGCAGATAGTTGGCGACCACCTGCAAAAGATGGTCCTCGATCGCCGCGATGTGAAGGTCGGTGAGCTCGACGCTATCCACAGCGCCCTTGGCGTCGGCCTGCCCCCGCCCGACGTCGCTGTAGTAGATCGCCATACCCTCGGGAAAGACTGCCTTGAACGAAACCGCGAGCGGCATCTCGATCTCGGGTCGGCTCACAATCGGCATTTGAAAGCGGCACATCATGTCGGTGGCGACCGACCCCGCGAGGTAGAACGCGCCGGTGTCGACGATCTCGGCCCTCAGGCTCGCGCGCGCGCAGAGCCCGACCATGCGCTCCATCGTCGGCAACACCAGCCGCGTCAGCACTGATCGAGCCGCCTGAAAGAAGACCTTCTTGTGGGCGAGCTCGTCGGCGGCCCGCTCGCTCTCGATCCGATGACGCTCGATCTTCTCCTGCCGCGCCCGCAGGATGTAGCCCAGAATCTCGTCGTCGCTGCGCATGGGCGACTCGCCGCTAGAGATGCAGCGTCCGGCCATAGGCCGCCAACACCGCCTCGTGCATCATTTCCGACAGCGTGGGGTGGGGGAACACGGTATGCATCAGCTCCGCCTCGGTGCTCTCCAGCGTCCGGGCAATGCCGTAACCCTGGATCAGCTCCGTCACTTCGGCGCCGATCATGTGCGCGCCCAGCAACTCGCCGGTGCGCGCGTCGAACACGGTCTTGATGAGACCTTCCGGTTCGCCAAGCGCGATCGCCTTGCCGTTCCCGATGAAGGGAAACTTGCCGACCTTCACCTCGTGTCCCTTCGCCCGCGCCGCCGCCTCGGTGTAGCCGACACTCGCTACCTGCGGCTGGCAATAGGTGCATCCCGGGATCTTGGTGACATCCATCGGATGCAGCCCCGGCACGCCCGCGATCTTCTCGACCACCAGCACACCCTCATGCATCGCCTTGTGCGCGAGCCAGGGCGGTCCCGCGACATCGCCGATGGCATAGACGCCCGGCTCGCCGGTGAAGCCCCACGCGTCGATGGCGATATGGGTCTTCTCCACCCGCACCTTGGTGCCATCGAGACCTAGGTTCTCGACGTTGCCCACGATCCCGACCGCGCTGATGACGCGCTCGACCGTGAGTTCGGTGACCTTGCCACCGGCTTCGATGGTCGCGGTGACCTGGTCCTTGCCCTTGGCCAACGCCTTTACCGTCGCACCAGTCAGGATCTTCATGCCCTGCTTCTCGAAGGCCTTGCGGGCCAATGCCGAAATGTCGGCATCCTCCACCGGCAAGATGCGGTCCATCACCTCGACCACCGTCACCTCGGCGCCCATCGTGCGATAGAAGCTCGCGAATTCGATCCCGATCGCGCCGGACCCGACCACGAGGAGCGACTTGGGAAACCGCTCCGGCACCATCGCTTCCTTGTAGCTCCAGACGAGCTTGCCGTCGGTCTCAAGCCCCGGCAGCTGGCGCGCGCGCGCGCCCGTCGCCAGAATCACGGTCTTGGCCGCGAGCGTCGCCTTGCTCTTGTCATTCAGAGCGACGGCGACCTTGCGCCGGCCCTGCGCATCCGTGCCCGCCAACGCCGCGTGCCCGTCGATCACCGCGATCTTGTTCTTCTTCATGAGGCCGCGCACGCCGCCGGAAAGCTGGGCCGCCACCTTGCGCGAACGTTCGACGACCTTCTTCGGGTCGAACGACACATCCTTCACCGATAGTCCGAACGCGTCGGCGTGCTTGATCAGGCCGAAGACTTCCGAGGTTCGCAGCAGCGCCTTGGTCGGGATGCAGCCCCAGTTGAGGCAGATGCCGCCCATGTGCTCGCGCTCGACGACGGCGGTTTTCATCCCGAGCTGGGCCGCCCGGATCGCGGCGACGTAGCCGCCCGGCCCGCCGCCCACGACGATCAGATCGAATTCGCTATCGGCCATGGCGCGTTCCTCAGACCAGCATCGCGGCGGGGCGTTCGATATAGGCCCGCAGCGTCTGCAGGAACTGTGCGCCCATCGCGCCGTCGACCACCCGGTGATCGACCGAAAGTGTGCAGCTCATCATGGTGCGGACCACGATCTGGCCGCCCCGCGCCACGGCGCGCTCCTCACCGGCGCCGACCGCGAGAATCATCGACTGCGGCGGGTTGATGATGCCGGCGAACTCCTTCACCCCGAACATGCCGAGGTTGGAGATGGTGAAGCTTCCGCCCTGGAACTCCTCAAGCTTCAGGCGGCCGGTGCGGGCACGCGCCGCCAGATCCTTCATCGCCAGCGCGATGTCGGCCAGCCCCTTGCCATCGGCATCGCGCACGATCGGCGTGATGAGGCCGCGATCCGTGGCCACCGCCACCGAGATATCGACCGCGCCATACTGGATCATCTCCTCCTCGGTCCAGGAGGCGTTGCACTCCGGATGGTCGCGCAGCGCCTTGGCGCAGGCCTTGATGACCATGTCGTTCACCGAAACCTTCACGCCACGCTTGGCTTCGGCAACCGTATTGATCGCCTGGCGTGCCGCCAGCAGCGCGTCGATCTCCAGTTCCACCGTCAGATAGAAATGCGGAACGTGCTGCTTGGACTCAAGCATGCGCCGCGCGATCACCTTGCGCACCGCGGTATGCGGCACCCGCGTGTCGCCGGCCGCCGCCGCGATCGGCGCTGCCTGCGGGCGCGGCGCGGGCGGAGCCGCCGGCGTCTGTGCGGCGGCGCCCGCGGCGCGCGGTGCCGGTGCCTTGTCGAGGTCGCCCTTCAGGATGCGCCCATGCGGTCCAGTGCCCCGGACCGTCGCGAGATCGATCCCCCGTTCGGTGGCGATGCGACGCGCAAGCGGCGTTGCGAACACGCGTGGCCCGCCGGCGGCGGGTGGCGGTGGCGCGGCCGCGGGCGCCGACTTGGGGGCGGCCGCCGGCGGCATTGGCGTCGAAGCGAGTTTGGGTGCCGGGGCGGCGGCGCGTGGTGCGGCGGTCTCGCCCTCCTCCAGCAGGACGGCGATCACCGCATTCACCTTCACGCCCTCGGCGCCTTCCGCCACGACCAGTCGGTCGATGCGACCCTCGTCGACCGCCTCGACCTCCATGGTCGCCTTGTCGGTCTCGATCTCGCAGATCACCTGCCCCGCCTTGACCGTGTCGCCGGGCTTCACGTGCCACTTGGCAAGCTTGCCCTCGGTCATGGTGGGCGAGAGCGCCGGCATCAGGATGTCGATGGCCATGGAGGAACGTCCTTCAGCGGTAGCAGACCGCGCGCGCGGCCTCGACGATGTTCTCGACCTGCGGCAGCGACAGCTTTTCGAGGTTGGCGGCGTAAGGCAGCGGCAGGTCGAGGCCGGCCACCCGCTTGACCGGGGCATCCAGCCAGTCGAAGGCCTCTTCCATCATTTGGGCGGCCAACTCGGACCCGATGCCGGCGAAAGGCCAGCCCTCCTCGACCGACACCAGGCGGTTCGTCTTCTGCACGGAGGCGACGATGGTCGCGGTGTCGAGCGGCCGGAGCGATCGCAGATTGATCACCTCGGCGTCGATGCCCTGCTTGGCGAGCTCCTCGGCCGCCTGCAGCGCCTTGCCGACCATGATCGAGAACGCGACGATCGTGACATCCTTGCCTGCGCGCTCGATCCGCGCCTTGCCGATCGGCAGCACGAACTCCGGATCGTCCGGCACGTCGAACGACTGGCCGTACATGATCTCGTGCTCGAGGAAGACCACCGGGTTGGGATCGCGGATCGCGGCCTTCAGGAGGCCCTTGGCATCGGCCGCGTTCCACGGCGCGAGAACCCGCAGACCGGGGCAGTGGGCGTACCAGCTCGCGTAGCACTGCGAATGCTGGGCGCCGACACGCGAGGCCGCGCCATTGGGGCCACGGAAGACGATCGGGCAGCCCATCTGGCCCCCCGACATGTAGAGCGTCTTGGCCGCCGAATTGATGATGTGGTCGATCGCCTGCATAGAGAAGTTGAAGGTCATGAACTCCACGATCGGCTTCAGGCCGCCGAACGCCGCGCCCACGCCCAAGCCGGCAAATCCGTACTCGGTGATCGGCGTATCGATCACGCGCTTGGCGCCGAACTCGTCGAGCAGGCCCTGGCTCACCTTGTAGGCGCCCTGGTACTGCGCGACCTCTTCGCCCATCAGGAACACCGACGGGTCGCGGCGCATTTCCTCCGCCATCGCGTCGCGCAGCGCCTCGCGGACGGTGACGCGCACGCTGCGGCCGGTCCATTCGGGCTCGGTCGAGGCCGGCGTCGCCACGAGCGCCGGCGCGGGCGGTGCGGCGACGGGCTTCGCGGCAGCGACAGGCACGGCGACGGCCGCCGGCGGCGGGACCGCGGCCGGTGCGCCCTCGCCCGCCAGCCGGCAGATCGGCGTGTTGACCTTCACGCCCTCCGCGCCCTCGGCGATGAGAATTTCGGTTACCGTGCCCTCATCGACGGCTTCCACTTCCATGGTCGCCTTGTCGGTCTCGATCTCGCAGATCGCCTGACCGGCCTTGACCTCGTCACCCACCTTCACGTGCCACTTGGCGAGCTTGCCCTCGGTCATCGTGGGCGACAGCGCGGGCATCAGGACATCGATGCTCATGCCCGGTCTCCCACCAGAATGTCGGTCCAGAGCTCGGACGGATCGGGCTCGGGGCTCTGCTGCGCGAATTCGGCGGCGTCGTTCACGATCCGGCGGATCTCGGCGTCGATCGCCTTGAGCCCGGGCTCGTCGATCGCCTTCGCGTCGATCAGCCGGCGGCGCACCTGCTCGATCGGATCGCGCTCGTTGCGGAACTTGTCGACCTCTTCCTTGGTCCGGTACTTCGCGGGATCGCTCATCGAATGGCCGCGATACCGGTAGGTCTGCATCTCGAGGATGTAGGGCCCCTTGCCCGCCCGCACATAGGCCACCGCCCGGTCGGCCGCGGCCTTGACCGCCAGCACGTCCATGCCATCGACCCGCTCGCCGGGGATGCCGAAGGCCTCGCCATGTCGGAACAGTTCGGTGATCGCCGAGGCGCGCTCGACCGACGTGCCCATGCCGTAGCGGTTGTTCTCGATCACGTAGATGACCGGCAGCTTCCAGAGCGCGGCCATGTTCATCGCCTCGTAGACCTGGCCCTGGTTGGCGCTGCCGTCGCCGAAGTAGGTCACCGAGAGCTGGCCAGTGCCGTTGTACTTGTGCGCGAAGCCCAGCCCGGTTCCGATCGGCACCTGCGCGCCGACGATGCCGTGGCCGCCATAGAAATTCTTCTCGCGGCTGAACATGTGCATCGAGCCGCCCTTGCCCTTGGAATAGCCGCCGATGCGGCCCGTGAGTTCGGCCATCACGCCGCGCGATTCCATTCCGCAGGCGAGCATGTGGCCATGGTCACGGTACGAGGTGATCACCGCATCCTTGGGCGTGATCGCGGCCTGCATGCCGACCACCACCGCTTCCTGGCCGATATAGAGATGGCAAAAGCCGCCAATGAGTCCCATGCCGTAGAGCTGGCCGGCGCGCTCCTCGAAGCGGCGGATCAGCAGCATGTCGCGGTAGTAGCGTGTCAGCTCGGGGCCGGTGACGCTGTTGTCGCCCGCAAGCGAGGCCTTGGCCTTCACCGGCGGAACGGGTTTCGACTTCGCAGCGGCCTTGGCCATCGCAAGCACCTCACTTGAGCCCGGCTCGCCTTATAGCATCGCGGTCGGGCAACGGTGCACGCACCAAGAATAGAGTGGATCGAACCGCCGGGCCTGCCGCGCTGTTCCGATTATTCCCGGCCGATGGGGCGCAGCCGCAAGTTTGTGTCGGGCGCTCAGCGAGTCGGGGTGAACACGATCACCTCGTCGCGCCGCGCATAGTGCAGCAGCGCCCGCGCGCGCTCGTCGAGCAGATCGGGATCGAGGCTGGCATTGCGAAGCCCCGAGACTCGCCGCTCCCAGATTTTGCGGATGGCCTCGGCCTCCGCAAAGTTCTGCTCGGCGACCAACACTTCGCGCTCAAGCTGGGCCATCGCCAGGAGACCACGATCGCCATTCACCAGGTGATAGCCGAGATAGCCAAACACCGTGGCGAAGAGGATCGGAGCGAGGATTTGTCGTGGTCTCAACCACATAGGCGGGGTTCCTGATGCACTATGGCAGCAGGAACCGGCCCTGAGTCAAGAAATTTCCTTGCCCCTCAGCCACTTAAGGGGTGCGGGCGCCTCGTTAGCGCAGGATCGAGCGACCGGCATAGAGCGCCTGGGTGCCCAACTCCTCCTCGATTCGCAGAAGCTGGTTGTACTTGGCCATGCGATCCGAGCGCGACAGCGAGCCGGTCTTGATCTGCCCGCAATTGGTGGCGACGGCGAGATCCGCGATGGTCGCGTCCTCGGTCTCACCGGAACGATGGGACATGACGGCGCCGTAGCGCGCGCGCTGCGCCAGAGAGACGGCCTCCATGGTCTCCGTGAGGGTGCCGATCTGGTTCACCTTCACCAGGATGGCGTTGGCGAGCCCGCCTTTGATGCCATCGGCCAGCCGCGCCGGGTTGGTCACGAAGAGGTCGTCGCCGACCAGCTGAACAGTGCCGCCCAGACGGCCGGTGAGCGCCTTCCAGCCGGCCATGTCGTCCTCGGCCATGCCGTCCTCGATCGAGACGATGGGATAGCGCGCGCAAAGTCCCGCCAGATAGTCGACCATCCCGCCGGCGTCGAGTGTCTTGCCCTCGCCCTCGAGTACGTACTTGCCCTTCTTGAAGAACTCGGTGGAGGCCGCGTCGAGCGCCAGCATCACGTCGTCGCCCGGCTTGTAGCCCGCCCGCTCGATCGCCTTCATGATGAAGCCGAGCGCTTCGTCGGCCGAGGCGAGGTTGGGCGCGAAGCCGCCCTCGTCCCCGACATTGGTATTGTGGCCGGCTTCCTTGAGCTGCGCCTTCAGGGCCTGGAAGACCTCGGCGCCCATGCGCAGCGCATCGGCGAACCGGTCCGCCTTCACCGGCATGATCATGAATTCCTGGATGTCGATCGGATTGTCCGCGTGCGCGCCGCCATTGATGATGTTCATCATCGGCACCGGCAGCGTGTTGGACTGGCTGCCGCCGACATAGCGGTAGAGCGGCAGGCCGCTCGACTGCGCGGCCGCCTTGGCGACGGCGAGCGAAACGCCCAGGATCGCGTTGGCGCCGAGCCGACCCTTGTTCGGCGTGCCGTCGAGGCCGATCATCGCCCGGTCGATCTTGATCTGATCCCGCGCATCGAGCCCGGACAGAAGATCCATGATCTCCGACGTGATGTTGCCGACTGCCTTCAGGACACCCTTGCCGCCGTAGCGCGCCGTGTGGCCGTCGCGCAGTTCCAGCGCCTCATGCGCGCCGGTCGAGGCGCCCGAGGGGACCGCCGCTCGACCGCTCGCGCCATCCTCCAGCTCGACCTCGACCTCCACTGTCGGATTGCCGCGGCTGTCCAGGATTTCCCGGGCTTGGATATCGACGATGGCGCTCATGGGTCCTCTCTTTCGGCGCGCTTCTGTAACCAGCGCGCCGCGCCCGGGCAAGCCATGCCGGCGGCCAAAGAAAAACCGGGGGTGGTTCCCCACCCCCGGTCTTGTCTCAAGCGCTTGTTCGCAAGGTCAGACGAAGTCGGCTCCCGACCAGTTGTAGCCGTTGCTGGCCACGATGGTGGTGAACTCGAAGAAGTTGTCGACCAGGATCACCGTGCTGGTGCCGAGGCCGGACGAGACAGCCTGACCGTCCTGCAGGTCGATGAAATCGCCGCTGGCGAAGTCGGTGATCGTGTCCGTGCCCTGGGCACCGTCAGCGTAGACGAAGGTGTCCGCCCCGAAAGCGCCGGTGAGGATGTCGTTGCCGGTACCGCCGTCGATCACATCCGCGTCGCCGCCACCGTCGATGGTGTCGTTCCCGGAACCACCGAACAGGGTGTCCACCCCGTTCTCACCCTCCAGCGTGTCGTTGTTCGCGTCGCCTTGGACGGTATCGTTACCGAGACCGCCTATCATGTTGTCGTTGCCGTTGCCGCCGAAGAGCGTGTCGTTGTCCGTGCCACCATGCATGCCGTCATCGTCGGCACCACCGAACAACGTGTCGTTGCCGTCCTGACCGGTCAGCGCGTCGTTGCCGTTGTCGCCGTGGAACAAATCGCCGGCTGCAGTCCCGGTCTCGATGCCCGTCAGCGCATCGTCACCGAGCCCGCCGAACGCAGTGCCCGCGGTCCCCAACACAAACGTGTCGTTGAACCCGCTGCCGCTGAGGACCTCGAAGCCCGAGATGATGTCGGTGCCGGTAGAGGTCTGGACAGTGCCTGCACCGGTGTGCGCTGAGACGCCGGCAGCTTCCTCGCTGAAGTCCAGCGTGTCGATGCCAGCGCCACCATCCATCGTATCGGTGCCCGCCTCTCCATGGACCCGGTCGTCGCCGTCACCGCCGAACAACGAGTCGTTGCCTGTGCTGCCGAAGAGGCGGTCATTGCCGGTCTCGCCGAAGGCGGTGTCGTTGTCGCCGCCGCCATATAGCGTGTCGTTCTCGGTACCGCCGGCCATCAAGTCGTTGCCGGCATCGCCGAACAACCGGTCATTGTCGGCGCCACCGCCCAGAATGTCGTTGTCGGCCTCGCCATTGAGCGTGTCGTTCCCGCCTTCACCGCTCAGCTGGTCGTTGCCGTCGCCGCCGAACATGACGTCGGCATCAGAAGGGGAGACCGCCGCACCGCCATAGGCGATGTCGTTGCCGGCCAGCAGCGTGAACGTGTCGGGGGCAGTATCACCCGTCAGCGCGTCATCCAGCGTTGTGCCGGTGATGTTGCCCGTCGGAGGGAGACCCACGAAGTCGGTGGCGTCGATGTCGGTGAGGCTGACGCCATTCAGCACCAGGGTGGTCTCGCCGGCGCCCATCACGAGGGTCGTCGTCAGGCCGCTGCCGGTGATCGCGATGTCGTTGAAGCGGGTGGAGAAGCCATCCAGCGCGATCTTGTCGGTGCCGTTCTCAAAGTCGCTCACCGTGTCGGTGCCGCCGTACGCCGACGCCACGAACGTGTCCGTGTTCGTACCGCCTGTGAGCGTGTCGTTGCCGGCCGCGCCCCTCAGCGTGTCGTTGCCCGACCCGCCGGACAAGGTGTCGTTGCCAGCATCGCCCCAGAGCGTGTCGTTGCCGCCTTCGCCGTTCAGCGCGTCGTTGCCCGACCCGCCGGACAAGGTGTCGTTGCCAGCATCGCCCCAGAGCGTGTCGTTGCCGCCTTCGCCGTTCAGCGCGTCGTTGCCCGACCCGCCGTTGCCGGAATCAGTATCGGCGGCGTTGTTGCTCGGTCCGCCGTAGAAGATGTCGCTGCCGGCGTCGCCGTTGAAGTTCTCGATCACGAGCGACCCGAACAACGCGTCGTTAAATCCGCTGCCGGTGATCGTCTAGATGTCGGTGCCGATCGAGTCCGCCCCGTTGCCAGTCGCCGTTCCCGCGGAGCGGTCGATGACCACCCCGGCACCCGCGTTGGCGTAGCTCAACTCGTCGGTGCCGGCGCCGCCGAAGAACGTGTCGTCGCCGCCGCCGTCGAGCAGCAGATCGTTGCCGAAGTCGCCGTTCAGTGTGTTCGAGCCCGAGCCGCCGTCCAACGTGTCGTTGTCACCGCCGCCCGAGACTGGTCCTCCCCCTGAAAAGTGGTCCGCCCTGAACTATGTCTTTTGACAAGAAGGAGGACTGCAATGCCGAAGAAGAGGCACAAGCCTGAAGAGATCGTTTCGAGACTCCGACAAGCCGAT
>VGCH01000013.1 GCA_016870115.1 Alphaproteobacteria bacterium | reverse complement strand
CATGGCGATCTCCCTTTGAGGTCGGTGGGCCGGCGGGATGCCGTCCGTCGATGGGAGGATCATGCCGGGCGCCGGTAACACGACGATTTCGCGACAGCGCGATTTGGTTGCGTGGGTTTCGCGAGGGGACCGGACAGCCGCGACGGCGTGCCGAGGTTTTTCCGATCCGGGCAGACTCCGGCGAATCGGAAAGCCGACCAACGAGGCATCGGGACGGGAGGTCTTCCGGTCGGCCGCAACCGTGTGAGCGGTTCCCTCTGGGGCGAAAACGCCCTAGCCTTGCCGGAAATCCCCCGGGAGGACGCCTCATGTCGGTCGTGCTGAACATCAATGGCAAGGTCCATCGCGCGGCGGTCGATCCGCGCACGCCGCTCCTCTGGGTGCTGCGCGACACCATCGGTCTCACCGGCACCAAGTACGGTTGCGGCATCGCCCAGTGCGGCGCCTGCACCGTCCACATCGACGGCGTGGCGACGCGCTCCTGCCAGGTGCCGGTGAACTCCATCGGCAACCGCAAGATCGTCACCATCGAGGGGCTGGCCGACGGCGGCAAGCTCACCAAGCTGCAACAGGCCTGGGTCGATCACGACGTGCCCCAGTGCGGCTACTGCCAGAGCGGCATGCTGATGGCGGCGACGGCGCTCCTGAAGTCCAATCCCAAGCCGACCGACGCCGACATCGACGCGGCGATGACCAACATCTGCCGCTGCGGCACCTATCAAGAGGTGCGCGCCGCCATCCATGCCGCGGCCAAGGCGTGAGGGAGGCACCCATGACCCATCTCGCCCCGATTTCCCGTCGCTCGCTGATGGTGGGCGCCGCTGTCGCCGGTGGCGGTCTCGCCGTCGGTTTCGGTCTTGCGCGTCCCGCCGCCGCCGCCAGCGCCCGCGAAGTGAACGCCTGGATCGTGATCCTGCCGGACGACACGGTGGTGATCCGCATCGCCCGCTCCGAGATGGGGCAAGGGACGCTGACCGGTCTCGCCCAGCTCGCTGCCGAGGAGCTGGAGTGCGACTGGAGCAAGGTCACGACGGAGTTCCCGACGCCCGGCCAGAACGTCGCGCGCAATCGCGTATGGCGCAATTTCGCGACCGGCGGCAGCCGCGGCATCCGTGAGTCGCACCAGTATGTGCGCGAGGCCGGCGCCGCCGCCCGCGACATGCTGATCCGCGCGGCCGCCGAGGCCTGGAAGGTTCCAGCCGCCGAGTGTGCCGCCGCCAAGAGCGTGATCACCCACAAGCCGTCGAACCGCACGATCACCTTCGGCAAGGTGGCCGACGCCGCCGCCAAGCTGGAGCCGCCCAGGGAGGTGAAGCTCAAGGACCCGAAGGACTGGCACACGATCGGCAAGCCGCTGAAGCGACTCGACACGCTCGACAAGGTCACGGGCAAGCTGGTGTACGGGGCCGATCTGCGCCTGCCCGGCATGCTCACCGCGACGATCACGGCGAGCCCCATCCACGGCAACAAGCTCAAGAGCTTCGACGCCGCGCGCGCCACCTCGATGCCCGGCGTGAAGAAGGTCCTCGCCGTCGACGGCCGCGCTGTAGCCGTCGTCGCCGACACCTATTGGCAGGCCCAGGCCGCGCTCAAGGCGGTGCGGATCGTCTGGGAAGACACTCCCAACGCCAGTGTATCGAGCGCCTCCATCGCCGAGACATTGAAGGAAGGCCTGACGGCCGAACAGGCTTTCGTCGGCAACAAGCAGGGTGACGCCAGGGCCGCGATCGCCGCCGCCCCGAGGAAAGTCGAGGCGGTCTACGGCTACCCGTATCAGCACCACGTCACCATGGAGCCGATGAACGCCACCGCGCTCTGTACGGCCGACAAGTGCGAGGTCTGGTGCCCGACCCAGAACGGCGAAGCCGCGCTCGCGGCGGCGGCCGAAGCGGCGGGCCTGCCGGTCGCCAAGTGCGACGTCCACAAAACCATGCTGGGCGGCGGCTTCGGACGGCGCGGCCGCGCCGACTATGTGCGGCAGGCCGTGCTGATCGCGAAGGAGATGCCCGGCACGCCGGTGAAGCTGCTGTGGAGCCGCGAGGAGGACATGGCGCAGTGCCAGTTCCATCCCGTGACCCAGGCGAAGCTCACCGGTGGGATCGACGCGCAGGGCAACCTCACCGGCCTGCATCTGCGCATCTCGGGCCAGTCCATTTTTGCCTCGCTGCTGCCGCAGCTCCTGCAGAACGGATTGGATCCGGTGGTCTTCCAGGGACTGAGACCCCGTCGGGCGGAGGCGACATTCGCGTACGACATCCCGAACCTGCTGATCGACCACGCGATGCGCAATCCGCATGTGACGGCGGGCTTCTGGCGCGGCGTGAATCTCAATCAGAACGCGATCTATCTCGAATGTTTCATGGACGAGCTGGCGCATGCCGCCGGCCAGGATCCGCTGGCCTTCCGCCGCAAGTATCTGCGACCCAAGCACCGCGCGGTCCTGGAGGCGGCGGCGGCCAAGGCCAACTACGGCAAGCCGCCGGCCGGTCGCTTCCACGGCATCGCCCAGATCATGGGCTTCGGCAGCTACGTCGCTGCTGTCGCCGAAGTGTCGGTGAGTGCCGAAGGCGTGCTCAAGATCCACAAGATCGTCGCCGCGACCGACTGCGGCTACGTCGTGAATCCCGCGCAGGTCGAGCGGCAAGTGTCGGGCTCGTTCGTCTACGGACTCACGGCGGCGCTCTATGGCGAGATCACGATCAAGGACGGTGCCATCGAGCAGACCAACTTCGACTCCTACAACATGATGCGCATCGACGAGATGCCGGTGGTCGAGACGGTGCTGGTGCCCACCGGCGGTTTCTGGGGCGGCGTTGGCGAGCCGACGATCGGCGTGGCGGCTCCGGCCGTGCTGAACGCCATCTTCGCCGCCACCGGCAAGCGTATCCGCACCTTGCCGCTGATGCACCACGACCTGCGCAAGGCCTGATCGGCGGGCCGGTGCGCGCCGCGGTGCTCGCGATGGCTCTGGCACTGGCGCCGGCCGGCGCCAATGCGGCCGAGCCGCCGGGCGCCAGCGCTTGCTCGGGCTGCCACACCGCGAGCCGCGCGCTCGACAGCGCCGTACCACCCATCGCCGGCCGGCCGCGTGACGAGCTCGCGGCGGCCTTGCGCGCCTTCCGCGCCAACGAGCGCCCGTCCACGGTGATGGGCCGCCTGGCCCGCGGCTTCGACCTCGCCGAGCTCGACGTGCTCGCCGCCTGGTTCGCCGCCGACAGGTTGCGATGACACCGGGTCCCCTGCGCCCATCGCCCCGCGCGAAGCAGCGCGACGCCGGGGGATCGAGAGACTTTCCGATCCGACGGGAGGCCGCGGGATCGGACACCCGACGACCGACGCTCGGCGACGGGCCTTTCTCCGCTCCGATGGACCCGCGTGAGGGACTCCATCGGAGCCGAGAACACGGGGGCGTCGCTCGGCGGCACGTTCTCGGGGTCGCCGCGGTGGCGCTCGCGGCACCCTGGGTGCGACGGGCGGCGGCGGCCGAGGCGCGCGTGGTCGTCGCTGGCGGCGGCTTCGCCGGTGCCACGGCGGCGCGCACCCTGAAGCGGCTCGCGCCTGCGCTGCAGGTGACGCTGGTTGAGCCTGAGGCGGTCTACACGGCCTGCCCCTTCAGCAACGCTGTGATCGCGGGCCTGCGCGACATGGAGGGGCAACGGTTCGGCTATACGGCGCTCCGGCGCGAGGGGATCGAGGTCGTTCATCGCGCCGCGCGCGGGCTCGACGGGACAATGCGCGCGCTGGAGCTGGACGACGGCACGCGGCTTTCGTTCCAGCGGCTGGTGCTGGCGCCCGGTATCGATCTCGGCTTCGACGCGTTGCCGGGCTACGACCCGGCCGCGGCCGAGATCCTACCCCACGCCTGGCGGGCCGGCGCGCAGACGCTGCTGCTGCGTCGGCAGCTTGAGGCGATGGACGAGGGCGGGACCGTCGTGATGTCGGTGCCGGCCAATCCTTTCCGCTGTCCGCCGGGCCCGTATGAGCGCGCGAGCCTCATCGCGCACTTCCTGAAGCTGCGTAAACCCCGCGCCAAGCTCCTGATCCTCGACGCCAAGGACATTTTCTCCAAGCAGCGCCTCTTCCAGCAGGAGTGGGCGCGGCTCTATCCCGGTCTGATCGAGTGGGTCGGTTTGTCGAAGGGCGGCAAGGTGACGTCGGTTGATGCCGGCGCGCGCACGCTCGTCACCGAGTTCGGCCGGCACCAGGGCCAGGTGGTGAACGTGATCCCGCCGCAGCGTGCCGGCCTGCTGGCCGAGCGCTGCGGCGTCGCGGATCGCAGCCTCTGGTGTCCGGTCGATCCCCTGACGTTCGAGTCGCGGCGGGTGCCGGGCGTTCACGTCGTGGGCGATGCCGCGATCATGGGCGCGATGCCCAAGTCCGCTTTCGCCGCCAACGCCCAGGCCAAGATCGCCGCGGCCGCCATCGTGGCGCTGCTGTCCGGGCGCCCGCCTGCCGAGCCGCGACCGCTCAACACCTGCTACAGCCTGACCGCGCCGGATCGCGCGATCTCGATCGCCGGCGTCTATCGACCGCTCGGTGGCCAGCTCGCGGATGTGCCGGGGGCGGGCGGCGTGAGCCCGCTCGATGCCGACGATTCCTTCCGCGCCCAGGAGGCGGTCTACGCCGATGCCTGGTTCCGCACCATCGCCCACGAGACCTTCGGGTGAGCGCGACCGGGACGCGCGTCGCGTCGCTTCTCCTCAAGCCGCTTTCCCACCGCAGGGGTGTGGGGCGGGGTGAGGGCGGGCCTACGATCACGGGCGGGGCTCAGTCGGCGTTCCTCGTGCCATCGCCCGGCCTCGGCGGACGATGGTCTTGGCTCGCGCTGGCGGTCGCGCTGGCGGTGGCGCCGGCCGCGATGGCGCAACAGCCCGTGCCATACCGGATTGTCGGCGACGCCATCCCGGCCTCGCTGACCGGTCAAGCCGGCGACGCCGCGCGCGGGCGAGCCATCGTCGCAAGCCGCCAGCAGGGACTTTGCCTGCTCTGCCACAGCGGCCCCATCGCCGAGGAGCGCTTCCAGGGCACGCTCGCGCCCGATCTCGCCGGCGCCGGGACGCGCTGGAACGAAGGCCAGCTGCGCCTGCGCATCGTCGATCCGGCCCGGCTCAATCCGCAAAGCATCATGCCGGCCTACCACCGCGTCGAGGGACTGGACCGCGTGGCGCGCCGGTTCGAGGGCAAACCGATCCTGACCGCCGCCCAGATCGAGGACGTGGTCGCTTACCTTGCCGGGCTGAAGGAGTAGACTGCGCCCATGTCCTACCGCCGCGCGATCCTCGCCGCTCCGCTCGCGCTCCTGCTCGCGCCGCCGGCACGCGCCACGCCCGAGGCGATGCGCGAGGCGATGCGCGCCGTGCTGGGCACCGCCGCGCCGCGGCCCGGCGGTATCGCGCTCGACGTCCCGCCGCTGGTGGATAACGGCAACGCCGTCCCGCTGGAGGTGATCGTCGACAGCCCCATGACCGACGCCGCCCATGTGCGCGCGATCCATGTCTTCAACGAGAAGAATCCGCAGCCGCTGGTGTTCCACGCCTGGCTCGGTCCCGCGAGCGGCCGCGCCCGCGTCGCCACGCGCATCAAGCTGGGCGACTCCCAGCGCGTCGCCGCCATCGCCGCGATGTCCGACGGCACGTTCCGCATCGCCGAGGCCGACGTGATCGTGACGCTCGCGGCGTGCTTCGAGGAGCTCACCTGATGGCGAATGTGCTGGTGAGCGCCCCCAAGCAGGCCCGTGCGGGCGAGATCGTCGAGATCCGCACGCTCGCCTCGCATCCGATGGAGACGGGCTTTCGCGCCGGCACCAACGGCACGCTGATCCCGCGCGACATCGTTCGCGAGTTCAGCTGCAGCTATGGCGGCGTCACGGTTTTCCGCATGGAGCTCTCGCCGGCCATCGCCGCCAACCCCTACATCGCGTTCCATCTGCGCGCGCGCGAGACCGGACCGATCGTGCTGCGCTGGACCGGCGACAACGGCTTTTCCGTCGAGGAGACGGTGACGCTGCAGGTCGCATGAGGCGGATCGCGGCGCTTCTGGCCGCCGTGTTCGTCGCCAGCCTCGCCCTCGCGCAAACCCCGCCCGCCGATCCGCGCCGCTCCGGCTACGCCGACATGGCACCCGCGGTGCGCGCCATGCAGGATGACGACGCGGCCAATCCGGCGATGCTCTGGGTCGCCGAGGGTCGCGCGCTGTGGTCGAAGCCGGAGGGCACGGCCGGCGCCGCCTGCGCCACCTGCCACGGCGTCGCCGAGCGCTCGATGACGGGCGTGGCGGCGCGCTATCCCGCCTGGGCGCCGGCGGCGGGCGCGCCCGCGACGCTGGAGCGGCGCGTGGGTCTCTGCCGCGAACTGCATCAGGGCCGCCCGGCCGATGCGCCGGGCGAAGCGCGCGCGCGGCTCGCGCTTCTCGCCTATGTGGCGTTGCAATCGCGTGGCCTGCCGATCTCGCCGCCCGCCGATCGGCGCCTCGACGACGCGCGCGCGGCGGGCGAGGCGTTGTTCGAGCGGCGGCTCGGTCAGCTCAACCTCGCCTGCGCGCACTGCCATTCGGACAATGACGGCCGCCGGCTCGCCGGCGCCGCGATCCCGCAGGCGCATCCCACGGCCTATCCGCTCTATCGCCTGGAATGGCAGGATCTCGGCTCTCTGCAGCGGCGCTTGCGCAACTGCGTCGTTGGCATCCGGGCCGAGCCCTGGCCCGCCGACGACCCGCATTGGGTCGCCCTGGAACTCCACCTGACGCACCGCGCCCGCGGCATGACCTTGGAAGCTCCCGGCGTTCGGCCGTAGGAGCGCCCGCTCATCCGCGCGCCCCTCCCCCGCCGGGGGAGGGGGGTGAGGCGGAGCGGCTCAGCGCAGACCGGCCGGCAGCTCGATGCTGTCGATGGCGAAGCCACCGGTCTCGAGGGCGCCGCCGTTGGTCTTCTTGCCGTTCATCTCGATACCATTGAGGGTAAGGCCGTTCAGCAACTTGCCCGCCTGAGCCGGGGCGGCGATGGCGGCGGCGGTGGCGATCAGGGCGGCGGTGGCGAGGATGGTCTTGAACATGGCGATCTCCCTTTGAGGTCGGTGGGCCGGCGGGATGCCGTCCGTCGATGGGAGGATCATGCCGGGCGCCGGTAACACGACGATTTCGCGACAGCGCGATTTGGTTGCGTGGGTTTCGCGAGGGACCATTCAGGGGTGGAGATTGACCGGACGATGATAGGACTCTATATGATAACCATGCTGCAAACCGAGCCCACTCCGACGTACGCCAACCGTGCCAATGGGCGTGTATTGACCGGCCATGCTGTTGATTCCAGTAAGGCGCGGATTCTCGACGGAATCGGCGACACAGAATCGGAAAAATCCGTTCGGATACAAGGGTCTGGGCTGTCCTCGACACTCTCGACATCCTCGACAGACTCGACACTTTCGACAGACGCGCGGCGGCGCGATGATCCCGCCCCCGACCGCTCCGGAGCCCGCCATGTACGAAGCCAACCCGCGCTATCCCGACCCCGCCGTGCGCTCGCTCGACCCCGCGTTCGATCGCTACCGGCTGGCGCTCGCCTCGGTCGAGCGGCTCTACACCGGTTGCCGCTGGGCGGAGGGGCCGGTCTGGTTCGGCGACGGCCGCTATCTCTTGTGGAGCGACATTCCCAACAATCGCGTGCTGCGCTGGGACGAGGAAACCGGCGCGGTTTCGATCTTCCGCAAGCCGTCGAACAACGCCAATGGCCATACCCGTGATCGCCAGGGCCGGCTGATCGCCTGCGAGCACGACGCGCGGAGAGTCGTTCGCTTCGAGTATGACGGGGCGATCACCGTGCTGGCCGAGTCCGTCCGGGGCAAGAAGCTCAATTCGCCCAACGATGTGGTCGTGAAGTCCGACGGCACGATCTGGTTCACCGATCCCACCTTCGGCATTCTGGGCTACTACGAGGGACACAAGGCGGAGTCCGAGATCGCGCCCGCGGTCTGGCGCCTCGATCCGGCCAGCGGCGCGCTCGACGTCGTGGCCGACGACATTCCCGGCCCCAATGGACTCGCCTTCTCGCCGGACGAAAGCGCGCTCTATGTCGTGGCCTCGCGCGACGCGCCGCATCGCACGATCCGGCGTTACGATGTGGTGGACGGCGGCAAGCGGCTGGCGGGCGGGCGCGTCCATATCGATGCCGGGCCCGGCGGCACGCCCGACGGGTTTCGCGTCGATATCGACGGCAATCTCTGGTGCGGCTGGGGCATGGGCACCGCCGAGCTCGACGGCGTGCGGGTGTTCAGCGCCGAGGGCCGGCTGATCGGCCACATCGATCTGCCTGAACGCTGCGCCAACGTGTGTTTCGGGGGCCGCCACCGCAACCGCCTCTTCATGGCGGCGAGCCACAGCCTCTACGCGCTCTATGTCAACACGCAGGGGGTGGCAGGCGGATGACGGCCGGAGAGCGGGCGGGATCGGTCCCCGCGCGCCGCAGGGTCGCGCTTCAGGCGGTCTCGGGCTTGCCCAGAAGATGGTCGGAGATGATGCGCTGCTGGATTTCCGAGGTGCCTTCGAAAATCTTGGTGAGCCGCGCGTCGCGCCAGTGGCGCTCCACGGCATGCAGCGTCGTGTAGCCCGCTCCGCCCAGGATCTGCAGCGCATCCGAGGTCACGCGCTCGGCCATCTCGGAGGCGAACAGCTTCACCATCGCCGCCTCCTTGTCGCAGCGCCGCTTGCCATCGATCTCGTCGCAGACGAAATGCAGCAGCTGTCGCGCGGCCTCGATCTCGGTCGCCATGCGGGCGAGCTTGAAGCGGGTCTCCTGGAAGTCGCCGATCGGGCGGCCGAACTGGCGCCGCTCCTTGGCGTAGGCGGTCGCATCCTCCAGCGCGCCGCGTGCCAGTCCGATCGCACGGGCGGCGGTGTGGGCGCGGGCGCGTTCGAGGCCGGCGCTGATGTAGTAGAAGGCGCGGCCTTCCTCGCCGATCAGCGCGTTGGCGGGCAAGCGGCAATCGTCGAAGGCGAGTTCCCAGGTCTTCCAGCCGAAATAGCCGATCTTGGGAATCGGCGCGCCGCGCACGCCTCGGGGCAACTGGCCGCGCGGCTTCTCGATCAGGAAGGAGGAGAGGCCAACATGCTTTCGCCGGGGATCCGGCGGGTCGGAGGTGCGGGCGACCAGCATGATGTAGTCGGCACCATCGGCGAAGGTGCACCAGTATTTGTTGCCGTTGATCACCCAATCCTCGCCGTCGCGGCGGGCGCGACAGGATATGTTGCCGAGGTCGGAGCCGGCGTTGGGTTCGGACATGGCGGCGGCGCCGAGAAACTCGCCGCGCGCCGCACGCGGCAGGAACACCGCGCGCTGCGCATCGGTCATGCCGCGGCCGGCGCTGAGGCCGTTGCCGCGCGCGATCAGCGAGGCGACGCTCATCCAGGCGCGCGCCAGCTCCTCGGTGATCAGGCAATACTCGAAGACGCCGAGTCCCAGCCCGCCATACTGCTCGGGAATGACGATACCGAAGTAGCCCATGTCGGCCAGCTTCGCGATCAGCGCGGGCGGGATGTCGCCCTTCTCCGGATCGAGGCGATTGGCGATCGGCAGAACCTCGTTCATCGCGAAGGCGCGCGCGGTTTCCTGGATCAGGCGCCGCTCGTCGGTCATGTGGCCCATGGAAATCCCCCCGCGTTTGCCCCACTCTAGAAGCAACACCGGATCGACATCAGGAGAATTCGCATGCGTGTTTCGCCACGCCGTTCCGTTCTCACTGCCACCGCGGCGCTCGCCTTTGGCCTCGCGTTGCCGGCTGCCGCACAGACCGACTGGCCCAACAAGCCGATCACGTTGCTGATGGGGTTCCCTGCGGGCTCGGGCGTCGACGTCGTGGCGCGCCTCCTCCAACCGTCGCTCGAAAAGTCGCTCGGCCAGCGCCTGGTGATCGACTACAAGACCGGCGCCGGTGGCAACATCGCGTCCGAAGCGGTCGCCAATGCGCGGGCCGATGGCTACACCTTCCTGCTGGGCACGGCCGCCACCCACGGCGTCAATCCCGCGCTCTATCCCCGGCTGCCGTTCGATCCCGAAACCGACTTCACGCCGATCAGCACCATCGTCGATGTGCCGAACGTGCTCGCCATCAATCCCGAGGTGATCGATGCGAAGTCGGTCGCCGAGTTCATCGCCAAGGTGAAGGCGGCGCCCGGCAAGTACAGCTACGCCTCGACCGGCAACGGCACCGGCACTCACCTCGCCTTCGCGGCCTTCGTGGCGCAGGCTGGTCTGGAGATGGTCCATGTTCCCTACCGCGGTGGTCCCGATGCCACCAACTCGGTGCTGAAGGGCGAGACCTGCTGCGTTTTCGGTCTCGTTCAGGCGATGTCGCCGCACGGCGTGTCGGGCAAGATGCGGCTCCTGGGCGTCACCACGGCCAAGCGCGTCGATGCCGTGAAGGACGTGCCGACCATCGCCGAGCAGGGGCTGCCCGGCTACGAGAGCTTTATCTGGTTCGGCGTCTTCGGGCCGAAAGGTCTCGATGCGGCGATCGCCCAACGCATGAATGCCGCGATTCGCACGGCGATCGAACAACCCGAGATCCGCGCTCGGCTGATCGCGCTTGGCAACACGCCGCGCCACGAGACGCTGGAACAGTTCCGCGCGACCGTGAAGGCCGACCGCGCCAAGTGGGCCGAGGTCGTGAAGCGCGTCGGCGCCAAGATCGAGTAGCCCTCAGCCCTTCGCATCCTCGAGGATCATGCGGGCGGCCTTTTCGCCGATCATGATCGTGGGCGCGTTGGTGTTGCCGGTGGTCAGCGTCGGCATGATCGAGGCATCGGCGACACGCAGGCCCGAGATGCCGCGCACGCGCAGGCGCGAATCGACCACCGCGCCGAGGTCCTCACCCATGCGGCAGGTGCCGACGGGGTGGTAGAGCGTGTTGCCCTTGGCGCGGGCGTACTCGAGCAGCGCACTGTCGTCGCGCAGATCGGGGCCGGGCTGTGTCTCGGCCACGCGATGGGCGGCGAGCGCCGGTTGATCGAAGATGCGCCGGATCTGGCGGATGCCCGACAGCAACGCCTGTTCGTCGCTTGAGGTGGAGAGATAGTTCGGCCGGATCGCGGGCCGCGCGAAAGGATCGGGTGACCGCGTCATGATGGTGCCCCGGCTGTCGGGACGCACCACGCAGGCAACGCAGGCCATGCCGGGCTCACGCTCCAGCTCGCCGAAGCGCAGCGGATCGGTGCTGCCCGGCGTAAAGAGAAGCTGCAGGTCGGGCGAGGCGAGACCCTCGCGGCTGTCGCAGAAAACCTGGGCGGTGGTGACCCCGAAGGTGAGTGCGCCGCGCCCGCTGAAGGCGAACCGCGCGATCTCCGGCAGCACGCGCGGGAAGCGCGCCACCTGGTTGACCGTGAGCGTGCCCTTCACCCGCGCCGCCACGCGCACGACGTAGTGGTCGATCAAGTTGGCGCCGACGCCCGGCAGGTCGATCAGCGGCTCGATGCCGATGCTCTTGAGGTGCGCGGCGGGTCCGAGGCCCGAGCTCTGCAGGAGATGGGGCGAGTTGATGGCGCCGCCGCTCACCACGACCTCGCGTCCGGCGCGAGCGAGGGTCATGCGGCCCTTCCGGCGGTGGCTCACGCCGTAGCAGCGCGTGCCGTCGAAATGAAGCTTTGCCGTCTCCGCCTCGGTGACGATGGTCAGCTTGGGGTTGCCACGGACGGCTTTCAGGTAGGTCTGCGCCGTCGAGCCGCGCCAGCGGCCCGCGCGGGTCATCTGGGAATAGCCGACACCGTAGCGGTCGCGGCCATTGAGGTCGGGATTGAACGGGAAGCCGGCCTGCTGAGCGGCCTCGACGAAACGGTGGGTGAGCGGCAGGACGGTGCGATAATCCTCGACCTGCAGCGGTCCGGACCGGCCGCGCTCGGCGGGATCGCCACCGTTCACGTAGGTCTCCGACGCGATGAAGAGCGGCTTCACGTCCTCCCAGCTCCAGCCGCGACAGCCCATCTGTGCCCAACCGTCGAAGTCGGCCGGCGCGCCGCGCACATAGAGCATGCCGTTGATCGAGGAGGAGCCGCCCAGCGTCTTGCCGCGGGGCCATTCGATGCGGCGCCGGCCGGTACCGTCCTCGGGCTCGGTCGTGTAGTTCCAGTTGAGGCGCGGATGGCGCAGCAGCGAGCGAATGCCGGCCGGAACATGAATCATCGGGTGGCGATCGGGCGGGCCGGCCTCGAGCAGCAGCACCGACGAGCCAGCCTCGACGAGGCGCGCGGCGATCGTGCATCCGGCCGATCCTGCGCCCACGACGATGTAGTCGGCATCCATTGAGGGCGTCTTCTACAGCGGTCCGGACCGCTTGTCGCGCGGTACGAAATAGTCGGTGGGGGCGAGTTCGGGATCCTCGTGGGCATGGACCGCCGCCTCGTGGCGGGCGAAGTCGGTCGTGAAGAGGTCCTGCACGATCGCATTGGAAAGCCGCGTAGCGCCGACGAGCAGCCCCGGGATGTCGCCCGCCAGCGGTCCGTGGCTCATCGCACTGCCCCAATTGAACAGGTGAACCCCGCCCAGCCCCTGCGGTGCGCTGGCGCTCGCGCCCACCAGTTCGAAGCCCGGCCCCAGCGCTGGCTGGCTTGCCAGGTCGGGGTGCCGCGCCGCCTCGCTGGCGGGGACCAGATCGCGCCAGCGACGGACTTGGCCAGCGACGGGCGCGAGTTCGGGCCGTTCGGCGATATCGATCTCGAAGCCGGTGCCGAGCAGGGCGGCGTCGAAGCGCTGCGGCCCGCGCGGCGTGGTGACCAGCACGCCCTCGCCGTCCAGCGCGAGATCGAGCCACGGTTCATCGAAGCGGAACGAGAAGCCCTTGAGCTTCTGGCAGCGCAACACGGACTCATGCGGCGGCGGCGCGTTGATCGTGAGCATGTAAGTCTGCAAGCGCCAGCGCGTCGCGGGATCGAGCGCGCCGATGCCGCGCTGAAAACCGGGAAACGACGCACCCTTGGACTTGTTGACCTGCGGCAGATGCGGCCGGCGGGCGAAGCACACGACCTCGCGCGCTCCGGCCTCCAGCGCGGTCGCGGCATTGTCGACCGCGGTCGCGAGCACACCCAGCATAGCGATGCGCTTGCCGCGCAGCGCCGCGAAATCGATCTCCTCCAGCGTGTGCATCACCCGACCGGCGCGGCGCGAATCTGCGCGATCGAAGGAGGGGAAGGCAGGCCAGCGGAAGCCGCCCGCGCCGTCGCGGCCCGTGGCGAGCACCAGCTTGCGCACATGGATGGCCTCGCGACCGCGCGCCGAGCCCAGCACCACGCGCAGGAGCGGCGCCGAGGCGTCGAGTTCCAGGAGCTCGACTCCATTCTCGACCGGTACGCCCACCTGGCGGCGGACCCAGCGCAGATAGGCTGCCCACTCCACGCGATCAATCTTGTAGAGCTGGTCCCAGCCTCCGGCGCCGAATCGAGCCTCGTGCCAGGCCCGGTAGGTGAGGGTGGGCACGCCGAGGTCGGGGCCCGTCAGGTGCTTGGGCGAGCGCAGCGTCGGCATGCGCGCCGTCGTGGTCCAGGGCCCTTCGAGGCCCTCGGCCGCCCGGTCGATGCAGCGCAGGTGCCGCACACCCTCGCGCAGCAGTGCGAACGACGCCGTGATGCCGCACATGCCCGCGCCGACGATCAGTACGTCGAGCGCGCGCGTTCCATCGGGCGCGCGGGTCTCGGGCACCCAGTTGGCGGGCGGATAGTTGAGGCAGGCGAGATCGTGGGCGACGCGCGCCTGCAATGCCGCGAGACCCGGCTCGATCCGTTCCGCTTCCCGGTCGTAGGGCGATTGCCGCTCGACAAGTCCCTGCATGCGAGGCTACCGACGTTGCTACGCTGGCCTGATTAGCAGGGGATCCGGCGGCAGGGGAGCGGAGAATGCGCGGTCGCCAGGTGCTGATGGAAACGCTGCGGGCTCACGGGGTGGATCGAATTTTCGGCAATCCCGGCACGACCGAAAGCCCGCTGCTCGACTCGCTCGCCGACTATCCCGGCATCGAGTACATCGTGCATCTGCACGAGGGCGTGGCGGCAGGCGCGGCGAACTTCTACGCCCAGGCCAGCGGGCGAACCGCCTTCGTGAACCTTCATGTGGCGCCTGGTCTCGGCAACGCTCTCGGCATGATCTATGGCGCGCTGAAGAACGGCTCGCCGATGGTCGTGACTGCCGGCCAGCAAGACACGCGCGCCCGTCTGCGCGACCCGGTGCTCGGCCACGATCTCGTTGCCATGGCGGCGCCCGTCACCAAATGGTCGGTGCAGGCCGAACGCGCCGACGAGCTGGCGCCAATCCTGCGCCGCGCCTTCAAGATCGCCAACGACGGTCCGCCCGGCCCGGTGTTCGTGGGCCTGCCGATCGATGTCATGGAACAGGAGACCGCGATCGGCCCGCAGGGTCCGGGAGCGCTGTGGCGTGCGGGTCCGCCTGATCCCGCTGGTCTCGCTGCCATCGCTCAATTGGCGCTGGGCGCGAGCAAGCCCGTGCTGGTCGCCGGCGACGACATCGCGCGAGCCGGTCCCGCTGCTCAGGCCGCGCTGGTGAGCCTCGTCGAACGGTTGGGTGCGGAGGTTTGGTTCGAAGGTCTACGCGGTCGCAACGCGTTCCCGACGGCCCATGCCGCGTGGCGCGGCACGCTTGGCTTCGATGCGCCCGGTGTGGCGCGCAATCTCGCCGGTGCCGATTTCGTGCTGTTGCTGGGCGGCCCGTTCTTCGAGGAGGTCTGGTACGCCGCCGGGTCGCCGCTCCCGCCCGGTGCGAAGGTCGCGCAGATCGAGGAGGGTGCACCCCGGCTTGCCTACAATTTCGCCCTCGATGCCGGCGTGCGCGGTGGGCTGGCGGCGAGCCTCGCGGCGCTCGATGCCGCCGTGGCGGCCGGCCAGAGTGGCACCGCACGGGCGGCTGCGGCCGACCGGATGGCGTCGCTCGCCGCGCGCCGCGCGGCTGACGCTGAGACCCAGCGCGAACGGGTGAAGAAGGCCTGGACGCGTTCGCCGACTTCGATGGCGCGTGCACTGGCCGAGGTCCGGCGTGGCACGCCTTCCAACGCTATCGTCGTCGACGAGACCATCACCGCCAATCTGGATCTCTTCCGCAGCTTCGACTTCGCCGATGGAGGCGACTACTTCAGCGGGCGCGGCGGCGGCATCGGCCAGGGTCTTGCCGGGGCGCTGGGCGTCGCGGTGGCGCGACCCGATCGACCAGTACTCTGCGTGTCGGGTGACGGCTCGGCGATGTATTCGATCCAGGCGCTGTGGACCGCGGCGCACCATGGTCTCGCGATCGTGTTCGTGATTCTCGCCAATCGCGAGTACCGCGTGCTGAAGCACAATATCGACGCTTATCGCCAGCGTTTCGAGATCAAGTCCAACCAGCCCTACGCCCATATGGATCTTGCGGGTCCGGCGCTGGGTTTCGTCGAATTGGCGGCCGGAATGGGAGTCGCGGGGACGCGGGTCAGTGATCCCGACAAACTGGCACCGGCACTCGCCGCTGCCTTCGCCAGCGGCAAGCCGCATCTCATTGAGGTCGAGATCGAGGGCAAGCGCTGAGCGGCGACGCGCTCAGATTTCCGCCAGCTCGAGCATCAGGTCGAGCAGGATCTCCGCGCCCGCTACCAGATCGGCGGCTTCGGTGTGTTCCTTGACGTTGTGGCTGAGCCCCGCGACCGAGGGCACGAAGATCATCGCCGAAGGGCAGACGCGCTGCATCATCTGCGCGTCGTGGCCGGCGCCCGACGGCATGCGGCGCGGCCTATGTCCGCGGGCCAGGGCGGTCGCCTCGACCCGCGCCACCAGAGCTGGATCGAAGATTACCGGCTCGAAACGCGCGAGCGTTCGGGCCGTCACGTCGCAGCGTTCGGCGGCAGCGGTGCGGGCGATGAAGGCGGAGACCTCGGCCTCGGCGTGGCGGAGCTTCGCCTCGTCGGTGTTGCGCAGATCGACGCAGAACACGGCGCGGTTCGCCACCACGTTGATCAGGTTGGGGTGCAATTCCAGCCGCCCCACCGTGCCCACCTGGTCGCCTCCCATCTCGCGCGCCAGTCGACGGACGAACGCCGCTGCCTCGGCCGCGACGAGACCGGCGTCGCGACGCAGTCGCAGCGGTGTCGTGCCGGCGTGATTGCTGGTACCCAGAACCGTGTACTCGGTCCACGAGATGCCCTGCACGCTTTCGACCGCGCCGATGCGCAACCTCTCCTCGTCAAGGATCGGACCCTGTTCGATATGCAGCTCGATGAAGGCGTGCGGCTTGCGCGCGCCCGGTGCCGCGCGGCCGCGATAGCCGATGCGGGCGAGTTCCGCGCCCACGCTCAGTCCGTCGCGGTCGGTTGCAGCAAAGGCGTCATCGAGCGACAGACCGCCGGCGAAGACGAGGCTTCCCATCATATCCGGCTGGAAGCGCGCGCCCTCCTCGTTGGTGAAGAAGGCGACCGCGACCGGCCGGCGTGTGCGAATGCCCGCACGGTCCAAGGCGCGCACCACTTCGAGGCCGGCGAGAACACCGTAGTTGCCGTCATAGCGCCCGCCGGTCCGCACGGTGTCGATGTGGCTGCCGGTCATCGCGGCCGGGAGATCCTCGCGACCCGCGCGGGTGCCAACCACATTGCCGATGGCGTCGATCTCGATGGCCAAACCCGCCTCGCGCATCCAACCGACCACCAGGTCGCGGCCGGCGCGATCGGCGTCGCTGAGCGCGAGTCGCGCGCAGCCGCCACCCTCGATCGCCCCAATCTCGGCCAGGGCATCGAGCCGCGCCAGCAGATGCGCGCCGTCCAGGGCTGGCGTCACCAAACCGTCTCCAGGATGCGTTTCACGTCGTCGGGGCCGGCGATCGGCTGCGGGTTGGTGCGGACCCAGATGTTGTGCATGGCAGCGTTCGCGACCGCGTCGAACTGCTCGCGCTTCAAGCCAACATCGCGCAGCGTGCCGGGCAGGCCGAGGTCGCGTACCAGCGCCTGCACGCAGTCCGCCGCCGGCCGATCGGGGGCGCCGAGCGCATCGCTCACCAGACGCTGGCGGTCCGCCGTAGCCGGAAGGTTGTAGCGCAACACCGCCGGCAGCATGACGCAGGAGGTGTAGCCGTGCGGAACATCGGCGGCGCCGCCCAGCGCGTGGCCGATGCCGTGGCTCGCGCCGTAGTTCACCCGGTTGATCCCGGAGGATGCGAGCCAGACCGCGATCATGGACTGCAAACGCGCGTCGAGATCGCCAGGCGTCTCCTTGTTGCGACGGAGCGAGCGGCCGAGCAGACGCAGCGCGTGCAGGTGCAGCCCGTCGAGAAACGGATGCGCGTCGGGTGAAAGGAGACCCTCGACCGCGTGATCGACCGCGCGGACGCCGGTGCTGAGCCACAGCCAGTCCGGCGTATGGACACTCACGGCCGGGTCCAGGATCACCGAGAGCGCGCCGATCTCGCGACCGGTGAAGGCGTCCTTGATGCGCCGCTTGGGATCCGTGCAGCCGCCCAGATTGCTGTACTCGGCGCCCGACAGCGTCGTGCCAACCACAATTTGCCGGCAGGGCGGCGACTTCACGTCGGGAATGCGCCGTGTCCCGTCCGGGTTCACCTTGACGTGCCAGTTGTCGAGCTGGTCCACCGTCGTGACGTCGTGGGCGAGGCAGATCAGCATCACCTTGACCGTGTCGACCGGTGTGCCTCCGCCCACCGTCACGATCAGATCGGGCCGCGCCGCACGGGCGGCACGGGCGCCTTCGATCACCGAGGGTCGCGGCGTGTGGGCCCGGGTCTCGTCAAACATGCCCACGAAACGGTCGCCCAGCGCGATTCGGATGCGCTCGATCACGTCGGTCTTGCGCGCGAGCGTCTTGCCCGTCACCACGAAGACGCGCCGGGCGCCCAGCCGGTCGGCTTCTTCAACCACGGCCTGCGCCGCGGGCTTGCCCCAGATCACGCGATCCTGAGCCAGGAACTGATAGTGGCCGGGCTTCATGGCTTAACTCCTCAGCTGAGCAATTCTCCTCAATGCCGCCAAGAGCTTAGTCCGCTCCGTCCCAGCCGGCAAAACATCGCGCAGAGGTGATCCGCCGGCACTTGCGCGGGGGCCCGGAAAGGGCTTTTAGTTTGCTGTCATGCGGTTTCTCGCAGCCCTCGTTTTCGCGCTCCTGGCAGCGCTGCCGGCGCGCGCCCAGGCGCCGGTATCGGCGGTCGCCGAGACCGAGAATGTGCGTGCCGAGCTCCTGGCCGAGGTTGGCGCCATCAAGCCGGGCCAAGTCTTCCGGATGGGCCTACACCAGAAGCTGCGCGAGGGCTGGCACACCTATTGGCGGAACGCGGGAGACGCCGGCCTGCCGATCGAACTCAAGTTGACGCTGCCGCCCGGCTTCACCGCGGGTCCGCTGATCTGGCCGCGCCCCAAAGTGTACGACCTCTCTGGCGTCGTGAGTTACGGCTACGAGAACGAAGTCCTGCTGATGCTGGAGGTGACGCCGCCCGCGACGTCGCCGCCCGACACAATCCGGATCACCGCCGAGGCGACGTGGTTGGTCTGTGAGGACGTCTGCATTCCGGAGGAGGCGAAGTTCGCGATCGAGCTCGCGGTCTCGCCTGAGGGTCGCGCGGCACCGGCCGAGGTGCAGCGGCTGTTCGACGCGGCGCGCCGGGCGGTGCCCCTGGCGAGCCCTTGGTCGGCCCGCTACGGCGTCGCGCGCAACGGCGATCCGACCGTGGTGATCGACGCCAAGGGGCTTCAGGCGGATCGGTTGAGCGAGCTGTACTTCTTTCCGGCGGACTGGGGTGTGGCCGCCCACATGCCGCGCCAGAACATCGTCATCGGGCCCGACAGCATCCGCATCCCTATGCGAAAGGGCGACGGCAAGGGCAAGCCGCCCGAGACGTTCGCGGGCACGCTGGTGATGACCGAACAGACCGGTGACGCCAAGACGGTCCAGGCTTTCGACGTCACAGCGAAGTTTGACGCCTCGTTCCAACCGCCACCTCTCTCGACCAGCGCTGCCCAGAGCGAGCTCGATCTCTGGGAGGCCCTGCTGTTCGCGTTGCTGGGCGGCATGATCCTGAACCTGATGCCTTGCGTTTTTCCGGTTCTCGCGATGAAGGCGGCGTCGTTCGCGCAGTTCGCCGGGGCGTCGCGTCGCCGCGTTCGCATGGATGGCTTCGCCTATGGCGGGGGCGTGCTGCTGTCGTTCGCCGTGATGGCGGCCATTCTCGCGATCATCCGCCACGTGTTCGGCGGCGTGGATTGGGGGTTCCAGTTCCAGAACCCGGTCTTCACGCTTCTGATGGCTTACCTCTTCTTCGTCATTGGGCTCAATCTCTCGGGCGTCTTCGAGATCGGCGGAAGTTTTGTGGGCGTCGGCCAGGGCTTTGCCGCGCGTGAGGGGTCGTCGGGGTCCTTCGCGACCGGCGTGCTTGCGGTGGTGGTTGCCACGCCCTGCACCGCGCCGTTCATGGCGGCGGCGCTGGGCTTCGCCCTGACCCAACCGGTGCCGGTGCTGGTCGCCGTGCTGCTGGCGATGGGTGTCGGGTTCGCGCTGCCCTATGTGGCCCTGACGCTGACGCCCGCACTCCAGAAGGTGCTGCCGCGGCCGGGCACCTGGATGATCCGCTTCAAGCAATTCCTCGCCTTCCCGATGTATGCCTCCGCGGTCTGGATGATCTGGGTGCTGGTCCAGCAAAGCGGCGCTGACAGTGTGCTCTATGCGTTGGGCGGCATGGTCCTGATCGGCTTCGCGATCTGGATCTGGATCAGCGGTATGGCGGCCGGAAGAATGGCACTGTTTGGCCGTGCCGCTGTGCTTCTGGCGCTGGGGACGGCGCTCGCCGCGACCGTGAAGCTGCAGCCGGGCGAGGCCGCCTCGACCGAAGCGACCGGCTCCGGCGTCGTGATGGAAGGCTGGGAGAAGTTCAGTCGCATCCGCATGAATGACGCGGTGGCCAAGGGCAAGCCGGTGTTCGTCGATTTCACCGCTGCCTGGTGCATCACCTGCCTCGCCAACGAGCGCGCCGCCCTGGAGACGACCGCCACGCGACGCGCCTTCGAGCAGGCGGGCGTGGTCAAGCTCAAGGGCGACTGGACCAAGCGCGACGCCGAGATCTCCTCGGTCCTGAAAGAGTACGGCCGCGCTGGCGTGCCACTCTATCTCTATTGGCCGCCGGGCGCGCACGAACCCCGGGTCCTGCCGCAGGTGCTGACCGAGGCGCTGGTGCTATCGGAGTTGTCGCAAGTCCCGCCCTGAGTTCCAAGGAGGTGTCGATGTCCGGGTCACTCTTTGCCCGTCGCGGGCTCTTCGTCGCGGCCGGTGCCGCGGTCCTGCTCCCGGGTGTGGCGCGCGCCGCCGCCGATGTCGGCCGACCGGCCCCGGACTTTTCCGGCGTCGATTCCAACGGCACGACGCATACGCTGGATGGCTATCGCGGACGGCCGGTGGTCCTGGAATGGACGAACCACCAGTGCCCCTATGTGATGAAGCACTATTCCAGCGGGAACATGCAGGCACAGCAGCGCGAGGCGCGGGCCAAGGGCGTGGTGTGGCTCTCCATTGTCTCCTCGGCACCGGGCGAGCAGGGGCACGTCGAGGGTGCGCGCGCCAATGAGCTGACGGCAAGCCGCAAGGCCGATCCGTCGGCGGTGCTGCTCGATCCGATGGGCCGGATCGGGCGGGCCTATGGCGCCACCGTGACCCCGCACATGTACCTGATCGATGCGCGGGGGACGCTGGTCTACAAGGGCGGTATCGACTCGCTCCGCTCGGCCGACGCGGCCGACATCCCGCGGGCGACCCAGTATGTGCGACAGGCGATCGACCATCTGTTGACCAACAGGCCGATCCCCGAACCCAGCACACGTGCCTATGGCTGCACGGTGAAGTACAGCCGCACCTCGACCTGACCGTGCTTAGGCGCTTGTTTCTGGGCGCCGCCGCTCTGGCGGTGGCGACTCCAGCGATGGCGCGCTCGCGGCCCGAGATCGGTCAGGTCGCGCCGGCCTTCACGGCGGTCGACTCGGCGGGCCGCACGCTGCGCTCCGACAGCTTTCGCGGCAAGCCGCTGGTGCTTGAGTGGCACAACCCCGAATGCCCCTTCGCCGGAAAGCACTACGAGTCGGGCAACATGCAGGCGCTGCAGCGCCACGCGATCGCGCGCGGCGGCGCCTGGCTCACCGTGTTTTCGCTGCCGGCGGGCAGCATGGGCCATGTCGAGGGCGTCGAGGCCGAGTTCCTGTTCGAGAAGCGTCGCTCAGCGCCCACCGCGCTGGTGATGGATCCCACGACGCGGGTCGCCGCCGCGTTCGGCGCATTGACCACACCGCACGTGTTCCTCATCGATGCCGCGGGTCGGCTGGCCTATCAGGGCGGCGTTGACTCCATCGCATCGACCCGGATCGAGGACATCGCCATCGCGGTGCCCTACCTGCGCAATGCCATCGACGCCGTGGCGACGGGGCGCGCTCCCGATCCTGCGACGTCGCGACCCTACGGCTGCCCGCTGAAGTATCTGCCCGGCGCCTGAGGGCGTTTTCGGCTGAGGGTCTTTCCGATCCGGATGAGTGCAGCCGGATCGGAAAACGTCGACGGCGCCTCAGCCGGCGAACTCCACAAAGATCGGCTGGTGGTCGGAGGTGACGGTCTCGCTGTCGATCCAGGCGCGCTTGACCCGTCCGGCGAGCTCTGGCGTCACCATCACATGGTCGATCCGCCCCTCGCCGCGAAAGCTCTCGGTTGTCTCGTCGTTGCCGGCGAGGGTCCAGGCGTCGAGCAGGTGCGCCGTCGTCGCGAGCCGACCATAGTGAGCGCTGGGTTCGCCGCACATCGCGGGATACTCGGGGTCGGCCGCGGTGAAATTGAAATCGCCGGCCACGATGGCGGCGGCGGGCACGATCGGCGCCGGCTCCTGGAACACAAACCGCTCCGAGGCGGTTCCATCCCAGGTCGAGCCTGTGCGAGGGGCGGCCTGAACGATCTCCATCAGCGCGCGGACTTGCGGCAGGCGCTGCTGCGCGCCGACATGGCTCAGGTGCACTGAGTGGACGCGCAACGGCCCTGACGGCGTGTCGATTCCGGCCTCGACGAAGCCGCGTTGCAAGTCGAAGGTCTGCAGCAGGCGGTTCTTGGGCAGGTAGTGCCCGCGTGCCCAGCGAATGGGCCAACGCGAGATCACGGCATTGCCAAAGCTGCGGCGGCGATTGTCGATGCGGCCGTCGGCGGCGACCGAGCTTGAGTCGGCTTCCATCGCGCCGTGATACCAGCAGTAGCGGTTCAGGCGCGCCGCGATCTCGGCTGTCTGGTCGGCGTAGCCATTCAGGCTCCAGCCCGCGACGGCCTCCTGGACGCAGATGATGTCAGCCTGCGCCACGGTGTCGGCGATGCGGGCGACATCGTACTTGCCGTCGGCGCCGAGGCCGAAATGGATGTTGTAGGTGGCGAGGATCATGTCAGGCGTCGGCGAGTCGCTTGCCGGTCTGGCTGTCGAACAGATGAACGTGCCCCGGATCGACGGTGAAGCGGCGCGTCTCGCCGGGGTTCGCGCGCACATGCCCGGGCAGGCGCACCGTCACCGTCTCACGCGACTCGCCGAACCGGCCGTGCAGGAGGGAGTCCGCGCCCAGCGGCTCAGCCAGCTCCACGGTGAGTTCCAGCGGTCCGCCATCGGCCGGCGCCAGATGTTCGGGCCGCAGTCCGACCGCGACCGCCGCGCCGGCGGCGGCCGTCGTCGCGCGGGCGAGCGCCAGCGTGGCGCGCGCGCCGCCCTGGCCCGCCAGCTCGATCGCGCGGCCACCCTCGGCGACCCGGCCGGCGAGGAAATTCATCGCCGGCGATCCGATGAAGCCCGCGACGAAGACCGAGGCGGGCCGGTCGTAGACGTCCATGGGCGTGCCGATCTGGTCGGCGATGCCGGCGTTCATCACGATCAGCCGGTCGGCGAGCGTCATCGCCTCGACCTGGTCGTGGGTGACGTAGATCGAGGTGACACCGAGCTCGCGCTGCAGCCGCTTGATCTCCAGCCGCATCTGGACACGCAGCTTGGCGTCGAGGTTGCTGAGCGGCTCGTCGAACAGGAACACCGCCGGTTTGCGCACGATGGCACGGCCCATCGCGACGCGCTGGCGCTGGCCGCCCGACAGCTGTCGCGGCCGGCGTTCGAGCAGCTGGCCGAGCTCCAAGGTCTTGGCCGCGTCGCGCACCCGCTGGTCGATCTCGGCCTTGGGCACCTTGGCGATCTTGAGCCCGTAGGCCATGTTCTCGTAGACCGTCATGTGTGGATAGAGCGCGTAGTTCTGGAAAACCATCGCGATGTCGCGATCCTTCGGTTCCAGCTCGTTCACCACCCGCTCGCCGATCGAGATTTCACCGCCGGTGATGCGTTCGAGCCCCGCCACCATGCGCAAGAGCGTGGACTTGCCGCAGCCCGAGGGACCGACGATGACGATGAACTCGCCATCGGCGATCGTCATGTCGACACCGTGGATGACCTCGATCTTGTTGTCGTAGGTCTTGCGCACGTCCTTGAAGGAGACGCCGGCCATGGATCACTTCTCCGTTTCGACCAGGCCGCGCACGAACTGGCGCTGCATGAAGACCACGACCAGCACCGGCGGCAGCATGGCGAGCATCGCCATGGTCATCAGCAGGTTCCAGCTTGGCACCGAATCCACCACGTTCGCCTGGCGCGAGACCGCCATCACCACCGTGTAGAAGCTCTCCTTGGTGGTGATCAGCAGCGGCCAGAGATACTGGTTCCAGCCGTAGATGAACTGGATCACGAACAGCGCCGCGATGGTGGTGCGGCTCATCGGCAAGAGGATGTCCCAGAAGAACCGCATCGGGCCCGCGCCATCCACGCGTGCGGCCTCGGTGAGTTCGTCGGGCACGCTCATGAAGAACTGCCGGAACAGGAAGGTCGCGGTCGCGGATGCGATCAGCGGGATGATCAGGCCGCTGTAGGAATCGAGCATCCCCAGACTGGCGACGACCCCGTAGGTCGGCACGATCCGCACCTCGACCGGCAGCATCAGCGTGATGAAGATCGCCCAGAAGAACCACATCCGGAACGGGAACCGGAAGTAGACGATGGCAAAGGCCGCGATGATCGAGATCGCGATCTTTCCGATGGTGATCCCGAGCGCCATGATCATACTGTTGATCATGGTCATGGCGATCGTGCTCATCGTGATCGAGATCTTGGCGGGGCCCCAGCCCAGCTCGAGCGTGTGCTTGGAGCTGCCGAAGCGACCGCCATATCCTTCGGTCAGGATCTGCACGTAGTTGTCGACCATGTGCGGCCCCGGCAAGAGCGGGATCGGCGAGCGCAGCATGGTCTGCTGGTCGTGGGTCGAGGCGACGAACGTCATCCACACCGGAAAGGCGATGATCACCAGGCCGATCAGCACCACGGCGTGACTGAGCACGGTGAGCCAGGGGCGGTTCTCGACCATCAGTAATGCACCCGACGCTCGATGAAGCGGAACTGCACGACGGTGAGCGCGATCACGACGATCATCAGGATCACCGATTGCGCCGCCGACCCGCCGAGATCCTGCCCGCGGAAGCCGTCATTGTAGACCTTGAACACCAGGATTTCGGTCGCCTTGGCGGGGCCGCCCTTGGTGAGCGAGTCCACGACGCCGAACGTGCCGAAGAAGGCGTAGATGATGTTAACCACCAGTAGGAAGAAGCCGGTGGGGGAGAGCAGCGGGAAGACGATGTCCCAGAAGCGCCGGCCCGGGCCGGCACCGTCGATCGCGGCCGCCTCGATCAGCGACTTCGGAATGGCCTGGAGGCCCGCGAGAAAGAACAGGAAATTGTAGCTGACCTGGTTCCAGACGGCGGCGATCACCACCAGCGCCAGCGCCTGGTTGCCGTTGATGACGTAGTTGAACTCGATGCCGATCGCGGCGAGCGACCAGGCGACGATGCCGACGGAGGGGTTGAACAGGAAGCCCCAGAGAACGCCCGCGACCGCCGGGGCCACGGCATAGGGCCACACCAGGAACGCCTTGTAGGCGGTGGCGCCCCGGATGATGCGGTCGGCCATGACCGCGAGCAGGAGCGACACGCCAAGTCCGACGCTCGCCACCAGCGCGCTGAACACCAGCGTGAGGCGGGCGGAGGCGTAGTAGTCCTTGTCGGACAGAAGATGGGTGAAGTTGTCGAGGAAGACGAAGCGCGAGTTGCCGCCGAACGCATCCTCCAGCAGCACCGACTGCCAGATCGCCTGGCCCGACGGCCAGAAGAAGAACACGAGCGTGATCAGGATCTGCGGGGACACCAGCAGATAGGGCAGCCAACGTTCGTTGAAGGCGACGCGCTTTTCCATGGGTCAATCGCGGTGTCCGGCCTCCTCCCCAAGGAAGGGGAGGAGGCGGATCGCGGTATCGGGACCGTGGTCTATCGGTTCGCGGCTTCGAACCGGCGCAGTAGCTCGTTGCCCGCCTTCACGGCGTCGTCGAGCGCGGTCTTGGCGTCCTTCTTGCCCGACCACACGGCTTCCAGCTCGCTGTCGACCACGTCGCGGATCTGCACGAAGTTGCCGATGCGCAGGCCGCGCGAGTTTTCGGTCGGCGGGTTGAGCAGCAGCTGCTTCACCGCCAGATCGCGACCGGGATTGTCCTTGTAGAAGCCCGACTTCTCGGTGATCTCGGCGGCGGCCTTGGAGACCGGCACGTAGCCCGTCTCCTGGTGCCACTTGGCCTGGATGGGGCCGCTCGAGATGTGGCTCAGGAACTTCGCCACACCGACATACTCGGCTTGCGGACGGCCCTGCAGCACCCACACCGTTGCGCCGCCGATGATCGAGTTCTGCGGCTTGGCGATGACATCAGGCCAGAACGGCATCATGCCCATCCCGACCTTTTCCTTGGTCAGTGCCCGCTCAATCGCCGAGGCCGAGGCCGAAGAAGCGATGTGGAACGCGCAATCGCCGGCGTTGAACTGCGCCGTCGAGCGGCCCTCGCGGCCGTTGTAGACGAAGGTGCGATCCTTGCTCCATTCGGCGAGCGTCGCGATGTGCTTGACGCGTGCGGCGTCGTTGAAGCGCAGCTCGATGTCGGTGCCGCCGAAGCCGTTCGACTTCGTGGCGAAGGGCAGATTGTGGTAGGCGCCGAAATTCTCGATCATCGTCCAGGTCTGCCACTGCGGCGTGAACCCGCACTTGGCGCCGGCGGCCACGGCCTTCTTGGCCATCTCGCCCAGCTCCGGCCAGGTGGTCGGACCCTTCGCCGGATCGAGTCCGGCCTTCTGCAGCAGCTCCTTGTTCCAGTAGAGCACCGGCGTGGAGGAGTTGAACGGCATCGACAGAAGCTTGCCGTCGGCTGTCGAATAGTAGCCGGTGACCGGCGACACGAAGGCATTCGGATCGAACGGCTCTTTGGCGTCGGCCATCAGCTGATGCACCGGATACACCGCGCCCTTGGCCGCCATCATGTTGGCGGTGCCGACCTCGAAGACCTGCACCATGTGCGGCGCCTGGCGGGCGCGGAAGGCCGCGATCGCGGCCGTCAGGGTCTCGGTGTAGGAGCCTTTGTAGACCGGCACGACCTTGTAGGCCGACTGGGCCTTGTTGAAGCCCTCGACCTGGGCGTTCACGGCCTCGCCCAGGTTGCCACCCATGGCGTGCCAGAACTGGAGCTCGACCTGCGCCTGGGCGCTGCCCATGCCGACGAGCGTCGCGACCGTCGCGACGGATGCCAAAAGCCTGCGTTTCATGATGTCCCTCTCCCTGTTGGTGCGGACGGTCCCGATTAGGGGGTCGCCACGACGGCCGTGTGACGTTTCTGTTTCCGTCTCGCGACACTCCACCAATCCCGGGGCCGGATTGCAACCCCTATGCGTGGTCAGCGCGCAAGCGCCGCGATCACGAGGTCGGGAGCGTCGGAGATGATGGAGTGGGCCCCCATGACCATCAGGCGACGCGCGGCCTCGGGTTCGTTCACGGTATAGACTGAGAGCAAGTAGCCGGCGGCGCGGATGTCGGCAGCGCGTTCCGGTGTCAGGCGCCGGGCGGCGACGTTGATGCCGACCGCGCCGACGGCGGACGCGCGCGCCGCCCAATCGTCGCCGGTCGCGCCGAACAGCAGCGCGCGCGACAGCTCGGGCGCCGTGTCGCGGGCGGCGGCGAGGGCGGAATCGGCGAAGCTCGACAGCACCGGCGTCGGCAGCGCGGCGGGCCACAGCCGCTGCAGCATGCGCACGGTGGCGATCGCGGTCTCGGCCTCACGCCCCGGGCAGGGCTTGATCTCGACATTGGCGCCGAGACCCAGCACCGCGAGGTGGCGGATCGTTTGCTCGAAGGAGGGGACCCGCTCGCCCGCGAAGCGCGGCGCGAACCAGCCACCGGCGTCGAGCGTGGCGATCTCCGCCCACGAGGTCGCGGCCGCCGCCCGGTCGAGACCGGCCGTGCGCTTGAGCGAGGCGTCGTGCATCAGGACCGGCACACCGTCGCCCGACAGCTTGACGTCGAACTCGACCCAGGTCGCGCCGCGTGTCTTGGCCTCCGTCAGCGAGGCGAGCGTATTCTCGGGCGAGTAGCTGGCGGCGCCACGATGGCCAACGACAGAAGGCAAGGTAAGGAGAGGCATGGCGGGCGGCATAGACGCGGAGCCGGGGCGAGGCAAGCGGTCGCGCCGGTTCCCCCGACGGCGGAATCCCACTAGGCTTCGCGCGATGAAACGCCCGCTCCGCGCCGCCGCGCTCGCCGCCCTTCTGTTCTCCCTTCCCGCGCTCGCGCTGGCCGCTTCAGCCGACGCACCGGCGCTGGATGGCCGCAAGCTCGGTCTCCTTTGGGCGTTGCCTTTCGCGGGCATCCTGCTCTCGATCGCGATCATGCCGCTGGTGGTCCCGTCCTTCTGGCATCACCATTTCGGCAAGGTGGCGGCGGCCTGGGCCGCGCTGGTCCTCGTGCCGATGGCCGTCCTCTTCGGCGTGCCGACGGCGGGCTATGAGCTCGTCCATCTGGCGCTGGCCGACTACATCCCCTTCATCATCCTGCTGCTGGCGCTGTTCACGGTGACGGGCGGTATCCACATCAAGGGCAACCTGCACGGCTCGCCTTCGATGAACACCGCGATTCTGGCGATCGGCACCGTGCTGGCGGGCTGGATGGGCACGACCGGCGCCTCGATGCTGCTGATCCGGCCGATCATCCGCGCCAACGACGACCGCAAGCACAAGATCCACGTCTTCGTCTTCTTCATCTTTCTGGTGTCGAACGTCGGCGGCGCGCTGACGCCGCTCGGCGACCCGCCACTGTTCCTCGGCTTCCTGAAAGGCGTCAGCTTCTTCTGGACGACGCAGCATCTCTTCTCCGAGATGGTGGTCTGCGCGATTTTCCTGCTGGGCGTCTTCTACGCGCTCGACAGCTACTGGTACGCGAAGGAAGGCCACCTCCCGCGCGATCCGACGCCGGACTCGCCGATCCGCATCGAGGGCGGCGTCAATATCGTGCTGCTGATGGCGATCGTCGCCGTCGTGCTGATGAGCGGCACCTGGAAACCCGGCGTCTCGATCACGCTCTTCCATGTGACGGTGGAGCTGCAGAACATCGTGCGCGACGTGCTGCTGCTCGGCATCTGCGCGCTCTCGATGCGGCTCACGCCGCGCAAGGTCCGGACCGACAACGCCTACAGCTGGGCGCCGATGGCGGAGGTGGCGAAACTTTTCGCCGGCATCTTCATCACCATCGCGCCGGTGCTGGCGATCCTGCGGGTCGGTCGCGACGGGGCGCTGGCGCCGCTCGTGGCGCTGGTCACCGGGCCCGACGGTCAGCCGATCGATGTCTGGTATTTCTGGCTCTCGGGCATTCTCTCGAGCTTCCTCGACAACGCGCCGACCTATCTGGTGTTCTTCAATCTGGCCGGCGGCGATCCGCAGCTGCTGATGGGCACGATGGCCTCGACGCTGGCGGCGATCTCCTGCGGCGCGGTGTTCATGGGCGCCAACACCTATATCGGCAACGCCCCCAACTTCATGGTCAAGGCCGTGGTCGAGGACGCCGGCATCCGCATGCCGAGCTTCTTCGGCTATATGGTGTGGTCCGGCATCTTCCTGATCCCGCTCTTTGTGCTGCTGACGTTCCTGTTCTTCGTCTGACACGCCGCCGCTTGCCAAGCGGTGCCACGCTGCCCCACAGTACGGGATCGAGCGGCGCCAAGATGCCGCCAACGGAGGAGGAGTTCAGCCATGCGAAAGTCAACGATCGCGCTCGCCCTCGTGGCGGCGCTCGCGGTGTCGCCGGTTTCGGCCCAGCAGCTCACCTATTTCACCGGCCCGACAGGCGGGTCCTGGGTGCCGATTTCCGGCGCCATCACGGGCCTGTTTGAGAAGGCGATCCCGGGTTCCAAGATCGAGAATCGGCCGGGCGCCGGCCTAATCAACCTCAAGGCCATCGAGGAAGGCAAGGCCGACCTTGGCATGGGCAACCTGATCTCGACCGTCGATGCCCTTCAGGGCATCGGTCAAGGAATCACCCAGCCCTACAAGAACGTCTGTCACATCGCCAACCTCTACGCGCAGGTCCAGCACATCGGCGTACGCGCGGACAAGGGCATCAATTCGCTGGCCGACCTCAAGGGCAAGGCGGTGGGCACGCTGCCGCGCGGCAACACCACGGAAGTGGTGGCACAGATGATCCTCGATATCGCGGGAATCGGCTCCAAGGGTGTGTCCAAGATGGCCTACGGCAGCATCGCCGACCAGACCAACATGTTCAAGGATGGCCAGATCGACGCGGCGTTCAACATCACGACGGCGCCGTCGGGCGCCTACATGGACATGGCCAACTCCCGGCCCATGAAGCTGCTGGAGATCCCCGACAACGTGTTCGAGGAGATGCGCAAGAAAAACGGCGGGTTCCTGCGCTACGCCATTCCGCAGGCGATGTATCCGGCGTCGACGGGCGACACCCGCACGGTGCAGTTTCCCGCGCATTTGATCGTGAGCTGCAAGACGCCGGCCGATCTCGTGCACAAGATGACGGCCGCGCTCGTGGAAGGGCTGCCGACGCTGCAGCAGGTCAACGCGGCCTTCCGCGGCGTCGACGTCAAGATGATGGGGACCCGCACCGCTGTACCGTTCCACCCCGGCGCCGAGCGCTACTTCAAGGAGAAGGGCGTCCTCTGAGCCGCCTCGCGGCCGACCGGACGATGATCGAATGACCTATACGCGTGCGATCGCCTGGACGACCTCGGCGGTCGCCATCGCGTTTTCCTGCTACCACCTGTGGGTGGCGGTGGTCGGCGTTCCCGAGCCGCTGACCTTTCGTGCCATCCATCTGATCTTCGCGCTTGGACTGATCTTCGCGGTCTATACCGGCGTCGCGGGCAGGACCGGCGCGACGCCGGGCGTCGCCGATCTCGTCCTCGTGGCTGGCGCGCTGGCCTCGGTCGGGTACATTTTCGTCGAGTACGAGTATTTCATCACCCGCTTCGCGACCGTGGACGATCTGCGTCCGCTGGACTGGGTCTTCGGCCTGCTCGCGGTGGCGCTGATCTTCGAGGCGACGCGGCGCACACTCGGCAACGCGCTGCCGATCACGGCGCTCGCCTTCGTGGCCTACGCGCTCGTCTTCACGCGCACCGACGTGCAGATGCTGCTCGACCAGACCTACATGACGACCGAGGGCATTTTCGGCATCCCGCTCGCGGTCTGCGCCAGCTATATCATCCTGTTCGTCCTGTTCGGCGCCTTCGTCGAGCGTACCGGCACGGGCAAGCTGTTCATGGACATCTCGCTGGCCCTGACCGGGTGGGCGCCCGGCGGACCGGCCAAGGTCGCGGTGGTGACCAGCGGCCTTTTCGGCACGATTTCGGGCAGCGCCGTCTCCAACGTCATGACCACCGGCGTCTTCACCATCCCGATGATGAAGCGCATCGGCTACCGGCCGTCTTTCGCGGGCGCGGTGGAGGCGGTCGCCTCGACCGGCGGCCAGATCATGCCGCCGATCATGGGCGCCGCCGCCTTCGTGATGGCGGAGTTCCTGAACGTCGGCTACCTCAGCGTCGCGATCTGGGCGTTCCTGCCGGCGGTCCTGTATTACGTCGCGGTGTTCTTCGCGGTCCATTTCGAGGCCAAGCGCACCGGCATGGAGGGACTGCCCCGCGCCGACCTGCCGCGCGCTGGCGCGGTGCTGCGCGAGCGTGGCCACCAGTTCATCCCGCTGATCGTCATCGTGGGCGTCCTGATGTCGGGCTACAGCGCGCCCTATGCCGCCCTGTGCGGCATCGCGTCGGCATTTCCGGTCGCCGCCATGCGCAAGACCACGCGCGATACGGTGACGATCGCCAATATTCTCGGCGCGCTCGAGGACGGGGCGCGCCAGACCCTGCCGGTGGCGATGGCCTGCGCGACGGCGGGTGTGGTGATCGGCATCATCTCGCTCACCGGCGTCGGCATCGAGTTCACCGGCTTGGTGGTCCGGCTGTCGCAGGACTCCCTGCTGATCGCCCTGATCCTGACCGCGCTGGCCGGGATCGTGCTCGGAATGGGGCTGCCCACGACGCCGGCCTATATCATCCAGGTGGCGCTCCTCGTGCCCGCGCTGGTGAAGCTTGGCGTGGCCCTCGAAGCCGCGCACCTCTTCATCTTCTACTTCGCCATCCTCTCGGCGATCACGCCGCCGGTGGCCATCGCCGTCTTCGCGGCGTCAGGGCTTGCCGGCGGCGGCCTGTGGAGCACGGGTCTCGATTCGGTGAAGCTGGGCGCCACCGGCTACATCGTGCCCTTCATGTTCGTCTTCGCGCCGGCGCTGATGCTGATCGGGCCCTGGCACGAGGTCCTGCTGGCCGCCTGCACCGCTACGGTCGGCGTGATCTGCCTCGCCGCCTCGCTGCATGGCTATCTGCTGCGACCGGCGTCGTGGTGGGAGCGGCTGGCGCTGTTCGCCGCCGCCCTGTTGCTGATCAAACCGGGCCTCGCCACGGACCTCGGCGGGATCGGGTTGCTCGCGGTGGTCGTCGCCTCGCAGCTGTTGCTGCGGCGTGGGTCGACTACCCCACCCGGAAGTTCCTGAACTGCCAGGGATCGGAGCGGTCGAGGTCCTCCGGAAAGAGGCCGCCGCGGTCCTTGAGCGGGGTCCAGTCGCTGTACTTGCCGACGACCGGGCCGAGATACGGCATGCAGATCTCGAGGTTGCGGGCGAAATCCATCTCGTCGGCCTCGACGATGCCACGGTCGGGGTTCTCCAGCGCCCAGATGATGCCCGACAGAACCGGCGCGCAGACCTGGATCGAGGTCGCGTTGTTGTAGGGCGTGAGCTTGCGCGTCTCATGGATGTCGAGCTGGCTGCCGTACCAGTAGGCGCCCTTCTTGTGGCCCATCAGCAGCACGCCCAGCTCGTCGCGGCCCGACACGATCTCATCGACGATCAGGCGCTGGCGCTTCTGCTGGCGGAGGTTCTTTCCGGCGATCTCGTGCATAGACATGATCGCCTGATCGCAGGGGTGATAGGCGTAGTGCACGGTCGGCCGGTAGACCGCCCGCTTGCCCTCGCGCAGCGTGAAGTAGTCGGCGATCGAGATCGACTCGTTGTGGGTGATGATGAAGCCGTGGAACGGGCCCTCGAGCGGCGTCCAGGTCCGCACCCGCGTGAGCAGGCCCGGCCGATTGAGGTAGATCGCCGCGTCGCAGCCGAAGGCATGGCGCCGCCCGTCGGGCGGCAGTGCCTTCTCGTGGGTGCCCCAGCCCATCTCGGCGGGCTGGGTGCCTTCCGACACGAAGCCGTCGATCGACCAGGTGTTCACGAATTCGCCCACTTCCTTGGGATGGTTCGAGACCTGGGTGTCGCGCTCGGCGATATGGATCGTCTTGATGCCGAGCCGGCGGGCGAGCCGCCCCCAGCCCTCGCGGTCCTTGGGAACGGCGGCCTTCACGCCGGTGTCGCGGGCGATGTTGAGCAGGGCCTGCTTCACGAAGTGCGACACCAGACCCGGGTTGGCGCCATGCGCCACGACCGCCGTGGGACCGCCTCGGAAGCGCGGCTTCAGCCGGAGCATCGCGTCGCGCAGCGCGTAGTTGGAGCGGCGCGACACCGACAGCGAGCTATCCGTGTAGCCGCCGGGCCAGGGTTCGATGCAGGTATCGATGTAGAACGCCCCCTGCTTCTGGCAGAGCTCGACCAGCGCGGTCGAGGCGACCTCGACCGAGAGGTTCACGAGGAAGTCGCCCTTGCCCAGCAGCGGCAGCAGCGTCTTGGCGTAGTTGGCTCTGGTCAGGCGCTTTTCGATGAAGGTGACGCCATAGCGCGCGACCTCGGGCAGGCCGCCGCGATCCTCAGCCGAGATGATCGTGATCTGCGCCGGCTTGATGCCGATGTGCCGCAGGATGAGGGGCAGCACGCCCTGGCCGATCGAGCCGAAGCCGACCATGACCAGACGGCCCTTGAAGGTTGTGAGCTTGGTCGCGCGCGCGGCTTTCCTGGCGGCCATGGGGTCTCTCCGAGTGGAAACAGTGGGGTCGATAAACGCCGACGGGGCCCACGCCAAGGCCCCGTCGGTCGTCAGCCGGGTGGATAACCCGGGGTCAGATGCAGACCGACTTCAGCGGCTGGAAGCCGTTGAACGCCACCGACGAGTAGGTCGTCGTGTAGGCGCCGGTCGACAGGATGTCGATGCGATCGCCGACCTTCAGCGAGAGCGGCAACCGGTAGTCGGTCTTTTCGTAGAGGATGTCGGCGGAGTCGCAGGTCGGCCCCGCGACGATCACCGGGCCGGTGCGCGTGCCGTCGCGCGGCGTGCGCAGCCGGTACTTGATGCTCTCGTCCATCGTCTCGGCGAGCCCGCCGAACTTGCCGACGTCGAGATAGACCCAGCGCTTGCGGTCGTTCGCCGACTTGCGCGAGATCAGCACGACCTCCGTCTGCAGCACGCCGGCGTCGCCCACCATCGAGCGGCCGGGCTCGATGATGACCTCGGGCATGCGGTTGCCGAAATGGCGGACCAGCGCGCGCGTCACCGCCTCGCAGTAGGCCTCGATGCCGCGTACCTCGGCGCGATACTGCGCCGGGAAGCCGCCGCCCAGATTGACCATGCGAACGTCGACGCCCTCCTCAACCAGGGCGAAGAACATCTGCGAGATCTGGCCCAGCGCCTTGTCCCACTGCTCGAGATCGGTCTGCTGGCTGCCGACATGGAAGGACACGCCATAGGCGTCGAGCCCCTGCGCCTTGGCCTTGCGCAGCAGGTCCTTCGCCATCTCGGGCGAGCAGCCGAACTTGCGGCTGAGCGGCCACTCGGCGCCGCCACAATCGACCAGCACGCGGCAGAAGACGCGCGCGCCCGGCGCCACGCGGGCGAGCTTCTGCAGCTCCGCCTCGCTGTCGAAGGCGAACAGCCGCACGCCCTGCTGGTAGGCCCAGGCGATGTCGCGTTCCTTCTTGATCGTGTTGCCGAACGAGATGCGGTCCGCCGACACGCCGGTCGCCATCGCGATCTCGATCTCGCCGCGGCTCGCCGTGTCGAAGCGCGAGCCGAGACCGGCCAGGCGCGTCAGGATCGGCGCCGCCGGGTTGGCCTTCATGGCGTAGAAGATGTGCGCCGCCGGCAGGAGCTCGCGCATCCGCCGAAAGTTGTGCTCGACCATGTCGAGGTCGATCACCAGGCACGGCGTCTCGGGCTGTTGCTCGCGGAGATATCGGAAAATACGCTCGGTCATCGCTGGGGGGATCCCCTGGACAAAAGGAAGCTCAGTCGGTGGACAACGCGACGCAACCGGACACCCCCTGCGGGGCGCGGCGCGTCAGGCGATACTGGACCGAGGAAACTTCCGGCCGATGAGGGCGGCGTAGGTGGCCCGGCGGGTGGCCGCCAGGCCGTGCACACGATAGCGGGGAGCGCGCCCCGCACTGAAAGCAACCATCTCAGAAGCTCCTTCCCGGACCCGGCTTGAAACCGGCACTGCCAAAAAGGACGCTTTCCGTCGTTGCATAACCACTTTGGGCCAGCGGCACGTGCGTGGGCGTCGTGCTTCGGTATCTACAATCAATTGATCTGGACTCAAGAAGATTCTGGCCCACAAGGGTTTTTTTCCACTGACTTGTGTTCGTGCGATCACACTTTGGCGCTCAGGCGCGGGGCAAGGCGGCGCCCGGAAGGCGGATGGTGGCGGCGAAGACGGTGAGCGGCACCAGCGCCGCGCAGGAGGCGACGATCGCGGTCTGCGGCCCGAACCAGGCTGCGATCTGCCCCCAGAGCAGGGAGCCGCCCACCATGGCGCCGAAGAACACCATCTGGTTCACCGCCATGCCGCGCGCCCGCATGTAGTTGGGCAGGACCGATTGCGTCGCCATGTTGTTGTTGGCGATGACGGTGATCCAGCAGGCCCCGTTGATGGTCACCGCCGCGCCCACGGTCCAGATGTTCATCTCCAGCGCGGCCACCAGATTCACCGCGGCATGCAGCCCCATCGCCCAGATGTTGGCGCGGTCCGGCCCCAGCAGGCGGTTGATGGTCGGCATCAGCGCAGCACCTGCGACCGCGCCCGCGCCGAACACGCCGTAGAGGACGCCGAAGCGGAAGGCGTCCAGGCCGAGCTCGAAGCGGCCGATCACCGGCAGGAGCGTACCAAAGGCGATGCCGGGTACGAAAAAGCACAGGCCCCGGGTGAAGATGGCTTTCAATTCGACCGAACCGCGCACGAAGCGCAGGCCGGCGGCGAAGGATTCCATGAACCCTTCGCGCCGTTGATCGGCTCGCGCCTCGGCCGGGCGCCGCCAGGACAGCATGGCCATGATCGTGCCGACATAGGTAACGGCGTTGATCGCGAACAGGAGCGCCACGCCCGCGAAACCCAGCAGGAACTGGCCAAACATCGGACCCAGCGTGCGGGCGAGATTGAAGCCAGCACTATTGAGTGCGATCGCCTGGCGCAGGATCGCGCCCGGCACGACCTCCGGCACCATGGCGTGCCACGCCGGGCCCTTCATGGCGTGGCCGATGCCCATGCAGAAAGTGAGACCGAGCAACCACCAGGGATCGAGCCGACCGCTCCACGCCAGCAGCGCGAGGAACGCCGCGGCCGCCATGGTCCAGATCTGCCACAGGATGAAGAACCGGCGACGGTCGAAGCGGTCGGCCAGCACGCCCGCGATCGGACTGAACAGCAAGAGCGGGAGCGTGCTGCAGACCGACAGCAGCGCCACGAACAGCGGATCGCTGGTGAAGCTGGTCATCTCCCAGGCGGCGCCCGTGGTCTGCATCCAGCCGCCGATATCGGAGGCGACGTTGGCGACCCATAGTGTCAGGAAGCTGCGGTTGGCGAAGGGGGCCCAGGCGGAGCGCGGCTCGCCGCCGCCGGGCGGCGCGGTCATCCGAGCGGCCGTTCGTAGATGCGATGCACCTTGTGCACGCGGCCGCCGACATTGCGGATGATGTGGTTGGTCGCCTTGTTGTCCTCGAGGATCCAGCCCAGTTCGACGTTCTTGAGGCCGCGCCGCACGCCGTTGCTGCGGATGGCATCGATCGCCACCATCGCGAGGCCGGCGCCCAGGGTCGGGTGGTTGCGGAAGCGCGACTTCACCCCCATCAGCGGCACGCGCGACGAGGGAACGCCTGCGATCTTCAGCCGCCACAGGAGCTTGGGCAGGGTGAAGACGTTCAGCTTGCCGTTGAAATCCGCGATCGCCTCGTTGAGGTTGGTGAGCGCCAGGATGAAGGCCACGGTCTCGTCGTCGAGATCGATGAACACCGCCATTTCCGGCACGATCACCGGCCGCAGCGCCTTTGCGGCATGGTCGATCTCGGCCTGGGTGAAGGGCACGAAGCCCCAATTGTCGCTCCAGGCATCGTTGAAGATGCTGACGAGCGTGCGGACCTCGGCGTCGAACATCCGGGTGTTGAGCGTGCGCACCTTCATGCGGCCGCCGAGACCCGCCCGCTCGATCAGCTTGGCGCCGATCGTGACCGGCGCGGTCTGCGGCGCGTAGGCATAGGAGAACACGTCCTTCAGCTTGGTGTAGCCGCAGGCCTCGACGCGGCCCCCCGCCCACGGCGGATCGTAGGGCACCATCAGGAACGACGGGGCCTCGAAGCCCTCCACCATCAGGCCGACTTCCTCGTTGATCGAAAGGCTGAAGGGGCCGGCGATGCGCTTCATGCCGCGCTCGCGGACCCACGCCTCGGCGGCGCCCAGCAGCGCCGCGAAGATCGCGCCGTCGTCCTCGGCGGCCAGCAGGCCGAAGAAGCCGGTGTCATCCTTGTGGTGCTCAAGATGCGCCCGGTCGATCTGCGCGGAAATCCGCCCGACCACCTCACCGCCACGCCGGGCGAGGAAGAAGCGCGCCTCGAGGTGGCTGAAGACCGGGTTCTTGGCCGGCGACAGCGCCTCCTGCCGCTCGACATCGAGGTGCGGCACGAACCCGGTATGCCCGGCATAGAGCCGCTTGGGCAGCTGGATGAATGCGTTGAGGTCGGTTTTGGTTTCGACCGGCGTGATGACGATGTCGCCTGCTGCCATGATCGGCGCACTCTATCTCAAGCGGTGCGGAAGCTGTACCGGCCATCGTCCTCGCACGCGCCGTCGGCGCGGGCGGCGCGAACCGCGACGCGGGTCTGCCAGCCCGCGCCCGCGCGCTCGATCTCGATCAGGTGCCAGCGCGCGCGACCGTAGCGGCTTTCGACCGCCGCCGAGGCCGAGGTGACGCCGAGAACGGGCACCGGCCCGGCCGGCCCGTCGAGCCGCGCCACTTCGCTCCGGTGGGTGTGGCCGTGCAGGATCAGCTCACACCCCACGCGACGCAGCATGGCCTGGAAGGCGAGAACGTCGGAGAGCCGCTTGTGCCGCGAGCCGACCGCCAGAGGCGGATGATGGATCAGCACCACGCGATAGAGGCCGTTGGCGCCAAGCCGGCGCAGCATTTCCTCGCACCGCTCGATCTGGGCGCCGCCCAGTCGCCCCGTGGCGAAGAAGGTCGGCGTCGGGAGCGCGGTCGTGAGCCCCACGAGCGCGATCGGCCCGCGCCGGCGCAGGAAGGGAAAGTCGCCGGGGCCGCGCGGCGGCGCGCCGCCGTCGCCCGCCATCCAGGCGGCCCAGCCGCCCAGCGCGCGGTCCCAGCGTTGCGGCACATAGGCGTCGTGATTGCCGGGAACGAGGCTCAGCCGATCGGCTGGCGCCAGCTCGGCCAGCCAGCGCGCGGCCCGGCGGAACTCCTCTTCCAGCGAGACATTCACCACATCGCCGGTCAGCGCGATGTGGTCGGGCCGGGCGTCGGAAATGTCGCGCACGATGGCCGCCAGCGCCTCGGGCCGGTGGAGGTGGACGCGGTGGCGCCACCAGTTGGCGTAGCCCGACAGGCGCTTGCCAAGCAGTTCCGACGGCCGCGCCTGCGGCATCGGCAGATGCGGGTCGGAGAGATGCGCGAGCCGGAACACGCGCCGGCCGTCAGCCGTGCTGGGCGACGACCTTGAGTCGGGGCCCCGCCGGCAGGACGCCCATCTGGCGGCCGATACCGGTCATGACGTCGATCATGTGCGTGAGTTGCTCGGGCGTGTGCGCGGCCGAGAGCGAGCAGCGCAACAGCGAGACTCCGTTGGGCGTCGCCGGCGGCACCGCCACATTCACGTAGACCCCGGCATCGAGCATGGCGCGCCAGAAGCCGATGGTCGTTGCGCGGTCGGGCAGGTGGACGCCGACCACGGGGCCGGGCATCGGGCCGAGCGTGAAGCCCTGCGCCGCCAGACCGTCGTAGAGCGTGCGCACATTGTCCCAGAGGCGTGTGCGAAGTTCGGGCCGGGCCTGCACGACCTTGAGTGCCGCGCGCACCGAGGCGACGATCGAGGTCGGCAGCGAGGCCGTGAACATGTAGGCGCGGGTGACCACGCGCAGCACGTCGAAATCGGGGTCGTTGGAGACGCAATAGCCGCCGATCGCGCCCAGCGTCTTGGAGAAGGTGCCGACGACGAAGTGCACATCGTCCAGAACGCCCGCTTCCTCGGCGAGCCCGCGCCCGTTGGCGCCGAGCGCCCCCAGCGAGTGGGCCTCGTCGACCAGCACATACGCGCCGTACTTCTTGCAGACGTCGATGAATTCCTTGAGCGGCGCGCTGTCGCCCAGCATCGAATAGATGCCCTCCAGCACCACCAGCCGATTGCCCGGCCGGTCGGCGAGACGCCGAAGGCGCGCATCGAGGCTGGCCGGGTCGTTGTGCTTGAAGCGCACCACTTCGGCCTGGGTCTGCTTGCACGCGTCATAGATCGAGGCGTGGCTGTCGGCGTCGATCAGCAGCAGGTCGCCCTGGCCCACGAGCGTGGAGATCACGCCAAGATTGGCCTGGTAGCCGGTGGTGAACACCATGCAGTGCTTCTTGCCGTAGAACGCCGCGATTTCCTGTTCGAGTGCGACGTGCTGGCCGTAGCTGCCGTTGGCGATGCGCGAGCCCGTGGTGCCCGTGCCTTCGGCGCGGATCGCCTCGATCGCGGCCTCCATGCAGGCCGGGTCGTAGGTCAGGCCGAAATAGTTGTTGGTACCGACCAGGAGCGTGCGGCGGCCGTCGATGATCGCCTCGGTCGGCGAGAGCACCCGGTCCATCCGGATCTGGAAGGGGTCGGCACCGGTGGTGCGGACATCGCGGTAAGCCTCGACGATGCCGGCATGCCGGTCGAAAAGACCCATCAGCCTTGCCGTTCGGCGCGCAGCCTGAGGATCGTGTCGGCGAGCTCGTCGACGGTGTGGATCTCGGCGACGACATTCAGCGGAATCGAGATGTCGTAGCTGTCCTCGAGGTCCAGCATCATGTCCATGATGGCGAGCGAATCGATCGACAGGTCCTTGGAAATGACCGTCGCGCCCGTGATGCGGACATCGGAGGTGTTGAATGGCGTCAGGTGACGGACGATCTCGGCCATGACCTCGCCCCGGGAGGTCTGCTCGGCATCGACCTGCGCGAGAGTCGCGGTGTCGATCGCCAGATTGTGTGCAGTGCGCAAAATTAGTCCCCTTGTCCCGGGTTTTGGGTCGGCGGCATGTGACCCAAAGGCCGGATTCATGTGAAATGACATTTTGTTACACAGTGTTTCTCGTCTGACGCAGCCAATTGTTGCGGCGATACCACAGCACCGTGTCGCGAAACCCTTCCATCAGGCCGTAGCGCGGCGAAAACGCCAGCACTGCTGCAAGTTTGCGGTCGCGAACGACCCAGTCGGGATGGAAGATCTCCCGCACTTTTCCGTGGGTCAGGATCTGCACTGGGGCACCCAACCGGTTGAGCCCGGCATTGATGCGACCGAGTGCCGCCATTGCGGGCCGGGGTACACGGAGCGTCCGGGCCGTCCGTCCCAGCGCGGCTTCGGCGGCTTGGGCGAGGTCTGGATAGCCGTAGCCCTCGGCTTTGCCATCGTCGATTTCACAGATTTCCCGGTCCAGTTCGACCGCGACGCAGCCGGCGAGCGCCTGGGCCAGGTCCTCGACATGAATCATCGAGACCCGCGCCCCGTCGGCGCGCGGCGCGAGGGCGAGGCCACGCGCGACCCCGGCGAAATAGGCGAGGGTCTCGCGATCACCCGGCCCATAGACCGCGGGCGCCCGAACGGCGAGCCAGGGCCCCGACCGATCGGCGACCGCGCGTTCGGCGGCCCGTTTGCTTGCGGCATAGGGCGACAGGTCGGGCTCGCGCGCCACGAGCGACGAGAGAAGGATCAGCCGTGCCGCGCCGGCGGCGGTGGAGAGGTTCGCCGTGCCGTCGCGGTTGGCCCGCATGAAGTCCGCGGTGGTCCGTGCCTTGATGGCGCCGGCCGCGTGGATCACGGCGTCGGCGCCAGCGCAGAGCGCGCCAAGCGCCGCGCGATCCTCAAGGTCGCCCAGGACCAGCTCGAGTTCGATGCCCGCCAGCGAGGGGAGTGGCGACCAGCGTCGCACCAGCAGGCGCAGCCGGTAACCGCGCGCCGCCAGCGCCCGAACGAGATGGGGACCGACAAAGCCGGTCGCGCCGGTGACGGCGACCAGCTTCGCCATGCGTCAGCTCACGCCGGAACGGTCTCAGCCGGCGCGGCGTAGGTGCCGGCGAGATAGTTCGCCTTCACCCGCGCGCGGCTGAGCTTGCCCGACGAGGTCATGGGCAGGCCCATCGCCGGTGGCACCAGGATCACTTCGCAGTCGCAAGCGATCGCCTCGCGCACGGCGCCGGCGACCTCGCGAGCGAGCGCCGCGCGCGCTTCGGCGTTCGCGACGCGGGCCAGAACGGCCACCGCGACGCGCTCGCCGGACGGCGCCTCGTAGGAGAAGGCGGCGGCATCGCCGCGCTTCACCGAGGTCGAACCCTCGACGGCCCATTCGATGTCTTGCGGCCAGATGTTGCGGCCGTTCACGATGATCAGGTCCTTGGCGCGACCCGTGACCACGATCTCGCCGTCGAGCAGGTAGCCGAGGTCGCCGGTGTCGAGCCAGCCATCGGCCGACAGAACTTCGGCGCTGGACTCGGGCGCGCCGAAGTAACCCGGCATGACGCTTGGCCCTTGGATGAAGATGCGGCCGACCGCGCGATCTGTGAGAGGGCGACCCTGGCCGTCCCGGACTTCCAACCGATGCCCGGGCATCACCCGGCCGCAGATCACGAACCGCCGCGCGGCGCGTTCGTCCGCGGCATCGGGGGCGGGCGTCGCATGTTGCCGCTCCGCCAACGCCGCACGATCGATCGTGTCGGTCCGCACCCCGGTGCCGTGCGGACAGAAGGTGATGGCGAGGCAGACCTCGGCCATGCCGTAGCTCGGGATGAAGGCGTTCGGATTGAAGCCCGACGGTGCGAAGGCCTCGGCGAAGCGTTCCAGCACGTCGGCTCGCACCATGTCGCCGCCGATGCCGGCGTGGCGCCACGTGCTGAGGTCGAGGTCGGGCGGGATCTGGCTCGCGCCGCGGCGCGTCGCGAGGTCGTAGCCGAAGCTCGGGCTGTAGGCGACGCTCCCGCGGTTGCGCGAGATCAGTCCCAGCCACTGCGTCGGCCGGCGGGCGAAGTCGCGCGGGGTGAGGTAGTCGATCGTGAGCTGGCTCGACATCGGCGCCATCAGGAAGCCAACCAACCCCATGTCGTGATAGAGCGGCAACCAGCTCACCGCGCGGTCGGCCGGCACCAGATCGAGGCCGGCCGGGCCGCAGATGCCGGCGAGATTGGCCATCAGCGCCTTCTGGGTGATCTCGACACCGTGCGGATGGCGCGTGCTGCCGGAAGAGAACTGGATGTAGCAGAGCTCGTCGGGGCCGAGCGGTCGAAGCTCGGCGGACGAGTCGGGCAGCGAGTCGAGAACGTTCATCCCGCCATGGAGGCGCACCGCCGGCAGATCGCGCGCGGCCTCGGCGAGGAAGCCCGCGAGATCGTCGATGCCAACGGCCGCCACGGCGCCCGAGGCCGCGAGCTGGCGACGCAGCTGTTCGACGTAGGCTTCCTTGCCGCCGATACCGACCGGAATAGACACGGGCACAGGCAGCAGTCCGGCATACTGGGCGCCAAAGAACGCGTCGAAGAAGCCCGGCCAGGTGTCGGCGGTGATGAGAAGCCGCTCGCCACGCGCGAAGCCCGCGCCGATCAGCTTGCGGGCCAGCACCTGCGCGCGCGCGCGTACTTCGTGCCAGGCCAGCGTCGCCACCAGCTCGCCCTTGCCGGCGTAGAAATTGGCGCCGGTCTCGCCGCGCGCGGCATAGTCCAGCGCCTCGCAGACTGAAGAGAAGTCGGCGCGTCGGAAGGGCAGCTCGCGGCTGCGCGTGGGAAGCGGTTCGGAGGTCAAGCGCGGCTCCTACCAGAGCGATTCGGAGCGCTCAAGGCCGGGCCGTGCCAAGTTGACACAGCCGGGAGCGGGTCCGATAGTGCGCGCCCCTCGCCAAAACTGGAAGTTTCCATACGGGAGCCCTCTGGTTGGGCGAGGGCTTTCATTTCAAGGAGGTGCTGTCGTGATTACGGCTGTGATGCCGACGTACGGTCGCAAGGACGTCGTGTTCGAACGCGGAGAGGGTTGTCATCTCTACGCGGCGGACGGGCGACGTTTTCTCGACTTTACCTCGGGCATCGCCGTGAACGCGCTGGGCCACTGCCACCCGTACCTCGTGAAGGCGCTGGCCGAGCAGGGCGCCAAGCTGTGGCACACCTCGAACCTGTTCCGCATCGGCAACGGCGAGCGTCTGGCCGAACGGTTGGTCGCCAACTCGTTCGCCGACACGTTGTTCTTCTGCAACTCGGGCGCCGAGGCGATCGAGGGCGGCATCAAGCTGATCCGCAAGTACCAGTACGTGAACGGCAAGCCCAAGCGCTACAAGCTGATCTGCTTCAGTGCGGCCTTCCACGGCCGCTCGCTGAACGCGCTCGCGGCCACCGGCAACGAGAAGTACCTGGAGGGCTTCGGTCCGGCCAATCCGGGCTACAAGCACGCGCCGCTCAACAACGCCAACGTCGTGCGCGACATGATCGACGACGAGGTCGCCGGCATCCTGGTGGAGCCGATCCAGGGCGAGGGCGGCATCCGTTCGGCAACGCCCGAATTCCTGCGGACGCTGCGCGCGATCTGCGACGAGTTCGGCCTGCTGCTGTTCTTCGACGAGATCCACACCGGCTTCGGCCGCACCGGCAAGCTGTGGGGCTACGAATGGTCGGGCGTGAAGCCCGATGTCGCGGCGATCGCCAAGGGCATGGGGAGTGGCTTCCCGGTCGGCGCGTTCATGGCGACCGAGGCGGCCGCCAAGGGCATGGTGCCGGGTACCCATGGCTCGACCTATGGCGGCAATCCGTTGGCGACCGGTGTTGCCAATGCCGTCCTGGACGTGATCCTCCAGCCGGGCTTCGTCGACGGCGTGCACGAGCGCGGGCTCTATCTCACCCGCGGGCTCGAGGCGCTGGTGGCTAAGCACCGTCATGCGTTCGATGAGGTGCGCGGGCGCGGCTTCTTGCAGGGGCTGCGCTGTGTGGTGCCGTCGGGCGAGATGGTTGACCGGCTGATGTCGCTTGGCATGTTGGTGGTGGGCGCGGGCGAGAATGTCATCCGCGTCTTCCCGCCGCTCATTGCTGACAAGGCGACGCTCGACGAGGGTCTTGCGATCCTCGACAAGGCCGCCGCCTCATTCGCGACCAAGGCCGCCTAGGGAGCCGTACTATGGCCGGCCCCCGGCATTTCCTGGATCTCGACCAGATCGATCCCGCGACGCTGCGCGGCATCCTCGATCGCGGCAAGTCCTACAAGAAGGCGCGCGGCACGGCGACGGCCGAGCGGCCGCTCGCCGGCAAGACGCTCGCCATGATCTTCGAGAAGCCTTCGACCCGCACCCGCGTCTCCTTCGACGTCGGCATGCGCGAGCTCGGCGGTGAGACGATCATGCTCGGCCGCGGCGACACCCAGCTCGGTCGCGGCGAGACCATCGCCGACACCGCGCGCGTGCTGAGTCGCTACGTCGACGTCATCATGCTGCGCACCACCGTCGAGGAGAAACTCCTCGAGATGGCGAAGTACGCGACTGTTCCGGTGATCAACGGTCTCACCGACAAGACGCATCCCTGCCAGCTGATGGCTGACGTGATGACGTTCGAGGAACATCGCGGACCGATCACCGGCAAGGCGATCGCCTGGTCGGGCGACGGCAACAACATGGCGACCTCGTGGATCCACGCCGCCGTGCAGTTCGATTTCGAGCTGCGCATCGGTTGCCCGGCGGAGCTTTCGCCGCCGGCCGACGTCGTGGCGTGGGCGGCGAAGTCGAAGGGCCGCGTGACCATCGCGCACGATCCCGAGGCCGCGGTTCGCGGCGCCGATTGCGTCGTCACCGACACCTGGGTGTCGATGGGCGACGAGGATCCGCAAAGCCCCTCGGCGGCGCGCCGGCACAATCTGCTTCGGGGCTACCAGGTCGACCGTCACCTCATGAAGGCGGCCAAGCCCGACGCCATCTTCATGCATTGCCTGCCCGCCCATCGCGGCGAGGAAGTGACGGCCGAGGTGATCGACGGCCCGCAGTCGGTCGTGTTCGACGAGGCTGAGAACCGCCTGCACGCCCAGAAGAGCATTCTCGCCTGGTGCCTGTCGTGACGGCGGCGGCCGGCGTTACGGCCGCCGACCGGATCTTCCCCTTCCAGCTCGATCAAAGCGGTGTGCGGGGCCGATTGGTCCGGCTCGGGCCCGCGCTCGATGCCATCGTCGTGCGCCACGGCTATCCGCCGGCGGTCGCCCGCGCGCTGATCGAGGCGATGACGCTCTGCGTCGCGCTCGCTTCGGCGCTTAAGTACGACGGCATCTTCACCCTGCAGATCGCGGGCGAGGGTCCCGTGCGCGTGATCACCGCCGACGTCACCTCGCAGGGTGCGCTGCGCGGCTACGCGTCGTGGGACAAGCACCGTCTCGCCGCTGCATTGGGTGGCGATGCGTCCGCTGACGCGCCGGCCTCCTATGTGCCGCGCCTGTTCGGCGCCGGCACGCTCGCCTTCACGGTCGACCAGGACCAGGGCGTGGAGCGCTACCAGGGCGTCGTGCCGCTGGAAGGTGCCACGCTCGCCGACTGCGCCCATCTCTATTTCCGCCAGTCCGAGCAGCTTCCCACCGGGCTGAAGCTCGCTGTCGAGCGTGGTGCCTCCGGCTGGCGCGCCGCCGTGCTGTTGCTGCAGCAGATGCCGGCACTCGATGCCGGCCGGCGCGAGGTCGACCTTGATCAGCGTGAGGATGATTGGCGGCGTGCTGTGATCATGATGGCGTCGGCGCGCGAGGCCGAGCTGCTCGGTCCCGTGCCCACCGACGCGGCGCTCGTGCATCGGCTATTCCACGAGGATCGCCCGCGCGGCTTTGAGTCCCGTCCGATCGAGGCGCGCTGCCGCTGCACGACCGACCGGATCGATCGGGTGCTGCGCACGCTCGGTCGCGAGCAACTTCAGTCGCTGCGTGACGAGCGCGGCCTGATCTCCGTCAACTGCGAGTTCTGTTCGCGCGTCTACGACTACGACGACGCGGCGATCGCGCGGCTTTACGCCGATCCAGCGGACTGAGGATCTCCAGGCGGACGCAGCCGCTCGACCGCGCCCTCAAGCGCGGCATGCAGGTCGCAGGTCAATGCCGGGCCGAGGGTCGCGCGCACTTCCCGCTCCGCCGCCTCCCAGAGCGGGCGCGCGCGGCGCAGCAGCGCCCGTCCCTCGGTGCCCACGGCGAGCTCGCGCCGACGCCGATCGCCCGCCGCCACCTCGACCAATGCGCCCCCCGCCAGCAAGGGTCCGAGCGCGCGTGAGAGTGTCGTGCGGTCGGCGTTCAGAAGCTCGGCAAGTCTCCCCACGGCGATCGGACCCGCCGCCGCGACATGGCTCAGCAGCGAGAACTGCGTGATGCGCAGATCGACCGACGCGAGATGCCGGTCGTAGACTTGGCTGATCCGTCGCGCCGCGCTGCGCGCGCGCAGGCAGGTGCAGTCGGTCGGAACGAGGCGGGACGCGGGCATGGCCTCAGGGTAACGGCGGCGCGTGGCGGGGCAAGGGACGAATGTGTATACGCACCCAACCGGAGGCGTGAGATGGCAGAACCGACCTATGGCGTCGTCCCGCTGGAGCAGGCCCGTTCGATGAGCGGGCTCGCGCTGCTGCGAGGCTGGAGCGAGGGCCGGTTCCCGGCGCCGCCGATCGGCCAGACGCTCGGCTTCGCGCTGGTCGAGGTCGAGGAGGGCCGCGTCGTCTTCCTCGGCACCCCTGAGGCGCGACACTACAATCCGCTGGGAACCGTGCATGGCGGGTTCGCCGCGACGCTGCTCGATTCGGCGATGGGCTGCGCCGTTCACTCCACGCTGAAACCGGGCATCGGCTACACCTCGGTCGAGCTCAAGGTGAATTTCGTGCGGCCAATGACCGACAAGACCGGTCCGGTGCGCTGCGAGGGAAAGATCGTGCATGTCGGCGCCCGCATCGGGACCGCCGAAGGCCGGATCTTGGACGCCCAGGGCAAGCTGCTGGCGCATGGCAGCACCACCTGCCTCATCTTCCCGATTTGACGCCGGCCGGGACGCTCCCCATCTGAGGGGCTGAGGGAGCGCCCGCGTCCATGTACACCGCCACAACCCGTGCCATACGGGTCACCGTCCGACCGCAATATCTGCCCGATGAGTCAGATCCCTCAGAGCTGCGCTTCGTCTGGGCCTATCACGTCCGCATCGAGAATCGCGGGGACGACACGGTGCGCCTGCGGTCGCGACACTGGAAGATCACCGATGCGCTTGGCCGCCTCCAGGAAGTGCGCGGGCCCGGCGTCGTCGGCCAGACTCCGGTGCTGCGGCCGGGCGAAGTCTTCGAGTACACTTCCGGCACCCCGCTCTCGACGTCATCCGGCATCATGGGCGGCACCTACCAGATGGTCTCGCAGGCCGGTGACGGCTTTGACATCGAGATCCCGACCTTCTCGCTGGACCTTCCCGCCACCCAGCGTTCGCTCAACTGACGGCCCGGCGGGCCTGGAGAGACGACGATGAACAAGCCCGTGGCCAAGCACGAACTCGCCGACGGCGCGGCGCGGCCCTCGCGCACCGAGGCGGAGCAGGCGGTGCGTACGCTGATCCGGTGGGCGGGCGACGATCCCGACCGCGAGGGTCTCATCGGCACGCCTGACCGCGTGGTGCGGGCCTACGAGGAGTTCTTCGCGGGCTACGGCGAGGACCCGCGCGAGATCTTGCGGCGGACCTTCGAGGACGTCGAGGGCTACGACGAGATCGTGGTCCTGCGTGACATCCGCATCGAGTCGCACTGCGAGCACCATATGGTGCCGATCATCGGCAAGGCGCATGTCGCCTACCTGCCGGCCCGCCGCGTGGTCGGGATCAGCAAGCTCGCGCGCGTGGTCGATGTCTACGCCAAGCGCCTGCAGATCCAGGAGAAGCTCACCGCCCAGATCGCCAATGCGGTGGAAGAGGTGCTCCAGCCGCGCGGCGTCGCCGTCGTGATCGAGGCGGCGCACCAGTGCATGACCACCCGCGGCGTCCATAAGGCGGGCGTCACGATGGTGACCAGCCGCATGCTGGGCGCGTTTCGCGACAATGGCGAGACGCGGCGCGAGTTTCTGAGCATGATCGGCCGGCCAGCGCTCTGAGGGTCGGACGATGGGAGAGATCATGGAACCGGCCGAGATGCTCCGCCGCCTGGTGGCGTTCGATACCACGTCGCGCAACTCCAACCTCGCGCTGATCGACTATGTGCGCGGGTACCTCGCGAGCCATGGCGTCGCCTCGACGCTGGTCCATAGCGACGACGGCGCCAAGGCCAATCTCTTCGCCACCGTCGGGCCGTCGGTGCCGGGCGGTGTGGTGCTGTCGGGGCACACTGATGTCGTGCCGGTCGACGGCCAGCCCTGGGACACCGATCCCTGGACTCTGACACTCAAGGACGGGAAATACTTCGCGCGCGGCTCCTGCGACATGAAGGGCTTTCTGGCGCTGGCGCTCGCCCGCGTGCCGGCGTTCGTCGCGGCGCCGTTGAAGAAGCCCATACACCTCGCTCTGTCCTACGACGAGGAAGTCGGCTGCTTCGGCGCGCACGCGCTCGCCCAGCGCATGGCGGCGGAAGTGCCGCGGCCGCGCGCCATCATCATCGGCGAGCCGACCATGATGACGGTGGTTCATGCCCACAAGGGCACGCAGATCTACGTCACCACCTTCACGGGCTTCGAAGCGCACTCGTCGATGACCCATCTCGGGGTGAGCGCCATCCATTTCGCCGGCGAGTTCATCCACTATCTGAACGAGGTGCAGGACGAACTTGAGCGCAACGCGCCGCGCGACAGCGAGTTCATGCCACCCGCCGCCACCTTCAATGTCGGCACGATTTCGGGCGGCACGGCGGGCAACATCCTGGCCCGCGAATGCACGGTGCTGTGGGGATACCGCGCGCTGCCGACCGATCCCATCGATGAGCTTGGCGACCGCACCAAGGCTTGGCTCACCGACGTGCTGTTGCCGCGCATGAAGGCCAAGCATCCCGCCGCGCGTATCGAGACCGAGCTGCGCTCCTCGACGCCCGCCTTCTCTCCGGACGGCAACGAGGAAGCCAAGGCACTGGCCGCGTCCTGGTCGGGTTCCAACACGGTAAGCAGCGTGGTTTACGCCACCGAGGCCGGCATCTTCCGCAAGATCCTGGACGTGCCGACCGTGGTGTGCGGTCCCGGCGACATCGCCCAGGCGCACCAGCCCAATGAATTCTTGCTGGCGTCGCAACTCGACGCGGGCGCGTCCTTCATGGCGCGTCTGCAGGAATGGTGCTGCCGGAACTGACGCGTCGCCCGCCGTCGGCGCTGCCGCGCGCTTGCCCGCTTTCCTGCTGCATCGATTGCCTCTATGGTCCCGCGCCGCGCGGATGGGGCGTCGCCAAGTGGTAAGGCAGTGGATTTTGATTCCACCATTCCCAGGTTCGAATCCTGGCGCCCCAGCCAGCGCGTTGCTGGTTCTTCGGCTCGGAGAGAGCCACGCCACCCGCGCTGCCTCGCGCGTAGGCTTTCCGATCCAGCTGTTGCCAGCCAGCTCTGAAGGACTCTACCCGGCCTGCCGCGCCAGCCGGCGGGTGAGGTCGACGAAGGCGCGGACGGCGACCGACCCCTCACCGCGGCGACAGGCCAGGACCAGCGGCACGGCGAGCGCAGGCCGGCCTGACAGCGGACGATAGGCGACGCCTTCCATCGGCAAACGCGCGAGCGAAGCCGGCACCAGCGTGATGCCGAGGCCGGCGGCCACCAGATTGAGCGTACTCACGATGCGCGGCGCTTCCTGACCGACCTGCGGGGCGAAGCCCGCGATCGCGCAGGCCGCGAGGATCGCGTCGTGCAGGCCCCGCCCGTCGGGCCGGCGATAGAGGATGAAGGTCTCGCCCGCGAGGTCCGCCAATCGCAGCGACTTGCGCGCGCGCAAACCATGGCCCGGCGGCAGTGCCGCCACCATCGGCTCACTGAGCAGCGCGTGCAGCTCCAGGCCCGCGCGATCCGTCGGCGGCGAACGGATAAAGGCGCAATCGAGCCGATCCTCGCGCAGGCCAGCGAGCAGCTGGGCCGAGCCTGTCTCGTCGAGGGTGAAGGCGACGTTCGGCCGGCTCTGGCGGAACTGGCGGATCGCGCGGGCGACCAGCGGGTGAAACGGCGCGGATGTCGTGAAGCCCACCGCGATGCGGCCCGTCTCGCCACGGCCGGCGCGCCGGGCGTGCAGTGCCGCCCGTTCGGCCGCCGCCAGCACCGCCTCGGCATCGGCGAGGAAGGCACGACCGGCCTCGGTCGGTGTGACGCCGCGGGCGTGACGGCGCAGCAGTCGCACACCGACTTCGGCCTCGAGTGCGCCGATCTGCCGGCTGAGGGGCGGCTGGGCGATGCCGAGCCGCTCGGCCGCGCGCGTGATGTGACCCTCGCGCGCGACGGTCGCGAAGTAGCGCAGGTGACGAAGTTCCATGAATACCTAGGAAGTATGAAAAGGAATAGTAGCATGTACTTGAAGGTGTGACTCCCCGCACGCAGTCTGGGCCGGCATTTCGCAGAGAACCCATGACACCGATCGCCGCCGGCCTGCTCGCGCTCCTGATGGTCGCCACCGCCACCCTATCGGGTGTGTTCGGGATGGCCGGCGGCATGATCCTGATCGGCGTGCTGCTGGTGGCACTGCCGGTGCCCGCCGCGATGGTGCTGCACGCGGTGACGCAAATGGCCTCCAACGCCTGGCGTGCGGTCCTGTGGTGGCGCCACATCGCCTGGGCGACCACGGCGGCCTATGTCGCGGGCTGCGTGGTGGCGCTCGGTTTGTGGTCGATCGTGCTGTGGGTGCCCGACAAGGGCGTGGCGCTCCTGGTGCTGGGGCTCTCACCCTTCATCGTGCGTGCGCTGCCGGACCGGATCCTGCCGCGCGCCATGACCTGGCGGCACGCCGCGGGCGGCGGCGTCGCTTGCATGATGCTGACGCTGGTGACCGGCGTGACGGGTCCGTTGCTTGACCAGCTCTTTCTCTGGTCCGGACTTGAGCGGCGCACCATCGTGGCGACCAAGGCCTCGTGCCAGGTGTTCGGCCACAGCTTCAAGCTGCTCTATTTCGGCGGTCTGGTGGCCGATGCCGGGCGGGTCGAGCTCTGGGTCCTGGCGCTCGCGGTGGCGGCCTCGATGCTGGGCACCACGCTCGGCAAGCTGTTGCTCGAGAAGCTGACCGAAGCGCAGTTCCGCCGCTGGGCGGAACGGATCATTGCGGCGCTCGGCCTCTGGTACGTCGGCCATGGCGTGGCGCTTCTGAGCGGGGTCCTCTAGACTCGCGGCGTGGCGGTTCCCGACGGATTTGTGGAGGTGGCCGGGCTGAGCGGCTTCGCGCTCGCCAACGGTCCCTGGTACGAGCGCGAGCGCGATGACGTGATGGTGCGCGGATTTCGCGCCGAAGCGCGGCATGCCAACACGCTCGGCATCGTGCATGGCGGCATGCTGGCGGCGTTTCTCGACTCGGCGATGGGGATGGCCGTGTGGCGCGGGCTCGGCCGGCGTTCGGTGTCGCTGCGCCTCACGTTCGACTATCTCCTGCCGGTGCGGGTCGGCGACTGGATCGAGGCCACGGCCGAGGTCGTGGCCTCTGACGGCACGCTTGCGCAAGCGCGCGGCCGGCTTCGCGGTCCGCGGCACGAGGTGCTGACCGCCGCCGGCAACTTCGCTCTTCTGAAACCCGATCGCCCGCCACGCGCGGGCCAGGCGAGATGACAACCATGGACAACGCTCATTCCCCGACCGTACCTGCCGTCGAAGACGATGCGGCCCCGCCTGGCTTCCGGCTGATCGATTTCCGCCGCGATCGCGTGGAGGTCACATTCAACACCCATATCGGCAACCTCTGGGCCAAGCGCGGGGAGAAGGGCACGGCGGACGAGTTCGTGATGGGCCTGCGGGTGCGTGACAAGCACTGCAATCCGGCGGGCACGCTGCATGGCGGCATGATGATGACCATGGCCGATCTGATCGGCGGCATGGGCGCGGGCACGCTTGCGGGCATCCGGAAATTCCTGCCGACCGTCAGCATGACGTTCGACTTCGTGGCGCCGGCGCGGGCGGGGGACTGGGTCGAGGGCCGCTGCGAGGTGGTGCGCGCGACCCGCTCGCTCCTGTTCAGCCACATCTATCTGACGGTTGGCGCGGAAAAGATTCTCCGCGCCTCCGCGATCTGCAAGATCCCCTCGGGCGATGGCCCGTCCTTCGGCAAGGCGAAGCTGGTCGATCGACCCGAGTGAGTTTGTGAACGCGGCGTTGGCGACGCCTCGCTCGTCGGCTTCACGAGCCGGCTGAATCCAGCCGGTGCGGAAAGACGTTAGGCCACCGCGTCGAAGTGCCGGGCGAGCGCGCGGCGGCCGGCATCGGTGAGCCGCACGGTTCGGCCGCGGCGCAGCCGCTCGGTCCAGCCGCGCGCGAAGAACGTGTCGGCGATGGCCGCCCCCAGCGCGCCCGCGATATGAGGCCGGCGTTCGCTCCAATCGAGGCAGCGGCGGGCGAAGTGACGGCCCGGTCGTGCCGCGGCGCCTTCGAGATCGACGCCCAGCTTTTCGCAGAACAGCCGTCCGGACGACGTCAGGCGCCAGTCCTTCGCGCCCCGCGGTTCGATATGTCCCGCCCGGGTGAGCGAGTCGGTTACCGCCATTCCGACCTGGCCCGCCAGGTGGTCGTAGCAGGTGCGGCAGAAGCGAAGATCGGGATCACGCCGCCAGGCCGCGGTCGCGCTGGCTGGCGCCGCGCGCGCGCCCGACAGCGACATCAGCTCCTCGATCGCGGCGGCGACGTCGCGACCGGCGAGGCGATAGAAGCGATGCCGGCCCTGCGCGCGCATTTCGACCAACCCGCCGGCACCCAGTCGGACGAGATGGCCGCTGGCGGTGGGGGCGGCGATGCCGGCGATGGCCGCGAGGTCGGAGGCGGAGTGCGCGCGCCCGTCCAACAGGGCCAGCAGCATCGCGGCGCGCGCCGGATCGCCGATCAGGGCGGCCGTCGCGGCCAGGGAGTTCACCGTGCTCATGGTACGACTCTAGGCGCCCCTGTTGCGGCGAGCCAGAGCCAACACTTCGGCCTACGCCGAAGTGTCAATCGAGGCGCGGCGGTCCGGGATGTCGGTAGGCGCGACCGGCCAGCACGCGGCCGTCGGGACCGAAATCGGCGATCGCCGGCATCGCGAGCGGTTTCTCGTCGAACAGACCGCTCAACCGCGCCCGCCACGCCGCGAGCTGGGTGGCGCGCGCCGCCTGGCCATCGGGATTGCCGACGCCGTGGAAGTACTGCGGCGCCAGCACGTCGAAGCCGCAGAAGCGCAGCGTGCCCCACTGTACGGGCCACATCAGCATGTCGATCGAACCGTAGCGGCCGTCGGCGCCGAAGCCGCCGGCCGGCGCGCCGGTGGTGACCGCGATCATCGCGCGCTTGCCCGCGAAGGCGCCGGTCTCGAACCAGCGCCCCCCGCCATAGGCGAAGCGATAGGCCAGCACGCGATCAATCCAGCCCTTCAGGATCGCCGGCACCGAAAACCAGTCGATCGGGAACTGGAAGATCAGGAGATCGCAGGCCTCAAGCCGCGCCATCTCGCGCGCCACGTCGGGCGCGAAACCGCCACCGCGATAGGCGTGGCTCTGTTCTTTCTGGGCATCGAAGCGCGCGCTGTCGGCGACCGAGGCGAAGTCGCGCCGGGTCAGAGCGGCGTCGAATTCCTGGGCGTAGAGGTCGGAGACGACGACGTTGTGGCCCGCGGCTCCGAGCGCCTCGATTGCGGCGTCGCGTAGCGCGCCGTTGAAGCTGGTCGGTTCCTGGTGGGCATAGACTATCAGGACGTTCATGCCGTCGGGCTCACTTCCATTTGGGATTGGCGATCGCGATCTTGTCGGCAATGGTCGCTTCAAGATGCGCCATCAGCGCCGCGTCACGCTCGTCGCGCCGTCCCGCCCGCAGCTCGGCAGCGAGTGCGGCGTTCAGCTCGGCGAGCGCGCCGTCGCGACCGAGGAGCGCGATCAGCCGGCTCCGTTCGCGGGCATCGGCGTCGGGACCGAGCCGTCCTTCACGCTCCAGGATGCCGAGCGAGTTCACCGCCACCCGCATCTGAAAACCGAGCCGCGGATCGGCGCGATCCAGCGCCGGCGTCGCCTCCTCGCGCAGAAAGTCGATGATGGCCGCGAACAGCTCCGAGGCGGTGGGACGGTCCTGTGCCATCACGCGGCTCCGCGCAGCAATTGCAGGAGATCGACCTCGGTCTCGACGGCGCGACGGCCGATCGAGGCGTGCTCCATCGACTTCAGCGCGCCCGACAGGTGCTTCCAGGCCTGGTTGAGGCAGATGATGCCCCAGTGGGCCGTCCCGAAAACTTCCCACCAATGCGCGCGCGCCGGATCGACCCGCGCGCCGCCGGCTGCCTCGTACGCCGCCCACAGCGTCTCGCGCGCGCCGAACCCGCCGGCTGGGCGGTCGACCGCGCCGAAGCGCCAGCTCTTCACGCACAGCCAGCCGAGATCCTCCATCGGGTCGCCAAGATGCGCGAGCTCCCAGTCGAGGATCGCTGTCACGCCGTTCGCGTCGGCGAGATAATTGCCGGTGCGATAGTCGCCATGCACCAGCACCGGGCGCGCCAGTGGCGCGGGCTTTCGCCGGTCGAGCCAGGTGAGCGCAAGTTCGAACACCGGCTGCGGCGCGCCCAGCAAATCGAGCGAGCCGCGAAGCCCGGCGATGTGGTCGGCCGCCTCGCGGCGCGGCAGCGGTGGAAGGGTCGTGACGTCGACGCCATGCAAGCGTGCCAGGATCGCGCCGAGCTGCCCGGCGATGCGAGGTCGTGCGCCGCTGTACTCCGCGTCACGCAGGAGCTTGCGGGCGATCGCGGTGCCGGGCCGCCGCTCCATCGCATAGGCCTCGCCCAACCCATCCTCGGGTCGCAGCTCGAAGCTTACGGCGGGCGCCAGCACGCCCGCACGATGGGCCGCGTCGATCACGCGATACTCAGTCGCCCGGTCGATCGCCACGCTGCGCTCGCGCTCGCCCTTGGGCGCGCCGGGCGGATCGCGTCGCAGGATCAGCTCGTGGCGGCGGTCGCCCACCAGTGCGTCGAACCGCCAGGTCTGGCGCGATGCGCCGCCCGACTGACGGCTGAGACCGTCGATGCGTGCGGGGCCGCCGAAGTGCCGCGCGGCCGCCCGCGCGAGCGCAGTGGCGACGGTGTCGTGCGACGAGGCGGACGGCGTGTGAACGTCCATTTACCGGACTGTGGCACAGGCCCATGCGCGTGGTAAGAGGGCCGCCCGTCCGCGCCTTCCGCGCGGCGGCTGCGATACGGAGCGCGCCGGTGACCGAAGACTTCCGGGCCATGCACGGCCTCTATCTCGAAGACCTGAAGACCGGCATGAGCGCGCAGTTCGGCAAGACCGTGGGCGAGGCCGACATCCAGGCTTTCGCCGGCGTCTCAGGCGACACCAACCCGATCCACCTGCATCAGGGCTTCGCGGCCACCAGCCGCTTCGGGCAGCGCATCGCGCATGGCATGCTGAGCGCCAGCTTCATCTCGACCGTGGTCGGGACCAAGCTGCCGGGGCCGGGCTCGATCTACATTTCGCAGAGCCTCAACTTCAAGGCGCCGGTCAAGATCGGCGACACCGTCACCGCGGTCTGCACCATCGTCGATATCGACGCCGCGAAGCGGCGCGTGCGGCTTGCCACCGAGTGCCGCGTCGGCACGACCGTCGTGCTCGATGGTGAGGCGGTGATCCTGGTGCCGCGTCGGCCGGCCTGAGGACGCGATGCCGCCGGTCGTCGAGGATTGGCGTGCGGTGCCGGCGGAGTGGCGCGGCGGCGCGGTTGCGCTCGGCAATTTCGACGGCGTCCACCGGGGCCATCAGGCGCTGCTGGCGCAGGCCCGCGCGATCGCGCGGCCGCGCGGGGTGCGGACCGTCGCACTCACCTTCGAGCCGCATCCGCGCGCCTTCTTCGTCGCCGACACCGCACCTTTCCGGCTCACGCTGCCGCCGGCCAAGCAGCGCCTGCTCGCGCGTCATGGCGTGGAGGCCACGCTGGCGCAGCGCTTCGACGCCGGCTTTGCCGCCCTCTCGGCCGATGAGTTTGTGTCCGAGGTGCTGGTTCGGGGCCTCGGCGCGGCGCATGTCGTTTGCGGTTACGATTTCACCTTCGGCGCGCGGCGCACCGGCAATGTCGAGCGGCTGCGCGAGCTCGGTGCGCGGCACGGGCTCGGCGTCGATGTGCTGGAGCCGGTGACTCACGAGGGCGAGGTCTATTCCTCGACCCGCATCCGCGAGGCGCTGCGCGCCGGTCGGGTGCGCGAGGCCGCCCAGATGCTGGGACACGACTGGAGCATCGAGGGCCGGGTGGAGGAGGGTGACAAGCGCGGCCGCACCATCGGCTTCCCCACCGCCAATGTCGCCTTGGGCGAGCACTTGCGGCCCCGTTTCGGCGTCTATGCCGTGCGCGCCCGGATCGCGGGCGGCGATGGCCGGTCGCTGGCCGGCGTCGCCAACCTCGGAAAGCGGCCGACGGTCGGCAAGCTCGTTGAGAACTTCGAGGTTCACCTGTTCGACTTCGCCGGCGATCTCTATGGCCGCACTCTCGATGTCGAGCTGGTCGAGTTCCTGCGGCCGGAGATGAAATTCACCGGCCTCGACGCGCTCAAGGCCCGGATCGCTTCCGACGGCGAGGCGGCGCGGGCGATCCTAGCTGGTGGCCCGGCGGCTTGACCCCCCGAACCCCCCTCAATAGATTGCGCGGCCATGAAAAACGGGGCCTTTCGGGAGCGAATTAGCCGCCCGGTCCGCTGACAGCGGCCGGGTCTGCCGTGCTTTCTTCGCGCCTCCGGGACCATCCCGCCGGGGCCTCCTCCGTTCCGTGAGCCCACCGTGACCGCCGACTACAAGAACACCGTATTCCTGCCGCGCACCGACTTTCCCATGCGCGGCGGCCTGCCGAAGAAGGAGCCCGAGCTCCTGAAGCGCTGGCAGGACATGAAGCTCTTCGAGCGTCTGCGCGCCGACAGCAAGGGTCGGCCCAAATTCGTGCTGCATGACGGTCCGCCCTACGCCAACGGCAACCTCCATATCGGCCACGCGCTGAACAAGGTGCTGAAGGATCTGGTCAGCCGCACCCAGCAGATGGCCGGCAAGGACAGCCACTATGTCCCCGGGTGGGACTGCCACGGCCTGCCGATCGAGTGGAAGATCGAGGAGCAGTACCGCGAGCGCAACCAGGACAAGGACCAGGTGCCGGTGTCGGAGTTCCGCCGCCAGTGCCGCGCATTCGCCGATCACTGGATCGGCGTGCAGCGCGAGGAGTTCAAGCGGCTGGGCGTCGATGGCGACTGGGACAACTACTACTCGACCATGAAGTTCGAGTCCGAGGCGACCATCGCGGGCGAGCTGGGCAAGTTCCTGATGAACGGCCTGCTCTACAAGGGGTCCAAGGCGGTGCTCTGGTCGGTGGTCGAGAAGACCGCGCTCGCCGAGGCCGAGATCGAGTATCACGACCACACCTCCGACACGATCCACGTCGTCTTCCCCGTGCGGCGCGCGCCGACGGCGAAACTCGAGGGCGCCGCGATCGCGATCTGGACGACGACGCCCTGGACCATCCCGGGCAACCGCGCGCTCGCCTTCGGACCCACCCTCGACTATGTGCTGGTCGAGGTCGCCGAGGCGAGCGAGGCGGCTCAGCTCAAGCCGGGCACGCGGCTCGTGCTCGCCCGCGCGCTGGTCGGCGCCACCGAGGAGGCCGGTCGCTTCAAGACGCGCGCGCTGGCCGACGTCGCGACGGAAGATCTCGAAGGTCTGGTCGCCGCCCACCCGCTCGCCGGACGCGGTTTCGAGTTCGACGTCCGCCTGTTGCCGGCCGAGTTCGTGACATCCGACGCCGGCACCGGCTTCGTGCATATCGCGCCGGGCCATGGCGCCGACGACTATGATCTCGGCGTCGCCAACGGTGTGGAAGTGCCCGACACCGTTGCCGAGGATGGCAGCTACTATCCGCATGTACCGCTGTTCGCGGGCAAGCAGGTCTATACCTCGGTCGGCATGAAGGGTGATGCCAACAAGGCGGTGATCGCCGCCCTCGCCGAGGCCGGGCGTCTGCTTGCGACGGGTCGGATCACCCACTCCTATCCGCATTCCTGGCGCTCCAAGGCGCCGGTGATTTTCCGTAACGCCCCGCAATGGTTCATCGCCATGGACAAGCGCGTGGAGGCGATCGGCGGAACCCTGCGCGAGAAGGCATTGGCGGCGATCGACGCCACGCGGTTTGTGCCGCGCGCCGGACATACACGGCTGCGCTCCATGATCGAGACGCGGCCCGACTGGTGCGTCTCGCGTCAGCGCGCCTGGGGCGTGCCGATCGCGGTGTTCGTCGACAAGCGCACCGGTGAGCCATTGCGCGATCCCGAAGTGATGGGCCGGGTCGTCGAGGCCTTCCGGACCGAAGGGGCCGACGCCTGGTTCGACAGCCCACCGGCGCGGTTCCTCGGCCCGGACTACGATCCGTCGAACTACGAGCAGGTGCGCGACATCCTCGATGTCTGGTTCGACTCCGGCTCGACCCATGCCTTCACGCTCGAGGGCAATCCCGATCTCAAGTGGCCGGCCGATCTCTATCTCGAGGGTTCCGACCAGCATCGCGGCTGGTTCCAGTCCTCGCTGCTCGAGAGCTGCGGCACCAGGGGTCGCGCGCCTTACGACGGTGTCCTGACGCACGGCTTCACGCTCGACGAGCAGGGCCGCAAGATGTCGAAGTCGCTGGGCAACATCGTGGCGCCCCAGGCGGTCTGCGACCAGTACGGCGCCGACATCCTGCGACTGTGGGTCGTCAGCACCGACTACACCGAGGACCAGCGCATCGGTCCCGAGATCGTGAAGCACCAGGCCGAGGCCTATCGCCGGCTGCGCAATACGCTGCGCTACCTGCTGGGCAGTCTCGACGGGTTCACCGCAGCCGAGCGTGTACCGGCCGCGGAGATGCCCGAGCTGGAGCGCTGGGTGCTGCATCGACTCGCCGAGCTGGATGGCGAGTTCCGTCGCGCCGTCGACGACTACGACTTCCACGCCATCGGCACGGCGCTGCACAATTTCTGCGCCACCGATCTCTCGGCCTTCTATTTCGACATCCGCAAGGACGCGATCTATTGCGACGCGCCCTCCGGCGCGCGGCGGCGCGCGGCGCGCACGGTGATGGCCGAGCTGTTCTCGTTCCTGACGGCCTGGCTCGCGCCGATCGCCTGCTTCACCGCCGAGGAGGCTTGGCTCGCCCGTCCGCGCGATGTACCAGACGGCGCAGCCGAGAGCGTTCACCTGCGGCTCTTCCCCGCGATCCCGCGTGGCTGGCTCGATGCCGCGCTGGGCGAGAAATGGAAGACGGTGCGCGCGGTCCGCCGCGTCGTCACCGGCGCGCTGGAACTCGAACGGGCGGAGAAGCGTATCGGGTCGAGCCTCCAGGCCGCGCCCGTGGTCCATGCGTCGCCGGCCCATGTCGCGGCGCTGGCGGGCCTCGATCTTGCGGAGATCTGCATCGCCTCCGACGCTACTCTGGTCGCAGGGCCGGTGCCAGCCGGGGCCTTCACCCTGGCTGACGTCGAGGGAGTGGGCGTCGTGCCGGCGCTCGCAGACGGCCACAAGTGCGCGCGTTGCTGGCAGGTATTGCCGGAGGTCGGTCGCTCGGCGGCCCATCCGGAACTTTGCGGGCGCTGCGAGGACGCGATCGGAGGAGTGGCGGCGTGAGGCCGATCGACCGCCAGGCGATGCTTCTGTGTGGGCTTGTTCTGGTCGTCGACCAGATTTCCAAGATCCTGATCATGGGCTGGCTGCAGACCGTTCCGGGGGCCGCGGTGCCGGTGATCGACGGCTTTTTCCGGCTGGTCATGGTGTTCAATCGCGGCGTCAGCTTCGGCATGCTGGGCGGCGAGGGGGCGCTGCCGCCCTGGATCCTGTCGGGCATCGCCATCGGCGTCTGCGTTGGGCTCTTCGTCTGGCTACGGCGCAACGACCGCGCCTGGGTCGCCTGGGGCATCGGTCTTGTCATGGGCGGTGCCATCGGCAATGTTGTTGACCGCGCCCGCTGGGGCGCGGTGTTCGATTTCGCCGATTTCTACGTCGGCTCCTGGCACTGGCCCGCCTTCAACGTCGCCGACGCCGCGATCGTTGTCGGGGTCGGGCTCCTGCTGATGGATTCGGCGCGGAGCGACCGTGCGGCCGCGCCATGATAAGGCCGGAATTGAAGACTGGAATGGAGACCGGGGTACCCACTATGCGGATGATCGGACCGATCGCGCTATCCGTCGCGGCTCTCGCGCTCTCGGGCTGCGGCGTGCTCGACAATCTGGGCGGCCGCAAGAAGGTCTCGCCGGACGAGTTCCGGATCGTGACCCATGCGCCGCTTACCATGCCGCCCAACGCCGAGCTGCGCCCGCCACGTCCGGGCGAGGCGCGGCCTCAGGAATCGTCTCCCACCGACCAGGCGCGCGAGGCGATCGCGCCGCAGGCCCGCGGCCGGACTGCGCCGCGGGCGCCGGCGAGCGGCGAGCAGGCGCTCGTCCAGCGCGCCACCCAGGGCGCCGCCGATCCCAATATCCGCACCCGCGTGAATCAGGACAGCCGCGTGCTGGCCGACAGCGACAAGGGCCTGCTGGACGACCTCATCTTCTGGCAGGTGCGCCAGCCGCCGGGCACGGTGATCGACGCAACGGCCGAGCAGCGCCGGCTGCGCGAGGCCCAGGCTTCGGGTCAGCCCGCGAGCGGGCCGACGCCCACCATCGAGCGCCGCAAGCGCGGTCTGCTGGAAGGCATCTTCTGAGCGCCCGTCGCGGGCCTGCGCGCCGCGCCGTTCTGGGCGGCCTCGCCGCGACCCTCGTCGCCCCGGCCATCGCGCGCGCGCAGCTGCGTGTGGTGGCACCGCGTCCCGCCGAGACCTTCACTCTTGCCAACGGCCTGCAGGTCGCCGTCCTGCCGTCGCGCCGCGCGCCGCTGGTCGCGCAGTATCTGGTCTATCGCGTCGGCGGCGCCGACGACACGCCGGGCCTGTCGGGCATCGCCCATTTCCTCGAGCACATGATGTTCAAGGGCACGCCGCAAGTCGCAGCGGGCGAATTCTCGCGCACCGTGGCGCGGCATGGCGGGCGCGACAACGCCTTTACCAGTTTCGATGCCACCGGCTATCACCAGACCATCGCCTCGGACCGGCTGGAGCTGGTGATGCGCATGGAGGCCGACCGCATGGCCAATCTGCGCATCGTCGAGAAAGAGGTGACCACCGAGCGCGAGGTCGTGCTGGAAGAACGTCGTACCCGAGTCGACAACGTCCCCGCTGCAATCCTGCAGGAGCAAGTCCGCGAGGCCCTGTATGGCCGCGGCCGGCCCTACGGCGTGCCGCTGTCAGGCCTGCCCGACGAGATCCGCCGGACCAACGTGCCTGAGTTGGAGGCCTTCTATCGCCGGAACTACGCTCCCAACAACGCCGTGCTGGTGATCGCGGGCGACACCACGGCCGACGCCGTGCGCAAGCTCGCCGATCGCTACTATGGCCCGATCCCGCCGCGCCGCGTCGAGCCGCGGAGGCGGCCCGCCGAGCCCGGCTCCGGCCTGCCACAGCGTCTCACCCACGCCGATCCGCGCGTCGCCGAGCCGCGTTGGGCGCGTGACTGGATCGCGCCCTCGCGGCGCGCCGGCGAGACCCGCCATGCCGACGCTCTCACCGTGCTCGGTACGCTGCTTGGTGGCGGCGAGACCAGCCGGCTGTGGAGCGCGCTGGTGCTCGACAAGCGGCTCGCCCTTGCCACGTCCGCCGGTTACAGCGCCCTGCCGCTCGGTCTCAGCTCGTTCGGCGTCGATGTCCAGCCTGCGCCGCGCGTCGCCATCGCGGATGTCGAGACTGCTGTCGATGCCGAGCTGAAGCGCCTGCTCGATGGCGGCGTCACGGCATCCGAGCTGGAGCGCGCGCAGAACCGGTTGCTTGCCCAGGCGATCTTCGCCCAGGACTCCTTCTCCAGCGGCCCGCGCATTTATGGCTCGGCGCTGGCCGGCGGCACCTCGATCGCCGAGATCGAGGGCTGGCCGACCCGCATCGCGGCGGTGACGCCGGCCCAGGTGCTCGACGCGGCGCGCCACGTCTTCCGGGCGGACCGATCGGTGATCTCGCTGCTTCAGCCGGCAGGCGTCGGCCGATGATCGCGCGATTGCGTTATTGGCTGCTCGCCATGTTGGCGCTGCCCGCGCTCGGGGCGCCCGCAGCTCAGGCGATCGACATCGGCGAGGTCGTCACACCGCTCGGCATCCGCGCCTGGCTTGTCGAGGACCGCAGCACGCCCGTGGTCGCGCTCTCCTTCTCGTTCGCCGGCGGCACGACGGCCGATCCGGACGGGCGGCGCGGCATCACCGCGCTGACGGCGCGCCTGCTGACCGACGGCGCTGGATCGTTCGCCGAGCAAGCCTTCAAGCGCCGGCTAGAGGACGCCGCGACCTCGGTCAGTTTCGGTGCCTCGTTCGACCGCGTGAGCGGCTCGGCGCGCTTCCTGTCGGCCAATCGCGACGAGGCTTTCGACTTGTTGCGGCTTGCCATGACGCAGCCGCGACTGGAGGCGGAGTCGTTGCGGCGCGAGCGCGCGCGCGTCGTCGCGGCGCTGAACCAGGCCGAGCAACGCCCGGCCTCGGTCGCCGCGCGCACCATGATGGCCACCATGTTCGCGGGCCATCCCTATGGCGGCGACCCCGACGGAGTGCGCGCCGATCTCGAGGCGGTCCAGCCCGAGGACCTGAAGCGCCGCGCCCAGGCGATGCTCGGCCGCACCGGCCTGATCGTCTCGGCGGTGGGCGACATCGACGCGGCCGAGCTCGCGCGCCAGCTCGATCGCGCCTTCGGTCCGCTGCCGGCGGGCGGCCTGCGCCCGCCACCACCGGATTGGACGCCGCCGCCGCGCGGCCGCACGATGGTCGTCGAGCGCGGGGTGCCGCAGAGCGTCGTCGCGATGGCGCTGCCCGGCGTGCCGCGCGACGATCCCGACTGGTATCCCGCCTTCATGATGAACCATGTGCTGGGCGGCGGCGGCATGCAGAGCCGGCTCTTCACCGAGGTGCGCGAGAAGCGGGGGCTCGCCTACGGTGTGTCGAGCTCGCTGCGCAACTACCGCAAGGCCGCGCTGTTCGTGACCACCACCGCCTCGGCCAACGAGCGTGTGAGCGAAGCGATCCGCACCATCCGGGGCGAGTTCGCACGCTTGCGGGAGGGCGGCATTACCCCGGCCGAGCTCGCCGACGCGCGCACCTTCCTCACCGGCTCGCTGGCGTTGTCGCTCGAATCCTCCTCGTCGATCGCGAGCCTCCTCCATTCGATGCAGATCGACGGGTTGCCGCCCGACCATCTGCGTCGGCGCGCCGAGCTGATCGCCGCCGTGCGTGCCGAGGATGTCCAACGCGCCGCTCGCCGCATCCTGCGCGACGAGGCGCTTCTGACCGTGGTCGTGGGACGTCCGCAGGGCGTCGCCACCGGCGACTGAGGAGTTTCGATGCACTACCGCCAATCGATTGACGATGCGCTGGACGCCTCGGTGGGCGCCCGCGGCCTCGCGCGCACCGCGCTGGACCGCGAGCTGGTCAAGGCGCGGGGCGCGCTGGACCAGCTGCGCGCTTGGCACGCCGACGGCAGTCTGCCGCTCCTGCGCCTGCCCGCGCGGCGCGACGATCTGCAGGCTCTCGCGGGTCACGCCGCTCGTTTCGGCCGCTTCCGGCATGTCGTGGTGCTGGGCACCGGCGGCTCGAGCCTGGGCGGTCAGGCGCTGGTGGCGCTGCGCGATCAGGGCTTCGGCCCCACGCCCGGTCGGCCCAAGCTGTGGTTCATGGACAATGTCGATCCCGCGACCTTCGCCGAGCTGCTGGCGCGGCTGCCGGCGGCCGAGACAGGCTGGATCGCGATTTCCAAATCGGGCACCACGGCCGAGACGCTGACCCAGCTGTTCACCGTCGCGGCGGCGCTGCAGGCCAAGGGCGCGCCGCTCGCCGAGCGGCTGATTGTGATCACCGAGAACCGCGACAACCCGCTCCGCCGCTACGCCGTTCGCGTTGGCTGTCCGATCCTCGATCACGACCCTTTGGTGGGTGGACGCTTCTCGGTGCTGTCGCTGGTCGGTCTCCTGCCCGCGATGATCGCGGGTGTGGATGCCGTGGCGGTGCGCGAGGGCGCCGCCAGCGTGCTCGATCCCGCGCTGGCCGCGCGCGACGCGGGCCAGGTGCCCGCCGCCGTGGGCGCCGCTCTGTCGGTCGGGCTCGCGCGCGATCGCGGCATCGGCACCACGGTGCTGATGCCCTACTGCGACGGGCTGGGCTACTTCGGCCTCTGGTTCCGCCAGCTCTGGGCCGAGAGTCTCGGCAAGGGCGGGCAGGGCACCACGCCGGTGCGCGCCATGGGCACGGTCGATCAGCACAGCCAGGTCCAGCTCTATCTCGGTGGCCCCGCCGACAAGATGTTCACCGTGCTGATCGGCGACACCGCAGGCGTCGGCGCGCCCGTGTCGCCGGCCGCACTGGGCGGCGACGCGGCGCTCTCCTGGATGGGCGGCCAGTCGCTGGGCGACCTGCTGCTCGCGGAAGCCGATGCGACGGCCGCCACCCTGCAGCGCAACGGTCGGCCCACGCGCGTCATACGTTTCGAGGCGCTGGACGAGCGTGTGATGGGCGCGCTCATGATGCACTTCATGCTGGAGACGATCTTTGCGGCGCACCTGTTGGGGGTCGACGCCTTCGACCAGCCGGCCGTCGAGGAGGGCAAGGTGCTGACCCGCCAATACCTCGCCGCCCGCGCGCGACGCTGACGGCGCCCGCACCGAAGGCGACATGGCGGGCCAGATACCGGCGCTGGTCGTTTCGGGTTCTTCAAGAGCGCGACGGCGATCGGAGAATGCCAGGCCTACCGGTCCCGCCGGCGACGGCAGGTCGCGACCGCGAAGCGGCGTCCACAGCGGCGCAATCGCGCGGGCGGGCGGGATGTGCTTTAGACTGAGGCGATGACCGCCGCCCGTCCCAGCCTGCGTCGCTTGCCCGCGACGCTCGTAAACCGCATCGCCGCCGGCGAGGTGGTTGAGCGGCCGGCGAGTGCGGTGAAGGAACTGGTCGAGAACGCGATCGATGCCGGTGCTCGGCGGGTCTCTGTCACCCTGACCGAGGGCGGGCGCGGGCTGATCGCCGTGGTCGATGACGGCGTCGGCATGACCCCGCAGGAGATGGCGCTCGCGGTCGAGCGGCACTGCACGTCCAAGCTGCCCGATGAGAACCTGCTCGATATCCGCACGCTCGGCTTTCGCGGCGAGGCGCTGCCCTCCATCGCGTCGGTCAGCCGCTTCACGCTGGTGTCGCGGCCAGCCGATGCCGACACCGCCTGGAGTCTCTCCATCGACGGCGGGCGCGTCGAGCCGGTGCGGCCCGCTGCCCATCCGCCGGGCACGCGGGTCGAGGTGCGCGATCTCTTCTTCGCGACGCCGGCGCGGCTGAAGTTCCTGAAGGAGCCGCGCACCGAGGCGGGCCATGTCGCCGACACGCTCCGGCGGCTCGCCATGGCGCATCCCGCGATCGCCTTCCGGCTGGAGGATGAGGGCCGTGTCGTGCTCGATCTCGCGGCGACGAGCGGCGATCTTGTGGCCGGCCCAGCGGCAGCGCGTCTTGAGCGGCTCGCCGCAATCATGGGCCGTTCCTTCGCCGACAATGCGCTCGCCATCGACGCCAACCGCGAGGGCTTCCGGCTGAGCGGCTTTGCCGGTTTGCCGACGCTCAACCGGCCGACGGCGCGTGAGCAGTATCTGTTCGTGAACGGCCGGCCGGTGCGCGACAAGTTGCTGGCCGGCGCGGTGCGTGGCGCCTATCGCGACTTCCTCGCAAACGACCGTCACCCGATGGTGGCGCTGTTCCTCGACGCGCCAGCGGGGCAGGTCGATGTCAATGTCCATCCCGCCAAGACCGAGGTGCGCTTCCGCGAGGCCGGTTTGGTGCGCGGGCTGATCGTGGGCGCGCTCCGCACCGCGCTCGCCGCCGCGGGCCATCGCGCCAGCACCACCGTCGCCGAGGCGGCGCTGGGCGCGGCGCGGCCCGGCGGGCTGCCCATGGCACGGGGGGGCGCAGGTTGGACGGGCGGTGCCTGGCGCGCGCCGGGCTTGTCGGAAACCGCCGCCATCTTTCAGGCGCCGCTGGGGGCTGCGACCGCGCCGCTCGCCGAGCCGTCGGCGCGGGTCGAGGCGGCGGCGCCCGGCGATGCGTCGTGGCCGTTGGGCGTCGCGCGCGCGCAATTGCACGAGACCTATATCGTGGCGCAGACCGGCAAGGGCGTGGTGATCGTGGACCAGCACGCCGCGCATGAGCGGCTGCTGCATGAGCGGCTGAAGGACCAGCTTGAGCGCGAGGGTGTGCGGCGCCAGACGCTGCTCATCCCCGAGATCGTCGAACTCCCCGAGGATGCGGTCCGCCGGCTGGTGGCGCGGGCCGATGAACTGGGCAACCTGGGGCTCACGCTGGAGCCGTTCGGCGCTGGCGCGGTAGCGGTGCGCGAGACGCCGGCGCTGCTGGGCGAGGTCGATGTGCAGGGTCTGGTGCGCGATCTCGCCGAGGAGCTGGCCGAATTGGGCGATCATCTGTCGCTGAAAGAGCGGATCGAGGAGGTTTGCGGCACCATGGCCTGTCACACCAGCGTGCGCGCCGGTCGGCGACTCACCGTCGAGGAGATGAACGCGCTGTTGCGCCAGATGGAGGCGACGCCGCACTCCGGCCAGTGCAATCACGGCCGACCGACCTATGTCGAGCTGAAGCTCGCCGACATCGAACGGTTGTTCGGCCGGCGATGAGGCACCTTCGTTCCGTTCTAGTCGCGCTCGCTTGCGTCGCGTCCGCGCCGGTGCTGGCGCAGACCGCGCGGCCCACACCGCCGCCGGTGTTGCAGCCGGCGCCGTCGTCGCCGCATGACGGTCAGTGGCGCGGCACCAGCGATGGCGGTGCGTGCAATGCGCCGCTCGAGGTTCGGCTCTCGATCGAGTACGGCTTCGTCGATGGCACCGCGAGCGATGCCAGCGCGCGCGGGCCCGAGCCGAACCAGCGCAAGGCGCCGCCGCCGGAGCCGACCGCCGCGCTGTGGCAGTTGCATGGACTCGCCGGCACCGCCACGAGTTTCACCCTGCTCGCCGCGGCCTCCACCCGGGGGCAGGTGCGGCAGGATACCCGGGTCACGGTGCATCGCGAGGGTGACGCGCTGATCCTGAGTGAAGGCGGCGGCTGCGGCCGCACGGCGCGGCTCACCCGCGGCTGAGCTGCCTCACATCGCCTCGATGCGGGTCTCGCCACCTGCGTCCAGCCGGAAGAAGGCGTCCTGCGGCTTCTCCAGAACGAACATGGCGCGGGCATCGAGCCCCAGATGCAGACCGCGCACCACTGCGCCACTCACGCCATGGCCGACCGCCACCACGCGGACCTGACCATCGCGCATCTCGTCGAGGAACGAGCGGGCCCGGCGGCGCAGCTCGAAATGGGTCTCGCCGCCCGGCGGCACGAAGCCCTCGGGATCGGCGCGCCACGTCGCCATCGCGTCGGGGCGTTCGCGGTCGATATCGGCGATGGTGAGGCCCTCCCAACGTCCGTAGGAGAGTTCCGCGAGCCGGGCGTCTTCGACCCAGCGCGCGGGATCGAGCCCGAGGGCCACGCCTACAAGCGCGGCTGTCTCGCGGGCCCGCCCGAGCGGGCTGCAGAGAAAGCGCGTTTCCATCGGCGCGTCGGCGAGGGCGGTGGCGAGCGCGCGGCCCATCGCCTGCGCCTGTGCGCGGCCGCGGTCCGTCAGCGGCGAGTCAAGCGTGCCCTGCATGCGGCGCTGGAGGTTCCACTCGGTCTCGCCGTGGCGCAGCAGGAAGAGGGGCGGCATCGCTAGCCCGTTTGGCGCAGGAGGACGAGCTTGGCGGCGCCATAGCGCCGCTCGTCCAGCGCCTCGAAGCCCGACGGCGGCGCGGCGTCCTCGTTGAGCGCGATCTCCAGCACCGCAATCGTACCGGGCTGGCCCCAGCCCGCTTCGGCGAGAGCAGACAGCGCGGCGACGCCGAGACCGGAGCGATAGGGCGGATCGAGCAGCCACAGCGCGCAGGGCGCGCTGGCCCGGGGTGGGCGGGTGGCGTCGGCGCGGATCGCACGGCCCGCCGCCGCCTCACCGAGCTTGGCAAGGTTCTGGCCGATCAGCTTCACCATGCCCGCGTCGCTCTCGAGGAAGGTCGCATGGACGGCGCCGCGCGACAGCGCCTCCAGCCCGAGCGCGCCGGAACCCGCGAAGGCGTCGAGCACCCGCGCCCCTTGCGGCAGCCCGCCTTCGGGCGCCCAAGGGGCGTGGGCCAGGATGTTGAACAGCGCCTCGCGCGCGCGGCTTGCGGTCGGCCGCACCGCCTGACCCTCCGGCGCGAGCAGCGCGCGGCCGCGATGCTTGCCGCCCACGATGCGCAGCATCAGCGCCGGCCCCGACGGGGCGCCTCGCGCGACGCGCGCGCGCGAGCCCAGCCTTCGGGTCGGGCCGCGGCGGGCTCGCCCAGCAGGGCCGCGAGCTGGCGCGCCGGCACTTCCTCGACCGCGCCCTCGGGCAGCTCATCAAGCTCGAACGGCCCGAAGCCGGTACGGATCAGCCGCATCACCGGGAGATCGAGATGGGCCAGCACGCGCCGCACCTCGCGGTTCTTGCCCTCGGCGAGCTCCAGCGACAGCCACGCGTTGGTGCGCTGCTGGCGATCGAGCGCGGCGCGGATCGGACCGTAGCGCACGCCCTCGACCTCGATGCCGCGGGCAAGGCCCGCCAGCCGCGCCGGATCGACCGCGCCATGGACTCGGGCGCGATAGCGGCGCCGGTAGCCGTTGGCTGGCAGCTCAAGTTGGCGGGCGAGCGCGCCGTCGTTGGTGAGGAGCAGGAGCCCCTCCGAGAAAAAGTCGAGCCGGCCGACGGACACGGTGCGCGGCATGTTGGCCGGCAGCGACTGGAACACGGTGGGCCGGCCCTGCGGGTCGCGCGCCGTCACCATCTCGCCCACCCGCTTGTGGTAGCGCCACAGGCGCGCCCGCTCGGTCTGTGGCAGCGGCTTGCCGTCGACCTCGATGCGGCTCGCGCCGGTCACCACGCAGGCGGGCGTGTCCAGCACGCGGCCATCGACCTTCACCCGGCCATCGGCGATCCAGCGCTCGGCGTCGCGGCGCGAGCAGAGGCCGGCGCGGGCGAGGCGCTTGGCGATCCGTTCCGGCGCGCTCATCGGCCGCGCGCGGCGTCGAGCAGGGCCGCGAACAGGCGCCGGTCGCCCTCCGAGATATGGAACTCCGGGTGCCACTGCACGCCGATGCAGAACCGCCGGCCCGGCGCCTCGATGCCCTCGATCACGCCGTCGGGCGCGCGGGCGTTGACGACGATGCCGGCCGGCGCGTCGGCGGCGGCCTGGTGGTGCGCACTGTTCACGTGCAGTTCGTCGGCGCCCACGATGTCGCGCAGCCGCGTGCCGGCCTCGAGCCGCACGCTGTGCCCGGCCTGGTCGCGCGGGTTGGGCTGCTCGTGGGCCAGCGCGCCCGGTACCGCGTCCGGAATGTGCTGGATCAGCGTGCCACCCAGCACGACATGCAGGAGCTGCTGGCCGCCGCAGATGCCCAGCACCGGCAGGTCGCGCTCGACGGCGCCGCGCGTGACGGCCAACTCGAACTCGGTGCGCTGGTCCTTGGTGACCACGGTCGCGTGCCGCGCGCCGCCGCCATAGATCGCGGGATCGACATCGAAGGCGCCGCCGGTCACCACCAGCGCGTCGAGCCGGTCGAGATACTCGGCCGCGCGGTCGGGCGCATGCGGCAAGGCCACCGGCAGGCCGCCGGCAGCCTCGATCGCCGCGCAGTAATTCTGGCGCAGCGCATACCAGGGGAACTTCGAGTAGCCGCCGGGCGCTTCGGCGTCGAGGGTCACGCCGATCAGGGGACGAGGCATGGGGCCAAGATACGCGTCGCCGCCGGCCCGCGCTATAGTCCGGCCCGCATGGCTTCCCCCCCGCCCACGCCGATGGATCTGGCTCTCGCCGAGGCGCGGGCGGCGGCGTCGCGCGGCGAGGTGCCGGTGGGCGCCGTCGTGATCGGCCCGGATGGAACGGTGCTCGCCGCCAAAGGCAATCGCGTCGAGGAGCTGAACGACCCCACCGCGCATGCCGAGATGCTGGCGATCCGCGCGGCGGCGCGGGCGCTGGGTACGCCGCGACTGGAGGGCTGCGATCTCTTTGTGACGCTGGAGCCCTGCGCCATGTGCGCCCAGGCGATCGCCCATGCCCGGATCCGCCGGCTCACCTGGGGCGCAGCCGATCCCAAAGGCGGCGGCGTCGAGCATGGCGCGCGTATCTTCAGCCAGCCGACCTGCCACCACCGGCCCGAACTCTATCCCGGGGTCGGCGAGGGCGCGGCGGCGGCGTTGCTGCGCGACTTCTTCCGCGCGCGGCGCTGAGCGCGCCATCGGCTGCGTCAGAGGATCCGGCTGCGGATCGCCGAGGTGACGATCTCGGTCGCGATCACGACCGCGAAGATCACCGCCAGGATCAGCCCGACCTGGTCCCAGTAGAGATTGTTCAGCGCCGCATCCAGCGCCACGCCGATGCCGCCGGCCCCGACCAGTCCAAGTACCGCAGACTCGCGGATATTGATGTCCCAGCGCAGGAGCGCCACAGACCAAAACGCGGGTTCGACCTGCGGCCAGTAGCCCTTGCCGAGAATGGTGATCCGCGGGGCACCCACGGCCGTCAGCGCCTCGATCGGTCCGCGTTGCGCCTCCTCCAGCGCCTCGCCGAACAGCTTGCCCACGAAGCCGATGGAGCGGAAGGCGATCGACAGCACGCCGGCGAGCGCCCCCGGCCCGAAGATCGCCACGAACAGGAGCGCCCAGATCAGCGAATTCACCGAGCGCGACGACACGAACACGAACTGGGCGACGAAGTTCAGGAGCGGATTGCGCGTGAAGTTGCGCGCCGCGAGGAACGACAGCGGCACCGCCAGCAGGATCGCGAGAATGGTGCCGAGCGTGGCGATGTGAAAGGTCTCGATCAGGACGTCATGGACGCCTTTGGGATAGAAGCCCCAGTCGAACGGCCACATGCGCTTGAAGAGATCGGCGGTCTGCTCCGGCGCGTCGTAGAGGAACTCCGGGATGATCTCGACCGCCTTCAGCGACCACACCACGGCGGCGGCCGCCACGACATAGAGCATCGAGCGCGCGACCCGCTCGGCCGGCGTGAAGCGGGTCCAGCGCCGAACCGATGCGGGCGCGGCGGTCACTGGAACACCCGACGGATGCGGCCCGATACCAGCTCGCAGAGCAGGATCAGCGCGATGATGACCAGCAGGATGGTAAGCACGACGTCGTAGTCGAAGCGCTGGTAGGCGGTGAAGAGCGGCGCGCCGATGCCGCCACCGCCGACGATGCCCACCATGGTCGAGTTCCGGAGGTTCGAGTCGAACTGGTAGACCGCGAGGCCCACGAACCGCGCCATCACCTGCGGGAAAACCGCCATCGCTAGCACATTGAGAAAGCCCGCCCCGGTCGCGCGCACCGCCTCGACCTGCTTGGGATTCATCTCCTCGACCACCTCGGCGAACAGCTTGGAGACGAAGCCGACCGTCGAGACGATCAGCGCGAGAATGCCCGCCAGCGCGCCGAAGCCCACCGCCTTCACAAACAGGATCGACACGATCACCGGATGGAACGAGCGCAACACCGCGATGAGGCCGCGCGCGCCCCACGACAGCCAGGGCGGCGCGAGATTGCGCGCGGCGGCGAGCCCCATCGGCAGCGACAGCAGCACGCCGAAGAAGGTCGCCAGCACGGCGATCTGCAGGCTCTCCAGCATGCCGTCGCGGATCAGCTCCAACTTGTCGGCCTCGAAGTTGGGCGGGAACATGCGGTCGAGGAATTTCGCACCGTTCTCCAGGCCCTTGAGGAAACGCGGCCAGGTCAGCTCCATCAGCGAGGAGGCATAGACCGCGTAGAGTGCAAGCCCGCTCCACGCGAGGCGGCTCGTCCAGCTGGCCGGAAACGCCGGCGGGCGTTTGCGCGCGAGCGTGGCCGCCGTCACAGAAAATCCTCGCCGCCGTAGATCGTCTTCAGGTCGGCGTCGGAGAGACCGGCGGGCGGGCCGTCATAGACCACCGCGCCGCCGGTCATGCCGATGATGCGGCCCGCGTAACGCCGCGCCAGCCCGACATTGTGGATGTTGACCAGGGTCGGGATCGACCGCCGCGCGCTCATCTCCGACAAGAGCTCCATGATCTCGACCGAGGTCTTGGGGTCGAGCGAGGAGGTCGGCTCGTCGGCGAGGATCAGCGCCGGCGCCTGCATCAGCGCCCGCGCGATCCCGACGCGCTGGCGCTGGCCACCCGACAGCGCGTCGGCGCGGCGGGTGGCGAAGCTCTCCTCCAGTCCGACCGCCTCGATCAGATCGAAGGCCCGTGCGACGTCCTCGTCGGGGAAGCGCCGCAGGAAGGCCCGCCAGGGCGCGAGGTAGCCGAGGCGACCCGACAGCACGTTCTCGATGACGCTGAGCCGCTCCACGAGATTGTACTCCTGGAACACCATGCCGATGCGCCGCCGCGCTTGACGCAGTGCGCCGCCCGACAGGCGCGCGAGATCGCCGCCCTCGAACAGGATCTCGCCCGCCGTCGGGTCGACCAGCCGGTTGATGCAGCGGATCAGCGTCGACTTGCCGGTGCCGGACGGCCCGATGATCGCGGTGAGCCCGCTGCCGTCGATCTCGAGGCTGATATCCTTCAGGACCGGCTGGCCCGCGCGATACTCTTTGCGCAGGTTGCGGATCGAGAGGACCGCACGGCCCGCCGCCGCCGTCATTGCTTGGGCGGGGATGCGGCCTTGCGCTTCGCCTCGGCCTCGGCATCGCGCTGCACCTGCCGATCGTAGGCCGCACGGTTGTAGGGCGTGCCCGACTTCTCGGCGACCTCGCGGATCGGCCGCCAGGTGTCCTTGTAGGTCATCGGCACGAAACGGTCCTGGCCGGCGTACTCCTTCTTCATCGCCTCACTGAAGCGGTAGCCCAGCATGCAGTCGGTGATCTTCTTCTGCAGCTCGGGCTTGAGGTCGTGCGCGATGGCGTAGGCCGAGGTCGGGAAATTCTCGCTCTGCCAGACGATGCGGAAGGTCTCGGCCTTCACCTCGCCGCGCGCGACCATGCGGTCGTAGATGTCGGAGGCGACGGCCGCCATGTCGTAGTCGCCGTGATGCACGCCCATCAGCGACTTGTCGTGCCCACCCGACATCAGCGGCTTGTAGTCCTCGTCGGGCTTCAGCCCCTCGGCCGGGAAGAAGACGCGGGATGCGAGGTTGCCTGAATTTGACGACGGCGAAACATGCGCCACCTTCTTGCCCTTGAGGTCGGCAAGCGAGCGGTAGGGGCTGTCGGCTCGCACCACGGCGTAGACGCGATAGCCGCCCACGCCCTTCTCAGAGCCGTGCGCCACGATCGGCACGGCGCCCGCCATGTTGACGGCAAAGCCGACCGCGCCGGTGGCGTAGAGCGCGATGTGCAGCCGGCCCGCCCGCTTGGCCTCGATCTGGGCCGAGTTGGACTGCACGTTGAAGAACACCAGGCGCTTGCCGGTGCAGCTCCCGAGATGGGCCATGATGTCGTCGTAGATCGCCTTGTAGACCGCCGCGTTCTCGGTCGGCGAATAGGCGAAGATCAGCGTCGAGGGATCCTTCTGGCGCGCCGGATCGCGCGGCGGGTCGGCCACCAGATCGTCATTGGCGTCGCAATAGAGCGTGTCGAGCTGGCCGCGGTTGGGACAGGCATCGGCGGTTTGCGCCGCCGCCGGAGCGGCGAGCGCGGCGAGAGCGAGGGCGAGCGTGGCGCCCGCGAGGCGATGGGTGGTGCTCATTGCTTCGGCTTCTGTTCCTGCGCCTTGGCGCGGTCGGCGGCGCGCTTGGCCGCGGCGTCGGCCTCGCGCTTGCTCTCGGCGTCGTAGGCCGCCTTGTTGTAGGGCGTGCCCGAGCGCTCGGCGACCTCGCGCACGACTTTCCAGTCCTTGGCGTAGCTGATCGGCAGGAACCGGTCGTCGCCGTTGAACTCTTTCTGCATGGCCGGCGGGAAGCGAAACGAGAAGAAGCACTCGCGCAGCTTCGCGGCCAGCTCGGGCTTGAGGTCGTGGGCATGGGCGAAGGACGAGGTCGGGAACACCGGGCTGGTGAACACGATGCGGAAATCCTCGCGCTTGATCGTGCCGCGCGTCGCCATGCGGTCGAACACATCGGACGCGACGGCGGCCATGTCGTAGTCGCCGGAGTTCACGCCCAGCACCGACTTGTCGTGCCCGCCCGACATCAGCGGCCGGTAGTCCTCGTCGGCCTTGAGCCCCTGTTCGGGGAACAGCACGCGCGGCGCGAGGTTGCCCGAGTTGGACGAGGGCGACGTGTGGGCGACCTTCTTGCCCTTGAGGTCGGCCAGCGTGCGATAGGGGCTCGACGCCTTGACGATGGCGATCAGGTTGTAGCCGCGCACCTCGGTGCCGACGCCCTTGGCCGCGAACGGAATGGCGCCCGCCAGATTGACCGCGAAGCCGGTCGGTCCGGTGGAGAAGCCCGCGAAGTGCAGGCGACCCGAGCGCATGGCCTCGATCTCGGCGGAGTTGGACTGCACAGGGTAATAGACCGTGCGCTTGCCGACGCATTTTTCCAGATGGTCGGTGAAGGGCTTGAAGATGTTGGCGTAAACCGCCGGGTCCTCGACCGGGGTATAGGCCCAAACGAGCGTCGCGGGATCGCGGTGGCGCTTGGTGTCCTTGGGCGGATCGGCGACCAGGTCCTTGTTCTCGTCGCAATAGAGCGTGTCGAGCTGGCCGCGGTTGGAGCAGGCCTCCTGCTGGGCGATCGCGGGCGCCGATGCCAGCAGCGCGGCGAGGAGCGTCGCGCCGAACGCGGCAGGAGCGAAAGAACGGGCGAGGGCGGTCATGGAAGCTCCTGAGGTGGATCGCGAACGGGTCGGGAGTGTTTCGGTTGGCGTGGTGGGAGTCAACGCGAAGTCGGCGGCGGGACGGCGAGCGTCAGGCGTGGCACGGATGCCTATTGTCGGGCAGGCGGCACTTGTCCGCCCGGTTGGACAGTCACATCGAGAAGCTGACCAGGGCGAAGATCGATTGCCGTCGCGCCAACCTGATAGATGAGCTGCAACACGCGCGTATCGACCCTCTCGTCCGATCCGCCAGTCAGGCTGCGCTTGGCGGTCACGAGCGGCTCGGCCCGGACGAACGCCAGCGGAATGCGATCTTCGCTCGCGCCACGGCGCGCGGCCGTTGCCGGCGCGCCGAGCTGCAGGCGCGGCAGGTCCGCTTCATCGACGTCAACGCGGACATGCAGTGGCGATAGAGCTCCCAGGATCACCGGGACGGTTTGACTGCCTTGGGCCGCGAATTCGCCGGCGCGCACATTGACGGCCAAGATCGTCCCGGCGCGCGGGCTGCGGATGGTGAGCCGATCGTGCTCGGTCTGGGCGAGTGCAAGAGCGGACTGTGCCTGGGTCACCGCCTGTTGATCGGCGAGATAGGCCGCGCCTTTCTGGTCGGGATCGCTCAAGCGCATCGTGGCGAGCGCTCCGTCCAAACGCGCTTGCGCTTCCGCGACACGGCTCTCGGCGGAGCGCAGAAGATTGCGGCGACGGGAGAGTTCGCGCTGCGACAGCGCGCTCCCCAGCAGAGGGGTGGCCGTGCGGACTTGATCGGCGGCTTCATCGCGATCGGCCTCCGCGGCCTCAAGCGCGCTGCGCGCCGCAGCCGCCTCTGCCGCCAATTGCGGCAAGCGGGCGATGGTTTGCTCCAACCGTCTCTCCGCAGCCGCCAAATCCTGGCGGCGCTGTTCGAGGATGGCGGACGCGACGGCATCGTCGACAACAAACAGCACATCGCCCGTCTGCACCGCGTCACCGGGCTTTACGCGAACGTCGCGCACAACACCCGGAACGCCTGTCGCCACGGCAACCTCGCGGCCCGCCGGCTCGACGACGCCTGAACCTGCGACCACATTTGCGGTGGCGCGCTGGGGCTGTTTGGCGGCCGGCGCGGGCGGGCTATTCGATCGGGCGATGGAAGCGACGGCGAGCCCGAGCGCACCGGCAGCGAGCAACGGCACGACGACCATGGCGATTCGAGCGCGGCGGGCCATCAGGCGACCTCGTATTCCTGGAGCGATGCGGGTAGCGCCGTCCGCACCACACGACCGTCGGCCATGAAGGTGATGCGGTCGGCGAACGAGTAGATCCGGTTGTCATGCGTCACGACGATCACGGCGCGGTTCTTTTGGACGGCGATGGACTTCAGGATCTCCATCACCGCCCGACCCGACGTCGCATCGAGTGAGGCGGTCGGTTCGTCGCAGACCACGAGCCGCGGCTCATGAATCAGGGCGCGGGCGATCGCGACGCGCTGCTGCTGGCCGGCAGACAGTTGTGCCGGGTACTTGTCCAGATGTGCGCCCAGTCCGAGCCGGTCCAGGAGCGCGGCCGCCTGTTTCCGCGCCCGACCCGCCCCCACGCCCTGGACGATGAGCGGCACCGCCGCGTTCTCGGCGGCATCAAGCGCCGGCATCAGGTTGAATTGCTGAAAGACAAACCCGACGGTCCGCATCCGGAAGTCAGTCAGCTTCGCTCCCCGCAGCTTAACGGGTTCCACACCGAACACGGTCACATCGCCGCCATCGGGTGTCAGCATGGCGGAGAGAATCGAGATCAGGGTCGTCTTCCCACAGCCCGACGGACCGACGAGGAACGTCATCTCGCCGGCTTGCGCATCGAACTCGACGCCGCGCAGAACCTGGGCGCGCGTATCGCCCGTTCCGAACGACTTGATGACGCCGCGAGTCATGACCGCGCTCACCGGTCAGCTCCGGAACACAACGGCTGGATCGAGCGCGAGCACCCGGCGAATTGCCGTGACGCTTGCCAGGAGCACGATCGCGACTGTCGCGCCGGCCACCAGCGCGGCCACCTGCCAGGGCAGCCAGAACCCCTTCAAATCCGAGAGCGGCCGGTCGACCGCATCGAAGAACGCCGATGCGCCCCAAAGGCCGAAGGCGTAGCCGATGAACGCGACGACGATCGCCTGCGTCATCACCATGCCGAGGATGCGCCACCCTGACACGCCGACGGCTTTCAGGACGGCGAACTGCCGAAGATTGTCGTTCACGAAGAGCGTGAAGGTAAGTCCCGTCACGAGCACGCCGACGACGGCGCCGAGAGCGATGACCACGCCAAAGGACGGCGCGATACCGGTGTTGGCGATCACATAGTCGATCGTCTTGCGTTGCAGGGCGCGGCTGGTGTGGGCCTGAAGGCCTGTTTGGCTCGAAATGCGCCGGGCGACTTCGGCCGGATCGGCGCCTGGGGCGGTCTGAACCAGCACGAAGGAAAGCCGGTTGCGACCTCCCGGCGCGTAGGCGAGCGCCTGACTCAGTCGCGTGTAGACCACGACAGGCACGGCGAAACCGGGCAGGGCTTCCGTGATCGCGACCACGACGGCGCGGCGATCGTTCACCTCCAGCACCTTGCCCGGCTTGAGCGGTTCGCCGGGCCACAGACGCGCGAAGCCGAGCTGATCGATGGCGATCGCGTCGGGGCGGCGCAAGTCTTCGGGCGTGCCGACGACGAAACGCGGATTGATGCCGAGCAGCGTGCCGTCGTCGATCCCGAGGAACCCGGCCGTGGCCGAGCGACGCTCCGCCGTCCGCAAGGTCGCCGTCGCCTGCACGAATGGAGCGGCGCTCGCGACGCCCTCGACACCGCGCACCCGATACAGCTCCACGTCCCGCATCGGCGTGGGGGCCTCCGCCGTCTCGGTCTTGGGATCCATGACCCAGACGTCCACGTCTTGCGCTTCCATCACGATGTTCGCGGATCGCGAGATCAGGCCGATGAAGAAGCCGCCCTGCTGCGCCATCAGGAGGGTGGAGAAGGCGATGCCCAGCAAGAGCCCGGCAAGCTTCACCGGGTCGCCGAATAGCATCTTGAGAGCGATGCCGAGCATCGATTCTTCCAGTTTCGCTTGCGAAAAACGGTCTACGACGCGGGAGCGCAACTAGATCAGCTGGCTGCTGTCGCGTTGGAATTGACGAGGTGGGAACACATTCAGTGTCGCAACTGACATAGTCAATGGGACGCCGGGGTGCCGACGCGCCCATGGCTTCAGACGAACCGCACCAGGCCGATCGCCGCGGCGGCGAAGGTTCTCTTCTAGAGGGGCGAGGTGATCGCCGCTTCCAGCCGGATAGAAGGGAATCCCACATGAAAGAAGTCGCCGTGGTGAACTCTGGTACGCCGGCAGCCTGCATCGGCACGGGACAGGCGGCGCCTGCGCTCGTAGAGTGTCGCTCCAGAGCAGCCCATACAGACCGGGAGAAAAACGTGCCGCGCATCATCGACGCCTGGATGCAGCATCCGACGCCGCGCCATTCGGCCGATCCCATGTTCGCGTCGCTGCGGCGCTGGACGTCCAAGACGCCCCGTCCGGAGGTCATCACCCCGGAGATGACGATCGCCGCCATGGACCAGGCGAACGTGGCCATCAGCATGGCGTCCGCCTGGTGTGGGCCGCAGGGCTGGATGATCTCCAACGACGAGGTCGCGGCCGTGTCGGCGGCCTATCCGGGGCGCGTCGTCGGCGTGGCGAGTGCCGACTTGGCGCATCCCATGGAGGCGGTGCGGGAGCTGCGTCGCGCCGTCCGGCAGCTCGGCTTCAAGGCCCTGCGCATCGTGCCGTGGCTCTGGAATCTGCCGCCGACCGATCGGCGCTACTATCCGCTGTTTGCCGAGTGTGTCGAACTCGGCATCCCGTTCTGCACGCAGGTCGGACACACCGGCCCGTTGCGGCCATCGGAGACGGGGCGACCGATCCCCTACATCGACGAGGTCGCCCTGGAGTTTCCCGAGCTGGTCATCGTCGGCGGGCACATCGGCTATCCCTGGACCCAGGAGATGATCGCCGTCGCCACCAAGCACGAGAATGTCTTCATCGATACCTCGGCATACACCGCACGGCGCTACCCTCCCGAGCTGGTCGCCTACATGAAGGGGCGCGGCCGTCGCAAAGTCCTGTTCGGTACGAACTACCCCATGATCACGCCGGCGAAGGCGCTCGAAGGGTTCACCGAACTCGGACTCGATGACGAGGCGCGCGATCTCTTCCTCGGCGGCAACGCGGCGCGCATCTTCAAGGTGTGACGCTCGGCGGACGGGGAGGCTGACGGGTCAGATGCCGCCCGGCGGTGGGAGCCGGGCTCTTCTGCCGTCAATCGGGGCGGATGGGCCGCCTATCTCGGAAACGTCGGCTCTGGTGAGTCCGCGCAAGGCCAGAGTGGCCACGCTCCAATCGCTCGATCCTTCTCTAGGATTCCATCCGTCAACGCGTCCCAGGCTCTCTCCGTTGATGGGCACGACGAGCGGAGCGCGGGGGCGAAAGGATTGAGGAACCATCGACGCGATCGTGCGCAGGCTCTTCGCGGGAATCGGGGTTGGAGGAAGATCCCCCTCACGTTCGCTTGCGCGCATGGGCTGGACGCAGGCGCAAAATGCTGTTGGGCAAATGCGCGGCCAGCCAGCTCGCAATGCTCTCCTGCTTGCGGTGATAGAGAAGTCCGGCGGCAATCACGGCGACGCCGATGAGCGAGAGAGCGAATGGGAACAGGAGCGAGTCCCTGAATACCCGTTCGGCAAGGTGCCCGAGATAGATGGCGACGCCAATCGCACCGAAAACGGCGTACACGCGACGTTGCAGAACTACCGACAAGACGAGCAATCCGATGTTCAGCAGGCAATACAGCGCCTTTGACCATTCGCCGGGGTTGTACGTCGCCGTGACGGCACTCCAGAAAGTAAGCAAACCAAACAAGTGGAGCCAGAAAGCGAAATCGGCGCCCTGGTTGCGTTGGTCAACAATCCAAGCCGCCACAACGACGCCAAGGCCGAACCACAGCGATACCGTGCGGCGCAACTCCCATGCTGCGTACTCGGTGCCTGCTATCCAGGGCGCCAGGTCCATCGACATGAACCAGAGTGCCACGGCAACAATCGAAACGATGAAGGGGAAGCGAAAGAAGCGCAGGGCCAACGCTGCCGCGAGAAGTGCGGCAATCTCCATGAAGATCCAGCTTGACCGGATCCAGATATAAAAATCGCGAACCGAACCCTTTCTATTCCCAAGTCCGTGCCAGTCCAGCATGTCCTGAACACCGTAAACAGCGAGCGGAGCCATGGAGACGGCAATCGCAATCAGCAGGCCCCCGGGCACGCGAAGGTTCTTGCGATGCCAGAGATGGCTTCCGACAGCGGTGAACACCGCAGCATAAGCGATGGCCGTGAGAACCAACGCGATCCCGCCCATCCGCGAGAATGCAAGCGTCGAAAACAGGCCCATGGCGCCGATCACGATCAGTGCGCCGGCATACCAGAGAAGGTGTGCCGCATCGAACTTCGGTGTTACGGACGAAGCAGCGGCTTCTCCAGTGCGGCGCTGGTCGAGAAACGCTGTGAGCTTGGTTGCGGCGTCTTGGTCGATGATGCCAGCGACCACTGCGGCACGGAGATCGTCTTCGATGTGTCGGTTCATCCAAGTCCCCCGTTCATCGTACCACAAGTTGCGCGTTTCCCCGGGACTCGGGATGGGATAGCCAATGAAGGTGTCGATGAAGCCGCTCGGCGCGGGCGTCGTCCGGCGAATGACGGTGCGTTCGGCCGTCGAGCCGGTCGGTCGGACCGGGGCGTCTCGCAGGTCGAACCCGGACGTTCCCTCGGGGCTTTGATCCCGCTCAACGCACCCTGCCGCCGGCCGCGCGAACCTGCTATCCCGACCGTCCCGTTCGCGTGGAGTCCGCGATGCCCGAAGCCGTGCTGCCCCAACCCACCGCCGCCACCGAGGTCGAGAACATCGACGTCTTGATCGTGGGCGCCGGGATCTCCGGCGTCGGCGCTGCCTATCACCTCACCACGCAGCGGCCGGGCACGCGCTACGTCGTCCTGGAGGCGCAGGACACGTTCGGCGGAACCTGGACCACGCATCGCTATCCAGGCATCCGCTCGGACAGCGACCTGCACACCTTCGGCTATCGCTTCAAGCCGTGGACCGGCAAGCCGATCGCCACGGCGGCGGAAATTCTCTCCTACATGGGCGAGGTGATCGCCGAGAACGGGCTCGATCGCCATATCCGCTATCGCCATCGCATTTCGTCGGCGGCCTGGTCCTCGGTCGAGAATCGCTGGACGGTCGAGGCGATCGATCTGGCGAACGGCGAGACGCGGCGCTTCTCGGCGGGCCTGCTCTATATGTGCCAGGGCTACTACCGCCACGCGCCGGGCTACACGCCCGAATGGCCGGAGATGGCGAGCTTCAAGGGCCGCATCGTGCATCCGCAGGCCTGGCCGCAGGACCTCGATCTCGCCGGCAAGCGCGTGGTGGTGATCGGCTCCGGCGCCACGGCGGCGACGCTGGTGCCGGCGGTCGCGGACAGCTGCGCGCACGTCACGATGCTGCAGCGCTCGCCCACCTATTTCATTCCGGCGCGCAACGCCAACGATCTCGCCGACCAGCTGCGCCAGCTGCAGATCGACGAAAGCTGGATCCACGAGATCGTGCGCAAGCGCATCCTTCACGACCAGGCGGCATTCACCAAGCGCTGCTTCGCCGAGCCCGACAAGGTGCGCGAGGAGCTGCTGGCGGGCGTGCGCGCCTATCTCGGGCCGGATCACCCGATCGAGCCGCATTTCTCGCCGAGCTACCGGCCGTGGCGGCAGCGCATCGCGTTCGTTCCCGATGGCGATCTGTTCCGCGGCATCCGCGCGGGCAAGGCGTCGGTGGTGACCGACGAGATCGCGCGCTTCGTCGGCAACGGGATCGAGCTCAAGTCTGGCGCGGTGCTGGAGGCCGACGTGATCGTGACCGCGACCGGCTTCGATCTCTGCCCCGATGGCGACATCGCGCTCACGGTCGACGGCAAGCGGGTGGCGATGGCCGACACCGTCACCTGGCGCGGTATGATGTTCACCGGACTGCCCAATTTCGTCTGGGTGTTCGGCTATTTCCGCGCGAGCTGGACCCTGCGCGCCGATCTGGTCGCGGACTTCGTCTGCCGCCTGTTGGGCCACATGGAACGTCGCCAGGCGCGGCGCGTCGAGGTGGCGCTCCGGCCAGAGGATCGCGACATGAAGATCCTGCCCTGGATCGACGACGAGAACTTCAATCCCGGCTACATCCTGCGCGGCCAGCATGTACTGCCCCGTCGCGGCGAGAAGCCGGAGTGGCAGCACACCCAGGATTACTGGACCGAGAAGGACGTCTTCCCGAAGATCGACCTCGACGATCGCGCCTTCGTCTACGGGTGAAGCGGCGCCGTCGTCCCGGTTTGGCCGGGACGGCGAAGGGTGGCTACGCCGCGCGCGGCGTGAGGCGGCCGGACTGGCGAATCAGCAGCCACCAGGCGATGGCGCTGTTCAGTACGTTCCAGGCGATGCCGTTCACGAAGGCCGCCTTGTAGGAGCCGGTGAGGTCGAACATCACGCCGCCCATCCAGCCGCCCAGCGCCATGCCGATGATCGTGGCCGAGACCGCGATCGACACGCGCGTGGCCGAACCCTCGGCCGGGAAGTACTCGCGCACGATCAACGCGTAGGAGGGCACGATGCCGCCCTGGAAGAGACCGAACAGCGCCGAGACGATGTAGAGCGAGACGAGCGAGTCCGAGACGGCGTAGAGCACCAGCGCCACGCCCTGCAGCGTCGAGCCCAACAGCAGCGTCTTCACGCCGCCCACCCGATCGGCGATCCAGCCCGACGCGACGCGGCTCACGATGCCGAAGCCCAGCATCAGGGACAGCATCTCCGCGCCCCGCGCCACGCCGAAGCCGAGATCCGCGCACAGCGCCACGATATGGACCTGCGGTGTCGACATGGCGACGCAGCAGCCGAGCCCCGCCACGGCCAGCAGCGCCATCAGCGCGCCGGGTGAGAGCCCGAGCGGTCGCGCCTCGAGTGGCGGCGGGCGGTAGAAGCCGCTCTGGGTGGCCGCGGCCTGCGCGGCCGCCGCCGCCGACGGCGCCTTGCGGCGGAGCGCCAGCGCGAGCGGCAGCATGGCCGCGACGCACGCGAGGCCGATCGTGATGTAGGCGGTGCGCCAGCCCCAGTCGCGCATCAGCAGCTCGACGGCGGGCGGCCAGATCGCGCCCGCGAGATAGTTGCCCGAGGCGCAGATCGCGATGGCGATGCCGCGACGGCGTACGAACCAGTGCGAGATGTCGGCGACCAGCGGCGCGAAGGTCGCGGCCGATCCCAGCCCGATCAGCAGACCGTGCGCCAGCGCGAAGACCGTGAGCGTCGGCGCGGACCCCGCGAGCGCGAAGCCGGCGCCCAGCAGAACTGCACTGGCGGCGATGGCGACCGGCGCGCCCTTCGTGTCGACGACATGACCCATCGCGATGCCGCCGGCGCAGAAGCCCAGCATCAGCGCGGTATAGGCCGAAGCGACGTCGGCGCGGCTGGCGGCGAACTCGGCCTGGACGACCGGGATCACCACGACGACGCACCACATGCCGGCACCGCCCAGCGTGCCGATGGCAAGACAGGCCGCGAGCCGCGCCCAGGCGTAGCCGGAGTCGAGCGCCGCCGCTCCGCTCACGAAAGCGCCGCGCGGAACACCTCGACGAAGCGCTCGATGTCGGCCTCGTCGTTGTAGACATGCGGACTGATGCGCAGTCGGCCGAGTCGCGGCGCGGCGTAGACCTTGGCGGCGGCGAGCCGCTGCGGGAAATCCGCCGGCATACTGCGCGGGAACCCGACGCTCAGGATATGCGGCGCGCGATGCCGCGCGTCGGGGATGGCGAGGCCGAGATTGCCGAGCCCCTCGGCCAGCCGTCCGGTCAGCATGGCGAGCCGGGCCTCGATCTCGGGCTGGCCCCAGGATGCCATCATCTCCATGCCGAGCGCCGCCATCTCCAGCGACACGAAATGATCGCGCTCGCCCATGTCGTAGCGGCGTGCGTCGTCGTGGTAGCGCGTGTCGCGGAAGTAGACGGAGTCCTCGGCCGACACGCCGCGGCGGGCGAACGCCGTCTGCTCCAGCGGCACGCCGTCCTGGCGGCGGCGCGCGACATAGGCGAAGGCGCGACCGTAGGGGCCGAGCACCCACTTGTAGGTCGGGAAGATCAGGAAATCGGGATCGAGGGTCGCGACATCGATGTGGCGCACGCCGACATCGTGGGTGGCGTCGATCAGGAACGCGGCACCCGCCTTCTTCAGCGCGGCGCCGATACGGGCGAGATCGAGCGCGCCGCCGTCGGACCAGTGCACCGATGAGATGGAGGCGAGCGCGAGTGGCGGCGCGCCGGGTCGCGCGATCGCCGCCAGCACCGCGGTGGTCCAATCCTGGTCGGCGGGCTGCGCCACGGTGTCCAGGGTGAAGCCCTGCGCCTCGGCACGGCCCATCCACTCCAGCACCGGCGAGGTGTGGTCGTTCTGCAGCACCAGCACCCGCGCGCCGCGCGGGATCGCCATCACCTTGCCAGCGATCGCGACGCCGTAGCCGACGCTCGAGATCAGCGCCACGTCGCGCGGCTCAGCGCCGATCAGGGCGGCAGCGGCGCGTCGGGCGCGATCATGCTGGCTCGCCGGGAAATCGCCGGCCAGCGTCCAGGGCTGGCCCTTGCGGGCGACCGCGGCGCGGCCCGCCTCCTGCACGGCGCGCGGCAGCGGACCCCAGGCGGCGGCGTTGAGGTAACAGACGTCGCGCGGCAGATCGAAGGCGTCGCGTTGGCAGGCAAGCATTGGGGTCACCACATGGTTCGGGCGGCGCGCTCGGGCCATTCCCGGTCGTAGGTTTCGCCGCCGACGCGGCCCTGGCTCAGTTCGGAGAGAATCTGCCCGGCGCTGGGCAGCGACTTCGGGTCGAGGTGGCGCGCCGGGTTCCAGAGTTCGGAGCGCACCAGCGCGCGGGCGCACTGGAAGTAGACGCGTTCGATCGCGATCACCGCGACACTGCGCGGCGCCTTTTCCTCGACGGCGAAGGAGGCGAGCAGCGCGGGGTCGGTGTCGATATGGGCGCGGCCGTTCACGCGCAGCGTGTTGCCGACGCCGGGGATCACGAACAGGAGCGCCACGCGCGGATCGCGCACGATGTTGCGCAACGAGTCGATCCGGTTGTTGCCGCGCCGATCGGGCAGCAGCAGCGTGCGCTCGTCGGCGACCCGCACGAAGCCCGGCCGATCGCCGCGCGGCGAGGCGTCGAGGCCCTCGGGGCCGGCCGTCGCCAGCACGGCGAAGGGCGCCGCCTCGATATAGGCGCGGTAGGCCGGCACCAGCCGGTCGATCTCCTTCGCGGTCGCGGCTTCGAGGGGCTGGCCGTAAAGCGCGGCAAGCTCGGCCTCGGTGGTGACGATGCTCATGGCCCGACTATAGCGCGGCGCGCCCGCGCAGCGGCGGCAATTTCCCTCGGGCGCACCTGAGTGTCGCTCGGGTCCACCTGCCGACCGCACGCCGGCCTGAGCGCGGTGGAAGGAAAGGTCCTTCGCTCTCGCTCAGGACCACGGGAATGCACGGGCGGTGGTCAGGGCCAAGCAGGAGGTGAGCTGCCGAGCGGTTCGGGTGGGCGGGCGTAGAAGGCGGGGGTTTCGCTGAGGCCCACGGCCGGACGCAGATGGCGCAGGCGGCCGAAGGCCGACGGCGTTTCCTGGGAGAGCGCGGCGACCTCCGCTTCGGGCAGATCCTCGGCGCCGGCGCCGGCATCGACGGTGCCCAATTCGGCGAGCCAGTGCGCGACCTGGACCAGCGACACCCGCACATGCCAGGAGCCGCCCTCGGTGGCGCGCCGGGCGAGCCCGACCAGCGCGCCCAGAGCCGCGAGATAGCCGGCAACATAGTCCAGCGCCTGCACCGGCATGTTGCGCGGCGCCTCGAGCGAGCTGCCGCCCGCGGCGAGGCCCGAGACGTTCTGCACGATCGAGTCGAAGCCGCGGCGGTCCTTCCATGGCCCGGCATAGCCATAGGCGCAGAGCGTGACGCAGACGATGCCCGGTCTCGCGGCCGCCAGCGCCTCGGGCGCGAAGCCACGGGCCGCGAGCGTGCCCGGCCGGTAGCCCTGGGTGAAGATATCGGCCGTGCGGGCGAGCTCGCGCAGACTGGCGAGCGCCGCCGGATCGCGCAGGTCGAGTGAGACGCAGCGCTTTGGTCCTCCCCCTGAAAAGTGGTCCGCCCTGAACTATGTCTTTTGACAAGAAGGAGGACTGCAATGCCGAAGAAGAGGCACAAGCCTGAAGAGATCGTTTCGAGACTCCGACAAGCCG
>VGCH01000012.1 GCA_016870115.1 Alphaproteobacteria bacterium | reverse complement strand
TTCGTGCCTGCATTCGCCGCATGGCCGGCTGCGCTACGCCGATCGGCTTCGCCGGCCACGCTCCAACTAGCGCAACGGCCAACTCTGAACTAGCATTCCATCTGGACCACTCGATGGGGGCCGATCAAGAGGACCTGAAGCCTCTTCTTCTTGGGCGGCAACGGCCGTGCCGCATTTGCTGCAAAATTTGGCGGTCTCTTTGAGTGAGTTGCCACAGTTCTCGCAGAACATATTCACCCTCTAGCAATGCAACAGTGTTCTGGGGTAGAGCCTCCAAGTCAAGGCGAACTAGGCCCAGGTTGGCTGCATGGCGCGCTGCTTTTGTCCGCGCCGATGCATGCACTGCTCTACGGACACACGGTCATATAGGTGAGCCCGCCTATCGGGGTCTGACCTGTGATTTAGGCAGAGCATCCGGGCGGAACCTGGTACGGCGGATTTGGTATCTGCACAATGCCAAGCGGTCTTGCTGTAACCGGTGGCTCACGGCCGACCGGTGGAAGCTGATAAACACTAGCAGGATAGCCTTGGTTGATCACGACTTGCGGCTGGCGAGCAACTGTCCCGCTATTGATGATATTGTTAATTACCGAGGCTCCTGCTGCGATCCCAGCAACTGCGATGGCACTGTCATAGGGGCCCGCCGCCATAGGGGCCGGGCTGGTTGGGGTAGCCGCCAGAGGGGGCGGGCGTACGTCGTGGGAGATCACGTCGTCCCACACAAGACCGGCCTCGCGCACCATGGTGGTGGCGAGCTTCGCCGCGGCCTATCTGGTCGGGCTCGCCAGCTGGTTCCTGCCGCTCGGCATCCAGATGGTGCTGTTTCCATGGCTCGTCGCCGTGGTGCTGCAGATGAATGCCTTCTGGGTCGGCGTCGCAACCTTCGCCCTCATGGCTCCGTCGCTTCTGTTCCTGCCCTTGGGCGGGCTAGTGGCGGATCGGGGCAATCCTCGGCGCCTGCTGGTGTTCTATCACCTGGCCTACGCCGTGCCGCCGATCGCGCTGGCGGCGGTTATCGGCGCCGGAGGGCTGGGGTACGCCGTCCTGCTGCTCTACGCCATCGCGGCCGGCGCGATCTCGGCCTTCGCGACGCCGACGCGCGATGCGCTTTTGCCGACGGTCGCGACCGGCAGCCTGCCGCGCGCGGTGGCGCTCGCGACCGCCCTGCAGTTCGTGGGGCAGCTGGCGGGCATCGCGCTCGCCTGGTCGGCCGATGCCGTGGGGGCGGTGCCGCTGTTGCTCGCCCAAGCGGTGCTCGTGCTGGCGGGCATTGCCGCGGTGCTGCGCGTGCCCGACCCGCCACCGCATCCGCCGCGCACGCAACGCGGCTTCTGGCACGAGATCGCGGACGGCGTCGGCGAAGCCGGCCGCTCGCCCGCCATCTGGCCGGTGCTGTTGCTGAGTTTCGGCGTCGGCGTTTTCTACGTCGGGCCCTTCATGGCGATCCTGCCGCTTGCGATCCGCGATCACTATGGCGGCGGCTCCGCGGAACTTTCCTGGATCAATCTTGCCTTCTGGACGGGGACGATCCTCGCCAGCATGGCCTTTGCGGCCTTGTTCAAGGGCGCGACGCGTCGCGGTCGCATGGTCGCGATCGCCGTCACATTGGGCGCCATTGTGCTGGTCTGCATGTCGACGCTGCCGCCGCTCTGGCTGTTCGTGGCGCTTTGCTTCGTTTGGGGGCTGGGGGCGGGGGTGACCATGACCCAGAGCCATGCCGTCGTGCAGATCGAGGCGCCGGCAACGCACCGCGCGCGCCTGATGGCGCTGTTTCAGCTCGGCCTCAGCGGCGGCGGACCCATCGGCGCGGTGCTGACCGGCACGATCGCCAGCATCTGGGGTCTGCAGGCCGCGCTGCTCGTGCCCGCCATCGCGATGGCGGGGCTTATCGGCTTCACGATCCTGCGATCGAGCGTCTGGACGATGCGGACGGTCGAGGCGCCGCCCGCTTGAGACCTCAGGCCGCGGCGCGCGTGGCCAATCCCAGCCGCGCCCAGACATCGCGGAGCGCGTCCACCAGCCGGTCCATCTCCGCGTCTCCGTGCAAGGGCGTCGGCGTCAGTCGCAGCCGCTCGGTGCCGCGCGGCACCGTGGGATAGTTGATCGGCTGCACGTAGATCGCGTGCCGCTCCAGCAGGAGATCGCTCGCCTCCTTGCAGAGCGCGGCGTCGCCCACGAACACAGGCACGATGTGCGTGGCCGACGGCATCGCGGGCAAGCCCGCCGCCGCCAGCTTGCGCTTGAGGCTGGCCGCGCGCTCCTGGTGGCGCACCCGCAGTTCGGGATGGGCCCGCACATGGCGCACGCTCGCGAGCGCGCCGGCCGCGATCGAGGGCGGCAGCGCGGTCGTGAAGATGAACCCCGAACCGCAGGAGCGCACGAAATCGACGGTCGCGGCACTCGCCGCGATATAGCCGCCGATCACGCCGAAGGCCTTGGCCAGCGTTCCCTGCACGATGTCGATCTTGCCGGCCACCCCATCGCGCTCGGCGACACCGGCGCCGTTCAGGCCGTACATGCCGACAGCATGGACCTCGTCGAGATAGACCAGCGCGCCGTGCCGGTGCGCGACGTCGGCCAGCGCGCCGATCGGCGCGATGTCGCCATCCATCGAATAGACCGACTCGTAGGCGACGATGCGCGGCCGCTCGGGATCGCAGCCCGCGAGCATCTCCTCGAGGTGCCGGACATCGTTGTGCCGGAACACCCGGCGGGTGGCGCGCGAGTGGCGCATGCCTTCGATCATCGAGGCGTGGTTCAGCGCGTCGGAGAAGATCTCGCAGCCCGGCAGCATGGCGCCCAGCGTCTGCAGCGTGGTCTCGTTCGCGACGTAGCCCGAAGTGAAGACCAGCGCCGATTCCTTGCCGTGCAGTGCGGCGAGCTCGCGCTCCAGCTCGGCATGCAGCGAGTTGGTGCCGGAGATGTTGCGCGTGCCGCCGGCGCCACTGCCCTGCGCGCCGACCGCCTCCCGCATCGCCTCCAGTACGACCGGGTGCTGGCCCATGGCGAGATAGTCGTTGCTGCACCACACCGTGACCTCGCGAACGGTGCCGTCGCGGTGGTGACGCGCGCGCGGGAAGGCGCCAGCGATGCGCTCCAACTCGGCGAAGACGCGATAGCGTCCCTCGTCGCGCAGCCGGTCGAGATGGGCCTGAAAGAAGGCATTGTAGTCCATGGAGGGTGGCTCCCGGGGGCGATCCCGGATGCAGGCTAGGTCAGCCCGGAGGGTCGGTCAGGCGCCCCGGCGTCGCGGCGCCGGTATGTCGCAGTCAGGCGATCAGCGCCGCCACCAGCGCCGCGCTCAGCAGGAACGACACCGTCAGCATCGGCGCCGCCCCCAGCCAGCGCACCGCGTCGGGCAGCTGGTCCCAGTGACGGAGCGTCGGGACCGCGGCGCCCAACGCGAAGAGCGCCCCCAGGCCCCAGAACACGAGCGCCAGCGGCGCGGCCTCCTCCATGGTTCCGCCGGTCCGGGCGAAGCCGATCAGCGCCGGCGGCACTGACGCCGCGAAGAAGGCGCCCGCCCAGATCGCGCGTGTCCGGATGCGCTGGGCGGTGCCGAGCGGCGGTGCCGCCGCCATCGCCTCAGCCCTTGAAGTGGCCTTCGGCCTTCAACTCATCGGTGGCGGCATCGAGCGCGCGGCGCAGGCGACCGAACAGGTCACCCAGCTCGGTCTCGGTGATGACCAGCGGCGGGCAGACGGCGATGCGGTCGCCGATGTTGCGGATGATGAGGCCGCTCTCCATGGCGAGCCGCATCACACGGTTGCCGACACCGACCGCGACCGGATCGAAGGCCACGCGAGTCTTGCGGTCCGCGACCAGCTCGATCGCGCCGACCAGACCCACGCCCATCGTCTCGCCCACCAGCGGATGGTCGGCGAAGCTCTGGATGTGCTTCTGGAATACCGGCGAGAGTCGCTTGGCGTGGCCGAAGAGATCGGTCTCCTCGTAGATTTTCTGTGCCTCCAGCGCGACGGCGGCGGCCACCGGATGACCGGAGTAGGTGAAACCGTGGCCCCACACGCCGATCTTGTCGCTCTCGCTCATCAGCGCCTGATAGACGCGCTCGTTCACCATCACCGCCGAGATCGGCAGGAAGGAGGCCGACAGCGCCTTGGCGCAAGTGAGGATGTCCGGTTGGATGCCCATGGTCTGGCAGCCCCAGACATTGCCGGTACGTCCGAAGCCGCAGATCACCTCGTCGGCGATGAACAGCATGTCGTACTTACGGCACACCGCCTGGATCTTCTCGTAGTAGCCGCGCGGCGGCACGATCACGCCGCCCGCGGCCATCACCGGCTCGCAGATCATTGCCGCGACCGTGTCGGGCCCTTCCTTCAGCACCAGCGCCTCGAGTTCCTCGGCGCAGCGCGTCGCGAACTGCTCCTCGGTCTCGCCCGCCGCGCCAAACCGGTAGTAGTGCGGGCACGAGGTGTGCAGGACGCCCGGGATCGGCAGGTCGAAGGAGCGGTGATTGTTGGGCAGACCGGTGAGGCTCGCCGACGCGACCGTGACACCGTGGTAGCCCTTGATGCGCGAGACGATCTTCTTCTTCTGTGGCCGGCCGAGCGCGTTGTTCAGGTACCACACCATCTTCACGACGGTATCGTTCGCCTCCGAACCTGAATTGGCGAAGAAAACCTTCGACATCGGCACCGGCGCCATCGCCTTCAGCCGCTCGGCCAGGTCGATCGCGGGTTCGTGGCTGCGATGGTTGAAGGCGTGATAGAACGGCAACTGCTTCATCTGTTCGTAGGCGACGCGCGCCAGCCGCTCGTTGCTGAAGCCCAGCGCCGCCGACCAGAGGCCGGCCATGCCTTCGATGTATTCCTTGCCGTCGTCGTCCATCACATAGACGCCGCGACCGCGCACGATTGTCAGCGGCCCCTGGCCCTCGTGCTTCTTGTGGTTGGTGTAAGGGTGCAGGTGATGGGCGATGTCCCGCGCGGCGTTGGAATTGCCGCGAAAGCTGCGTGAAACGTCGTTCATGGCGGGACTCCGGGGAATTGGCGGTACCGGCCACGATAGCGGCGGGTCCCCGCAGCGTCCATGCGAAGAGGGCACCGTCCGGTTCGCACTGTGAATTGACGCCCCCGCCATGACGGGGCATTTTGGCCCCATTCATGCTCGTCCGGCCCCGGTCGGACGGCATTCCTGGGGGGAACCGATGATCGTTCAATTCCGACGTTTTGCGGCTGCTGCCGCGCTTCTGTCGGCGGGGCTGGCGTTCGCGCCGACCGTCGACGCCAAGACCTTCCGCTGGGCCAATGCCGGCGACGTGAGCTCAATGGATCCGTACTCGCGCAACGAGACGTTCCTGCTCACCTTCAATTCCAACATCTACGAGCCGCTGATCCGCCGCGACAAGGACCTCAAGCTCGAGGCGGCGCTCGCCACCAAGTGGGGCACCGTCAACCCGACCACCTGGTTCTTCGACCTGCGCACCGGCGTGAAGTTCCACGACGGCGCGGCCTTCAGCGCCGACGATGTGGTGTTCTCGTACAAGCGCGCCGATAGCGGCGGCTCGAACATGAAGGCCTACTTCGCCTCGGTGAAGGAAGTGCGCAAGGTGAGCGACAGTCGGATCGAGATCGACACCAAGTATCCGGACCCGCTGCTGGCCGACAAGCTCGCGGCGATCCTGATCATGTCCAAGGCGTGGGCGGAGAAGAACAACACCGTCACCGCCGCCGACATGACCAAGAACGAGGAGAACTTCGCGACCCGCAACACCAACGGCACCGGGCCCTTCATGCTGAAGGAGCGTCGTGCCGGCGAGCGCACGGTGCTGGTGCCGAATCCGGCCTGGTGGGACAAGCCGGTCCACAATCTCACCGAGGTGATCTTCACCCCGGTTGCCAACCCGGCGACCCGCGTCGCGGCCATCAAGGCGGGCGACATCCACATGATGTACGAGGTGCCGCCGGCCGACACCGACAACCTCAAGCGCGACGCCAACGTCGCCGTCATCGAGGGACCGGAGACGCGCATCGTCTATCTCGGCTTCGACCAGGAGCGCGATGAACTGCTCGAGTCCAACATCAAGGGTAAGAACCCCTTCAAGGACAAGCGCGTGCGCGAGGCGTTTCACCGTTCGATCGATGTCGATGCGATCAAGCGGACCGTGATGCGCGGCCAGTCGTTCCCGACCAACCTCATGGTCGCGCCCGGCATCAACGGTTACAACAAGGCGCTCGACAACCGGCCGTCGCTGCTCGCGCCGGACGCCGCCAAGAAGCTGCTCGCCGACGCGGGCTATCCCAATGGCTTCGAGGTCGGCATGGATTGCCCGAACGACCGCTACGTCAACGACGAGAAGATCTGCCAGGCGGTCGTCTCGATGCTGGCGCGCATCGGCGTGAAGGTGAATCTGCGCGCCCAGACCCGCAACCTCTACTTCGCGAAGATCCTGCGCAAGTCGGACTTCAAGCCGGGTGAGACCAGCTTCTACATGCTGGGCTGGTCGCCGGCCGCGACCTACGACAAGCACAACGTCCTGGAGGCGCTGTTCCAGACGCCGAACGCCCAGTCCAAGAAGGGCCAGTTCAACGTCAGCGGCTACTCCAACGCCAAACTCGACGAACTCGCGAACAAGATCGAGTCCGAGACCGACAGGGCCAAGCGCGACGGCATGCTCGCCGAGGCCACCAAGCTCTACACGGCGGACTTCGCCTACATCCCCCTGCACCAGCAGGCGGTCGTGTGGGCGGCCCGCAAGGACATCGAACTGGTGCAGCTCGCGGACAACTCGTTCCCGCTGCGCTTCGTTCGCGTCAAGTAGGCCACACCGCGTAAGGTCGCCGGCCCCGTCCGCCCGGAAGGCGGGCGGGGCCGGTTCCCGTTCGGCCATATCCGATGCTCGCGTTCATTCTCCGCCGCCTCCTGCAGTCGATCGCCGTCCTGCTCACGGTCGGCATCGTCGCGTTCTTCCTGTTCCGTTATGTCGGCGACCCGATCAACGCCATGGTGGGGCAGGACACATCGATGGAGGAGCGGGCGGAGCTGCGCGAGAAGCTCGGTCTCAACGATCCGGCGCCGCTCCAGTTCGTGCGCTTCATCGGCAACGCCGCGCAAGGCAAGTTCGGCCTCAGCTACCGCACCTCCGAGCCGGTCGGCCGGCTGATCGTCGAGCGTCTGCCCGCGACGCTGGAACTCGCACTCTGTGCCGCCATCTTCGCGATGGTGGTGGGCGTGCCCATGGGCGTCTATTCCGGCCTCTACCCCCGTCACTGGATCAGTCGCGTGATGCAGGCGGTGTCGCTGATCGGCGTGTCGCTCCCGACCTTCCTGATCGGCATCCTGTTGATCCTGGTCTTCGCCGTCATGCTTAGGCTGCTGCCGTCGTTCGGGCGCGGAGACACCGTCGCTCTCGGCGGCTGGACCACCAATTTCCTGACGGTGAAGGGCCTTCAGGCGCTGATCCTGCCATCGATCACGCTCGGCCTCTTCCAGCTCACGCTCATCATGCGGCTGGTGCGATCGGAGATGCTGGAGGTGATGCGCACCGACTACATCAAGTTCGCGCGCGCCCGCGGCCTTAGCGATCGCGCGATCAATTTCGGCCACGCACTGAAGAACACGCTGGTCCCGGTCATCACCATCGCAGGCCTCCAGCTTGGCGCCATCATCGCGTTCGCAATTGTGACGGAAACCGTCTTCGCCTGGCCGGGCATGGGCCAGCTCTTCATCCAGTCCGTGCAGTTCGCCGACATTCCGGTGATGGCGGCCTACCTTCTGCTGATCGCGTTCCTGTTCGTCGCGATCAACCTTGTGGTCGATCTTCTCTACTTCGCGGTCGATCCGCGTCTGCGCTCCAATGTTGGCGCCGGCAAGGGAGCGCACTAAGATGGCCGCGACCGAAGCCGTGTCGGGCTGGCTGCGACGCGCCGCCGACAGCGACGTGTGGTGGAGCTTCAAGCGCTCGCCACTTACCGTCAGCGCGGCGATCGTCTCGTTCCTGATCGTGGCGGCGGCGTTCCTGTCGCCCATTCTCGCGCCGCACACGCCGTTCGATCCCGCGACGCTGAGCCTGCTCGATGGCCTCAAGCCGCCGGTGCTGGTCGGCGAGGGCGGCGAATGGCGCTTCCCGCTCGGCACCGACGAGCAGGGGCGGGATGTGCTCTCCTCGATCATGTACGGCACGCGGCTATCGCTACTGGTGGGTTTCGCCTCGGTCGTGGTCGCGATGGTGCTGGGGATCGGGCTCGGTCTGGTCAGTGGCTATGTCGGCGGCACCCTTGACGCCATCATCATGCGCGTGGCCGATGTGCAGCTCACCTTTCCGGCCATTCTGGTCGCTCTGCTGATCGACGGCGTCGTGCGCGGCCTGATCTCGGTGCAGCGCCACGATGAGATCGCGATCTATGTCATTGTGGGTGCGATCGGTCTCAGCTTCTGGGTCCAGTACGCCCGCACTGTGCGCGGCTCCGTGCTGGTCGAGAAGAACAAGGAATATGTCCAGGCCGCGCGCGTGATCGGGCTGGCGCCGGTGCTGATCATGCTGCGCCACGTGCTCCCCAATGTCATGGGCCCGGTGCTGGTGATCGCCACCATCAATCTCGGCCTCGCGGTGATCACCGAAGCGACGCTCTCGTTCCTGGGCGTCGGTCTGCCGTCCACACAGCCCTCGCTCGGCACCCTGATCCGCCTTGGCAACGAGGTGCTGCAGTCAGGCGAGTGGTGGATCACTGTGTTCCCCGGCGTGACGCTGGCGCTCCTCGTGCTGGCCGTGAACCTGCTGGGCGACTGGCTGCGCGATGCGCTCAACCCCAAACTCCGGTAACCAGGCTCCATGAACGCTCCCGCCGCGCCCCTCTTGCAGGTCCGCAATCTGCGGGTCGAGTTCCCGACCCGCCGGGGCACGCTCCTTGCCGTCGACGATGTGTCGTTCGACATCGCGCCGGGCGAGGTGCTGGGCGTCGTGGGCGAATCGGGAGCCGGCAAGTCGCTCACTGGCAACGCCATCATCGGCCTGCTGGAGCCGCCGGGCCGCATCGCGGCCGGCCAGGTGCTTCTGGAGGGCGAGCGTATCGACAATCTGCCGTACGAGCGCATGCGGCGCATCCGGGGCGCCAAGATCGGCGCCATCTTCCAGGACCCGCTCACCAGCCTCAATCCGCTCTACACGGTGGGCCGCCAGATCGTGGAGACGATCCAGACGCATCTGCCGCTTTCGGCACAAGCCGCACGCGAGCGCGCCCTCGATCTCCTGAAACAGGTCGGCATCCCTGCAGCCGAGCAGCGCATCGACCACTATCCGCACCAATTCTCCGGCGGCATGCGCCAGCGCGTGGTGATCGCCTTGGCACTCTGCGCGGGCCCGCGCCTGATCGTGGCCGACGAGCCCACCACGGCGCTCGACGTCTCGATCCAGGCGCAGATCATCGCGCTCCTGAAGCGGCTCTGCCGCGAGCATGGCACCGCCGTCATGCTGGTCACACACGACATGGGCGTGATCGCCGAGACCGCCGATCGCGTGGCCGTCATGTATGCCGGTCGCATCGCCGAGATCGGCCCGGTGCGCGATGTCATCAAGAGCGCCGCGCACCCCTACACGCGCGGCCTGATGGGCTCGATCCCCTCGATGGGCGTGCGCTCTGCGCGCCTGGTGCAGATCGATGGTGCCATGCCGCGGCTGACCGAGATTCCGCGCGGCTGCGCCTTCAATGCCCGCTGCACCGAGGCGGGCGAGCGCTGCTTCCGCGAACGGCCCGAGCTGATGGCGGCGGGTGCCACACGCGCGGCCTGCTGGCGACACGATACCGGCGGCGTCGGCGCGGTGCGGACGAAGGAGGCGGCCCATGCCTGACGGCGGAACCTTGCCGCTGGTGCGGCTGAGCGCGCTCAAGCGCCATTTCGACGTGTCGCCGCCCTGGTTGGTGCGCGCGCTTGAGGGCAAGCCGCGTCAGATCGTGCAGGCGGTCGACGGCATCGACATCGAGATCGCCAAGGGCGAGACCTTCTCGCTGGTGGGCGAGTCCGGGTGCGGCAAGTCGACGGTCGCGCGGCTCGTGGTCGGTCTCTATCCGCCGACCGCGGGCAAGATCGAGTTCGACGGCAACGATATGTCGCAGAGCCGGGGGCGCGCCGAGATGGCCGCGCTGCGCCGGCGCATGCAGATGATCTTCCAGGACCCGTTCGCCAGCCTCAATCCGCGCTGGCGCGTGTTCGATATCGTGGCCGAGCCGATCCGCGCCTTCGGCCTCGCCAAGGACGCGGCCGACCTTGAGCAGCGGGTCGGCGATCTCCTGCGGCAGGTGCGGCTCACCCCGGCCGATGGCCGCAAGTTCCCGCACGAGTTCTCCGGCGGCCAGCGCCAGCGCATCTCGATCGCCCGGGCGCTCGCGAGCCAGCCCGAGTTTCTGGTGTGCGACGAGCCCACCTCGGCACTCGACGTGTCGGTGCAGGCGCAGATCCTGAACCTGATGATGGATCTGCAGCGGCGGTTCGGTCTCACCTATCTCTTCATCTCGCACAACCTCGCCGTGGTGTTCCACATCTCGACACGCGTGGGCGTGATGTATCTCGGCCGTCTGGTCGAGGTGGCGCCGACCGACACGCTGTTCCGGCGGCCCAAGCACCCCTACACGCGGATGCTGCTGGACACGATCCCCGACCTCGACATGACCGGCCGCCAGCGCGCGCCGGTCGCGGGTGAGGTGCCGAGCCCGATCGACCCGCCGACCGGCTGCGCCTTCCACCCGCGTTGCCCCTTCGCCAACGAGCGCTGCAGCCGCGAGCGGCCCAAGCCGGTCGAAAGCGAAGGCGGCACCGTCGCCTGCCACGCGATCGAGGAGGGAAGGCTGCCGGTCGAGGAGCGGAGCTACGCGGTGCGAGGGTAGGGGCTGCCGGGGCCTTGTCCGGAGCGCGTCGCGTCCGCTGAAGACTAGGGACGGGCATCTCCCGCACATCGACGTTCGGAGGGGGCGCGTTCTCGACATTCCGTCGGCGGTCGGTCGAACAATCCATCCACCTTGACCCCGCTTTGGCGTGCCGTACCATCGGTTGTCATCCCGGGGACCGCCTCATGCCTGTCATCAATCGCATCGCCTCGTACCACAAGGACATGACCGAGTGGCGGCACGATATCCATCGCCATCCGGAGACCGCCTTCGAGGAAGTGCGCACGGCTGAGATCGTGGCTAAGAAGCTCGAGAGCTTCGGGATCGAGGTTCATCGCGGCCTCGCCAAGACCGGCGTCGTGGGCACGCTGCGCTCGGGCACGTCCAGACGTGCCATCGGGCTGCGGGCCGACATGGATGCGCTCGATGTGCACGAGACCAACGGCTTCGACCACGCCTCGTCGATCCCGGGCAAGATGCACGCCTGCGGCCATGACGGTCACACGGTGATGCTGCTGGGTGCTGCCAAGTATCTCGCCGAGACGCGCAATTTCGACGGCACGGTCCACTTCATCTTTCAGCCCGCCGAGGAGAACGAGGGCGGCGGCCGCGTGATGGTGGAGGAGGGGCTGTTCGACAAGTTCCCGGTCCAGGACGTCTACGGCATGCACAACATCCCGGGCATCCCGGTCGGCAAGTTCGCGGTTCGGTCGGGCCCGATGATGGCCGCCTACGACATTTTCGAGATCGTGGTGAAGGGTGTCGGCGCGCACGGTGCGATGCCGCATCACGGCATCGACCCGGTGCTGGTGGGCGCCCACATCGTGACGGCCCTGCAATCGATTGTCGCGCGCAACGTCGATCCGATGGATACCGCCGTCGTCTCGACGACGCAGATCCACGCCGGCGACGCCTGGAACGTAATCCCGCAGGAGTGCGTCCTGCGCGGCACGGTGCGTACCTTCAAGGCCGCCGTCCAGGACGCGATCGAAAAGCGCATCGAGCGCATCGCGCGGCAGGTCGCGGCCGGCTTCGGCGCGGAAGTGGTGAAGTGGCGCTATGAGCGGCGCTATCCCGCCACCGTGAACAGCGAGAACGAGACCTCGATTGCTGCGGCCGCCGCCGCCCAGCTGGTGGGCGAGGGCAACGTCAATCGCAACCCGACTCCGGCGATGGGCAGCGAGGATTTCGCCTGGATGCTGCTCAAGAGGCCCGGCTGCTACATCTGGATCGGCAATGGCGACGGCGAGGGCAGTTGCATGGTCCACAACCCGGGCTACGACTTCAACGACGAGATCCTGCCGATCGGCGCCTCCTACTGGGCGACACTGGTCGAGCGCGAGCTCGCCCGCGAGGCCGTGCCGCGGGCGGCCGATTGATCGCGTCGGCGCATCCCTACGCGGGCGCCGTCATCGGGCTCGCCACCATGCACGACAAGGGTCGCGCCGTGGCGCCGCCCTTCCGGCGGTTGCTGGGCGCCCGCGTTCTCGAGGTGACGGGCCTTGATACCGACCAGCTTGGCACCTTCTCGGGCGACATCGCGCGGCCAGCCTCGCCGGTCGAGGTGACCGACGTCAAGGCGCGCATGACTTTCGAGGCGATGGATGTCGACTGCGCGATCGCGAGCGAGGGGAGCTACGCGCCGATCGACCGCGTGCCGCTGAACGCAGCCGGCGTCGAGATCATGACCTTTGTCGACCGCAAGCGCGGTGTCGTGGTGACCGAGACGCTCACCACCCAGCGCACCAACTGGCGCATGCAGCGCTTCGCCGCCGGCGATCCGCGCGTGGAAGACGCCGCGACCGCGCTCGGTCTGCCGCGCTGTGGCGCCATCGTGATGCGCAACGACGACTGGTCGCATCCCGTCAAGAACCTCTCGACCGCCGCCGAGGTGCGCGCGGCGATCGAGAGCGAAGCGCCGCAGTCTCGCGACGGGCTGGCGGTGCTGATCCCCGACATGCGCGCGCACCGCAATCCCTGGCGGATGATGGCGATCCGCGCCCTTGCCTGGCGTCTCGCGCGGCGGCTCGCGCATCTCTTCCTGCGGCGCGCCGGGCTGGGGCCACGTGCACTCGCCGCGCGGCCTGCCCTGCGAGTCCTGCGGCGAGCCCACCGACTGGATCGCGGCGCATGTCGATGGTTGTTCCGCCTGCGGCCACGCCGAGGCGCGGCCCCGGCCCGACGGCCGTCGAACGGCCTCGAAGCTGAGCTGCCGAACCTGCCGGGCTCGGCGTTGAGGCTCAGCGGCGTTCGCTGCGCGGGTCCAGCGCGTCCTGCAGCCCATCGCCCAGGAAGTTGAACGCGATCACCGTCAGGAAGATCAGCAGGCCCGGCCACACCGCCAGTCCGGGCGCCTGGTGCAGGAGGTCCTGCGCGCCGGTCAGCATATTGCCCCAGCTCGCGGACGGCGGCTGAATGCCGAGACCGAGAAAGCTCAGCGTCGATTCGAACAGGATCAGGCCGCCCATCGACATGGTGGTGGCGACCGTGAGCGCGCCCGCGGTGTTGGGCAGGATGTGCCGCCACATGATGTGGGTCGGCGTGGCACCGAGCGCACGGGCGGCGCGGGCGAAGTCGCGCGCCTTGAGGGAGAGCGTCTCGGCCCGCACCAGGCGCGCCACCTGTGTCCAGCCGGTCAGCGCCACGATGCCGACGATGGTGTAGAGCGAGAAGCTCTCCGACTGCGCGATTTCGGCCGGCACACCGAGCTTGCGCCAATCGATGGCGGCAAGAACGATCAGGAGCGGCAGGAGCGGCAGCGCGATCATGCCGTCGGTCAGTCGCATCAGGATTTCGTCCAGCCGGCCGCCGCGATAGCCCGCCACCACGCCGATCAACGCGCCGGCGATCGAGGACAGCAGCGCGCCCGCGAGACCCACCGCCAGCGACACGCGGCCCCCCTCCAGCAAACGCTGGAACAGGTCGCGACCGAGATCGTCGGTGCCCAGCCAATGCTCGGCCGACGGAGCGGCGAAGCGGCGCAACAGGTCGGTCGCCGTCGGATCGACGCCCCGCCACTCCGCGATCCAGGGCGCGGCCAGCGAGAGGGCCACCAGCACCCCCAGGAAGCCGAGCGAGGCGAGCGCCAGTCGGTGGCGGCCGAACCGCGCGGCCACAAGCCGCCAGGGGCGGGAGGCGGTCATGCGCCGGGACCGGCGGTCAGCGAGACGCGCGGATCGACCCAGGCCTGCGCGAGGTCGGCCAGCAGGTTGCCCAGCAGCGTGGCCAGCGTCGCGATCAGCAACCCGACCAGCGCCAGGTTGAAGTCGTTCTCGAGGATCGCCTGGTAGATCGCCTTGCCGGTGCCGGGCCAGGCGAACATGGTCTCGGTGATCAGCGCGCCCGAGAACAGGCCGCCGAAGGACAGCGCCAGCACAGTCAGCACGGGGGCGAGCGCGTTGGCGAAGGCATGGTCCCAGACCGCGCGGGCCTCCGACACGCCCTTGGCGCGGGCTGTTCGCATGAAGTCCTGGCGCAGCGCCTCGATCATGGCCGCGCGCATGAAGCGCGTGTAGTGGCCGATCTGGACCAGCGCGAGTGTCGCGACCGGCAGCGCGAGGTGGCGCGCGCGGATGAGGGCAGCGTCGCTCCACGAGGCCTGGGTCGGCACGTCGCCCATGCCACCGGCGGGCAGCCAACCCAGCGCCACGGCGAAGAGCGTGATCATCAGGAGCGCGAGCCAGAAGGGCGGGGCGGAGACGCCGGCAAAGCAGGCGAGGTTCACCAAATAGTCGACGCGACCGCCGGGCCGTCGCGCAGCCAGCATGCCCAGCGGCAGGGCGACCACGATCGCGATCGCGAAGGCGAGGCCGGCCAGCAGGAGCGTGTTGCCGAGGCGGGGCCACAGGATTTCCAGCACTGGCCGGCCGAAGGAGCGCGAGAACCCGAGCTCGCCCTGCAGCGCCTTGCCGGCCCAGGCGAGGTAGCGCTCGTGCAGCGGCCGGTCGAGACCGTAGAGCGCGCGCAGCCGGGCGGCGTCGGCGCTGGTCATGTTGGGATCGCCCGCCACCATCAGGTCGACCGGATCGCCGGGCATCAGCCCGATCAGCCCGAACACCACAACGCTCATCAGCAGCAGCGTTGCCAGCGCGCCCGCCGCGCGGGCCGCGACCCAGCGCCCCATCAGTCGACCCAGCGCCAGTTCTCGACCGACAGTGTCGAGCCGTTGACGTGGCCCGTCGGCACCACGCCCTTGAGCTTCTTGGGGATCACGAAGCTGTCGACCCGGAAGAAGAGCGGCAGCACCGGCAAGTCCTCGGCGTGCAGGCGCTGCATCTCGGCGAACAGCGCGCGGCGCCGGCCCTCATCAAGCTCGCGCTCCATGGCGTCGAGAACACGGTCCATTTCGGCATTGCGATAGGCCGGATAGTTCTGCCCGGTCCAGCCATTGGCCTCGCTCGGAATCTCGCCGGAATGCAGCGTGCTGCGCGGCACCCCTTGCGGGCGCGTTACCCAGGCGTACATCGCGAGCCCGGAGAAGGCGCGCCGGTTCAGCCCCTGCGAGAACACGCGCGGCGGTTCGGCCCGGATGCGGAGTTCAACGCCGACCTGCCGCCATTGGCTCTGCAGCACCTGCGCCACCTGCTCGCGCACGCGGTTGCCGGCCGTCGTGGTCAGTTCGATCGAGAAGCGATCGCCTTTGGCATTGTGGCGCACGCCGGCGCGCAACTCGGAGAAGCCCGCGGCATCGAGCAGCCGCCGCGCCTCGGCGGGATCGTGGCGGTATTGCCGCGCGGCCGGGCTGAACATCGGATCCAACGGGCTCACGCCGCCATGCGCCACCGGCTGGCGCCCCTCGAAGAGAGTGCGCGAGATCGCCTCGCGGTCGATCGCCATCAGGAGCGCCTGCCGCACGCGCCGGTCGGCGAGCAGCGGATTGTCGAGGTTCACGTCGATATGCTCGTAGATCAGCGCGGGCTTGTGCACGACGTCGAAACGCTGGCCGTGGCGCTTCTCGAACAGCAGCCCCTGGTCGAGGGTTAGACCGAGTTCGCCCAGCACATAGTCGACACTGCCCGACAGCAGGTTGGCTTCAAGGGCCGCCGTGCTCTCGACGATGCGCACCACGATCCGCCGGAAGTGCGGTGTCGGGCCCCACCAGGTCGGGTTGCGCTCCAGCACAATCTGGCTGCCGGGCACGACCTGCACGAAGCGATACGGCCCGTGCGCGAGGCCCGGGTTCGTGCTGTCGGTATCGAAGCGGTTACGATTGCGATACTCCGCCGGATCGGCGTCGAACACCGGCTTGTCGATATGCGCGGGCAGGAGTTGCAGGTCGATGTTGCTGTAGTCGAAGGTGACGCGATCGAAGGTAAGGGTGAAGCGCTTGTCGTCGTGCGGCTTCATCGCGAGGATGCGGCGATAGCCCTCGGCCGAAGCGACGCCCGACAGCGGGTGCTTGCCGACCTCCAGCGTGAAGGCGACGTCGCGCACGCTCACCGGCACCCCGTCGCCCCAGCGCGCGGCCGGCTGGATCTCGAGATCGACCTCAAGGCCCTCCTTGCCGCCCTCGAGCGTGACACGCCGAGCGCGACCGTTCTCCAGCGTCGGCACCTCGACGCAGAGATGGCAGCGCAGCTTCCAGTCGGCATCCCAGGCGGTGAAGGGCCGGCGCGTCATGCTCTGGATCAGCGACTTCGCCAGCATCGAGCCGATCACCGGATTCCAGGTGGCGGGATACTGCGTCATCGCCACGACCAGCTCGTCCTTGGCGCGGGCGGGCGTGGTGAGCGTGAACGGCAGAATCAACGCGACCAGGACGGCGAGAACGCGACTCATGGCGCGGACCGTGGCACCGCGCGAGCGCGCGTGCAATCGATGGACGCCGGCCGGTCAACCGCCGGCGGCGTGGCGTGGTCCGTGAAAGCTAGCGCGAGAAGCCGGGGCGCGGGGCCGGGGGGCGGCCGCCATGATTGGCCGACCATTGCTCCGGTGCCTCGAGGAAGGCGCGGGTTTCGCTCAGCCCCTTCTCGTCGAAGTAGCGGTGCTTCTCGGCCGCCTCCAGCGCGTCCCACCAGGTGGCGAGCGCATGCAGCTTCACGCCCGCGACCGACAAGGTCTCCACACTCGCGGGGAAGATGCCGTAGTGGAAGATCACGAAGCAGTCGCTCACCTTGGCTTCGGCGCGGCGCAGCGCATCGATGAACACCAGCTTGCTGCCGCCATCGGTCGCCAGATCCTCGACCAGCAGCACGCGCTTGCCCGGCTTCAGGTCGCCCTCGATCTGGGCCATGCGGCCGAAGCCCTTGGGCTGCTTGCGCACATAGACCATCGGCTTCTTCGCGAGTGCCGCCAGCAGGGCCGCGAAGGGGATGCCCGCCGTCTCGCCGCCCGCCACCACGTCGATCTTGCTCCAGCCCATCGTCTTGCCGATCGACTTGAAGGCATGCGCCATGATCTTGGCCCGCGCCTCGGGGAAGGAAATCAGCTTGCGGCAGTCGATGTAGACCGGGCTCGCCCGGCCCGAGGTGAAGATGTAGGGATTCTCCGGCCGGCAATGGATGGCCTGGATGTCGAGCAGCAGCTTGGCCGTCTCGCGCGCCTCGGCGGTGCCCGTGGCACGACTGGTCAGCCGACCGTTGCCCTTCGGAGCGGGCTTCGTCGCCACCACCTTGGACGCCGGCTTGGCGGCCACCTTCTGGGTCTTTTTCGCCGCCATGCTGCTTTCCCCCACGCGCCTGCGACAAAACGGAACGCGGGTGTTTAGAGCGGTTTTGCCCGCGAGGGAACCGCAAACGCATCAACGCCGGGCGCGCGGCAGGTGCCAGCCGCCATAGATCGAGCCCAGGCGCAGGCCGAGACAGAGCGCGGCCCCAACCCCTTGTGCCAGAAGCGGTGCGACCCCCCACCAGTGGCCCAACGCGACCACGCCCGCACCGGCCAGTGCCGCCACGGCATAGAGCTCGGCCCGCAGGATCACCGGAACCCGCAGCGTCAGGAGATCGCGGGCGACCCCGCCGCCCACGCCGGTCAACGTGCCCAGGACCGCCGCCATGCCCGGATCGAGGCCGGCCGCCAGCGCCTTCTGGGTGCCGGAGACCGCGAACAGGGCGAGGCCGGCGGCATCGAGCAGCAGGACAAGGGTCTGGAACCGGCCGGCCCAGCCGGCGGCCGCGAAGCCCAGCAGGCCCGCCACGGTGGCCACGGCGAGATAGCGCCCGTCGGCGATCGCGGCCGGCGGCACCGCGCCGATCAGCAGATCGCGCACGATCCCGCCCGCTACCGCGGCCGCCCAGGCGACCACCAGCACGCCGAACAGGTCGAGCCGGCGCCGGACTCCTTGCGCGGCACCGCTCCAGGCGAAGACGAAGGTGGCGGCGAGGTCGACGATGTCGAGGAGGGGCATGGGGTTCCCCTAGCCTACGTCGCCCAGTGCGCCTGAGACCACACCGTTCTGGGAAGGCTATCTCACCTCCGAAACATCGATGAGGTCGTTGTTTCCCTTGGCGATTCCGTCGGTCGCCTCTTTCTGGTCGTGCCCGTCAGAAGCGGGCGCGGAGACTTACGTCTACCTCGACATCGGCGGGGCCAAGGCCGTCGCGCGCCAGCTGTTGCTCCGTTCAAGGCAGGGGACGCTGTCGGCTTGAGTGGCGTCACGCACGCCCCTCGAACGGTTTCTTGGTCGCCTTGATGATCAGATCGAAGACGTTGGTGTCGAGCGGAAGGCTTGCGCTCTGACAGATGGCTGAGGCGCAGTGTTCCCGTCGAACACGGGCTCCCGCGCGATGTCGCCGCGCGGCCTTCGCTACCCCCCATTGAACTGGTCCACATTGCTTGCAAGCGGGACCTATATGGCAAGGAAGCGCTACAAGGCTGAGGAGCTTGTCCCGAAGCCGACGGCGCGCGCACAACATTGACGGCGATGGTGGCGCGGGATCATCGCGCACCGCCCTCTACCTGGGCTGCTTCGGCCGGAGCCGCCGGGTTCAACTGGAGGCCGGTCATCACGACGTCGGACGAGCCATATCCAAACGTTGGTTCTCTTCGTCGCAGATCCCTCAACGGCGCATCGAATACGACACTCTTGCCGCTGGGCCATGAAGCCCCGAAGCTCTCTTCGGGAGCCCCAGCTTCTCTCCGCAACCACGCTATAGGCAGGCGATGACCCGGCATCACATCAAGGTCGAGATCGAAGAACCCGTCGCCTCGCTCATCTTCAACCGCCCGCACGTCCTGAATGCCTTTCACAACGAGGCCATGGACGAATGCAGGGCGGCGCTGCGCGAGTTGGCCGAGGACGATCGTGTTCGCGCGATCCTGATCCGGGGCGAGGGGCGTGCCTTCTCGGCCGGCTTCGACATGAAGGCCTCGGCGCAACGAGACATGTCGACAGTCGATCACATTCGACGCCAGATGGAGCGCCAATTCGATTTCATCATGGCGTTCTGGGATTGTCCGAAGCCGACCATCGCTCTGGTGCATGGCTTCTGCATGGCCGGCGCCTTCGAAGTCGCGCTTGCCTGCGACATCACCTTGGCAGCCGAGGGGACGCGGTTCGGGGAGCCGGAGGTGCGTTTTGGCACCGGCATCGTCGCGATGCTGTTGCCCTGGATCGTGTTGCCCAAGCATGCCAAGGAAATGCTGTTGACGGGCAACGACAAGATGGACGCCGCGCGAGCGCACGCCATCGGAATCGTCAATCACGTCGTACCGGAAGACGAACTCCTGGCGTCCGGCCGGCGCATGGCGTTGGACATCGCGGCGGCCGCGGGCCCCTCCGTGTTCTTCACGAAGCGCGCGATGAACCGCACCTACGAGATCATGGGGATGCGGGATGCGCTGCGTGCCTCGTTGGACATCGACGTCATCCTCAACGCCACCCCGAGTGCTGAGAAAGCCGAGTTCAATCGTCTCCGCAAGGATCAGGGCCTGAAGGCCGCGCTCGCATGGCGCGATTCCCGCTTCTCTGACGGAAAAGCCGACTGATCGGCCCCCACGAAGTGGTCCGGTTGATCGGTCGCTGGACCCCCCTGGTGAAGTCAGCGGGAGCATGGCCGGCGGGGGCCGGTCGCAAGCGCGGGGCGGCGGGCGGACGCGACGCTGACTTGCCCGCGCGTCGCGGACCGGCCCGCGGGAGCAGCCGGCGAGGAAGCGCAGGCCGAGGGGTCAACCGTCGTCCGGAAGGTCGTACGGACTGAAGGAGCGGGGGAACGGGGGTGACCGCCGATGGCTGTCCCGAAACCGGTGGGACTGCTAACGTTTGAACCGTTTCGGCTTCAATGCGGGAGTGTCGCTTCAATGTTGCCGCCTAGCATTGTCAGCACCCTCCGCGACCTGCGCTCCCGGCGCGCCGAGGAAGAAGAAACAGCACGCAGGAACCCTTTTCTCGGCGAAGCCCTGCTGAAGGAGAAGCTTGAAGGGCAGCTGATCGCCGCCTGGGCGAGAACGGCCGCACTCCTGGCGTGCGGCATCCTGATCACGTTCCAGAATCCCACCTGGAGTGTTCTGTACCACCTTGGACTCCTGCTGGTCTTCATCGCCCTCGGCTGGGCCCAGTTGCGATATGCCAGAGTGGGCCATTCCCGCGTCGAACTCGCGCTGATCCTCGCCGACCTGTTGCTGCTGGCGATGACACTGACCGTTCCGAATCCCTTCGCGTCGAGCAGCTATCCCACCGCGATGATCTATCGATTCGAGACTTTCCCGTACTTCTTCATCATCCTGGCGGTGGCGACGCTGGGTTATTCATGGCGGACCATCCTCACCATGGGGCAAGCCTTCGTGGTCATCTGGTTTCTGTCAGTGCTGGGCGTCGAGCTGTTCGGCACGACAGACGCCCAGCTGGGGAGCAAGGCCGCCGCCGCTTTCGCCACTGTCCCGAGCATGCTGGAGTTTGTCGACCCTAACTCCGTGGTGTGGCCGATCCGCGTGCAGGAGATGGTCATCTTCTTCCTCGTGGCGGCAATTCTTGCCCTGCGCGGACAGCGGTCGCGCGCCCTCCTTATCCGCCAGGCAGCCCTCGCCGCGGAGCGCGCCAATCTTTCGCGGTATTTTCCGCCATCGCTCGTGGATCAGCTGGCATCCGGCAGCAGCAGTGTCGGCGCGGTGCGATCCCAGGAGATTGCGGTGCTGTTCGCCGATATCGTCGGCTTTACCCAACTTGCCGAGCGCGAGCGGCCCGAGTTGGTGATGCAACTGCTCAGGCGCTGTCATGCGTCTTCGAACAGGCAGTCTTCGCCAACGGCGGCACCCTCGACAAGTACCTGGGGGACGGCGTGATGGCGACCTTCGGTACGCCCCATGTTTCGCCGTCAGATTGCGCAAACGCAATCGCGGCGGCCAGAGACATTGTCGATGGCATAGCGTCGATCAACGCCGAATTGGCGGCGTCCAAAGCGCCCGAGGTGTCCATCTCCGTGGGCGTCCATTTCGGGTCGGCCATTCTCGGCAACATCGGTTCGGAACGGCGATTGGAATTTGCGACTCTGGGCGACGCCGTCAATGTGGCGAGCCGGCTGGAGGCTGCGACCCGCGAACTCGGCTGCCGCATCGTTGCCAGCGATGCGGTGATGTCGCGCGTCGCCGACAGCGGGTTGAGAGGCAACTTCCGATCCGTGCCCAATCTCAGCCTGCGCGGGCGAGCGGCGCCAATCGGCGTCTGGGCGGCGTAGCGGCGAGGTGCCGGCGGCCGGCCGGGGCGCCCACCAGCCGCGAAGGCGTTTCTCTGCCGATCGGCGGACCGCGACGACGCCGACGCGCCTTCACGTCACGTGATGACCCCCTCCCGCTTGCTTCCAACTCCCGACGTACCCGTTCGAAGCAATCGCACGCGGACGTGAGGCCCTGATCAAAGGCGCAGCCGCGCGCCGGCAGGGTCGTACATTGGCTTCGCGCTGGCTGCGGCCGCGAAGCGCTCGCCCGCCACTTCGACCTCGAACCGATGCTCAAGGACCGCCTCGGGCGCTTCCCCCGGCTGGCAGGGCACATAGCCAAGCCCGATCGCGGCGCCCAGGGTATGGCCATAGGCGCCGGACGTCAGGTACCCGGAGACCTTGCCGTCCATGACGATCGGCTCGGTGTGATAGAGCAGCGGCGCCGGATCCAGCAGCTTGAGCTGCAGCAGCCGCTTCGCGAGGCCCGTCTCGCGCTTTCGCAGCACCGCGTCGCGACCAATGAAGTCGCCGAAAGACAGGCGCGGCTTGTTCGCTTTCACCACAAACCCCAGACCCGCTTCGAGCACGTTGTCTTCGTCGCCGATGTCGTGGCCGAAATGGCGATACGCCTTCTCCAGCCTCAGGCTGTCCATGGCATGCATGCCGACGAGGCGGAGGCCATGGGCGGTGCCGGCCGCCATGATCGTTTCGAAGACATGCCGGGCGAACTCGGTCGGCACGTAGAGTTCCCAACCGAGTTCACCGACATAGGTCACCCGATGCGCCCGAATGTGCGCCATGCCGAGCTCGATCGTCTGCGCCGTGCCGAACGGGAACGCGGCGTTCGACAGGTCTGACGTCGTGAGCGGCTGCAACAGGTCGCGCGCCCGCGGCCCCATGACCGCAAGGCACGCCTCGCCACTCGTCACGTCGAGCGCGACGCATCGCGCGCCGTCCGGGATGTGCCGTTGCAGCCAGGCGAAGTCGCGCACGCTGCAGGCGGCGGAGGTGACGACAAGAAACGACGTCTCGCCGAGGCGGGTGATGGTGAGGTCGGCTTCAACCCCGCCGCGCTCGTTGAGCCATTGCGTGTAGACCAGCCTGCCGACGGGAACCGAGACGTCGTTCGCCGAGAGGCGTTGCAGGACCGCTTCGGCATCCGGGCCGTCTACGCGGAACTTCCCGAACGCGCTCATGTCGAGCATGCCGACAGCCTCGCGCACCGCCCGGTGTTCCTGGGCGGAATACTCGAACCAGTTGGGGCGACTCCAGGTGTAGCGATACTCGGCCTGGTCGCCCCGCCGCCGCGCCGCGTCCGGCAGGAACCAGTGCGCGCGCTCCCATCCGGCCGTTTCGCCGAAGCAGGCGCCCGCGGCCTTCAGCTGCTCGTAGAACGGCGTATGCCTCACGCCGCGCGCCGTCGCGTACTGGCGGTACGGAAAGTGGTCGGCGTAGAGCAGACCGAGTGTTTCCGTGACCCGCGTCTGGATGAACGACTTCGTCGCCTGATAGGGAAACACGCGTCGCACGTCGACGTCCCACAGATCGAACGGCGGGGCCTTGTCGACGATCCACTGCGCGAGCGCCATCCCGGCGCCGCCCGCCGACTGGATGCCGACGGAATTGAAGCCGCACGCGACGAAGAAATTCTGCAGCTGCGGCGCTTCGCCCAGTAGATAGCGGTCGTCGTGCGTGAAGCTCTCCGGCCCGTTGAAGAAGGTGTGAATGCCGATCTTGCCGAGGAGCGGCATGCGCGCCGTCGCCTTCTCCAGGATCGGCGCGAAGTGGTCGACGTCCGCCGGCAGTTGATCGAAACAGAAATTCTCTGGGATGCCCTCGACCGCCCACGGCTTGGCCACCGGCTCGAAGGCCCCGAGCAGGATCTTGCCGGCATCCTCCTTGAAGTAGGCGCATTCGTCGGGCACCCGCAGCACCGGGAGATTGCGCGGCACCTGATCGCTCCCCTCCGTGACGATGTAGAAGTGCTCGCACGCCTGCAGGGGCAGCGGCACGCCTGCCATGCGCCCGACGTCGCGTGCCCACATGCCGGCGCAGTTGACGACGATGTCGGCGGCGATGGCACCCTGGTCCGTCGTGACGCCGGTGGTACGCCCCTTGGCCTGGGCCACGCCGGTGACGTTCACGTTCTCGAAGATCGCCACCCCGCGATTGCGCGCGCCTCTGGCCATGGCCAGCGCGATGTTGGCCGGATCGCCCTGACCATCCTTGGCGAGATAGACGGCGCCGACGGCATCTTGCGTGTTGACGAGCGGGTGGCGCCGCGCGGCCTCGACGACGGAGATCGTCTCGATGTCGACGCCGTAGGCCCGCGCCATCGACGCACCGCGACGCAGTTCCTCGAAGCGCTCGTGCGTCAAGGCGAGCGTGATCGATCCGATGCGCTTGAAGCCGGTCGCCACGCCCGTTTCGGCTTCGAGGGAACCGTAGAGTTCCTGGCTGTACTTGGCGAGTTTGGTCATGTTCGCGGTCGCACGCAGTTGACCGATCAACCCCGCCGCATGCCAGGTCGTGCCGCTGGTCAGCTGCTTGCGTTCAAGCAGAACGACATCGGTCCAGCCGAGCTTCGCCAGGTGATAGGCGACAGAACATCCGGCGACACCACCGCCGATGATCACCACGCGGGCCTTGGTTGGCAGGGTCATGCTGAACTCGCGATGTTTCGACTGCAAAGGGTCTCAATGAGAGAGCGGACCGCATCCATGCTCCCTTGGAACAGGATGCGCCGCGCGGTGCAAGCTGCGTCCCGCATCACCCTCTCACCCAACCTCTCCCCCAAGGGGGAGAGGGGCTTGAGTTGCGGCGGGGGCGGTGGGAAGCTCCCGCAAATTCCGCGTGGCGTCGCGTAAGCGTTCGAGAACTCCGGGGGGGGGACGACGATGCGGGCATTGCGTTGGGTGGCGGTGGCTTTTGTGGCCGCGTCGGTGGTGTCGGGCGGACAGGCGTTCGCGCAACTGTCCGCGGGGTGCAGCTTCATCAATGGGCGCAGCACGGCGGTTTCCGCGGTGGGGGCCTGGATATTCAACGATGCCGGGCCGCATCCCTACAATGCCGGCGAGATCGTCACCGGGACGGTGGTCACGTCGACCGGCGGCACCTTCAGCATGTCGGGTGCCGGGATCACCAATGCCGGCATCGCGATGCCCGGCGCGACCTCGATCACTATCCCGACGAGCGGCAATCACAATTGACCGTGAGCGGCAACGGGCAGGCAGGCGCCGGCACGTTCACCTTCACCTGCCGCGTGGGCGGTGCCACGGGGGCAAGCTTCCAGACTCAGCTCAACGCCGGGATCGCGCACGCGCAGGCCGGCTTCGTGGCGGACGCGTCCTTCGAGTTCTTCCGTATTGCCTCTCAACTGCCTCCGACCACGCCGATCGACAACCCGCCGGCGCCGCGCGGTTGCCCGCGCTGTCCGGAGATCGAGGCGCGGCTGCGGGCTGCTGAGCAGCGGGTGGTCGAGGCGGAGGCCGCCGAGAAAGAGCAGCGCGAGGAGCTGGAGCGCGCTACCGAAAGGGCGAAAGCCGCCCAGGAGGCCCGCGCGGAAGCGCGCCGGCAGGCGATCCCTGAACTGCGCGACCTCGAAGCGGACGCAAACCGCCTGGATGAGTTGGTGCGGGACTTCCGTGAGCAGCTCAAGAACCCCAATCTCGGTCCCGGAGAGAAGCAACTGCTCGAGGCCGGGGTGGCGCGCGCCGAAGCGGAGCGGCGTGAGAACAACGCCAATCAGTTCAGGCTGCAACAGGAGGCGGACAAGGATCCACGCGTGCAGCGCGCAGAGCGTGAGCGTCAACTGGCCTTTGATAGGGTAGAGATCGAGAGCAGGGGGGTCGATCGGGCCGAGAGCGAGGCCAACAACGCCCGCGCTGAGCGCGATTCGATCAAGGCCGAGCTGGAGCGCGCACGGGCGGAGTCGCAAAGCGCCGAACGTGTCGCACCGCTCCCCGCCCCGCCGGCAGCCTCAGCGGCGGCGCGGCGGGCGGCGATGCGGAGCGCGCTGGAGGCATCACTGGAGAAGCAGGATGCACTCGCGATGGATGGTCGGCCGACGCGGCCCACGGGCGGACCCTCGCGCCTGCGGTTCGACATCGCGGATTTCTATGAACTCGCGCAGCGGCCCGATGGATCGAACCCGCTGCGCGACGCGATGGCCGGCAAGTGGAATGTCTGGGGCGAGGGGCGTCTCACCGGCGTGCGGGATCGGCTGGCCAACAGCAACAGCGCGGGCTTCGTGGGCGCGGTCGGTTTCGACTATCGCTTCGCGCCCTGGATCACCGGCGGCCTGTCGGGCGCGGTCGAGAGCTTCGAGACCCGGCTGGGCGCACCCAGCACGCGGATCGGCACGATCGGGCTCTCGCTGGCGCCCTATGCCAATGTGCGGCTCGATCCCAACGTGACGGCGACGCTGTTCGGCGCGATCTCGTCGCTCAGCTACGACAGCAATCCGGCGGCCGGGGTGTCGGCGCGCTTCGCGGCGGTGCGCTTCCTGATGGGCGGCGCGGTGACCGGCCAATGGCAGGAGGGACCGTGGCGCTTCCAGCCCTCGGTGTCGCTCAGCTACGGCACCGAGCAGCAGCAATCCTACGTCGACAGCGCCGGCACGCGGGTGCCCGAGCAGACCGTGAATTTCGGCACGATCGCGGCGGGGCCGGAGATCGGTTATCGCTTCAAGAGCGCGGACGGGGCGTGGGACATCGAGCCCTTCGCCACCAGTCGGCTCAACATCAACTATGTGAACAGCTCCACCGCGGTGTTCAACAACGGCGTGCAGGTGGCCACGCGCGGCAATGTCTCGGGCTCGCTGGGCGGCGGGTTGAGCGTGCAGAGCCGCGACGGGCTGAGCGCGCGCCTCTAGGGCAGCTACGATTCGCTGGGCCTCGTCGGGCTCGACATCTGGACGCTGCAATTCCGCCTGGGCTTCAGCTTCTAGCCCGCGCGGGTCTCAGCCCGGCGGGAACGAGAAGCGGGTGGCGAGTTTGGGGACGCGGCTCAGCCCGTCGTAGCAGACGATCTCGGCTTCGTGGGCCATGTTGCCCCGTCCGTCGGAGCGGTAGGAGGCCGCGACGCCGCGCCACTCCTCGCGTGCGAGGCCGTCGCGCACCGAGGCGGCGTCGGCCGGCTTGCCGGCGGCACGCAGCCGGCGGATCACGCGGGCCAGCATGTGCACGGAGTCGTACTGGGCGGCGGCGAAGGCGTCGGGATCGCCCCGCCACTGCGCGCGATAGGCGTCGAGGAACGCCCGCATCGGCAGGCTGATCGCGCTCACCGGCGAGGACGCGGTTTCGGCGCAGATGCCTTTCAGTTCGGCCGGTTCGAGGAGCGCCGCCGTCGCCGGCTGGTGCATGGCGGAGCCGGCCACGATCGGCAGCGACGGCATCAACTGACGCGCCTGGCGCACCGCAAGCGCCGTCGAGGGCGCGTGAAGGTGCAGCACGAGCACGTCGGCGTTGGCAGCCCGCGCGCGCACCAGTGCGGGCGTGAGGTCATTCACCTGCGGGCCGACGCTCTCCTCCAGCACCGGCGGCGTGCCGAGCTCGGCGAAGGATCGCGCGAGCTGCTCGCGGCCCGACTGGCCGTAGGCCGTGCTTTGGAAGATGACGGCGGGGCGCCGTGCGCCGAGCGTTTGCGCCACGTAACGGGCGTGCGCCACCTTCACCACCTGGTCGGACGGGAAGAAGCGGAAGAGCTGCGGGTTGCCCATCTCCGACAGCCGTGCCGTTCCCGAGACGGTGAGCATGGACACGCCGCGCTGCTGGGCGAGCGGCAGGAGGGCGAGCATCTGAGTGCCCAGGATCGGTCCCACGACGGCGGGCGGCAGGTTGCCCGGGCCAACCGCGCGGCTCCAGGCGGCGATGGCGCCTTCGGGCGTGGTCTGGGTGTCCAGCACCTCGGGCTTGAAGGCGATGTCGCCGATCTCGCGCGCCGCCAGCAGGGCGCCGTTGCGCTGGCTGGTGCCCTCCAGCGCGGCGAAGCCGGTGAGCGGCACCAGGATCGGCAAGGCAAGGTCCTGCGCGCGCGGCGCGGTCGTAGGAGCGAGCGCCAACGCCAGCAGGAGCGGAAGCGCGCGCTTCATACCGCGGCTCCGCCCGCCCAGGGCGACTGCACCTCGTTCATGCCGGTGAGCAGGCCGGTCGCCGGGTCGCGCGCGATGCAGGACGGGTTGGCAAAGTTCAGCGGATAGACGACGTTGGCCACGTTGGTCGTCGGCAGCTTCTCGGCAATGGCGCGCTTGACGGCGTCGGGCAGGTCGCGGTTCAGGCGGATCGGTCCGACGCCGGAAATGTCGATGCGCGGTGTGTGGAACGCGGTATGCACATCGAGGCCGCGATCGATCATCATCATCGAAAGCTGTGCCACCGCCGGCACGATGCGCCGCCCGCCCGAGGCGCCGATGCAGAACAGGGCCTTGCCGTCCTTGCTCGCAACGACGGGGCAGATGTTGGTGAGCGGCCGCTTGCCCGCCGCGATGGAGTTCGGCTTTCCGGGTTCGGGATCGAACCACATGATGCCGTTATTCATCAGGATGCCAGTATGCGGCAGCATCACGCGGCTGCCGAACAGCGACAGCAGCGTCTGAGTCAGCGCCACCATGTTGCCGTGCCGGTCGGCGGCGCAGAAATGCGTGGTGCAGGAATCGGTGGGCTTCTCACCCATGGTCGCGAGGCGCTCCTCGTAGGCGCGATGCATGGACTCTGCGACGGAGACGAAGAACGCGGCATCTGGCGCGCCCGAGCCGCGGGTGCGGCCGGCGGTCAACTCCAGCGCGCGGCGCAGTGTCGGGCCGGCGGTCAATCCGCCCGCCACATTGATCGTGGTGCCGTTGTGCTCGAAGGAGAGCGGATCGACCAGTCGCGCCTTGTAGGCCGCCAGATCGGCCAATGAGATCGGCGAGCCGCCCGCGTTGAGGTCGGCCACGATGTCGCGCGCGAGGTCGCCTTCGTAGTAGTCGCGCACACCACCTTCGGCCAGGCGGCGCATGGTCGTGCCGAGATTGCCGAGCTTCAGGAAGCTGCGGCTGGCCGCCCAGTCCTGCACCGGCGGATGCCCACCCGGCAGATAGGTGGCGCGCGAGGTCGGAAACAACGACAGCTCACGCGCGCTGGTCGCGATCAGGAGCGTCATGTACCAGTCGAGCTCCATGCCGCGTTCGGCTAGCTTGATGGCCGGCTGCAGCAGATCCTTCCACTTCATCGTGCCGAAGCGCTCAAGGGCCAGCGCCATGCCGGCGACCTGGCCGGGCACGGCGATCGAGTGGTAGCCGTGGATGTTGCGGTTGCCGACGACCGGCGCCCAGCCGAACAGGTCTGAGGCCCCTTCGCCCGTCAGCGGGTAGGTCGCGGGATCGAGGCCACGCGCCGAGATCGGACCGTAGTCGATGGTCCAGGCGCGGCCGGCCTTGGCGTCCCATACGGTCATGAAACCGATGCCGCCGATGCCGCTCATCCAGGGTTCCAGCGTGCCCAGCGCCATGGCGGTGGCGACGGCGGCGTCGATGGCGTTGCCGCCGGCCCGCAGCACCTCGGTGCCGACTTCGGCCGCGCGCACATTCTGCGCCACCACGACGCCGCTCCCGCGCGCGGCGTCCTTGACGATCTTCTGCTGCCTGGTCAGCGATTCGCTCATCGGAACGATGTCCTCCGGTTCATGTCCGGCGGACTTTACCGGCCCGACGCGCCGGCACAAACGACAACGGCGCGCGGCCGCAGTGGCGCGTCCGGAGGTCGCGACCTACACTGGCGCGCGTGGCGGAACTGAATGACACCGACCTGCGTAGCCTCACCGCGGGCAGCAAACGCGCCTGGGACGGCTTCGTGGTCGCGGCGGCGCCGCTGATCAACGCTGTGGTGCGCCGCGCACTCGCTTCCTATCGGCTGGGTGAGGACGACGTGCTGGACGCCGCCCAGGATGTCTTTGTCCGCCTCTGCGCCCAGGAGATGCGGCTCCTCAAGACCTACGATCCGGCGCGGGCGAAGCTCTCCACCTGGCTGGCGGTGGTGGCGCGCTCGGCCGCGATCGACCATGTCCGCCGCCGCCGGCAGGCGACCGAGGCGCTGGAGGATGCTCCGGAATCCGCGCTGGCCGTTGAGGACAAGCATGTCGAGAAAATCGTTATTCCCCAGGGACTTCTGACCGAGCGCCAGACCTTGATCCTCCGCCTTCTCTACGACGAGGACCGCGATGTGGCCGAAGTCGCGACCGATTTGGGCGTCGACGCACAGACCGTGCGGAGCACCCATCACAAGGCTCTGCTGCGGCTGCGAGAACATTTCCGGATCGATTCTTCCTAGAGCGGGGATGACCCGGCCCCAAGTTACGTATGAAATTCAGGAGCTTTCCATGACCACCCTGTCCGCCCCCTCCGTTTCCGATCAGGCGCTCGCCGCCTGGCTCGACGGCCGGCTGTCCGAGGCCGAGACGCGGGCTCTCGAGACCGCCATGGCGGCCGACCCGGCGTTGGCTGCCGCAGCGCGCGACCTGGCCTTCGTTCTGGGCCAACCCCTGCCGGCGGCGCCGCAGCGGCTCGTCGTGCGGGCTCAGGCGTTGGTCGGCTTCGAGGCGGAGCGCGCCGCAGCGCGTGGGCCTTCGCTGCTGGCCGAGTTCCTGTTCGGCGGCTTCCGCAAGGCCGTGCAGGCGGCCGGTGTCGCGGTGCTGGCCATCGTACTCTCGGCCGGCGGGTTCACCATGGGCGGCGGTCTCGGCACGTCCTATGCGCTCGATCGCCAGGCCGGAGCGGCGTTCGCTGCCGATCCGCTGAGTGCGCTCGACGATCTTCTTGGCGAGGGAGGCTGACATGACATCGCGACTTCCCTGGATCCTGTTCGGCCTGTCGGCGGCGGTGAACGCTTTCGTGCTGGCGGGCTTCGTCTGGAACGCCTGGGTCAAGCCGCCGACGATCGCGCCGATGCAGGGCATGAACGCCGGTGTGCACCTGACGCCGGGCGCGCGACCGCCCTTGCCGCCGCTTGAAGCGATGATGCGCGACCTCGAGCTCGACGAGCAGCAGCGCGCGCGCTTCCTGGCGATCGCCGACAGCCGCAGCCCCAACCGGCGCGAGCGCGGTCGCGAGCTTTCAACACTGCGCCAGCAGGCGGTGGCCGAGCTGAAGCAAACCCAGCCCAGCTATCAGAAGATCGACGCCATCCTCGAACGCTCCGCCCAGCTGCGGGTGGAATCCCAGAAGGAGAACCTGCGCGTCGTCTCCGAAATGAGCGGCTACCTGCGCGACGACCAGCGCGAGCGCCTGCAGGCGAGCATGGCCGATCGGCTGCTGGGGTTTGGTCCGGGGCCGGGGTCACGCGGACCGAGGCCGGGCGGCCCGGGTGGCCAGCGTTCGCCGCCGCCGCGTCCGCAGCAGCAATAGGTGCAGCATGAGTCGGATAGGCCGCCGCCATCTCGTCGGGCTCGCCGCCGCGTCAGGCGGGCTGGCGATGGTCCCGCGCGTCGCCTGGGCGGCACCGATGGGCAGCGATCTCGCTCGGCACCTGCTGCTGCGCACGGCCTGGGGCCCGACCCCGGCTGAGATCGCCGCGACGGCGGCGATGGACTATGGCGCGGTTCTCGACCGTCTGCTGGACGCGCGCCCGCACAAGGCCACGACGCCAGTGCCCGAATGGGTGACCGAGGGGCCGGAGCGCATCCGGGAGCTGCAGGAGGCCGGCAAGAAGGGGCAGGGCGATCGCACGCTTCAGATCTTGCGGCCGCTGCAGGAGCAGGCCCGCGAGCTGCGCAACTGGTGGGTCGCCGAAATGCTGGTGAGCGAGCGGCCGCTGGTCGAACGCATGACCTGGTTCTGGCACAACCATTTCACCAGCGGCTTCCAGAAGGTGCGGTACGTACCGGCGCTCTATCGCCAGAACGAGCTGTACCGTGCCCACGCGCTCGGCAATTTCGCGACGTTGCTGAAGGCCGTCGCGCGCGATCCGGCGATGCTGGTCTATCTCGACGGCGTGCGCAGCGTGGCGCGCAATCCCAACGAGAATTTCGGCCGTGAGCTCCTTGAGCTGTTCACCCTGGGCGAGGGCCACTACGGCGAGTCCGACATCAAGGCCGCCGCCCGCGCCTTCACCGGTCGCACGATCGATCGCGAAACCTTTGCGTTCCAGTTCAACGCCGCCCAACACGATGGCGGCGAGAAGGTCTTTCTCGGCAAGCGCGGGTCCTTCGATGGCGATGCCGTGCTCGATATCCTTCTTGCCCACCCGCGCACCGCCGAGACGTTGGTCGAAAAGCTCTGGCGCGAGTTCGTTTCGCTGGAGCCCGATGCGCGCGAAGTGAAGCGGCTCGCCGGCGTCTTGCGTGGCGCCCGCTACGAGATGCGGCCGCTCCTGCGTGCGCTCTTCACGTCACCCGCCTTCCTTGATCCGGCCAACCGCGCCGCGCTGATCAAGTCGCCGGCCGACCTGATCGTTGGCACCGTGCGCGTGCTCGGTCTGCCGGTGCCCGAAAAGACCCAGCTCGTGCGGATGATGAGCGGGCAGGGGCAGGTGCCGTTCGATCCACCCAACGTCAAGGGTTGGCCGGGCGGCACGGCGTGGATCTCCACCCACACGCTGCTGCTGCGCCAGCAACAGCTGCGCCGCATCGTCGAGGCGACGACCGTCTCGGTGATGGAGGGGCTGGGCGGCGGCATGCGCGGACCGACGCGGGACGGGCAGGCCATGGCGCCGCGCGACATGGCCGGGATGGACGGGCGTCCGGTCGAGGGGCGCAGCCTGCGGGGTGCCGGCGCCGAGGCGCGGCTGGGGCCGAGCCTGCGCGGCGTCGACCCGCCACAGCTCGTCCAGGCGCTGCTGGCGCGTGCGCCGCTCGGCGACATCGAGATGGCAGCGCCCGGCGTCGCGGTGGCGCAGGCCCTCCTCGATCCCGCCTACCAGCTGAAGTGAGCCACACCATGGCGCGCGATCGCATCCTGATCCTGGTGGAACTCAAAGGCGGCAATGACGGGCTGAACACGCTCGTGCCCTATGCCGACCCGCTCTATCGCACACTGCGGCCGGGCATCGGCCTCTCACGCGAGCAGGTCGTACCGCTCGACGAGCGTCTCGCCCTGCACGGCAAGCTCGAGCCGCTGATGGCATCGTGGCAGGCCAAGGACCTCGCGATCGTGCAGGGGCTGGGATACCCCTATCCCAACCGCTCGCATTTCCGTTCGATCGAAATCTGGGACACCGCGTCGGCGTCCAACCAGACGCTGTCGGAAGGCTGGATCGCGCAGGCCTTCAAAGACGTGCCCCGGCCGGCGGGTCCCGGCGTCGAGGGCATCGTGGTCGATACCAATGCGTTGCCGATGGTCGGTCCCGGCCTGCGCACCGTGGTGATGCAGGATGCCGAGAGCTTCCTGCGCCAGGCGAGCCAGCTGAAGCCGATGGAACGCGAGCGCGCCGGCGCCAATCCGGCGTTGCGTCACGTGCTGGGCATTCAAGCCGAGGTGAACCAGGCGGCGGTCGGCTTGCGTGACCGGCTAAGTGCAGGCGCCTCGCCAGCCGAGTCGTATGCCCAGAAAGGAACACTCGGTCGCCAGCTCGATCTCGCGACGCGGCTGGTGCTGGCGCAAACACCGGTGCGCGCCATAAAGGTGGCGATCGGGAGCTTCGACACCCATGCCAACCAGCTCCAGACTCACGACCGACTGCTGGGTCAGCTCGGCCAGGGCCTCGCCACGCTGCGCCGCAATCTGATCGCGGCTGGCCGATGGAACGACGTGCTGGTCGCGACCTACTCGGAGTTCGGCCGGCGGGCGCGCCAGAATGCCAGCGGCGGCACCGACCACGGCACGGCCGCGCCGCATTTCGTGATGGGCGGCGGCGTGAAGGGTGGCTTGCAGGGGACGACGCCGTCGCTTGCCGACCTCCAGGAGGGCGACCTCAAGCACACGTTGGATTTCCGCGCGTACTTCGCGAGCCTCGCCCGCGCCGCCTGGTCGCTGGAGCGCGACTTCGGCCTGCGCCAGCCGACCCGTCTCGACCTCATCGCGTGAGCGGTCAGGCTGGGAGCCGCCGTCAGACGCGGCGGGCGCCGAGTTCGACGCGGACGGAGTCGCGTGTGGCCTCGATCTTGATGAACCAGATCAGGATGGCGGCCGCGATCTTGATGCAGACCGGAACGACAATATAGACGATCACCAGCGCGTCCGTGTCGTACTGGCCCTTGGCGGGGTTGAAACCCAGCCACGCGGCCACGGGCAGCGAGCCCGCCGCGCCGATCGCCGTCGCGAGCTTGGTGGCGAGCGCCCAGAGGCCGAAATAGGTGCCCGTCTTGCCACGTGTGTCGCCGCCTTCCTCGCTGTCGATCACGTCAGCGAGGATCGAGGGCGGAAGGCCATAGTCGGCGCCAATGCCGAGCCCGGTCACGACCGAAATCCCGAGGAACCAGTAGAAGTCACCGGCACCCACGAACACCGCCATACCCATGGCAAAAACGGTCAGTACCATGCCGATGAACCAGGCAGCGGCCTTGGTGAGCCGACGCGACAGGATCAGCCACAAGGGCACAGAGGCGGCGCCGGCGATGAAATAGACCAGCAGGATCAGGCCGGCCTGCAGCTTGCCGCCCTTGAGCACGTGCTCGACGTAGAACAGCATCACAGTGACAGCGACACCCAGCGCCGCTCCGTTCACGACGAACACCAGCAGCAGGCGGCGGAACAGGCGATTCTTGAGCGGCGCAAAGAAGGGCGCGAAGGGGTTGCGACCTTCATGGACGACCGGCTTGTTGACCGACGGCGGCGACCAGAGAAGCGAAGGCACCGCGCACGCGAGCGCGATCGGCAGGAACAGGATCCCGAGCCAGACATAGCCGTCCGCCTCGCCGAACTGCGAGGTGAGATACGTCGGCAAAACGACCGCCAGCGTCATGCCGGTGAGGCCGAACACTTCGCGGCCGACCGTGACTTTGGTGCGCTCGTGATAGTCGTCGCTCAGCTCGGCGCCGTGCGCGTGGTAGCTGATCGAGACGCCGGCATAACCCAGATGCACGATAAACAGTGCGAGGAACAGCCATCCCGCCAGCATCGTGCCGTTGCCGACGATGGCGTCTGGCGGGTCGAACAGCATGAAGAAGCCGGCCATCAGGAACGGCACCATCATGCCCACGAACACCATGCGACCCCAGCGGCCGCGATGGGTGAAGCGGTCGCTGATGAGGCCCAGGATCGGGTCCTGGATGGCGTCGATGATGCGGGCGGCGATGAAGATCGCGCCCATGACGCCGAAGGAGAGCTTCAACACCTCGCCGTAGTAGTGGCTGACATTCAGCACCACGGGCAGCGCGCACATGGCGAGCGGCAACTGCAGGGCGGAGTAGGCGATGAGGCGATCGAGCGGCAGCTTGACCGAAGCGGCGGGCGAACCGCCGCGCGAGGGACCGTGCACTCTGGGAAGCCTTCCTGTCTGGCGGCGCGCCTCTGAAGAGCGGCCTACTCCGGCCCCTTATATAGGCCTGAAGTGCGCCTGCAATACGTCCGTCCGGCGGGTGGCGAAGCCGGCGGAGCAATAGGCGAGATAATAGCGCCACATACGGCGGAAACGCTCATCGAAGCCCAGCCCGCGCACCTGGTCCGCGACACGGTCGAAGCGGTCGAGCCAGAGATCGAGCGTGCGGGCATAATCCATGCCGAAACTGTAGAGCTCGGCCACCGCCAGCCCGGCCCGTCGGCAATGCTCGGCGATGTGGCGGGGCGTGAGCAGCATGCCACCGGGAAAGATGTGGGTCTGGATGAAATCGGGCCGCGTGCGATAGCCCTCGTAGAACTCGTCGGCGATCACGATCGCCTGAACCACCGCCGAACCGCCGGGCACGAGGTGGCGCTTCAGAGTGGCGAAATAGTCCGGCCAGTACCGCTCGCCCACCGCCTCGATCATCTCGATCGACACGATATGGTCGTAGCGGCCCGCAAGATCGCGGTAGTCGCGGAACTCGAGCTGGGCGCGGTGGGCCAGCCCGGCGCGCTGGAGCCGCGCGCGCGCGAACTCAAGCTGCTCCTTCGAGATGGTGATGCCGCTCACGCGCAGACCGCGCCGCGCCGCCACCTCCGCGAAGCCGCCCCAGCCGCAGCCGATCTCCAGCACCGTGTCGCCCTGCCGGGCGCCCAGGCGATCGAGGATGCGCTCGTACTTGGCGATCTGCGCGGCATCAAGCGGCCGCGTGGGATCGTCGGCATAGAGCGCCGACGAGTAGGACATGGTGGGATCGAGCCACAGCCCATAGAACTCGTTGCCGAGATCGTAGTGGGCGTGGATGTTGCGCTTCGAGCCCTCACGGGAATTGTCGTTGCGACGGTGCAGCAACCGCAGCAGCAGGTTCTTCAGCCCATTGGCGCGCGCGATCCCGCCCAGCGCGCGCTCGTTGGTCGCCAGCAGCACGATCAGGGCCGCGAGATCGGGCGTCTCGAACCAGCCCTCCATGTAAGCTTCGGCGAGCCCGATATCGCCATCGGCCAGCACGCGGCGGAAAAAGCGCGGGTCGGAGATCGAAATTGCGGCCTGCGGGCCATCCAGGCTGCCAAAGCGGCGTGCCGTGCCGTCGGGGAGCGTGACCGCGAGCCCACCCACCGCCAGGCGGCGGAGCGCGTGAAGCGCGAAGCGGGCGGCGATGCTCATCGGATCACGAAGTGATGTAGCGTTGCGGCGGGTCCGGTTTGCGGTGAAGCTTCGCCCGCTTTTGCCAAAGTTTCAAGGCCTGCCAATGGATCCGGGCGACCACCCCGAGGGTCATCAAGGGATTGAGTAGGAAGCGGCGCAGGATGGCCCCGTCGCCCAGCGGGCCGAGCGGACCACCCACCGAGGTCGCGAGCATCAGCCCGCCCTCGTCGTGGTAGTTCACGTCGACATGGGCGCGGCCCTCGTCCAGCCGGAAGCGGAAGCGGTAGGCCCCGGCCACGGGCAGGAACGGCGAGACATGGAACACCTTGCGCCCGTCCAGCCAATCGGCGGGTCCGATCGGCCGCCGGTCGGCATGGTGCACGAGGTAGCAGTGCCGCTCGCCGAAGGTGTTGTTCACCTCGCAAAGCACCGCCCGCACCGCGCCCGCGCGGTCGTGTGCGAACCAGAAACTGACCGGATTGAAGACGTAGCCCAAGAGGCGCGGCAGGGTGAGCAGCACCAGCCGTCCGTCGCAGGCTTGCGCGAGATCGTGCTCGGCGAGCACGCCGCGCAGCCAGGCGGCCGGCTCCGAGCCGTCGCGCGCGCCATAGTCGGCGCGGTGGAAGGCGAGGGCGCCGGCGCGATCGAGCTTCAGCAGCCGGCCCTTGGCCTCGGACAGCCGGTCGAGATCGAGCGCCAGATAGCCCACCTTGTAGCGAAAGGCGTTGGCCCGCGGCCGGGTGCGGGCATGCACCACCGTGGCATCGAGCACGCGGTGGGGCGTGGCGGTCACGGCAGCTCGACGGCCGTGCGGGCGACGCCCGGCAGCGGCACCGGCAGCGCTCCGGGCAGCGGTTCGGCCACGACCCGGGGCGGATCGCCGATCCGGCGGTGTTCCGCCGGCCGCCGCCAGGGTCGCTCGACGCCCAGTTGTTCGGCAACGTCGAGGCCGGCCGACAGCGCGTCCTCGTGGAAGCCGTAGCCGCAGTAGCTGCCGCAGAAGAACGTGTCGCGCACGCCCTGCAGCGCGTGCAGACCGCGCTGCGCGCGGATCGCGGCGGCGTCGTACATCGGATGCTCGAAGGAAAAACGCGCGTGCGCGAGGTGTGGCGTCGGCCGACGGCCGGGATTGACCGACACGAACAGCGGCGCGGCGTCGGGGATGCCCTGCAGGCGGTTCATCCAGTAGGTGACGCTGACCGGCGAGGCGGGGTCGGGCCGATCGGCGACGTAGTTCCAGGACGACCAGACCTTGCGGCGTCGTGGCATCAGCGCGGCGTCGGCATGCAACCAGACCTCGTTGGTCGAATAGTCGAAGCGGCCGAGCAGGCCGCGCTCCGCGCCGTCGGCGTCATCGAGGAGCGCCAGTGCCTGGTCGGCATGGCAGGCCATGACCACCTTGTCGAAGCGGTCGTGTTGGCCCCGCGCATCGGCGATCTCGACGCCGCCGCCCTCGAGCCGGCGCACGCGGCGCGCTGGCGTCGCGAGCCGGGCCCGTGCGCGCAGCGGCGTTGCCAGCCGCTCGACATAGGCACGGCTGCCGCCGGTCACGGTACGCCACTTGAGCTGGTCGCCGACGGTCAGCAGACCATGATTGTTGAAGAAGCGCACGAAGGTCTGCGCGGGGTAGCGCAGCATCTCGCCGGCTGGCGTCGACCAGATGCAGGCCGCCATCGGCACCAGATATCGGTCGCGGAACGAATCGGAGAGCCGCGTGTCGGCCACGAAATCGCCGATCGTGTAGTCGAGATCCTCGGCGCGGGCGAGCAGGCGCGGCGCGAGGCGATTGAAGCGCAGGATGTCGCGCGCCATGAGCAGGAATGAGGGGCGCAGCGCGTTGCGGCGCTGCCCGAGGAAGGCCGCGTTGCCGCTGCCATATTCGAAGCCGCCGCCCGCGAGGCTGACGGCGAAAGACATGTCGGAGGGCTGCGTCGGGACGCCAAGATGGTCGAACAGCTCGACCAGGTTGGGATAGTTCACCTTGTTGTAGACGATGAAGCCGGCATCGACCGCGCGTGGACCCAGCGGCGTCGGCGCGTCCACCGTGCAGGCGTGGCCGCCGAAACGGTCCTCGCGCTCGTACACCACCACCTGGTGGCGGCGGCTTAGCAACCAGGCGGCGCCCATACCGGCGACGCCGGCACCGACCACGGCAATCTTCATGAAGCTACTCCCCAGCCCAGCTATGCCGCGTTCCGCAACGTCGCGAAAGCGGCAAGTGCGCGCGTGCGCGCGGCATTGTGCTCGACGATCGGCCGCGGATAATCCTTGCCAAGCGTGATCCCCGCGGCCGCAAGGATCGCGGACGGCGCTGCCCAGGGCTGATGCAGATGCGCATGGGGGAGCGCGGCGAGTTCGGGCACCCAGCGCCGCACGTAGGCGCCGTCAGCATCGAACTTCGCGCCCTGCAGAACCGGATTGAACACTCGGAAGTAGGGAGCCGCATCGGCGCCGCAACCGGCAACCCACTGCCAGCTCGCGGCATTGTTGGCGGGATCGGCGTCGACCAGCGTGTCCCAAAACCAGCGCTCACCTTCGCGCCAGTCGATCAGCAAGTGCTTCACCAGGAACGAGGCCACCACCATGCGCACGCGATTGTGCATCCAGCCGGTGGTCCAGAGCTCGCGCATGCCGGCATCGACCAGCGGATAGCCGGTGCGGCCGCGCCGCCAGGCGGTGAGCGCACGGGCATCGGTCGCCCAGGGGAAAGCGTCGAACTCGGGTCGGAAACTGCGCGTCGCCAGATCGTCGTGGTGGAATAGGAGATTGTGCGAGAACTCGCGCCAGCCCAACTCGGCAAGGAATTTGTCGGCGTCGGCCGACGGAGGCCGCGCACGTACAGCCTGCAGGACGCGGCGCGGCGAGAGTTCGCCAAACGCCAAGTGTGGCGAGAGACGCGAGGTGCTCTCGCGGCCTGGCAGATCGCGGCCCCCGCGATAGCCGTCCAACGCGTGATCGAGGAACGACGCGAGACGTGCCTGCGCGCCCGCCTCGCCCGGCGTCCATTCGGCCGCGAGGCCGATCGCCCAGTCGGGCGCCGTCGGCCGCAGACGCCAGTAGGCGAGCGCATCTGAAGCGGGCCACGTCGCGGGCCCGGTGATATGGGCGGGAGCAGGCACGGGCGCGGCTGGCGCGGGTCGCGCGAGGCAGGCTTTCCAGAAGGGAGTGAAAACCTTGAACCAGCCCCCCGCACCCGTGGTGACCTCCCACGGTTCGTGCAGCAACGCCCCATTGTGGCTGTGGGCCTCGACGCCACTCTCACGCAGCCGCGTCTTGAGTGCGGCGTCGGCATCGCGATGTGCTTTGGCGTAGCGCCGCGTCCAGTGGATCGCGGTGGCGCCGGTCTCGGCGATCAGCCGCTCGATTTGGGTGGCGGGATCGCCGCGGCGCAGCACCAGCCGCGCGCCGCGCGCGCGCAAGTCCGTGTCCAGCGCGGCGAGGCTGCCGTGCAGCCACCAGCGGCTCGCCGCACCCGGGGTCAGGACGCTCCGGGTTTCGTCGAGCACATAAACCGGCACGACCGCGCCGCCCGCCGCCAGGGCGGCGGCGAGCGCGGGCTGGTCGTCGAGACGCAGATCGGAACGGAACCAGACAAGACGGACGGACACGGCTTCCTTTGGAGTGCGTTGTTCCCTGGTACGCGCCGGCCGCCGGGCCGGATGACGCCCGCGTCGCGGCCTGTGGCGCGCTTCCCCGGGGGAGAGCGACTTGAACGCGTGGTGTCAGAGCACCTGGAACACGTCGTAGACCGGGCCGTTGGATTCGCGGCGTCCGGTGGCGACGCTCACGATGCGGTTCAGGAAGCGGTACTTCTCCGACGAGGTTTCGAAGCGCGGCGTCGTGCGGAAATAGTACTCCGACGGGTCGACCTTCTCGCCCTTGTTCAGCCGGTCGATCACCCAGGGCGGGCCGTGCCGCATGCCCCAGTAGGTCATGTAGACCAGCGCGTCGTCGTGGGTCCGCAGCGTGAGCCGCACGTCGAGCTGCAGAATGCCGTCGCGCCGCAGCAGCAACCAGTCGCCGCCGGGGGCGGGATCGACGGTTCCGCGCAGCTCTTCGCCCTCGAACTTGCCGCCGCGCACCGTGGCGATGCGGCGCCGGCCATAGGGCGTCTCGCCGAGATCGACCACTACGGGGTCGACATCGATCGAGATGGTGAACAGATGCGCGGTGCGCAAACTAACGTCGGTCATTCGGTCCTCAAATCTTGGCGCCGCGTCCGGCCCAGTAGGGCTCGCGCAGCTCGCGCTTCATGATCTTGCCGATGGTGCTGCGCGGAAGCGAGTCCCGGAACTCGACACCGGCCAGCCGCTGGGTCTTGCCCAGCCGCTCGTTGGCCCAGGACTTGATCGCCTCGGCGTCGGTGGCGGCGCCTGCGCGGCGCACGCAGAGCGCGTGCGCGGACTCGCCCCATTGGTCGCTTGGGATGCCGATCACCGCCACGTCGACAATGTCGGGATGGCCGAGCAGCATCACCTCGATGTCCGCCGCATAAACGTTGAAGCCGCCGGAGATGATCATGTCCTTCTTGCGATCGAGCAGCACGACGAAGCCGTCCTCGTCGATGCGACCCATGTCGCCCGACTTGAAGAAAAGCCGCCCGTCGCGGTCGTGCCAGAACAGCTCGCGCGTCTTGGCGTCCTGCTTGTAGTAGCCCTTCATCATGAGCGGCGCGCGGCCGACCAGTTCGCCGACCTCGCCCTGGGGCAGCTCGTTGCCCGCTTCGTCGAGCACCTTGAGCTCCACGCCCGCGCCTGGCTTGCCCACGGTGTGCAACTTGTGCGGATAGAGATCGGCCTCCAGCGTGCAGGAGCCGCCGCCCTCGGTGAGGCCGTAGATCTCGATCAACCGCCCCGGCCAGCGCTTGAGGCAATCGGCCTTGATGTGGGCGCGCAGCGGCGCGCTGGTCGAGAGCTTGGCCTGGAACGAGGACAGGTCGTAGCCGTCGAAGCCGGGATACGCCAGCAGGCGCTGGTACTGCACCGGCACCAGCATGGCATGGGTGACGCGCCGCGCCTCGGCGATCTTCAGGAATTGTTCGACGTCGAAGCGGCGCATCAGGATGGTGGTGCCGCCGCCGCCGATCGTCGCCAGCACCGAGACCAGCGTGGTGTTGGAGTAGAGCGGCGTGGAGGCAAGCGAGATCGTGTCGGGCCCATACCCCCAGTTGGCGAAGCGCACCGGCAACTGCGCGCGCAGCATGTGGCTGTGCAGGATACCCTTCGGCAGGCCGGTCGTGCCGGAACTGTAGATGATGTTGAAATCGTCGAGCGGCTCGATCGGCGCGACGAAGGGCGCGTCGCTCGCGACGGCGCGCCATGACTCGAAGCCGATCCAGCCGGGCCGCGTGAAGTCGTAGGCGATCCGGCCGCCTTCGAGCAGCTTGGGCAGCCGCGTCTCGTAAGGCTCGACAAGGGCGCGATAGCGGTCCGACACGAAGAGAAGCCGGGCGTCGCAGTCGTCCAGCATCTTCTCCAGCGCGTCGGCGGCCGCCATGGTCGACAGCGGCACGACGCAGACGCAGGCGCGCAGCGCGCCCATGAAGGTCGCAAGCGCGGCGATCGAGTTTTCCGCGAGGATCGCGACCTTGTCGCCGCGGCCGAGGCCAAGATCGGCGAGGCGTCGCGCGATCCGGTTCACGTCAGCGTCGAAGGCGCGCCACGACACCGCGACACCGTCGCATTCGACGGCGATCTTGTCTGGCGTCGCCGCCGCGTTGCGCGCGATGCGCTCGGGCAGCGACACGAAGTCGGGAATGTCGTCGACCGCGGGCTGCGGTACCAGCGGCGCGGCGGGTCTTGCGGGCATGGTCAGTGCTTGGGCTCGACCGTGGCGACCGGTCCGCCGGCCTTCTTCCAGGCCGAGAAGCCGCCCTCGAAGTGGCAGACCGGGCTGAGGCCCATATCCTTGGCCGTCGCGGTCGCGAGCGCGGAGCGCCAGGCACCGGCACAGAAGAAGACGAAGCGATTGCCGGTCTGGAAATAGTCCTTGGCGTAGGGGCTCTCGGGGTCGATCCACATCTCGAGCATGCCGCGCGTGACGTTGATCGCGCCCGGGATCGTGCCATCGCGCCACAGCTCGCGCGGATCACGGATATCGATGAAGGTGACATCCGGCTTGCCGTGCAGGGCGAGCGCATCGGCGAGCGTCAGGGTCTCGATGGCGGCCGACGCCTCATCGACCATTTGTTTGACGGATTTCTTCAGTTTCATCGGAACCCGCGCGGTTGGAGGTGCGCGGTCGATTGAATACGGGGCGGGGGGGAAGTCAAGATGCGGCGGCGTTCCCGGCTCGGGAGCCTGAGTTCGGCGGCTCGGCGGGCCGCGCCTACGCCCGCGTCGTACGAACGATGGCGTCCTTGCGGCGGTCGATGTCGGGCAGCAGCTCGAGGCCGAGGCCCGGTCTCATGTTCACCGTCACCTCACCCCGGGTGATCGCTGGCAGCTCGGTGACGAGTTCCTTGTACCAACCGGAATAAAAGGCACGAACGCTCTCCTGGATGAGCGCGTTGCGCGCGTGCAGCGAGAAGTGGCAAGACGCGGCATAGACGACTGGCCCTGTGCAGTCGTGCGGCGCGACGGGGACGTGCCAGGCTTCGGCGAGGGCCGCGATCTTGCGCGCCTCCGAGAGGCCGCCGCACCAGGAGAGGTCGAGCATCACCACGCCCGCCACACCCGTTTCGAGGTACTCGCGGAAGGAATGGGTGTAGGCGAGCGTCTCCGAGGCGCAGACCCACGCCTTGGAGTGCTGGGCGTAGGCCTTGAGGTCGGCGAGATTGTCGAGCCGGATCGGGTCTTCGTGCCAGTAGGTTCCGAACGGCTCCAGCGCGCGCGCCAGTCGCTGCGCCATGGGCAGGCTCCACAGCGAGTGGAATTCGACCATGACATCCATGCGGTCGCCCACGGCCTTGCGGATTTTCGCGAAGGGCTCCAGCGCGGCCTCGAGTTCGGCCGGCGAGATGTCCCAGCCGCCGGTGCGCTCGGCGGCCATGTCGAACGGCCAGATCTTCATGCCGGTGATGCCCTCTTCCAGCAGAGAAAGGGCAAGCTCGTCGGCGCGATGGAGGAAGGCCTCGAGGTCCTCGTAGGGACCGGCCTTCTTGCCCAGGCCCCAGTTGGCGACGGCCTGGCTGCGTTCGTCGCGAATGTACTTGTAGCCGGCGCAGGTGTTGTAAACGCGGATGCGATCGCGGCTGCGGCCACCCAGCGCCTCGCAGATTGGCAGTCCCGCGGCCTTGCCGAAAATGTCCCACAGCGCGAGATCGATCGCCGAATTGCCGCGAGTCTCCACGCCGGTGCCGCGCCAGCCGAGATAGTTGAGGAGATGGCGGTTCAGCGCCTCGATCTGGATCGGATCGCGGCCTAGCAGCTTGGGCGCCGCGCTTTCATGGATATAGGCCTCGACGGCGGCCGCGCCCATGAAGGTCTCGCCTAGCCCGACCAGACCCTGGTCGGTGTGCAGCCTGACCCAGACCAGATTGGGAAACTCGCCGAGCCTCAGCGTATCGACGGCGGTGATCTTCATGCGGGCACGGCTTCGACGAGGGGCGGCAAGTCGGTCATGGAACCTTTATCCGGCGTTCTTCCGGGTGACGCCCCGGAACGACGCAAGACCTAACATCGCGCCGGGATGCGGTGAAGCCGGCGCCCGTTCGCGCGGGGCCCCAGGGTCAGTCGGACGTCCATGAGCCCGCGCAGGTGTAGGACCCGCGCCCGGCCCACGTGCCCGAGCCCGACCAGCGGTTGGGTGCCCACTGCGCCCTGCCGCTCCAACTGACGACGAGTCCGCTGGCGCCCCCCGAATTGCCCGCCGCGAACCGGCCATCGGGATTCACCGCTCCCGCGAGGGCATCGGATCCGCTGGAGCCGCTGACGAAGAACCGCGGCGAGTAATACTCGAAGTGTCGCTCCTGATTCGCGCCCGGGTCCAGCGCCTTCCAGCGCGCCTGGTCGGCGAGGAAGGATCGCAATACCCAGACAAGGCTCGGGTCCCAGTTCGGCAGCGTGCGGAGCCAGTTTTGCTCCGTCAGCATCATGCGCCACTGATGGGCGTAGATGTATCGGTAGTTGACCCGCTCAAACTGAGCGGATGCCCGCCACGAAGCCTCGTGCGTTCGGCTCCAGTGCAGGCAGGGGCCCCAAGCGGCGTATGTCGACAGGATCACCGTGGGTTTTTCCTGCGCCCAGGCTGTCGGTGCAAGCGACAGCATCACCGCCACGATCATCGACCACAGAACTCGCATCCGGTCCTCCCGGACCAAGGCGAATGATCGGGCCGCCGTTCAACGCGCGTCAACGCAATTTAATATCGCTGGGTATGCGGTTTGGCTGACGGTGCCGCGACAGCTCGTTCAGACAGAGAACATCAGTCCCCAACGCGGTTCGGCACGTGCACACGCCGCCATCGCGCACGGCGACGGTTTGCGCGTGCCAGCATACGTGAGCCTGAAACGCGACGGTGGGAGGACTATCGGAGCGTTCGCTCGAAGAACGCGCGCGTACGGGCTTCGGCGTCGCGAGCGGCGCCGCGGTCGTATTCGAGCTTGCGGGCGGTCGTGCGGCCGTCGGAACCGACGCCCTGCACCCAGCTCGTGGGTTGGGCGAGGTCGAAGGCGTGGGTCGCATCGGGGTAGTACACGACCTCGACCAGCGCCGGCTTTTCCAGGTCCTGCATCAGGGCGCGACAACGATCCGCCGGCGTCCAGTCGTCCTTGTCGCCGATCAGGATCAGGAACGGCAATGCGATGCGGCGATCGGCCGGCGCGGTGCAATAGGGGTAGTAGGCGACGACGGAGCGGATGCCGAGTGCAGCCCAGTCGCCGCTCGCCTGCGCTCCCTTCAGCGCGGTCCAGCCACCGTGCGAGAAGCCAATGACCGCCAGTCGGTCGCGGGCGACGTAAAGCTGGGTGGCGAGGAAGCGCGCCGCGCCGGCGACATCCGCAACCCGCGCCGGCGGCGGCACCGCCATCGGGTTCTGGCAGACGCCGCTCTTGCCGCGCGAGCCGAAGCTGTCGGCGACAAGCGCGACATAACCCCACGACGCGAGCTTCTCCGCCCAGGCCTGGTGATGGGCGCCCGGTCCGCCGCAGCCGTGCAGCAGCACGATCGCTGGGAAGGGGCCGTTGCCGGCGGGCTTGAATACGCGCCCCTTGATGGTCGCGGCTTCCGCGACGCCCGGAACGGCGGCGGCGGCGAACTGCACCTCCTGCGCGCGGGCGGCGGCGGCACCCAGCGCGACGGAAAGAGTCGCGACGAGAAGAACGGCTACTCGGTTCATGGCGATGTCCTCGGTGCGCGGCGTCGCGATGCCGCCGGTTTCAGCATGCATTCCCCGGATCAACGCTCGGGATGGCGCCAATGCTATCATTCTGGCGGGTTTCGACGGATGCCGATTCGGCGGACGTCGGTCCGGCGTGCGTAAAGCCTTCGTGGTCGATCCGGAACGAACAAGACACCATCGCGGCGGTTCTCTAGAGTGCGAGGCCGCCGCACCGCGACGGGTGGCGGGGACCTGGCGATCTCTGGGGGGCTGTTTGACCGGCGAGCGGGTCACAAGGCGACTGGCGGCGATCCTGGCAGCGGACGTCGTCGGCTACTCTCGCCTGATGGGACGGGACGAGAGCGGCACGCACGTCCGCTTGCGGGAGGTTCGAACGCATCGTCTCGAACCGACGCTGGCCCGCCGCGGCGGCCGGCTGGTGAAGCTGACCGGCGATGGCGCATTGGTCGAGTTCGCGAGCGCCGTGGATGCGCTGAGCGCCGCCATCGAGTTCCAGCAGGCCATGGAAGAGGACAACCGGGAGCAGGCCGAGGATACGCGCATCGTTTTCCGGATCGGCCTGCATCTCGGCGACCTGATCGTGGATGGCGACGATCTCTATGGCGATGGCGTGAATGTCGCGGCTCGACTGGAGGCGGCGGCGCCGCCGGGCGGCATCGCGGTCTCGTACAGCGTGCGCGACGCCGTCGCCGGCCGGCTGAACGCCCGGTTCGACGATCTCGGCGGGCTTGAGCTCAAGAACATCGAGCGGCCCGTCTAGGCGTTCAGGGTGGGATGGGAGGCCGCCGACTGGAAGGTTTCCGCGCCGCCGCCGATCGCGCCGCCCGTCGCCGCGGCCGCCGCTTGCGATGCGCCGCTCGCGCTGCCCGACCGGCCCTCGATCGCCGTGCTGCCGTTCCAGAACATGAGCGGCGATCCCGAGCAGGAATACTTCGTCGATGGCCTGGTCGAGGACATCATCACCGGGCTGTCGCGCTTCAAGTCGCTGTTCGTGATCGCGCGGAACTCGAGCTTTACCTACAAAGGGAAATCCCCCGACATCCGCCAGGTCGGCCGCGAGCTTGGCGTGCGCTACGTGCTCGAGGGCAGCGTGCGCAAGGCGGGCGGCAAGGTGCGCATCAGCGGACAGCTGATCGACTGCGGAAACGGCGCGCATCTGTGGGCCGATCGCTTCGATGCCGCGCTGGAGGACATTTTCGACCTCCAGGACCGGATCACCACCACCGTCGTCGGTGCCATCGCGCCGAAGCTGCGCCAGGTCGAGATCGAGAAGGCGCAGCGCCGCCGGCCGGACAGTCTGGACGCCTATGCCTGCGTCATGCGCGCCATGCCCGCGGTGTGGTCGTTCGATCCCGCTGCGAGGGCCGAAGCCCTGCGGCAGTTGCAACGCGCGATCGCGCTCGATCCCCACTACGCGTTGCCGGTGGCGCTCGCGGCCTGGTGCCATGCCCAGAGCACGACCTATGACGGCGAGGATCCGTCACACGATCGGTTGCTCGCCGTGCAGCTCGCCGAGGCCGCGGCCCGCCTCGACAGCGAGGACGAGGTTGTTCTGGCGGTCCTGGCGGCGGCGTATTCGCTGAGCGGCGACCACACCCGCGCCGGACCGTTGCTCGAGAAAGCGCTGCTGCTCAATCCCAACTCCGCGTGGACCTGGCAACGGAGCGGCTGGCACAATTTCTATCTGGAGCGCTACGAGCTCGCGCTGGAGCACTTCGACCGCGGCATCCGCATCAGTCCGCTGGATCCGCTCAACTTCAATGGCGTCTTCGGCATGGGCGGGGCGTATCTCGGACTGGGGTGGTTCGAGGACGCCGTCACAACCATCAGGAAATGCATGTCCATGCAGCCCGAGGCCCGCTTCGCGCAGCGCATGCTGGCCGTGGCGCTCGCCCACGCCGGGCGAACGGACGAGGCGCGCGAGATCATCGGCCAGTATCCGCGGGTCCATCCCAACATGACGATCACCCGCTACCGACAGACGACCCCCTGGTGAGCTCCGCGCTTCTTACCATTTACCTTGAGGGACTCCGTATGGCGGGGCTGCCGGAATAGTCGGGCGCGGCCGCTCGAGCGGGATTTGCCGGATTTCCAGGGAGGCGATGGTGGGCGCGACAGGGATCGAACCTGTGGCCACTGCCATGTCAAGACAGTGCTCTACCGCTGAGCTACGCGCCCATCGCCATCGGGAGGGTTCGTCTATCGCGGGGCCTCCGGATTGGCAAGTCCGGCCGGCGCGGGCTATCACGGAGGCATGGAATTCGGTCCGAACGATGCGGTCCGGCTCGCGCGCCTGCCGGCGATGCTTGTGCCGCTGGTCGTTGCCTCGCCGCATAGCGGCGCCGCCTATCCCGAGCGCTTTCTCGCCCAGTCTGTCCTCGACCTGGTGGCATTGCGGCACACCGAGGACGCCTTTGTGGACCTGCTGTTCGGGGCGGCGCCCTCGCTCGGCGCACCGCTCCTCGCCGCGCGCTTCCCGCGCACCTACCTCGATGCCAATCGCGAGGCCGGCGAGATGGACCCCGCCATGTTCGAGGGGCCACTGCCCGACGGGCTGACGCCGCGCACCGTGCGGGTCGCCGCCGGCCTCGGCGCCATCCCGCGCGTCGCGGCGAGCGGCGAGGCGATCTATGGCGGGCGGCTGCCGGCCGAGGAGATCGAACGGCGGCTGGCCAGTTGCTGGCGCCCCTATCACACGGTGCTGGCGCAGCTTTGCGACGAGGCCGCGGCGGAGTTCGGCGGTGTGCTGCTGATCGACGCCCATTCGATGCCCTCGGCGGCGGCCGGTGTCGGGCGGGGTGGCCGCGTGGACGTGGTGCTGGGCGACAATCACGGCGCGGCCTGCGCGCCGGCCCTGATGGGTGCGCTGGAGAGTTGGCTGCGGCGCCAGGGGCTGCGGGTGCGACGCAACCAGCCTTATGCGGGCGGCTACACCACCCAACGGTACGGTCGGCCAGGGGCGGGCCGCCACGCGGTGCAGATCGAACTCAATCGCGCGCTCTACATGGACGAGCGGCAGATGATGCCGACCGCCGATTTCGAGCCGCTGGCCGAGTTGATGACGGCGTTCCTGCGCGAGGCGGGCCGGCTCGCCACGGACCTGGTCGTCCCGCGAGCGCTGGCGGCGGAGTAGGGGCAAAAAAAGGGGCCGCGACAGGCGCGGCCCGAGTTTAGGGAGGAAACGCCCAAGACGGGCACTGCAGCAAACAAAGAGGCCGCAGGCGCGGCGTTTGCTGCCTCCTCAAAATGATGCAGGTGCGAAGAGAGTTCAAGGGTCAGTTTCGCGCAATTTTTCTGGGGCTTGCGATAGTTTTGTGAGGCAGTCAGGGTGTGGCGTTTTCGCAACGCACCAAAATTTTGCCTATCAGATTTGCACTGCCCGCAAAGCTGGCACGTCCCGTGAGTTTGCCATTTTATACGCCGGATCAAGCGCTTACGCGCGAGTTGAGGAGGTTGGCATGGCCCGCAAGTTCGTTGTCGCGATGATGATGCACGAAACCAATACCTTCTCGCCCCTGCCGACGCCCATTGAGTCGTTCGCGCGGGCCGGCGCCTTGTCGGGTGCGGCCGCGATCAAGGAGGCGGAGGGCACGAACACTTCGCTGGGTGGCTTCATCGAGGTGGCGCGCAAGGCGGGCGCGGAGTTCACCTGCCCGATGGCGGCGTCGGCGCATCCCTCGGGGTTGGTGACGACGGCGGCCTATGAGCAGATGACGGGCGCGATCGTCGATGCGGTGAAGCAGGGGTGCGATGCGGTCCTTCTCGCGCTGCATGGTGCGATGGTCGCGGAACCGACAGACGACGGCGAAGGCGAGCTGCTGAACCGGCTGCGCAAGATCGCGCCCGACGTCCCGATCGCGGTGGCGCTCGATTTCCATACCCAGATGACCGACGCCATGGTGCGCGGCGCCACCATCATGACCGGCTACCGCACCTATCCGCATATCGACATGGCTGACACGGCGCGACGCGCCGGCCGCACGCTTATGCGCCTGCTGGCCGGCGAGATCGAGCCGAAGCTGATCTGGGGCAGCCGGCCGATCATGAGTAGCTCGCTGGTCCACACGCCGTCACGCGAGCCGATGAAGACGCTGATGGGGATGGCGAACCACGCCGAAGATTCGGGCGCGGTACTGAACGCCTCGGTGTTCGGCGGATTCCCGCAGGCCGACATCCCGCATCTGGCGCTCTCGTCGGTCATCGTCTGCGACAAGCGCACGGCGGAGGGCGAGATCCTGCTGAACCGGATCCTCGATACGGCCTGGGAGAAGCGCGAGGGCTTCCTGTTTCATCCTGAGCCGCTATCGGTGCAAGTGGCCCGCGCGAAGTCGCTCGACGGTGGTCCGGTCGTCATGGCGGATCACGGCGACAATACCGCTTCGGGCGGCACGCAGGACGTGATGAGCGTGATCGAGGAGGCGATGCGGCAGGGCCTCGAAGACGCGTGTGCCGGGCCGATCTGCGATCCGGGGTGCGTGGCGCAGATGATCGCGGCGGGTGTGGGCGCGGAGGTGACGCTCCAGCTCGGCGGCAAGATCGACATGCCGGCAATGGGTCTGAAGGGCAAGCCACTCAGCGTGACCGGCCGCGTGAAGTGCATCACGGACGGGCAGTTCACCGTCACCGGGCCGATGGCCACAGGCACGACGGTACGGATGGGTCGAACAGCGGTGCTCGACACCGGCAAGATGCAGATCGTGGTCTCGGAAAAGCGCGCGGAACCCTACGATCTCGGTGTCTTCACGCACTGCGGCGTCGATCCGAGGCGCAAGAAGTACGTGCTGATCAAGTCGCGACAGCATTTCCGCGCCGGCTTCGAGCCGATCGCCAAGCACATTGTGATGTGCGACGGCGACGGCTGTACGGCGTCGGACCTGCGCCTGTTCAAGTATGAGAAGGTGCGGCGGCCGCTCTATCCGTTCGACCTCGATATGCGGCTCGGCCGGAATGAGGCGTGAGGGGCCCGCTCAGGACGACAGGATGCCGATCACGACCAGCTCGAGGACATCGCCATGACCGCCTATGACTTTGTGGTGCGCAACGGCACGTTGATCGACGGCACCGGCGCGCCGCGCCGCGCGGCCGACGTGGCCGTGAAGGGCGATCGCATCTCGGCCGTCGGCGCACCCGGCAGCCTGCGCTGCGACAGCGAGATCGACGCGACGGGGCTTATCGTGGCGCCGGGCTTTATCGACGTGCACACCCACGACGACACCGCGCTGATCGACAACCCCGGCATGGCGATGAAGGCGAGCCAGGGCGTGACAACGGTGGTGTGTGGCAATTGCGGCGCCTCGGCGTCTCCGTACACGCGCGCCGAGATCAATCATTTCCTGTCGCTGCTGGTGAAGAAGCCGGAGAACATCGCGCCGTCCTTTGCGGGTTTCGCTGCCAAGGTCGAGGCCGCGGGCCCGGCACTGAACGGGGCGTTCCTTGTCGGCCATTCGACGCTGCGCATGAGTGCGATGGGCGAGGACTTGATGCGGCCCGCGACGACGGCGGAGACTGCCGAAATGCGCGAGTTGCTGGACGCCAGCCTGGGCGAAGGCGCGATCGGCATGTCGAGCGGGCTGTTCTATCCGGTGGCGCGCGCGGCCACGACCGACGAGGTGGCCGAGACGGCACTTCCGCTCGGCAAGTGGGGCGGTCTCTACACCGCGCACATGCGCGACGAGGCCGACGACATTCTGGCCGCCATGGACGAGACCTTCGAGATCGGCCGCCGCGCCGGCGCACCGGTGATCGTCTCGCACCACAAGACCTCGGGTCGCGGCAATTTCGGCCGCATGCGCGAGACGCTGCCCAAGTTCGAGGACGCGATGAAGAGGCAGGAGATCAGCTTCGACGTCTATCCTTACGTCGCGGGCTCGACGATCCTGCGCAAGGAGATGCTGGATCGTGCTGAGCGCACGCTGGTCACCTGGTCAGACACCATGCCGTCGGCCAGCGGCCGCGACATCGCCGACGTCGCCCGGGAGCTCGGCTGCACGCCACATGAGGCGGCCGATCGCATCCATCCCGCCGGAGCGATCTACTTCATGATGGACGAGGCCGACGTCCAGGCGGCGATGTCCCATCCGGGCGCCATGATCGGCTCCGACGGCATTCCCTTCGATACGCACCCGCATCCAAGGCTGTGGGGCACGTTCCCGCGGGTGCTGGGCCATTACTGCCGCGAGTTGGGGCTGTTTCCGTTGGAGGACGCGGTGCGGCGCATGACGGCGTACCCCGCGGCACGCTTCCGGCTCACGGGGCGCGGGACCGTGCGCGCCGGCGCCTATGCAGACCTCTGCCTGTTCGATGCCGCGACCGTGATCGACACCGCAACCTTCGAGAAGCCGATCAGCCCCGCGGTCGGCATCCATAGCGTTTTCTGCAATGGCGCGGCGGTCTGGCGTGACGGCAAGTCCGCAGGCGGCCGCGCGGGCCGCGTGCTGCGCCTGCAGGAGTTGCAGGCCGAGTCGCGCGCCGGCGGTTGAAGGCCGCGCGCCGTCAGCCTTCGTCGCGGCGGGTACGTTCCATGCGCTCGTGACGCTCCTGCGCCTCGACCGAAAGCGTGGCGATCGGGCGGGCTTCGAGGCGCTTGAGCGCGATCGGCTCGCCGGTCTCCTCGCAGAAGCCGTACGAACCATCCTCGATGCTCTTGAGCGCCTGGTCGATCTTGGAGATCAGCTTGCGGAAGCGGTCGCGCGTGCGCAGCTCCAGGGAGCGGTCGGTCTCGGCGGTGGCGCGGTCGGCGAGATCGGGCTGGGCCAGACTTTCTTCCTGCATGTTCTGCAGCGTCTGGTTCGACTCCTCGATGAGGTCGCCCTTCCACTTCAGGAGCTTCTGGCGGAAGTACTCCTGCTGCATCGGGTTCATGAACTTTTCGCGTTCGGTCGGCCGGTAGTTGTGCGGCAAGGTGATCGACATCGAAACCGTTCTCTCCTGACGAGGGGGCCCGGCGCGGGCGCGCGGAGTATATGAATCGCGCCGCCCGACGCAATGGCGCGAACGGGGACAATCTTCTCGGACATGCTGCACCGCAGCAATGTTGCAATCGCCGATTCCGCCGCTGGAATAAGGCTAAACGCGAGTGTGGTTAAGGCCGCTTTCGCAGCGCCGAAGACAGCGCCGCCAGATCGGCTGGCGTATTGACGTTCCGGAACGGGCCGCTAGGGCCGGGCCAGGCGAGCTCGGCGCGCTCATGGCGTTCGGCAAAACCTTCGACGCGGCGCACGCCTTCCTCAAGCACGGCCCGGCGCAGTGCCGGAAGGAGCTTCACCGACCAGACGGCGATGGCGGGATGGCGGCGGCGGCCGTGGCGGATCGCGAGCACATCCGGCTCGGGCACATGCATCAGCCCGCAGAGGCGCACCGTGAGATCGAGGGGCAGCAACGGAACGTCGGCGGGGACGCTGAGAATCCAGCCGGCGTGCGGCTGGTGCGCGACCGCCCACTCCATGCCGGCGAGTACACCGGCCAGCGGCCCCAACCGGCGGCCCTCGCGTTCGGCGGCGGCGCGCACATCGGGCGGATCGGGGATCACCGTGGCGCCCAGTCGCGTGAAGCCGGGATCGTTGGCGACGACGACCAGGTCCATCACTTGCGGTCGCAGCCGCTCGATCACGTGGGCGATCATCGGCCGCGAGCCCAGCCGGCGTAGTGGCTTTGCCACGCCCGGTCCCATGCGTCGGCCCTCGCCCCCGGCCAGCACGACGCCGACCAGCGCCCCGGCGCGCACCGGACCCAGAACAGACGTGCCGCGATTGACCGCCATCGCCGCACTATGCGAAGCCGGAGGGCAGGGGAGCAAGCGGGAGGAAACGATGGCGTTCAATGTCGCGGCGACGGCGCGCTGGCTCGATCGGGTGGATCGCAACCGGGCCACGGTCGGCTGGTGGCCAAAACCACACATGCCGGCCGACGAGCGCACGGCCTACCGGGTGCAGGATGCGTTCCTGAAGAAGGTGATCCCGCGCCAGGGCAAGGTGGTGGGCTACAAGATCGGCCTCACCGCGCCCGCGATCTGGGAACAGACCGGGCTGCGCAGCCCGGCCTACGGGCCGATCCGTGCCAAGCGGGTCTTCACCGGCGGCAAGCACACGGTGCGTGCCGATCGCTGGACGCGGCTGGGCGCGGAACTTGAGATCGTGCTGACTGTGGGCGCCGACCTGCCGCGCAAGACGGCGAAGCCGTGGGATCGCGAATCGATCGCGGACTATGTCGGGGGCGCCCAGGCGGGCTTTGAGCTGATCGAGGATCGCGGCGCCGACTACAGCCGTCTGACCGCGTTCGCGCTGATCATGGATCTCGGCTGGAACGGTGGCTCGCTGCTGGCGAAGCCACCGCGGGACTGGCGCAAGGTCGATCTCGGCGCGCTGGAAGGCTCGATTGCCTTCGACGGCGAGGTGGTGGCGCGCGGCAAGTCGTCCGATGTGCTCGGCCATTGCTACAATTCGCTGGCTTGGCTCGCCAACAAGCTCGCCGAGCATGGCAAGCCGCTCAAGGCCGGCACCATCGTGTCGTCGGGCAGCATGGTCGCCTGCCAGTTCGTTCCCGCCGGCAGCACCGCCGTCGGCCGCATCGAGGGCCTGGGCGAGGTGACCTTGAAGCACGCGCTCAAGTAACGGCGGTTGCCTTGGGCGGCGCGATCGCTACGCCAATCGCGCCGCGCCGAGGTCAGGGCGGAGCTGACGGCAGGAGAGACGGCGCACCGCATCGCGACCGGGTACCAGCGCGTCGTAGTCACCGGGGAAGAGCTGGGCGATCGCGGGATCGAGCGCATTGAGGCCGCCCGCGTAGGCGCCGAAGGCGGGCAGGATGGTGCGCTGGCCATCGACGAGAAAGCAGCGTTTGCGAAAGCCGCGACCGCGTACGCTGAGCGATGCCACCGGATGGAAATGTCCCGACAGCTCGCCGCGCGCCGGCCCGAATTGCGCCTCGTGGCGGAAGATGAGCGGCGGTAGTGCAAGCTCTTCCGACGCGGTGCCCCAGCGTCCGTCGGGCGGTGCCGGGTCGTGGTTGCCCGCGATCCAGTGGAACGCGGCGCGCGCGGCCAGCATCTCGAGCCGGGCGGCGTCCTCGGGCAGGAGACGCGTCGCGGCCGCGCGGTCGTGAAACGAGTCGCCGAGGCAGATGACGCGGCGCGCCCCGGTGCGTTCCAGAACCGCCGCCAGCCGATCCAGCGTCTCGCGGCTGTCATAGCGCGGCAGCAGTTTGCGCGCGGCTTCGGCGTAGGAAGATCCCTTTTCAAGATGTAGGTCGGCGACGGCGACCAACCGCTCGCGCGGCCAGAACAGCGCTCCTTCCGGTGTCGCAAGCAGCCGCTCGCCGGCGCAATCGAACGCGAGGTCGATCATGGCCGGATCTCGATCGGAATGCCGGTCGGCACGAGCGACCAGATCTCGCGCATCTCGCGGTCGGTGACGGCGATGCAGCCCACCGTCCAGTCGCGTCGCGGATGTCCGGTGGTGAGCGCCCGCCAGCCGTTGGGTTGCCCGTGGATGAAGATGTCGCCGCCGGGATCGACGCCGGCCTCTGCCGCCCGCGCGCGGTCGGCAGCGTCGGGATAGGAGACGCGCAGGGACAGGTGATACGCACTTCGGGGGTTGCGCGCGTCGATGCTGTAGCGGCCTTCCGGTGTGCGCTTGTCGCCCTCGCGCTCCTTGTGGCCGTCTGGCGCGCCGCCAAGCGCCACGCGGTAGGAGCGCAGCACCGCGCCTCCGCGGCGCAACTCAAGGCGACGCGCAGCCTTCAGCACCAGTATCGCGTCGGCCTGTTCCGCCGCCGGCGCGGGCGGCGGCCGGCGCCGCCAGAAGCGCCACCACAGCGCGGCGAGCAGCAGCGCGAGCGTGGCAAGCAGGAGGGCGATCTGAAGGCCGGTCACGGCCGCCACGATTGACCCTCCGCACCGTCCCGCGCAATGTGGAACGATGTTGCGTCCCGCCGTTCTTGTCGCGCTCGCGCTCTGTCTCCCGACCGCCGCCCGCGCCGAACCGGTGCCGCATCGCGCTGAGTACGCGCTGAGGCTCGGCCAGGCGGCCAATGCGCCGCGGATCGGCGAGGCAACCCACGATCTTGCGGCCGACTGCGGGGGCTGGAAGCTGAGGCGCGACATCGCGAGCGAAATCGCGCTCACTGCGCAGTGGAAACTGAGCGTCGGCTCGAAGCTCGATGCCGAGGAAAGCCGCGGCGGATCGAGCCTGCGCTACCGTGCGACCCAGTTCCAGAACGGCGCGGAGCGCACCAGTCGCGGCCGCGTCGAGCGCACGCCGGCCGAGACCCGCGCCGAGATCGCAGGCGGGCACGGCGCGCAGCAGATCGTGCTGCCGCCGGGCACGCTCCTGCCGGTCGCGGGGATCGCCCACCTGGTCGAGCGCCTGCGCGCGGGGGTCACGTCGTTTCCGGCGCTGATGTTCGATGCCGAGGTGATCTCCGACGCCTTTCTGGTGGAGGCCAACCTCCTGGACGGCGTGCGGGCGCGCCGGCCAGTCGATCGGGATCTGCTGCCGCGCGGCATGCGGGCGTGGCCGGTGCATCTCAGCTTCACGCGCGGCCGCTTCCAGGACCAGCGGCCTCTGTTTGCCGTGTCGGCGCTGGTTTACGAGAACGGCGTCTTGGATCGGCTCACCGTCGACACGGGTCTGGTCTCCGTCACCGCCGACCTGCAGACGCTCGACCTGCGCCCGATGCCGTCCTGCCCGAGATCGTAAGGCACTCCGCCGGCGCCGCCGCGCCCAAACCCTCTCTCGGCGCGACGATCAATCCTGCAGCAGATACTCGATGGTCGAGCCGTCGGAGGCCTTGAAGCGCGTCTTCACCCAGCGGCCGCGCGCATCGAACCATTGCTCCTTTTCGACCTCGCCGGTGTAGGCGTAGCGCGTCGCCTCGATCTCGCCGGAGCGGGTACGCACGCGCTCGATCGACTTGCGCTCGATGCGCACGGTGGAGAGCGTGCCGTACTGGGTGTTCAGGAGTCGCCTTGCCTCGACCTGGCGGATGTTCCAGTGGGAGGAGGGAAAGATGTCGCTGGGAAACGCCTCGCGCTCGACCGCGGCGCCCGGCCGGACCTGGTCCTGCTGGCTGACCTGGTCGTTCGACCCCGTCTCGCGCTCGACGACGAAGCGCTCGGCCTCCAGGCGACCGCGCACCGCGAGCTTCCGGCCATTGGCATCGGTGGCGGTGCGCAGGGTCTCTATGCGGTCGCCTTGCCAGATCTCCTGGCCGCGATGGCTGTAGCGGTAGACCACGATCCCGAGCAGTCGGCCGATCAGATCGATGGCGACGCTGACCGTGAGCCGATCGCCCTCGCGCTTGAAGCTGAGTTCATGGCGCCCGACCTCCTGGCCGTTGCGCAGCGCCGAGAAGGCCAGCCGCTCGCCGTAGGGCAAGTCGTTGGCGGCGGCTGAAGCCGTGCCGGCGAGCGTCGCCGAGGCGACAAGGGCGAGGAGGGAGCGGGACATGAGCTTGACCATGCCCATTATACGCCGCTCCGGGCCAGCGGATCAGACCACTCGTTTGGCCCGGAGTGCGGCAATGTCGGCCGGGCCGTACCCCAATTCGGCCAGAATCGCGTCCGTGTGCTCGCCGAGCCTTGGCGCGCGGCGGCGGATGGTGAGCGGGGTCCGCGAGAGCCGGACCGGCTCCTGGAGCACCGGAACCGGCTTGGCGGCGCCGGGGTAGGCCATCTCGTGCAGGAACTGGGCGGCCTTCACGTGGGGGTCTTCCAGCACCTGCTGCGGCGAGAGGATCGGACCGGCCGGGATGCGGTTGGCCTCGAGCTCGGCCAGCGCCTCGGCAACCGGGCGCGTGGCGCACCATTTCTGCATGATCTCCGACAGCGCCTCGCCATTGTCGCCGCGTGCCAGGTCGTCCTTGAAGCGCGGATCGTCGGCGAGCCCGGGATCGCCCATCAGCCGGCACCAGCGCACGAAGAGCGGCTGGCCGATGGTCATGGCGTAGATCCAGCCGTCGCGGCACTTGAATGTGTCGGACGGCCCGGCGGTGAAACCGCGATTCATCGTGGCGACGCGGTTCAGCGCCAGCAGCGACTGCTCGATCAGGTGGCTGTTGGTGATGTTGATGGCGGTGCGCAGGAGAGCCGTCTCGACCTTCTGGCCGCGCCCGCTCTTCTGGCGCTCCATGAGGGCGGCGAGCACGCCCACGGTGTTGAGGAGCGCGGTGCCGAAATCGACGAACGGCGCGTTGATGCGGGTCGGGGTCTCGCCGTCGCCCGACAGATACATGGCGCCGGACATCGCCTGGCCGATCGTGTCGAAGCCGACGCGCGCGGCGTAGGGACCCTCGGAGCCGAAGGTCGAGGTGGTGGCGAGCACGATGCGCGGGTTGATCGCGGCCAGCGTGTCGTAGTCGATGCCCATCTCGACAAGGTTCTCGTAGGGCAGGTTGGCGATCACCACGTCGGACTGCGCGACCAGCCTGCGCACGATCTCGCGGCCCTCGGGCTTCACCGGGTTGAGGGTGAGGCCGAGCTTGTTGCGGCCCATCTGGAGGAACATCGCGCCCTCGCCGCCCTCGGCGACCGGCGTCACCCAGCGATCCTCGCTGCCGTCGAGCTTCTCGATGCGGATCACCTCGGCGCCGAGATCGCCCAGCATGGTGCCGCAGAAGGGGCCGGCGATGTAGCGGCCGAAATCCAGGACCCGCACGCCCTCAAGCACGCCCGCCATGTCGTTCGCTCCCCCGCTCGCCACCCCAGAGCCGCCCGCCGGGCTGTCCGGTCCGTCTACTCGAAGATCACATCCATGTTGCGCGCGCGCAACGCGGCGGCGCGCGCCTTCGTCCAGGCCGCCGAGAACTCCTTGTCGTCGGCCGGCGCGGACGCGGTGAAGGCTTTCCAGGCGTCGGCGAGCACCTTCTGCCGTGCGAGCAGCGCGTCGTTGTGCTTTTGCGCGGCGTCGTTCCAGACACCCTTGGCCTTGAAGGCCGCGATCGCGCCATCGTGGTAGGGAACGACCCAGGTGAAGACCTGCCGGTCGAGCGCCATGCCGTCGGCGCCGGGCGCGGCGTTCTTGTACGTGTCGTACTGTTCGATGAAGCCCCGCACCATGGTCTGCACCGCGTCGGTGGGCGCGCTGGCGTAGGACATGAAGATCGGATAGGCGTAGCCCGCCGTGCCGACCGGCTTGTCCTTGGACAGGCCGCCCGCGCCGCAGGTCGCCTGGACCGGGACGAAGTAGGGCGCGCGCTTGTGGATGCGGGCCCAGCCTTCCTTGTCGGCGGCGGGGAAGGGTGGCCACACGACGCCGCGGGGTGAGGCGTCCATCTCGCGCGACTGGCCGGAAATGGTGGACGACAGCGCCACGTCGACCTCGTTGTTCACCATGCCTTTCCACATCGCGTTGTTGGACGAGAACTCCACCAGCTTGACGTCCTTCTCGGTGAGGCCGCCGAACGCGATCAGGCCCAGCGCACCCTGGGTAAGCGCCGGCGATCCCACGACCACGCCGACGCGCTTGCCGCGGATGTCCTTCACTTCCCGGATGCCCGCATCCTTGGCGGCCGCAAGCGTGATGCCGTTGCACGAAGATGTGGTCATCAGCAGGCGCATGGGCTGCGGCCCCCAGGCTTTCACGCCGAACTCAAGCACGCCCTCCTGCGCGAAGTAGGTCCCGATGCCCATCGCCGAGGCGACGGCGCGGCCCGCGCGCAACGGGCTGAGGCGGGCGACGTCATTGCCCGCCGGCAGGATGCGGACATCGACCCCGACCCCGGTCTTGAAGGCCTGTCCGATCGCGACCGCGATGTTGAAGCCCGAAGAGCCGGTGTCGTAGGCGGTCCAGGTCATTTCACGCGGGCCTGTCTGGGCAAAGGCGGCCGGTGCCGCCAGCGCCGCGGCCGACGCGAGAACCATGGCTGAGCGACGAAGCATCTGTTCCTCCCGGGTGTCCGGCCGGCCGCTCCGGCCGGCTCGGGCCACTGTGCCCGCGGCGCCCGCGGACATCAATCGTTCCGCGACGCCGGCTTCCGCGCGGGCTATCGCACCGCGGCCCGGCGCGCCGAGCCCCACGCCACCGCCAGCGCGGGGAGCGTGACGGCGATGGCGAGCGCGGTCATTTCCAGCGACGACAGGGGCATCAACCCGCCCCCGGGCGCCGCGAAGAGCAAGCCGCCGGCGACCAGCGCCACGCGCACCGGCCATTCGAGCCACCCGCAGAGACGCAGATCCCCGATCCGGCCCATGTAGCCCTGCAGCCCGGCGCAAATCAGGACGATGCCGATCAGGGCCGTCGTGAAGTGGCCGGCGAACTCGATGAAGCCGCCCTGCAGGACCAGCGATGGATTGAGGACGAAGAAGCAGGGAACGAAATAGATGATGCTGCCGATCTTCATCGCCTCGATGCCGGTCTCGATCGGGTTGGCCTTGGCGACCGACGCGCCGGCGAACGCCGCGAGCGCGACGGGCGGCGTGATGAACGAGACCATGCCCCAGTACATGATGAACATGTGCACGGCGAGCGGGTTGAGGCCGGCCTGGATCAGGCTCGGCGCGAGCAGCACCGCGAGGAAGATGTAGCAGGCGGTGATCGTCATCCCCATCCCGAGGATGAAGCTGGTCAGCGCGCCCATGACGATCAGCAGCAGCGCCTGGTTGCCGGCGATATGCAGCAGCTCGGTGGTCAGCGTGCCCGTGAGTCCGGTGAGCGAGAAGGCGCCAACCAGCAGACCGACGCCGGCGAGGATCGCCACCAGCTCGACGAAGACGCGCCCATTGCCGTCGATGAAGGCGAGCACCTCGCCGCGGCCCCAGCGTCGCTTGGAGAAGGCCTGGTTGAGAATCAACAGCAGGCCGGTCGCGAGCCACGGCGCCCAGTTCTCGCGCTTCATCACCAGCAACAGCACGACCAACAGCACGATGACGAACACGAAGTACCAGCCGTCGCGGATGACGTCGCGCACGCGCGGCATCTCCTCCCGCTTAAGGCCGATCATCCGGTGACGGCCCGCGAAGAAATCGATCTGCATGAAAAGCGAGAAGTAGAACAGCACCGCCGGCACCGCGGCGGCCAGCGCCACATCCGAGTAGGGGATGTTCAGGAACTCGGCCATCACGAAGGCGGTGGCACCCATCACCGGTGGCGCCAGCACGGCGCCGGTCGAGGCGCAGGCCTCGATGGCGCCGGCCATCGGCGCGCGGAACCCGGTCTTCTTCATCGCCGGGATCGTCATCGTGCCGGTGGTCAGCACGTTGGAAATCACGCTGCCGCTCATCGAGCCGAGCAAGCCCGACGAGAAGATCGCGACCTTGGCCGCGCCGCCGCGATAGGTGCCGCAAAGCGCGAAAGCCAGATCGATGAAGAACGCCCCCGCGCCGGTGTATTGCAGCGCGGTTCCGAACACGAGGAACCCGATCACCGTCTCGGCGAAAGCCCGCATCGGGATGCCGAGTACGCTCTCGCGGGAGAAGATGTGGTAGGCCGCCGCGTCGAACAGATCGACCGACTGCGCCGTCAGTGGCGCGGGCATCGTCGCCGCGAACAGCGGAAACAGCGAGAAGAAGCCCATGATGAAGAAGAGGACCCAGCCGCCGGCGCGGCGCAGCGCCTCCAGCACCAGGACCCACATGGCGATCGCCGACCACATCGCCCAACGCGGCGCCGCGGTGGCGGCGCTGTACTCCCAGCCCCCGCCCGCCGAGTCGCGCGCGGTCGCGATCAGCGCGACAGCGATTCCGGTCGCGAGCAGGAACAGGGCGATGTCGTAGAGCGGCACCCGGTCGGCGTGCAGGCCGGGCTTCGCCGGGTAGACGATGAACGCGAGCGGCAGCAGGACCAGGACAAGGCCCCAGTAGTACTCGGTGTCCAGCAGCGTCAGTCCGACGAAGAAGCGCAGCGTGAACTGCTGATTGAAGCACAGGAGGATTGAAACGACCGTCCAGACGAGCAGGATCGCCGTCCAGAAACGGGAGAGCCGACGGGTTCGGGGTCCTTCCGACTCCGCCGGATCTCCCGCGTTTGCTTCCGACATGCCGCGCTAACTCCGCTCTATTCGAACACCGGGTCGAGCCCCGCCTTGACCAGCGCCGCCTTGCGGGCGGCCATCCATGCCTTGGTGTATGCGTCCTTGTCGGCCGGCGGATTGGCCTTGTTGAAGTCGGCCCAGGCCGCGGTGAGCGTCGACTGGCGCTTGAGCAGCATCTCGTTGTGCTTCTGCGCCTCGGGCGTCCAGGCGCCGGCTTCCCGCAGCGCCTTTACCGCGCCGGCATGGTAGGGCAGCACCCAGTTCAGGATCTGGCGCTTGACCTCCAGGCCATCGGCGCCGGGCGCCGCCGCCTTGTACTCGGGATAGTCCACGATCATCGCCTTGGTGACGTTGTAGATCGTGTCTTCCTTCTCTCCGGCGTAAGCCATGAAGATGGGGTAGGGGTAGGACGGCAGCTCGAGCGCGTTCGTGGCGCTGAGGCCGCCGGCGCCGCAAGTCGTCTTGTGCGGATAGAAATACGGGCCGAGCTTGCGCATCCGTTCCCAGCCGGCCTTGTCGGCGGCGGGGGTCGGCGGCATCACCACGCCGCGCGGCGACGCCTCGAGCTCGCGCACCTGGCCGGTGATGGTCGAGGCGATCGCGGCGTCGACCTCGTTGTTCAGCATGCCCTTCCACATGGCACCGAAGCTCGAGAACTCCACCAGCTTCACGTCGGACTTCGACAGCCCGCCGAACGCCAGGATCGCATAGGCGTTCTGATTGAGCGCCGGGGAACCTACGACGATGCCGATCCGCTTGCCCTTGAGGTCCTTGACCTCCTTGACGCCGGTGTCCTTCGCGACATTCAGGGTGATGCCGTTGCAGGAAATCGTCGACAGCATCAGCTGCAGCGGCTGCGGGCCCCACTCCTTGGCCGCGAACTCGAAGATTCCCTCGGCCGCGAAGTAGCCGCCGATTCCCATCGCGGATGCCTGGGCGCGGCCCGCCTTGAGCGGCGACAGGCGGGCGATGTCGTTGCCGGCAGGCAGGACGCGGAGGTCGCTCTTGTGCTTTTCCTTCATCACCTTGCCGATGGCGACGACGATATTGAAGCCGGAGGTGCCGGTATCGTAGGCGGTCATGGTGAGCGACGGCGGCAGCTTGATGTCCTGCGCCGCCACGGGGCCGGCCGCGAGCGCGCCCGCCACCGCCGATGCGATAAATGTCCTGCGGATCATTGAATTCCTCCCATTGAGCGGGCCCGCCGGACGCCGTCGCCGCGACACAAGGAGGAGGGTCGCGGACGGCGCGCGATTGCGCGGCCGTCCGGTGTTGCGGCCGATGCCGCCTTGGTCCCCTCCCTGGGGTCGCGCGGCGGTTCACCCGTCGGCGGATTGGTCCGTATACTGTCGGAGCCGGCCGCGCGTGTCCAGAGAACGCGACCGCGGCGGTTGGAGCGAAGGGCGCCGCCTCAAGCGGCGGCGCGGCGCCGGGCGTTGCGCAGCGTGCCGCCGCGCATGACGTGGCCGGGCAGCGGCCGGCCGACCACCTCCTCGGCGAGGCGCGCGACCTCGATCAGGCGCTCGATGTCGAGGCCCGTCTCGATCCCCATCTCCTCGCAGAGGAAGGCGAAATCCTCGGTGCAGATGTTGCCCGCCGCGCCATCGGTGGCGGCGAAGGGGCAGCCGCCCAGGCCCGCGATCGAGGCGTCGAAGCGGCTCACGCCCATACGCAGTCCGGCGTAGGCGGCGGCCATGCCGAGGCCGCGGGTGTCGTGCAGGTGCAGCGAGATCTCAAGCTCGGGCCACTTGCCGCGGATCGCGCCGACCAGCCGCTCGATCGAGTTCGGATTGGCCCAGCCCATGGCGTCTGTGAGCTTGATGCCCCGTAGCGTGAAGCCCATCGCCTCGGCTTCGTCGAGCACCGTGCGCACACGGGCGAGGATCGTCGCGGTCGAGAGCTCGCCCTCGTAGTTGCAGCCGAAGGCGCCGAGCACGATGCCCCACTCGACCGGAATGCCGCGTTCCTTCAGCGTGGCGAGCGAGAGGCGCTGCTCGACGATGGCGTCGTCGACGGACTTGCCGACATTCTTGCGCGAGAAGGTGTCGGAGGCGGTGATGCGCACCGAACCGTAGACATCGAGCGGACCGGCGAGCGCGCGTTCCAGCCCCTGCTGGTTCAGCCACAGCGCACCGTAACTGACGCCCGGCTTGCGCCGGATCGCGGCGGCCACCTCGGGCGCGTCGGCCATGGTCGGCACGCGCCTGGGATTGACGTAGGAGACGCAGGCGATCTTGGACAGGCCCGCCTCGGCCAGCGCCTCGATCAGCCGCACCTTGTCGCTGACCGCGATCGCGGCCTTCTCGGACTGGAACCCCTCGCGGGGACCTTCCTCCTCGATATGGACGCGGCGCGGCAGGTCGGACATCGGCGCCTCCGGGTCAGCCTTCTTCCTTGAAGGCCTCGGTCCGCGCTTTCTTGACGGCGGGCAGCGCCATCAGGATCAGCAGGAACGCGGTCACGATCAGCAGGCCGAGGCTGATCGGCCGCTCGACGAACACCGACGGGTCGCCGCGCGAGAGCAGCATCGCGCGACGGAAGTATTCCTCCATCTGCGGTCCCAGCACGAGTCCGAGAAGGAACGGCGCGCCCTCGCAGCCCAGCCGCGCGAAGATGTAGCCCAGCACGCCGAAGGCGGCGACCTGCATGACGTGGAAGGTGCTGTTCTGCAGACTGTAGGCGCCGATGCAGCAGAACAGAAGGATCGCCGGCGCGAGGAAACGGTAGGGCACGGTGAGCAGCTTCACCCACATGCCGATCATGGGCAGGTTGATGATGACCAGCATCAGGTTGCCGATCCACATCGACACGATCATGCCCCAGAAAAGATCCGGCTTCTTCGTCATGACCTCGGGCCCCGGCTGGATGCCCTGGATAATCATGGCGCCGACCATCAGCGCCATCACGGCGTTGGACGGGATGCCGAGCGTCAGCATCGGGATGAACGAAGTTTGCGCCGCGGCGTTGTTGGCCGCTTCCGGAGCGGCGACGCCCTCGACGGCGCCCTTGCCGAACTCCTGCGGGTTCTTGGAGATGCGTTTCTCCAGCGTATAGGACGAGAACGCACCGAGCGTCGGACCGCCGCCGGGCAGCACACCCAAAGTCGCGCCGAGCGCTGTGCCGCGCAAGGCGGCGGGAATGGCGCGGCGAACCTCCTCGCGCGTCGGCCACAGCGAGTCGACCTTGACCGCGCTGGTGCGCGCCAATCGTCGTTCGAGATTGACCACGATCTCGGCGATGCCGAACAGCCCCATGGCGATGGGCGCGAAGTCGATGCCGTCGCTGAGCTCGGGAATGTCGAAGGTGAAGCGCTGCGCGCCGGTGTTCACGTCGGTGCCGATCAGGCCGAACAGCAGGCCGAGGAACACCATGGCGATCGCCTTGATGACCGAACCGCTGGCGAGCACCACGGCCGCCACAAGGCCGAGCGCCATCAGCGAACAATAGTCCGCAGGCCCGAATTTCTGCGCCATCCGGGTGAGCGGTTCGGCGAAGGCGACGATCAGGATCGTGCCGACGGTTCCGGCGAAGAACGAACCGACGGCGGAAATCGAGAGCGCCGCGCCGGCCCGGCCGCGTTTTGCCATCTGGTGACCGTCGAGGCAGGTCACGACGGAAGCGGCCTCGCCGGGCAGGTTGACCAGGATCGAGGTGGTCGAGCCGCCGTACTGGGCGCCGTAGTAGATGCCGGCGAGCATGATGAGGGCGGCGACCGGCGGAAGATGGAAAGTGATCGGCAGCAGCATGGCGATCGTCGCCACCGGGCCGATACCGGGCAGGACGCCGATCAGCGTACCGACCACGCAGCCGATCAGGGCGTAGGTCAGGTTCTGGAGGGTGAGGGCGACGCTGAGACCGAGCGCCAGGTTTTGGAGCATGTCCATCTTACCAGATCCCCTTGACGATGGAGATGTTCATGCCCAGTCCGACCTTGAAGACGAGGGTACAGAGGATGGCGAGAGCCACCATGTTGCCGATCACTTCCTTGAGGTCGAACTCCTCGCCGGCGTTCGACGCGATGAAGATCAGCGCGATCATCGCGGGCAGCAGCCCCGCGCGCTCGAACAACAGCCCGAAGCACACCACGCCCAGTGTCACCAGTCCGATCGGCTTCCAGCGCGGCTTCTCGGTCGGCTCTGGCGAGGTCGCGACCGCGACGATGCAGATCACCAGCCCAAGGCCGATCAGGATGAAGGAGAGCATCCGGGGCACGTAGCCCGGTCCCATGCGGACCGGCGTGCCGAGTGCCAGCTTTTGGCCGAAATAGAGCGCGATCAATCCGAAGGCGATGAACATCACCCCGGACAGGAAGTCCTTGCTCAGCAGCTTACCCAAAGGTGCCTCCCCGATCGGCACATATGCGAATGTCTTGTGCGGGCTCTGTTGGCCCGTCGGTTCGAGCTAACCACGATTTCGGGGCCGGCCCCAAGGGCCAAGTTCAGCGGGCGAAGGCCATGCGGACCGCAATGACGACGAGGCAAAGCGCGAAAACTCCCCGCATCAGGGCGATTGGCGCGCTGCGAGACCAGCGCGCCGCCCAGGGCGCGACAATAAGTGCAGGCCCCGAAAGCATCACCACGCAGAACCACGCGATCTCACCGGCGATGGCCGCGATGGCGGCCGCCGGCAGGGCGACGGCCACATTGAAGGCGGCGCCTGCGCCAACGGCCGCGCGCAGCGGCGTGCCCAGCAGCGCGAGCACCGGTCCGCTCAGCGTGCCCGCCCCGACGCCCACCGACGCTGCCAGCAATCCGATCGCGCCGGGCGCCGCTCCCCGGCCGGCGAAGCCGTCGCGCCAGCGCGGTGCGAGGACGGCCCGATCTCCCGTCATCATGCGGACGGCGAGCATTGCGGCGACGACGGCGAAGATTGCCGTCAGCGTTCCCGGCTGCACCAGGCGCGCGAGTACCAGGCCCACGGCAGCACCGGCGAGCAGGGCGGGCAGCCACCGTCGCACGAGCGTCCCGTCGATCGTGCCGGCCCGTCGATGGGCGAGCGCCGCGCCAAGTCCGGTGATCAGGATCGTCGCTTGCGAACTGCCGATGGCGACTGGCACTGCGCGCTCCGGCGCGAGGCCGGTCATCGCGAGGACTGCGATCAACACCGGCACCGCGACGATGCCGCCGCCGATGCCGAGCAGACCGGCAAGGCCGCCGATCAGCACGCCGGTGGCAAGCAACGCGACGATGGCCAGCGGGGTCAGGGTGTCCAGAAACGCCAACACGGCCGCGGTTGTTGCATGCGGCCCGAGGCGCGCGCAAACTCGCGCGGGTAAACGCTCGTTCAGGGGGCTGGGGTGGCGCGACGCGGAGCGGAGTATATCGGCACCATGCCGGTGCAGGAGAAGCATCGCTTCGACGAGACCCGGCTCGCGGCCTACATGCAGGCGCACGTCGCGGGCTTCACGCCGCCGGTGCGCGTCGAGCAATTCAAGGGTGGCCAGTCGAACCCGACCTATCGGCTGACCGACGGCGCGGGCCGAGGCTACGTGCTGCGTCGCAAGCCGCCCGGCAAGCTTCTGCCCTCGGCGCACGCCGTCGATCGCGAGTTCCGCGTCATCGCCGCGCTCAATCGTACCGATGTGCCGGTGCCGCGCGCCTATGCGCTGTGCGAGGACGAAACGGTGGTCGGCACCGCGTTCTACATCATGGAGTTCTGCGACGGCCGCGTGCTGTGGGATCCGCTGCTGCCGGAGGTCCCGAAAGAGGCGCGGCGCGCGATCTACGCGGCGAAGTTCGAGACTCTGGCGCGGTTGCACGGCGTCGATTACGCAGCACTCGGTCTCGGCGATTTCGGCCGGCCGGGCAGCTACGTCGCGCGCCAGATCTCGCGCTGGGGCAAGCAGTACAAGGCGTCCGAGACCGAGCGCATCGACGCGATGGATCGCCTGCTCGACTGGCTGCCGGCCAATCTTCCGGCGAGCGAGGAGACCGTGCTGGTCCATGGCGACTATCGCCTCGACAACATGATCTACGCGAAGGACGGGCCGCGTGTGCTGGCGATCATCGACTGGGAGATCTCGACCCTGGGCGATCCGCTGGCCGAGCTCTCCTACCTGTGCATGCTGTGGCGCAACCCCTCCGACATGGGAGGCCTCGCCGGGCTCGATCTTGCGGCGCTTGGCCTGCCGACCGAGGCGGAGATGGTGGCGCACTACTGCACGCACTCCGGCCGCGCGGCGCCGTCGCCGGCGCTGTGGGAGTTCTACATGGCCTACAATCTCTTCCGCGTGTCCTGCATCCGCCAGGGCGTCTATGCCCGCTCGCTCGACGGTACGGCCTCCAACGTGCGGGCGGCCGAGTCCGGCAAGCTGGTGCGGCCCGCCGCGGAGTTCGCCTGGAGTCTGGTCGAGCGCCTGAGCGCAGGTGCGCGATGAGCCGCCGGCCCAAAGTTCCGCCACCCTCGCCGCGCGAGCTGAAAGCTCCGGCCGAGGCGATCCGCGCCGCCGCGTTCAGCCAGTTCGCCGAGCGCGGATTCCCCGGGGTCACGGTTCGCGACATCATGCAGGCCTGCGGGCTCACCCAGGGCGCGCTCTACAATCACTTCAAGTCCAAGGACGAGCTCCTGCACGACATCGTGACCTCGACCCAAGTCGAGCTGGAGCGACTGTGCCGGGCCGCGGTGGCCGAGGCCGGCGCCGATCCACGGGCGCGCCTTGCGGCGTTCATCCGGACGTTCGTGACGCGCCATTGCCGCCTGCGGGTCGAGGCGCTGGTGGCCAATCGCGAGGTGTCGTGGCTGGACGGCGAGCGGGCGGCCGATGTCCGGCGCAGCCGGCGCGCGATTCGAGACATCCTGGTGAAGATTCTCGAGGAGGGGACCGCCTCCGGCGCGTTCGACCCGCCGCGAATCGACGGCAAGCGCGAATTGCGGGCGATCGCCATGGGGCTTCTGGACCAGTGCACCCATATCTCGATGTGGTACGGTCCGGGCGGTCGGCTCGACGAGGAGCAGATGGCGCGTCTCTATGGCGAGATGGCGCTGCGCGCCGTCGGCGCCCGGCCGTGAGGAGAACGTCGATGCGCACTGTCCCCGTCGCCCTTCTGGCCGTGGCCCTGCTCGCCGGCTGCACCGGCGGTCAACGAGCCGCCGACCGCCCGCCGCCCTCGACCCAGGTCGCGAGTGCCAGCGGCCCCGCCGCGCGGAGTCCGGCGCCCGCGCCGGCCACCGGCGCGCCGCTTGCTGCGGTCCCCGCCAACCGGTGGCGCGCGGTGCTGGTCGCGGGCGATGTGAACAGCCCGGCTTTCGACAACGCGATCGAGGCATTCCGCGACAAGCTTGCCGCGCGCGGCGTGCAGAACGTGCGCTTGCTCTCGACCAATCCCGCCAAGGCGGCGGCGGGACAGATCGCGTCGAGCGGCAACGTGCGCTCGGCGGTCCGCGGGATGACCGGCGATGCCTGTCTTGTGTTCATCACCGCCCACGGCGAGACCAAGGGCATGTTCATGCGCCAGGACCGGCGCTTCGTGGAACCGCGCGAGCTCGATGCCGCGCTTTCCGGCTGCGGTAACGTACCGACGGTGGCGATCCTGTCGGGCTGTCACTCGGGGACCTTCATCACACCCGAGATGAGCAAGCCCAATCGGATCATTCTCACGGCGGCGGCGAAGGATCGCACGAGCTTTGGCTGCGGCGTGCGCGATGTGTTCACCTACTACGACCAGTGCCTCCTGCGGCAATACGATGCCGCGACGACCTGGCGTGAGCTCGCCGCCACTACGCGCTCCTGCGTCGAGGGGCTGGAGCGGACGCTCGCGGTCCGCGCCACCTCCGAGCCGCAGACCTTCGTCGGCGCCGCCGTTGCCGACCTCCGCCTGCCCGGAAAGTAGGCGCAGTCTCGCGATCAGAAGAGGCGTTCGGCCATCTCGCGCAGCCGCGCGCGCTGGATCTTTACGCCGTTGGGCGAGGGCGTGGTCGGAAAGGCCTCGACCGCCACCACGCGCAGCGGCGTCTTGTAGGACGCAAGCGTGCGGCGGCAGTGGGCGATGGCTGACGCCTCATCGAACGTGGCGCCGGGTGCCAGCACCACGAACGACACGGCGCGGGTGCCGCCGGGACGCGCGACGGCGACGGTCTGGCACGCCGCGATCCCGGGCAGCGACTGGAGATGCTGTTCGATCTCCAGCGGGTTCACCAGAAATCCGCCCAGCCGCAGCACATCGCCCATGCGGTTGAGGAAGGTGAAGCCGCCATCGCCATCGAGCGCTGCGAGATCGCCGGTGCGCACATAACCGTCGTCGGTCAGCGCGGCCCTGGTTGCGGCTTCGTCGCCCCAGTAGCCGCGCATCCGCGAGGGCCCCGCGCACTCAAGCGCGCCGGCCTCGCCCGGACCCAGCGGCGTGCCGGTCTCGGGATCGCGGACACGCACCGCGGCGTCGGGCGCGGTGAGCGAGCCGCCGCTTGCCTTGCGGGCGCCGAGCGGCAGGGCGGGATCGCGGCGGGCGTAGAGCGCCTGCACCTCGCTCATGCCGTAGACCCCGCAGAGGGCGAGGCCGCGTGCTTGGGCGCGGTCGGCGATGTCGGCCAGCTCGTTGTTGAACGCGGCGTAGATCGCGAAACGCAGCGAGGGGAACGGCCGCGCACCGGGTGCTGCGTCGAGCAGGCGGGCATACATGTCGTCGCTGCCGGCGAGCCAGGTCGGGTGGTGCTCGGCGATCAGCCGCGCGAGTTCGTCGACGTCGAAGCTCTCGACCAGGACCACGGGCCGGCCGGCGGCGAGGGTGGCCATGGCCTGGTTGAAGCCGAACACGCCGCAGAGCGGCAGCACGGAAAGCGTGAGCGTCTCGGGCGCATCGAGGGCGAAGCGGCGCGCGACATCGTGGGCGTGACGGGCGATGCCGGCTTGGGCATGGAAGACGAACTTCGGTCGGCTCGTGGTGCCCGACGTGGTGAAGATGTTGCAGGGCGCGTCGGGGCCGGCGCCGAGGGGGGCCGTGCCGGTGCCTTCCAGCAGCCGCTCGTAGGTGACGCGACGACGCGCGGCGAGGGCCGGCGGCGCGGCGGTCTCGTCGCCCACCGTCACGATCGCGGCGAGGCCATCGAGCGCGGCAGGGTCGATCTCAGCCAGGATCGACAGGAAGTCGATGCGCCGGAACGCCGGCGCACAGGCGAGAACCCGGGCGCCGCTGCGGTGCACGATGTCGGCCACCTCGCCGGCGCGGTAGCGCGTGTTCACGGCGACCGCGATGGCACCGAGCCGCGCGCAGGCGAAGTAGAGAACGGGGTAGGCCGGAATGTTCGGCAGCCACAGCGCGACGCGATCGCCGGGCCCGACTCCCAGCGCGGCGAGGCCGCGCGCGGCGGCCAGCGCGCGCTCGCGCAGGGTCGCGAAGTCGAGGCGCTCCGCCCCATGGATCAGCGCGGTCGCGCGCGGCGAGCCGGCCGCGAGACTCTCCAGCAGGGACCAGACGTCGGACATGGGCGCGGAGTAGGGCATCGTCTCCCCACGCTTGTCGAGGGACCCCGCGTTGTCGACCCCGGCCGCGCGGGCTAAGGTTGGGCCTTCCCGCAGGAGCCGCCATGTCCGTCCACGCGCTGAAGACCCGTCGCGTCGCCACGCTGAAGGAGAAGGTCTCGCCCGAGGAGTGGCAGGCCCGCGTCGATCTCGCGGCCTGCTATCGCCTCGTCGATCTCTACGGCATGTCCGACCTCATCGCGAACCACATCTCGCTGCGCGTTCCCGGTGAACCCGAGGCGTTCCTGATCAACGCCTACGGCATGCTCTACGAGGAGATCACGGCATCGAGCCTGATCAAGATCGACCATGACGGCAACGTGCTGGCCAAGCCCGAGTTCGACGGCGCCGACTACAACGTGAACCGCGCCGGTTTCGTGATCCACAGCGCCATCCACGCCGCCCGCGAGGACGTGCATTGCGTGCTGCACACCCACACGGTGGCCGGAATGGCGGTCTCGACCATGGAGTGCGGGCTGCTGCCCAACACCCAGACCTCGATGCGCTTCGCCGAGATCGGCTATCACGACTACCAGGGTGTGGCGGTCAATCTCGAGGAGCGCGCCGATCTGGTGAAGAGCCTCGGCAGCAAGAATGCGCTGATCCTGCGCAATCACGGACTGCTGGTCGCGTGCGGCACCGTGCCGGAAGCATTCAACGCCATGCACCGGCTGGAACTCTCCTGCCGCACCCAGGTCGCGGCGATGTCCTGCGGCACCAAGCTGGTGCAGCCCTCGCAGAACATCGTGGTGGCGACATACAATATGTATCAGCCCAAGACTCGGGGCGGCTTCGGCCTGCGCGATTGGCCGGCGCTGCTGCGCAAGCTCGACCGGATCGACCCGTCGTTCCGCGAATGAGCGGACCCTTCGCCTTCGACACGAGCTACGCCGGACTTCCGGAGCGCTTCTACGCGCGGCAGGCGCCGGCGCGGGTTTCCGCGCCGCGCGTGCTGCGGGTCAATCGCGCGCTCGCCGAGACTCTGGGCGTGGACCCGGCGCGTCTCGCGGGCGAGGAGGGGGCGGCGATGCTGGCCGGCAACGCTCTGCCCGAGGGCGCGACGCCGATGGCGCTCGCCTATGCCGGCCACCAGTTCGGAAACTTCGTGCCGCAGCTCGGTGATGGGCGTGCACTCTTGCTGGGTGAGGTGGTGGGGCGCGACGGCCTGCGCCGCGACATTCAGCTGAAAGGTTCGGGGCCAACGCCCTTCTCACGCCGCGGCGATGGCCGCGCGGCGCTGGGACCGGTGCTGCGCGAGTATCTCGTCAGCGAAGCGATGCACGCGATGGGCATCCCCGCGACGCGCGCGCTGGCCGCGGTGGCGACCGGCGAGGAAGTCTATCGCGAGACACCCTTGCCCGGCGCGGTCTTGACGCGCGTGGCGGCGAGCCACCTGCGAGTCGGCACGTTCCAGTATTTCGCCGCGCGTCGCGATGCCGAGGCTCTGCGCAAGCTCGCGGACTATACGATCGGCCGGCATTATCCCGAGCTGCGCGGCGCCGAGCGGCCGGCGCTCGCGCTGTTCGAGGCGGTGATGGGCCGCCAGGCACGGCTGATCGCCGGCTGGATGGGGGTGGGGTTCATCCATGGCGTGATGAACACCGACAACATGACGCTGTCGGGCGAGACCATCGATTTCGGCCCCTGCGCCTTCATGGACGCCTTCCATCCGGCGACCGTCTTCAGCTCGATCGACCAGCAGGGCCGCTACGCCTACGCCAACCAGCCGGGCATTGCGCAATGGAATCTGGCGCGGCTCGCTGAGGCGATGCTGACGCTGTTCGACGACGACGTGGACCGCGGCGTGGCGCTCGCCAATGAGAGCCTCGCCAAGTTCGCAGGTTTGTTCGGCGATGCCTGGGGCGCGACGCTGCGCGCTAAGCTCGGCCTTGCCGGGTCCGAAGAGGGCGATCGCGCGCTGGCCGACGGACTGCTCGATACGATGCAAGTGGGCCACGCGGACTTCACGCTGACGTTCCGACGCTTGTCCGAGGCGGCCGCCGAGCCGGCGCGCCTCGCCGACGTCCGGCCTCTCTTCGCCGACCCGATGACGTTCGACGATTGGGCGGCGCGCTGGTCGGCGCGGCTCGCCCGCGAGAGCGTGACGCCAGCCGCGCGGGCCAGTGCGATGCGCCGCGTGAACCCCTGGATCGTGCCGCGCAATCACCGCGTGGAAGAGGCTCTGGCCGCCGCCCAAACCGGCGACATGGCGCCGTTCGATCGCCTGTTCGAGGCGGTCACGCATCCCTGGGACGACCAGCCCGCCAACGCCGACCTCGCCGCCCCGCCGGCGGTCGTCGATCGCGAGTATCGGACCTTCTGCGGGACCTGACCCGCTCTCGTCAGCGCAGCCCCTCGCAGAAGGCGCGGATGCGGGCGCAGCCTTCGCGCAGGGTTTCGAGGTCGGTGGCGTAGGAGAGTCGCAGGTACGGCGCCATGCCGTAGGCGCTGCCTTGCACCGCCGCGACGTGCTTCTCCTCAAGCAGGGCCTGGACGAAGTCGGTGTCGGTGGCGATCCGCTTTCCGCCCGCGCTTGTCTTGTCGAGGCAGCCCGCGAGGTTGGCATAGACGTAGAACGCGCCCTCGGGCTTGTGACATGCGATGCCGGGCGCCTCGCGCAGCCAGCCGACCACCAGGTCGCGGCGGCGCGCGTACTCGGCGACGCACGTCGCCACCACACCTTGCGGCCCATCGAGCGCGGCGGCGGCCGCGGCCTGACCGACCGTCGAGATGCCGCCGCCGATCTGGCCCTGGATGTTGGTCATGGCGCGGATGAGAGGCGCGGGACCGCCGCAGAAGCCGACGCGCCATCCGGTCATGGCGTAGGCCTTCGACACGCCGTTGACGGTGAGCGTGCGGTCCTTCAGCGCCGGTTCGATCTCGGCAGGCGTGCAGAACTCGGCGCCGTCGTAGCGCAGGTGCTCGTAGATGTCGTCGGCCAGGATCATCACGTGCGGGTGCTTCAGCAGCACGTCGCACAGCGCGCGCATCTCGGCCCGCGTGCAGGCCGCACCGGTCGGGTTGTTGGGGAAGTTCAGCACGACCCACTTGGTGCGTGGCGTGATCGCGGCATCGAGATCCTCGGGTCGGAGCTTGAAGCGGTTGTTCTCCGGGCAGGAGACCTGGACCGGGACGCCGCCCATCAGCTTCGCCTGCTCGGCATAGGACAGCCAACCCGGGACCGGCACGATCACCTCGTCGCCATCGTTCAGGCTGGCGGCGAAAGCGTTGTAGATGATCTGCTTGGAGCCGTTGGAGACCATCACCTCGTCATTGGCATAGTCGATCTTGTTGTCGCGTTGGAACTTGCGCCGGATCGCGGCCTTCAGCGCCGGCGTGCCATCCTGGGGCGGGTACTTGGTGTCGCCGGCTAGGGCCGCCTTGTAGGCCGCCTCGATGGCGTGCCGCGGCGTCGCAAAGTCGGGCTCGCCGGAGGACAGGCTCACGACCGCGATCCCCGCCGCGCGCAGCTCGCGCGCCTTGCGGGTCATCGCGGCCGAGGCGGTGACATGGACGTTGCTGAGACGCTGGGCAGGCTGGAACATGGCGATCTCTCGGGCCGGGCTGGCGGCCCTTCTAGCCGCCCCGGCGCGGGCCGGAAAGCCGTGCCGGATCGCCTTGTGGAAGCGGTTGACGGGCCGGGGCGGCCTCCGTATGTTCCGGCCCCTCTTGATCGGCCCCGCTGCGGCGGGGCCTCGTTTTGCGAGACCGTCATGAAGATCCGCCATTCGCTCAAGTCCGTGAAGGCACGGCACAAGGATTGCCGCATCGTGCGCCGCAAGGGCCGCGTGTACGTGATCAACAAGACCAACCCGCGCTTCAAGGCGCGCCAGGGCTGAGGTCCGGACCCTTCGGGGTCCCTGAAGGGCGGCGGGGCTCCGGCTTCCGCCGCCTTTTCGTTTGGCGTATGAGCGGGGGATGCAGATGCCGCCGCACGATCCCGCCATTCTCGCCCGCCGCGGCGAGATCGTGGCCGCGTTGCGCGCCCTGGTGCCCGGCGAAGGCGTGATCGACGATCTGGAGGGCATGCGGCCCTACGAGTGTGACGCGCTCTCGGCGTATCGACAGATGCCGCTGGTCGTGGTGTTGCCCGACACGGTTGCTCAGGTCGCGGCGATCCTGCGCTATTGCCAGGACGCCGGCGTGAAGGTGGTACCGCGCGGTGCCGGCACGTCGCTGTCGGGCGGCTCGATGCCGGTGGGCGACGCCATCCTTTTGGGGCTCGGCAAGTTCAATCGCGTGCTTGAGATCGACTACGCCAACCGTTGCGCCCGCGTGCAGCCCGGCGTCACCAACCTCGGCATCACCAAGGCGGTCGAGCACGAGGGCTTCTACTACGCGCCCGATCCCAGTTCGCAGATCGCCTGTTCGATCGGCGGTAACGTGGCCGAAAACTCCGGCGGCGTGCATTGCCTGAAGTACGGGCTCACCACCAACAACCTGCTGGGCATCGAGATGGTGCTGATGTCGGGCGAGGTGGTGCGGCTGGGCGGCAAGCATCTCGACGCCGAGGGCTACGACCTGATGGGGCTGATGACCGGCTCCGAGGGGCTGCTGGGAGTCGTGACCGAGGTGACGGTCCGGCTGCTGCGCAAGCCCGCGACCGCGCGCGCGGTGCTGCTGGGCTTCCCAACCGAGTCGGCCGCGGCGGATTGTGTGGCTGCCGTGATCGCGGCCGGCATCATCCCGGGCGGCATGGAGATGATGGACCGCGAGGCGGTGAAGTGCGCCGAGGCCTATGTCGGTGCCGGCTATCCGCTCGACGCCGAGGGACTGCTGATCTGCGAGCTCGACGGCCCGCCGGTCGAGGTCGACCATATGGTGGAGCGCGTCGCCTCGATCGCGCGCGAGCGTGGCGCTACCACGGTGCGGGTCAGCGCCGATGAGGCGGAGCGGGTGCTGTTCTGGGCCGGCCGCAAGGCGGCGTTCCCCGCAGTTGGACAAATCAGCCCCGACTATATGTGCCTCGATGGATCGGTGCCGCGGGGCAAGCTCGTGCAGGTGCTGGCCGAGATGCGCGAGATGTCGAAGACCCATGGCCTGCGCGTGGTCAACGTCTTCCACGCGGGCGATGGCAATCTCCATCCGCTGATCCTGTTCGACGCCAACGATCCCGATCAGCTCCGCCGCTGCGAGGAGTTCGGCGCGGACATCCTGCGGCTTTGTGTACGGGTGGGCGGCGTGCTCACGGGCGAACACGGGGTCGGAATCGAGAAGCGCGACCTGATGGGCGAGCAGTTCACCGACATCGATCTCGACCAGCAGATGCGGGTGAAGTGCGCCTTCGATCCCGACCATCTGCTCAATCCCGGCAAGGTGTTTCCGAAGCTGCGGCGCTGCGCCGAGCTGGGTCGCCTGGTGGTGACGCAGAACCGCCTGCCGTTCCCCGACATTCCGCGGTTCTGAGGGATGTTTCTCAGTCGTTCCGGCCGGAGCGGGGCGCCGCCGCGCGAAGCGGAGGGGCCTCGGGTTTTGACCGTGAGGCCCATGCGAGGCGGTGTGATTCCCCTGGCACGATCAAAGGAACGCCTCTGATGACGGCGTCGTTGAGGCCGCGCGATGCAGCGGAGGTGCGCGAGGCGGTCGATTGGGCGTTGGGATCGGGTACGACGCTCGATGTGCGGGGACGCTCGAGCAAGATCGCGCTCGGTGCGCCGATGGCTTGCGGCGCGATCCTCGATCTCTCAGGGCTGGATGGCGTGCTTGAGTACGCGCCGGAAGAATTGGTGGTCACACTGCGCGCCGGCACCAAGCTCGCCGATGTCGAGGCGCTGCTCGCCCAGCGCAACCAGATGCTTGCCTTTGAGCCACCGGACCTCGGTCCGCTGCTGGGCGGCGTTGCGGGCGAAGGCACCCTGGCAGGTGTCGTCATGGGCAACCTTGCCGGGCCGCGGCGCCTCAGCGCCGGTGCGGCGCGCGATCACCTGCTGGGCTTCTCGGGCGTCAATGGCCGCGCCGAGGCGTTCAAGTCGGGTGGCAAGGTGATGAAGAACGTCACCGGCTACGACCTCTCCAAGGTGATGGCAGGCTCCTGGGGTACGCTCGCGGTGCTGGACGAGCTCTCCGTGAAGGTGCTGCCGGCGCCGGATTGCACCGCGACGCTGATCCTGGACGGGCTCGACGACGCGGCCGCGGTGGCGGCGATGTGCCGAGCGATGGGCAGTCCGCACGAAGTGTCGGGTGCCGCGCATGTCGGCGCCCGCACCGCCATCCGTTTGGAAGGCGTCGTGCCGTCGGTCGCAGCACGTCTCGCGGGCCTGCGCGAACTCTTGTCGGCGACGGGCGCGCGGCTTGCGATCCTGGAAACGCTGGAGAGTCGCGCCTTCTGGCGTGACATCCGCGACGTGCGGCCGCTTGAGGCGCGCCCCGGCGACGCGGTCTGGCGCGTCTCCTGTCCGCCGACTGAAGGACCGGCTGTGGTTGCGCGCGTCCGCGCTGGCGCGCCGGTGGCCCGCTGGTTCTACGACTGGTCCGGCGGCCTGGTGTGGTTGGCCCTGCCCGAAGGCGACGACGCCCAGGCGGCTTTGGTGCGCGGCGCACTCGCCGCGTCTGGCGGTCACGCGACACTCGTGCGCGCCACCGAGGCGGTGCGCGCTCGCGTGCCCGTGTTCCATCCGCAGCCGCCCGCGCTCGCGAACCTCGCCCGCCGCGTGAAGGAGAGCTTCGACCCCACGGGCCTCTTCAACCCGGGCCGGATGGGGTGAGGCTTGCCGATACTAATCTAAATGGTTAGTATCGCTGCGAAATGATCGACGAGGATCGCTTTCGCGACCAGGCGACGCTTCGCGCGTTTCTTGGCGAGCGGGTGCGAAGTCTCCCTGAAACTGTCGCGCGGCGGGCGCAGAACAAGTTGAAACTCGTCTACGCGGCCAATCGCCTGGATGACCTCGCGGTACCGCCCGGCAACCGGCTGGAGGCCTTGAGAGGGGACCGCAGGGGCCGCTGGAGCATTCGCGTGAACGAGCAGTGGCGGATCTGCTTTGGTTGGGACGGGGTGCGGGCGGTTGAGATCGAGTTGGTCGACTATCACTGAGGAGCGGGTACATGGCTCGTAAAGCAGCGGCGGTTCACCCAGGGCGGATCTTGCGGGAGGAATTCATGGAGCCCGCCGGAATCTCGCAGTACCGACTGGCGCAGGCGACGGGACTGTCGCAAGTCCAGGTCGGCAACATCGTACGCGGCCATCGTGGGATCACCGCGGGGACGGCGCTACGGCTGGAGCGGGCCCTTGGTATGAGCGCGGCAACCTGGATGAATCTTCAGACTCTCTACGAGCTTGAGAAGGCCCTCGCTGAGGACGGGACCCGCATCAGGCGAACGACCGAGCGCCTGAAACTTGGCGAAGCGACGTAAGGCGATCGCGTGCAGACCAGTTTCACCCTGGCGCAGCTCGCCGATCCCGATACCGCACGCAGTGAAAAGGTGCTGCGCAAGTGCGTGCATTGCGGATTCTGTACGGCGACCTGTCCGACCTTCGTACTGCTGGGTGACGAGCGCGACTCGCCGCGCGGGCGCATCTACATGATGAAGGCGATGCTGGAGGACGCCCGGGCGCCAACGGAATCCGAGGTTCGCCATCTCGACCGGTGCCTGTCGTGTCTGTCCTGCATGACGACCTGCCCCTCGGGCGTGCACTACATGCATCTGGTCGATCACGGCCGCCAGCACATCGAGCATAGCTATACGCGGCCGCTCGGCGATCGGCTGATGCGGGGCCTGCTCGCGTTGCTGATGCCCAATCCGAGGCTCTTCCGGTTGACGACGCTCGCCGGTTGGCTGGCCAGGCCGTTCGTGGCGTTGTTGCCAGCCACCAGTCCCGATCCGGGCGGCGCCACGTTCCTGCGTCGGCTGCGCGCGATGCTCGATGCCGTGCCGCGACGCCTGCCGGCGCCGTCGGCGATGGACCGCCCGCAAGTCTTTGCCGCCGAGGGCGAGCGGCGCCTGCGCGTGGCGCTGCTGGCGGGCTGCGGGCAGCAGGTGCTGGCACCTGAGGTCAACGAGGCCACGATCCGTCTGCTGACGCGCCACGGCGCCGAGGTCGAGATCGTCGCGGGGAGCGGCTGTTGCGGCTCGTCGGTGCTGCATGTCGGCCGCACCGAACAGGCCCGCGCCTTGGCCCGCGCGAACGTGGCCGCGTGGAGCGGCCGCGGCTTCGACGCGATTGTCGCCAACGCCTCGGGCTGCGGCACGACGCTGAAGGACTACGGCCATCTGCTCGCCGACGATCCGGCCTGGGCGGAGCGGGCGGCGGTGGTGGCGAAGCTCGCCCGCGACGTGAGCGAGGTCGCCCGCGATCTTGGCGTGAAGGGCACCGCGCCACGGCCGCTGAAAATCGCCTATCACGCGGCCTGCTCGATGCAGCATGGCCAGAAGATCGTGGAGCCGCCGAAGGCGCTGCTGCGGGGCTGCGGCTTCACCGTGGTCGATCCCGGCGAGGCGCATCTCTGCTGCGGCTGGGCCGGCACCTATCAGGTCCTCCAGCCCGAGCTGTCGCAGCGCCTGCGGGCGCGCAAGGTCGGGAATCTGGAACGCACAGGCGCCGACGCGATCGCGGCCGGCAACTTCGGCTGCGTGGGCCATATCGGTGCGGCCAGCGGCTTGCCAGTGGTGCACACGGTCGAGCTGCTGGACTGGGCGACGGGCGGGCCGGAGCCCCGGGCGCTCGCCGGCTGACATGGCGCGCGCCGGGCCGATCGCGACTTGCCTCGCGGTGCTGGTCGCGCTGATGTGCGGACTGACCGCCATGGCCCAGCCCGGACCCTCATCGCGCACCCTCGACACGCTGTTCGAGCGCTTGAAGACCGCCACCGATCCCGGCGCGATCGAGGCGCTGGAAGCGGCGATCTGGGACGAGTGGGTGACGCTCCGCGAGCCCGAGCTTGCTGGGCTGATGGCGGACGGAATCCGGCGCCTGCAGCGGCGCGACTTCGCGGGCGCGATCGCGAGCTTCGACCGACTGATCGAGCGCGCGCCGCATCTCTCCGAGGCTTGGAACAAGCGCGCGACCGCGCATTGGCTCAACAGTGATCACGAGGCCTCGGTGCGCGATATCGCCGAGACGCTGAAGCGCGAGCCCCGCCATTTCGGGGCGCTGTCGGGGCTCGGCATGATCTACGCCGAGCGCGGTCAATACGAAGCCGCAATCCGGGCCTGGGAAGCCGCCCTTCTGCACAATCCGCACATGGCGGGTGTGCGCGAGCAGCTGGACAAGGCCCGCGCACTCGCGGGCGCCGGCAAGACCTGAGGATCGATTCATGTTCGTGAGGGAACGCTTCCCCGAGACGGCGCTGTCGCTCGACGCGCTGCGAGCCTTGCAGCTTGCACGTCTGAAAGAGGCGCTGCGTCACGCCTATGCGAGCCAGAGGCCTTATCGCGCCAAGTGCGAGGCGGCGGGCGTGCATCCTGACCAGCTGCGGTCGCTGGACGATCTCACGCGCTTTCCCTTCACCACCAAGGCCGACCTGCGCGACGGCTATCCGTTCGGCATGTTCTCCGTTCCACGCGAGCGTTGCGTGCGCGTCCATGCCTCGAGTGGCACGACGGGGCGTCCGACCGTGGTCGGCTACACCGCGCGCGACATCGAGACTTGGGCGGAGCTGATGGCGCGCTCGCTGGCGGTGGCGGGCGCGCGGCCGGGCGACGTCATCCACAATGGCTATGGCTACGGTCTCTTCACCGGCGGGCTGGGCGCGCACTATGGCGCGGAACGGTTGGGCTGCACCGTGGTGCCCATGTCGGGCGGCTTCACCGAGCGGCAGGTGCAGCTGATCCGCGACTTCGGGGCGCGGGTCGTGCTGATGACGCCCTCCTACATGCTGGCGGTGGCCGAGGAGTTCGAGCGTCAGGGCATCGATCCGCGCGGCACGGCGATGCGCATCGGCATCTTCGGCGCCGAGCCCTGGACCGAGAGTATGCGCGAGGAGATCGAGCGACGGCTCGGCATCGTCGCCACCGACATCTACGGGCTGAGCGAAGTGATTGGTCCCGGGGTGGCCTGCGAGTTCGGCGACAGCAAGGGCGGGCCCACAATCTGGGAGGATCACTTCCTGCCCGAGATTGTCGATCCCGAGACCGGCGCGCCGGTGGCGGACGGGCAACCGGGTGAGCTGGTCTTCACCACGCTCACCAAGGAAGCGATGCCGGTCATCCGCTATCGCACCCGCGACCTCACGCGCCTGCTGCCGGGATCGGCGAGCGCGATGCGACGGATGGCAAAAATAACCGGCCGCAGCGACGACATGCTGATCGTCCGGGGGGTCAACCTGTTCCCGAGCCAGGTCGAGGAGCAGATCCTGCGCGATCCGCTTCTCACCGGCCACTACCTGATCGAGCTGAGACGCGAGGGCGCGCTCGATACGCTCACCGTCCGTGTTGAGGCGCGCGAGGCGACACCGGAAGAGACGGTGCTCGCCTCGGGGCGCGCGCTGGAGACGCGCATCAAGGGCATGTGCGGCGTGACCGCGACCGTCCGCATCGAGGCGCCCCACGCAATCGAGCGGTCGATGGGCAAGGCGCGACGCGTGCTCGATCTGCGTCCGAAGTAGAGAGTCCGCCAAAGCGCGACCGGTGCGTCACCCTCGAAGACGCCGACCGATCAATGGCGCGCAGCGATCAGACGTAGGCGATGCGCAGGATGTTGGTGGCGCCGGGCGTTCCGAAGGGGACGCCGGCGGTGACCACGATCCGCTGCCCCTCGGCGGCGAAGCCCTCGCGGCGGGCGAGGCGGACCGCGCGCTGGACCATGTCGGCGAAATTGTGCGCGTCCTCGGTGCGCACCGGGTGGACACCCCAAGCGAGCGTCATGCGGCGCGACGTCTCGAGGCTGGGCGTCAGGCAGAGGATCGGCACGTCCGGCCGTTCGCGGGCCGCGCGCAGCGTGGTCGAGCCGCTGGTCGTGTAAGTGACGATCGCGGCCGCGCTCAGCGTGTGAGCGCATTGCCGTGCGGCGGCGCTGATCGCGTCGGCTGTCGTGGCTTCCGGCTCGCGGCGGCTCGCATCCATCAGGCGGCGATAGAGCGGATCGCGCTCCACGCTGCGCAGGATGCGGTCCATGATCTGGACGGCTTCCAGCGGATAGTCGCCCGATGCGGACTCCGCCGACAGCATCACCGCGTCGGTGCCGTCATAGACGGCGGTCGCAACGTCGGAGGCCTCGGCGCGCGTCGGCGTCGGCGAATGCACCATCGAATCGAGCATCTGCGTCGCCACAATCGCCGGCCGGCCGATCGCGCGACAGGCCGCGAGAATGCGCTTCTGCAGGGGCGGCACCGCTTCGGGCGGCAGCTCGACGCCGAGGTCGCCGCGGGCCACCATGATGCCATCGCTCTGGTGGATGATCTCGTCGAGATGCTCGATGGCGGCGGGCTTCTCCAGCTTGGCCATGACCGCAGCGCGCCCGGCCACCAGCTTTCGCAGCTCCGCGATGTCGCCGGCACGCTGGACGAAGGAGAGCGCGACCCAGTCGATGCCGAGTGACAGCGCGAAGTCGAGGTCCTTGCGGTCCTTGGGCGTGAGCGGCGAGAGCGGCAGCACGAGATCGGGCAGGTTGACGCCCTTGCGGTCGCTGATCGTGCCCGCGACCTCGACCTCGGTATCGAGCGAATCCTCGCGCGCCGCGACAATGCGCACCCGCACCTTGCCGTCGTCGATCAGCAAGAGGCTGCCGGCCTGGGCGGCGGCGAAAATCTCGCGGTGGGGCAGGGGCAAGCGCTTGGCCGTGCCCGGCGCGGGATCGAGATCGAAGGTGAGCTTCTGGCCCCGCTTCAATGTCATTGGCCCCTTGGCGAGCGTGCCAAGTCGGAGCTTGGGGCCCTGCAGGTCCACCAGAATGGCCACGGGGTGCTCGAACTCGGTCTCGAGCGCGCGCAGGTGGGTGACCACCTTGCGGTGATCGTCATGGCTGCCATGGCTGAAGTTGAGCCGGAAGACATCCGCGCCCGCTTCGAACAGGGCGCGCAGCTGGGCGCGCCCGGCGCTGGCCGGGCCGACGGTGGCGACGATCTTGGTTCCACGCTGGCGACGCATCGGGGCAGTCTACTCCGTCCGCGACGTCTTGGCCGCGACCTTGAAACCGCCGGCGGCCTCGTAAACCTTGACCACCGCGGCGTCGTCGAGGCGACCGTGGCCGGCACCGGAGGCGGCGAGGAACTGCTGGTGCGCGGCGGCGGCGAGCGGCAGCGGCAAGCGCAGCTCGCGGCCGGTATCGAGCACGAGGCCGAGATCCTTCACGAAAATCTCGACGGCCGACAGCGGTGTGAAGTCGTCGTCCAGCATATGCGGCACGCGATTGCCGAACATCCAGGAATTGCCGGCGCTGGCGGAGATCACCTCGTAGACCGCGCGGGTGTCCGCGCCCGCGCGGGCGGCGAGCGCCATCGCCTCGGCGGCGGTGGCGATGTGCACGCCGGCCAGCAGCTGGTTCACCGTCTTGACCAGCGAGCCGATCCCCGGCGCGTCGCCGAGACGAAACACCTTGGCGGCGACCGCATTCAGGATCGGCTCGGCGGCGGCATAGGCCTCGGCACTGCCTGACGACATGAAGGTGAGCTGGCCGTCCTCGGCGCGCGCGCGTCCGCCCGACATCGGCGCATCGAGCAGCGGTTGGCCTGACGCGGCGAGCCGGTCGGCCAACGCGCGCGTGGCCGCGGGCGGAATGGTCGCGCATTGCATCACAAGACCGCCGCGCCGCAGCGTCGATGCCGCGCCATCGGAACCGAACAGCACCGCGTCGACCTGCGCTGCGTTCACCACCACGACGATGACCGCGTCGGCCCCGCGCGCGGCCTCGGCGGGAGTCGCCGCGATCGTGCCGCCCGACGCAACGAGCGCGTCGCGACCGGTGGGTGCGGGGTCGACGCCGATGACGCGATGGCCCGCTTTCAGGAGGTTGCGCGCCATGCCGAGCCCCATTGAGCCGAGGCCGATGACGGCGAGGGTGAGCGCGCTCATGGGTTGGCCCGAATGCCGTAGGGCGCGGCCCAGCCCAGCCCGGCGGCGGTGGTGGTGAGCGGCTTGTATTCCAGTCCGACATGACCCGCGTAGCCCAGCCGGTCGAGCAGCCCCAGCATATGGAGGTGGTTCGCTTCGCCGCGGTCGGGTTCGTTGCGGTCGGGATTGCCCGCGATCTGCACATGCGCGACCAGCGGCAGGAGCGCCTCGGTGCGCTTGGCGAGATCCCCCTCGGTCACCTGCAGGTGGTAGAGGTCGAGCTGCAGGCGCAGATGCGGCGCGCCCACTTCGGCGATGATCGCCTTGGCCTGGCCCGTGGTGTTGGTGAAGTAGCCCGGTATGTCGCGCCGGTTGATCGGTTCCAGCACCAGCGTGATGCCGCTCTTGGCCGTGCGGTCGCAGGCGCGCTTGAGATTGTTCACGAAGGTGCGGTGCAGGGGCGCCGGGTCGGCACCGGCAGGGATCAACCCGGACATCACATGCAGGGTGCGGCAGTCGAGGGCCTTGGCGTAGTCGAGCGCACGGTCGAGTGCCGCCGCGAAGTCGGCCTCCCGGCCCGGCAGGGCGGCGAGACCGCGCTCGCCCTTGGCGGCATCGCCCGCCGGCAGGTTGAAGAGCGCCTGCACCAAACCATGGCGCTTCAGCTCGCGCGCGATGTCAGCCGCCGGGAAGTCGTAGGGGAACATGAACTCCACCGCCGTGAAGCCATGTCGCGCGGCAGCCGCGAAGCGCTCCATGAAGGGCACCTCCTGGAAGATCCAGGACAGATTGGCGGCGAGCTTGGGCATCTTGGCTCCGGTCAGAAGGGAGAGACGCGTTCCAGATCGGTGATCTGGAACGGCGAGGGAGGGGCCTCCGTGGCGGAGAGATCGTCGCAGACGTTCATGACACGGCGAAGGCCTTGGCAAAGAAGTCCGGCGCGCCGAAGTTGCCCGACTTGAGAGCAAGGGCGATGGGCTGCGGACCCGTGGCGAGCGTCCATGGCACGCCGGGGTCGATCTCGCGGCCGATCCGCAGACCCTGCACACCCAGGGCGCCGACCACGGCGCCCGAGGTCTCGCCGCCGGCCACGACGAGGCGCCGCACGCCGGCGCCGACCAGGCCCCGCGCGATTTCGGCCAGCGTGCCCTCGATCGCCGCACTGGATTTCTCGACGCCGAAGCGGGCCTGCAAGGCGCGCACCTCGGCCGGCGGCGCGCTGGCGGAGATCAGGATCGGCGCGGTTCCCAGACGGCGCGCGGCCCAATCGAGCGCTTCGCGCGCGACCGGTGCGCCGGCGCAGATCGCGGTGGTGTCGAGTCGCAGGGCGGCGCCACCGAACGACGCGATCTGACCCAGTGTGGCGGCCGAGCAGGAGCCCGCGATCGCCGCGGCGGCGCCTTCGATCTTGGGCAACGCGTCGGCATCGCCGCGATGGGCGAGCAGGCCGCGTCGCCGCCACGCCGCCGGCAGGCCAAGCGCGACGCCGGAGCCGCCGCACACCAGCACATCGTCACCGACCGCCTCGCCGATGATGCCGAGATCGGAATCGGTGACGGCATCGACGATGGCATGGCGGACACTGCGGCCGGCAAGCGTATCGAGCGCAGCGCGCAGCGCGTGACTGCCGCCCTGCACGTCCGCCAGCCGCGCGAGACCGACCGCGCGCGAGGTCTGGTGTGCGAGCACGCGCACCAGGCTGGCGTCGGTCATCGGGTTCAGCGGGTGATCCTTGAGCGGCGAGTCCGAGAGCAGGAGATCGCCCACGAACAGATGGCCACGGAAGATCGTGCGGCCATTGAGCGGAAAGGCCGGACACTGGATGGCGATGCCGGCTCCCAGCGCGTCGGCCAGCGCGTCGGACACGGGACCGATATTGCCGGCGTCGGTCGAGTCGAAGGTGGAGCAATACTTGAAGAAGAAGCGCTGGCAGCCCGCCGCCTTCAGCGACGCGAGCGCATCGAGCGACTGGCGCACAGCGTCGGCGGCCGGGATAGAGCGCGACTTCAGCGCGACCACGACGGCATCGACATCGGACGGGATCGCGCTCGCGACGGGCACGCCGATCGTCTGGATCGTGCGCATACCGCCCTTGACCAGCATTCCGGCAAGGTCGGTGGCGCCGGTGAAATCGTCGGCGATGGCTCCAAGCAATGGCATGAGCTGACCTTAGGAGAGGATGCTTGCCGGCATCCAGAACTTTCGGCGCCGGGCGCGGCGGCGCGCCGCGTCCTCGCCGTCGTAGTCGTGCAGCGGCGGCGCCGGATCGATCACCGCGCGGCACTCAAGCGCGTTCACGTTCACGATACCGAGACCCTCATCCGGCATGACGGCGCCGACGTAGGTGCCGCAGTGCGCGCAGAGAAGATAGTCGGTGATCCCAAGCCCGAAGCGGTAACGCTGCAGCGCCTCGGAGCGGGCGCGAAACTCGACCCGGCCCGCAGGATCGCCCAGCGTCCTGGCGCCGTGCCGGCGGCAGAAGCTGCAGCCGCAGCGGCCGGCGCGCATTTCCTCCGGTGACTTGTCGAGCGTGAGCTTGATCGTGATGGCGCCGCAATGGCAGGAGCCGGGATGCGTTCTCATGGCATCACCAGCGTGGCCCGGAAGTCGTTGACGTTGGTGCGCGTGGGGCCGGTGACAATCGAGTCATGCAGCGTGCCGAAGAGCGTGTGCGCGTCGTTGTTGTCGAGCGCCGCTTGCGGCTCGCACCCCGCCGCCCGAGCGCGGGCGAGCGTGTCGGGTCCGAAGATCGCGCCCGCGATCTCCTCGGCACCGTCGACGCCATCGGTGTCGGCGGCGAGCCCCCAGACATTGGCCGCCCCATCGGCCGCGATGGCTTGTCCCAGCAGATACTCGACATTGCGCCCGCCGCGGCCGTTGCCGCGCACCGTGACAGTCGTCTCGCCGCCCGACAGCAGGACCAGCGGCCGGATGATGCGTCGAGCCAGCGCGAGACGCGCATGGGCGGCGCCGAGCTCGCGCGCCTCGCCCTCGAGACTGTCTCCCAGCAGCTCGACATCGAGACCGCGCGCGCGGGCGAGCGCCGCGGCGGCGTCGAGCGAGCGTTGCGGCGCGGCGACGATATGCAGTTCAGTGCCGGCCAATCGCGGGTCGCCGGGTTTGGGCGTCTCCTCGATCCCGCCTTCGGCGCCGCGCCGCAGATGGGCGAGCACGGCGGCCGGCGGCTCGATGCGGTAGCGCTCCAGCACGGCGAGCGCATCGGCGAAGCTTGTGGCGTCCGCGACCGTCGGGCCCGACGCGATGGTGCCGGGATCGTCGCGCGGCACGTCGGAGATCAGCCACGACACGATCCGCGCCGGCGCCGCCGTGATCGCGAGCCGCCCGCCCTTGATCGCCGAGAGGTGCTTTCGCACCGTATTCATCTCGCCGATGTTGGCGCCGGAGCGCAGCAGGGCGCGGTTCACCGCCTGCTTGTTGGCGAGATCGAGCCCGGGGGCGGGGGCCGCCAGCAGCGCAGAGCCACCGCCCGAGATCAGGCAGAGCACGAGATCGTCGGGCGTGAGGCCCTGGACCTTGGCCAGAATGCGCCCGGCGGCGGCGCGGCCGCGCTCGTCGGGTACCGGATGGGCGGCCTCGACGATCTCGATGCGTTTGCAGGTCTCGCCATAGCCGTACCGCGTCACCACCAGCCCCTCGAGCGGATGCGGCCAGCCATCCTCCAGCGCGCGCGCCATGGCGGCGCTCGCCTTGCCCGCGCCGATCACGATCGTGCGGCCCCGGGGCGGCTTGAGGCCCGCGATCCAGGGCGCGAGACAGGTCGCGGGCCGGGCGGCGGCGAGCGCGGCGTCGAACAGGTCGCGCAACAGGGCGCGGGCCGTGGTGTCAGTCATTGTTCAAGACGTACCACAGGCCCGGGCACCGGGGATGTCGTCCGCCGCTTGCTCGCGGATGAGCGCGTCCAGCACGGCCTCCACCTCGGCGATCTTGCGGGCCTGATCTGTCGAGAGTGTCGAGTTTGTCGAGAGTGTCGAGGACACGCCGGGCTCCTGTATTCTCAACGCGTTAGCCGTCGAATCCGGCGTCGAAACTGTCGAGAATCGCTCCCCGACGGTTGTCGGTGTCAGCCGCTGGGCCCTCGCTTCGGCGATGTCCAGGCGCTCCAGCGCGCGCATCAGGCGACGATCGTTCATCGCGGGATGGCTCCACAGAGGCATGCCGCGCCGGCCGGCGATGCGCGCGTCCCGTCGCACCTGGTCGCAGAGTGCCGCGAACCCCGGCACATGCTTGCGCCAGAGATAGGGAGTCGTCCGCTCGACGCCGATCATGGCGGCGGCGTCGGTGGCCGACCCGGAGCGGGCGAGGGCAGCCAGATAGCGTTGGCGTAGTTTGGGTTTACTCAGGATTCGGGCTGCGGGCATCGGGGGTTTCCAGCGGCAGGTCGATCGGAAGTAGGACAAAAGAGGAAGGACGTCAAGGCGCGTAAATCCTATCATCGGTCTGGAACCGCGCGCATGAACGAGCAGTGGCACAACCCGCTGGCGGTGTGCGCAAAGGTCGGCCATGATCCGGCGCCCGGTTCATCCCCCAAGAGCCGGACAGTGAATGAAAGTCGAAATGGATCTGAAACGGTTTTTGCCTGGCCGGCCTCGCCCAAGTCCTGCCGAGGTTGGTCCTCCCCCTGAAAAGTGGTCCGCCCTGAACTATGTCTTTTGACAAGAAGGAGGACTGCAATGCCGAAGAAGAGGCACAAGCCTGAAGAGATCGTTTCGAGACTCCGACAAGCCGATGTCTTGA
>VGCH01000011.1 GCA_016870115.1 Alphaproteobacteria bacterium | reverse complement strand
TCAAGACATCGGCTTGTCGGAGTCTCGAAACGATCTCTTCAGGCTTGTGCCTCTTCTTCGGCATTGCAGTCCTCCTTCTTGTCAAAAGACATAGTTCAGGGCGGACCACTTTTCAGGGGGAGGACCAGTCGCCGCCGCCGCAAACGCCGCGGGAATCGCTTGTTCTGGTGGGTGTTCGGCGGTGCGTTCGCTGTCGTCTTGGCGGCCGCCGTGGACTCCTCGTACCTGGACCACAAGATTTTTGATGAGCGCGGCCCGACGATCTTCGTCTGGCGCAACTGATCGCGTCGTCAGCCGAGACTGGCGCGGACGAGGGTGGCACCTTCCGCCAGCGACTTGAGTTTTCCGAACGCAACATCGCGCGGCAGGTACTTCATGCCGCAGTCGGGTGCCGGCACGACCCGCTCGGGCGGCGCGAAGGCGAGTGCCGCACGGATTCGGGCGGCCACCGTCTCCGCGCTCTCGACCGTTGGATCGGAAAGATCGAGCACGCCGACCAGCACTGTCTTGGGCGCGAGATCGGCGAGCACGCCGAGATCGAGTTTCGGCTGCGCCGCCTCGATCGAAATCTGATCGGCCGCGCACGCGGCGAGCTGCGGCAGGAAAGAGTAGGCGGTTGGCTTAGCCGAGCCCGGCACGACCGCCGCATAGCCGAAACACAGATGCACGATCGTCGGCACACCAATCCCTTCAAGGGCGCGATCGATCGCCGGCACGGCGTAACGCGCCGCGCCGTCGGGATCGTTGCGCAGCCACGGCTCGTCGAGCTGGATCGCATCGGCGCCGGCGGCGACCAGCGCTTTGGCCTCCGCGTTCACGGCGGCCGCAAAATCGAGATACATCTCCATCGGGTCGCGATAGTGCGCGTTCTCGGCCTGCTGGCCGAGCGTGAAGGGGCCCGGCAGCGTCATCTTGGCGGCGCGGGTCGTATGCGCGCGCAGGAACTCCATGTCGCGCCGCTCCACGGGCCCCTTCCAGCGGACCGGCCCGACGATGCGCGGCACTTCGGTGCGATGACCGGAGCGGCTGGTGACGACGCCCGGACGCGCGAGATCGATGCCATCGAGCTCGGTGGCAAAGCGGTTGGAGTAGCTTTCGCGCCTGATTTCGCCGTCGGTCACGATGTCGATGCCGGCCCGCTCCATATCCGCGATGGCAAGCCGCGTGGCGTCGTCCTGCGCCTCTTCGAGGCGCTCGGCGGGCACCCGCCACAGCTCGGCCAGCCGGACCCGCGGCACACCGCGCGCCAGCAGCGCGCGGTCGACCAGCCAGTCCGGCTGGGGGTAGGAGCCGACGACGGTGGTCGGCAAGAGGCGCGGAACGGACCGCATCTCACTTCATCGGTGAGAAGACCGTGGGCATCAGGATGATCGATTGCATCTCCGCCAGGAGCGGCGCGCCCTTCTTCAGGTACTCCTGCCACGCGGGCTCCTTCATCACTGCGGCCCGCGCGGCGGCGCGTTCATTGAGGTCCTTGTAGCGCCACATGTGCAGGAGCTCGTTGGGCTGCGGGAACTCGCCCGTCCAGACGCCCACGGCCGGGGAGTATTTCCCGCGGACCGGCAGCACCGCCTTCAGATTCTCCGCGTACTGCCGAGCGCCGCCCAGCACGGTGCGATACATCCGCAGCTCGTAGAGGTGCGATCCCGTCGTCGGGGCTGCGGGATGAACCACACCGTTCAGCACCCGCAGGTCCTGTCGCGCGATCAGCGGCCGGATGGTGGGCACATATTCCTTGGTCCATTTCTCATTCTTCTGCAGCTCACCCCGCAACCGCTCGCGCTCGTTGAGGCTGTCGTAGCTCCACAAGTGCCAGATCTGGTTCAGCTGGCCGAACTCGCTCGTCCAGTAGGCGTGGCAGCGCCCGTAGTTGTCGCCGCGCGCCGGACGGCCGATCGTCTCCGCGGCCTTCAGGTAGTCCGGCATCTTGCCGGGAAACAGCGTGTAGGTGCGCAGCTCGTAGATCATGCATTTCCTCCGGGTTCGTTGTCTGCGAGTGTCGGGGTTCGGCCGTCGATTCGCAACCGCGGCGGCAAGAGGAGAAGGCCATGGCAGGCGCGATCTATCCGGATCTCGAAGGCAAGAGCGTCATCGTGACGGGCGGCGGTTCCGGCATTGGCGCGGCGATCGTGCGCCACTTCGCCCGTCAGAAAGCGAAGGTCGGCTTTGTCGACATCGCCGAGGCGCCGTCGCGTGCGCTGGCCTCGGAGTTGGGTGCGGCGGTGCGGTTCGTGAAGGCCGACATCACCGATATCACGGCGCTGCGCGCGGCCATCGCGGAGTTGCGGGCGGCGCAGGGGCCGGTCCAGGTGCTGGTGAACAACGCCGCGCATGACGATCGGCATCGCACCGAGGATGTGACGCCGGAGTACTTCGACGGCCGTATCGCGGTGAACCTCAAGCATGCCTTCTTCGCGACGCAAGCCGTGCTGCCCGACATGGTCACCGCCAAGGCGGGCGCGATCGTGAATTTCTCATCGATCTCCTGGGTCGCGATGACCGGCGGCATGGCGATCTACACCGCCGCCAAGTCGGCGATGCTCGGCCTCACGCGCTCCATCGCCCGCGACTACGGCGTGCATGGCATCCGCTGCAACGCCATCGCGCCCGGCTGGGTCCGCACCGAGCGTCAGGAGAAGCTTTGGATCACGCCCGACGCGGAGGCCGCGACGATGCGCAACCAGTGTCTCAAGCGCTGGCTGATGCCCGACGACATCGCGCGCGCGGTGTTGTTCCTCTGCTCCGACGAGGCGTCGGCGATCACCGCGCAGCACTATCAGGTTGATGGCGGCCGCGCCTGACCCGATCCGCTCCTACACCGCGACCGGATCGATCGGTGTCACCGCGCCTTCGGCCGCCTCGATAACCTCGCCGGCATCGAGCGCCATGTCCTCGCGCCAACGATTGGCCATGATCTGCACACCCGTCCGCAGCTTGCCGTGGCTGCCCACGGGGACCGCGAGGCCGGGCAGGCCAAGCAGCGGCGCGAGCAGTGACGGCCGCAGTCCCTGCAACACTTCCGTCTGGCCCGCCTTGTCGAGGTCGGCGACCTGCCGCGGCGGCAGGCCGGCCAGGACCGGCATCACGACCAGCGGCCACTGAAGCAGGAACTGCGACCAGCGCAGCATCAGCGTGTCGCGCTCGACGATTGCTTTCACATAGCCCGCAACGTCGAGCGGCTTGAACATATCCATCCAGGCGCCCATCGACGCCTGTCCGTCGGGATCGCCGACCTGCTGCATCAGCGGCCACAGCCCATGGCGCATGTCGGTGACGTTGATCTCGTGCCAGATCTCGATGCCGCGCTCGATGTCGGGTGGCAGCATTTCCTCAACCGCATAGCCCGCCGCTTGCAGGTGTTTGCCGGCCTGACGGACGGCGGCGCTCTGCGCAGGATGCGTGGGACCGCCCGGCAGGTCGGGCACCAACGCGACGCGAATGGGACGCGCTGGCGGCGGGCCTTCCACCGGCACATCGAGCGAACGCCAGTCGCGGCGGTCGGCACGGGACATCACCTCCAGCGCCAGTCGCGCGTCGCGCACCGTGCGCGTGTGCGGGCCCTGCACCGCCATCCATTGCGCGCCGAGCGGCCGGCCGACCGGCGCGAGCGGGCTAATCGACGGGATGCGACCGAAGCCCGGTCGCAGACCTACGACGCCGCAACAGTGCGCCGGCACGCGCACCGAGCCGCCAATGTCGTTGCCATGGGCGATGGCGCCGATGCCGGTCGCGATCGAGGCTCCGGCGCCGCCGCTTGAGCCACCGGGCGTGACCGAGGGGTCGCGCGGATTGAGCGTGCGGCCGTGAAGCGCGTTATCGCTGAAGATGCGCATCGAGAAGGCGGGCGCATTGGTGCGCCCGATCAGGATGGCCCCGGCGCGCCGCAGGTTGGCGACGACCGGGCTGTCCTCGCTTGCGACATTGTCCCGGTAGGCGACGATACCGTTGTCGGTCGGCTGACCTGCCTGGTCGACGTTGATCTTGGTGGTGACCGGCACGCCGTGCAGGGGGCCGAGTGCGTGGCCGCGCGCGCGGTGGGCATCCGCCGTCTCGGCCGCGGCCAGGGCCTCGGTTTCCAGCACGCGCACCACCGCATTGATCGCGGGGTTCACCTTGTGCAGTCGCGCCAGGGACGATTTCACGGCTTCGACGGCCGACGCGCGACCGGTGCGAATCAGGCGCGCCTGCTCGGTCGCGTCGAGTTGCCAGAGTTCCATGTCTACTCCTTCGCGCCGTCGCCAACCGACATGCCGAATACGATGCAGTTGCCGTCGAGATCTTCCAGATTGAACTCGCGCATGCCGTAGGGAAGGGTCTGCGGCGGTGTGGCGATGCGCGCGCCACGACCCGAGAGCTCGCTGTACAGACCGTCGACGTCCGACACGAAGCCGCAAACGAGGCTGGCACCCGGCGGACGCCTTGGATCGGGCGACGCGTTGATGTGCAGATCGAGCTCGCCGCGGCGCAGGCACGCATAGAAGGTCGGCTCGCCCCACTGGAACGTCACGGCAAAGCCCAGCGTATCGCGGTAGTAGGCGAGCGCGGTCGCGAAGTCGGACACCCGGAACACCGGCGCCGCGCCAACGATGTCAGGCCCCGCTTTGTCTGGCATAGTTCCTCCGTTGCGCGATAGCTTACGGGCAACAGGAGGTGACTGCCAACATGCACTGGCCCGATCGTCGATTGCTTGACCTGTTCGGCATCGAACACCCGCTGATCCAGGCGCCCATGGCGGGGCCAAACACACCCGCGCTCGCGATCGAGGTCGCCAAGGCCGGTGGATTCGGTTCCCTTGCGGCGGCGATGCTGACGCCCGAGCAGCTGCGCGCGGAGTTGCAGCAGGTGCGTCAGCAAACGGATCGTCCGATCAACGTCAACTTCTTCTGCCACACTCCCCCCGTCGCGGACGCCGCACGCGAGGCGGCATGGTGTGAACGGCTTGCCACTTACTACGCCGAGTTCGGTCTCTCGCCGGCCGACGCCGACAAGGGGCCGACGCGGGCGCCTTATAGCGCGGCCATGGGTGAGATCCTGCTCGAGTACCGGCCGAAGGTCGCCAGTTTCCATTTCGGTTTGCCGGACGAAGCGCTGTTGGCACCGCTGCGCGCTGCAGGGATCCTGATCGTGAGTTCGGCGACAACTGTGGCGGAGGCGCGCTGGCTGGAGGCGCGCGGCGTGGCGGCCGTAGTGGCGCAGGGCGCCGAAGCCGGTGGTCATCGCGGCATGTTCCTGACCGACGATGTCGGCGCCCAGCCAGGCACCATGGCACTGGTCCCGCAGATGGTTGACGCCGTGAAGGTGCCGGTGATTGCGGCCGGCGGTATCGCCGACGGGCGCGGGATCGCGGCGGCGCTGGCGCTCGGCGCTGCGGGAGCGCAGATCGGCACGGCCTACCTGCTCACGCCCGAGGCCAAGACATCAGCGATCCATCGTGCCGCCCTCGCGGCAACGGACGACGGCAGCACCTGCCTCACGAACGTCTTTACGGGTCGGCCGGCGCGGGGAATCCTGAACCGGTTCATGCGCGAGGTGGGGCCGCTGTCGCCGCTCGCACCGCAGTTTCCGCTTGCCGCGGGTGCCACGACGCCATTGCGCACCGCTGCCGAGGCGCGCGGCAGCGGGGACTTCACCTCGCTCTGGAGCGGTCAGGCCGGGCGCCTCGCCCGCGCGATGCCGGCCGGCGAGCTTACGCGATTGCTGGTGGAGGAGACCGCACAGGCCCGCGCGCGGCTCGGTTGAGGCGACCTCAGAAGAGATCGAAGTATTCGCGCTGTTCCCAATCCGAGACCTCGGCCTCATGGCGTTCGATCTCGGCGCGCTTCAAGCGAACGAAATAGTCGATGAACGTATCGCCGAGACCGGCACGCAGGACGGCGCTCGCGTGGAGCGCCTCCAGTGCCTCGCCGAGGGAGCGCGGCAGGGGAGTGGCAGCCGCACCGTAGGGCGCGTCGGACGAAGGGCCGGGATCGCGACGCGACTCGAGCCCCGCAAGACCGCAGATCACCTGGCTCGCCATATAGAGGTAGGGGTTCGCAGCTGGCTCACCGATGCGGTTCTCGATATGCGTTGCCGGATCGCCCGGACCGCCCAGCAGGCGCAGCATCGCACCGCGATTGTCGCGTCCCCACACCGCGCGGTCGGGGGCGAGCGAGAAGGCCTTGAACCGCCGATAGGCGTTGATGGTCGGGCAGGCGAGCGCTGTCGCCGCCCGCGCCTTGGCCAGCAATCCCCCCATAAAGTGCAGGCCGGACGCCGATAGAGGCGCGGCCGGATCGACGAACGCGTTGCCTCCGGTCGCACGATCGACCAACGACTGATGCAGGTGCCAGCCGCTCGACATGCCGTTGGCGATTCGGGGCCGGCACATGAAGGTGGCGTGGTAGCCTTCACGCGCCGCGACTTGCTTCACCGTGTTGCGGAACAGGACCATCGCATCGGCTGGCTCCAGGCCTATTCCGGTGTCGAAGGTGAACTCGACCTGGCTGGGACCGAACTCGACCTCAAGCGAGCGCAGCTTGAGCCCCAACCCGACCACGTTCTTGCGAAGCGTCTCGAGGATCGGATCGAGCACGTCGTAGCGCTGCTCGGTGAGGTACTGGTACCCCTGATTCAGCAAGGCGACCTGCGGCGGCCGGCCGGGCTGGCCGGGCGACGCCGCGTCCTCCAGCCCGAGCGCCTCGCCGACGCGACGGAACAGATGAAACTCGACCTCAAGCCCGGCTTTGAAGTCGAAGCCGGCGCGCGCCAGCGCGTCGAGGCTGCGGCGATAGAGATGGCGCGTGGCGAAGGGAACGGGCCGCCCGTCGGCGAAATGGATATCGCAGATCAGCCAGCCGGTGTGCGGCGCCCAGGGCAGTACGCGAAACGTCGCCGGGTCGGGCAGCATGAAGCAGTCTGCGGCGCCGTCGAACTCGGGCAGTCCGGCGCCGCCCGGTGTCCAGACCGGAAACACCGTGCGGCCGGCGGTGTCCTTCAGCAGGAGCGTAGACGGGAAACCGACGCCGTCGCGCAGCGCGCGGCCGATCTGATCGGCGGTCACCGTCTTGCCCCGCGTGATGCCGTGTTGGTCGACGAAGGAGAGTCGCACGACCTTGATGTCGTCGGCCTCGATCCAGCGCGCGACATCCTCGCCCGCGGCCCGACGGTCGGCGTCCCAAACGCCCGCGCGCTCGGCGAGACTCATCGTGCGGTCAGGCGACCAGCGGCGAGGCGGTGGCACGCGCCCAGTCGGAGCCGGCGCGGCGGCGGCGGTCGAGCTCCTTCCAGTAGGTCTCCCAGCCGGTCGTGGGGCCGATCGCGTCGCAGGTCACCGGTCCCCGAATCGTCGCCGCGCGGGCCCGGTCGAGATGCATCAACGGCGCCTCGCCGGCCTCCACCTGGGCGATGGCGCGCAGGAGCAAGCGACGGTTGGCGAGGATCGCCTTGTCGGTGGTGCCAAGATGCTCGCGCGTGCGGTCTTGGATCGCGCCCATCGACTCGATCGCCCACTGGTCGTGCACGTTGATGTCGTTGCCCATGCCGGTGAAGGTCGAGCGCTTCTGCTCCTCGATGTCGTATCCCCAGGCGTTGCCGCGGTGCTTTCGCGGCTTGTAGTCGGGCAGTTCATAGAGTTGCAGCCGCTGCTCGCGCATCAGCCGGTGGTCAACTGGCGCGCCGAAGCTGGTGAAGATTGTGTACCAGTAGCAGCTCACGTCGTCGATCGGTACGTGCCATTGGGTGATGGTCATTTCCGCGCTGAGCGGGATGACAAAGGCATAGGGGAAGACGAGGTTGGTGACGCGCAGATGCGTGCGGCGCTCGTCGATGTGCCGGCGCGTGAAGAGACGCAAACCGTAGTCGGTGCCCTCGACGTCGATCCGCGGGTTGGGATACTCGCGCATCAGCCGCGTCATCGGGATGTCGGAATCGACCGAGGCGGCGCGGAACTGCCGACCATAGGCAGCGCCATCCGTCGTCTCGTCCTCGAAGAAACGGTGCAGGAACGAGGCGTGCGCGGGGTCGATGCCGACCTCCAGCGCCTGTAGCCAGTTGCAGGCGATGTGGCCCTTGAAAGCGAAAGCGTGGCTGCGCGGCGCGAGAAAACAGTCGAGATCGGGGAACGCCGGCGCCGCGCCCTCGCCGAGCCACGCCCAGATGATTCCGTTGCGTTCTTCCACTGGGTAGCTGCGGGCGCGGACGCGCTGGCAGAGCACGCTGCCCTTGGGCTCGGCGGGGGTCTCGAGGCACTTGCCCTCGACGTCGAACAGCCAGCCATGCAGGAGACAGCGCAGGCCGCCATCTTCGAGGCGACCGAAAGAGAGATCGACGCCACGATGCGGGCAGGCGCGATCGAGCATGCCAAGCCGTCCGCGCTCGTCTCGAAACAGCACGTAGTCTTCGCCCAGAACCCTGACCGCGCGGGCGGGGCGGGGGCCTTCCAGCTCGTCGACGAGCGCCACCGGATGCCAGTATTGCCGCATCAGGCGACCGGCCGGTGTCCCCGGGCCGGTGCGCGTCATCAACTCATTCTGCGCCTGGTCCATGACGCGGAATGGTGACCCAAATCGGCCGGCCTGTCATCCGCGCGGGCGCTTCCCGAGAGCCGGCGAACCGCTCTATAGACGGACGATGGACGATACATTGCACAATGCCCCGGGGCCGACGTCGCGGGTCTTCTTCTCCCAGCGCCTGCGTCTGCACTACGTCGACTGGGGCAATCCCGACGCGCCGCCCCTCCTGCTGGTGCATGGCGGGCGCGATCACTGTCGCAACTGGGATTGGGTCGCGCAGGCTCTGCGCAAGGACTGGCACATCATCTGTCCGGATCTGCGGGGGCACGGCGACAGCCAGTGGTCGCCCGACGGCAACTATTCGATGGCGGCCTACATCTACGATTTGGCCCAGCTCATCCATCAGCAGAAGCTCGCGCCGGTCACGATCGTGGCGCACTCACTGGGAGGCAATATCTGCCTGCGCTACGCCGGCATCTACCCCGAGACCGTGCGCAAGCTGGTGGCGATCGAGGGCCTTGGTCCATCGCCTAAGATGATCGCCGAGCGCGGCCGCAAGACGATCGACGAGCGCATGCGCGGCTGGATCGACGAGCAGCGCAAATTGTCGGGTCGCCTGCCGCGGCGCTATCCCACGATCGAGGATGCGTTCAAGCGCATGCAGGACGAGAACAAGCACCTGAGCGCCGATCAGGCGCGGCACCTCACCCAGCAGGGTGTGAACCAGAACGAGGACGGCACCTACAGCTGGAAGTTCGACAACTATGTCCGCGCCTGGGCGCCCTACGACATGGTATACGACGACATTGAGGGGCTGTGGTCGCGCATCGAGTGCCCGACCCTTCTGGTCTACGGCAAGGAGAGCTGGGCCTCCAACCCGCAGGACGACGGTCGCATCCGGCACTTCAAGAGCGCTCGCGTCTCGAGCTACGAGCGCGCGGGGCACTGGGTACATCACGATCGGCTGGACGATCTCGTTTCCGAGGTGCGGGAGTTCATCAAGTGAGGGCGGCGGTCTTCCGCGACGCCGCGATCGAGGTCGCGGAAGTCGCCGAGCCGGTTCCCGGAGACGGCCAGGTTCTCGTCCGCACCCTCGCTTGCGGCATCTGCGGATCAGACCTGCACGCCGCCAAGCATGCGCCGCGCATGGCCGCGACGGCACGACGGATGCCCGGCCGCGTTCCGATGGACCTCTCGCGCGACATCGTGTTCGGGCATGAGTTCTGCTGCGAGGTTCTCGACTACGGCCCACGCACCGCGCGCCGGCTGAAACCGGGAACGCGCGTCTGCGCCATGCCGCTGATGCCGACCCCGGCCGGTCCGCGCGGAATCGGCTACTCCAACGAGTTCTCCGGCGGCTATGCCGAGCGCATGCTGCTGGCTGAGTCGCTGCTTCTGGAGGTACCGAACGGGCTGCCGACGGAGCACGCCGCGCTGACGGAGCCGCTCGCCGTCGGCCTGCACGCCGTCGCCAAGGCGCGCCTGTCGGGCGACGAGGCCCCGGCGGTGATCGGCTGCGGCCCGGTCGGCCTCGCCGTCGTCGTCGGTTTGCGCGAACAGGGATTTCGCGACATCGCGGTCTCGGACTTTTCGCCCAAGCGGCGCGAACTCGCGCTGCATCTCGGCGCCACGCGCGCGATCGACCCGGCGCGCGAGGATGTCTTCGCTGGCTGGGCTGAGACGCGACGCGCCGCGGTCTTCGAGTGCGTCGGCGTGCCCGGGATGCTGCAGGGCCTGTTCGAGAGGGCGCCGCGGGACGCGCGCGTGATCGTCGCCGGCGTCTGCATGGAGCCCGACACGATCGAGCCGCTGTTCGCGATCTACAAGGAGCTCGAGCTGCAGTTCGTGCTGGGTTACACGCCGGACGAGTTCGCCCGCGCCCTGCGCTTGCTGGCCGAGGGAAAGGTCGATGGCGGCGCGCTGATCACCGGTAAGGTCGGACTCGCGGGCGTCGCGCAGGCTTTCGAGGACCTCGCGAACCCCGAGCGCCACACCAAGATCTTGGTCGAGCCCTGGCGCTGAGCGGGCTCGCGTCCAATCAGGTGCCGCAGCGCACCGCCGCAACCTCGCAGGTCGAGCCGGCGGCGCCGCGACGGCAGAAATTGAGCGCGTTCAAGCTGGCCGTTTGCGAGTCGTTGGCGATCCCGAAGCCGGGCGGGCGCTGCGTGCCCTGGGCAACCGCGACGCAGCGCGCCAGCATGATGTGGCCGACTTGGCATCCCGGCGTCTGGCAGCGGCTCAGCGCGTCGTTGATCGTCGCCTGGCGATCGGTCCGGCCCCAGGCCAGCCCCCAACGGCCGTTTGTGGCGTCGTAGGCGTAGGCCGCCCAGTACTGCGGCGTCTGGGCCTGTGCCACACCAATGCCGACCAGCAGGACCAAACTGCCGGCGAATGCCGAAATCAGTTTTCGCATGTTCCCCCCCAGATGAGCTCGTTGGCGATCCAGACGTGGCCGTTGCGTCTCAGGGCTGTCGCGCCATCGGTCGGGACCGCCATGACGCACATCCCGCCGCCGAGACCGGGACAGTCAAGGTCGACGCGGTCGAGGCCGGTGTCGACATCGAGGATCATGTCTGTTCGGTTGCCGCGCGAAAGCGCCTCGTCGCCGCCACCGTCCATCGGAATGTCGCGACCACTCTCACCGGACAAGAGATTGGCGTCGTTCGTTTGCGAAGCCCTCCTGATCGTTCCCGGCGTCCCGTCCCGAGCCCAGTGCAACCGAGTAGTCGGATATTTGGAAAGACAGGGAGCTGCGAATGGTTGACCCGCCAGCGTGAGATTGATAGCGCTCGCGCAAAGGGCCAACCCCTCGGAGGAAAGCCATGAAGTTCTACAATTCTGTCGGTCCCAACCCGCGCATGGTTCGGATGTTCGCGGCGGAAAAGGGCATCGAGCTGCCCAAGGTCGAGGTCGATCTGCGTGGCGGCGAGAACCGCCAGGCCGCGTATCTGGCCAAGAACCCCGCCGGGCAGTTGCCCGCCCTTGAACTCGATGACGGCACGGTGATCGCCGAGATCACGGCCATCTGCGAATATCTCGACGAGTTGAAGGGCCCCTCGCTGGTCGGCGCCACCGCGGCCGATCGGGCCGTCACCCGCATGTGGGTGCGGCGCATGGATCTCGGGATCTGCGAGCCGGCAGCGAATGGTTTTCGTTTTTCCGAGGGGCTGAAGATCTTCCAGAACCGGATACGGGTGATTCCGGAGGCGGCCGACGGCCTCAAGGCCACGGCGCGGGACAAGCTCGCCTGGCTCGATGGGCAGATCGCGGGGCGGGAGTTCATCGCCGGGGCGAAGCTCACGATGGCCGACATTTTCCTGTTCGCCTTCGTGGACTTCCTGGGCAATGTCGGCCAGAAGCTCGATCCCGGTCTGGTCAACCTTACTGCCTGGTATGGGCGGATGAAGGCGCGGCCCAGCGCCGCCGCTTGATCGGGCTTGAAATCGCCCGACTTTGCGCCAAATCTCCCGCGCCCTTCGCCGGCTAGGCCGGCGGGGGCGGGGACTGAACCGAACTCAAGACGCAGGAACCGCACATGCGCCGTTTGCTCGCCCTCCTTTCCGTGATCCTGCTGCCCGCGCTCGCGCAGGCGGCCGACCCGCCCGCGGTGAAGGGGCTCTGGCTGCTCACCGACTATCCGGCGCAGAACGTGCGCGCGGGCGAGGCCTCGACGATCCGCTTCAAGCTCCAGAACGCCGGGCTCGAGCCCGAGCAGCTCAAGCTTTCGGTCGATGGCGTGCCGCGGGGCTGGAAGGCCGAGATTCTCGGCGGCGGCCAGATCGTCGGTGCGGCCATGCCGGGTACGGGCGAGAGCGTGAGCCTGCAGCTCCGCGTCGAAGTACCGAAGGACCAGGCGCCGGGCGCCCACAACATCACCCTGAAGGCGGCCGGCAAGGCGCGCTCGACGGAGTTGGCGCTGGTGCTGTCGGTCGCGACCGATGCGCCGGCCAAGCTCAGCCTGAAGTCGCGCCTGCCATCGCTGCGCGGCACGCCGCGGTCGAGCTTCGAGTACACGCTCACGGTCGGTAACGACAGCGGCAAGGACTTGACGGTCGCGCTCTCGGCGCAGGGACCGGCCAACTTCCAGAACACCTTCACCGAGGGCTTCGGCTCCAACGAGATCACCTCGATCCCGATCGAGGCCGGCCAGACCAAGGACGTGAAGATCAAGGTCCAGCCGCCGCGCGACGTGAAGGCGGGCGACTATCCCGTGCTGGTGCGCGTGTCGGCCGAGGGCGCGACCGCCGAACAGCGCGTGGTGCTGCAGATCACCGGCCAGGGCCGCCTGCAACTCACGACCAAGGATGGCCGACTGAGCGGCGACGCTGAGGTCGGCAAGGCGGCGACCTACACGTTGGTGCTCAACAACGACGGCACGGCGGCGGTCGAGGAGATCGAGCTGGCGGGCACCGTGCCGACCGGCTGGAAGGTCGAATTCTCGCCCAAGAACCTGCCCTCGCTCGCGCCCAACGAGAAGAAAGAGGTACAGGCGGTTGTGACGCCCGCCGACAAGGCGATCGCCGGCGACTATGTCGCCTCGTTCCGCGCCACCGCGCGCGGCGAGGCGAGCAATGCCGACTTCCGCATCTCGGTCACCACCTCCACCATCTGGGGCATCGCCGGTATCGGCATCATCGCGGTGGCGCTCCTGGTGCTGCTGGGCGCGGTGGCGCGCTTCGGCCGGCGATGAGCGACCAGGTCATCGAGATCCGGGGCCTCACCAAGGCCTATGGCGGGCATCGCGCGGTCGATGCCATCGATCTCGATATCCGCCGCGGCGAGATATTCGGGCTGCTTGGGCCCAACGGCGCGGGCAAGACGACTACGATCCTGATGCTGCTGGGGCTCACCGAGTCGAGCGGCGGCACGGTGAGCGTGCTGGGCTTCGATCCGGTGCGCCAGCCGCTGCAGGTCAAGCGGCGTGTCGGGTACCTTCCCGACGCCGTCGGCTTCTACGACCATCTGACCGCGCGCGAGAACCTGCGCTACACCGCGCGGCTCCTCGAGATTCCCGGTCGCGAGATCGACGGACGGATCGACGAGGCGATGAAGCGGGTGGCGCTGGCCGATGTCGTGGACCGGCGCGTCGCCACCTATTCGCGCGGCATGCGCCAGCGTCTCGGTATCGCCGAGATCGTCATGAAGCGTGCTGAGGTGGCGATCCTTGACGAGCCGACCTCCGGTCTCGATCCGCATGCCACGCACGAGTTGCTGGAGATCATCCGTGGCCTGAAGCGCGACGGTGTCGCGGTCATGCTGTCCTCGCACCTGCTCGACCGCGTACAAAGCGTCTGCGATCGCGTGGCACTGTTCAACCGTGGCCGCATCGCGCTTCTCGGCACGGTGGTCGAGCTCGCCAACCAGGTGATGGGCGCGGGCCATCCGATCCATGTCGAGGCGACCGGCTGCGACATCGCGGAGAGCGTGCGCGGACTGGAGGGCGTCCAGAAGGTGACGCCCGAGGCCGAGGGTGGCGTGCGCATCGACGCCGATCGCGATGTCAGGGCCGCTGTCGCCGCCCGCATCGTGAGTGCGGGTGGTGGCTTGCAGCGGCTCTCGAATCTGCAGCCCAGCCTCGAAACGGTCTACACGCGCTATTTCCAGGAGAATCGCGATGCGGCGTGAGGGGTCGCCCTTCACCGGGCTCGGTCCGGTCTTCCTGAAGGAGTTCTCCGACCATCTGAGCTCGGCGCGCATGATGGTGCTGATGCTCTTCGTTCTGGCGTTCGGTGCGCTGCCGGTGGGGCTGTCGCTGCAGGAACTGCGCAATGTGACGGAGTCCGACCCGTTCCTCTTCCTGCGCATCTTCACCAGCGCCCCGCAGCGCGTGCCATTCTCCTTCACCGCCGCGCTGGCGCTGGTGATCCCGCTGCTGGCGATCGGCCTTGCGTTCGATTCGGTCAATAGCGAGTTCAATCGCCGGACGCTGAGCCGCGTCCTGTCGCAGCCGATCTACCGTGACGCGCTGCTGCTTGGAAAGTTTCTGGGCGGCCTTGCGACGCTCGCCGTTGCGCTGATGGCGCTTTGGCTGATCGTCTTTGGCGCGGGCCTACTGTTGCTCGGCCTGCCGCCGCGCGGCGTCGAGGTGGCGCGTGCCGCTGCGTTCCTGCTGGTCGCCATCGCCTATGGCGGCGTTTGGCTGGCGGCCGCACTCTTGTTCAGCGTCATCTTTCGCTCGACCGCGACCTCCGCACTCTGCGCGCTGGGACTGTGGCTTTTCTTCGCCATCCTGTGGCCCCTGGTGGTTCAGGTGTTGGTGCTCTCGCTTGTCGCGCCCGAGGTGGCCGCCGGGTTCGGCCGCATCGACGAGACGCTGGCGATGATCCAGACGCAGGCAGGACTTGAGCGGCTCTCGCCCAACACCCTCTTCACCGAGGCGGTGATTGGCCTGCTCAATCCAGAGACGCGCACACTCGGTCCCGTGCTGCCCGCGCAGATGCGCGGCGCCATCATGGGGGCGCCGCTGCCCTTCGGTCAGAGCCTGTTGTTGATCTGGCCGCAGATCACCGGCCTCGTCGCCGGCATGATCATGGTCTTCGCCGCCGCCTATGTGATCTTCCAGCGTCAGGAAGTCCGCGCCTAGCGCGACGGCGTCTCCCGCCAGCCGCAAGACAGAAGCGCCGCGCGCATGTGCGGCGGCGGTGGCGCCTCGACACGCACGGGTGGCTTGCTGGCCGAGAGCGGCAGTTCGATCGCCCGGGCATGCAGGTGAAGCTGCGTGTCAGGTCGCGCGCTGCCGTAGAGGCGATCGGCAATGATCGGACAGCCCGCCGCGTGGCAATGGACGCGCAGCTGGTGCGTGCGGCCGGTCTCGGGGACCAATTCCAGCCAGGTGACACCGTCGCTCACGCCCAGCGTGCGGTAGCGCGTGACCGAGGGCTGCCCCTTGGACGAGACGCGCACCGACCAGCCGTCCCGGCTATTCACCTTCAGAAGCGGCATGTCGAACACGCCCTCTTGAGCTGGAGGTGCACCTTCGACCACAGCCCAGTAGGTCTTGATCGCACCGCGACCCGAGAAGAGGCGCCCGAGCTTGGCTAGCGCCTTGGGATGTCGCCCCAGCACCAGACAGCCGGACGTGTCGGCGTCGAGCCGATGGGCGAGGGCGGGCGGGCGCGGCAAGCCGAAACGCAAAGCGTCGAAACAATCCTCCAGCGTCGGAAGGCCACTGGGACCCGCATGAACGGCGATGCCCGCAGGCTTGTCGACCACAATAATAAGCCCATCGCGATGCAGCACGCGCGCCTGCATCTCCGCCTCCGACAAAGGTGGCGGGCGGCGTGGCGACGGCGTTGCCGGGGCGCGCCTCAGAGGTCGGGCCATCGGTCGAGCCATGTCTCGCTTTTCTCGTAGAGGTGCGCGGCTTGCAGCACCGAAGTCTCGTCACGAAAGCGTCCGACGATCTGCAAGGACAGGGGCAGGCCATCCTCGCCGAAGCCCATGCCGAGGCTCAGCGCGGGGTGACCCGTGATGTTGAAGGCCATCGTGTAGGGGAACCAGTTGCGCCGAAGCTCGCCCACTTCAAGCCCATCGATGGTGATCGGCTCGAACAGATCCTGGTCGAGCGGCAGCGCCGAGCGCGAGATCGTGGGTGTCACCAGGAAGTCGGCGTGCGTGAACCATCCCTGCACTCGACGGAAGAGGTCGGTGCGACGGAACGCGGCCTGCTGCAGATCGAGGCTCGACCAGTCCGTCGCCATCGCGACCTGGCGCACCAGCGAGGGCGACACGCGATTGCCATGCTGGCGGATCATGTCGTCGAAGCGGGCCCGCCACGTGGTGTGGTTGATCACCTTCCACACGCCTTCGAGGTCGGGCGGCGTGTCGGTGAACTCGACCAGCTCCGCGCCGAGATCGCGCAGGCGCCCGAGAGCCCGGCCGAACGCCGCCTCGACATCGCGCGAGACGATCTTGTTGCCGAGCCGCAGCGCGTACATCACGCGTTTGCCCTTGAGGTCGCGGGCGGCATCGACCGCGCCCACATGATCCGGCACGGGGACGCCGATCGACCAGGGGTCGCTGTCGTGCGCGCCCGCCATCACCTGCAGCATCAGCGCGGTGTCCCGCACCGTGCGGGTCATGGGCGTCACATAGGTGTAGGTGCCGAAACCGTCGGGCGACTGGCTGTGCGGGATCGTGCCAAGCCCCTGCTTCAGTCCGACCACGCCATTGCAGGCGGCGGGAATGCGGGTCGAGCCGCCGCCATCGGTGGCGACGCCGATCGGCCCGATGCCGGAAGCGACCGCCACCGCTGCGCCGCCGCTTGAGCCCCCGCTGGTGCGCTCGCCACTCCAGGCGTTGCGGGTGCGGCCGAACAGCGGCGCGTCGGTCAGCGCCTTGTGGCCGAACTCTGGCGTTGTGGTCTTTCCGATCAGGATCGCGCCGGCCGCTCGCAGCCGGGCGATCGCGACCGCGTCGCGGGCCGGCACGTTCTTCTCGTGGACCAGTGAGCCATAGGTCGTGCGCACCCCGGCGGTATCGCAGAGGTCTTTGGCGGCATAGGGAATGCCGTGGAGTGGCCCGCGGTAGTTTCCGCGCACGATCTCGTCCTCGGCTTGTCGGGCCGCCAGCATCGCGTGATCAGCCACCAGCGTGATGAAGCAGTTGAGGGTGAGCTGCAGCCGATCCGCCCGCGCCAGTACGGCGCGGGTGAGGTCGAGCGGCGACACCTTGCGGCTGGCAACCAAGGGCGCCAGTTCGGAGGCCGAAAGACGGGTGAGATCGTCGCTCATGGGGTGCGGGCCTCTGGATTTCCGGACGGCGGCTTGGCACAAGGGGCGCGCCTCACCCGGGAGAAATCAAATCATGGCCACCGCGCGGATCAAAGGCGTTCTTTCGCCGGTCGTCACGCCCTTCAAGCGCGACCTCTCGCCCGATGTGGGCCGCTTCATCGCCCATTGCAAATGGCTGCTGAGCCAGGATTGCGGGCTCGCCGTGTTCGGCACCAACTCCGAGGCGAACTCAATGGCGGCCGAGGAGCGGATGGCGCTCCTGGACGCGGCCGTCGCCGCCGGCGTCTCGCCGGCGCGCATGATGCCGGGCACCGGCGCGTGTTCGATCGTGGAAGCTGCCAAGGTCAGTGCCCACGCAACGCGGCTCGGCGTTGGTGGTGTGCTGATGCTGCCGCCCTTCTACTATAAGGGCGTTCCGGAGGAGGGGCTATTCCGGTTCTTCTCGGAGGTGGTGCAGCGGGTGGGCGACGCGCGCCTGCGGGTCTATCTGTATCACATCCCGCCGGTGGCGGCGGTGCCGATCACGCACAAGCTGGTCGAGCGCCTGCTCAAGGCCTATCCCGGTCAGATCGCCGGCATGAAGGACAGCTCCGACGACTGGCCCCATACCAAGAGCATGATCGACGCGTTCGCGAAGGATGGCTTCGACGTGTTCTCGGGCAACGAGAAGCCTCTGATCGAGAACGTGAAGTCGGGCGGCGCCGGCTGCATCAGCGCCACCGCCAACATCAACCCGGGCAAGATCGCTGAGACCTATCGGTCGTGGGACAAGCCGGACGGAGCGAAGCTCCAGAGCTGGATCAACGAGGTGCGCGGCGTCATGCAGGGCTACGTGATGATCCCGGCGCTCAAGTACGTGATCGCGCACTACGGTGCCGATGCGTCGTGGACTCCGGTCCGCCCGCCGCTGGTCGAGACTGACGACAAGACTGGCCGCGACATGATCGCCAAGCTCGATGCGCTCGGCTTCACCATGCCCGGCCTGCGCCAGGCGATGGCGGTCGCGGCCGAATGACGTGTGCACGCGCATTGACAGTATCGGCGCGCGTCGTTACGTTGTCGTCATGACCTCGAACCTGCTCCGCAAGGGTTGGTATTTTACGTCGCTCACATAGGCGGCGCGCAAGGTCATGACCAAACGAAGCCGCCGCATCCCGGCGGCTTCTTTGTTTCAGGAACGAGCCTCCGGGCCGCGGCGGACCCGCAGACGGAGGACAAGATGGATACCGAACCGACCGATACCGACCTCGCCCCGCTCGCCATGCGCGTGCGGCTCGCGGGACCGCGTGATGCGCAGGTGATCGCCGATCTCCTGGGCTCAACCGACGATCTCTTCGCTCGGCCCGAGCTCGCCGTCCTGGTCGCGCAGGGCGATGAGGGCGTGTTGGGCGTGGCCGTCCTGCGCGCCCGGCCGCCGGCGCGCGCGACCGAGCTCGACCGGCTGGTCGTGCGCGCTGAGGTACGCGGCCGCCGCGTCGGCCGGCGTCTTCTCGCTGCGGCGGTCGAATGGTCGCGGCAGCGCCGCGCGCTCCAGCTTGAGGTACCTGTCCTGGCGGCCGATGCCGATGCGCGGCGGTTCCTCAAGGGCTTCGGCTTCGCCGCGACCTCAGACCGACTCGTGCTGGCGGCATGAGTGCCACCATCCGCGCGGGCCGGGTCGACGAGGAGGAAGCGCTTTGCGCGCTCTTCGGCGAACTCGACGCGTTCCACGCCGCCTCGCGGCCGGAGCTGTTTCGCAGCTTCGACGGGCCGGCGCGCTCGCGCGCCCAGATCGAAACATGGATCGCGGGACCTGACTCGACGATCCTCGTGGCGGAAGCCGGCGACCTCGTCGGGCTCTCGCTCATCATCCCCCGCGCGGCGAGCCCCTTTGCCGGTGCAGTGCCGCGGCGGATCGCCGTGATCGACAATCTGGTGGTGCGGGCCGACTGGCGCGATCGCGGCATCGGCGAGGCGCTTCTCGAGGCGTCGGTCGCCTGGGCTCGGGCGCACGGCTCCAGCCATGTCGAGCTCGGTGTCCACGCGGTGAACCGACACGCCCGACGCTTCTACGAGCGCCACGGGTTTGCGACCTCGGTTCACTGGATGATGCGGGCGATCTGACATGAGATTGATTGGCGTCAACCGCTCTCCCTACACGCGCCGTGTCGCTATCGCGCTCTGCGCCTACGCCGTGCCCTTCGAGCAGAGCGAGTTGAACGGGTTTGGTCATCGCGAGGCGGTGCGTGCGCTCAACCCGTTGGGGCGCATTCCCGCGCTTGAGCTGGACGACGGCGAGGTGCTGGTCGATTCCGGCGCGATCCTGGATCATCTCGATGAGGTCCATGGGGGATCGATGCCGCTCGCGCCGCGGGGCGGCCCCGAGCGGCGGGCCGTGCTGCGGGTGGCGGCACTCGCGATGGGCGCCTGCGACAAGGGTCTGCAGGCGGCCTACCATCGCAATCACGTCCCGGCCGAAAGACGGCATCAGCCCTGGATCGAAGACTGCCTCGCGCAGATGGGTCACGCCCTTGGCGCGATCGATGCGCTCCTCGAGCCGAACGCGACGCACCTGCTGCTGGGGCATCTCACCCATGCCGACATCGCGGCTTTCGTCGCCGAGCGACTGGCGCGCGGCCTTGGGATTGACACGGCCACCCGCATGCCGCGCTTGCGGACGCAGGCCAAGCGACTGCTTGAGCTCGCGCCCTTCGCGACCACCGAGCCTGCCGCTTAGGCCGGCTCCGCCTCGCGGCCCGCCCACATCTTCTGAAACGCCGGTCGCGCGTGGCAGGCGGCGAGCCAGGCTTTGACGTGCGGCGCGCCGTCGAAGCTCTCGGGCGCGGCCTGGGCGTAGCGCACGCACTCGGCGAGGTTGGTGTCGGCCACAGTAAAGCGGTCGCCCAGCAGGTACTTTTTCGTCGAGAGGTGCTTGTCGAGCACCGCGAACGGCGCGCGCAACGCCGCGACTGCCGCGTCAGCCGCCTTCGGATCCTTATTGCCACCGGGAGGGCCGGAGGTTCGGTGATAGAGCGCCATCAGCGCATGCGGTTCGACCTCGGTCACCGCCCAGAGGGTCCACATGGCGATCTGCCCGTCCTCCGCCGGTGTCGCACCTGCAAGCGGGCCGCCATGCTTGCGCGCGAGGTAGAGGTTGATCGCGAGCGACTCGTGCAGCACCACCCCGTCATCGTCGATCGAAGGCACGTGCCCGTTGGGATTGACCTTGAGGAACTCCGGCGAGCGCGTGTGCAGTCCCCCCGGAAGCGCGTGCTGACGGTAGTGCTGCGTAACCGGGATCAGCGTGAAGGGGATGCCGAGCTCGTTGGCAAGCCAGATATTGCGCGACGCGCGCGACCGGTAGATTCCGTAAATCTTGAGCAAGCGGGACTCCCTCAACTGATCGCCGGCGCGGAAGCGCCGACAAACTGTGTGCGCAATTCGCGCTTGAGTACCTTGCCGGTGGCGTTGCGGGGCAACGCGTCGGCGAAGGCGACGGACTGCGGCACCTTGAACTTGGCGAGCCGCTTGAGGCAATGAGCAATCACCTCGCCCGGTTCGATCGTCTGGCCGGGCTTGAGCACGAGAACGGCCTTGCCGACTTCGCCCCAGCGCGCGTCGGGCACGCCGATCACGGCGGCGTCGGCGAGCTGCGGGAGCTGGAACAGGACGTTCTCGACCTCGGCCGGGTAAACGTTTTCACCGCCGGAGATGTACATGTCCTTCCAGCGATCGACGATGTAGACGAAGCCCTCGTCATCCATGCGAGCCGCGTCGCCGGTGTGTAGCCAGCCGTCGGTGAAAGCCTTGGCGGTCGCTTCGGGCTTGTTCCAATAGCCCGGCGTCACGTTCGGGCCCTTGATCAGCAACTCGCCGATGCCGCCCCGCGCCACGTCATGGCCGGCATCGTCAATGATGCGGATATCCGTGTGCATCATCGCGCGCCCGGCCGAGCCCAGCTTGCGCACGGCGTCCGCGGCATCGAGCATCGTGCCCGCGGGACTGGTCTCAGTCATGCCCCAGCCCTGGATCAGTGGCACGCCGCGCGCGGCCCAACCTTCGAGGATCGCGAGCGCGCAGGGCGCGCCGCCCACGCCGCAGATCTTCAGCCGACTGAGGTCGGTACTCGCGAAAGTCGGGTGCTGCAGCATGAACTGGTACGGTGCCGGCACGCCGAAGAAGTGCGTGATCCCGAGAGCGGGATCGCCGATATGCGCCAGTGCCTGGCCGGGATCGAAGGCACGCATGATCAGGATCGCGCCGCCGGCATGGAGCACCGGATTGGCGTAACAGTTGAGCCCGCCGGTGTGGAACAGCGGCAACACGACGAGCTGCACGGTCGCCGGTGTGATGAACGCGGGAATGCCGAGATTGACGGCGTTCCAGAAATTCATCCCGTGGGTGATGATCGCGCCCTTCGGATGGCCAGTCGTCCCGGAGGTGTACATCACCATGGCGTAGTCATCGAGCGACAGGGCCAGCGGTTCCGGTACCCGATTTTCCGACGCGAGCGCGCGTTCGTAGTCCGAGTCGGGCCGGTTGTGATCGATCTCCAGCAGATGCGCGATCTTGCACCGCGACTTCAGTTCGCTCGCCTGCGCGGCGAAGCTGATGTCGTGGATCAGGATCGACGGGCTCGCGTCGTTCAGGATGTAGTCGAGCTCCGGCACGGTGAGGCGCCAATTGAGCGGCAGCATGATGGCGCCGAGACGTCCGCAGGCGGTTTGAAGTTCGAAGAACTCCGCGCAGTTGGGCGCCAGGATCGCCACGCGGTCGCCGCGACCCAGTCCGCGGGCCGCCAGCGCAGCGGCCAGGCGGTCGGTGCGCTCGTGCAACTCGGCGTAGGTGAAGCGCCGCCCGGTCGCGAGATCGCCGATCGCGAGCTGCCGCGGCCGTCGCCCGACATGGTGCGCGATCCAGTCGAAGTAGGGGATCGCGGCGCTCATGGGGTCGCTCGCGCCGCCCGCGCTGTCAGAAACGAGGTCTGCATCATGCCCACTCCCTTGATCTCCATCGGTCCGCGCGCCTCGAACGTGAACCAGCCGCTCAGCCGCGCCGCGACATCGGACGAGACGTGAATCCGGTCGGGCACGCCGGTGGATTCCAGCCGGCTCGCCACGTTCACCGTGTCACCCCACGCATCGTAGGCCATCTTGCGCGTCCCGATCACGCCCGTCACGACCGGCCCGACATGCAGGCCGATCCGCACCGCGAAGCGGTGGCCGTCGGCATCGCGATAGGCCCGGACCTCGTCCAGCAGGTCGAGCGCGAGCCCGGCCAGGGCGGCGAGGTGATCAGTCTGCGGCGTGGGGGTGCCCGCGATCACCATATAGGCGTCGCCCACGGTCTTGATCTTCTCCAGACCCGCCGCGTCGACGCGGGCATCAAAGCGGCTGAACAGCTCATTGAGCGTCTGGACCACGGCCGCCGGTTCGCGGTCGCGGGCATAGGGCGTGAAGCCCACCAGATCGGCGAACATCACCGAGACCTCGGGCACGCGGTCGGCGATCACCTGCTCGCCGCCCGCCGTCAGGCGGCGCGCGATCGCCGCGGGCAGAATGTTGAGCAGCAGGCGCTCGGAGCGATCCTTCTCGGCCAACAGCAGACGTTCGGCTTCGGCGGTGACCTGCGCGAACAGGCCACCGATACCGATGATGATGCAGAACGACGCGGCGGCGACGATCCCCGCGAACCAGGGTGCGATGTCCGGACGGATCGGCGCGTACTGGCCGGTCGATGCCGAGCCGATTTCGATCGCGATGAAGAGGCCCATTGGCCAGAGCGCCATGGCAAGGGCCCAGCGCTGGCTCAAGCCGAAGACAGCGATCACGCCGACCGCCGAGATCGAGAACAGGAAATAATGGATGCCGCTCGATACGCCGCACCAGATCGCCATCCAGACGGTGTGGGTCGTCGAGTAGCCGATAAAGCTGATCCACCCAGGCAGCGTGCCGAACCGCATCTGGATCGCGGGTGTCGTGAGATTGAGGAACGAGAAGGCGAAGCTTGGCAGGACTGTGTCGAGCAGTCGATCCCATCCCACCGCCCAGGCGAGCGGCAGGTGGATCACCATGACAAGGTAGGCGACGTAGCGGCTTCCAACGCGCAGGAGCAGAACGCGATTGCGTTCCGACGGCAGCGCGTTGTCGACTTCCGTCAATTCACGGCCTTGGAGTAGCCCCTCCAGAAGGGCTCGCGCAGATCGCGCTTGAGCACCTTGCCGGCGCCGGAGAGCGGCAGCGGGGTGTCTCGGAAATCGACCGAACGTGGGCACTTGTAGCCCGCGATGGTTTGCCGGCAATGGGCGATCACCGCCTCGGCGTCGAGCGTCGCGCCGGCGCGCGGGACAATGATGGCGTGAACCGCCTCGCCCCAGCGGGCGTCGGGAATGCCGATCACAGCGACCTCCGCCACCGCGGGCATCAGTGAGATCGCGTTCTCGACCTCGGCCGAATAGACGTTCTCGCCGCCGCTCACGATCATGTCTTTCAGCCGGTCCACGATGTAGACGAAGCCTTCGTCGTCCATGTAGGCGCCGTCGCCGGAATAGTACCAGCCGTCGCTCAGCACCGCGGCGGTCTCGGCCGGCTTGTTCCAGTAGCCCTTCATGATGTTGGCGCCCCGGATCGCCAGCTCACCGGGCGTGCCGTTCGCGACGTCCCGGCGGCTCTCGTCGACGACCTTGATCTCGACCGAGAGCGCCGCCTGACCGCAGGATTTCAGGCGCCCGGCATAGGGACCCTCAAGTACTGCGTAGCGCGGATCGAGCAGCGTCACGATGGGGGCGGCCTCGGTCATGCCGTAGGCATGCATGAATCGCACCTTTGGCAGGCACTTGAAGGCTTGCCGCAGCACGCCTTCGGGCATAGGCGACGCGCCATAGAGCACGAAGTCGAGGCTCGACACGTCGAACTCGGCAAGGCGCGGATGGTTCACCAGCATGTTGATCATGGTCGGCACGAACTGCGCATGAGTCGCGCGTTCGCTCTGGACGGCGGTCAGCACGGCCACCGGCTCGAAGCGCGGCACGAAAGCGTGCCGGCCGCCCGCCATGGTGACGCCAAAGGTCGAGGCCCCGTCGGCCAGATGGAACATCGGGCCGGAGTGCAGGTAGCAGGTGTCGCTGTCGAACCCCATGCCGGCGACGCCGTTCAGCGCGTTCACCACCAGATTGGTGTGGGTCAGCATCACGCCCTTGGACTTGCCGGTCGTGCCGCCGGTGTAGAAGAGGCCCGCAAGATCGTCGTTGGCGGTGCCGGCATCGTCGAGCGGGGCGCCGCTGGCGAGAAACGCCTCGTACGGATCGGTCGCGGGTGCCGGCGCGGTGTCGTCGAGCCAGACGCGGCAGCGCAGCGATTGCAGGCGCGGTCCCAGCGCGGCGAGATGGCCCGCCATCGCGGCATCGACGAACAGTCCGACCGCGCCGGAGTCTTCTAGGATGTAGTCGATCTCGGGTGTCGCGAGCCGGGTGTTGATCGGCACCATGGCCGCGCCGGCCCAGGGGATCGCGTACATCAGCTCGAGGTAGCGGTCGCTGTTCAGCGCCAGGATCGCGACACGATCGCCCGGCCGCACGCCGGCGGCCCGCAAGGCGCCAGCCAGGCGCGCCACCCGGGCCTCGGTGTCCCGCCAGCTTCGGGTGCGCCCGGCGAAGCGCATGGCGATCCGGTCCGGGCCCGATTGGGCCGCCCGGCGCAGCCCCTGTGTCAGCGAGAACATGGGTGGAGCCTAAGCGGGAGGGGCGGGGCGAGGCAACGGATCGCTGCCGAGGCGGCCGCGCCGTGATATGAGGGGCGCATGACCGATATGTCCTCGCCGGCTTCTCAGCCCGCCTTCAATCCGCTGGATCCCGCGTTCATCGCGGATCCCTATCCGTTCTATCACCGGCTGCGCAGCACCGCGCCGGTGTTCCGCACGCCGATGGGTTTCTGGCTGGTCAGCCGCTACGAGGATGTGGCGCTCGTCCTGCGCGACCGGCGCTTCGGCAAGGATTTCGCGGGCAACATGAGCCGGCGCTACGGGGCCAGGGCGATGGAGGAGCCGGCGATCGCGAGCCTCGGCCGCACCATGCTGGTTCTCGACCCGCCGGACCACACCAGGCTGCGCGGTCTCGTGAACAAGGCTTTCGTCGCACGCCGGATCGCCGACATGCGTCGGCAGGTCTCGGCGCTGGTTGAGGCCGAGATCGACCGGGTCCAGGCCAAGGGCGGCATGGATGTGGTGAAGGAACTGGCCCATCGCCTGCCGGTCCTGGTGATCTGCGACATGCTGGGCATTCCAGAGGATCACCGCGGCCCCTTCCTTGCCGAGCGCAACGTCAATGGCCGCCTGCTCGATCCGGTGCCGATGTCCCGCGACGAGATGGACACGGCCAACGCCATGACCCAGCTCGCGGGGGTCTATTTCGAGCAGCTCTGCGAGCTGCGCCGCAAGGAACCGAAGGACGATCTCACCACCGAGCTGGTGCGGGCGGAGGAGGCCGGCGATCGCCTCACCTCCGATGAACTCAAGGCCAATATAGGCCTGCTGTTAGGCGCCGGCCACGAGACGACGTCGAACCTGATTGGCAACGGGCTTCTCGCGCTTCACCGCAGCCCCGATCAGTGGCAGCGCCTGAAGGACGACCCGTCGCTGATCCCCGGCGCGATCGAGGAGCTGTTGCGCTTCGACTCCTCGGTCCAGATGAGCGGCCGGGTGACACTGGCCGAGGTCGAGCTGAGCGGGCAGAAGATTCCGGCCGGCGAGAGCATCGTGGTGCTGCTGGGCGCGGCCAATCGCGATCCGGACACCTACGGGCGACCCGACGAGCTCGACGTCGCGCGCAAAGACGTTCGGCCGCTCTCGTTCGGTGGCGGCATCCATCATTGCCTCGGCGCCCAGCTCGCGCGGCTGGAGGGCGAGTTGGTCTTCGAGGCGCTGATCCGCCGCCTGCCCACACTCGAACTGCCGGAGAAGGACCGCCCGAGCTGGCGGCAGAACTTCACCCTGCGCGGGCTCACGACGCTGCCGGCGGTCTGGCACTGACCATGGCGGATGGTTGGCGGGGCGAGGGCGCGCAACATGCGGGCGCCCGCCCCTACCAGGAAGACTCCTGGCGGCTCGGGCGACGGAGCGACGGGACGCTGATCGCGGCTTTAGCCGATGGCATGGGCGGCCACGCGGGTGGCGCCGTCGCGAGCCGGCTCGCCGTCGAAGCGTTTCTCGCCGCCGCGACCGCCGATCCGTCGCTGGAGCCCGCACTTGAGGCCGCCAATCGCGCGATCGGGGACGGCGTGCGCGCAGATGCGAAGTTCGCGGGCATGGGCTGCACCCTGGTGGGCGTGCTGTTGGCCGGCGATCGCGTCGATTGGATCAGCGTCGGCGACTCGCCGCTGTGGTGCCTCGAAGCCGGCGACCTCGCGCGCCTTAACGCTGATCATTCCATGGCACCGCAGCTCGCGGCCATGGTCGAGCGCGGCATGATGACCCGCGAGGAAGCCGAGGAGCATCCGGCGCGCCACCGTCTGCGCGACGCCGTGATGGGCGAGGAGCTGCAACTCATCGATCGCGGCACGCGGGCTCTCGGCCCCGGCGCGCGCCTGCTCCTCTGCAGCGACGGCGTGCAGACGCTGCCGGAGTCCCGGCTGGCGGAGCTTGCCCGATCCCCGGTGCAGGCGCTGGTCGACGCGGTGATCGCCCGCGCGCGACCGGGTCAAGACAACGTCACAGCCCTCTTGCTGGAGAGAGACACATGAGCGCGTCGCCCGTCACCATCGAGGTCACGCGCGGCAGCGTCGTGGAAAGCCGCCATGTCGGCGCCGCCGTCGTGGTGCGGGCCGACGGCTCGATCGTCGAGTCCTGGGGTGACGTCGATGCCGGCGTCCTGCCGCGCTCGGCGATCAAGCCGTTGCAGGCGATGCCGTTCGTCGAGAGCGGTGCCGTCGAGCGGTTCGGGCTCGACAACCGCCATATCGCGATCTCCTGCGCCTCCCACAATGGCGAGATGCGCCACGTCGATCTCGTGCGCGAGTGGCTCGCCCGCATCGGCCTCTCGGAGAACGACCTGGAATGCGGGCCCCAGCCGCCCAAGCTGATGAGCGGCGTCGAGGCTCTCGCCCGCGAGGGCAAGCCCTGGACCAACGCGTTCAACAACTGCTCGGGCAAGCACTCCGGCTTTCTCAGCACCGCCGTGCAGCACGGCGAGCCGACGCGCGGCTACATCGGCTACGACCATCCGGTGCAACGGCGCATCCGCGACGTGATGGGCGAGCTGGGCGGCCTCGATATGTCGCGCATTCCCTGGGGCGTCGATGGCTGCGGTATTCCCACGCTTGCCGTACCGCTCACCGCGCTCGCGCGCATGATGGCGCAGATGGCCGATCCGTCGCGCCTCTCCAACCGTCGCGCCGAGGCGGCCGGCCGCATTCGTGCGGCGATGAATGCCGAGCCCTTCATGGTCGCGGGCACAGGGCGCTTCTGCACCACAGTGAACGGCCTGCTCGTCGGCGTCGCCCAGGTGAAGACCGGCGCCGAGGGTATGTTCTGCGGCATCCTGCCGAGGCTCGGCTATGGCGTGGCGCTCAAGATGGACGATGGCGCCGGTCGTGCCGCCGAAGTGGCGATGGCGGCGATCTTGTCTCATCTCGGCGTGCTGCCGGCGGCTGAGCGTGAGGCGATGACGCATCCGGCCGTCAAGAACGTGGTGGGTCTGCTGGTCGGCGAGGTGCGGCCTGCACGGACGTGGTTGGGGTGAGCGTCGGGCTCCGCATCGTCGAGGTCGGCGCGCACGGTGACGGCGTCGCGCTGGAGGAGGGACGGCGCAGCTTCGTTCCCTTCGCCCTGCCCGGAGAGCTGGTACGGCCGGGACCGAAGCTGGAAATCCTGGAGCCATCGTCCGAGCGACAAGTGCCGGCCTGCGGGCATTTCGGCACCTGCGGCGGCTGCACGTTGCAGCATTGGCGGCCCGAACCCTACGCCGCGTGGAAACGCGGCCTAATCGAGACGGCGCTGCGTCGTGCGGGCGTGGAGCCGCCGGCCTTTGATCCCATCCTCATCGCCGGTCCCGGCGAGCGACGGCGGGCCGATTTCGCCCTTGAGCGGCACGGGCGGCGCGCCATCGCGGGCTTCCACGAGCGCGGCAGTCACCGGGTGGTCGATGTCACGGCGTGTCCGGTCGTCGACCCCGCGATCCAGCGCGCCTTGGCCGCGCTACGCGAGGTGGTGCCGGCATTGATCGCCGATGGCGCGCGGCTCGACGCGGCGGTGAACCTCACGGACACCGGCCTCGATGTGCTGCTGAAGCCGCGCAAGCCCGCCACGCTCTCGCTGGAGCAGCGCCAGCGCGCCGTGGCGCTGGCCGAGGCGGGCGACGTCGCGCGCCTGTCCTGGCGCGAGCGCCGCGCCGCCGAACCTCTCGCGGTACGTCGCGTGCCGCGTCTGGTGTGGGGCGATGTCACCGTCGAGCCTCCGCCCGGCGCGTTCCTTCAGGCGACACGCGGCGCGGAAGCCGCGATGCGCGCGGCGATCGCGGCCTGGCTGGGCGACGCCGAACCGCTCGCCGATCTCTTCGCTGGCGTGGGCGCGCTCTCGTTGGGGCGGCCGGGGCGCGTTCATCTCTTCGAGAGCGATCCCGATGCCATCGCTGCCGTCGCGGCGGCCGGGCGGCGGCTGGGAGGCGGTCGCGTGGTCGCCCAGCATCGCGATCTCTTCCGCGTTCCGTTGCAGGCGGCGGAGCTCAGGCCTTTCGCCGCCCTGCTGCTCGATCCGCCGCGCGCGGGTGCCGCCGCGCAGGCCGCCGGGTTCGCGGCGGCTGGCCCGCCGCTGGTCGTCTATGCCTCCTGCGATCCGGCGAGTTTCGCGCGCGATGCCGCGACACTGGTGGCCGGCGGCTACCGGTTGGAACGGCTGCGGCCGATCGATCAATTCCTGTGGTCCGCCCATGTCGAGCTGATTGCGCTCTTCCGGCGGCCCTCGGTAAGGTCGCGCGGCGTTTCGGGGGGAAAAAAGACATGATGTTCGATCTCAAGGGCAAGGTCGCGGTGGTGACCGGCGGCAGTCGCGGCATTGGCCGATCGATCTGCGAACAGCTCGCCGCGCACGGCGCCAAGGTCGTGGTGTCGAGCCGCAAGCTGCCGGCCTGCGAGGAGGTCGTGGCCGGCATCAAGTCTCGCGGCGGCGAGGCGATCGCGGTCGCGGCCAGCATCTCCGACCGTGCCCAGCTCGAAAACCTGGTCGCCGAGGCCCGGCGCGCCTTCGGCCGGATCGACATCCTGGTCTGCAACGCCGCGACCAATCCCTATTTCGGACCGCTCTCCGGCCTCAAGGACGATGTGTTCGGCAAGATCATGCAGAACAACGTGATGTCGAACCTGTGGCTGGTGAATCTGGTGGCGCCCGAGATGGCCGAGCGTCGCGACGGTGCGGTGATCATCGTGTCCTCGATCGGGGCGCTCGTCGGCTCGGCCCACATCGCGGCCTACAACATGTCCAAGGCGGCGGACATCTCGCTTGTGAAGTCGCTCGCCATGGAGTGGGGCAAGCACAACATCCGCGTGAACGCGATCGCGCCCGGTCTCATCAAGACCGACTTCGCCCGCGCCCTGTGGGAGAACCCGCAGATCCGCGCCTCGCAGGAACAGCGCGCCAATCTCAAGCGCATCGGCGAGCCCGACGATATCGGCGGCGTGGCGGTATTCCTCGCCTCGAAGGCCGGCGCCTTTGTGAGCGGCCAGACCATCATCGCCGACGGTGGCGTGATCGGCAGCGGAGCCGAATGACATGACAAGCGCCCATGTCGTGCTGGCGCGGCGGCCCCAGGGCGCGCCGGTGCCGGAGGATTTCCGGCTGGAGACCCGCGAGCTGCCGGCGCCGCGCGAGGGCCAGCTGCTCGTCGAGGTCCTGTTCGCAACCGCCAATCCCGGCAGCCGCAACCGGATGGGCGGCGACGCTTCTTACGCGCGCGGCATGCGTCTGGGCGAGACGATGGAGGGGCCGGCGGTCGGCCGCGTTCTGGTGTCGAACCATCCAGAGTGGCGGCAAGGCGATCTGGTGACCGGCGCTTTCGGTTGGGCCGAGCGCGCGCTGAGTTCCGGTCGCGGCTTGCGAAGGATTCCGGCCCGGACACCTTCGTTGTCGGCGTGGGCAGGCATTCTCAATCTGCCCGGACTTACGGCGTATTTCGGCCTGCGCGATGTCGCGGGCTTCAAGCCCGGTGAGACGCTGATCGTCTCCTCGGCTGCGGGACCCGTGGGCGCGACGGCGGGCCAGATCGCGCGGCTGATGGGCGGGCGCGCCATCGGCATCGCGAGTGGCGCGGAGCGCAAGCGCTGGCTCCTGGAGGAGGCCGGCTTCGCGGCGGTGATCGATCGGAGCGCTCCCGACCTCGCCGACGCCTTGATCGCAGCGGCGGGCGAGGGCGGCGCACAGGTCTATTTCGACAACGTCGGCGGCCCGGTGCTCGACGCCGCGATCCGCGCGTTGGGCCAACGCGGGCGGATCGTGGTGAGTGGCCAGATCGCCGACTACAATCGGCCCGACGGCGAGCGGTCCGGCACCCGTCGGGTGCATGAATTCATCGGCAAAAGGCTCCGCATGGAAGGAATGGTTGTGTTCGACTACGCCGAGCGCTTCGGCGAAGCCGAACGGGAGATCGAGGGCTGGATCGCCGACGGGCGCCTCAAGTTCCGCGAACACATCGTGGACGGCCTGGCGGCCCTGCCCGCACTGTTCTGTGCCCAGCTGCGCGGCGAGATTTTCGGCCGCGCGCTCGCCAAGGTGGCCTCGTGAGCGCGCGTCACGCCGTTCTGGACCGGCTCGACGCGATCCTCCCGGGGATCGCGCGGCGCGGCGAAGAGATCGAGGCGACGCGCCAGCTCCCCCCCGACGTGTCGGCGCTCCTGATCGACACCGGCGTCTTCAAGCTCTGTGTGCCGAGCGAGATCGGCGGTCTGGAGGCCCATCCCTTGGCCTTGTTCCAGTCCTGCGAGGCGGCCGCGCGCGCCGACGGCGCCACCGGCTGGAACGTGATGATCGGCGCCACGTCGGGCAGTACGGCGGCCTATCTCTCGCCCGAGGCGGCGCGGCTCATTCATGGCGACAAGCGCGCCGTCACCGGCGGCATCTTCGCGCCGCGCGGGCGCGCGGTGCGCGAGGGCGAGGGCTGGCGCGTCAACGGCACCTGGCAGTGGGCATCGGGCAACAGCCATGTTGGCTGGATGAAGGGCGGATGCGTGGCCTTCGACGGCGACAAGCCGCGCCAGATCCGCGACGGCGTGCCCGAGGTGCTGACGGTCTACTTCCCGCGCGACAAGATCGCGTTCGCGGACAACTGGTACGTCTCGGGCCTGTCCGGCACCGGCTCCTGCGACATGACAGTGCGCGATCTGTGGGTGCCCGACGCGCACGCAATCTCGCTGACCCGCCAGAAGCCGCGCGTCGACACGCCGCTCTATCGCTTTCCGTTCTTCGGATTGCTGTCGCTCGGCTGCGGCGCGGTGGCGCTCGGCATCGCGCGTGGCGCGATCGACGATCTGGTGGAACTCGCCGGCGCCAAGGTGCCCACGCTCACCCGTCGTACTCTCGCCGAACGGCAGGGCACGCAGTCGGATATCGCCCGCGCCGAGGCCGAGGTACGGTCGGCGCGCGCGTTCCTCGTCGAGGCCATCGGCGAGGCCTGGGAGTCGGCGGAGCGCGGCGGCGAGATCCCGCTCGATCGGCGGACGGCGGTGCGTCTTGCATCCACCCACGCGACGACAGCGGCTGTGCGCGCAATCGACAGCTGCTACACGCTGGCCGGCGGCTCGGCCGTCTATCGCTCAAGCGCCTTGCAGCGACGCTTCCGCGATATCCACGTGATCACACAGCACATGATGGTGGCGCCGCCCAGCTACGAGGTCGCGGGCCGTGTGGTGCTCGGCCTGCCGACCGATCCCTCGATGATCTGAGTTTCAGTCGAGGTTGAGTTCGCACCACACCGGCACGTGGTCGGACGGCTCCGCCTTGCCGCGCTCCGACTTGTCGACGCCCGCGCCGCTCAGCCGGTCGGCCGCCTTGGGCGAGAGCAGCAGATGGTCGATGCGCAGTCCCTGGTCCTTGCTCCAGGCGCCGGCCTGATAGTCCCAGTAGGTGTAGAGCGGCCCCGTTGGCTGCCCCGCCCGCAGCGCGTCGGTCAGCCCGAGATTGACCAGCCGTCGGAACGCCGCCCGCGATTGGGGCTGGCAAAGCGCGTCGCCGGCGAAGGCCTTGGGGTCGTACACATCCACCGCGGTCGGGCAGACATTGTAGTCGCCGGCCAGCACGAAGGCTGTCTCGTCGGCCAGCAGCGCCTCGGCGCGGGCGCGCAATCGTTCCATCCAGGCAAGCTTGTAGGTGAATTTCTCGGTCGCGATCGGGTTGCCGTTGGGCAGATAGAGCCCGCCGACGTGCAGCGGTCCTTGCGGAGTTTCGACCCGGCCCTCGATGTAGCGCGCCTGGGCATCGTCCGGATCGCCCGGCAGCGCCCGTAGCACGATCTCGACCGGCTGCCGCGCGAGCAGGGCCACACCGTTGAAGCCCTTTTGCCCAACCGTTTCGACTCGCCATCCCGCCGCCTCGACCTCGAGCCGGGGGAACTGCTCGTCGGTCGCTTTCAACTCCTGCAGGACGGCGATGTCGGGTTTGGTGCGCTCCAGCCAAGCGCAAAGATGCGTCACGCGCTTGCGCACCGAGTTGACGTTCCAGCTCGCGATCCTCATCCGCTGAGGCTAGCACGCCGGAGGCGTGGCGGTCCGAACCGCCGAGCGGTCAGACGCTGAAGGAGTTGCCGCAGCCGCAGGACGAACTGGCGTTGGGGTTCTTCACCTGGAAGGCGGAGCCCACCATTTCCTGCACGTAGTCGAGCTCGCTGCCGCGCAGCAGCTCAAGCGAGGTCTGGTCGACCAGCACGCGGGCGCCATCGCGCTCGATCACGAGATCGTCGCTGCCCGGGACCTCGTCGAAGGTGAACGAATACTGGAAGCCCGAGCACCCGCCGCCCAGCACCGCGATGCGAAGGTGGGTGGCCTTCTCTTCCTTGGACATCAGGAAGCGGATGCGCTTGGCGGCGCTTTCGGAAACGGCGAAGGCGGCTTCGGTCATGATCAAATCCTCGTCCCCCAAGATGTGGTGGCAAGGGCGGGGCGTCAATGCCGGTGGAGGGGTATTGTCCCTGCCGGCGTCAGGGCGATTTCAAGGCCGCGCGCGCCCGCACGCGCTCGCGGTGAAGAATGTAGAGGCCGGACCCTATCACCAGGGGCAGGCCGTACCAGACGGCAGGTGAGGGGTCCTCACGGAACACGACATATCCGTAGAAGATCGCGAAAATGATGGAGACGTAGTCGAAGGGCGCCAGCACCGATGCCTGCGCGAGACGCAGCGCGCGCGCCATCAGGATTTGGGCGACGCCGCCCAGCAATCCAAGCGAACAGAGCCAAACCCAGTCCACCAGCGGCGGCCACTTCCAGTTGGGGATCGCGCCCACCAGAGACACCGCGCTCGCCACCACGGTGAACCAGAAGACGCTCGCCGCATCGTGGTCGTGGCGGCTGATCAACCGTACCATCACGGTCGACAGCGCGTAGCCGAAGGTGGCTACGACCACGAGCAGGGACAGCCAGTGCACCTGGATGCTCCAGGGTTCGAGCATCACGATCACGCCCACGAACCCCACGGCCACCGCGGTCCAGCGCCGCCACCCCACCGCCTCACCCAGCAGCGGCACCGAGAGCGCCACCATGAACAGCGGCGCGGCGTAGGAGATGGCGTACACTTCGACGATCGGCATCAGCGGAAAGACATAGAAGAAGCCGAGCAGGCTCACGAAGCCCATGCCGACACGCGCCGCCTGCAGCCACGGCACCTTGCTGCGCACCACACCGAAGCCACCGGCGTGGTGGATAAGGAACCACAGCGGCACCATGGCAACGACACTGCGGAACAGCATCATCTGGAAAGCGCCGTAGGACTCCCCCAGCCACTTCACCATGCCGTCCATGGTGGCGAACAGCACCAGCGCCGAGAGCTTGAGGTAGATGCCGGAAAGAGACTGCTGCGCGGTGGGACTGGACACGGGCCTATTTGGCTTGCGCGACCGGCTTTCGTAAAGTGCCTCCGGGGAGGTCGATGAAGAGGGCATGAGCTGGGATTGGCTGTTGGGGCGCAGCGGAGCGCCGCGGGCGCCGGTACTCGTGGCGTTTCTCGTGCTGGTCGCCGCGCTCTTCGTGCGCGCCGCCGATCCCGGGGAATTGGAGCGGCTGCGGGACCAATCGTTTGACGGCTACCAGCGCCTGAAACCGCGAATCTTCAATCCCGAGATCCCGGTCCGCATCATCGACATCGACGAGGCGGCGCTGGCCGAGTACGGCCAGTGGCCCTGGCCGCGCACCATCATCGCGCGGCTGGTCGACAAGCTCGCCGAACAGGGCGTGGCCGCGATTGCCTTCGACGCCATCTTCGCCGAGCCCGACCGCTCCTCGATCAGCCGCATGGTGCGCGATCTGGTGGCCTACACCGACCCCGAGACGGTGCAGCGTCTGGCGGCGGCAATCCAGGACAACGACCAGGTCTTCGCCGATGCGATCGCGCAGAGTCGCGTTGTCATGGGTTTCGGCTTCGATCTCAAAGGTGGGCAGCGCCCGCCACGACGGCATCACGGCGTAGCTTTCGCGGGCGACGATCCGGTCCAGTTCCTGCCGATCCAGGCCGGCACCGTGAAGTCCATCGACATCCTGGAGGCTGCGGCCAAGGGCGGCGGTAGCGTGAACACCGATGTGCATAGCGTGGTGATTCGTCGCGTGCCGATGCTGTTTCGCGTGAAGGACCAGCAAGGCCTCTATCCGGCGCTCTCCATCGAGGCGTTGCGTGTGGCTCAGGGCGCCGGCACCTATCTCGTGAAGTCGTCGGGCGCGAGCGGCGAGATCTCGTTCGGCGCCAGCACCGGCATCGTCGCGATCCGCACCGGCGATATCGAGGTCCGCACCGACGCGCTCGGGCGCGTTTCCATCCACGATACCGGCCATGTGCCGGAACGCTTCGTGTCGGCATACAGCGTGCTCAAGGGGGAGCTGCCGCCCGGCAAGCTCGAAGGTCACGTCGTCTTCGTGGGCACCAGCGCGATCGGGCTGAAGGACCTGCGGAATACGCCGGTGAACGACGCGGTTCCCGGCGTCGAAGTCCACGCCCAGCTTGCCGAGCAGATTCTGGCGCAGAGCTTTCTCGCCCGTCCCGACTTCGCCGACGGTGCGGAGCTCATCTTTCTGGCGGCGCTGGGTCTCGTGCTGGTGGTCCTGCTGCCCTGGCTGTCTGCGGCTCGGATGGTCGTGGTGGCATCCGTCATGATCGGCACGGCGCTGCTGGTGCCTTGGATTGCCTTCTCCGAGTACCAGCTGCTGTTCGACCCGGTCTATCCGCCCGCGACTCTGGCAGCGATCTACATCTCTGGGACCGCGCTCACCTTCATGCGCACGGAACGCGAGCGCGCCCAGATCCGCGGCGCGTTTGGCCTCTATCTCTCGCCCGATCTGGTCGAGCAACTCGCGCGCAATCCCAAGCTTCTGCAGCTGGGCGGCGAGCAGCGCGAGATCACGACCATGTTCACCGACGTGCGCGGCTTCACCACGATCTCCGAGCAGTGCGATCCGCAGGGACTTACCCGGTTCATGAACCGGTTTCTCACGCCCATGACCGATCTGATCATGGCGCGTGGCGGCACCATCGACAAATACATGGGCGATGCGATCATGGCGTTCTGGAATGCGCCGCTTCCGGTCGAGGGACATGCCGTGCGCGCCTGCGAGACGGTACTCGCCATGCAGGCGGATCTCGAGCGTCTGAACGAGCTCTGGCGGGCCGAGGCGGAGGCGGCGGGCAAGCCGCATCTGCCGGTGAACATCGGCGTCGGCCTGAACACCGGGCTCGCCTCGGTCGGCAATTTCGGTTCGACCCAGCGCTTCACCTATTCGGCGCTCGGCGACTCGGTGAACCTCGCGTCGCGGGTCGAAGGCCAGTGCAAGACCTACGGCGTCGGCATCATTATCGGCGATCGCACGCGCACGCAGGCGCCGGACTTCGCGGCGATCGAACTCGATCTCATCACGGTCAAGGGCAAGACCGAGCCAGAGCGCATCCACTGCCTGTTGGGTGATGCGGCCCGGGCCGCCGAGTCCTCGGTCGTGGCGTTGCTGGAACGTCAGGCGACCTTTCTGGCCGCCTACCGTGCCGGTCGCTTCGCCGACGCGCGCGCTGCGCTCACGGCCTGCGAAGCGGTCGCGGCCGAGGCCGGCTGGCGACAGGGCTACTACGCCATGATGGGCGAGCGGCTGGACGAGCTGATGGCCGATCCACCCGCCGACTGGAACGGTGTCTATGTCGCCAAGGAGAAGTGAGTCCGACGCCCTCGACGCGATTGAGGCGTTGGTCTGCCGCGATGTCGGCCGCGGCACCGCGCCCCTGATCGCGGCAACTCGCGGCGATCTCGCGGCGGCGGCGCGAGCGCTGGCGGACGCGACATCGGTCGGCATGATCACCGGTTTCTATGTGCCGCGCGGCGAGACACCGGGTCCGGAGACCGATGGCCCGCCGGGGGCTGCGCTGTTGGCCGGCGCGTTGGCCGCGTGCGGCGTGCCGGCGCGCATCGCCGTCGACGGGCCCTGCGCGGAGATCGTGAAGGTCGCGGTCGCCGCCGTGGGCGAGGCGCGGGTCGCCGTCGATGTCGTGGTCGACCTTGATGACGCCATCGACACCTGGATCGGCGCGGGCATCAGCCACGCACTCTCCATCGAACGCTGCGGGCGCAGCCGCGATGGCAAGCCGCGCAACATGCGGGGGGTTGACGTCTCGTCCTGGACCCTGGCGCTCGACGATCTCTTCACCGCCGCGCCCTGGGTCCGGCTGGCGGTGGGCGATGGCGGCAACGAGATCGGCATGGGCAAGCTCGCGCCCGACCTGATCGGCGGCTGCGTGCCGAACGGCACCGACATCGCGAGCGTGACCGCGGCCGACCATCTGGTGGTCGCCGGTGTTTCCAACTGGGGCGCCTATGGCCTCATCGCGGCGATGGCCGTCCTGCGGCCCGACTGGCGCGCGGCGCTGCTGTCGTTCCTCGATCCGGAACGTGAGTTCCGGCTCGTGCGCCGGCTGGTGACCGACGCCGGCGCCATCGACGGCGTGACCGCCCGGCGGGAACCCACGGTCGATGGCCTGCCGGCGGACGAACACGCCGCCTTGCTCCGGCAGCTTTATCGCATTGCCGGCGGCGAGACGGGGCTCTAGGTTCCGCCGCCATGGAAAATCCTTACGCACCCACCCATCCCGAGATCCGCGACGCGGTCCGCCAGCTCTGCCTCAAATTCGATGGCGCCTATTGGCGCGAGCTCGACCGGGCTCGCGGCTATCCGACCGAGTTCGTGAAGGCGCTGACCGATGCGGGTTGGCTGGCGACACTGATCCCGGAAGAGTATGGCGGCGCCGGTCTCGGCATCTCCGCGGCCGCGGCGGTGCTGGAGGAGGTTCAGCGTGCCGGCTGCAACGGCGCTGCCTGTCATGCCCAGATGTACACGATGGGTACGGTGCTGAGGCACGGTTCGGCGGAGCAGAAGCGCCATTACCTGCCGGCGATCGCGAGTGGCGATCTGCGGCTGCAGGCCTTCGGAGTCACCGAGCCCACCAGCGGCACCGACACGCTCGCACTGCGCACGACGGCGGTGAAGAAGAACAACAGCACCTATCTCGTGAACGGCCAGAAGGTCTGGACCAGCCGCGCCGAGCACTCCGACCTGATGTTGCTGCTCGCCCGCACGACGCCGCGCGATCAGGTGAAAAAGCGCACCGAGGGCCTGTCGGTATTCCTGGTCGATATGCGCGCGGTCAAGGATCGTGGCCTCACGATCCGGCCGATCCGCACCATGATGAACCACAATTCGACCGAGGTGTTCTTCGACAATATGGAGATCCCGGCCGAGAGCCTGATCGGCGAGGAAGGGCAGGGCTTCCGCTACATCCTGAGCGGCATGAACGCCGAACGCATCCTCATCGCATCGGAGTGCATTGGTGACTCGCGCTGGTTCATCGAGAAGGCGACCGAATACGCCAAGGGCCGCAACCTGTTCGGTCGGCCGATCGGCCAGAACCAGGGCGTGCAGTTCCCGATCGCGCGTTGCTGGTCGCAGACCGAGGCGGCCGACCTGATGGTGCGCAAGGCCGCCACGCTCTACGAGGCGGGCCTGCCCTGCGGCGCCGAGGCGAACGTCTCCAAGATGCTGGCCTCTGAGGCGGCCTGGGCGTCGGCGGACATGTGCGTGCAGACCCATGGCGGCTTCGGCTTTGCCGAAGAGTACGATGTCGAGCGCAAGTTCCGCGAGGCGCGGCTCTACATGGTGGCGCCAATCTCGACCAACATGATCCTTAACTTCGTGTCCGAGCATGTGCTCGGACTGCCGCGCTCCTACTGACGGGGACGATGCGCCCGCTACAGGCGGCCTACGCCTTCGATTGCGTGTTCCTGTTTCCGGCCGGGGACCGGCCGATCGGGCGCGCGTTGCAGCGAGCGGGGGAGTTCGCCGCGCCGGAGGTCGACTTTCTCGCCGAAACGTTGGGACCCGCCGGCACGCTCTACGATGTCGGCGCGAACATCGGCGCGATCTCGGTTCCGCTGGCCGCGCGGCTGCCCGACGCGCGTATCCACGCCTTCGAGCCGCAGCCCGCGCTTTGCGAACTCTTGCGGCGCAATCTCGCGATGAACGGCCTGGCCAACGCCAGCGCCTGGCATGCCGCGCTGGGCGAGCGCGAGGACACGATCGACTTCCCCGCGCCGCCGCTTGAGGCTGTCACCAATTTCGGCGGCATCGGCCGTGACACGACCGACCTGCCCACGGCCGCCGTGCCCCTCCGGCGGATCGACTCGCTCGATCTGCCGCCGCCGACGCTGATCAAGATCGATGTCGAGGGATTCGAGGCCGAGGTGCTGGACGGCGCGGCGGCGACGCTCGCGCAGCACCGACCGACGGTGTTCTGCGAGGCGCATGGCGGTCCGCGCACGCAAGCGACGGCGCGCCGGCTTCTCGCGCTGGGCTATCGGCTGTTCCATTTCTTCGCGCCGTATCTGACGCCCGCCAATCCGCGCGGCGCCCCGGTCGATCCGGTGCCGCGCGGCGACATGAATCTCCTGGCCCTGCCGGACGACGCCGCGCCGCTCTGGCCGCTGCCCGAGGCGACGCTGGCGTCGCTGGCCGAGCCGCAGCGGGCCGGCAACTTCCGATATCTCACGCGCTACGGCTTCTCGGTCTAGGCGCGGCAACCGCCCACCGGATCGGTCACTCGCCCAGGATCGCGCGGCGGGCGGCCGCGAGGGCCAGAGTGATGGCGGCGTGGCCGGCGATCAGCAGGAAAGCGGTCCACACGATGGTGAGCGCCGTCGTGATCCAGCCCAGGATCGCCATCACGCCGTCATTCTCCAGGATCGCGAAGCAGAAAAAGAGGATCGCGAAGGCCGGCACCAGATTGTCGAACGGGATAGGCAGCGCCAGCAGGAGCGTGAGCAGCACCCAGTTCACCAGCATCGCCTGGCGCATGATGCCGGTCACCCACCAGTGCTGGCGCGGGCGCATGATGTTGTCGAGCCAGCGGATGGGCCCGCGCGCGCGGGCGAGAAAATGCTGCAGCTTGCCGCGCGGCAGGCCGATCCCGCCGAGACGCTCCGGCAGCGAGGGGGTGGGACGGCCCGCGAAGTACTGCGCGAGCAGGATCAGCATCGGCACGCCGGTGATGGTCGAGAGCCAGGGGATCCCTGTCGGTAGGCAGTTGGGGAAATCGAGCACCGCGATGGCAAAGGCGTAGGAGCGGCCGCGCAGCCCCTCCAGCAGCTGAGCCAGCGTCACGCGATCGTCCGCCGGACCCGCGAACAGGCCTTCCAGCGTCTCGAACAGCTCGCCGCGAACCGTCATGTCGGCGCGCGCGCGAGCAGCTTGCGGGCGGCGATCAGGTGCGGCCGGTCGAGCATCTTGCCGTCCACCGACAAGACGCCCGCGCCCGGCGCCGCCTCGAACGCGGCGACGACGGCGCGGGCGCGCGCGATCTCATCGGGCGACGGCGTGAAGACGCGATGGATCGGCTCGACCTGGTCGGGGTGGATCGCGATCTTGCCGCCATAGCCCATGCGCTTGGCCTCCAGCGCCTCGGCCCAAAGACCCTCGAGGTCGCGGATGTCGGGCCACACCGCGTCGTAGGCGGTGACGCCGGCGGCCACCGCCGCCATCAGGTTGACGGCGCGGGCGAGCTTGAAGGTGTCGTCGTACTGGCCCGAACGCGGGCCCTTCGCCGTCGCGCCGAGATCGGCCATCAGATCCTCGCCGCCCCAGGAGTGACCGATCAGGCGCGGGTGCCGCGGCGGCGCGGCCGCGAGTGCCAGCACGGCGGCGGCGCTTTCCGTGGCGATAGTGAGAATACGCGTCGCTCCGGCGTCGATGCCCTCGCGCGCCTCGAGCGCCGACAGCCAATGCCCGAGCAGATCGAGGTCGGCCTGGCCCACGCATTTCGGAAACACGATGCCATCGGGCCGGCCCTGCATCGCGGTCGCCAGATCGCCCAGCGTCATGCCGGTGTCGAGCGCGTTCACGCGCACATAGAGCCGGGGACCCGCGCGGTCGGCGGCGCGCAGATACTCAAGCGCCATTCGCCGCGCCACGGGCTTGCGCTCGGCGCCCACCGAGTCCTCGAGATCGAGGATCAGCGCGTCGGCACCGGAGGCGGCGCCCTTGGCGAGCTTGCGCTCGCTGTCGGCGGGCACGAACAGGAACGAGCGCATCGCTCAGGCCGCCGGCCGCTTGCGCATCAGCGCCTGGCGCTTGCAGATCGCCACCGTCTCGCTGCGCTGGTTCAGTGCCTCATGCTCGAATTCGACGATGCCGCAATCCTTGCGCGATCCGCTCGGGCGCGCCGCCAGCACGCGGGTTCGCACACGGATCGTGTCGCCGTGAAATACCGGCTTGGGAAATCGCACGTCGGTCATGCCGAGATTGGCGATGGTCGTGCCGAGGGTGGTGTCGTTCACCGTGATCCCGATGGTGAGGCCCAGCGTGAACAGGCTGTTCACGATGCGCTGGCCGAACTCGCTGCCGCGCGCGAACTCCTCGTCGAGGTGCAGCGGCTGCACATTCATGGTGAGCGAGCTGAACAGTACGTTGTCCATTTCGGTCACGGTCCGCGTCCAGGGATGCTCGAAGGCGCGCCCCACGGTGAGCTCCTCGAAATACAGACCCGCCATTTTCCTCCCCGCGAAAGGCGCGCCGCGCCCCGGCCGTGGACGATGCCGCCACCGGCATCGTATCAAGGCGCTACCTTACAAACCTTTTGCGCCGGAGGGCAGAGAGATGCGGGCGATGTTGAGCGAGGCGCCGGGCGGACCGGAGAGCCTGAAGCTGTTGGACCTGCCGTCGCGGCCCGTGGGCAAGGGTCAGGTCCGCATCAAGACGCGGGCGGCCGGGGTGAATTTCCCGGACACGCTGATCATCGCCGACAAGTACCAGTTCAAGCCGCAGCGCCCCTTCGCGCCGGGTCACGAGATCGCCGGCGACATCGTCGAACTGGGTGAGGGTGTGCAGGGCTACAAGGTGGGCGATCGCGCGATCGGCATGATCGGCCACGGAGGCTATGCCGACGAGGCCGTGGTTGACCAGGCGAACCTGCTGCCGATGCCGGCGAACATGTCCTACGAGGACGGCGCTGCCTTCACCATGACGTACGGCACCTCGTACTACGCGCTGAAGCAGCGCGGCGACCTCAAGAAGGGCGAGACGCTGCTGGTGACCGGCGCGTCGGGCGGCGTCGGCCTCACCGCTGTCGAACTCGGCGCGCTGATGGGCGCCAAGGTGATCGCCGCCGTCGGGTCCGATGCCAAGATGGAGATCTGCCGCAAGTACGGCGCCACGATGTTCGTGAACTACGCCACCGACAAGATGCGCGACAAGGTGAAGGACCTCACCGGTGGCGCCGGCGCGGACGTGATCTACGACGCCGTGGGCGGCGACGCTTTCGACGAGTCGGTACGCTGCATCGCCTGGTACGGCCGTCTCCTGGTGATCGGCTTCGCATCGGGTCGCATTCCGTCGATGCCGGCCAACCTCGCGCTGCTGAAGAGCTGCGATTTGCGCGGTGTCTTCTATGGCGCGTGGCGCGGCCGCGAGCCCGCCGAAGCGCGCCGGAACTTCGACGAGATGCTGGCCTGGTACGCGGCGGGCAAGCTGAAGCCGCATATCTCCATGCGCTTCCCGCTCAAGGACGCCGCCCAGGCGATGAATGCGCTTCTCTCGCGGCAGGCGACCGGCAAGGTCGTCATGACCATGTCATGAGCGCCCGTCTCGCCGGCAAGGTCGCGATCGTCACCGGCGCGGCCTCGGGCATCGGGCAGGCCTCGGCCCGGCTGTTCGCCGAGGAGGGCGCGCAGGTCCTCGCGGTCGATCGACCCGAGAGCGCGATCGCGACCGCCAACCAGGGCGTTCCGGCGATCGTGCCGCTCGGCATCGACATCACCGGCGACGACGCGCCGGCGAAGATCGTCGCGGCCGCGCTGGAGCGCTTCGGCCATCTGGACATCGTCTTCAACAACGCGGGCGTAAGCGGCCGCGCGTTCGCCGAGGAAATGACCGACGAGCATTGGGATCGGGTGAACAACGTCAATGTGCGCGCGGTGTTCCGCATCAGCCGGGCGGCCATCCCCGCGCTGAAGGAACGGGCACGCGTCACGGGCCGCGGGCGGATCGTGAACACCGCCTCGGTCATGGCCTTCGACACCGACTTCGGGCTGTCGGCCTACTGCGCCTCCAAGGCCGGCGTCGGCGGCCTGACGCGGACCCTGGCGCTGGAGCTGGGCAAGTTCGGCATCACGGCGAACTACATCTGCCCGGGCGCGATCTACACCGGGATGACGCGCAACGGCTTCGATGATCCCGAGATCCGCGCGGTCTGGGAGAAGAAGGCGGCGCTGCGCCGTCTCGGGCAGCCGATCGACATCGCGCGCGGCGCGCTGATGCTTGCGAGCGACGACGCTGATTTCATCACCGGGCATGAGCTGGTGGTCGATGGCGGCCTGACCTTGCGTACCTGAGGCACGCAAGCGCCTCCGCCCAAGCAGGAGAGCCTGGGCGATGGGCTGACGAAACGATGATCCTCACCACCCGGCGATCATGCGCCGGGGCTGGGGACAAGCCCGGAGCGGGGGCTGGTCCGGCGGGGGGTTCCTGCTAGAACCATCCGATGCGTGCGGCTCTCGCGCTTCTGGCCTTCACGGTCGTGGCGGCGCTCAATCTCCTGTGGTGGTGGTGGCCCAATCGGCCGGTCGAGATCGCCGGCTGGAACGACGCGCCTCTGCAGAGTGTCTCCTTCGCGCCCTATCGACCGGGGCAGAGCCCGCTCACCCGGGTCTTTCCGCGCCCTGACCAGATCGAGGAGGACCTCAAGCGCCTTCAGGGCCGGGTGAAGGCGGTGCGGACCTACTCAGCGGGTGAAAATCTCGAGGCCGTGCCGCGGCTCGCTGGCAAGTACGGGCTGAAGGTCTGGCACGGCGCGTGGCTGAACGACAACGACAAGGAAAACCTCGAGCAGATCAATCTCTTGATCGACCACGCCAACCGTTACGCCGACACGGTCGAGCGGGTGATCGTCGGGAACGAGGTGCTGCTGCGCAAGGATCTGACAGCGGCGCAACTGCGCGGCTACATCCGGCAAGTGAAGCAGCGTGTCCGTCAACCGGTCACCTATGCCGATGTCTGGGAATTCTGGATGCGCAATCCCGGCCTCGCCGACGAGGTCGACATCATCACCATCCACATCTTGCCGTATTGGGAAGATGAGCCGATCGGGCTGGACCGTCGCGCGCCCGACGGCGCGCTCGTGATCGAAAAGCACATCGTCGACATCTACCGCAAGGTTCAGGCGCGGTTTCCCGGCAAGCGCATCGTGATCGGCGAAACCGGCTGGCCGAGCGATGGTCGCATGCGCGCCGACGCCCGTCCCGGCCGGGTCGAGCAGGTGCGGTACTTCTCGCTGTTCCGGTCCATCGCCGCTCGCGAGGGCTTCGAGTACAACGTGATCGAGGCCTTCGACCAGTATTGGAAGTCGCGCCAGGAGGGCACCGTGGGCGCCGCCTGGGGCCTTCTCGACGCCCGGCGCGCCGCCAAGTTCGAACTCGGCAGGCCGGTCGTGGCGGAGCCGGCCTGGCGCACGCTGTTCGCGGTCTCCACGATCCTTGGGGGGCTCGCGGTCCTCGCCTTCGCGAGCCTGCGCCGGACGCCGCGCGCCAAGGCGGTGGCGATCTTCGCGGTGTTCGCGCAGGTCGTGGCCACGGTCTGGGTCCAGGCGGTCTGGGTCGACTACACACGCGCCTTCTACGTCGAACGCATTGTCGGGGTCGCCTTCTGGGCGGTTCTGCTCGCGCTGTTCGGCTATGCGCTGTTGCGCGGCATCGGCGACAGCTTGACCGGCAAGATGGCCGATCCCTCACTTTATGGCGCGCGGGTCCGCGAGTCGTGGAAAGCATGGCGGCTGTTGCCGCGGGGGCGCATCTGGTCGCGCACCGATCTTCTTGCGCAGCTCCTCTACGTGGCGCTGAGCCTGCTCTGCATCTTCTATCTCGTGGTCATCAGTCTCGACTGGTATGGCGGCGTCATTCGCATCGGCGACTGGTTCCGCCAGATCGCGATCGACGGACGATATCGCGACTTCCCGATGTGGAGCTTCGTGCTGCCGTCGATCGTGCTGATGGCCTGGAAGACGATCACCATCGTGCGCAAGGAGCAGGTACCGCGAGTCGATCGCATCCCCAAGGCGCTGTCCTTCGGGCGGCTGTTGGGCTTCGATGGCAGCCGAGGATATGTGCGCATGGACCGGACGCTGAGCCGTGTCCGGCCGGTGCTGCCCGAGCTGGTCCTGGGCGGCTTGCTCGTGTTCTGGGCCATCGTGCTCGTGGTGACAGAGGGCGCCATCAAGCTTCACGATGGCGGGGCGGGCGGCTTCGTTGCCCGGGATGGCGGCCGATGGGTGATCCGCGCGCTGTTCTGGAACGCGCAGGCCAATTGGTTCGCGTTTATGGGCCTGTTGATGGCGGTACCCTATTTCGCGACCGTCTATGTGTCGCTGCGCGAGCCTCTGGCCGAACCGCCACCGGACTCCTATACCAGCAAGTGGTAGCGCCCAGAGTCTTTCCGATCCGGCTGGAGTGAGCTGGATCGGAAAGCCGACGAGCGACGCATGGCGAACGGCGCGTTTCTGTGCAGGTGGAACCGCATGAGCGGTTCCATCTAAGCGGAAAACACCTCAAGCGCGGGAGAGAGTGATGGAAATCAAGGGCGAGTATCGCATCGCCGCCAGCCGCGAGGCCGTGTGGGCCGCGCTGAACGATGCCGAAGTGTTGAAGGTCTGCATTCCGGGCTGCGAGTCGCTGGAGAAGCTTTCCGACACGGAGATGACCGCCAAGGTGCGTCTCCGGATCGGCCCGGTGAGCGCGGCATTCGGGGGCAAGGTGACGCTCTCCGATCTCGATCCGCCCAACGGCTATCGCATTTCGGGCGAAGGGCAGGGGGGAGCCGCCGGCTTCGCCAAGGGCGGTGCGGTCGTGAACCTCCGGCAGGACGGTGCCGACACGCTGCTGAACTACAACGTCGATGCCCAGGTGGGCGGCAAGATCGCCCAGGTCGGCGCGCGCCTGATCGACGGCACCGCGAAGAAGCTGGCCGATGAGTTCTTCCAGAAATTCGCCGAGAGAGTAGGCGGCCCGCCACCCGCCGCCGTCCCGGCCGCGGCGACACCGGCGCCGGCACCCGCCTCGGCACAGACCGGCTTCAATCACTGGATGATCATTGGCGCGGGCGCGGCGCTGCTTCTGATCGTCTATTTCACAGCGCGCTGACGTAGAACGCCGCCCAACCGTGCCGCTTTTTCAGCGGCGTTGTGTGAATCGCGCTTTTTTCCGACGATGTTCCGATTTCGGGCATTGCAGCGTTGACGCGGGCGCATGCGGGCCCCATGTGGCTCCCCACTGAAAGTAGGGGAACGCCGGAAGATGGAAGCAGCGATCGCGGGAACCCGCCTGGAAACGGCGGCACGGCGTTTCGTTGAGGGTGTTTTCAAGATCGAGGTTGTCGTCACCTGCGGGGCGTTTCTGCTCGTGGCGACCGCGCTGATTGCGGACGTGGTGGCGCGCGAGATCATTGGCAGCGGCCTCTATGGAGCCCAGAAGTTCGCGGTGTTCTGCACTGCAGTCGCGGGTCTGTTGGGCTTCGCGGTGGTCGTGCAGACCGGCGGGCATCTGCGCGTCCAGGCGGTCGACAAACTCTTCCCAACGGCCTGGCATCCGGCGATGGCGCGAATTGGAAGCCTCATCTCCTGCGCCATCTGCGCGTTCTTCGCCGTCTATGCCGCGGAGTTCCTCGAGAGCTCGATCCAGCTCAATGAGACCGACATGGTGCTCGAGATCCCCGTGTGGCCGATCCAGATCGCCGTGCCCTATCTTTTTGCCATCAGCGCGCTGCGGTACGCGCTCTTCTTCGCCTTCCCGGCGATCCGGCCCGCCGAGAAGGAGCACGAGTAATGGACGCCGCTCTCCGTCGCCTCTCGCCACTGTCCTCGGCGATCGGCTCGCTCGCGGTACTTGCCGCCCTGCTCGCCGTGATGGGCTGGCTGCCCGGCAAGTCGGTGATCATCTTCGTCGTCATCGTGGCTGGCATGCTGGCGCTGCGCCAGCCGGTGGTCCTGATCCTGGCGGTGATCGCCGCCTACGCCCACGTCTTCTTCACGCCCAAGACCAACAGTTCTGTCGAATTCCTGATCCAGGATATCTGGTTCGTCGTGAACCGAGAGGTCTTGCTGTCGATCCCGATGTTCATCGTGGCCGGCGCCATCATGACCCGGGGCGCCATCGCGCGCCGCCTGATCGACGTCATGGTCGAGCTGACCGCACCGATCCCGGGCGGGTTGGGGGTGGCGGCGGTTCTCGCCTGCGGTATCTTCGCGGCGATCTCGGGCTCCTCGATCGTCACCATGCTGGCGATCGGCGCCATCATGTATCCCGCGATGATCCAGGCGGGCTACAACAAGCCGTTCGCGCTGGGCATCATCATGTCGGCCGGCACGCTCGGCATTATGATCCCGCCGTCGATCCCGCTGATCCTGTTCGGCGTCATGACCGAGGTGTCGATCACCGACCTCTTCAAGGCCGGCATCGGTCCTGGCTTCCTTCTGGTCGCCGTGTTCGCGATCTACTCCTACGCGGTCAATCGCCGGATGGCGACGCGGGCGTGGAGCTTTTCCGCTCTCGGTACGGCGTTCCGGCGCGGCATCTGGGCGCTGTTGCTGCCGGTCATCCTGCTGGGCGGCATCTACTCGGGCTACTTCTCGCCCACCGAGGCGGCAGCCGTGTCCGTGCTCTATGCGGTGATCGTCGAGACGTTCATCCATCGCGAGCTGAAGCTGAAGGACTACGGCGCGGTGCTGTTCGAGACGGTGCAATTGCTGGGAACGCTCCTGCCGTTGCTCGCTTTCGCCGCCAGCCTCAACACGATCCTCGACTATGAGGGCATTGCCGAAAGCTGGGTGAAGTTCGCCACCGGCGCGCTCGACAACAAGTTCCTGATGATGCTGGGCATCAACCTGCTGCTGTTGGTGGTGGGCTGTCTCATGGACGCCGGCTCGGCGATCATCGTGTTCTCACCGCTGCTGCTGCCGCTCGCGACCTCAGTCGGTTACGACCCGGTCCATTTCGGCATCATCATGAATGCCAACCTTGAGATCGGCTATCTCACGCCGCCGGTCGGGTTGAACCTCATCGTCGCTATGGCCGCCTTCAAGGAGAATTTCGGCACCATCGTCAAAGCCGCCCTCCCGTTCGTTGCGATAATGCTCGTCTGGCTGGTGGTGGTGATCGCATTCCCCGGCGTGTCGCTGTTCTTGACGAGATAGCACGGGGCAAGACTGTGGTTTGCCAAGACCACGAAAAATAACCGCCGAAAGACTAGGGTCGCGCTTGCAATCCGGAGAGGTGCACCCAGTTACCCGAGCGGCGCGCTCGGAAATCATCACAACAACGCGCACCGGACCGAAACAGGAGACTTCAAGATGTCAGGATTGATCCGTCGTACGGGACTGAAGATCGCGGCCGCGACAGCAGCGCTGGCGATCGCCGCACCGGCGTTTGCGCAGGAGACGTGGAAGGTCGGCTCGGCCGCCCAGCCGGGCAGCGCGCTGATGACCATCCTTGAGGGCAACATCGCCAACTTCAACAAGGTCGCGGGCTTCAAGTCCGAGCGCCAGTTCGTGGCGAGCGAGCAGGAGCTTGCCCAGCAGGTGCTGCGTGGCCGCCTCCAGATGGCCAGCATCTCCTTCGCCGGCCTGTCGCCGGCCGGCCTGCAGGAACTGGCGCTGGTCAACGTGCCGTTCCTCTGGGCCTCCGAGGCCGAGCGCGACTTCGTGCTCGACGGCACGGTGTGGAAATATGTCGAGCGACTGCTCGACGCCAAGGGCCTTGTTGGCCTGGGCATGGGCGAGGTTGGCTGGAACGGCGTAATTTGCAAGCAGGCCTGCCCGTCGCCCGAGGCGCTGAAGGGGCTCAAGGCCCGCGTCGCGCCGACCCCGGCGTCGCGCATGTTCTGGCAGGCGCTGGGCGCCAACGGTGTGCAGATGCCGCTGTCGGAGCTGTTCCCGGGCCTTCAGCAGAACCTGGTGGTCGCCGCCGACCTGCCGTTCCCGTACTACGTGACGACGCCGGCCCGTGAGTCGACGCCGTTCTACTACACCGTGAACCACCTGCATCACCCGTCGATGGTCGTGGTGAACAAGGCGGCCTGGGGCAAGCTCACGGCCGACCAGCAGAAGGCGCTGCGCGCCGCGATGATCCCGATCGCCGACCAGCGCAAGGCGGTGGCCGATGAGATCGCGCAGAAGGTGAAGGAGTTCCGTGCCGGTGGCGGCACCTATGTCGAGCTCACTCAAGCCCAGCGCGATGGCTACCGCAAGCTCGTCGAGCCCAGGCAGATGGAGCTCGTGCAGGCGATGCCGGGCAAGTCGGTTGAGCTGTTCGACCTGATGCAGGCGGGGCGGCGCGAGTTCCAGCAGACCCGCGGTACTCGCCAGTAACCTCTCCGGGTTCTCCGGAGCCTCCGGGAAGGGCCGCGGGAGACCGCGGCCCTTTTCTATTGTGTTCCGGGCGGCGGGGCGCAAAGCGCTTGACCGGCCGGTCCGCGACTTGCGACAGTCCGGCCCGATGTGCGGCGACACTGGTCCGGTGGTCGCGCTCCAACAAGTTTCCCGAGGGAGAGAGTCGATGAGCATTTCCGTGTCCATGACCGTCAACGGCAAGGCGGTGTCCGGCAAGGTCGAGGCGCGCACGTTGCTCGTCCAGTTCCTGCGCGAGAACCTTAGCATGACCGGCACCCATGTCGGCTGCGACACCAGCCAGTGCGGCGCCTGTGTGGTCCATGTCGATGGCCAGTCGGTGAAGTCGTGCACCATGCTCGCGGTCCAGGCCGAGGGCGCCAAGGTCATGACCATCGAGGGGCTGGCCCCCAGCGCCGACAAGCTGCACCCGATGCAGGAGGCGTTCCGTGACAATCACGCGCTGCAGTGCGGCTTCTGCACCCCCGGCATGGTGATGAGCGCCGTCGACATGGTGAAGCGCCACAACTACCAGCTCGACGAGGCCACGGTGCGCCGCGAGCTCGAGGGCAATCTCTGCCGCTGCACCGGCTACCACAATATCGTGAAAGCGATCCTCGCCGCAGCGCCGGCGATGAAAGCGGCGGGGGTATAATTGACCGCCGCCCCCACCGGGATCGGTGCCCGGGTCAAGCGCACCGAGGACCAGCGGTTCCTGACCGGCCGCGGGCGCTATGTCGATGATCTAGCGCTTGCCCGCCCGACCTACGCCTACTTCCTGCGCTCGCCGCATGCCCACGCCAAGATCCGCTCGATCGACACCGCTGCCGCGGCGGCGATGCCGGGCGTCGTGCGTATCTTCACCGGCAAGGATACCGCCGAGGCCAAGGTCGGCAGCCTGATCTGCGGCTGGGTCGTCAAGGACAAGGACGGCAACCCGCACAAGGCGCCGGGCCATCCGCCGATCGCGATCGACACGGTGCGCTATGTCGGTGACACGGTCGCCATGGTGGTCGCGGAAACCGCGTCGCAGGCGCGCGATGCCGCCGAGGCGATCAAGGTCGACTACCAGGTCCAGCCGGCGTGCGTCGATCTCGCCCGCGCGCTCGACAAGGGCGCGGCCCAGGTTCATCCCGAGGCGCCGGGCAATCTCTGCTACGACTGGGAAATCGGCGTGAAGGCCGATGTCGAAGCCGCCTTCGCCAAGGCCGCCCATGTCACCAAGCTCGATCTGGTGAACAACCGACTGATCCCCAACGCGATGGAGCCGCGGGCGGCGGCGGCCGACTACGACGCCGGGACCGGGCAGTACACGCTCTGGTCGACGTCGCAGAACCCACATGTGCTGCGGCTCATCCTGTCGGCGTTCGTGCTCGGCATTCCCGAGCACAAGCTCCGGGTCGTGGCGCCGGACGTGGGTGGCGGCTTCGGCAGCAAGATCTTCTGCTATGCCGACGAAACGCTAGTCGTCTGGGCCGCGCCCCGCGTCGGCCGGCCGATCAAGTGGACCGCTGAACGCAACGAGTCGTTCCAGACCGACGCGCATGGCCGCGATCACGTGACCCATGCCGAGCTCGCGCTGGACAAGGACGGCAAGTTCCTCGCCCTCAAGGTCGAGACGATCGCCAACATGGGCTCGTACCTCTCGACCTTCTCGACGGCGGTGCCGACCTACCTCTACGCCACGCTGCTGGCGGGCCAGTACACGACGCCCCTCATCTACGCCAACGTGAAGGCCGCATTCACCCACACCGCGCCGGTCGACGCCTATCGCGGCGCGGGCCGGCCCGAGGCGACCTTCGTGATCGAGAGCATCGTGAGCAAGGCCGCGGCGGAGCTGAAGATCGACCCGGCCGAGCTGCGCCGGCGGAACTTCATCCCCTCGACCGCCTTCCCCTACCAGACGCCGGTCGCCCTGCAGTACGATTCGGGCAACTACCCGCCGATCATCGACGAGGCGACCAAGGTCTCCGACTACAAGGGCTTCGAGGGCCGGCGGGCCGAGGCGAAGTCGCGCGGCAAGCTGCGCGGCATCGGCTTCTCGTCCTACATCGAGGCCTGCGGGCTGGCACCGTCACAGGTGATCGGCCAGCTGGGCGGCGGTGTCGGCCAGTGGGAGGCGGCGCAGATCCGCTTCAACCCGACCGGCAATGTGCAGGTCCTCACCGGCTCGCACAGCCACGGCCAGGGCCATGAGACCACCTTCGCCCAGATCGTGTCCGACAAGCTCGGCGTGCCGCTGGAGCAGATCGAGGTCGTCCACGGCGATACCGCGACCACGCCCTTCGGCATGGGCAGCTACGGCTCACGCTCGCTCGCGGTTGGCGGCTCGGCCATCATGAAGGCGGCGGACAAGATCATCGCCAAGGGCAAGAAGATCGCGGCCCATCTGCTCGAGGCCTCGGTCGCCGACATCGCCTTCGAAAACGGCACCTTCAAGGTCGCCGGCACCGACAAGGCCGTGCCGCTGGGTCAGGTCGTGTTCGCGGCCTACGTGCCGCACAACTACCCGATCACCGAGGTCGAGCCCGGGATGGACGAGAACGCCTTCTACGATCCGGCGAACTTCGTCTATCCGGCCGGCACCCAGGTCTGCGAGGTCGAGATCGACCCCGAGACGGGCACCACGGAGATCGTGAGCTTCACCGCCATCGACGATTTCGGCAACATCATCAATCCGATGATCGTCGAAGGCCAGGTCCATGGCGGCATCGTCCAGGGTGTCGGCCAGGCGCTGCTTGAGAACGCGGTCTACGACAAGTCGAGCGGCCAGCTCATCTCCGGCTCGTTCATGGACTACACCATGCCGCGCGCCGACGACGTGCCGTCCTTCAAGGTCGGCTACAAGGTCACGCCCTGCCCGCACAATCCGCTGGGGGTCAAGGGCTGCGGCGAGGCGGGGGCGATCGCCGCACCCGCCGCCGTGATGAACGCGGTACGCGACGCGCTGGGTCCGCTCGGCGTGCGCGACGTTCCGATGCCGGCGACGCCGCTCGCCGTGTGGCAAACCATCCAGGGCGCCCAACGCAAGGCCGCCGAGTAATCGGGAGGAGTTCAAGATGTACGATTTCGCCTATCACCGCGCCAAGTCGGCGGCCGACGCCACCGCCCTCCTGAAGGGCAAGTCCGAAGGCCGCGCCATGGCCGGCGGCATGACCCTGATCCCGACGCTGAAGCAGCGTCTCGCACGGCCCTCCGACGTCGTCGATCTGGCCGGCGCCAAGGATCTCGCCGGCATCAAGGCCGAGGGCGGCGGTCTCACCATCGGGGCGATGACCCGCCACGGCGCGGTCGCGACCTCGACCGAGGTCAAGTCGACCATTCCCGCGCTCGCCTCGCTCGCGGGGCATATCGGCGATCCGCAGGTCCGCAATCGCGGCACCATCGGCGGTTCGGTCGCCAACAACGATCCGGCGGCCGACTACCCCGCCGCCGTGCTGGCGCTCGGCGCCACGATCAACACCACGACCCGCAAGATCGCGGCCGACCAGTTCTTCAAGGGCCTGTTCGAGACCGCGCTGGGCGAGGGCGAGCTCATCACCTCGATCAGCTTTCCCAAGCCCGAGAAGGCGGCCTACGTGAAGTTCCCCAACCCGGCCTCGCGCTACGCCATGGTCGGCGTCTTCGTGGCCAAGACGGCGGGCGGCGTGCGTGTCGCCGTCACCGGCGCAGGCCCCGGCGTCTTCCGGGTGAAGGCGATGGAGGATGCGCTCGCCAAGAACTTCTCCTCGGCGGCGATCAAGGACATCAAGGTCCCAACCGACGGGCTCAATAGCGACATCCACGGCAGCGCCGAGTATCGCGCCCATCTGGTGGGCGTGATGGCCCGCCGTGCCGTCGACGCCGCGAGCAAGTGAGTCGGCGACGGTCCATCGACGATCGGGGCGGCCTCAGGGCCGCCCCTTTTCGTTGCAGGGGAAACGCGTGAAGGCGCTGGTCACGGGCTTCGAGCCGTTCGGTGGCGAGGAGATCAATCCCGCCTGGGAGGCCGTCCGGCGATTGCCGGCGCGGCTCGGCGCGATCTGGATCACGCGCGCGCAGCTGCCCTGTTCCTTCGCCCGAAGTGGGCCGGCGCTCGCGCGGCTGGTGCGCCGCGCCCAGCCGGACCTGCTGCTGGGCGTGGGCCAGGCGGGCGGCCGCGCCGAGCTCTGTCTGGAGCGCGTCGGCATCAACGTCCAGGATGCCCGCATTCCCGACAATGACGGCGCGCGGCCGATCGACCGGGCGATCGAACGCCGGGGCCCGGCCGCCCGCTTTGCGACCTTGCCGATCAAGGCGTGCGTTGCCGCGATGAAGGAGGCCGGCTTGCCGGCTGCGGTGTCCAACACCGCCGGCACCTTCGTCTGCAATCATCTGCTCTACGTGTCGGCCCGTCTCGCCGAAGCGGGCGGCTTTCGCGCGGGCTTCCTGCACGTGCCCTACGCCCCTGAGCAGGCGGCGCGGCTGGGCGGCGTTCCTTCGCTCGCCGTCGACGATATCGTGCGCGGTATCGAGGTCGTGCTGCGCACCGCGGCCGCCCGCCGCCGCGACATCAGGCGCTCCGCGGGCCGCGAGGACTGACGCGGGGTTCCTGCGACAGCGTCGGCCAGAACGCGTCCCATGCGCCGCGGATCCGGGTCCAGTATTGCGGATCGGGCTTGATCTCGACCATCGTGCCGCGCCGGCTGTCGGCGTCCCAGACCCAGAGATGCGCGATGGCCGCGCCGCAAACCATCAGCTGGTGCTGGATCTGGGCCTGGTCGTGTGCCGCGACGCGACCGCGCTCTGCCATGCGCCAGCGGTCGCTATCGCGCCCGCGGTAAGGGGTCTTGATCTCGAGGATGGTCGCGCGCTCGCCATCGATGCCATCGAGACTGCAGCCGTAGTCGCCGGCCACGTAGAACGCCGGCCTCATCGAACCGAAGCGTTTCGCGTAGGCGGCGCGGGCGAGCGGTTCCTGTTCCGATCCCTTGCGCATCGCTGGTGTCACGGAGCCGCGCAGTCCGCGCTTCGCCCTCCGGACGGAGTCGGCGGTTTGGTAGGGCGATATCCCGAGGACTGCCGGCGTCTCGCTTGCCATGCGGAGCCGCATCCTGAGGTCGAGCCACTCGGGCGACCCCTGCTCGATGTCCAGCTCCTCGCCCGGGCGTTCGGCAGTGCGGGACATCGGCCGGCCCCGTCAGTCGACGATGAAGGTCACGAGTTCGGGCCAGGCCGTCAGGATGGCGAGCGTCACCAGGTCGGCCACCACGAAGGGCACGATGCCGCGAAACACCTCGCCCACCGGAATGTCGGGTCGCACGCCGTTCACCACGAAGGCGCACAGGCCAACCGGCGGCGTCAGGAGCCCGATGCCGCAGAGTTTCACCACGATGATGCCGAACCAGATCGGGTCGTAGCCGAGATCGGTCACGATCGGATACACGATGGGCAACGTCAGCAGCATCATGCCGATCGCGTCCATGAACATGCCGAGCACGAAATAGATCAGGTAGATCAGCAGCAGTACGACCAGCGGCGAGACGTCGAGCCCCGACACCCACGCCGAGATCGCGTCGGGCAGGCGCGCAAACCCGAGGAAGCGCACGAAGATCAGAACGCCCCAGACGATGGTGAAAATCATCACCGTGAGCCGTGCCGTATCGAGCAACGCCGACTTGAACTCCTGGCCGGTCATTCGGTTGCGCCAGGCGAAGAGGAGCGTCGAGAAGGCGCCGAGCGCGCCGGCCTCGGTCGGCGTCGCCCAGCCGAACAGCATGGCGGTGAAGATGAGGCCGATCACGATCCAGATCGGCGCGGTGCCGGGCAGCGATTCGAAGCGCTGGCGCCAGCTGTAGCCGCGGATCGGCGGCCCGAGCTCGGGGTTCATGCGGCAGCGCATCACGACGATAGCGCTGTAGACGATGGCCGAGATGATGCCGGGCACGAAACCCGCGAGCAGGAGCTTGCCGACCGACTGCTCGACGATGATGGCGTAGATCACCAGCAGCGCCGACGGTGGGATCAGCGAGTCGAGCGTCGAGCCCGCCGCCACGACGCCGGCCGCGAGGCGGCGGTGGTAGCCGACTTTCAGCATTTCCGGGATCGCGACGCGCGCGAACACGGCCGCCGCCGCGGTGCTCGCGCCCGATACCGCCGAGAAGGCCGCCACCGCCACGATGGTGGCGACGGCCATGCCGCCCGGCAGCCAGCCCAGCCAGCGCTTGGCCGCCTCGAAGCTCGTGGTCGTCATGCCCGCGTGATAGGCGAGGTAGCCGATCAGCACGAACATCGGCAGCACCGACAGCGTGTAGTTGACCGACTTGGCGTAGGGCACGGTGCCGGCGGCGGTGAGGCCCGAGGCGACGTCGCCGGTCAGGATCACCAGCCCCACCGTGCCGACCAGGGCCGCGGCGTAGGCGATGCGCACGCCGATCATGGCCAGCAGGACCATGAGCGCGGTTCCGATCAGGCCGACGGTCACTGGTTCCATGTCAGCCTCGCCGCTCGCGCATCTCGGTCTCGGCAATCTCCTGTCGTGCCGCCTCGTCGGCAGTCACGACCAGAGGGACCGCCATGGGCAGCGCGGTGGGCCAGAGCACTAGGCGCGCGTAGCCCCAGAGCTGCAGCGCGAGCCGCACGGCCAGCACCGCCAAGGCCACCGGAACCACCAGCTTGGAGGGCCATTGCGGCAGGCGGATATCCATCGAGGAATCGCCGTTGATCCAGGCGCGCAGGAAATTCTCGAAGGTGGCGTGCACCAGCAACAGCGTGATTGCGAGTGCGAGCGCGATCCCGAGCAACTCGAGCAGCCAGCGCGCGCGACCCCGGATCGAGGCCAGCACGATCTCCATGCGGATATGGCCGCCCAGCCGCTGGCAATAGGCGATGCCGAGCAGCGCGTAGAGCACCGCCACGAACTCGATCCAGTCGATATAGCCGTGGATGGCGATCGGCGGAAATTCCGGCCACAGCTCCCGCGCACCGGCGCTGCCGACGCGCGAGGCGATCTGCAGCACGCCCAGCACCATGATCGCGAAGATCGACACCGCCGCGATCAGGTTCAGCGCCCCCTCGAGTCGGCCCCAGTGCCAGTCGGCCCGGAGCAGGGGATGGGCGTCGCGCGGCGGCTTCTTGTCGTCCGCCGCGGCGCCGTGACCGGCCACCGCCGGGCCCGCGCTCAGGACTTGCCGCCTGACGCGGCAGTCTTGAGGATCAGGTCGAGCAGCTCCTTCGCCGGGATGCCCTGCGCGGCGCGCTCCTTCACCCAGGCGTCCCACACCGGCTGAGCGCCGGCCTTGCGGAACTCGGCGAGGTCGGCCTCGGAGTAGGTGACGAACTCAAGGCGCCGCCGAAACAGCGGGATGTTGGTGTCATCGGCCTTCTTGTAGGCGGCGGCCAGCGCCTCGAAAATCTTCGGCTTGGCCTCGTCGAACAGCGCCTTGTACTGGTCCGGCAGCTTGGCCCAATGGTCGCGGTTGATCAGCGCCGGGCAGGCCTGGGTGCCGGGGGAGAGATTGGCCGTGTACCACTTGCCGATCTCGTGGGTCTTGTTGGACTGGTGCGCGTAGGTCGACGGGAAGGAGACCGCGTCCACCGTGCCGCGTTCCATCAGCGTATAGACCTCGCTCGCGGGGACCGAGGTGGGCACCGCGCCGAGATTGCGCATCGCCTCGCCGATGCCGCCGATCGCCCGCACGCGCAGGCCCTTCCAGTCGGCGAGCTTGCGCGGCGGGGGCGAGGAGCGGCCGACGAACTCGTATTGCGGCAGGAGGCTGCTGACATAGAGCGAGGCGTTCCACTTCTCGAACTCCTTCACGATGAAGGGGTGCTTGTGGATCGCGTCGTGGACCCGCCACTGGGTCGCCGGATCGGGCAGCGGCAGGAAGGGCAGGTCGAGCACGGTGTAGGCCGGTTGCTTGTCGGGGTGATACGACGAACAGATCATCGTCATCTCAAGCGCGCCCCGACTCAGGATGTCGAGCAGCTCCTTCTCGCCGCCCAACGTCCCGTAGCCGATGGTGATCGTGAAGTTGCCGCCGGTACGCTCCTTCACGTGGCGCGCCAGCAGTTCGATGCCTTCGGTCACCGCGCGCGGCTTGCCCCAGGCGCCGATCTTCCACGAAACCTTGGGGCCCTGTACGGTTTGCGCCGCGGCGCCAATTGGCACGAGGGCGAGCGCGGCGGCGGCCGCGACGAGCATGCGCTTCATGGATCCTCCCGATGGGCGCTTGAGTACGCCCTTGTGGGAAGCCTACGCGCCGTTCCGCGGCGGCGCAACGGCGGCAGGCGCGTCGCTGGCCGCGAGGATTAGAGCTTCGACCAAGCCCGCGGAAACAGCGCGCAGCGCATTGGCGCGCCCGGCGCGAGGTCGGGCGTATGGGGGAACTGGAAGGTGCCGGGGCGGGGATCGTAGCGCGCGTCGGGTCCGGTGTAGCGCAGCGACAGGCCGCGCCGGCGACGGCCTGCGGTCGCGTTGCCCGGCGCGCCGTGCAGGATCAGGCCGTGGAACACAAGACAATCGCCCGGCGCCATGTCCCACGAGCGGATATCGTAGTCGCCGCGCCTGGCATCGATGTCGGGCACGACCGGCAAGGGACTGTCGGTGAACTTCGCCGCGTGGTCGCGCTTGAACGGGGTCGGCCGGAAGTTGGTGCCCCAGCGGTGCGAGCCGGCAACGAACTCGACCGCGCCGTTCTCCCGGTCCACCGGATCGAGTGCGATCCACACCGTGGCCACCTGCAGGCCGCGCACCGGCCAATAGGGCTGGTCCTGATGCCAGGGCGTGGGATGGGCGGTCCCCGGTTCCTTCACGAAGAGCTGGTCGTAGAAGAAATCGACCGCGTCGGCGCCCATGGTCTCGGCCGCGATCCGCGCGGCGGGCGACTCGAGCGCCGCCGCCCGGAAATCGCGATCCCGCTGCCACATGAACATGTCGCCGAAGAAGCGGCCCGCGCTGCTGCCCTCGGCGAAGTTGGTGGCGTGCGGCCCGGGGTCGGCGAGATCGCGCTCCACCGCGCCGCGCAGGCGCTCGACCCACGCGGCGTCGAACGCCGCCCGCCGGCACACCACGCCGAACTCGGCGAAGTCGCGGCCGGCGTCGGCGTCCATCGGTCGGGCCCTTACGCCGGCGATAGCACGTGGATGACGCGGCCCGCCAGCAGCTCCTTCACCTTGCCGGCATAGGCCGCCATGTGCGGCGCCACGGCATGGGCCTTGAGCGCGTCGGTGCTCTCCCACTTCTCGACCACCACGAACGTGTCGGGCCCGAACTTGGTCTGGAAGCCGCCCATGCCCTCGGCGTCGGTCGCCGCGCCATACTCGATGCAGCCCTTCTCGGCCCGCACCGCCGGCACATTGGCGTTGAAATGCCCTAGCACTTCGGCGCGCTTGCCCGGCTTGGTGGTGATGATGGCGAGGACATGGATCATGACGGTCTCCCCTTGTTGTCTGTCAGGTGCTTCGCCCCGGCCCTCTCTCCTGTCAACTGGGCGGACGCGGTCGACCGGAAAGGTCCTTCGCTGCGCTCAGGACGACAGGAGGGGGCGCTCAGGAGGACAGGAGAGGGCACCCGACAGCTGGGACCCGTCGGCTGCTACCGCGCGCGGCCGCCGCGCAGGACGCGGCCGGGGAGCGCGCCGCCGTCGGCGACGTCCAACCCACCCTGGCGGACCAGCTTGCCGTTCACGATCACCGCCGCGATGCCATGCGCCTCGGCCACCAGCCGATCCGCGCCGGCCGGCAGGTCGTGGACGCGCTTGAGCGGCCCCGGCCCGACGGTCTCGGGATCGAACAGCACGATATCGGCCGGCCGCCCCTCGGCCAGCAAGCCGCGATCGGTGATGCCGAACATCTCGGCCGGCCGTTGCGTCAGGTTGTGCACGGCCTCCTCGATCGAGAAGAGCTTCTTCTCGCGTACCCAGCGCTGCAGCAGATAGGTCGAGTAGCAGGCGTCGCATAGCTGGCTCGCATGCGCGCCCGCGTCGGAGAGCGCGATCACCGTATGCGGATCGCGCAACAGCTCGCCCACCTCGGTTTCGTCGAAATTGAGCACGGCCATGCGGAAGCGCGCCTGCAGCCCCTCGGCCAGCGCCAGTTCGAGCGCGAGATCGACCGGATCCTTGCCCGCCCGACGCGCCGCCTCGGTGAGCGACATCTCCTCCAGCTCGCGCGTCTTGGGTGCCCAGGCGATGGTCGTGCGGTCCCACCAGTTGCGGAACACCGGCGTCAGTTCCGCCGTGAAGCGCTCGCGCCACGCCGGATCGGCATAGGCCCGCGCCCGCGCGCCCGGCATCCGCGCATCCTCGGCGGCGAGCGCATTCATGAGCGGCATCACCTCGAAGGGGAAGGGGTCGGCGAAGGTGAATTCGAAATTGAGCGGCCGGCAGCTCACCTGCGGGATCACCATCGCGCCGGAGCGGCGCTGTTCGGCCGCCAGCTCGAGCTGCTTGCGATGCCCACCGGGTCCGTAGAGATAGGAGAGGAGCGCCGTCCAGGTGACGGGAACGCCATGCCGGCGGCTCGCCTCGGCCATCGCCTTGGCGGGATAGTCGCGCCCGATCGTGATCTGCATCAGCCCGCGCTTGGCCTCGCCCATGGCCGCCACCATCGCGTCCATTTCGTCGGGCGCCGCCAGCCGGCTCGGCACCGGCTTGCCGGCATAGCCATTATGGGTCACCGACTTCGAGGTGCCGAAGCCGATCGCGCCGGCGTCGAGCGCCTCATGCACCAGCGCCTTCATGCGCGCGACCTCGTCCGGCGTCGCGGCCCGCGCCGTCGCATCCTCGCCCATGACATAGAGCCGAAGCGGGGTGTGACCCACCAACGCCGCGACATTGACCGCGACGCCGCGCTTCTCGACCGCGTCGAGATACTCGGGGAACGTCTCGAACGGCCAATCGTCGCCCAGCCCGGCCTGCAGCGCGTCGAGGCTCATGCCCTCGACCTTCTCGAGGGTCTGCAGGATCAGCTTGCGGTGCGCCGCGCGCGTCGGCGCGACGCCGAAGCCGCAATTGCCGATCACCGTCGTGGTGACGCCGTGCCAGGGCGAGATCGAGAGCATGCGATCCCACATCACCTGCGCGTCATAGTGCGTGTGCACATCGACGAAGCCCGGCGCCACGACCTTGCCCGTCCCGTCGAGCGTCACCCGCGCCGGCCCGTCCGCCTTGCCCAGCGCCACGATGCGCCCGTCCTGGATGCCCACGTCGCCGACAAACCCTGCGCGCCCCGTGCCATCGACAATCGTGGCGCCGGTGATCTTCAGATCGAAATTCATGGCCGCTCCCGAACGAATGAACGGACGTTCATACCCGATTTGGCCGCGTCGCGGGAGCGGGGAGGGTTGCGGCGAGGGCGGGGGAGGGATGTGGGGGGAGTGGGGCGGCAGCAACAGGTTCCGCGACATCGGCGGCGATCACCCACAAGGTGGACGGAAGGATGCCGTGCCCACCGGGTTGCACGGTTTCCTCCAAGAGGACCTACCATCTGGGCCGCACGCGTTGCACTCGTTGCCTGGTGCCGCAACTTCGACGCTGTGCGATCGCGTGGCTCTCTGGGTTGCAGGCCACCGCCTCCAGGAGTCTTCGCGCCGGTAAGCAGCGCAATGGAGGGCTGCGCATGAGCGGCGCGCTTCGCCGGACGTGCCTACGCGCGGATTCCGACAAGACTCTTGCGGGCCCACCCCCGGGCGATCGCAACCTAGCCACTCATCAACGAGCTGGCTCGTTGCCCATATCGTCGCCTGCAGATCCCAACGGCGCACTGAACGGCGTCTCTTCGAAGCGGTAGGATATCGATACCTCCAGCATACTCGCGGAAGTCGTGGAGCCGAGCGGAGCTGATGCGGTTCGAGCCGCGCTCGTGCTTCTGGATCCACTGGACGGTTGATCCACAGCTGCATTCACTGTGCTCATGTTTGGCAGAACACGAGGTTGGCGAGTGCGCGCATCTTCATGGATGTCGAGCGAGGACCGAGACATCGGGAGTTCACTCAGGCGCGGCCGCCCTTGATGTAGCAATTCAAAGTCTTTGGCCCGCCTGGTTCGGAGGCTGTAAAGCAAACTCCATGATCAGCTGCTGTGTGGAACGACCGTCTATGAGTTTCTGAAGGGTCTGTTGCCCCAACACGCCATCAACCAAAATCTTCTCGCTCTCCTGAAACTTCTTGATCGCGTCCACGAGGTCCTGCGACGCCACGCGCTTGCTCTGCAGTGGGTCGAACACGGTGGCCTTCTCCGGGTCTACCTTTAGCGCCATAGCCGCCGCCCGGAGTGTCCCTTCAAAGGTTTCCTCAGAGCGATTGAGTTGGAACGCCTCATTCAACAAGACCGCGGCTTCGGCAGACTTGCCCGGCTTAGAGCTGAGCTCGGCTCCGACTCTCGCGAGCCACTTGGGATCCCCGTACTTGGCAAAGAAAAGCTCTATTGGCCTCTCTATCGCGAAGCAGAATTCAGGACTTGATTGCGCGTAGTATCCGCTGGCCTTGGTTCGGGCGTATATCTGCGCACCCTCAACGCAGTTCACCGTCGACGGCGACTCTTTAGCTTCGTGCATTGCCAGCGCGATGCAATCATCAGTGTATTCTTTGCAATTGGATCGAGAGTAAATCGGGGCGCGTAGAGGCTCGTTTGTTGATCGGTCCTTTACCACCACTCGTACCTCTATGCTGCGTGGCGCCGGCTGTGCCGGTTGCGCTGAACCTGGCGCGGCCGACGCAATAAGGTAGAACGTCACCAGCGAGCACACACCAAGAGCCCCTCTCATCATCCTTGCCTCCCGTAGAAACACCCCCCGCACTCTTCATCCATCGGAACGCAGCCTACAGTCGAAATCGTCCATACCTAGCTCGCCGCGGAAAGCTGATATGCCTTCCGCAGCGAAAAGAAAACCACCACCGCGCCGCCCACGACCAAACCGACGACGACGTAGAGCCAATTGAAAAGCAGGAAGCTCTCGACACCGCTGCTGATCATCCGAACTCCGGTGTCGCCGGAGAATCTGAAACTGAAGCGGATGTTGCACTTAGTCTTGTTGACGTGATTGACGGTGATCGTCAATCCGTTGCCAGGCATGAGTGAGTGTACCTCGAAGAGTTGGTGGGGTTCTTCGCGGTCCAGTACCCACTCTAGGCCAGAGGGGAGAGTGGTAAATGAGCACCCAGTGTTCTCGTCAAAAACATTGACCTTAAAGTCCCTTATCTGCTTGGAGCGCGACAGGTTTGTGATCTTGAGCGATGTTGCACCTTTCGGAAACTTCGCCGACACATGTATGGACTTCGTCGACATGTGCAGTACTGGAACGGAAGTCAGGTCTGCTACAAGTTGGCCAATCGCCCAAGTGATGACGGCTACGGCAATTCCGCAAAGGTACGTGAGTCGCTCAATCACCGGTTCCTCCCTCTCATCTTGCCAAAGAGGCCGTGGATCTTCGCTCGACGAAAACGCCAGAGTCCGGTGACGCCTAGTCGGGCCTGAGCGGGACTTGCGAGCGGATGAGGCAACCGCCAAGCGGCGTCTGCCCGCATCAAGACAGTCCAAACTGATGCCCGAGCATACAACCTGTCGCCAGCGGTTTCGGCAGATGGTACTCCCGACGTCGTTTTCTCCCGCTGAGTTTAACGTCTGTACTCCAACCGACCGGCCCGACGCAGACTCGGGTGGCGCGGCCCCAGAATCTCGATGATCCGCTCTTCGCTAGATGGCTTGCGCTGCGTGTCCGTTCTCCTCGAACGGACCCAACCCTACTACGTAAGGGTTTCTGGGGAGCAGGTCAGTTCATCGAAAACAGAATCAGGCCATGACAAATACAACCCTGTGCCCGCGGAGCTGAGTGGCTTCAGCGAGTTGCCGCAGCACCCGCCAACTCCGCACTCACCCCGTCCAGTCCGTCACCGCAAGCCGCGGCACGCGATCGAATTCCCGGCGGTTCAGCGTTACCATGATTGCGCCGCGGCGCCGCGCCTGCGCGGCGATCAGATAGTCGAACGGACCGATGCCGATGCCCTGCGCCTCAAGCCCCGCGCGAATGGCGGCCGCTTCCCGCGCATCGTCGCTGTCGAACGCCGGGTGTAGGAAGCCCACCGCCAGGAACGACTCCAGAAGAAAGCGCGATTGCTCCGGCGCGTGGCTCTTCGCCAATCCGTAGTCCAGTTCGAAACGCACGATGGCCGGCACCAGTAGCGGTGTGCCGGCCTGGAGCTCCACTGTGAGGCGCCGCGCGATGTGCGGTCGGCGCCGGTTCATCGCGAAGATGACGATGTTCGTGTCGAGGCAGTACACCGCCCGGCCTCAGTCGAACGACACGTCGTCGTCCGGCAGGAGAGGCGGGTCGTCCGGGAGCCCGTCGGGCAGAAAATCCCGCGCCCCCAGCGCGTCCAACTCGGCCCAGAACTTCACCGGGTCAAACGGCTTCTTCTCCATCGGCTCCAGGATCACCCGGTCGCCCTGCCGCGAGACGCGCACTTCCTTGCCCTCGAAGCGGAATTCCTTCGGGAGCCGGACGGCCTGGGAGCGGCCATGCATGAAGAGCTTGGCGGTGGCAGTCATGGCTCGACCTCATGGTAGATATCAAATGATATCTATCATGGCGGAAGCGGGCGGGCAATCGACGGGCCCACAGAAGGATAGGAATACGGCTGCTTGACGGCTTAAAGATAGGCGTCTATATCCTATTCTCCCCATGGAGGTTCGCATGACCCACGCCCGCATTCGTTCCAGTTCCGAACAGCGTCGTGCCTATGTCGACGCGCTGGCCCGCACCGGCTCGGCGAGCGATGCCGCCGCCGTGATCGGCGTTGAGAGGACGACTCCCTATTATTGGCGGCGGACGGTGCCGGGTTTCGCGGCGCTCTGCGACCGGGTCCGGCGCGAGGCGCGGGCGGCCAGCGCGCGCGGGTTGAAGCACTGGGTCCATCCCGCCATGAACGACCGCCGCCTCGTGCGCACGCTGGAGCGGATGGACTTCGCCGAGGCGCGGTCGCGGCGCGTCATTTCAACAGTCTCTGAGTCCGCAATTTCAACAGCGGTGGCGTCATATCTCGCGGCCAACCCCTTGATGTGGCAGGGCTTCGGCCTGTCCTCGACAGCTTCAACACTCTCGACACTCTCGACACTCTCGACACTCTCGACACTCTCGACACTCTCGACGTCCTCGACACCCTCGACAGTTTCGACACCGCGACACGACGGCGACCCGGTTCCCTCCGCCCGCCGTCCGCTCTAGGGTCGCCCGCTCAGATCGCCCCCGCATTTCCACGAGGACCCGATGAAGAAACACAGGATCGCGCTCATCCCCGGCGACGGCATCGGCCGCGAGGTGCTGCCCGAGGGCGTGCTGGTGCTGGAGGCGGCGGCGCGCCGCTTCGGCTTCCAGCTCGAGATGACCGAGTTCGATTGGTCCTGCGATCGGCTGCTCAAGACCGGCAAGATGATGCCCGACGACGGCATGGCCACCTTGCGCGGCTTCGACAGCATCTTTCTCGGCGCCGTCGGCTGGCCCGGCGTGCCCGATCACGTCTCGCTCTGGGGGTTGCTGATCCCGATCCGGCGCGAGTTCGACGAGTATGTGAATCTCCGCCCCGTGCGGCTGTTCGAGGGCGTGCCGACGCCGCTCGCCAACCGCAAGCCGGGCGAGATCGATTTCTGGGTCGTGCGCGAGAACACCGAGGGCGAGTATTCCGAGCTGGGCGGCCGCATGTTCCGCGGCACCGACCAGGAGTTCGCGGTGCAGGAGGCGGTCTTCACCCGCAAGGGCGTCGACCGGGTGCTGAAGTTCGCCTTCGACTTCGCGCGCACCACCAAGAAGCACGTCACCTCGGCCACCAAGTCCAACGGCATCATCCACACCATGCCGTTCTGGGACGAGCGCTTCGCCGAGATGAAGGCGCGCTATCCCGATGTGCGCGCGGACCAGTATCACATCGATATCCTGACGGCGCATTTCGTGCGCAATCCCGATTGGTTCGATGTCGTGGTGGGCTCCAACCTGTTCGGCGACATTCTCTCCGACCTCGGTCCCGCGCTCACCGGATCGATCGGCGTCGCGCCGTCGGGCAACATCAATCCCGAGCGCGTGTACCCATCGATGTTCGAGCCGGTGCATGGTTCGGCGCCCGACATCGCCGGCAAGGGGATCGCCAATCCGATCGGCCAGATCTGGTCCGGCGCGATGATGGTGCGCCATCTCGGCCATCCCGACGCCGCCGCCGCCATCGAGCGCGCGATCGCGGCCTCGCTGGTCGAGGGCGGTCCGCGCACGCGCGATCTCGGCGGCAATGGCGATACGCGGACAGTGGGCGCGGCGATCGCGGAGCTGGTGAAGACGGTGTGAGGGCGAACAGCAGACGGGCCGCCTGTTGCCAGGCGGCCCGCTCGCGAACGTCTCCGACGGTGAGACAGGGTGGGCAGGACTCAGGCCACCGGCGACATCCCCGATCCGCTAGCCGCGGCCACGCGGGCCGCCGCCACCATTGCCTCCCGGGCGCTGACCGCCCGGGCCGTTGAAGCCGCCCTGGCGGGTCTGACCGCCGGGGCCTGAGAAGGTGCCACCGCCCTGGCGCGGTCGGCGATCGGGTGAGGCGCCGGGGCCACCTTGGGGACCCGGGGGATTCTCCCAGTTGGTGCCCGGACCGCCGCGCGGACCGGGCGGGTTGTTGTCGCGATCGACGCGACGGCGATCGGGCGAGGCGCCGGGGCCACCTTGCGGGCCGGGCGGATTCTCCCAGTTGGTGCCGGGACCGCCGCGCGGACCGGGCGGGTTGCTGTCGCGATCGACGCGACGGCGATCGGGCGAGGCGCCGGGGCCACCTTGCGGGCCGGGCGGGTTCTCCCAGTTGGTGCCGGGACCGCCGCGCGGACCGGGCGGATTGTTGTCACGGTCCTGGGCCAACGCGGGGGCGGCCGCGACCGCAAGAGCGAGGAGAGAGACAGACGCAAGACCCTTCAGGGAGGGCATCGAGACCTCTATCGACGGATCGGCCGGGGAGAGTTTCCGGCCTTGATGGGGCTACGGGAGGAGGGCGCGGATCATCCCCGGGCCATCCGGCGACCTGACGGACGCCGAGGGGGCCCTCCGACCGAATGAGAGAGGAGAGCCAGGTCGCGCCAATGCGCTCGCGACGACGGGCTGAGGCTCAGCGGCCCAGTCCGAGGTCGGCGAAGGGGATGCGGACGGTGCGGCGAGGCGTGGCGCCCCCGTCGCGGATCGAGAGGTCGACCGAGCGGTCCCACCAGTCGATCTCGATCGAACCGAAATGGGCGCCGCCATAGACGGCGCCGAGACGATTGGGGCCCGGCTCGCGGTTGCCCCAGAAAGCGAGGGCCTGATTGAGACCGCTGGCGGTGATCTCGTGCAGCGGATAGTCGACGACGGTTTTCTCCCGGTACAGCGCACCGATATGTCGGTCGCCCGACAGGAACACGACGCCTCGCGCGTCGGTCTCGCGAATGAGCGCGAAGAGCTTCTCCCGTTCGCTGGGGAGATTGCCCCAGCGTTCCCAGCCATGACCCTCGGCGAGGACCTGGATCGAGGACACGATGAGGCGGATCTCGGCGGGCTTGCGCAGTTCGGCCGCGAGCCAGGCCCACTGCGCCTCGCCCAGCATCGTCTTGGTGGGGTCGGGGTCGGGCAGGTAGCGCTCCTTGCCGGGCGCGCCGCGCTGATCGGTGGGCTTGAGCGCCGAGCGGAACCAGCGCGTGTCGAGCAGGATCGTCTGCACGCGATAGCCCGGGGGGCCTGCAATGCGCGCGTCGTGCAGGCCTTCGCGGGTGCGCCGCGGATCGTCGGCGGGCACGTTCCAGAACTTCAGGAACTCGTCCTTGGCGATCTGCTTCAGGGCGAACTCCGCGCCGCCATCGTTCTTGCCGTAGTCGTGGTCGTCCCAGATCGCGAGATGCGGCACGGTCGTGCGGAAGCGCTGGAAGCCCTCGATGGCGGCGAGCTGGGCGTAGGCTTCCTTGAGCTGCGGCGCGTCGGCGGTGGTGAAGTCGCCATAGACATTGTCGCCGGCAAAGATGAACAGGTCGGGCCGCCAACGTCCGATCGTGTCCCAGATGGGCTGCGGATGCTTCTGGTGCGCGCAGCTGCCGAAGGCGATGCGTTGCAGCGGCGGCGGTTGCTGGGCCCGCGCGGCGAATGGCAGCAGGGCGAGTGCCGCGGCACCCGCCTTGCCGAACGCGCGACGGAGCAGAGCCGCCATCGCCGGTCAGGCCGGCTTGGTGAGGCCGGCGCGCTCCAGCAGCGGCCGCACTGAGGGGAAGTAGTCCTCGGCCCACTTCCGGTACTCGGCCGGCGACTTGTACCAGGGCTCCTGGATGAAGCGGTCGAGCAGCGGCTGGTGGCCCGGATCGGCCATCGCCTCCTTGAAGGCGTCGTGCAGCGTGGTGACGATGTTTTCGGGCAGGCCCTTTGGACCCACGAGGCCGTAGGGGCTCCAGCCCACCACGTCGATGCCGCGTTCGCGCAGCGTCGGCGCGTCGGGGAACTTGGCGAAGCGCTTCTCTGTCGCCATCGCGAGCAGGCGGGCCTGGCCATTCTCGACGAAGGGCGCCCAAAACGCGCCGTCGGGCACGAAGTCGATCTGCTTGCCGAGCAGCGCCTGCATCCAGTCGGCGCCGCCCTTGTAGGGAATGTGGGTGAAGCGCGCTTTGGTCTGCGCTTCGAGCTCGATCATCATCAGGTGACCGGTGCCGCCGACGCCGCTGGTGCCATAGTTGAGCTTCTCGGGGTCCTTGCGGCCGGCGGCCACGAGGTCCTCGATCGTCTTCCACGGCGAGGCGCTGTTGCAGACAAAGCCCATGGTGAAGGACGACAGCCCCATGATGTAGGTGAAGTCCTTGAGCGGATCCCAGGTGGTCTGCTGATAGTGCGGATAGCGGAGGCTATTCACTGTCATGCAGGCGATGGCATGGCCGTCCGGCCTCACCGACATCAACTGCGCAGCGGCGAGTGTAGCGGCGGCGCCGGCCTTGATGTCGACGATCACCTGCTGGCCCAGCATCTTGCCCACGCGCTCGCCGAGGAAGCGCAGGTGGGCGTCGGCGACGCCACCGGCCGGGAGTGGATTGTAGACGGTGATCGGGCGATTGGGCCGCCACTTGGCCTGCGTCAGCGCTGAGCGCGGCAGCAGCGCGGGGGCTGCCAGCGCGGCGAGGCCGAGCGTGGCGGTGCGACGGTTGATGCGGGTCATGGCGGTCCTCCCGAAAAATGGCGCGCGATCTTGTCCGATCCGTCCCGCGCCGTCACGCCCGATCAGCGGGCTCGTGCGAGCAGACGGCGGGCGCGCTCGACGACGGGCAGGTCGATCATGCCGCCCTCGAAAGCCGCAGCGCCCTGGCCAGCCGCGATGGCGGCGTCGTAGGCCGCGATCAGCCGGCGCGCGCGATCCGCGTCGGCGGCGCTCACGCCGTATTCCTCGTTGATCACCGGGACATGCGAGGGATGGATGCAGGCGGTGCACGCGAAGCCGAGAGCCCGGGATCGCTTGAGGCCCTCGCGATAGCCCGCGAGGTCGGAGAAGTCGGCGAAGCGCGCGAGCGAGCCCAGCGGCAGGATGCCGGCGGCCCGCGCCGCGGCGACCGATTGCATGGCATAGACATAGAGCGCGTCGGGCGTCGGGCTGCCGCCGAGTTCGGTCGAGAGGTCTTCCGCGCCCACGCCCAGCGCCAGCATGCGCGGGTTGGCGGCGGCGATCGCGCCCAGCGCGGGCAGCGCCTCGGGCGTCTCGACGAGACCGACGAAGCCGACGCTGCCGGGCGCGAGACCCTGAACGCGCTCGCGCTCGGCCACCACTTCGGACAGGAGCCGCACGTGCTCAGGCCCCATGATCTTCGGCACCATGAGCGCGCGCACGCCGGCAATGACCGCGGCCTCGATGTCGGGCACGGCGAGTTCGAGTGGCCGGTTGATGCGCACCACCACATCGGCGCCGGCCTGCGAGACGGTGCGCATCGCGGCCGGAATCGCGCGCCGCGCCGTCTCCTTCTCGGCCATGGCGATCGAGTCCTCCAGGTCGAGGATGATCGCGTCGGCACCGCGGGTATGCGCCTTGGCGACGAAGCTTTCCTTCGTCACCGGCACGAACATCAACGAACGCCAGGTCGGCAGGTCGGCACGCGGTGGCATGGGCACTCCGGACTGGAAGGATCAGGCGGCTTCGGCGGCGCGCTCGGCCAGCATGGCCTCGATCTCGGCCGCGCTGTAGCCCGCTTCCGCGAGCACCGCCCTTGTGTGCTCGCCAAGTCGCGGCGCATGGCTCTCATCGCTCCGCTCGCCGCCGGAGAACCGATTGGCGACGCGGGTTCGGCGCAGCTTGCCTTCGCTGGGGTGAGCCTCCTCGCGGAAGAAGCCGGAGGCCACGAGGTGCGGGTCGGAGAGCAGGTCGTCGATCGAGTTGTAGCGCGCCGCCGGCACATCGAGTTTCTCGAAGATCGCGAGCCACTCGGCGGTCGTCTTCTTTGCGAGGCCAGTCTTGCGCACCTCGAAGTATGCCGCCGCATTGGCGGTGCGCGAGGCCGCGCTGTCGAAGCGTGGATCGGTCTTGAGCTCCGGGCGGCCAATCGCGTCGAAGAAGGCGAAGGCCTGCGGGTTGGTGTTGGGACCCACGGTGATGTAGCCGTCGAGCGTCGGCAGCGGCCGATAGTCGGGCGACAGCAGGCGGCCATCGCCCGTGGGCCCGACCGGCGGATCGAAGGTCGCGGCCGCGAGATGCTCGCTCATCACGAAAGACGCCATGTTCTCGAACATCGGCACGTCGATCGCCTCGCCGCGTCCGGTCTTTTCCCGCCGATAGAGCGCGAAGCCAATGCACTGCGCGGCGATGAGGCCGGTCACATGGTCGGTCATCACCATGGGTACGAATCTCGGTTCGCCGGTCGCGCGCTCGAAGGTGCCCGCGACACCTGACAGGCTTTGCACGATCGGATCGTAGGCCGGGCGGCCGAAGTAGGGCCCGCCGCGCCCGAAGGCCAGGATCGAGCAATGGATGAGGCGCGGATTGTCCCGCGACAGTCGCGCGAAATCGAGGCCGGCGCGCGCCAGCCCCTCGGGCCGCACGTTGCTTACGAACACGTCGGCGCGTGCCGCCAGCCGCCGGATCGCGTCGAGGCCAGCGGGCTTCTTGAGATCGAGGACGATCGAGCGCTTGTTGCGGTTGAAGTTGATGAACTTGCCCGACATGCCGCGATTGCGACTGCCATGAGCCATGGTTCGCAGCAGATCGCCGCCCGGCGCTTCCACCTTGATGACTTCAGCTCCCTGGTCGGCAAGCGTGCGCGTGCAGATCGGTCCCACCACGACGGTGGTGAGATCGAGGACGCGCACGCCATCGAGCGGGCCGCCGGCCATCAGGCGAACTCCAGATCCATCTCGCCACACAGCGCGCCGTTCTTGTCGGCGACGAAGACGCGCATGCGGCCGTCCTTTGCCGGGTAGCCGCAGAAGCGCGCGCTGTCGCCGACGAACACCGGCGAGGTCAGCCGCGCGGTGACGCTGCGCAGTTCGCCCGGTGCGCGTTTGAGCGCGGCATCGACCATCAAATGCATGGTGAGGCCGCCATTCTGGACGGTGTGGGCGTAGCCTTCGACGGTCCGGCAATAGTCGGAGTCGTAGTGGATGCGATGTGCGTTCCAGGTGATGGCGGAGTAGCGGAACACCAGCGTCTCGCTGAGCAACACGGTGTCCGCCCAGGTGTTGTCAGTGGGAGCTGGGACCGCCACCGTCGCCGTCGTCTTCTGCCCGGGCGGCGTGGCCTCGCGATAGATCGCGTCGAACTCGTCGATCGCGATCGTCCGGCCTTCCTGCTCGACCGTGTTGCGCAGCGTCAGCACGAAGATGCTGCCCGAGCGCCCGGTCTTGGGAACGATATCGACCACCTCGGAGCGCCGTACCGCGGGCCGCGCGGCACGCAGCCGGTCCAGCACCTTGAGCCGGCGCCCCGCGCCCATGCGGCGCGGCATGGGGATCGGCGGCAGAACCACGCCGCCCCGGGCGTGACCGTCCTCGCGCAGGTCGGACTGCTTGGCGATGTCGACGAAGAAGAGGGAGAACCAGTGCGGTGGCAGCGCGTCGCCCGGCTTGATCGAGTCGGGATCGACGTCGAAGGTCGCGGCGATGCGGCGGACCATCGGCATCGCAACATCGTCCTCGATCGTGCGTACCCGCCCGATCCAGGGCCTGAGCGTCTCCATCGCCCGCGCCATTTCGTCCGCCATCGCCTGCTCCAAATTCTCTAAGGGCGGGCAGACTTGCATGGGATCCGAGGCGGAGGAAGTCACCTCTCAGACAAAGAAAAAGGGGCCCGCGTTGGCGGGCCCCTTCGGTCGCAGATCGGAGCGGTTGCTCAGACCGAGTAGTACATCTTGTACTCGATCGGGGCCGGCTGGTGTTCCCAGGCGTAGACCTCTTCCCACTTGAGTTCCATGTAGGCGTCGATCTGGTCGTCGGTGAACACACCGCCCTTTGTGAGGAAGCTGCGGTCCGCGTCGAGTGCGTTCAGCGCCTCGCGCAGCGAGCCCGCGACGGTCGGAACCTTGGAGAGCTCCTCCGGCGGCAGGTCGTAGAGGTTCTTGTCCATCGGGTCGCCCGGATGGATCTTGTTCTGGATGCCGTCGATGCCGGCCATCAGCATCGCCGCGAAAGCGAGATACGGATTGGCCGACGGATCGGGGAAGCGGACCTCGACGCGCTTGCCCTTCGGCGAGGCCGAGTAGGGGATGCGGCACGAGGCCGAGCGGTTGCGCGAGGAGTAGGCCAGCAGCACCGGCGCCTCGAAGCCCGGGATCACGCGCTTGTAGGAGTTGGTGCTGGCGTTGGTGAAGGCGTTCAGCGCCTTGGCGTGCTTGATGATGCCGCCGATGTAGTAGAGCGCCGTCTCCGACAGGTCGGCGTAGCCCGAACCCGCGAACAGCGGCTTGCCGCCCTTCCAGATCGACTGGTGGGTGTGCATGCCCGAGCCGTTGTCGCCGTAGATCGGCTTCGGCATGAAGGTCAGCGTCTTGCCGTAGCTGTGGGCGACGTTGTGCAGCGAGTACTTGTACTTCTGCACGTTGTCGGCGGTCTTCACCAGCGTGTCGAAGCGGAAGCCGAGCTCGTTCTGCGCCGGCGCGACTTCGTGATGGTGGATCTCCATCACGATGCCCATGTCGGTGCAGACCTGCATCATCTCGGCGCGCAGGTCGTTGTGCGTGTCGACCGGCTGGACGGGGAAGTAACCGCCCTTGACGGCGGGACGGTGCGCGAGGTTGCCACCCTCGACCGCGATGCCGGTGTTCCACGGCGACTCGTTCGACGAGACACTATAGAAGCTGCCGCCCATCGTGACGTCGTAGCGCACGTCGTCGAACACGAAGAACTCGAGCTCGGGGCCGAACACCGCCGTGTCGCCGATGCCCGACGACTTCATGAAGGACTCCGCGCGCTTGGCGGTCGAGCGCGGGCAACGGGCGTAGAGCTGGCCGGTCGAGGGCTCCACGACGTCGCAGCTGATGATCAGCGTGGTCTGCGCCGCAAACGGGTCGAGCACGGCGGTCGCGGGATCGGGCATCAGGATCATGTCGGACTCGTTGATCGCCTTCCAGCCGGCGATCGAGGAGCCGTCGAACATCACGCCGTCGGCGAAGGTGCCCTCGTCGGTGGCCGACGCCATGCGCGCCGTGTGCTGCCACTTGCCGCGAGGATCGGTGAAGCGGAAGTCCACAAACTTCACGTCCTTCTCCTTGATCATCGCCAGAACCTGTTTCGCGTCCATTTTTTCCCAGTCCTTCTGTTGCGGTTGTCGATCAGGCGCGGCCCGAGGGCCGCCTCTCATACGGCGGCGTCGCCGCGTTCGCCAGTGCGGATGCGGATAGCGTCGTCGATCGCCGAGACGAAGATCTTGCCGTCGCCGATGCGGCCGGTATGGGCGGCCGACTTGATGGCCTCGAGCGCGCGATCGACCATGTCGTCCTCGACGATCAACTCAAGCTTCACCTTGGGCAGGAAGTCGACGACATACTCCGCGCCGCGATAGAGTTCGGTGTGACCTTTCTGGCGTCCGAAGCCCTTGGCCTCGAGCACGGTGATCCCCTTGAGCCCGATCTGGTTCAGGGCGTCCTTCACCTCGTCGAGCTTGAACGGCTTGATGATCGCTTCGATCTTCTTCATTGGCTTGGCGTACCCCGCACAACGGCTCGGCCGCCCACATGGGCGGGCACCGTTCGCGAGTGGTCTAGCAGGAAACGTGCCAAACGTGGGCGACAGCGGGTTGGCGATGTCAGTGACCCGGATAGGGGCTCTTTTCGGGCAATTGATCGAACAATAGGCAATTTCGCGCCTGATGATTGGGAAGTACGGACCTGACGATGAAGAACGCGAACTTGGGAATCTCGGCGCTGGGCACCACGGTGTTCGAGGTCATGTCGACGCTCGCCCGCGAGCACAGCTCCGTCAATCTCGGCCAAGGGTTCCCCGACGACAAAGGACCGATCGAGGTCCGTCGCGCAGCGGCTGACTATCTGGTGGAAGGCCACAACCAGTACCCGCCGATGATGGGCGTCGCGGAACTACGACAGGCCGTCGCCGAGCATGCGCGGCGATTCTATGGGCTGGACGTCGACTGGCAGCGTGAGGTCCTGGTGACCTCGGGCGCGACCGAGGCTCTGGCCGACTGTTTGTTCGGTTTGATCGAGCCGGGCGATGAGGTGGTGCTACTAGAGCCCCTCTATGACTCGTATCTGCCCATCGTTAGACGGGCGGGGGGCATCCCCAAGCTGGTGCGTCTGGAGCCGCCGCACTGGCGGTTGCCGCGCGAGGCGTTGGCTGCAGCGTTCGGACCGAAGACCAAGCTCATCCTGCTCAACACGCCGATGAACCCCTGCTCGAAGGTGTTCGACGCCGATGAACTCGGCTTTGTCGCCGAGCTTTGCATACAGCACGATGTGTTCGCCGTATGCGACGAGGTTTACGAGCACATTCTGTTCGACGGCCAACGGCACATTCCACTGATGACGCTTCCCGGCATGCGTGAGCGCTCGGTGCGTATCGGCTCTGCGGGCAAGACCTTCAGCGTGACGGGCTGGAAGGTCGGCTATGTCACGGCGGCGCCGGATCTGATGAAGCCGATCGCCAAGACGCACCAGTTCATGACCTTCACCACGCCGCCCAATCTCCAGGTCGGCGCCGCGACGGGTTTGCGGTTGCCGGACTCGTACTACGAGAGCCTGGCCGGCGAGCTGCAACGCAAGCGCGACCGGCTCGCCGACGGACTCGCGCGCATCGGCTTCGCGGTGGTGCCGGCGGCCGGCACGTATTTCGTCACGACCGATTTCAGGCCGCTCGGCTTCAATGGCACTGACGAGGAGTTCTGTCGGCACATTACGGAGATGGCGGGCGTGACGGCAGTTCCCGTCAGCGCCTTCTATGACGGCGCGGCGGGCGCTCCGCGCCACTTCGTGCGCTTTTGTTTTTGCAAGCACGATGAAACATTGGACGCCGCCATCGAGCGTCTGGCGCGGCACTTCCGGCGCTGAGGGAGGCGCCGAACCAATCGATACAAAACGGGGCATTCGATTCACCGGCGACGCGCGTATCCTTCTGCAGCCGATTGGCAATTTTTCAGTCTGTTTTTTCAGTCCATTCATTCTTTTTCGCGAGCCCTGTCATGGATATGTTCGTCGATCCCGGCCTCGCCGCCCGTGCGCGCGAGCCCCTTGCCCCATCTTCGGTTTCCCTCCCGCCGCTGCGGAAGCCAGACCGTGTCGATGGCCGTCGCCTGCGTTCAGAGCGCACGCGGCTGCTGATCATCGAAGCGTTCCTGCTGCTGCTGCGCGAGCACCCCAACATGCCGACGGCGGTGCAGATCGCGGATCGCGCGGGCTACTCGGTGCGCTCGGTGTTCCAGCGCTTCCCCGATCTCCACGCGTTGCGTCTCGCCGCGGCGGATGTCGCGATGGAGGCGGCGATCAAGCGGGCGCCGGCGCGCAACGTAGACGGCGACCGCGCGAGCCGTATCCACGCCCAGGTCGAGACCCGCGCCCACACGTGCGAAGAGTGGCTGCCACTGTGGCGCGCCCTGGTCGCGCACCGCCACGAATCGCGTGATCTTGAGGAGCGAGTCCAGCTTGCCCGTGAGGTCACGTGGAAGCGCATGGAGCTGATGTACGCACCCGAACTCGCCGCTCTCGACGAAGCTCGTCGGCGCCGCACCCTCGTCGCACTCGAGTCGCTCACGGATTACGAGAGCTGGTCGCGCATGCGGCATGTCCACGGCCTCTCGGTCGACGAAGGAATCGTGGCGTGGAAGGAGTGCGTCGAGCGCATCCTGCCGGTCGACCCGATTTCTTGACGCTCCGGTCGCCCCGGAGTAGGAAGGCGCCCCTTGACGGGAGCGCTTCGGTGGCGGCCGTAGCTCAGTTGGTTAGAGCGCCAGATTGTGATTCTGGATGCCGCCGGTTCAAGTCCGGTCGGCCGCCCCAACCCCGCGCTCTTCGGCTCCGATGACCGACGAAATCGACCTGCTGCCGGACGATGACCTCGTCCTGCTGAGCTGCGCCGAAATGGCCATGGCAGATCGCTTGGCAATGGCGGCTGGAACCTCAGGCACCGAATTGATGGAGGCCGCCGGCGCGGCCGTCGCGCGGACGGTCCAGGATCGCTTCATGCCGCAGCCGCTCACCGTCTTGTGCGGTCCAGGCAACAATGGCGGTGACGGCTTCGTCGCGGCACGGCACCTCGCCTCGCTCGGCTGGCCTGTGCGCGTTGGACTGCTGGGCGATCTCGCCGAGTTGCGCGGCGATGCCGCGTGGGCAGCCTCGCTGTGGGAGGGCGCCGTCGATCCGGCGTCACCCGATCTGCTGGCTGACGATCCAATCGTGGTGGACGCGCTCTTCGGCGCCGGTCTCGCGCGTCCGCTCGTGGGCGAGGCCGCCGCGCTTGTCGGGCGCGCGCGGGCGCGTGGCCTCGATGTCATCGCCGTGGATGTGCCGAGCGGCATGAGCGGTGACACCGGCGAGATCATGGGCTGCGCAATGGAAGCCCGCGCGACTGTCACTTTCTTCCGTGCCAAACCTGGACACGCCAGCGCGACGGGCCGTGCGATGTGCGGCGAGCTGATCGTGGCCGACATCGGTGTGCCGCGCGACGTGCTGGAGGAGATCGCGCCGCGGCAATGGATGAACGGCGTGCCGCTGTGGCGCGAGACGCTGCCCACGGCGCGGCTTGAGGATCACAAGTATCGGCGCGGACACGTCACGCTGCTGGCGGGCGCGCACGCAACCGGCGCGGCGAGGCTCGCCGCGCTCGCGGCGCGCCGCGCCGGGGCGGGGCTCGCCACCATCGCCTCGCCGCGTGGCGTGATGCCGGTGTTCCAGGCGGCGGAGCCAGGCAATCTGGTCGTGGCTTGCGATTCCGGCGGCGCGTTTGCGCGCCTGTTGGAGGATCCGCGCCGGTCCGCCCTTCTGATCGGGCCGGGCAGCGGCGTAAATGACCGCACCCGCCGTTCCACACTGGCCGCGCTCGCGACGGGGCGGGCGACGGTGCTCGATGCCGATGCGCTGACCGCCTTCGCCGCCGATCCCGACACGCTGTTCGAGGCGGTGACGGGTCCCGTGCTCATCACGCCGCACGAAGGTGAGTTCGCCAGGCTCTTTCCCGACCTCGCCCATCGCCCCGGCAAGCTCGCCCGGGCACGCGAAGCCGCCGCCCGCAGCGGCATGACGGTGGTGCTGAAGGGACCCGATACGGTGATCGCCGCGCCGGATGGCCGGGCGGTCATCAATGACCATGCGCCAGCGTCGCTGGCGACGGCGGGGTCCGGCGATGTCCTGGCCGGCATTGCGGTCGGCTTGATGGCGGGCGGGGTCATGCCGCTGGCGGCGGGCGCGGCCGCCTCCTGGCTCCACGGCGAGTGCGCCTACCAGTTCGGGCCGCATGGGCTGGTGGCCGAAGACCTGATCGAGCACCTGCCACATGCCCTCGAAGCGGCCCTGGCCGAAGCCCATATCGCCACCCGCGATCGCTGAATTGACCGGTCGGGGGGCCCGGGCTAATACCCCCCGCGATCCGGCGCCCTGCGGCGCCGGCAATGCGCCGGGCGGGCGTGGTGAAATTGGCAGACACGCGAGATTTAGGTTCTCGTGCCGCAAGGCGTGGGGGTTCAAGTCCCTCCGCCCGCACCAGCCCGGTCGACCGACGCCAGAGAAACGGAAGTGGGATCATGCAGGTTACGGAACTGTCGGCTGAGGGCCTGAAGCGGCAATTCAAGATCGTCGTGCCGGCGGCGGACCTCGCCGGGAAGATCGACGAACGCCTGGGCGAGATGGCGCGGACCGCGCAGCTCCCGGGCTTCCGCCCCGGCAAGGTGCCGATGAGCCTCCTGAAGAAGCAGTACGGCCAGGCCCTGTTCGGCGAGGCGGTCGAGCAGGCCGTCAACACCAGCACGGCCAAGGCGATCGAGGATCGCGGACTGAAGCCCGCGTTGCAGCCGCGCGTCGACCTGAAGCAGCTTGAAGAGGGCAAGGACATCGAGTTTGAGGTGGCCATCGAGGTGCTGCCCGAGATCGGCAAGCTCGATTTCTCCGGCGTGGCGCTGGAGCGGCTGAAGGCTGAGGTCACGGACAAGGAAGTGGGCGACGCGCTGGATCGTATCGCCAAGGGCAATCGCGAGCAGAAGCCGGTCGATCCGGCGCGCCCCGCAAAGTCCGGCGACGCGATCAAGCTCGATTTCGTGGGCAGCATCGATGGCACGCCGTTCCCCGGCGGCAGCGCGACGGACTACACGCTGGATCTCGGTTCGGGCTCGTTCATTCCGGGCTTCGAGGATCAACTGATCGGCGCGGAAGCCGGCAAGTCGGTTGACGTCAAGGTGACGTTCCCCGCCGAGTACGGCGCCAAGGAGCTGGCCGGCAAGGACGCGGTCTTTGCCTGCACGATCAAGGAAATCCGCGAGTACGTCGATCGCATGCCGGACGATGAGCTGGCCAAGAAGGCGGGCTTCGAGACGCTGGATGCCATGCGCAAGGCGGTGTCTGACCGGATCGGCCAAGACTATGCCCAGGTGAGCCGCGCGATCATCAAGCGTCAGCTCCTCGACAAGCTGGCCGACAGCCATAAGTTCCCAGTTCCCGAGGGGCTGGTTGAGGCTGAGTTCAACGCGATCTGGAGTCGCGTCGAGGAAGCCAAGAAGAACGGCAAGAAGCCGGAAGGCGACGAGGACAAGATGCGTGGCGAGTACCGCGGCATCGCCGAGCGTCGCGTGCGGCTCGGGCTGTTGCTGGCCGATGTCGGCCGCTCCAACAGCATCGAGGTCTCGCCCGAGGAGCTGAACCAGGCGGTGATGCGCGAGGCGATGCGCTATCCCGGCCAGGAGCGGCAGGTAATGGAGTTCTACGGCAAGAATGCCGAACTCAAGGAACAGCTGCGTGCACCGCTGTTCGAAGAGAAGACGGTGGACTTCATTCTCGAGCTGGCCAGCGTTGCCGACAAGACGGTGGCGCCTGACGAGCTGATGAAGGCCGCGCGCGCCGCCGAAGAGGACGCTCCGGCGCAGCCCGCCGCGAACTGATCCCCCGCCGCCGGCCTTGAACCGGGCCGGCCGGACTGCCACCTTTCGGGCGAACCGAATTCAGGAGTGCCGGCGATGATTCGCGACCGCGACCCGATGGATGTCCATGCCAACTTCTTCACCCCTATCGTGGTGGAGCAATCGTCGCGCGGCGAACGCTCGTTCGACATCTGGTCGCGTCTGCTGCGCGAGCGGATCGTCTTCCTGAACGGGCCGGTCGACGATCATGTGGCCGGGCTGATCTGCGCCCAGCTGCTGTTCCTGGAGGCCGAGAACCCCACCAAGGACATTTCCTTCTATATCAACTCGCCCGGCGGCGTCGTGACATCAGGCCTCGCGATCTACGACACGATGCGTTACGTGCGGCCGCAGATCTCGACCCTGGTGTTCGGCCAGGCCGCCTCGATGGGCTCGCTGCTGTTGTGCGCCGGCGAGAAGGGCAAGCGCTTCGCGTTGCCGAACTCGCGAGTGATGATCCACCAGCCCTCGGGCGGCGCCCAGGGGCAGGCCACCGACATCGAGATCCAGGCCCGCGAGATACTGGCCGTGCGCGCGCGACTTAACCGCATGTATGTCGAACACACCGGTCGGCCCATCGAGGTGATCGAGCAGGCGATGGAGCGCGACAAGTTCTTCTCGCCGGCCGAAGCCAAAGAGTTCGGGCTGATCGACGATGTGCTCGAGAAGCGCCCGCCGCCCAGCGTCCAGGCTGCGGCGTGAAGCGCTGACCCGCGACAGATTGTTCCGCCGCGCGGTCGGAACACACAACATTTTGAAGTTGTCGGGCTCCGGCCCCGGAGTTTAACATACTGTTGCGCGAGGTTGCGCCGCCGCCCGGTGGCGGCGGACCCGCCAGCGGAGGTGCGTAAATCACATGCCAGCCGCCAAATCCGGGGGAGATTCGCGCAATACCCTGTATTGCAGCTTCTGCGGCAAGAGCCAGCACGAGGTGCGGAAGCTCATTGCCGGGCCGACCGTCTTCATCTGCGACGAGTGCGTCGAACTCTGCATGGATATCATCCGTGAAGAGAACAAGACGACCCTCGTTAAGTCGAAGGACGGCGTGCCGGCGCCGAAGGAGATTCGCCAGGTTCTCGACGACTATGTGATCGGCCAGGACCGCGCCAAGCGCATCCTGTCGGTGGCGGTCCATAACCACTACAAGCGGCTGGGCTCGACCGGGAAGACCAACGACGTCGAGATCGCCAAGTCGAACATCATGCTGATCGGCCCGACCGGCTGCGGCAAGACCCTGCTGGCGCAGACGCTCGCGCGCATGCTGGACGTGCCGTTCACGATGGCTGACGCCACGACGCTCACCGAGGCGGGCTACGTCGGCGAGGATGTCGAGAACATCATCCTGAAGCTCCTGCAGGCCGCCGACTACAATGTCGAGCGGGCGCAGCGCGGCATCGTCTATATCGATGAGGTCGACAAGATCAGCCGCAAGTCGGACAACCCCTCGATCACCCGCGACGTGTCGGGCGAGGGTGTCCAGCAGGCGCTGCTCAAGATCATGGAAGGCACCGTTGCGTCGGTGCCGCCGCAGGGCGGCCGCAAGCATCCGCAGCAGGAATTCCTGCAGGTGGACACGACCAACATCCTGTTCATCTGCGGTGGTGCGTTCTCGGGACTGGACAAGCTGATCGCGCAGCGCCGCCAGGGCACGTCGATCGGCTTCGGCGCCGAAGTGCGGGGCCCGGACGACCGGCGTACCGGCGAGGTGCTGCGCGACCTGGAGCCCGAGGACCTGCTGAAGTACGGCCTCATCCCCGAGTTCGTCGGCCGCCTGCCGGTGGTCGCCACGCTCGAGGACCTCGACGAGACCGCCTTGGTCGAAATCCTGACTCGGCCCAAGAACGCGCTGCTGAAGCAGTATCAGCGGCTGTTCGACATGGAGCGCGTGAAGCTCAAATTCTCCGACGATGCGCTCCGCGCCGTCGCCCAGAAGGCGATCATGCGAAAGACCGGCGCACGCGGCTTGCGGTCGATTATGGAGACCGTGTTGCTCGACACCATGTACGACCTCCCGTCGCTCGACGGGGTGGACGAGGTGGTGATCAACCGCGAGGTGATCGAGGGCCGGGCGCAGCCGCTCTATGTCCATGGCGAGCGCAAGGAAGGCGTGGCGGCGGCGACGCCGGCTTAGTTCTTGCACTGGCGGGGCAGCCCGCCTTTCACAGGCCGGGCTTGAACAAGCGCCAGCGAATGCCGATGTTTTACGGGGAGCGCGCGTCTTTTTCCGTCGTGACCGGCCCCTTCGGGCGGCTCGATGGCGGGGCGGAGCGGCTTCACCGATAGACTGGAGATTGTGAGGGACCATGACCGTGAGCGCCGCCACCCCCGCCGGCACCATCTACCCCGTGCTCCCGCTGCGCGACATCGTCGTGTTTCCGGGCATGATCGTTCCGCTCTTCGTCGGTCGCGAGAAGAGCGTGAAGGCGCTGGAAGAGGTCATGAAGGACGACAAGCAGATCCTGCTGGTCGCCCAGAAGAACGCCGGCCAGGACGATCCGGGTCCGGAGGACATCTACGATATCGGCACGCTCGGCACCGTGCTGCAGCTCCTGAAGCTGCCCGACGATACGGTGAAGGTGCTGGTCGAAGGCGGCCGGCGCGTGAAGCTCGGCGCCTACACGGGCCGCAGCGAGTTCTTCGAGGCCCGCGCCGTCGAGATGCCCGAGGGCGACAGCGAGCCGGCGGAGCTGACGGCGCTTGCCCGGTCGGTCGTGGGCGAGTTCGAGAACTATGTGAAGCTGAACAAGAAGGTGCCGCCCGAGGTCGTGGTCTCGATCAACAAGATCGAGGAGCCGGCCAAGCTCGCCGACACGATCTCCGCGCATCTCGCGATGAAGGTCGCCGACAAGCAGGAGCTGCTGGAGCTCGACACCGTCGCCAAGCGCCTTGAGCGCATTCTCGCTATGATGGAAGGCGAGATCGGCGTGCTGCAGGTCGAGAAGAAGATCCGCAACCGCGTGAAGCGGCAGATGGAGAAGACCCAGCGCGAGTACTATCTCAACGAGCAGATGAAGGCGATCCAGAAGGAGCTTGGCGAGACCGAGGACGGTCGCGACGAGGTCTCCGAGCTGGAGAAGCGCATCAAGAAGACGCGACTGAGCAAGGAAGCGCGCGAGAAGGCCATGGCGGAGGTGAAGAAGCTCCGGACCATGAGCCCGATGTCGGCCGAAGCGACGGTGGTGCGCAACTACCTCGAGTGGCTGCTGTCGATTCCGTGGCGCAAGCCGACCCGCATTATCAAGGACCTGAAGAACGCCGAAGCCGTGCTCGACGCCGACCACCATGGGCTCGAGAAGGTGAAGGAGCGCATCCTCGAGTATCTCGCGGTGCAGCAGCGCGTCGAGAAAATGAAGGGCCCGATCCTCTGCCTCGTCGGCCCGCCGGGCGTCGGCAAGACCTCGCTCGGCAAGTCGATTGCCAAGGCGACAGGACGCAACTTCATCCGCGTGTCGCTGGGCGGCGTGCGCGATGAGGCCGAGATCCGCGGCCACCGGCGTACCTACATCGGCTCGCTGCCCGGCAAGATCATCCAGAGCATGAAGAAGGCGAAGTCGTCGAACCCGCTCTTCCTGCTCGACGAGATCGACAAGCTGGGCGCGGACTTCCGCGGCGATCCGTCGTCGGCGTTGCTCGAGGTTCTTGACCCCGAGCAGAACGGCACGTTCAGCGACCACTATCTTGAGGTCGACTACGACCTCTCGAACGTGATGTTCATCACGACGGCGAACTCGCTGCGCATGGCGCAGCCGCTGCTCGACCGCATGGAGATCATCCGCCTGCCGGGCTACACCGAGGACGAGAAGGTGGCGATCGCCCGCAAGCATCTGATCCCGAAGCAGATCGAGGCGAACGGCCTCAAGCCGAGCGAACTCGACATCCACGACGACGCGGTGCGCGACCTGGTGCGCTACTACACGCGCGAGGCGGGCGTCCGCAATCTGGAGCGTGAGATCGCCAATCTCGGCCGCAAGGCGACCAAGGAGATCCTGCTCAAGGGCACGGCCAAGGTGAAGATCGGCGCGAAGAACCTTGAGAAGTACGCGGGGGTCCGTCGCCACCGCTTCGGTGAGGCCGAGGCCGAGGACATGATCGGCATCACGACCGGCCTGGCCTGGACCGAGGTCGGCGGCGAGCTGCTGCAGGTCGAAGCCGTGCTCGTGCCTGGCAAGGGCCGGATGACGGTAACCGGCAAGCTGGGCGACGTGATGCAGGAGTCGGTGCAGGCGGCCAACGCCTATGTACGTTCCCGCGCCGGGTCGTTCGGCATCCCCAAGGCGGTGTTCGAGCGGCGTGACATCCACATCCACGTGCCGGAGGGGGCGACCCCGAAGGATGGTCCCTCGGCGGGTGTCGCGATGATCACCTCGATCGTATCGGCCCTGAGCGGCGTGGCAGTCCGCAAGGACGTCGCCATGACGGGTGAGATCAGCCTGCGCGGCCGGGTCATGCCGATCGGCGGGTTGAAGGAGAAGATGCTGGCGGCGCTGCGGGGCGGTCTCACGACCGTGCTGATCCCCAAGGAGAACGAGCGCGACCTGCCGGAGATCCCGGACAATGTGAAGAAGGGGCTGAAGATCATCTCCGTCTCGACCGTGGACGAGGTCCTGGCCAACGCGCTCACCAAGCCGCTGGTCGCGGTCGAGTGGCCGGACGATCTCACCACCCCGGTGCCGGCGGCCGAGCCCAAGGGCGAACTTCGGGCCCATTGAACCGGGCGGGGCGCCGATCGTCGGCGCCCCATATGAGGCGGGTCGTGGACTGGTTGGTGTCTATTCGTGGTATTCGACCGTTGACGGCCCTTTCCCCCGGCCTCTAGAGTCGGGGAGCGGGACCAGCGGGGGCAGGCGGTGAACAAGAACGATCTCATTGCCGCCGTAGCGGCCTCCACCAATCTGTCCAAGGTTGATGCGGCGTCGGCCATCGACGCCACGCTTGCCGTCATCACCAAAGCCTTGCGCAAGCGGGACCGGGTGCTGCTGGTCGGGTTCGGGACGTTCCAGGTTGCGCGACGCAAGGCGAGCGAGGGGCGCAACCCGAAGACGGGTGAGAAGATCAAGATCGCCGCGGCCAATGTCGCGCGCTTCAAATCGAGCCCGGCGCTGAAGGAAGCGCTCAACTGAACGACGGTGCGCGGCGGCGCCCAGCGTGGTAGTCGCGGCGGCTGCGGCGGGGCGATTAGCTCAGTTGGTAGAGCATCTCGTTTACACCGAGGGGGTCGGCGGTTCGAGCCCGTCATCGCCCACCACCGCAATTTGGCGCACAGCACTCAAACCCTTGATTTTGCGGCATTTTGACGAGGCTGCGTTGCTTGACACCCCAGCACGCGTCCGATATCTCTCGCGCGCCGTTTGAGGCAAGAAGCGGGCGTAGTTCAGTTGGTTAGAACGCCGGCCTGTCACGCCGGAGGTCGCGGGTTCGAGTCCCGTCGCTCGCGCCAGCTTCTTGGGCTGGCGTCCCGGATGGGGTGAGGGGTGACGATGGAAGCGCTTCTGAAGGACTACCTTCCCATCCTCATCTTTTTTGGCCTCGCCATCGGTCTGGTCTGCGCCATGTTGGGCGGTTCCTATCTGGTCGCCCGCCAAGCGCCGAATTCCGAAAAACTCTCGCCGTTCGAGTGCGGCTTCGCACCGTTCGACGATGCGCGTGGCCAGTTCGACGTGCGCTTCTATCTGGTCGCGATCCTGTTCATCATTTTCGACCTTGAGGTCGCCTTCCTGTTCCCCTGGGCGGTGGCGCTGGGTGATATCGGCGTCTTCGGGTTCTGGTCGATGATGCTCTTCCTTGGCGTCTTGACCGTCGGCTTCATCTACGAATGGCGCAAGGGAGCCCTCGAATGGGAGTGACGAGTCCCATCCAGGGCCAGGCCGAGGCCGCCCTCACCCGAGCCCTGCAGGACGAGCTGCAGGACAAGGGATTCGTTGTCGCGCAGGTCGACAAGCTCGTCACCTGGGCGCGCACGGGCTCGCTGTGGGGCCTCACCTTCGGACTCGCCTGCTGCGGCGTGGAAATGATCCACGCCTGGATGAGCCGCTACGATCTCGATCGCTTCGGCTTCGCGCCGATGCCGAGCCCGCGCGCGGCCGACGTCATGATCGTGGCGGGCACGCTCACCAACAAGATGGCGCCGGCACTGCGCAAGGTCTACGACCAGATGGCCGAGCCGCGCTACGTGATCTCGATGGGCTCCTGCGCCAACGGCGGCGGCTACTACCACTACAGCTACTCCGTCGTGCGCGGCTGCGATCGCATCGTGCCGGTCGACGTCTATGTGCCCGGCTGCCCCCCCACGGCCGAGGCCCTGCTGTACGGGATCCTGCAGCTGCAGAAGAAGATCCGCCGCACCGGAACGTTGGTACGCTGAGGCCGCGATGACGGAAGCGCTCAATCGTCTGGCCGCCCACATCGTGGCGGCTTCCAAAGGCGCGGTCTCATCGAGCGCGGTTGCGTTGGGCGAGCTGATGCTCGAGACGACGCCGGAGCGGCTGCTCGACCTGTTGCGGCTCCTGCGCGACGACCCGAAGTGCCAGTTCAGTCAGCTGATCGACATCTGCGGCGTCGACTGGCCCGAGCGGCCCAAGCGCTTCGAGATCGTCTACAACCTTCTCAGCCTCACCCAGAACCAGCGCGTGCGCGTAAAGCTTTCGACCGACGAGACGACGCCGGTTCCGACGGCGGTTCCGGTCTACAGCGCCGCCGGCTGGTTCGAGCGCGAGACCTGGGACCTCTACGGCGTTTGGTTCTCCGATCACCCCGATCTGCGGCGCATCCTCACCGACTACGGCTTCGAGGGTCATCCGCTGCGCAAGGACTTCCCGCTGACGGGCTTCGTCGAAGTGCGCTGGGACGACGAGCAGAAGCGCGTGATCTACGAGCCGGTGAAGCTGCCGCAGGACTTTCGGCGGTTCGATTTCCTCAGTCCCTGGGAGGGCGCGCGCGCGGCGCTCCCAGGCGACGAAAAGGCCAAGGCGGGCTGAGCGGCGATGTCGGACGTCGAGATCAAGACCCTGACGATGAATTTCGGGCCGCAGCACCCGGCGGCCCACGGCGTCCTGCGTCTTGTCGTCGAGATGGACGGCGAGATCGTCGAGCGCTGCGATCCGCATATCGGGCTGTTGCATCGCGGCACCGAGAAACTGATCGAGCACAAGACGTACCTCCAGGCGATCCCGTACTTCGACCGGCTCGATTACGTCTCGCCGATGTGCCAGGAGCACGCGTACGCACTCGCGGTCGAGAAGCTGCTGCAGATCGAGGCGCCGGAGCGGGCTCAGTACATCCGTGTGCTGTTCTCCGAGATCACCCGCATCCTCAATCACATCCTGAACGTCACGACGTTCGCGATGGATGTCGGAGCGCTGACGCCGCCGCTCTGGGGCTTTGAGCAGCGCGAGCTCCTCATGGAGTACTACGAGCAGGTGAGCGGCTCGCGCATGCATGCGGCCTACTTCCGGCCGGGCGGCGTTCACCAGGATCTGCCGGACGGCATGCTGGAGTCGATGGCCGGCTGGACCAAGCAGTTCCTCCCGTTCCTGAAGGACATCGACAGTCTGCTGACCGAGAACCGCATCTTCCGTCAGCGCACGGTCGATATCGGAGTGGTCGACAAGGCGATGGCGCTGGACTGGGGTTTCTCTGGCCCATTGATCCGCGCTTCGGGCGTGCCGTGGGATCTGCGCAAGTCGCAACCCTACGACGCATACGAGCGTGTCGATTTCGACATCCCGGTGGGCAAGACCGGCGACTGCTTCGCGCGCTATCTCGTCCGCCTGGAGGAGATGCGTCAGAGCGTGCGCATCATGGACCAGTGCATCGCCAAGCTCCGACGCCTCAAGGGACCGGTGCGTGTTGACGATCGCAAGATCGCGCCACCTCGTCGTGCCGAGATGAAAGACTCGATGGAAGCGCTGATCCACCACTTCAAGCTCTACACCGAGGGCTACAAGGTGCCGGCCGGCGAGACCTACACCGCTGTCGAGGCGCCCAAGGGTGAGTTCGGCGTCTATCTCGTGTCGGACGGCACCAACAAGCCGTACCGGTGCAAGATCCGCGCCCCGGGCTTCCCGCACTTGCAGGCGCTCGACGCGATGACCAAGGGCCACCAACTGGCCGACATGTCGGCGAACATCGGTTCGCTCGACATCGTGTTCGGCGAAATCGACCGGTAGGAGAGCGGCAGAGATGGCGATGGTAACCGCCGATCCGAAGGACGTACCGCAAGTCGCGAGCTTCGCCTTCACGGCCGAGAACGAGGCCAGCGCGCGCGCGCTGATGGCGAAGTATCCGGCCGGCCGACAGGCCAGCGCGGTCATCGCGGTGCTCGACCTCGCGCAGCGTCAGCAGGGCTGGTTGCCGCGGGTGGCGATGGACGAGGTGGCACGGCTTCTCGATATGGCGCCGATTCGCGTCTACGAGATCGCGACGTTCTATACGATGTTCCAGCTGAAGCCGAAGGGCCGGCACCTCCTGCAGGTCTGCACGACCACGCCGTGCTGGCTGCGCGGGTCCGACGACATCATGAAGGCCTGCCGCGCGGCGGCCGACGGCACGGTGTTCAGCGTTCAAGAGGTCGAGTGCCTCGGTGCCTGCGTGAACGCGCCGGTGGTCCAGATCGACGACGACTTCTACGAGGATCTGGATGCGGCCTCGCTCGGGCGGGTGCTCGATGCCTTCCGACGCGGCGAGCGGCCGAAGGCGGGCCCGCAGATCGACCGGCAGACGTCAGCGCCGGCCGGCGGCCCCACCACCTTGGCCACAGGGGATTGAGCCATGCTCGCCGATCGCGATCGAATCTTCACCAATCTCTACGGCTTCCATGACTGGCGGCTCGACGCGGCGCGCAAGCGCGGCGCGTGGGACGGCACGAAGGAGCTGATCGCGCGCGGTCCCGACGCGATCATCGACGAGATGAAGAAGTCCGGCCTGCGCGGTCGTGGTGGCGCGGGCTTCCCGACGGGTCTCAAGTGGTCCTTCATGCCCAAGGAGGTGAAGGACCGGCCTCACTATCTGATCGTGAACGCCGACGAGTCCGAGCCCGGCACCTGCAAGGACCGGGACATCATGCGCCACGATCCGCATCTACTGATCGAAGGCTGCCTGGTCGCTGGCTTCGCCATGCGCGCGAACGCGGGCTACATCTATGTGCGCGGCGAGTTCTACAATGAGGCGGTCACGCTCGAGGCGGCCATTCGTGAAGCATACGACGCAGGCCTGCTGGGCAAGAACGCCTGCGGCTCGGGCTGGGACTTTGATCTCTATGTCCATCGCGGCGCCGGCGCCTATATCTGTGGCGAGGAAACGGCGCTGATCGAGAGCCTGGAAGGCAAGAAGGGCATGCCGCGGCTGAAGCCGCCATTCCCTGCCGGCTCCGGTCTCTATGGCTGCCCATCCACGGTGAACAACGTCGAGTCGATCGCGGTGGCACCCACCATCCTGCGGCGCGGCGCGGCGTGGTTCTCCGGACTCGGCCGCCAGAACAACACCGGTACCAAGCTCTTCTGCATCTCGGGCCACGTGAACAAGCCCTGCAACGTGGAAGAGGAGATGGGCATTCCGCTCCGCACCCTGATCGAGCGGCACGCCGGCGGCGTGCGCGGCGGCTGGGACAATCTTCTGGCGGTGATCCCGGGTGGCGCTTCGGTGCCGCTGCTGCCGAAGTCGATCTGCGACACGGTTCTGATGGATTTCGATTCCTTGCGCGACGTGAAGTCGGGGCTGGGCACCGCCGCGGTGATCGTGATGGACAAGTCCACCGACATCGTGAAGGCCATCGCGCGGCTGTCGTACTTCTACAAGCACGAGAGCTGCGGCCAGTGCACGCCCTGCCGCGAGGGCACCGGCTGGATGTGGCGGGTGATGGAGCGCATGGTGAAGGGCGAGGCGCGGCTCGATGAGATCGACGCGCTTGAGGACGTCACGCGCCAGGTCGAGGGCCACACGATCTGCGCGCTGGGCGACGCGGCGGCCTGGCCGATCCAGGGCCTGATCCGGCATTTCCGGCCCGAAATGGAACGACGCATCCAGGCGCGAACCCAAAGACTGGCGGCGGAGTAGAGCCATGCCCAAGATGAAAATCGACGGCAGGGAGATCGAGGTGCCCGCGGGCATCACGGTGCTGCAGGCCTGCGAGATGGCCGGCGTCGAGATTCCGCGCTTCTGCTACCACGAGCGCCTGTCGATCGCCGGCAATTGCCGCATGTGCCTGGTGGAGCAAGAGAAGGCACCGAAGCCGATCGCCTCCTGCGCGATGCCGGTGATGGAGGGCATGTCGATCCGGACCGACACGCCCACCGTCCAGAAGGCTCGCAACGGCGTGATGGAATTCCTGCTGATCAACCATCCGCTGGACTGTCCGATCTGCGACCAGGGCGGCGAGTGCGACCTGCAGGATCAGGCGATGGCCTATGGCTTCGATCGCAGCCGCTACGCCGAGAACAAGCGCGCGGTGCCGGACAAGGAGCTGGGTCCGCTCGTCAAGACCTCGATGAACCGCTGCATCCACTGCACGCGCTGCGTCCGGTTCGCCACCGAAGTTGCGGGTGTCGAAGAGCTGGGCGCGACGGCACGCGGCGAGAGCATGGAGGTCACGACCTACGTCGAGCGGTCGCTCTCGACCGAACTCGCCGGCAATCTGGTCGATCTCTGCCCGGTGGGCGCGCTCACATCCAAGCCGTACGCGTTCGTCGCCCGGCCGTGGGAACTCACCAAGACCGAGTCGATCGACGTCCTGGACGCGCTGGGATCGAGCATCCGCATTGATTCGCGCGGCGCCGAAGTGATGCGCGTGCTGCCGCGCCTGCATGAGGACGTGAATGAGGAGTGGATCTCCGACAAGACGCGCCATGCCATCGACGGGTTGCGCCGCCAGCGGCTCGACCAGCCCTACGTCCGCCGTGACGGCAAACTCCAGCCCGCGACCTGGAACGAGGCGTTCGCCGCCATCGCCGCCCGACTGAAGGGCCTCGACGGTGCACGGATCGCGGCGATCGCAGGCGATCAGTGCGACGCCGAGGCGATGGTGGCGCTCAAGGACCTGATGGCAGCGCTGGGTTCGCCCAACATCGACTGCCGCCAGGATGGCGCGGCGCTGCGGGCGGGACCGCGCGGCGGCTACATCTTCAATGCAGGCATTCGGGGCATCGAGACGGCCGACGCGATCCTGCTGATCGGGACCGATCCGCGCGCGGAGTCGCCGGTCTTGAACGCGCGTATCCGCAAGCGCCATCTTGCCGGGCGCGTGGCCATCGGCAGCATCGGGCCGGCGGGCGATCTCACCTATCCTGTGGAGCGCCTCGGTGCCGGCCCGTCCAGCCTGCGCGATTTGCAGGACGGCAAGTCGAGCTTCCTCGCCAAACTCAAGGCCGCGCGCCATCCGCTGATCGTGTTGGGCATGGGTGCGTTGGCGCGACCGGACGGCGCGACGGTGCTGGCGATGGCGCGTTCGCTCGCCGAGAGCTGCAACGCCGTCCGCGAGGACTGGAACGGCTTCGCCGTGCTGCACACGGCCGCTTCCCGCGTCGGTGGCCTCGATCTGGGACTGGTGCCGGGGCAGGGCGGTCGTGATGTCGCCAGCATCCTGGCGGGCGCTGCCAAGCGCGAGATCGATGTCGTCTATCTGCTGGGCGCTGACGAGATCGATACCGGGGCGCTGGGCAAGGCATTCGTGATATATCAGGGCCACCACGGCGACGCTGGTGCCCAGCGTGCCGATGTGATCCTGCCGGGCGCGGCCTATACGGAGAAGTCGGGCACCTACGTGAACACCGAGGGCCGTGTGCAGCAGACGCGGCGCGCGGTGCATCCCCCCGGCGACGCGCGCGAGGATTGGACGATCCTGCGTGCGCTGTCGGCGGTGCTGGAGAAGACCCTGCCTTACGACACGCTCGATCAGGTCCGGGCGCGTCTGGTCGCCGTGAATCCGGTCTTCGCCGGACTGGATCGCCAGACCGCCGGCGCCTGGGGCGCCTTCGGTGCCACGGGTTCGTTGGGCGATGCGCCATTCGCGCGTGCGGTGGCGAATTTCTACATGACGTGTCCGGTGAGCCGTGCGAGCGAGACGATGGCGGCCTGCACCGCCTCGCGCGGTCGCGCGATGGCGGCGGAGTAGGCGATGCTGGCCGATCTCCTCCACTTCTTCACGACCCACTGGCTGGGCCAGGTGCTGGTGATCCTGGCGCAGTGCCTCGCGGTCACGGTGCCTCTCCTGGTTTCTGTGGCCTACATGACCTACGTCGATCGCAAGGTCTGGGCCTCGATCCAGCTGCGTCGCGGGCCGAACGTGGTGGGCCCCTTCGGTCTGTTGCAGCCTTTCGCCGATGGGCTGAAGCTCGTCCTCAAGGAAACCATCGTGCCCTCCAGCGCCAACAAGGTGCTGTTCGTGCTGGCGCCGATGATCACATTCATCACCGCGCTGGTCGCTTGGGCCGTGGTGCCGTTCGACGACGGCTGGGTCATTGCCGACATCAACGTCGGTATCCTCTATCTGTTTGCGATCTCCTCGCTCGGCGTCTACGGCATCATCATCGCCGGCTGGGCCAGCAATTCGAAGTACGCCTTCCTCGGAGCCCTGCGCTCGGCGGCACAGATGGTGTCCTACGAGGTCTCGATCGGCTTCGTGCTGGTGTGCGTGCTCCTCTGCACGGGCTCGCTCAACCTGTCGAAGGTGGTGGCCTCGCAAGCGGGTGGCTTCTGGCACTGGTACTGGCTGCCGCTGCTGCCGATGTTCGTCATCTTCTTCGTCTCGGCGCTCGCGGAAACCAACCGCACGCCCTTCGATCTGCCGATGTCGGAGGCTGAACTCGTCGCGGGGTTCCACACCGAATACTCGTCGATGACCTTCGGTCTCTTTTTCCTCGGCGAGTACGCCAACATGATCCTGCTGTCGGCGATGGGGGCGGTGCTGTTCCTCGGCGGCTGGCATGCGCCGTTCGATGTTGCGCCCTTCACCTGGGTGCCCGGCGTGGTCTGGTTCGCGCTCAAGATCGCGTTCTTGCTGTTCATCTTCAGCTGGACCAAGGGAACGCTGCCTCGGTACCGCTACGACCAGCTGATGCGGCTCGGCTGGAAAGTGTTCCTTCCGGTGTCGCTGTTCTGGGTCGTCGTGACCGCCGCCATGCTGCAGTTCGGTGGCTGGGTTCCCAAGGGCTAGGTGACGGGCAATGGCATCCCTCGATCGCGCCGCGCGTTCGTTCCTGCTCTCCGAGCTGGTGGCGGGTTTCGCGCTCACCCTGAAGTACATGTTCAAGCCGAAGGTGACGGTGAACTACCCCTTCGAGAAGGGGCCGCTGTCGCCGCGTTTCCGGGGCGAACACGCGCTCAGGCGGTACGAGAACGGCGAAGAGCGCTGCATTGCCTGCAAGCTCTGCGAGGCGATCTGTCCAGCGCAGGCCATCACGATCGAGGCCGAGCCGCGCGATGACGGCAGCCGGCGCACGACGCGCTACGACATCGACATGACGAAGTGTATCTACTGCGGCTTCTGCCAGGAAGCCTGCCCGGTGGATGCGATCGTCGAAGGCCCGAACTTCGAGTTCGCCACGGAAACTCGCGAGGAGCTGATGTACGACAAGGCGAAGCTGCTCGCGAACGGCGATCGCTGGGAGGCCGAGATCGCGGCCAACCTGCGCGCCGATGCGGCGCATCGCTAAGGCCGGGCGGGGGAGACGACACCCATGGAGCTCCAGGCGCTCGCCTTCTACGTCTTCGCGGCCATCACCGTGGTCTCCGCGGCCATGGTCGTGGGCTCGCGCAATCCGGTCTACTCGGTCCTCTACCTGATCCTGGCGTTCTTCAACGCCGCCGCGCTCTTCCTGCTGCTGGGCGCGGAGTTCATCGCCATGATCCTGGTGATCGTCTATGTCGGCGCCGTGGCGGTGCTGTTCTTGTTCGTTGTGATGATGCTCGACATCAATCTCACTGAGCTGAAGCAGGGCTTCCTGCGCTACCTGCCGGTGGGCGCCACCATTGGCGTCGTACTCCTGCTCGAGATCCTGTTTGCGCTGGGGGTGCTGGGTGCAAGCAAGGGAACGGTGGCGGAGCTCGCGGCCAAAGGTGTGCCGGTTTCGTCGGTCGAGAACACCCGCGCTCTGGGGCGCGTGCTTTACACTCAGTACTTCTATCTCTTCCAGGCCGCCGGGCTGGTGCTGCTGGTTGCCATGATCGGCGCCATCGTGCTGACGCTACGGCAGAGGCCGGGCGTGCGCCGTCAGAACGTTGGCGACCAGCTCTACCGGCGGCGCGACAAGGCGGTGACGGTGGTTAAGGTTCCGACCCGGGGCGGTGTCCGATGATGGCCGTCGGTCTGGGTCACTATCTTGCGCTCGCAGCGATTCTGTTCACACTGGGCGTGTTCGGTATCTTCCTGAACCGCAAGAACGTGATCGTGATCCTGATGTCGGTCGAGCTGATGCTGCTCGCCGTCAACATCAACCTCGTGGCGTTCTCGGCTTTCCGCGGGAACATCGAGGGCCAGGTCTTCGCCATGCTGGTGCTGACCGTGGCGGCGGCCGAAGCCGCGATCGGGCTCGCCATTCTCGTGGTCTATTTCCGCAATCGCGGAACGATCGCGGTCGAAGACATCAACGCGATGAAGGGCTGACGGGGAGCCGCGCCGATTATGGATCTTGCCGTCAAGCTCATCGTCTTCCTGCCGTTGCTGGCCGCCGCCATCGCCGGCCTGTTTTGCCGCGTCATCGGCGACCGCCCAGCGCAGTTCGTCACGTGCGCTGCGCTGCTTGCAGCCGCGGTGCTCTCTTGCTGGGTGTTCGTGCGGATCGGCTTCGGACCGGCCGATCAGAAGCTCGTCGTGGTGAAGCTCTCCACCTGGATCGGCTCGGGCACGCTCGACGTCGACTGGGCACTCCGGATCGACACGCTGACGGCCGTGATGCTGGTCGTGGTCACCGTCGTGTCCTCGATGGTCCATGTCTATTCGGTCGGCTACATGGCCGAGGACGCCAGCATTCCGCGTTTCATGGCGTATCTCAGCCTGTTCACCTTCTTCATGCTGATGCTCGTGACGTCGGACAATCTGGTCCAGATGTTCTTCGGCTGGGAGGGCGTGGGGCTCGCCTCGTATCTGCTGATCGGCTTCTGGTTCGACAAGCCGTCGGCCAACGCGGCCGCCATCAAAGCCTTCCTGGTGAACAGGGTCGGCGATTTCGGCTTCGCGCTCGGCATCTTCGCCGTCTGGATGCTGACCGGGTCGGTCTCGTTCAACGAGATTTTCGCCAAGGCGGGCGACTTCGCCAAGATGAACATCCAGTTCCTCGGCATGGAGCTGAACGCGCTAACGACCTGCTGCCTGCTGCTGTTTGTGGGCGCGATGGGCAAGTCCGCGCAGCTCGGCCTGCACACCTGGCTGCCCGACGCGATGGAAGGCCCCACGCCGGTGTCGGCGCTGATCCATGCCGCGACCATGGTGACCGCGGGCGTCTTCATGGTGGCGCGCCTGTCGCCGCTGTTCGAGCTGTCGCAAACCGCGCTTGCGGTGGTGACGCTGGTGGGCGCCGCTACGGCGTTCTTCGCCGCCACCGTCGGCCTCACCCAATTCGACATCAAGCGGGTCATTGCCTATTCGACCTGCAGCCAGCTCGGCTACATGTTCTTCGCCTGCGGTGTGGGCGCCTATTCGGCGGCCATGTTCCATCTCATGACGCACGCCTTCTTCAAGGCGCTTCTGTTCCTCGGCGCGGGCTCAGTGATCCACTGCCTGCACCACGAACAGGACATGCGCGCGATGGGCGGCGTGCGCGAGAAGGCGCCGCAGACCTTCGCGCTGATGTGGGTCGGCACACTGGCGCTCGCCGGCATCGGTGTGCCGGTGATCCTGGGCCACGGGCTCGGCTTCGCCGGATTCTATTCGAAGGACATCATCCTGGAAGCCGCTTTCGGGGCGCATTCAACGGTCGGCTTCGTGGCCTTCTGGCTCGGCATCCTTGGCGCCTTCATGACGGCGTTCTACTCCGCGCGACTGATGTTCATGACCTTCTACGGCAAGTACCGCGGCGATCATCACACCTGGGACCATGCCCACGAGTCGCCGCCGTCCATGCTGATCCCGCTCTATGTCCTGGGGCTGGGCGCGGTGTTCGCGGGCATCGTCGCCTACAACTGGTTTGTCGGCGACAGCTGGCAGGCCTTCTGGGGCAAGTCGATCGCCATCGCCTCGACCAAGGAGATCCTGCACCACGCCCACGAGGTCCCGCTCTGGGTGAAGGTGCTGCCGCTGGTCATGGCGTTGTCGGGCATCGCGTTGAGCTACCTCTACTACGTGAAGTCGCCCGATCTGCCCGCGCGTACGATCGCGGCCTTCCCCTCGCTCCATCGCTTCTTCTTCAACAAGTGGTTCTTTGACGAGCTCTACGACCGGCTGTTCGTCCGGCCATCGCTCGCGCTCGGAAAAGCGCTCTGGAAGAAGGGCGACGTCGCCATCATCGATGGCGTTGGCCCCGATGGCATTGCGGCCGGAACGCAGGGCTTTTCGAGCGTGCTGAGCCGTTTCCAGAGCGGCTACCTCTATCACTACGCCTTCGCGATGCTGGTCGGTGTCGCGGGCCTTGTGACCTACTTCCTGCTGGCGAAGGGCTGAGCCGATGTCGTCCTGGCCGCTCCTCTCGCTGGTGATTTTCCTGCCGCTCGTCGGCGCGCTGTTCTGCCTCGTCGTGCAGGGTCCGAAAGAGGTCGTCGACCGGAATTGCCGCAGCGCGGCGTTGATGACCTCGCTGGTCACCTTCGCGGTCTCGTTGCTGCTCTGGACGGGCTTCGACCCGACCAAGGCGGGCTTCCAGTTCGTCGAGAAGGCAGCCTGGGTGCCGGCGCTCGGGATCGGTTACCACCTCGGGGTCGACGGTATCTCTGTCTTCTTCGTCTTGCTGTCGACCCTGCTGACGCCGATCTGCATTCTGGCGAGTTGGGAGGCGATCGAGCATCGCGTGCGCGAGTACATGATCGCGTTCCTGGTCCTCGAGACCTTCATGGTCGGCATGTTCTGCGCGCTCGATTTCGCGCTGTTCTATGTCTTCTTCGAGGGCGTGCTGATCCCGATGTTCCTGATCATCGGTGTCTGGGGCGGCAAGCGGCGCGTCTATTCGGCGTTCAAATTCTTCCTCTATACGCTGGCCGGCTCGGTGCTGATGTTGCTCGCGATCATCGCGATCTACTGGCAGATCGGCACGACCGACATTCCGACCGCGATGGAGAAGCTGAACCTGTCGTTCGCCTGGCAGTTCTGGCTGTGGCTTGCCTTCTTCGCGTCCTTCGCGGTGAAGGTGCCGATGTGGCCGGTCCATACCTGGCTGCCCGACGCGCACGTCGAGGCGCCGACAGCCGGGTCGGTGATCCTGGCCGGCGTGCTTCTGAAGATGGGGGGATACGGCTTCCTGCGGCTGTCGGTGCCACTCCTCCCGGAAGCCACGCAGTACTTCGCGCCGCTGGTCTTTGGATTGAGCATCGTTGCCGTCATCTACACCTCGCTTGTCGCGTTGGTGCAGGAGGACATGAAGAAGCTGATCGCCTATTCGTCGGTCGCCCACATGGGCTTCGTGACGATCGGCATCTTTGTGATGAACGCGCAGGGCGTACAGGGCTCAATCTTCCAGATGCTGAGCCATGGGATCGTGTCGGCAGCGCTGTTCCTGTGCGTCGGCGTCATCTACGACCGCATGCACACCCGCGAGATCGCGGCCTATGGTGGCCTGGTGCATCGGATGCCGCGCTATGCCTTCGTGTTCCTGTTCTTCACCTTGGCAAGCGTCGGTCTGCCGGGCCTGTCGGGCTTCGTTGGCGAATTCCTGGTGCTGATCGGCGCCTTCAAGGCGAATACCTGGGTCGGCACGCTCGCGAGTACCGGCGTGGTGCTGGGCGCGGCCTACGCGCTCTGGCTCTATCGCAAGGTCGTGTTCGGCGAGCTCACCAAGGATTCGCTCAAGGCCATTCTCGACATGAATCGCCGCGAGATGGCCATCTTTGCGCCGCTGGTGCTGCTGGCGCTCTGGATGGGCATTTATCCGGCCTCGTTCCTCGATCCGATGGCGCCCGCCGTCGACAAGCTGATCGGCGACTACCAGGCGGCACTGAAGCTCGCGCGCACCGCGGCGCTGGCACCGTGAGCGGGCGGGGATAGGACAATGGCAACCGGTATCGACTCCTGGACGCTCGCCCGGCCCGAGATCTTCCTCGCCGCCGCGACCTGCTTGCTCCTGATCTGGGGCGTGGTGCGCGGCGAGCGCTCGGTCAATCTCGTCTCGGGCGCGACGGCGTTGGCGTTGGTGGCGACAGCGGCGCTTCTCTTCCTGCCGTTCCGGGAAGGCACGGCCTTTGCCTCGTTGTTCGTCGTGGATCGCCTGACCGCGACCATGAAGGCGCTGGTTCTCGTCAGCAGCGCCGTGGCGCTCCTGATGTCGCGCGCCTACTTCGAGAAGGTTGGCGCCTGGCGCTTCGAGTATCCCATCCTGCTGGCGCTGGCGGCGCTCGGCATGATGCTGATGATCTCCGCCAACGATCTGATGTCGGTCTATGTCGGGCTGGAGCTGCAGTCGCTCGCGCTCTACGTCGTGGCCTCGTTCCAGCGCGACGATGCGCGCTCCACCGAAGCCGGCGTTAAGTACTTCGTCCTCGGCTCCGTGGCGTCCGGGCTGCTGCTGTTCGGCGCGTCGTTGATCTACGGCTATTGCGGCAGCACCCAGTTCGCGCGCATCTCGCAGGCCCTGCTGGAGGGGCGAGCCGCCGAACTCGGCGTGGTGGTGGGACTGGTGTTCTTCGTCACGGGCCTCGCTTTCAAGGTCTCGGCCGTTCCGTTCCACATGTGGACGCCGGACGTCTATGAGGGCGCGCCGACGCCGGTCACCGCGCTGTTCGCCGCGGCCCCGAAGGTCGCCGCGATCTCGCTGCTGGTGTCCGTGCTGATGGGGCCGTTCAAGCCGCTGTTCGCGCAATGGCAACAGATCCTCGTGGCCGCCGCCGTGCTGTCGATGCTGCTGGGCGCGGTTGCCGCGATCCGGCAGACCAACATCAAGCGCCTGATGGCCTATTCCTCCATCGGCAATGTCGGCTACATCCTGCTCGGCCTCGCGAGCGGCACCGAGAAGGGCGTGCAGGGCGTGGTCTTCTTCCTCGCGATCTACGTCGTGATGTCGCTCGGCGTCTTCGCGGTCATCCTGACCATGCAGCGCCAGGGCAAGATGGTCGAGGAAATCGCCGACCTCGCCGGCCTCGCGCGCACAAGGCCGATGATCGCGTTCGCGATGCTGCTTTTCATGTTCTCGCTGGCCGGCATTCCGCCGCTCGCGGGTTTCTGGGGCAAGCTCTACATCTTCATGGCCGCGATCGAGGCCAAGCTGGTGATCCCGGCCGTGCTGGGCGTGCTCTGCTCCGTCGTCGCCTCGTACTATTACCTGCGCATCGTGAAGGTCATGTACATCGACGAGCCGGGCGTGGCGCTGGATCGCACGCCGATCGGCGTCAACGCCATCGTGGCTGGCGTCGGCGCCGCCGTTGTGGCGCTGTTCTCGCTCCTGCCGCAGCCGCTCGGCACCGCCGCGGCCGCCGCCGCCAAGGGCCTCTTTCCGTGACCCAAGCGCCCGTCCTGCCGGACGGGTGGACGCTGCACGCCCATGACAGCGTGCCCAGCACCAACGACTATGCCGCCGACCTCGCGGCGGGCGGCGCAGCGGAGGGCACCGTCGTCTGGGCGCGCCAACAGACCGGCGGACGGGGCCGGCGGGGGCGCACCTGGGCCTCGCCGGTCGGCAATCTTTATTGTTCGACGGTGCTGCGGCCGGCCTGCGCGCCGATCCGCGCCGCCGAGCTCGGTTTCGTGGCGGCGCTCGCGGTCGCCGATCTGGTGCCTGAGGGACGGGGCGTGCGCGTGAAGTGGCCGAACGACGTCCTGGTCGATGGCGGCAAGGTGGCGGGAATCCTGCTGGAGACGTCGGTCAGTGGCTCCGGCCTGGTGGATCATGTCGTGGCAGGTATTGGCGTGAATGTCGCCGAGGCGCCGTCGGCGGCTGACATGCGCTATCCCGCGGCCCTGCTGGGCGGCACCGTGGAGACCGCACTTCAGGCGCTGGCGGCTGCGCTGGCCAGGCGGCTGGCGCAATGGCGGCGGGCGGGCTTCGGGGCAGTCCGCGCCGATTGGTTGGAGCGCGCGGGACCCGTGGGCGGGCCGGTCGACGTGCGACTGGCCGACGAGCTCCTGACCGGTCGCTTCGCCGGGCTCGACGAAGATGGTGCGCTCCTGGTCGAGACCGACGCGGGCCGCCGACGGATCGTTTCGGGCGAACTGCTCGCCCGCGCCGCCTGAGGAGACGCTCGTGCTGCTCGCGATCGATGTCGGCAACACCAACAGCAAGTTTGCCCTGTTCTCGGGCGATGCGATCGTGGCGCAATGGCGCTTGCGTACCGAAGCCAAGCGGACCGCCGACGAATACGCCGCCTGGGTGACGCAGCTCATGCGGCTCAGCGAGTTCGAACCCTCGTCCGTGAGCGGCGCGATCCTGGCGAGCGTCGTGCCGGCGGTGAATGTCCACATCCGAAGGCTTTGCGAGACCTACTTCAAGACTCGGCTGCTGGTGGTGGGTGAGCCCGATTGCCATCTCGGCATCAAGGTTCTGATAGACCGGCCGCAGGAAGCCGGTGCGGACCGGCTGGTTGGCGTGATCGCGGGCTACAAGAAGCACGGCGGACCGCTGGTTACAGTCGATTTCGGCAGTGCGACCACCTTCGATATCGCCGACCGCGACGGCAACTTCGTGGGCGGCGTGCTGGCGCCGGGCGTCGAACTCACGATCGAGTCCTTCTATCTGATGACGGCGCGCCTGCCACGCATCCGCGTCGAGAAGCCGGCGACAGTGATCGGCAGAGCGACGGTGCCCGCCATGCAGTCGGGCATCTTCTGGGGCTATGTGGGGCTGATCGAGAGCCTTCTGCGCCGCATCCGCGCCGAGTACGGCGAGCCGATGAAGGTCGTCGCCACAGGCGGCCTCGCGGCGGTGTTCAAGGAGGAGATCGGGCTGTTCGACGCCATCGAACCTGACCTGATGTCGCTTGGCCTGCTCGAGATCTGGCGGCGCAACCGGCCATGACGATTCCCGGAGGCGATGAGCTCCTGTTCCTGCCCCTGGGCGGAGCGGGCGAGATCGGCATGAACCTCAATCTCTACGGCCACGCCGGCAAGTGGTTGATGGTCGATCTCGGCATCGGCTTCACCGACGGCGAACTGCCCGGTGTCGAGGTCGTGATGCCCGACCCGGCCTTCATCGTCGAGCGGCGCCAGGCGCTCTGCGGCATCGTGCTCACCCACGCGCACGAGGATCATCTTGGCGCAGTAGCCGACCTTTGGCCGCGCCTGAAGTGTCCGGTCTATGCGACGCCGTTTGCCGCCTCGGTGCTGCGTCGCAAGTTGCGCGACGCGGGCCTCGACCGCGAGGTCGAGCTGATCGAGATCCCGCTGGGCGGCCGCTTCAAGGTTGGACCGTTCGATCTCGAGATGATCACCATGACGCATTCGATTCCGGAGCCGAATGCGCTCGCTGTCCGGACCCCTTTGGGGACGGTGTTCCATACTGGCGACTGGAAGATCGACCCCGATCCGCTGATTGGCGAGCTCACCGACGAAGCGCGGCTGCGGGCGATCGGCGACGAAGGCGCGCTGGCGATGGTCTGCGACAGCACCAATGTCTTCGTGGAAGGCGAGGCCGGCTCAGAAGCGGGGGTGCGCCGGAAGCTCGCCGAGATCGTGAAGGCCCGCACCGGCCGGGTGGCGGTCACCTGTTTTGCCTCCAACCTGGCGCGGGTGGAGAGCATCGCCCGCGCGGCTGCGGCGGCGGGACGCCATCCCGTGCTGGCGGGCCGGGCACTCCAGCGCATGGTCGAGTGCGCCCGTGAATGCGGCTACCTCGCCGACTTTCCCGAATGCGTCGACGAGCGGCAATCCGGCTACCTGCCACGCGAGCGCGTGCTCTACATCTGTACGGGGAGCCAGGGCGAGCCGCGCGCGGCCATGTCCAAGATCGCCTTCGGTGATCACCCGGACATCGTTTTGGAGAAGGGCGATACCGCGATCTTCTCGTCACGCATCATTCCCGGCAACGAGCGCTCTGTTGGGCACCTGCACAACGCCCTTGTGACGCGCGGCGTCGAGGTGGTCACGGATCGCGAGGAGCCGATCCACGTCTCGGGCCACCCCGCCCGCGACGAGCTTGTGCGCGTCTATCAATGGATACGCCCGCGCATCGCCGTGCCGGTGCATGGTGAACTCCGGCATATGACCGAGCATGTCGCGCTGGCCCGCGGGTGCCAGGTGCCCGAAGCGGTCTTCGCCCCGAACGGGTCGCTGGTACGGCTGGCGCCCGGCCCGGCGGAGGTCGTGGCGCAGGTGCCGTCGGGCCGCATCGCCCGCGACGGCGACCGGTTGGTGGCAATCGATGGTGCGGCAATCGGCGAGCGGCGGAAACTCCTTTGGAACGGCGCCATCGCGGCGTCTATCGTGGTGAACGGCAAGGGCCGGCTTGCAGCGCCCCCCAAGGTGACTTTGCGCGGGCTGGACGACGGGGAGGACGGTTTCGCCGCGGCGCTGGTCGAGGCGGCCGCTGATGCCGTGGAGCAAGCGGGGGCTGCCGACCGCAGAGACGATGCACGGTTGGGTGAGATCGCTCGCGTGGCGCTGCGTCGGATCGCCCGCGCCCGGACCGGCAAGAAGCCGTTGACGGACGTGCACATCGTCCGCATCTAGTCGCCCATCCACGGAGCCCCCATGATCGGACGCCTGAACCACATCGCCATCGCCGTTCCCGACCTCGCCAAGGCGTCGGAGCTTTACCGCTCGGTCATGGGCGCCAAGGTGAGCGCCCCCAAGCCGCAGCCAGCGCACGGTGTCACAGTCGTGTTCGTCGAGCTGCCCAATACCAAGATCGAGTTGCTGCACCCGCTCGGCGAGAAGTCTCCCATCGCCAACTTCCTGCAGCGCAATGCCGACGGTGGAATCCACCATGTCTGCTACGAGGTCGAGAACATCTATGCCGCGCGCGACAAGCTGAAGGCGGGCGGCGCGCGCGTGCTGGGCGACGGTGAGCCCAAGATTGGCGCCCACGACAAGCCGGTGCTCTTCCTGCACCCCAAGGACTTTACTGGCACCCTGATCGAGCTCGAGCAGGTCTGAGCGGAGTAGCCCCATGAGTTGGGCCACCGGCGTCATGGTCTACCTCGTGATCTGGTGGACTGTGCTGTTCGCGGTGTTGCCGCTCGGCGTCCGTCGGGTTGCCGAACCGGGCCGGGGCCAGGACCGGGGCGCGCCGGAGAAACCCGACCTAAAGCGCAAAGCGCTCATCACGACGGCGGTCGCGGCGGTCATCTGGCTTCTGTTCTTCGCGGCCCACGAGGCCGATCTGTTCAGCTTCCGGCGTTGGGTCGAGAGCTACTGAAGCGCGGCACCCGGCGCCTCCCAAAAGAACGAGGGCGACGGATCGCTCCGTCGCCCTGCTCTCAACCCCGAAACTCGATCCGTCTTGGCGGCTTTTGCCGCTCTCCTCCCTAGAACTCAGGCCGGAGGGCGGAAATCCGCCTGCCTCAGTGCGCGCATTTTGCAAATCCGCGCCCTGAAGGCAAGACCCATTCTTTCGACGAAACCCGGAATCCGGATCGAAAATTATCGATCCGGATCGTTCGACGACATACGAGTTCGCGCCACGCCCTATCGGTCAGCCGATGATCGCGTACTTGAGTACGAACAGGACCGACAGGATGCCCACCGCCGGGTGGATCTCGGAGAAGCGCCCCGACGCGGCCTTGATGGCGGCATACGAGATGAACCCGAAGGCGATACCGTCGGCGATCGAGAAGGTGAACGGCATGGCGAGCGCGCAGATGACGGCTGGCGCCGCTTCGGTCACATCGTCCCACTTCACCTCAACGAGGCCACGCGCCATCAGGCACGCGACGTACAGCAGGGCCGGCGCGGTCGCGTAAGCCGGGATCGACTTGGCGAGCGGCGCGAAGAAGAGCGCCAGCAGGAACAGGACTCCCACGAAGAACGCCGTGAGACCGGTCCGCCCGCCGGCGTTGATGCCCGACGCGCTCTCGATATAGCTCGTGGTCGTCGAGGTGCCGATGGCGGCGCCCAGCATCGCGGCACCAGAGTCCGCGACCAGCGCGCCGCGCAGCCGAGGCACGGTGCCATCCTTGCGCATGAAGCCGCCGCGATGGGCGAGCCCGATCAGCGTGCCGGTGTTGTCGAAGAGATCGACGAACAGGAAGGCGAAGACCACGGTCACGAGGCCCACGCTCATGGCTCCGGCCAGGTCCATTTGCAGGAACACCGGTGCGACCGACGGCGGCGCCCCGACGATGCCGGCGAACTGCGACTTGCCAGCCAGGATCGACACCAGGGTCACGACCAGGATGCCGATGATGACGCCGCCCATGATCTTGCGGGCCTCCAGCGCCACGATCAGCGCGAAGCCGAGCGCTGCCATGATCGCGGGCCATGCCGTCAGCTTGCCATGGGTCACCAGCGTTGCGGGGTGCGCCGCAACAATGCCCGCGTTCTTGAGTGCGATCAGCGCCAGGAACAGGCCGATCCCGGCCGCGATCGCCATCTTCAGCGACATCGGGATGGCGTTCACGATCCACTCGCGGATCGGCAAGACGCTGATCACCAGGAACAGGACGCCCGAGATGAACACACAGCCCAGCGCCACTTGCCAAGTGTGGCCCATACCGCCGACCACGCCGAACGCGAAGTAGGCATTCAGCCCCATGCCCGGCGCCAGCGCGATCGGATAGTTCGCGAGGAACGCCATCAGCATGCAGCCGACGGCGGCCGCCAGACAGGTAGCCGCAAAGGCCGCTTCGAACGGCATCTTCGCGGCCCCGAGAATGTCGGGATTGACGAACACGATGTAGGCCATCGTGAGAAAGGTCGTGATCCCGGCGACGAACTCGGTGCGAACCGTCGTGCCGTTCTCCTGGAGTTTGAAAACCTGTTCGAGCATCGCTGTTCCCCCCTGGCGCCCGTGGAAGGCGAACGTTCCCGGCGGGCATTCTGGGGGATCGTCCTGTGCAAAACCAGACCGCCGAGTGTGGATTTGCCTTCGCGGGGGGCGTTCCCTACAGTCCGCCGCCACGCGGCCTCAGGGGCCGCAGATAGCCGGAGAATCGCCTGCGATGCGGATGAGCCA
>VGCH01000010.1 GCA_016870115.1 Alphaproteobacteria bacterium | reverse complement strand
GAACAGGCTCGCCGCGTGATCGACATCGCGGAACACGAACGACGTCGACTGGTAGATCGGCACCGCCCGCGCCCCGGTCGCAGGATCGGGATGCTGACCGGCGTGCAGGGCGAGCGTGTCGGGCTTTAGGAACTTGGCGTCGGGCATCGGCTTCCCCTACTGCGCCGTCCAGCCGCCGTCGGAGACGAGCTGGGCGCCTTGCATGTTGGCGGCGACGTCGGAACAGAGGAACAGCGCCAGCGCCGCGATCTGTTCGGGCTTGGTGAATTGAAGCTGCGGCTGCTTCTCGCCCAGCAGCGCGCGGCGCGCCTGGTCCACCGACACGCCCTGGGCCTTGGCGCGGGCATCGATCTGGGCTTGCACCAACGGCGTCAGCACCCAGCCGGGGCAGATCGCGTTGCAGGTGACACCCGTGTCGGCGCACTCCAGCGCCACCGCCTTGGTGAGACCGAGAATGCCGTGCTTGGCCGCGACATAGGCCGTTTTCTGAGCCGAAGCGACCAGACCGTGCGTGCTCGCGATGTTGATCAGCCGCCCCCAGCCGCGCGCCTTCATCCCCGGCAGGGCCGCGCGCACGCCGTGAAACGCCGCGCTGAGGTTGATGGCGATGATCGCGTCCCAGCGCTCGACCGGGAAGCTCTCGACCGGTGCCACATGCTGAATGCCGGCGTTGTTGACCAGCACGTCCACCCGGCCGAACTCGCGCTCCGCTGTGGCCACCAGATCGGCGATCTCGGCGGGCCGCGTCATGTCGGCGCCGTGATAGCGGGCGCGGACACCGAACTCCGCCGCCAGCTCCGCCCGCAGCCGCTCGATCGCTCCGCTGTCGCCCAGCCCGTTCAGCATCACGTCGCAGCCCTCGGCGGCGAACGCCCGCGCGACCGCCAGCCCGATACCGCTGGTCGAGCCGGTGACCAGCGCCGCCTTTCCCTTCAACCCCATGATGCTCACTTCTTGAAAAACGCGGCGGCCGCAGCCGCGTGGTTGCGCTTGGCGCCGATCTTGGCCTCGACCCGGGCGATCTCCGCCTTCAGTACCGCCACGTACTCGCCCAGCTCCTCGACCGACATGCCATCGAGGTTGCGCGGCGCCACCTTCTTCTGGCGCGGATCGAGATCGTCGAGATCGAAGGCCATGGCAGCGCTCCCGTTCATCGGTTAAGGGACAGGTAGCATCCACCTGACCTAGCCGGAAGTCCGACCATGAGCGTGTTGCCCGCCACCATGACCTGCATCGAAATCTCCCGACCGGGCGGCCCGGAGGTTCTGGTACCGGCCACCCGGCCGGTGCCCCGGCCCGCCGCCGGCGAAATCCTGATCAAGGTCGCGGCGACGGCGGTGAACCGGCCGGACATCGCCCAGCGCGCCGGCCTCTATCCGCCGCCGCCCGGCGCGTCCGATCTGCCCGGTCTGGAGGCCGCCGGCACCGTGGCCGCCATTGGCGAGGGCGTCCGGGACTGGCGCGAGGGCGATGCGGTCTGCGCGCTGACGCCCGGCGGTTCCTATGCCGAGTACTGCACCGTGCCGGCGCCCCAATGCCTGCCGCCGCCGCGCGGCCTCGATATGGCGCAGGCCGCCGCCCTGCCGGAGAACTACTTCACCGTCTGGCACAATCTCTTCGAGCGCGGCCAGCTCAAGGCGGGCGAGACGGTGCTGATCCATGGTGGCGCGAGCGGCATCGGCACGACCGCGATCCAGCTCGCCAAGGCCTTTGGCGCGACCGTGCTGACGACGGTGCGCACTGCCGACAAGGCCGCCGCCGTGCGCAAGCTCGGCGCCGATCATGCCATTCTCTACAAGGACAATGACTGGGCGGCCGAGGCGAAGAAACTCGCGGGCGGCGTCGATGTCGTGCTCGACATGGTGGCCGGCGACTATGTGGCGAAGAACCTCGGGCTGTTGAGGCAGGATGGTCGCTGCGTGGTGATCGCCACGCAGCTCGGCGCCAAGGCCGAGGTGAATGTCGCGGCGCTGATGTTCAATCGCCAGACGTTGACGGGCTCAACCCTGCGGCCGCAGTCGATCGCCAACAAGGGGCGCATGGCGAAGGGCCTGCGCGAGCATGTCTGGCCGCTGCTCGAGGCGGGCAAGATCCGGCCGATCCTGTTCAAGACCTTCCCGCTGCGCGAGGCGGCGGCGGCGCACGCCGAACTCGAGCGCGCCGACCATGTCGGAAAGGTGATGATGGCGGTGTAGGCCGCCGTCAGAACGTTCCGGTCACCATGTACATCGCGATCCAGGGCTGCCAGACGACGAGAATCAGGCAGCCCAGCATCAGCAGGATGAATGGAATCGCGGCACGACAGAGTAGCCCGAACGGCTGCTTGAAGGCGCTCATCGCCACGATCAGGTTCAGCCCCACCGGCGGCGTCAGATAGCCGATCTCGAGGTTCAGAATCATGATCACGCCGAACAGGACCTTGTCGTAGCCGTAGGCCGCTGCGACCGGCGCCAGGAGCGGCGCCAGCACGAGAATCGCCTCGCCAGTGGTCATCAGGCAGCCCACGACCAGCAGCAGCACGTTCACCACCAGCATGAAGGCGAGCGGGCTCGAGATGTAGCCCTGCAGGAAGCCGACCATGTTCTGGGGCACCTGGTGCTCGATCAGGATGATGTTCAGGCTGAGGGCGACGGCGAGCACGGGAAACAGCGATCCGCCCAGTTTCGAGGCCTCGAGTACCACCTTGTAGAAATCGATGAACTTCAGTTCTTTGTGGATGAAGATCTCAACGATCATGGCGTAGGCGAGCGCGATCGCCGCGGCTTCGGTGGCGGTGAACCAGCCGGAGTAGATGCCGCCCAGCATGATCACCGGCATCATCACCGCCCAGATGCCGTTCCGGAAGGCCTTCACGAACTCCGCCGGATCGAACCGCTGCGACGGCATGCGCCGGTTGAACCAGATCGAATAGAGCGAGAGGACCAGCGTGAGCAGGAACCCGGGACCGAAGCCTGCCGCGAAGAGGTCGGTGATCGAGGTCTCGGTGACAAGACCGTAGATGATCATCGGAATCGATGGCGGGATGATGATGCCGAGCGTGCCGCCCGACATGATGGCGCCGAGCGAGAACTTGATGTCGTAGCCGGCCTGACGCATCGCCGGGAACATCACCGAGCCGATCGCCAGCATGGTCACGATCGACGAGCCCGAAATCGCGGAGAAGACCGCACAAGCAAGCACGCAGGCGACCGCCATGCCGCCTGGCAGGGGCCGCGTGACCGACGCCAGAAGGTCGATCAGGCGCTGCGCGATCGAGCCGCGCGTCATGACGTTGCCGCACAGGATGAAGAGCGGGATGGAGAGGATCAGCTCCTTGTCGAGCCCAACCCACATGTCCTCGACGATGTAGTCGAGCTGACCCCGCCCCCAGACCATATGGACATAGGCGGTGGCGCCCAGCAGCACGATCAGCAGCGGCTGGCGAAGAACCAGCAGCCCGACGATCAGAGCGATCAGCAGGATCGTGGTCATTCCTGGAACTCCGGCGGCTTCGGTCGGAGGGAGGGCCAGACCGCGAAGACGAGATAGCGCAGCGCCGCCGACAGGAAGCCGAGCGGTATCGCGAGCTGGAACGGCCAGAGCAGCCAGTCGATCACCGGCGTGCGAAGCTGCGCGGCGTGAGTCGATTCCACGAAGATGAATCCGAAGTAGGTCACCGCCAACAAAATCAGCCCGGTGAGCACATCGGCCAGCCGGTCCATGGCCGGCCCCCAGTGAGCCGGCACCCAGCCGAACGCCACGCGCGGCACCAGGTGGCTGCCGGTCGCGGTCGCGATACCGATGCCGGCAAAGCTGCCGATCACCAGCGCGAACAGCGAATAGCGCTGGGCGCCGAAAATGCCGGTCGGACCGGCATCGATGCTGAGGAGTTGCAGCAGCGGCGCGAGGACTTCGCGCCCCAGCACGTCGAGCACGAGGATCACCGCGATGAACGAGAAGCACGCCACCGCCAGCCAGCACTCCGCCTTGTGCCAAACATCCAGAAGGCGCACCGCGCCAGACGGCGCGGCCGCAGCCGCCCCTCCGTTGCCAGTCATCGCATTTCCCCCGCGCTCCGAACGTGGCGGCGGGGCGCCCTGAGGAGCGCCCCGCCGGTCGTCGTCGTTTTTCTTGTTAGGCCGTCCTGCCGCCGCAGGCGACGCGTCCCTTTTGCATGGCGTCCCAAATCCGCTGGGCCTCGCCACCGGCGCCCTTCACGATCTCGGGCCATGCCGGCTGGATCACCTTGCGCCACTCATCGCGCTGCGCCGGCGTCAGCTGGACGATCTGACCGCCCGAATCCAGATGCATCTTGCGGATCGCATCCTCAAAGCCGCGGATCTCGGCGCGCAGTTGCGAGGCCGGGCGCTTGTTGATCGCGCGCTCCATCACGTTGCGATCGTCGACGCTCAGCTTGTCGTAGACCGTCTTGGAGATCACGACGACGCCGCTCGAGTCCACGTGGTTGGTGCGCGTCATCACCGACGCGATCTTGCCCAGCCCCGACGGGAAGTAGTAGGTGATCGGCGCGTCCGACACCTCGACCAGGCCGGTCTGGTGCGCCGACGCCCACTCCGTGATGCCAAGCGGCACGGGATTGGCGCCGAGCGTCTGCCAGAAGGCCGCGCCCAGCTTGGTCGGCGCGCTGCGAGCCTTCAGCCCCTTCACATCGGCCGGCGAGACATAGGCCTTCTTGCCCACCACATCGACCGCGCCGACATGGGTCCAGCCGAGGAACACCACGCCGCGGCGCGTCAGCAGGTCGCGCGCGATGTTGGTGAGGTGCTGGTCGTAGACGCAGTCCTGGACCTGCGCGTTGTCATAGAAGAACGGCATGTTGGCGATCGCCAGCTCCGGCGCCAGCGCCGCGGCGGCGGACGTCGAGAAGCCGCCCATGTCGATGCGACCGCGCGCGGTCTGCTGCATCGTGTCCTGCTCGTTGCCGAGCTGGGCATTGATGAACGGGATGATCTTCAGCTTGCCCTGGGATTCCTCATCGAGGTCCTTGGCGAAGCGTTCGAGCTGCATCACCCAGGGCGTGCGCGGCGGCGCGCCTGTGGTGTAGCGCAGTTCGGTCGGCTTGGTCTACGCCTGCGCGGCGCCGGCGAGCGCCAGCGACAGCGCGGTGCCGGCGGCCAGAATCGTTCCTGAAATGCGAATCATCGTACCGTGTCCGCCTCCGATGGGCCGGGATGGCGCGCTGGCGGCGCCTTTGCCCCGCGCGCATCTTGCCCGCCTTCGCAGGCCAAGGCGAGGAAGAAGTTGACGGTCGCGTCGGAATCCCGCGCCCTCAGCCGATGTCGGGCTGATCCGCCTCCGCGGGGTCGAGCGCGCCCGGTACCGGCGCCTCGTCGATCGGCTGACCGGCGGCGGCCGCCGCCTTCTTGCGGGCGGCATCCTCGCGCGCCGCCTTGCGGCGGGCCTTGTCGACCGCGGTGTTGAGGTCCTTGAGCGAACACAGCCCGAGCGTCAGCGGGTCGCGCGCCCGGATGTTCTGCATGTTCCAGTGCGACCGGTCGCGCACGCTCACGACCGTGCCTTTGGTCGAACCGACCAGCTTCGCGATCTGGCTGTCCTGCAGTTCGGGATGGACCTTCAGCAGCCAGGCAATCGCGTCGGGGCGATCCTGGCGCTTGGCCACCGGGGTGTAGCGCGGGCCACCCGAGCGCGCCGCCGGCATCGGAATGTCGCGCGGCGTGAGTTTGAGGCGCGCCGTCGGGTCGGCTTCGCAGCGCTTGACCTCTTCCTTGGTCAGCTGGCCGTTGGTGGTCGGATCGAGACCGGTCATTCCGGTGGCGACCTCGCCGTCGGCGATCGCCTGGACCTCGAGCGCGTGGAGACCCGTGAAGTCCGAAATCTGCTCGAACGTCAGGGTCGTGTTTTCGACCAGCCACACGGCGGTCGCCTTGGGCATCAGCACTTGCGACATGAATTCACTCTCCGGCGCCGGATATAGGGCCCGGCGGCCCCCGCGCCAACCGCAAAAAGAAACGGCCGGGATTAACCCGGCCGTCCCTGAAGCTTGAGGTGTGATCCGCTTACTGGATCACGATCTCGACGCGGCGGTTCTGCGGCTCGCGGACACCGTCAGCGGTCTTCACCAGCGGCATCGACTCGCCGCGGCCGACAACCGCGATGGCCGTCGCCGGGACACCTTCGCGAACCAGCTGGTCCTTGACGGTGTTGGCGCGGCGCAGCGACAGCGCCATGTTGTAGGCATCCGGACCCGATCGGTCGGCGTGGCCGGTGGCGGTCACGCGAGCCTGGCCGCGGGTCTTGTAGGCGGCGGCAGCCTGCTTGATGGTGCTGACGGCCTGAGCCGACAGGTTCGACCGATCGAAGTCGAAGAACACCATGAAGGACGGCGGAGCAGCCGGCGGCGGCGCGGGCGGCGGCGGCGGAGCCGCGGCGGCAACGAACTTCAGCGTGAGGCCGAGCATCAGGCTGAGGTTGTTGTTGGTCCAGGTGAAGTTCGTCCCGCTCGGGTTGGTAGTGCCGTGATAACGGCCGTCCAGGTTGATGCGGAACATCTCGCTGGCATTCCAGCCGAGACCCAGGATGCCCTGATAGGCGAACTGCGTGCTGGTCATCGAGCCGGAGCCATCGACGAACGCGACACCCGCACCGGCACCGATGTACGGCGTGATGGTGGACGACGGAGCGAAGTCGTAGAGGAGGTTGGCGAGCACGGCGAGCTGGCCGGCGCGGTTGCTGAACGCCTGACCCGGAACGCGGACATTGTGGTCGTTCGAGCGATAGACACCCTCGAGTTCGACGCGCGGGCCGACGAAGTCGTAGCCCAACACGCCACCGGCCGCGAAGCCAGTGGAGTCCGACATGCCGGCCGAACCGCCGGCGATGGCCGCGCCAGACACCGTGTTGCTGAGCAGCCAGTTCAGACCGCCTTCGACGCCGGCGTAGAAGCCGGGCTTAGCCGACTGCGCCTGGGCCAGGGCCGGCAGAGCGACAATAGCTGCAGCCGCCACAAGAGCCTTCTTCATGAGTTTTTCCCCTCGTTTTTGAGAAACCGATACGCGTTGGCGGGGCCGGATCAGCACCAACTGCCGCCGGAATATACACCAGAGCTTGTGAGGCGCAACCAAAGGAGTCCTTTACCGGACCGGGTGTGGCGCCCTCGCTACACCGCGCCTGCTAGCGACCCGCCGCCGAGGAAACCGGACGGTCTCCCGAACCCCCAGATGTTGTGTCGCGGCCCGCCACCGAGCCCCGATCAACCTTGATGGGAAGCCGGAATCCGAGAACCCCACCCCCGTCTCCCCCGCGGAAAAAGGGGCGCGGCCCCTCGTCACGCGCCCGGCTGCCAGAAAGGGCCTGGAGGTCGGGATGCGGCAGGGGCACCGACGGATCGTGCGGTCGCACGGCCATCAAGTTACCCACAGTCACCGGCGCTACGGCGGGCGCCGGAGTAGGGTCCGGCCCCCGGATGGCGGCCACAGGACGCGCCACGGGGGCGGCCACCGGGCTTGCCGGCAGAGGGGGCAAGCTGGAAACGGGGTCGCTGGCGCTCAGTTCCGCCCCGGGCGCCGGCGCGAGATAACGCACGCCCTCGCCGACACGCTCCGCCCACAGGCCGAGGCTCTGCGCCGCGGCCGGCGTGGCCATCGCGGCGGCCGCCGTCAGGGCCGACAGGATCGTGCGGACCGGCATTGAACTTCCCCCAGCCGACGAGAGTAGGCCATTCCGCTGGTCAATGCCACCGCGCGGCGGTGCAACTTTTTGTAACGCCGGTAAGATGCGCGCCCTCACAACACCGAGCCGGAGCCGCGTCATGGGTCAGTTCAGCAAGGTCGAAATCGACGGGCGCCTGATGGTCGTCACGATCAATCGGCCCGAGGTCTTCAACGCCTGCCATCCGATGGCCAACGAGGAGCTGACCGCGGCGTTCGACGACTTCCATGCCAACCCCGAGTTGTGGGTCGCGATCATCACCGGCGCGGGCGACAAGGCTTTCTGCGCCGGCAACGACCTCAAGTATCACGCCGAACTCCAGGCCCGGACCGGCAAGCGGCCGGTGCATCCGCTCAAGGGTTTTGGCGGCCTCACCAATCGCCACGACCTCGACAAGCCAGTCATTGCCGCGGTGAACGGCGTCGCCATGGGCGGCGGCTTCGAGATCGCGCTGGCGTGCGACATCATCGTGGCGTCGGAGAAGGCGACCTTTGCGCTGCCTGAACCGCGCGTCGGGCTGGCGGCCGGCGCGGGCGGCATGCAGCGGCTGTCGCGCATGATCCCTCTCAAGAAGGCGATGGGGATGATGCTGACGGGACGGCATGTGCCGGCGCGCGAAGGCTACGAACTCGGCTTCGTCACCGCGGTGGTGCCGCATGCGGACCTGATGAAGGAGGCGCGGCGCTGGGCGGGTGAGATCCTCGCCTGCTCGCCGATGTCGGTGCGCGCGACCAAGCAGGTGGTGATGCGCTCGCTCGATGTGCCGGCGCTCGAGATCGCCACCCACAATCTCCATTACCCCGCGTTCGTCGCCATGACGCGCAGCGAGGACACGGTCGAGGGACCCAAGGCGTTCGCCGAGAAGCGCAAGCCCGACTGGAAGGGGCGCTGAGCGCAGCAGCTCAGCCGGCGCTCATCACCGCCGTCATGCCGCCGTCGACGATGAACTCGCCGCCGGTCGCGTAGGCGCTGTCGTCGGACGCGAGGAACAGCACCATCGCGGCCATCTCGCGCGGCTCGGCAAACCGGCCGAGCGGCGTCTGGTCCATCCAGAATTTCTCGCGCGCCGCACGATCCCCGCGGGCGAGACTGCGTTCCATCAGGCCGGTGAGCGTCGGGCCGGGATGGATGGAATTGCAACGGATGCGATAGCCCGCGCGCGCGCAGTAGAGCGCCACGCTCTTGGTGAATTGCCGCACCGCCGCCTTGCTCGCGCCATAGCTGGTCGACGCCGGATAGCCGCCGTAGGCGGCGCAGGACGATGTGTTCACGATCGAGCCGCCATGGGCCTTCATCAGCGCGATCCCGGTGCGGCATCCGAGAAACACCGAGTCGGCGTTGACCGACATCACCCGGCGCCAGCTCTCCAGCGTGCCGGTTTCGGGATCTTCCGCCGCGCCAGTGCCGGCATTGTTGAACAGCACGTCGAGGCGACCGTGACGCTCGGCGATCTCCCGCTCGATCCGCCGCCAGCCCTCCTCCGACGCGACGTCCTGCGCCAGGAAGCGGCCGCCCGGCCCGACGATCGCCTCTGCGATCGCCGCCGGGGGCGGCGCGATGTCGGTGCCCACCACGATCGCGCCCTCGGCGGCAAAGAGCTCCGCCGTCGCGCGCCCAATGCCCGACGCCGCGCCCGTCACCAGCGCGATGCGTCCGTCCAGCCTACCCATCGGGGCCGGAGCGTCTCTACTCGACCTTCGCGCCCGACGCGCGGATCGTCGGCGCCAGGCGCGCCTCGTTGTCGGCCCGGTACTTGGCCGAATCCGCGGGCGACAGCCATTTGCGCTCGGCACCCTGCTTGTCGAAGGCTTCCTTCACGGTAGGGCTCTCCAGCGCCGTCTTGAGCAAGCCGGAGAGCCGGTTGACCATGGCCGGCGGCAAGCCGGCCGGCCCGCAGATGCCACCCCACGACGTGATCTCGAAGCCGGGCAGCAACTCCCCAACTGTCGGCAGGTTGGGCACGGCGGGATGGCGCGCCGCGGAGGTGACGGCAAAACCCTTCACCCGGCCACCCCGCATCAGGCCGAGCGGGCCCGGAATGTTGTCGAACATCATGTCGACCGCTCCGGCCAGAATGTCTTGATGGGCGGGCGCGCTGCCGCGATAGGGAACGTGCAGGATGTTGACGCCCGCCATCGCCTTGAAGAGTTCGCCGGTGATGTGCGGGCTGGTGCCGGCCCCCGACGACGCGAAGGAGAACTTGCCGGGGCTCGCCTTCACCACCTTGATGAACTCCTCCAGCGTGTTGGCCGGAAAATCCAGCCGCGTCATCAGGAAGTTGGGCACCTCCCAGAGGATGGAGATCGCGGTGAAATCCTTGCCGGCGTCGAACGGCAGCCGCGCGTAGAGTGTCGGCGCGATGGCATGGGCGGCGATGGTGTAGAGCCCGATCGTGTATCCGTCCGGCGTGGATTTCGCGAGAGCGTCGGCGCCGGTCACGCCGCCCGACCCGCTGCGATTCTCGATGATGAATTGCTGCCCGGTCACTTTCTCGAGCTCGGCGCAGACAATCCGCGAGAGCGTGTCGGTCGGGCCGCCCGCCGGAAAGGGGACGATGTAGCGGACCGGCCGGACCGGCCACTCCGCTTGGGCATTGGCCTGGCCCACAAGGGCGGGGCTGGCGAGAACACCGCCGGCAAGGGCGAGCGCACGGCGGCGGCCGAGGGGACGGTCTGTCGAGCGACGAACGGTCATGGCGCGTTTCTCTCCAAGCAGGGATAGGCAGCGGGACCATAGCGCACACCGCGCTTGGCCCGCTACGAGAACGCGACGCCGTCAGTCGTGGCAGTAGCCGGCGAGACCGATCCGGACGAAGCGGTTGAGGCCGTCGAGCTCGGGGTCGGTGCCCGGCCGCAAGGGCCGTCGCGCGCCGAAGCCGCGCGTCACGATCTGCGCCGGCGGCAGGCTGTGATCCATCAGGCGCGACGCGACCGCACGCGCCCGTGCCTCGGCCAGTTCCGGCGTGCCGGCCTCGGGTCCCGCCTCGTCGGTATGGCCCGACACGCAAAGCCGACACTCGGCCGCCGGCTGGGCCGCCAGTCCGGCGCGAAGCTGCGGCATCAGACGCAGGAGATCGCGTTCGCCGACCGTCGGCAGCACGGCACTCCCGCGATCAAAGAACAGGTAAGCGCCCGTGCTCAGGATCGAGCCGTCGAAGCCGGACACAACACCGCCGGACGCGGCCGCCGGAGACGCGCCGGCCATCGCGGCAAGGATCGACGCCGCGGACACGGCCCGCGCCAGCGCCGGCCAACGCACGGTCATCGTCCCTGGAAGCGCGCCGGCCGCTTTTCGAGAAAAGCGTTCAGCCCTTCGAAGTGGTCCTCGGTCGCCGCGCAGGCGGCGAGTCCCTCGGCCTCGCGATGTGAGTGCTCGTCCCAGGAATTGTCGAGCGAGCCGCGCAGCAGCTTCTTGGCGACGCCGAGCGCGAATGTCGGACCATCGGCGAGCTTGCGCGCGAGCTTCAGCGTCTCCGCGGCGAGATCGGCCCGCGGCACGATCCAGTTCAGGATGTTGTTGTCCTTGGCATCGCGCGCCGTGAAGCGCTCGCCCAGCAGCGCGATCTCGAGCGCCTTCCGCTCGCCCACGATGCGCGGCAGGAAGTAGGTCGCGCCGCCATCGGCCGACAGCCCGATATGGCGATAGGCCAGCGTGAAGAACGAGTCCTCGGAGGCGATCGCGAGGTCGCAGTTCAGGATCAGCGACAGGCCGAACCCGGCGGCGGCGCCCTGCACCGAGGCGACCACCGGCTTCGCCATGCGGCGGAACTGGTAGATCATCTGGTGCGCCTTCACGACGCGCATCTCGAAGTTGGCGAGATGCTGCGCGCGCTGTTCCGTCAGAGACTTGTGGAAGCCCTTGATGTCGCCGCCCGCCATGAAGTGCGTGCCGGCGCCGCGGATCACCACGCAGCGGACCGCCGGATCGCGCTCGAACTCGGCGCTGTGGCGGATCAGGAGATCGGTCATCTCCGCCGACAGCGCGTTCAGCTGGTCGGGCCGGTTGAGCGTCAGCCAACCGATGCCGTCGGCGATTTCAGCAAGCACGTGCGGAGCGGACATTCGAGCGGTTCCTTGCAATGCGGGACAACGTCTGAGCCTAGCGTCTTTCCGCTCCGGCTGGAATCAGCCGGATCGGACGGGCGACGAGCGAGACCTCGTGACGGGCGGGTTGCCTCCGAGCGAAAGCAGCGGGGCGCCGGCTGCAGCCGCCGCTTTATCGGACGTCAGAACGCTTCCGCCGGCAGCGCCATCAGGGTGGCGCCGCCCGCCTTGATCTGGTGGTTGAGCGACACGGTCTGGGGCAGCACGCGCGCCATGAAGAAGCGGGCGGTCGCGAGCTTGGCCTCGTAGAAGCCGTTGTCGCCGCCGGTCGCGAGACCCTTCAGCGACGCGAGCGCGATGCGGTTCCACATGAACGCCATGGCGGTGAGCGCCATCAGCCGCAGGAGGTCGGTCGCGGCCGCGCCCGCTTCGTCGGGGTTCTTCATCGCGTTCTGCATCAGGAACAGCGCCGAGTCCTGGACCCGACCCAGCGCCTTTTCGAGCGGCGCCACGAACTCGGCCATCCGCGCGTCGTCCTTGTGCGCCGCCACGAAACCCGACATCTCGCCCAACAGCCGTTGCGCGGCGCGCCCACCCTTCATCGGCAGCTTGCGGCCGACGAGATCGAGCGCCTGGATGCCGTTGGTGCCCTCGTACAGCTGCGTGATGCGCGCGTCGCGCACCAGCTGTTCGACGCCATGCTCGCGGATGAAGCCGTGGCCGCCGAACGTCTGCACCGCGAGGTTGGCGCACTCGCTGCCCATGTCGGTGAAGTAGGCCTTGATGATCGGTGTCAGGAGCTGGATCAGGTCGTCCGCCGCCTCGCGCTTGTCGGCGTCGGGGTGGCGGTGCGCCTCGTCGATCAGCATGCCGACCCACAGCGCCAGCGCCCGCGCGCCTTCGGTGAAGGAGCGCTGGATCATCAGCATGCGCCGCACATCGGGGTGGAAGATGATCGGATCGGCCGGCCCGCCGGCATTCTTCGGTCCGGTCAGCGAGCGGCCCTGTATGCGGTCGCGGGCATAGCCCACCGAGCTCTGATACGCGGTCTCGGCGATGCCGAGGCCCTGCATGCCAACGCCGAGGCGCGCGGCGTTCATCATCACGAACATGGCGTTGAGGCCCTTGTTGGCCTCCCCCACCATCCAGCCGATCGCGCCGTCGAAGTTCATCACGCAGGTCGACGACGCCTTGATGCCCATCTTGTGCTCGATCGCCCCGCAGCGCACGCCGTTGCGCTCGCCGACGGCGCCCGACGAGGTCGGCATGAACTTCGGAACGATGAAGAGCGTGATGCCCTTGGTGCCGCCCGGCGCGTCCGGCAGGCGTGCCAGTACCAGATGGACGATGTTCTCCGCAAGATCGTGCTCGCCCGCGCTGATGAAGATCTTCGTGCCGGTGATGGCGTAGCTGCCATCCGACCGCGGCTCGGCGCGGGTGCGCAGCATGCCGAGGTCGGTGCCACAATGCGGCTCGGTCAGGCACATGGTGCCGGTCCAGGTTCCGTCCACCAGCTTGGGCAGGAAGCGCTTCTTGAGTTCCTCGCTGCCATGGCGGTGGAGCGCCTCGTAGGCGCCGTGGCTGAGACCGGGATACATGCCGAAGGCCTGGTTGGCCGCCGTGATCAGCTCCTGGATCGCAAACCCCACCGTCGCCGGCAGGCCCTGGCCGCCATAGGCGGGGTCCGCCGTCACCGACGTCCAGCCGCCCTCGCGATACTGGACATAGGCATCCTTGAAGCCCTTGGGCGTGCGGACGACACCGTTCTCGTAGGTGCAGCCCTCCTCGTCGCCCGAGCGGTTGAGCGGGAACAGCAGGTTCTCGCAAACCTTCGCCGCCTCGCCGACGACCGCCTCGATGGTTTCGGGCGTGGCGTCCTCGCAGCCCGGCAACGTCGCCAGCCGCGACACGTCGAGCACCTCGTTCATCACGAAGCGGATATCCTTCAACGGCGCCTTGTAGACGGCCATGGTACGCTCCTCAGTCGCTGGCCGCGGGGTCGACGCCGCGGCGTTTCAGTTCCGACGAAACCTGTCCCGCGACGTCGCGGAACTCCACGATGTGCTGGTCGAGATCGGCGCGGCGCCGTTCGAGGTCCGCGACGTGAACCCGACAACGCCGCAGCAACTCGCGCAGTTGCTGCACACCGGTGCGATCGACCCGGTAGAGGTCGAGCAATTCCTTGATCTCGGCGAGCGAGAAGCCCAGCCGCTTGCCGCGCAGGATCCAGCCCAACCGTGTCCGGTCTCCGGGGCTATAGAGGCGCGCCAGCCCCTCGCGACGCGGGCTGATCAGCCCCTCATCCTCGTAAAAGCGGATGGTTCGCGGGGTGATGGCGAACTCGCGCGCCAGTTCGGCGATGCTATAGATGCGCGTCTTTTCTCCGGACGCGGGATCGGTCGCGATCTGGGGCAACGGCATGGCATCGATCTAATTGACGTTTACGTAAACGTCAATGCAGCTTTACGTAATTGGAAGGGCCCATGGCGATCTACCAGCTGAACGACCGCGTCCCGGTGATTCCCAAGTCCTGCTACATCGCCGAGGAGGCGACCATCATCGGATCGGTGGTGCTGGGTGAACGGGTCAACATCTGGTTCGGCGCGGTGCTGCGCGGCGACAATGAGCCCATCGTGATCGGCGACGACAGCAACATCCAGGAAGGGTGCGTGCTGCACACCGACCCGGGCGCCCCGCTTACCATCGGCAAGGGCGTCACGGTCGGCCACCAGGTGATGTTGCATGGCTGCACGGTTGGCGATGGCGCTTTGATCGGAATCCAGGCCGTGGTGCTGAACCGCGCCGTCATCGGCAAGGATTGCCTCGTGGGCGCGGGCGCCGTCGTCACCGAGGGCAAGAGTTTTCCGGATCGATCCGTGATCTTCGGATCGCCTGCCAAGGCGGTGCGCGAACTGAACGAGGAGAACGCGCTGCGCCTGCGGATGAGCGCGGAGAGCTACGTGAAGCGCGGCGCGAACTACAAGGCGAACCTCAAGCGGATCGGCTGAGACGATGATCACCGGTCTCGATCACGTTGCGCTGGATGTTCCCGACCCCGCCCGCGCGGCGACCGACCTTGGCCTCTTGCTCGGACGGCGCTTCGACGGGAACCGGGTGCGTCTTGCCAATCTCGGCATCGAGCTGCGCGCGAGCCCCGGCCCCGCGGGTCTGTCGTTGCTGGCGTTCGCGACCGACACACCGGATCAGGCCGCGCGGCTGCTTGAACGTCGAGGCCTGTCGCCAGGCCTCACGCAGGAGCGGATCGCGCTGCCCGTAGAGAAGACCCACGGCGTCGTCATGGCGCTGGGGCGCGGCACGGGCGAGTCCCCCTCCCCGCTTCTCGACAGTGACGACGCCGCGGCGATCGTCGGGCTGGATCACGTGGTAGTCCGGACGCCCGATCCTGATCGTGCGGTCGCGCTCTACGCCGGACGGCTCGGTCTCGATCTTCGGCTCGATCGCAGCAATCCTGATTGGGGCGCGCGACTCCTTTTCTTCCGCTGCGGCGATCTCGTGGTCGAGGTGGCGCACGATCTGAAGAAGGGTCGCGGCGACGGGCCGGATCGGCTTTGGGGGCTGAGCTGGCGCGCATCGGACATCAAGCGCGTCCATGCCCGCCTTGGCGCGAGTGGCATCGCGACATCGGAGATCCGCACCGGTCGCCGCCCGGGCACCGAAGTCTTCACCGTGCGCAGCCACACCGCCGACGTGCCCACCATCATGATCGGCGGGCTGGGGCGCTGGTAGACCACCACCGGCCGTGCCAATCTGGATCAATCAATCAAGGTCCTAAGGACCCGCCGGGGAGGAAAACATGAAAATCGCGCCACTGGCCGCCATCGTCGCGGCATCAACCGCATTGGCGTCGCTTGCTTCGCCTGCGCACGCCCAGGGCACGGTGAATGTCTACTGCTCGGTGCAGGTCGAGTGGTGCACGGCGATCGCGACCGAGTTCCAGAAGGCCACCGGGGTCCGTGTCGCGATCACGCAAAAGGGATCGGGCGAGACCATCGCCCAGATGAAGGCCGAGGCGCAGAACCCCAAGGGCGACGTCTGGTTCGGCGGCACCGGCGATCCGCATCTCCAGGCGGCCGAGGAAAACCTCACCGAGCCCTACAAGTCGCCGAAGCTCGCCGAGCTCCATCCCTGGGCGGTGAAGCAGTCGAACGACTCCAGCGGCAAGACCGTGGGCATCTACGCCGGCGCGCTGGGCTTCGGGCTCAACACGGAGCTGCTTGCCAAGAAGAACGTGCCGCTGCCGGCCTGCTGGGCCGATCTGCTGAAGCCCAACCTCAAGGGCGAGATCCAGATGGCCAATCCCAACTCGTCAGGCACGGCCTATGTGGCGATCGCCACGCTGGTGCAGGTCATGGGCGAGAACCAGGCCTTCGACTTCCTGAAGAAGATGCATGTCAACGTGAACGCCTACACGCGGTCGGGCACCGCCCCCATGAAGGCGGTGGCGCGCGGCGAGACCGCCGTGTCCATCAGCTTCGTGCATGACGGCGTCACCGAGGCGCTGGCGGGCTTTCCGGTGAAGACCGCGACGCCGTGCGAGGGCACCGGCTACGAAATCGGCTCGATGAGCATCATCAAGGGCGCGCGCAATCTCGCCAACGCGCGCAAGTTCTACGACTGGGCGCTCACGCCGGCGGCACAGCAGCTCGGCGCTCAGGCCAAGCAGTTCCAGGTGCCGTCGAACAAGGCGACTCCGGTGCCCGACAACGCGCCGAAGCTCACCTCGATGAAGCTGATCGACTACGACTTCGCGAAGTACGGCAAGTCGGCGGAACGGCGTCGCCTGATCGCGCGCTGGGACGCCGAGGTCGGTGGCCTGCCCAAGCAGTGACCGGCGCGTGACCCGGGCGGGCGAACGCGGCGCGGCGCTGGCGTGGCCGGCGCTTGGCCTCGCGGCCTGCGTGCTGCTGCCCTGGTATGCGCTGCAGGACGGCTTGGGATCGCTCGGGTGGGCGCGGGAGCTGTGGAACTCCGAGGAGTCGGGCGCCGCTTTCGCGCTGGGCCTGTCGCTCGGCCGCTGGTGGCTCCTGCCGACCATCGCCTGTCTTTTCGCCGCCGCGATCACCGCGCTCCTCCCGCTGCCGCGCGCGCGCCGGGGCACCTTGTTGGCGCTGTGCGGCGCCGCGGGCATCGCCTGCTTCGTGGCCCAGGCGCTGGGGATCGGCTTGCGCGGCTGGACCGCCGACTGGCTGACGGGTCTGTTCGGCGAACTTGACGGCCGCCAGTTCGGCATCGGTGCGGGCGGCGCGGTGGCCGGGATTGCCTGCGTCGGCATCGTGGCCAGCGGCCTCGCCCTGCGCGGCGCGTTCGGCGGCGATGCCTTCGTGGCCGGCGCGGTCGCCGCCGTGATCGCCTCGATCGTTCTCTTCACCGCCTGGCCGATCCTGCGCATCCTGGTGCAGGCGTTCCAGAACGGCGATGGCGCATTCGTGCCGTCGCTTCTGCTGGAGCGGCTATCCGCGCCCAAGATCTGGACGCTGCGCTGCCTGTTGGGCGGCGGACGGTGCGGCGTGGCGTGGAACACGCTGTTTCTCGCGGTCTGTTGCGGCGTCGGGACCACGGCGCTCGGCCTCGCCTTCGCGCTGATCGCGACCCGCACCGGCTTTCGCTACAAGCGGACGCTGCGTGTCCTCACCGTGCTGCCGATCATCACGCCCCCCTTCGTGATCGGGCTGGCGCTGATCCTGGTGTTCGGCCGGTCCGGCCTCGTGAACCAGTTCCTCGAATGGGCCTTCGCCGTGCCGCCGACGCGCTGGATCTACGGGTTCCAGGGCGTGTTTCTCGCGCAGCTGTTCGCCTTCACGCCGGTGGCGTTCCTGGTGTTGATCGGCGTCGTCGAGGGCGTGAGCCCGACGCTCGAGGAGGCATCGCAAACCCTGCGCGCCGATCGCTGGGCGACCTTCACCACCGTATCGCTGCCGCTGATGAAGCCGGGCCTCGCGAACGCCTTTCTTGTCGGCTTCATCGAGAGCATCGCCGACTTCGGCAATCCGATCGTGCTGGGTGGCGACTATCGCGTGCTGTCCACCGAGATCTACTTCGCGGTCGTGGGCGCGCAGCTCGACTACGGCCGCGCCGCCGCGCTCGGCTTGCTGCTTCTCGCCTTCGCGTTGGGCGCGTTCTTCCTGCAGCGCCGGATCGTGGGGACCGGCTCCTACGCGACGATCTCCGGCAAGGGTGACGCCGGTCTGCCGACGCCCCTGCCCGCCGCCGCCCGTCGCGTGGCGATGGCGGTGGCGCTGCCCTGGGCCGCCATCACCGCGCTGCTCTACGGCTTCGCGTTCCTGGGCGGAGTCGTGAAAGTGTGGGGGCGCGACTACACGCTCACGCTCGAGCACTACGTCAAGGCGTTCGCCGTCGAGCATGGCGCGAACGGCCTCATCTGGTCGGGCGCGGCCTGGCATTCGTTCTGGACCACCGTGAAACTTGCGGCGGTCGCGGCGCCACTCACCGCGCTGCTCGGTCTCCTCGCCGCGTGGCTTCTGGTCCGTCAACGCTTCGCCGGTCGCGCAGCGCTTGAGTTCGCCACCATGCTGTCCTTCGCCGTACCAGGCACCGTGATCGGCGTTGCCTATGTCTTCGCCTTCAACGTCCCGCCGCTCGAGATCACGGGATCCGCGTTGATCATCGTCCTGTGCTTCATTTTCAGGAACATGCCGGTCGGCGTGCGGGCCGGCATGGCCGCGATGAGCCAGATCGACCGCAGTCTCGACGAAGCCTCGGCGACCTTGCGCGGCCGCGCGCCGCAAACGCTCGCGTTTGTGGTCCTCCCGTTGTTGCGGCCCGCGATCGTCGGTTCGCTGATCTACGGCTTCGTGCGCGCCGTGACCACGGTGAGCGCCGTCGTGTTCCTCGTCACCGCCGAATACGAGCTCGCCACCACTTACATCATCCTGCGCGTCATCAACGGCGACTATGGCCTCGCCGTTGCCTATAGCTGCGCGCTGATCGCCCTGATGCTGGTCGCCATTCTGGCGATCCAGCTTGCGGTTGGCGATCGGCGACTCGGCCGACGCGCCGGCCCGACTCAGGGAGCGCGTGCGTGACCCAACCCGCCGGCGTCGAGTTCCACAATGTCGTGAAACGCTACGGCGACGTCGCCGCGGTGACCGGAGTCAGTTTCCGAGTCGACGCCGGAACCCTGGTGACGCTGCTCGGCCCCTCTGGGTGCGGCAAGACCACGACACTCCGCATGATCGCCGGATTGGAACTGGCGAGCGAGGGCCGGATCGAGATCGCGGGGCGAGATGTCACCGCCGTGGGCGCGACCCAGCGCGACGTCAGCATGGTGTTCCAGTCCTACGCGCTCTTCCCGCACATGAGCGTGCTGGAGAACGTCTGCTACGGCTTGCGTCGTTCGGGGATCGCGCGCGAGGAGGCCGGCCGACGCGCCCGCGAGGGCCTCGCGCAAGTCGGTCTTGCCGGATACGAGGAGCGCCAGCCGTCGGAGCTGTCGGGCGGCCAGCAGCAACGCGTCGCCGTCGCACGCGCGCTGGTGCTGCGACCATCGGTGCTGCTGTTCGACGAGCCACTCAGCAATCTCGATGCGCGTCTGCGACGCCAGATGCGTCAGGAGATTCGTACCCTCCAACAGTCGCTCGGCCTCACCGTCGTCTACGTGACTCACGATCAGCAAGAGGCGATGGCGGTCTCTGACCGGATCATCGTCATGAACAAGGGCGCGATCGAGCAGGACGGCACGCCGCGCGACCTCTACGAGCGGCCGGCAACACCCTTCCTCGCGCGTTTCATGGGCGAGTCAAATCCGGCCACGGGCATCGCGCGTCCGCTGGGCAACGGCCGTATCGCGGTTCGTCTGGGCGAGGCGGAGATCGCCGTAGCCTCGCCGCGCGTCGTGTCGGGTTCGGTCACGGTCGCGATCCGGCCGGAGACGGTGCGCGTGGAGTCGCGCGTGCCAAACAGCGGTGGTCTCACCGGCCGCGTTGAGGCCGCGAGCTATGTCGGCACGCACATGGAGTACGGCATCGCGACGACAGTCGGGTCGCTGTTTGTGGTCTGCCCCCGGGTGGAGCGACCGTTGCCGGTCGGCCACGAGGTCGACCTGCTGTTGGAGCCGCGCGGCGTGATTCTGGTCGATGGTTGACGCGCGGACCGCCCTCCTCCTGGTGATCCTGCTGGCGCTCAGCGGATGCGCGGGCGCGGCACGCGTGTCGCTGCGGACTGGACTGCCGCCGCTGGGGCCCTGTGCCGATCCGGGCTGGGCCCCCGAGGCGCCACCCCCCACCGCTAGCACCCGCGACTCGCTGGTTCTCGTCGCGATCCAGGAGTGGGCGCGGTTCGGCCGCCAGGAAGTGCGCTTCGGCGTCGACGGCTCCGTCTCCGTCCAGAGGCCGGGTATCATCGAGGTCGATGTGCCCGAGCGCGTGCGCGACTACTGGCGTGCCACCGGTCGCCCCGACCTCAGCGGGCTCGATGATGTGCCGTGGTCCGCGACCTTCGTCTCGTGGGTCGCCGCCAATGCGGGTGTGGACCGCGACCGCTTCTGCCCCGACGCGCGCCACAGCATCTATGTGGAGCGGCTGGTCGATCGGGCACGGCAAGCAGGCGCGGGTTTCGTGCCGCGTCGGGTCGGCGAACGGCCGCCGGCCGTCGGCGACATTGTCTGTGCCGAACGCGAGGGCAGCGGCGTCTCGCTCGACAGACTGAATCGCGGCGCCGGCCATTGCGACATCGTCGTTGAACTGCGGCCCGGCGAAGTCCATGCCATTGGCGGCAACGTGCGCGATAGCGTCAGTCGTTCCGTGTTTCCCCGCGACGCCAACGGCTTCTTGACGCCGCTGCCGCAGCGGCCTTTCTTCGCCGTCCTGGAAAATCGCCTGCCCTGAGGAACGCCAAATGTCGCTCTACGACTACATCATCATCGGCGCCGGTTCGGCCGGCTGCACGCTCGCGAACCGGCTGGGTGAGGATCCCAAGGTCAAGGTTCTGGTGCTGGAGGCCGGCGGTCCCGACAAGTCGTTCCTGCTGCGCATGCCCGCGGGCTTCGCCAGCCTCGGCGATACCTCGCCCTACAACTGGCGCTACGAGACCGAACCGCAGGTCCACTGCAACGGTCGGCGCATGTATTGGCCGCGCGGCAAGACGCTGGGCGGCTCGTCCTCGATCAACGCCATGCTCTATGTGCGCGGCCACGCCTGGGACTACGATCACTGGCGCCAGCTCGGCAATGACGGCTGGAGCTTCCGCGAAGTCCTGCCCTATTTTCGCAAGGCCCAGAACCAGGAGCGTGGCGGGAGCGAGTTCCACGGCACCGGCGGTCCGCTCAATGTCGCCGACCAGGTCGATCCCTCACGCCTGAACGAGGCGTTTCTGACGGCGTGCGAGCAGGCCGGCCACAAGCGCAATCCCGATTTCAACGGCGCCGAACAAGAGGGCGTCGGCGTCTATCAGGTGACCCAGCGCGCGCAACAGCGCTGGAGCACGGCCTCGGCCTATCTGCGGCCGGCGGTGGCGCGCGGCAATGTGACGGTGATCACCAACGCGCTCACCGAGCGGATCATCCTCGATGGCAAGCGCGCGATGGGCGTGCGCTATCGCCACGAGGGGCGTGCGGAAGTCGCGCGCTGCGAGCGCGAGATCGTGCTGAGCGGCGGCGCGGTGAACTCGCCCCAGCTCCTGCTGCTATCGGGGATCGGCCCGGCCGATCACGCGAAGGCCATGGGCATCCGACCCTTGGTCGATCTGCCCGGCGTCGGCGCCAACCTGCAGGATCATCTCGACGCAGCGCTGCTGCAGTTCTGCACGACGTCCGACAGCTACGACCGCGCCAACCAGCTTGTGTCGCTGGCCCGCTACCTGATGGCCCGCAAGGGACCGGGCAGCTCGCCTATCGCCGAGTCCGGCGGTTTTCTCAGCACCCGGCCGGGCCTCGCCGCGCCGGACATCCAGCTCCATTTCCTGCCGGTGCTGGTGATCGACCACGGCCGCACGCGCCTCAAGAAGAACGGCTTCAGCCTGCATATCTGCACGCTGCGCCCGCAGAGCACGGGCACGATCCGGTTGAAGAGCGACGATCCCGCCGCGCACCCCGCGATCGATGCCAACTATCTGGCCGAGCGCGCCGACCTCGACGCCCTGATGGCCGGCGTGAAAATGGGCCGCGAGATTTTCGCCCAGGCCGGACTCGATCCGTACCGCGGCGAGGAGTACGCGCCCGGCGCGGCTGTCCGGACCGACGCCGAGATCGAGGCGTGGGTGCGCGCCAAGTGCGAGACGATCTATCACCCGGTGGGCACCTGCAAGATGGGCCCCGACAACGACCGCATGGCCGTCGTCGACAATCATCTCCGGGTCCGCGAGGTCGAGGGGCTGCGCGTTGTCGATGCCTCGATCATGCCGACACTGGTGGGCGGCAACACCAATGCTCCGACCATCATGATCGCCGAACGCGTGGCCGACCTGATGAAGAAGGCGGCCTGACGCACCGCGCTGCCGTCGTCCCATGCATCAGCGCGGAACGCCTCGTGGGCGTGCAGCGTAACGGTGTGAAAGTGAGCGGACCGCGGCTCAATCGGCGCGGTTCTCGGCCACCAGCAGCCAGGGTCGGCCCGCCACCGCGACCAGCCGGCCGCGGGAATCCACGGGATAGAGACTCATGCTGACGCTGTTGCGGACATTGCCTCCGACCGCGTGCACGTAACCACCGCGCACGTCCACGACGATGTCGCAGTGGCTCGCCGACTGATCGATCCGCCGCCGCGCCGTCGCCCGATCCGCGTTGCGCCACGACGCGCCGGTCGTCCCGGTGCAGACCAGATCGCCGGCCTTGGGGGCGTACTCGTCCGGCCCGTGCAGGCGGAAGCCGGCCCGACCCGACCGGTCGCGATCGTAGAGGTCGGCCAGATAGGAGCCGTGTCGGCCCGATGCCGGGAAGTCGCGGGAACTCACTCCCGCCTTCGTCATCGTCCATGAGACGAAGGCGCCCGACCAAGGCTTGCCCGACCGGCCGTTCCACTCCGGCCGCCCGCAGGTCGCCCAGTACTCGCCCACGCGGCTCGCGAGTGGCTCGCTGCGCTCCGACAGGCCGCTGCGGTTGGTGTGCCCCGCCGCTGACCCACCATAGACGACGGTCGACCGGCCGAACTTGGTCCATTCCTGCCATGCCACGGCGGCGACGCGATTGTTAGGCGCGCGCTCCGATGGTCTATGCTCGACGGAGCCGCAGGCAGTGAGGCCAAGGGCGAACAGAAGCACGAAGAGAGGGCGGAGGGTCACGTCTGACCTCATATCAAAAATGAGACCTGCACTATAAGCGACTGAAATAACTAAAGACCCATATTAACAGACTGGATGAACAATGTCATTCGCGCCTGACCCCGCCGCGATCCGGGCCTTCGAGGAACGTGCCTTTCGCGCATGGCCGGCCTTCGAAACCCGGGATTTTGCCGGATGGCGCCAGCGATTCGCGGACGGATACACAAAAAGATCCAATTCTATCAATGCGTTGTCGGCCTCTGCTGAAGTCTCCGCCGGCGCCATCGCAGCCCTTGAGGCGCCCTACCGCGCCGCCGGCAGGATGCCTGCGTGGCGGCTCAGTCCACTGGCACCGCCCGCCATGGCAGAGGAGCTACGCCGCCTCGGATACCGGGAGATCGAGGAGAGCGAGGTCCAGCTTGCCCAGCTCGATGGCAGCGCGACCCTCGATCCCGAAGCGCACATTGAGGAGGCGCCCGGCGCGGGCTGGATCACCGCGCAACAACGGCACAACAACGTCGCGCCGGCCCAGCGACCCGCGATGGAGCGGCTAGTCCGCGCCGTCCCGGCCCCCGCCGCCTTCCTGTCGATCGGGCCCGCCCACGACCCGCTCGGCTGCGCGCTCGGCGTGCTGGATGGCGATCATGTCGGGCTCTGCGACGTCATCATCGCGCCGGCGGCACGCCGCCAGGGCCTCGCCCGGAGACTGACCGAGTCGGTCTATGCCTGGGGCTTTGCGCACGGCGCCCGGTTCGCGTGGTTGCAGGTCGTGGCGACAAACACGCCCGCCAAGGCGCTCTATGCCGCCCAGGGATTCCGGCCGGTTTACCGCTATCGCTACCTGGTGCCCTGAACGGTCATTCAGTCGGTGGCGCTTGACCCGCCCTCGGCCGGGCCACACATAGGCGGCGTTAGGGAGGCAAATCAAAATGGCGAACTATTCCTGGGAAAGGAGCTATCCGCCGGGCGTGACGTGGGAGCTCGATGTGCCGCGCAAGAGCATCCAGCAGGTGTTCGAGGAAAGCTGCGCGCAATTCGGCGACCGGCCCTTCACCGACTTCCTCGACAAGGTGACGTCGTTCAAGGAGTACAAGGAAGCGACGGATCGCGCGGCGGCCGGCTTCCAGAAGCTGGGCGTGAAGCCCGGTGTCCATGTCGGCCTCTATCTGCCCAACACCCCGCACTACATCGTCGCCTTCTTCGGCGTGCTGAAGGCCGGCGGCAAGGTGGTGAACTACAGCCCGCTCGACGCCGACCGCGAGCTTGAGTTCAAGATCGGCGACTCCGAGACCGACATCCTGGTCACGCTCGACGTGGCGGCGCTCTATCCCAAGATGGCCAAGATGCGCGGCAATACGCGCCTCAAGAAGCTGATCGTGGGTTCGATCGCGGACTATCTGCCGTGGCCCAAGAACTGGCTCTACCCGATCGCCAAGAAGAAAGAGATCTCGACCTGGCCGCGCGACGACTGGCACATGTCGTTCAAGGACCTGCTCGCCAACGACGGCAAGTACACGGCCCATCCAGTCGGCGAGAACATCTGGGACGAGGTGGCGCTGCTGCAATACACCGGCGGCACGACCGGCCTGCCCAAGGCCGCCATGCTGACCCACGGGAGCATCATGTCGGCGATGTCCCAGGGCCAGGCCTGGACGCTGCCCTACACCACGCCCGGCACCGAGAAGATCGTCTGCGTGCTGCCGCTCTTCCACATCTACGCCCTGTCGGGAATCATGCTGGGCGCGATGCGCAGCGGCAACCAGCTGATCCTCTATCCGCGGCCCGACATCGACATGATCGTGAAGGACCTCGCGACCAAGCGTCCGAGCTTCCTGCCCGGCGTGCCGACGCTCTACACCGCGATCAACAAGCATCCGAAAGCCCAGGCGCTTGACCTCAAGTCGCTCAAGATCTGCATGTCGGGCGGCGCGCCCCTGCCGGTCGAGGTCCAGCAGAGCTTCGAGAAGCTGACCGGCGCCACGCTGATCGAGGGCTACGGGCTCACCGAGACGTCGCCGACCGGCGCGATCTGCCCGGTCGACAAGTCGGTACGGCGCGTCGGCGCCTGCGGCGTGCCGATGCCCGGCACCGTGATCGAGATCCGCGACATGGAGAATGGCGATCGCGTGCTGCCGCCCGGCAAGGAGAATGTCGGCGAGGTCTGCATCATCGGCCCGCAGGTGATGAAGGGCTACTGGAAGAAGCAGGACGAGACCGACAAGGTCCTGTTCTCCCATCCCGCCAGCAACTGGAAGGGCCTGCGCACCGGCGACATGGGCTACATGGACTCGGACGGCTGGCTCTATCTGGTCGACCGCTCCAAGGACCTCATCATCTCGTCGGGCTACAACGTCTATCCGCGCATGATCGAGGAAGCGACCTACGAGCATCCGGCGGTCGACGAGTGCATCGTGATCGGCATCCCGCACCCGCACCGCCAGGAGGCGCCCAAGGTGTTCGTGAAGCTGAAGCCCGGCACCTCGCTCACCTTCGACGAGCTGAAGGCGCATCTGGAGAGCCGCGTCGGCAAGCACGAGATGCCGGTGGCGCTCGAGGTCCGGCCGGAGCTGCCCAAGACCCCGGTCGGCAAGCTCTCCAAGAAGGAGCTGAAGGAAGAGGAGCGCGCCAAGGCCCAGTCCAAGGCGGCGTGATCCCGTGGCGGCGCGGCGCGGTCTCTTGATCGGCGGCGCCGGACTTCTGGCGGTGGGCGGCGGGGGGCTCCTAATGGAGCGCCTCGCCGGCCGCCCCTGCTTCCAGCGCAATCCGGCACAGAAGGCGTTTCTCGACGACCTCCAGGCATTGGCCCGGCCCGCGCTCGGGTCGCAGAACCCGCTCGCCGTCCAGGAGGCGGTGAAGCAGACTCTGGCGCTTGCGGAGCGCCAGGCGGCCTTCAGCGATTGGTGCGCGACCTTGCGCAAGATCGAAGGCAACGACCGCAACGTCGCGGTCACGTTCGAGATCGGCCCGCAGGTCTCGCTCTACGCATTTAACGACTGGGCGCTCTCGACGGCGGGATCGCTGCTCGACAAGATTCTGGGCACGAAGAAGGAAGCGCCGCCGCCCGGTCTCACCGACGCGGCGATAACGGCGCTGAAGGCGATGCGGCTCGGAGAGACCGTCATGCTCGCGGGGCGGTTCGGCGAGATCGCCGGCAGCGCGCTCGCCGACCTTGGCAAGCTGCTGGGCCGCAGCGAAACCGAGAGTCGGCAGTTCTTGCAGACACCGCGATTTCTTGCCCGTATAGACGCCATCGCCCCGCCGCCGCGCGTCTAGAGGACACCTGTGCCGAGCTTCACCTACGACTTTCCCTACGCCTCGAAGAAATTGCCGGTGTTCGCCGGCAACATGGTCGCCACGTCCCAGCATCTCGCCGCGACGGCCGGTCTGCGCATGCTGGCGCGCGGCGGCAATGCCGTCGACGCCGCGATCGCGACGGCAATTGCCATCACCGTCGTCGAACCGACGATGAACGGCATCGGTGCCGATGCCTTCTGCATTCTGTGGGACGGCCAGAAGCTCGTTGGCCTCAACGCCTCGGGCCGCTCGCCCGCGCTGATGACCGCCAAGGACTATGCCGGCCAGACGCGCATGCCGGACACCGGCTGGGGCAGCGTCACCGTCCCAGGCGCGGTGTCGCTCTGGGTCACCCTGCATAAACGCTATGGCAAACTGCCGTTCGCCGACCTGTTCGAACCCGGCATCGCCTATGCCCGCGACGGGCTTCGCGTCTCCTTCATGGTGGCGAGGCAGTGGCAGCGCGCGATCGAGCGCCTGAAGGGCCAACCCGATTGGGTCGCCGCGTTCCTGCCCGGCGGTCGCGCGCCGCAACCGGGCGAGCTGTGGAAGTTTCCCGCACAAGCCGAGACGCTGCGCAAGATCGCCGAGAGCGGCGGCGAGTCGTTCTATCGCGGCGAGCTCGCGGCCGCGATGGATGCCCACGCCCGCGCCACCGGCGGCGCCCTGCGCGCGTCCGATCTCGCCGCCCACACGCCGGATTGGGTCGATCCCATCGGGCTCGCCTATCGCGGCACGTCGCTGCACGAGATCCCGCCCAACGGCCAGGGGATCGCCGCATGTATGGCGCTGGGCATCCTCGAGAACTTCGAACTCGCCGGCCGCGATCCCGACGGGCCGGAAGTCGCGCATCTGCGCATCGAGGCGATGAAGCTCGCCTTCGCCGACACGCATCGCTACGTCGCCGATCCGCGCTTCATGGAGGTGACGCCCGCCCAGATGCTGGACAAGGCCTACCTGAAGCGCCGCGCCAAGCTGATCGACCCGCGCAAGGCGCAGCAGTTCGGACCGGGCGTGCCGGGCCAGGGCGGCACGATCTATCTCGGCACCGCGGACGCGTCGGGCATGATGGTGTCGCTGATCCAGTCCAACTTCACCGGCTTCGGCTCGGGCATCGTCGTGCCGGGCACCGGCATTGCGTTGCAGAACCGCGCCACCGGCTTCTCCGTGAAGCCCGGGCACCCCAACGAGGTCGCGCCCGGCAAGCGACCCTTCCACACGATCATCCCCGCCTTCATCACCAAGGACGGCCGCCCGGTCGCGACGTTCGGTTTGATGGGCGGCGGCATGCAGCCTCAGGGCCACATGCAGGTGTTCTCGCGCATCGTCGATTTCGGCCAGAACCCGCAGGCGGCCATCGACGCGCCGCGCTGGCGCCTGCACGAAAGTGACGGCACGGTTTGGACCGAGGAGCACATGCCGGCCGCCACGCTCGCGGGCCTCGAGGCGATGGGCCACCGCCTCACGCGCACCGCCTCCCCTTCCTTCGATTTCGGATCGAGCCAGATCATCTGGCGCTTTGCCGACGGCGGCCCCTATCTCGGCGCCTCCGAAAGCCGCCGCGACGGCGCGGCGGTCGGCTTCTGATCGTGCCCCGTCACGCGCCGCAATAAGCCTCGATGCGGTAGCCGTCGGGGTCGATGGCGTAAGCGGCGTAGTAGTTCGGACCGTAGTCGGCGCGCAGGCCGGGTTTGCCGTTGTCCTTCGCGCCTGCCTTGAGCGCCGCGGCATGAAAGGCGTCGACCGACGCCTGGTCCTTCGCCGTGAAGCAGAAATGCAGACCCGACTCCATGTCGGCCTGCACAGGGCGCTTCGCCGCGCCAATCCAGAACCGGACCTCCCCGGCGCCGTAGCCCAGCGACGTGTCGCCGTCGCTCAACAATGCGAAGCCGAGCGGCCTCAGTGTTGCGTCGTAGAATTTCCGCGAGCGCGCGATGTCGGCGACGCCAATCGAGACATGGTCGAGCAAGCATTCCTCCCATAACTGATTAACGGGTTAGCCCGTTAGGATGCACCAGACGGCTTGTCAATCCGCAGGGGTGTGCCTAACTGGTGGCGATGGCCGCCCCTCCGCCCTGCCTCGATCTGGTGAACACGCGCTACTGGCGCGGCGAGGCGCAGCCGACCGAGACGCTCGCCACGCCGGCCGACCTCAGCAAATGGCTGCGCGGTCGGGGCGCGCGTCTGCCGGCCGGGGGCGTGCCGCGCGCCACCCACGCCAGCGTGCTGGAACTGCGCGAGACGATGTATGCCGTCCTGGATGCGCTGGCGGTCAACGCGGCGCCCCCGCCCCGGGCGGTCGCCGCGCTGAACGACGCGCTCGCCGCCGCGCCAGCGCGATCGCGCCTCGCACGCGAGGGCAAGGCGCTCGTATGGGAGAAACCGCGGGCGGCGCTCACAGCCGAGAGCATCCTGTCGGCGGAGCTCTGGTCGGCGGCCGATCTCGCGACGGGCCCGCAGCGCGCACGGTTGCGGCGCTGCGCCAATCCGGCCTGTGGCTGGCTGTTCCTCGACGAAAGCCGCGCGGCCAAGCGGCTTTGGTGTTTCATGGAAAGCTGCGGCAATCGCGCCAAAGCGCGGCGTCACTACGCCAAGCACAAGGGCGATTGAGCCGCAAAAGAAAAGGGCCCCTCGCGGGGCCCTTGTGGCGAAGGCCGGTGGCCCTCGATCAGCGCAGGATCGACTGCAGCTTCATGGCGACGCCCATGTCGCCCTCGATCTTGAGCTTGCCGGTCATGAACGCGGTCATGCCGTCCAGCTTGCCGCCGATCAGATCGGAGAAGTCGCCGAAGCTCATCTTCAGCGTGCAGTCGGCCGCGGCGTCGTCGTTGGTGACGACCGGCGGGCTCTGCTTGCCGTCGATGTGGACGCAACCCTGGTCCGTGGTGAACTTGACCGTGTTGCCGAAGGCCGACTTCTTGGAGGCGCCTTCCTTCATCTTGGCGGTAATTTCCTGCAGCGTCATCGCGAGCTCCCTGGAACTTCTGATCCCCGCCCGGTTACTTGACCTTTACGTAAACGTCAACTAGAGCCGAGCCCAAATTCCGGACCCGTGTCGGCGCTTTTCGCGTCGTGCGGGAGCCGATATGAACGGTCGTTCAGGCCGTCGCGCGGAGGAAGAATGTCGTATCGCTCGGTCTTCAAGCCGGGGCTCTTCGCCGGCCGCGTGATGATGGTGACCGGGGGCGGCAGCGGCATCGGCCGCTGTACGGCGCACGAGGCTGCGGCCCTGGGGGCTCACGTCGTCATCACCGGCCGCAAGATCGAAAAACTCGCGACGGTAAAGGCCGAGATCGAGGCCTCGGGCGGAAGCTGCGAGACCCACGCTTTCGACATCCGCGAGGAGGGCGAGGTCAAGGAAGCCGTCCAGCGCATCATCGCCGCCAATGGCCGCATCGACGGCCTCTTCAACAACGCCGGCGGCCAGTTCCCCGCGCTTGCGACGCAGATGAGCGCCAAGGGCTTCGACGTCGTGGTGCGAAACAACCTCACCGGCGGCTTCATCGTGAGCCGCGAGGTCTTCACCCAGTCGATGGAGCGCCACGGCGGCTCGATCGTCTGCATGGCGGCCGACATGCGCAACGGCTTCCCCACCATGGCGCATACCGGCGCCGCGCGCGCCGGCATGGTCAATCTTGCCATGACGCTCGCCTTCGAGTGGGGTCCCGCCGGCGTGCGTGTGAACGTCGTCTCGCCCGGCTGGGTCGCCTCGTCGGGCATGGACACCTACACGGGTGAGTTCAAGGAACGCATCCCGCGCCTCAAGCGCTTCGCGCCGCTCGGCCGTCTCGGCACCGAGAGCGAGGTGTCGGCGGCGGTGTGCTTCCTGTGGAGCGACGCCAGCGCCTACATCACCGGCACCGAATTGCGCATCGACGGCGGCGTGCCGCTCGGCAACCGCTCGATGGAATTGCCCGAGCACGATCGCTCGGTTCCCTACAACGGCTTCCACCTCGCCCGCACGCCCAAGGTGCTGGGCGGCGAGTAGACCCATGCCTGTCATCGAAACCAAGATCGACCGCAACGGCGAGGAGTTCCGCCGCAACCGCGAGGCCATGCTGGCCGCCATCGACAGCTTCCGCGCGGCCGAGGGCGCGGTGCAGGCGGCGGCGGCCAAGTCCAAGGCACGCTTCGCCAAGCGCGGCCAGCTGATGCCGCGCGAGCGCATCGCCATGCTGGTCGATCGCGGCGCGCCCTTCCTCGAGCTGATGAGTCTCGCCGGCTACCGGATGCACGACGACAAGGACGGCGATGGCGCGGGCGGCGGCGCGATCGTCGGCATCGGCTATGTCGAGGGTGTGCGCTGCATGGTGAGCGCGTCCAACAGCGCGGTGAAGGGCGGCACGATCTCGCCTTCCGGCCAGCGCAAGGGCCAGCGCATGCAGCAGGTCGTGATGGAGAACAAGCTGCCGGTCGTGAACCTGGTCGAGTCCGGCGGCGCCAATCTCCTCTACCAGGCCGAGATCTTCGTGCCGGGCGGCCGCGGCTTCGCCAACCAGGCGCGCATGTCGGCGCGCGGCATCCCGCAGGTGACGGTGGTCCACGGCTCGTCGACCGCGGGCGGCGCCTATCTGCCGGGCCTGTCGGACTACACCATCATGGTGCGCAACCAGGCCAAGGTGTTCCTGGCCGGCCCGCCGCTCCTCAAGGCGGCGACCGGCGAGATCGCGACCGACGAGGAGCTGGGTGGCGCGGAAATGCACGCCACTGTCTCGGGCGTCGCCGAATGGATGGCCGACAACGACGCCGACGCCATCCGCATGGCGCGCGACGTGATCGCCAAGTGGAACTGGAACCAGCGGCTGCCGGCCCGCACGGCCCGCGAGTTCCGCGAACCCCTCTACGACATCGACGAGCTCGCTGGCGTCGTGCCGCCATCGCACAAGGACCCCTACGACGTGCGCGAGGTGATCGCCCGTCTGGTCGACGGATCGGACTTCCTCGAGTTCAAGGGACTGTTCGACCAGCATACGATCTGCGGCTGGGCGACCATCGAGGGCGAGCCGCTGGGGCTGATCGGCAACAACGGGCCGATCACGGTCAAGGGATCGGTGAAGGCCGCCCAGTTCATCCAGCTCTGCTGCCAGCAGGGCGTGCCGATCGTCTATCTGCAGAACACCACCGGTTACATGGTCGGCACGGAGTCGGAGCGTGGCGGCATCGTGAAGCACGGCTCCAAGATGATCCAGGCGGTGGCCAACGCCACCGTGCCGCAGATCACCATCGTAATCGGCGGCTCGTTCGGCGCCGGCAACTACGGCATGTGCGGCCGCGCCTACGATCCGCGCTTCATCTTCGCCTGGCCCAACAGCCGAACCGCCGTCATGGGGGGCGAGCAGGCGGCGACGGTGATGAAGATCGTGACGGAGCAGAAGTTCGAACGCGAAGGCAAGCCCGCGCCCACGGAGCAGATCGGCAAGATGTACGATGCCATCGTGGCGCAGTTCGACCGCGAATCGACGGCGCTCTACAGCACGGCGAACCTCTGGGACGACGGCATCATCGATCCGCGCGATACGCGTCGCGTGCTGGCCTACACGCTCTCGATCGCCCGCGAGTCGGTGGTGCGGCCGCTCAACCCCATCACCTTCGGCGTCGCCCGGATGTAGGAAGGATCGCGAAATGAAGTTCACACCCGAGCATGAGGCGCTGCGTCAAACCTGGAAGACGCTGATCGACCGCGAGATCAATCCCCACATGGACGAGTGGGATCGCGCCGGCAGCTTTCCCGCCCATGAGCTGTTCCGCAAGCTCGGCGCCGCGGGCTTGCTGGGCGTCGACAAGCCGGTCGAGTTCGGCGGCTCGGGCCTCGATTTTTCCTACGCCATGGTGTGCTCGGAGTCGCTCGGCCTCGTGAATGGCGGCTCGGTGCCGATGGCGGTGGGCGTGCAGATCTCCATGGCGACGCCGGCGCTCGCCCGCTACGGCTCCGACGAGCTGCGAGGCGAGTATCTCGCGCCCTCCATCACCGGCGACTACGTGGCCTGCCTCGGCGTTTCGGAAACCGGCGCCGGCTCCGACGTCGCCTCGATCAAGACCACGGCGCGGCGGGTGGGCGGCGACTGGGTGATCGACGGGGGCAAGATGTGGACCACCAACGGCGCTCAAGCCGACTGGATGTGCCTGCTGGCCAACACCGGCGAGGGCCCGGTTCATCGCAACAAGTCGCTGATCGTCCTGCCCATGAAGACCAAGGGTGTGCAGATCGTGAAGAAGCTTAACAAGCTTGGCATGCGCGCCTCCGACACCGTTCAGACCTTCTTCGACAATGTGAAGGTGCCCGTCCGTAACACCATCGGTCAGCCGGGCATGGGCTTCGTCTATCAGATGCAGCAGTTCCAGGAGGAGCGGCTGTGGGCGGGCGCCGGCACGATCATGGGCTGCGACCGCATCATCAACGCCACCATCGACTACACACGCGAGCGGCAGGTGTTCGGCCGGCCGCTGCTCGACAATCAGGTGGTGCATTTCCGCATGGCAGAGCTTCGCGCCGAGGTCGAGGCGTTGCGCTCGCTGGTCTATCGGGCCTGCGAGGACTACCTCGCCGGCAAAGATGTCACGATGCTGGCCTCGATGGCCAAACTCAAGGCTGGCCGTCTGCGCCGCGAAGTCTCGGACGCCTGCCTGCAATACTGGGGCGGCGCCGGCTACCTCTGGGACAATCCGGTCGCGCGCAGCTATCGCGACGGCCGAGTCGGCTCGATCGGCGGTGGTGCCGACGAGGTGATGCTGCAAATCATTTCCAAGCTGATGGGCACCATGCCCCGTCTCGAAAACCGCTGAGGGAGCGTCCGGTGCTCTTTACCCAGGAACACGACGAGATCCGCCGCACCCTGCGGACGATCATCGAGAAGGACATCAACCCCCACGTCGAGGCGTGGGAGGAAGCCGGCCAGTTCCCCGCCCATGAGATGTTCAAGAAGCTCGGCAACGCCGGGCTGCTCGGCATCAACAAGCCGACGGCGTTCGGCGGCATGGGCCTCGATTACTCCTACGCCTTCGCCATGGCCGAGGAGCTGGGCGGCATCGATTGCGGCTCCGTCCCGATGGCGATCGGCGTGCAGACCGACATGGCGACGCCCGCCTTGGCCCGCTACGGCTCCGACGAGCTGCGCCGCGAGTTCCTGGCGCCATCGATCGCCGGCGACTACGTCGCCTGCCTCGGCGTTTCGGAGACCGGCGCGGGCTCGGACGTGGCGTCTATCAAGACCACCGCGCGCCGGGTCGGCGACGATTGGGTGATCGATGGCGGCAAGATGTGGACCACCAACGGCGCGCAGGCCGACTGGATGTGCCTGCTTGCCAACACCGGCGACGGACCCGCCCACAAGAACAAGTCGCTGATCATCCTGCCGATGAAGACCCGCGGCGTGCAGATCGTCGCCACCATGGACAAGCTCGGGATGCGCTCGTCCGACACGGTGCAAACCTTCTTCGACAACGTGAAGGTGCCGGTGCGCCACACCATCGGCCAACCCGGACTCGGCTTCATCTATCAGATGCAGCAGTTCCAGGAGGAGCGGCTGTGGGGTGCTGTCAGCGCCGTGGTCGGGATGGAAAAGACCATCGACCGCACTGTCGAGTACACGCGCGAACGCAAGGTGTTCGGCCGGCCGCTGCTCGACAACCAGGTAATCCATTTCCGCCTGGCCGAGTTGCGCACCGAGGTCGAGCTGGTTCGCTCGCTCTGCTATCGCGCGTGCGAGGAGTATCTCGACGGCAAGGACGTGACGATGTTGGCCTCGATGGCCAAGCTCAAGGCCGGCCGGGCGCTGCGCTTGGTGACCGACGCCTGCATCCAGTATTGGGGCGGCGCCGGCTATCTCTGGGAGAACCCCGTGGCGCGCAGCTTCCGCGACTCGCGCCTCGCCTCGATCGGCGGTGGCGCTGACGAGGTGATGCTGCAGATCATTTCCAAGCTGATGGGCACCCTGCCCCGCCTCGAGAACCGCTGACCGCCGGAGCAGCCATGACCGATCTCGCCGCGAGCTACCACACGCTGCTGCTGCGCCGCGAGCGCGCGCGCCTCTACGTCACGTTGAACCGTCCGGAGGTGAAGAACGCGCTGAACCCGACCCTGATCGGCGAGCTGCGCGCGGTCTTCACGGCGGTGCGCGACCGCCGCGACATCAAGGTGATCGTCCTGCGCGGCGCAGGCGGCACCTTTTGCGCCGGTGCCGATCTCAAGAACATGGAGCAGAGCTTCACCGACGCCCCGAAGCCCGGCGAGAAGGACCCCATCGCCGTCTGGAACCGCGGCTTCGGCGACTTCCTGGAGATGGTGAACACCACGCCGCAGGTCGTGGTCGCGGCGGTCGAGGGCTTCGCCATCGCCGGCGGGTTCGGCATCATGTGCGTGTCCGATGTCGCGATCTGCACCGAGGAGGCGGGCTTCGCCATGAGCGAAACCGCGCTCGGTATCGTGCCCGCCCAGATCGCGCCGTTCGTCGCCGCGCGCATCGGCGTCTCGCAAACCCGGCACCTCACCCTGACCGCCGCCCGCTTCAAGGGGCCTGAGGCCCACCGGCTCGGCATTGCGCACCACCTCGTGAAGGACAGCGCCGCTCTCGACGCCAAGCTGGAGGAAATCCTGAAACAGATCGACCGCTGCGCGCCGATCGCCAACGCGCTCACAAAGGCCGTGGTGATGCGGGTGGGCGCCGAGCCGCTCTCCGCCACCCTCGACTTCGCCGCCGACCGGTTCGCCGAGGCGCGGCGCGGACCTGAGGCCGCCGAAGGCCTGCGCGCCTTCGCCGAGAAGCGGCCGCCCCGCTGGACGGTCGAGTGAGCGCCGCCATGGGCTTCGGCACCGTCCTGGTCGCCAATCGCGGCGAGATCGCCTGGCGTGTCATGCGCACCGCGCGCGCGATGGGCTATCGCACCGTGGCCGTGCACTCCGACGCCGACCGCCACGCCCCGCATGTCGCCTACGCGGACCGCGCGGTCCGCATCGGTCCCCCGCCGGTGGGCGAGAGCTACCTCGACCCCGCCCGGATCATCGCCGCGGCGCGCGAGAGCGGCGCCGACGCCATCCATCCCGGTTACGGGTTCCTGTCGGAGAACGCCGAGTTCGCCCAGGCCTGCGCCGATGCGGGTCTTGTCTTCATCGGCCCGCCACCCGCAGCCATCGCCGCCATGGGCAACAAGGCGGCCGCCAAGCGCCGCATGATCGCGGCGGGCGTACCCTGCGTCCCGGGATACCAGGGCGCCAACCAGGACGATGCCGCGCTTGAGCGCGAAGCGCTCGCCATCGGCCTGCCGGTCATGGTGAAGGCGGCGGCTGGCGGGGGTGGACGCGGCATGCGGCTGGTGACGGATCGCGCCGGCCTGCTGGAGGCGACCCGCACGGCCCGCGCCGAGGCGGCATCCGCCTTCGGGTCAGGCGAGCTGATCCTCGAGAAGGCCGTGGTCGACGCGCGACACGTCGAGATCCAGGTCTTCGCCGACAATCACGGCAACACGATCCATCTTGGCGAGCGCGACTGCTCGGTACAGCGCCGACACCAGAAAGTGATCGAGGAAGCGCCCTCGCCCGTGGTCGATGCCAACCTTCGCCGTGCCATGGGCGAAGCCGCCGTCGCGGCGGCGCGCGCGATCGGCTATCGCGGCGCGGGCACTGTCGAGTTCCTGCTGGGCGCCGACGGCGCTTTCTACTTTCTCGAGATGAACACGCGCCTCCAGGTCGAACACCCGGTGACCGAAGCGATCACCGGGCTCGATCTGGTCGCCTGGCAGCTCAAGGTCGCCGCCGGTGAGGCGCTGCCTCTGTCACAAGCCGATGTCGCGCTGGCCGGCCACGCCATCGAGGTGCGGCTCTATGCCGAGGATGCGTATGGCGGCTTCCTGCCGCAAACCGGGCGTGTGGCGCGCTGGCAGCCGGCCGAAGGGCCGGGCATCCGCGTCGATCACGGGATGGCCGACGGGTTGGAGATTTCCCCCTGGTACGATCCGATGATCGCCAAGGTGATTGCCCACGGAACGACGCGCGAGGAAGCCCGCGTTCGCCTGGTGCGCGCGCTTCGCGACACGGTCGTGCTGGGTCCGACGACCAACCGGCATTTCCTGATCGCGCTGCTGGAGCATTCCGAGTTCGCCGCCGGTCGAGCCACGACCGGCTTCATCCCGGCGCATTTTCCGCCCGAGCGTCTCACCGCCCCGCCCCCGACCGACGCGCACTGGTCGCTCGCCGCCGCCGCGCTGTGGCGGCGCGATGCCGAGCGTCATCCCCCCGCGTTGCGCGGCTGGCGCAACTCGAACCCCGCGCCCTCGCCGGTCGTGCTTGTGGCCGGAGACGCGCGTCGCACCCTCGCGGTGCTGCCGCGCGGCGCCGCCGGCGTCGCGGTCGATGGTGTGGCGATCGACTTCGACGGACCGTTGATGCGTGAGGCGCGGCTCCATCTCGACGGAACACGCGTGATTGTCGATCACGACGGCCTCGCCGTCTCCTTCAACGACGCGACGTTCGCACCACCGGCCATCGCCGAGGCTGGCAGCGATGGCAAGCTCCGGGCCCCGATGGACGGTCGCATCGTGGCGGTGAAGGTCGCCGCGGGCGCGACGGTCGCGCGCGGCGACACGCTGGTCGTGCTGGAGGCGATGAAGATCCAGCACCAGATCAAGGCCGCGTTCGATGGCACCGTCGAGGCGGTATCGGTCGCCGAGGGCCAGCAGGTGGCGAACCGGGCATTGCTCCTCACCCTCACGCCAGCGGGATGAGCGCGCGGGCGCGCTCGATCCTGCTCGCCGCGCTCGCGCTTCTCGCGAGAGCCCCGGCGCTCGCCGACGAGCCGCGCGACGAGGCCTTGCAGCAGCGCCTGGGGGCGAACTGCCGCGAACGCTACGAAGCCTATCTGCTGACCGGCTATCCGCGCGCCTTCGCGGCCTCGCCCACCGGCACCTGCGGCTACGCCGGCGGTGCGGGCACGCGGGCTGATGCCGAAGCGCTGGCGCTGCGCCATTGCGGCAGCGCCTGCAGCATCGTCGCACGCTCGCCTGATGTGCCGGATCGTGAGGCCGCGACTCCCGCCGAAATGCGACCGGCACTGCGCGATCCGAGCTTCCGCCATCGCGGCCCCGCGTCGGCCACGGGCGCCGTGCTGTGGAGCCACGGCGCGCGCGGCCAGGATACCGACGCCCGCACCCATACCGCCGCCTTCGTGCGCGCCCTCAACGAGGCCGGCTGGGATGTCTGGCGCGCCGACCGGACCGAGCCCGCACTGCGACGGCATGAGCCCGCCCGGACGCATCTCGACCTTGCCGCCACCCGCCTGCGCGAGGCCGGGTACAGCCGGCTCGTGCTCGCGGGCCAGTCGGCCGGTGGCTGGCTCTCCATCGAGGTCGCCGCTCGGCGACCCGACATCGAGGCCGCCATCGCGCTTGCGCCCGCGATCCACGGCAACCGCGACCTTGCGGGTCCGCTGAAGGACCGCGCGCTCGCGGAGTTCGATTCCCTGTTCGCGCGCCGCGCCAACCCGGCGACCCGGCTCGCCGTGGCCCTGTTCGAAGGCGACGATTTCGATCCCGAGCCCGCGCGCCGGCTCGCCACACTGCGATCGCGGGCCCGCGATCCCGGCTGGCCGTTGCTTCTGATCGACCGGCCCGACGGTCTGGCGGGACACGATGCGGGACGGGGCGTGCCGTTCGCGCTGCGCTTCCGCGGCTGTCTTGCCCGCTTTGTGGCGCTGCCCGCGCTCGCGCCCGGCCTGCACGATTGCGCGACGATCCAGTCCGCGCGTTGACCGCCCGATGACCGGTCGCTAGGGTCGCCCGCCATGCCCGTGCACATCGAAAGCGTGTCGCATCGCTACGGCACCGTGGCGGCGCTGGAGGGTGTCGACCTCGATATCGCCGACGGCGAGACGGTGGTGCTGATCGGCCCATCGGGCTGCGGCAAGAGCACGTTGCTCGGGATCATCGGCGGGCTCCTGAAGCCCAGCGACGGCGTGGTGAGCCTGTCGGGCACGCCGCCCGTCGAGTCGCTCAACCCCTTCACCTACATCTTCCAGGACTTCGCGCTCCTGCCCTGGCGCAGCGTGCGCGACAATGTCGGCCTGCCGCTCGAGCATCGCGCCATCCCGGCGGCGGACCGCGCCGGTCGCGTCGCCGCGGCGCTCGCCCTCACCGGCCTCACCGATTTCGCCGACGCCTATCCGCGCCAACTCTCCGGCGGCATGCGCCAGCGCGTCGGCATCGCGCGGGCGCTGGTGGTGCGACCGGCGGTGCTGTTGCTGGACGAGCCGCTATCGGCGCTCGACGCCCAGACGCGACAGCTCCTGATGGACGATCTGCTCGCGATCTGGGGGCGCGAACCCGCGACCAAGATCTACGTCACCCACAATCTCGAGGAAGCCGCGCGGCTCGCCGATCGCGTCGTGGTGCTGTCGCGCCGGCCCGGCCGGGTGCGCGAGGTGCTGCGGATCGACGTGCCGGTGGCCGACCGCGCCCGCCCCGAGCATGCCGCGCGGCTCGCCGAGGTGCAGCGCCGCTTGTGGGACCTGATCCGTGATGAGGCCGCCACCGCCGATCGCGAGATGGTCGATGGCTGAGCGCCGGCCGATCCCGTTTCGCGGCGGCGGCTTCGATCCGGTGCCGCGGCCCATCGTGCCCTGGCTGGCGCTCGTGGCCATCCTCGGACTGTGGCAGGTCGCGTCGAGCACCGGGCTCCTCCCGCCACTCTTCATGCCGAGCCCCGCCACCGTCATGCGCGCGCTGGTCGACCTCTCGGCCGACGGCACGATCCCGCGCCATATCGAAGCCTCGCTCCGCCGGATGATCCCCGGTTGGCTGATCGGCACCGCCGCGGGTCTCGCGGTCGGCATCGCCATGGGCATTTTCTCGACGGCTCGGGCGAGCGGCCTGCCGATCGTCTCCGCGCTGTTCCCGATCCCCAAGATCGCTCTCTTGCCGCTGCTGATCCTGTGGTTCGGCATCGGCGAGCCGTCCAAGATCGCGACCATCGCGCTCGGGGTGTTTTTCCCGACGGCGATCTCCGCCTACTCGGCCTGCGATTCGGTGCCGCGCAACCTCATCCGCATGGGTCAGAGCTTCGGCCTGCCCGGCGCCGACATCGTGCGCAAGATCCTGCTGCCCGGCGCCATGCCCGGAATCCTCGCAGGATTTCGCATCACCGCCTCGGTCGCGCTGCTGCTGCTCGTCGCGGCCGAAATGATCGGTGCCGAGTTCGGCATCGGCGCCTTCGTGCTGCAAGCCGGCAATCTCATGCAGACCGACCATCTGGTGGCCGGTGTGGCGCTGCTCTCGATCCTGGGCCTGCTGATTTCCTTTGGCCTCGGCCATCTCGAACGTTGGGTGCTGCGATGGCGCTAACTCTCGCGACCCGGCTTTCCGTCCGACCCGCGAACCCCGCACCGCTGGTCGTCGAAGCCGACATCTGCGTGGTTGGCGCCGGCATCGCCGGGGTGTCGGCGGCGATCGAGGCGGCGCGGCTCGGCCGGCGGACGGTGCTGTGCGACGCCGCACCGGCGCTGGGCGGCCAGGCCGTCGGGTCGATCATCGGCTCCTTCTGCGGCATGTTCGCGAACGGCCCGGACCCCAAGCTGGTGACCCACGGCATCGTCGACGACATCCTGGCCCATCTCGAGCGCCACGATGCGGTCGACTACATCCGCAACCGCCGCCGCACCACCATTGCCCTCTATGACGAAGGCGTGTTGTCGCGCTGGGTGGAGACGGCGATCGACGCGGCCGGCGTGGTCCCCCTGACGGGCGCGGTCCTGACCCAGGTCGCGCGCTCCGGGGGCCGCGTGACGTCGGCGAGCTTCGCCACGCGCTATGGCGCGGTCGAAGTGCGCGCCCGAGGATTCGTCGACGCGTCGGGCGACGCGGCGCTCGCCTGGATGGCGGGGTTCGCCTGCCGCGAGCCCGAGGAGCCGGTGTTCGGCACGCTGATGACCATCGTCGAGCATGCCGATGAGGCCGCGGTCGCGGCCATCGATCGCGCCGAGCTGAAGGCACGGCTCGTCCGCGAGAGCGCCGCGCGCGGTCTGCGCCGGCATGACGGCTTCGTCTTCGCGCGTCCGGGCCGTGGCCTCTGTCTCATCAACATGACCCACATGCCGACGCCGCTCGATCCGCTGGGCGCCGCGCGCATGGCGATCGACGGGCGCGACCAGGTGGATCGCCTGATGGGGTTCCTCAAGGACCACTACCCCGCCGCTTTCGGCCGCGCGCGCGTGCGGGTTTATGGCCTGCCCGGTGTGCGCATGACGCGCTGGATCGCGGGCCGGCACCATATGCAGGCCGACGAGGTCCGCGCCGGGCTGCGCTATCCCGACGCCATCGCGCGCTGCAGCTGGCCGATCGAGCTGCACAATCGCGCGGATGACGTGCATTGGGAGGAGTTCGCCGACGACCACATGCACTATGTGCCGCTTGGCGCGCTGGTTCCGCCCGATGCCGACAATCTGGTGGCGGCGGGCCGCTGTATCGATGGCGATCCCGCGGCACTCTCGAGCGTACGGGTCATGGGTCCCTGCATTGCGACCGGCGCCGCGGCGGCCCATGCGCTCGACCTCGCGGGCGCGGGCTCGGTGCGCCAGATCGATGTCGCGGCGCTGCAGCGCCGGCTTTACGACAATCTGGAGAGGTGCGACTAATCCCGCTGTCCCGACCGCCGTGGAGCCGCCGATGAAGCGCCGCCAGTTCAGCCTCGCCCTCGCCGCCACCGGCCTCGCCGCGCCGGCCTTGGCCCAGGCCTACCCCACCAAGCCGATCTCGATCATCGTGCCTTTCGCCGCCGGCGGCCCGACCGACGTGATGGCCCGCATCATGGGTGAGCGCATGGGCCGCGAACTCGCCCAGCAATTCATCATCGATAACACCGCCGGCGCCGCGGGCACGATCGCCGTCGGCAAGCTCGTCCGCGCGGCCCCCGACGGATACACGATCGGCATCGGGCATCTCGGCACGAATGTCGTGAACGGCGCCATCTACCGCCAGCTGACCTTCAACGTGGTCGACGACTTGGCCCCGATCGCGCGCCTGCCCAGCAATCCCATGTTGGTGGTCACCTCAAACCAGGTGCCGGCCAACACGCTGGCCGAGCTGATCGCCTACCTGAAGGCCAATGCCGACAAGGTCTCGGGCGGCACCGCGGGCGTCGGCTCGGGCTCGCACATCGGCGCGCTGCTCTTCAACAAGGTGACCGGGACCAAATACCAGCTGGTGCCCTATCGCGGCACCGGGCCGGCGATCCAGGACCTCATCGCCAACCAAATCCAGATCATGGTCGACCAGTCGTCGAACGCCCTGCCGCATGTTCGGGCCGGCAAGGTGCGGGCCTATGCCGTCACCGCGCCCCGACGTTCGCCCGCGGCGCCCGACATCCCGACTGTGGCCGAAGCGGGCGCGCCCGGAGCCGAGGTCGCGATCTGGCATGGGCTGTGGGCGCCCAAGGGAACACCCGCCGCCATCGTTGACCGGCTGAACCGCGCGGCGGTCGCCGCGCTCGGCGATCCCGAGGTGCGGCGCAAGCTCGAGGACCTGGGTCAGGAGCTGCCGACGCCCGCCGAGATGGCGCCGGCGGCGTTCGGGGCGTTCCAGCGCGCCCAGTTCGCGCAATGGAAGCCGATCATCGATGAGGCGAATGTGAAGGTCGAGTGATGTCGGACGAGGGCTACGAGACCCTGCTCTACGAGCGTCGCGATCGCGTCGCCATCGTCACCCTGAATCGCCCCGAGCGTTTGAACGCCATCTCCAGCCGGATGCCGGAGGAAATCCGCGCCGCCGTCGAGCGCTCCAACCGCGACGATCTCGTTCACGCGATCCTGCTCAAGGGCGCGGGCCGCGCGTTCTGTGCCGGCTACGATCTCAAGGCCTATGCCGAACATCCTCGCGGTGTCTCGGGCAGCCAGGACATGCCCTGGGACCCGTTCATCGACTATCAATGGATGGACCACTACACCCAGTGCTTCGCGAGCCTGTGGCGCAGCTACAAGCCGACCATCGCCCAGATCCACGGCTATGCCGTGGCCGGCGGCAGCGACATCGCGCTGTCCTGCGATCTCGTGATGATGGCCGAGGACGCGAAGATCGGCTATCCGCCCGCCCGCGTCTGGGGCTGCCCGACCACGATGATGTGGGTCTATCGCGTCGGCGCCGAGCGGGCCAAGCGACTGCTCTTCACCGGTGATCTGATCGATGGCCGCGAGGCCGAGCGCATCGGCCTCATCACCAAGGCGGTGCCGGAAGCCGAACTGGACGGCGAGGTCGGCCGCCTGCTCGACCGCATCGTCGGTGTGCCCAAGAACCAGCTCTGGATGCAGAAGACCGCGATCAACGCGGCCTTCGACAATATGGGGCTGCGCACCACCCAGACGCTCGCCACGGTGTTCGACGGCCTCACCCGCCACTCGCCCGAGGGGATGTGGTTCAAGGCGCGGGCCGAGGAGACCGGCTTCCACCAGGCCGTCAAAGAGCGCGACTCCGGCGCGCCCATCCCCGGCAGCAAGCCGCCGCGCAACAATTGAGCCATACCGCCCGCATGGCTCCCTTGCGGGTGCGGGCTACCCCGCCCCGACGGGTCGCGCCAAGTAGGAGCGGACACGTCGAGAGGAACCCATGAGTCTGGCCGGCAAGACCCTGTTCATCACCGGCGCGAGCCGCGGTATCGGGCTCGCGATCGCGCTGCGCGCCGCGCGCGATGGCGCCAACTTCGCGATCGTGGCCAAGACGGCGGCGCCCGACCCGCGCCTGCCGGGCACCATCTTCACCGCCAAGGCCGAGATCGAGGCCGCCGGCGGTCGCGCCCTCGTGATCCCGTGCGACATCCGCGACGAGCAGGGCGTCGAAAGGGCGGTGGCCGAGACCGTCGCCACCTTCGGCGGCATCGACGTTCTGGTGAACAATGCCAGCGCGATCAGCCTCACGAGCACGCTCTCGACGCCGATGAAGCGCTACGACCTGATGCACCAGGTGAACGCGCGCGGCACCTTCCTGGTCTCGCAGAAATGCATCCCGCATCTGCGGCGCGCCGCCAACCCCCACGTGTTGAATCTCTCGCCGCCGCTCGATTTCGACGTCAATTGGTTCCGCGGACACGCGGCCTATACGCTCGCCAAGTACGGCATGTCGGTCTTCGCCTGGGCGATGGCGGAAGAGTTCCGCGACGATGGCATCGCCTTCAACTGCCTGTGGCCGCGGACCGCCATCGCGACCGCCGCGATCCAGAACGTGCTGGGTGGCGAGGACGCGATGAAGCGCTGTCGCAAACCCGAGATCATGGCCGACGCCGCCCACGCCATCCTCAACCGGCCGGCGCGCAGCTGCACCGGCAATTTCTTCATCGACGACGAGGTGCTGGCGGCCGAGGGCGTCACCGACTTCGCGCGCTACGCGGTGACACCGGGCGCCGACCTGCTGCCGGACTTCTTCGTCCCCGCCGCCGGCGCGCGCACGGTGGTCGGGCGGAGCTGAGCATGGCGCAATTCATCCTGGTCCACGGTGCGGGGCACGGCGGCTGGTGCTGGGAGCGGATCGCGCCGCTTCTGACAGCGCGCGGCCACACGGTCGAGGCCCCCGATCTCCCGGGTCTGGGCGCCGATGCCACGCCGCCGGCCTGCGTGTCGCTGTCGTCCAATGTCCAGGTCATCGCGCGCCTGCTCGATGCGCGCGCCGAGCCGGCCATTCTCGTCGGCCACTCGCTCGGCGGCATCACCATCGGCGCGGTCGCCGAGGCACGGCGCAAGCGGGTGTCCGCGCTGGTCTACCTCACCGCCATCATGCCGCCCAACGGGCGCACAGGCCGCGACATGACGCTGACCGAGCCGGACGCGCTGATCCGCCGTGCGATCGAGATGAGCGGCGACGGCAGCACCTACACCTTCGCGCGCGCGCACGTTCCGACGCTCTTCTACAACGATGTGCCGCCCGAGGACCGGTTCCGCGCCATCGAGCGTCTGCGGCCGCAGCCGACGGCGATCTCTGCCACGCCGATGTCACTGACCGATGAACGCTACGGGTCGGTGCCGCGTTGGTACATCGAGTGCACGCGCGACAACGCGATCTCGATCGATCTGCAGCGGCGCATGCAGGCGGCCCTGCCCTGCCGATCCATCACGATGGACTGCGGCCACTCGCCCTTCTACAGCCACCCCGACGAACTGGCTGACCACCTCGACTCGATCGCCCGCGCCTAGAGGCTTCCCGATCCGGGTCGAACACGCCGGATCGGAACGACGAGGCGCGCTCAAGGCCTCAGTCGAAGAGGGCGAAGGCGCGGACCTCGATGCTCTCGCGCGGCGCGGCCTGCTCGGACCCCGGCAACTCGAAGGCGCTGTGCAGCGAAAAGCGGGCGCGCCCGTCTTGCGCGCTGTCAAAGCACTTGATCAGCACGGCCTCGTCGCGGGTCATGCGCGGGAACCAGATTTAGCGATGGTCCGCGTTGCGCACACCCTGGTAGATCTCGCCGGTGCGATCGGCGTAGACCAGATCGCACACCGCCAGATCGCGCGGCGCCAGCGTACGCGAGTCCACGAACCCCAACGGCGTGCGTTCGATCGGCCGGTCCGCGATGTTGCGCCCGACATTGTACTCGGCGACCCGGCCGCGGAGCGCCCGCTCCGCGTCTTCCGCGCAGATCAGCTCCCGCAAGCGCTGCGGGCCCGACCTCTCGGTATAGTCGTTGTGAACGCTGAACACCGGCGTGCGCAGGCCGCGCGCCACCCCGTCCCGGCCCGACCGCACGGTGTGATCGAAGATGACGATCCGAGCCGCGCCGGTCTCGCGCCGGAGCAAAGCTTCGACTTCGGGGTAGTAGACATCCCGGACAATGGCGGAATCCAGGAAGTCGCGGACGGCAGTCTGGTGCTCGACCAACCGTACGCCCTGGCGATCGAGCGACAGATGCGCCGCCTCCGGTCGCGCGTCGGCGATTCGAACGTCGAAGTCGCGGTAGTTGCCGACCCGGCGCGGCATGCCCGTCCCGGCCGGCGGATTGTAGGTCACGGGCTTGATCGAGAGGTCGGCGAGATAGTTCACCGAGGCGATGACATCTTGGGTTTGCATGACCCTGAAGGTACGCCCCGCCCCTCGCCGCGCCAGAGGGCGCGACGATGAAATGACCTCATGCGCGCATCAGGCCGCCAACTCCAGGATCTCCATCACCTGTTCCGGCCGGTCGATGGGACGCGGGTTATTCAACACCGCGCGGTCATGCATCGACTTCTCGCCGATCTCGCGAAACCGGTCGCGGCCGACACCGACATCGGCGAGCCTGCGCGGCAGACCGAGATCGCCGACCAGCCCGGCGACCAGGTCCGCGGCGGCGGCGGCGGGCTGTCCGAAGGCCTCGCTGACACGGCGCTGGCGTTCGGCGTTCACCACGCTGTTCCAACGCAGAACCGAGGGCAGCATCACGCAGGAGGTATGGCCGTGCGGCACGCCGCACGCCGCCCCCAGCACATGGCCGATGCCGTGACTGGCGCCAACACCGACGCCCGAGGTGCCCGCGCCGATCGAGAGCCACATCCCGAACTGCAGATCGAGGCGGGCCGCCATGTCGCCGGGATCGGCACGGTGCCGCGGCAGGGCCTTCGTCAACAAGCGCAGGGCCTCGACGCCCAAACCGATCGCGAAGGGATGCGCGAGCGTCGAGCACAGGCGCTCGACGGCATGGTCCACGGCCTTGAGCCCGGTCGAGAGCATCAGGTCGAGTGGCGTGTGAAGCGTCGCCGCCGGATCAAGAATGATGACTCGCGGCACGGCCTGCGGGTGGCCGAAACTCTCCTTGATGCCGAGACGGGTATCGCTGATGCCGGCGAAGGCGTTGAACTCCGCCGCCGAGAGCGTGGTGGGGACCGCGAGCATGCGCAACGGCGCCGGGCCCGGCGCGATCGCGGGCGAAGACGGCGCCGCACCGCCGCGCGGCCGCCCTGCACGATAGGGATCAAGCCCGTCGCTCGTCGTCACGCCGTGCCAGAGGGCGATCAGGATCGTCTTGGTCGCATCGATCACCGACCCGCCGCCCACCGCCACAATCAGATCGGCCTTCGCCGCCCGAGCCGCCGCCGCGCCCTCGATCACGCAGGCGCGCGGCGAGTGGGCCGTGATGCCGGCATAGGTCCCGGCATGGCGGGGCCCCAGCGCCCCCGCCACCGACGCCAGCAACGCGGTCCCCGCGACCGACTTCGAGGTGGTGAGAAAGACGCGCGTCGCGCCCAGGCGCTCGGCCTCGACCGCGACCGCCGCGCCGGCGGGTCGGCCATAGACCACGCGCTCGATGTCCTGATGTCCGTGGATACCGTTCAGCATATGTCCCTACCGAGTGCACTCGACGACGACGGTCCCGAGCTTGCCACCGCTCTCCACCGCCTGATGCGCCGCCGCCGTCTTGGCAAGCGCGTAGTGACCGGCGATCGTGTGGACCGCAGAGCCCGTTGCCAGCCAGCGGCCGATATCCGTCTGGGCCCGCGCGCGGTCGGCCGGCGGAACCGAATACAGAAGCACCGTTCGGATATTCACGTTGCGGCGCATGAAGTCGTAAATCGGCACGGTGGGCCTGAGCTCACCGCGCGAGGCATACATGGCCACCGTCCCGTTGAGCGCCATCACCCGGAGCGTGGTCGCGAGGTTGCCGCCGAAATCGACCTCCACCAGCCGCTCCACGCCCTTGCCGCCCGTCTCGGCCAGCACCCGCGCCGCCACATCCTCGCGCTTGTAGTCGATCACCACATCAGCCCCGGCCTTGCGTGCGTGATCGCCTTTGGCGGGGCCACTCACCGTCGTGAGCACCCGCGCGCCACCCCACTTCGCGAGCTGGATCGCATAGTGACCGACCGCGCCGGCGCCGCCCGCGACCAGGACATCGAGCCCGCGCACCGGCCCGTCGGCGAACAGGCAGCGATGCGCGGTCATAGCGGGAATCCCAAGACAGGCGCCGACATCGAACGGCACGCCATCAGGCAACGGCGCGACCAGCGTCGCATCGAGCGCGATCCACTCCGCTGCCGTGCCGAGCGCGCGTTCGCGCTGGCCGTTGTGCAGCCAGACGCGCCGGCCGTTCCATGCCGGATCCACGCCGGGCCCCGTCTGGTCAACGACGCCCGCGCCATCGCTGTTGGGGATCACCAGCGGGTAGTCGGCCCCCGGCGAACGCCCGCCGCGCCGGTTGGCGTCGGAGGGATTGACGCCCGAGGCGTGCAGGCGCACCCGCACCTCGCCCGGCCCCGCCTGCGGAGTCGGCTGCTCGCCGATCTCGATCACCTCGGCGGCGGCCCCGTGGCGGCGATAGAAGGCGGCGCGCACGCCTCAGGCCAGATTGCGTCGGAACAGCGCCAGCAGGCGCTCATAGTGCTTCTCCGCCGCGGCGCGGTGATAGTGGCCGCGATCGGAGAAGGCGTATCCGTGCTCCGTGCCTGGCTCCACTTCCGAGCGCGAGGGGAAAGGCGCGCGTGCGAGCATCGCCTCGAACTTCGTGACCTGTTCGAGGGGGACGTAGCTGTCGGTCTCGGCGAAGGCGTAGTAGCCCTCGCACTTGATGTCGCCCAGAAGCGCATGCGGCGAGTCGGCCGCGTCGGATATCATGCGTGTGCCGTAGAACGACGCAAAGCAGCCCACCCGATCGGCGTGCCGCGCCGCCGCGACGGTCGCGAACGCGCCGCTCATGCAGTAGCCGAACAGCCCGACCTTGCCGTCCCGCACCTCCGCCTCGCCCGGCAGCCAGTCGAGGATCGTCCCGACATCGGCTGCGATCTTGGCGTTGGAGATGCCGGCGATCATGCCGAACATGCGCTTGAGATTGGCGGCGGCCTCGGGGTGATCGCCCGTCGGTCCCAGCACGAAGTCCCGCGTGGTTCGGTAGTAGAGGTTGGGCAGCAACACGACATAGCCGGACTGCGCGACCCGGCGCGCGATCTCGCGCAGGCCTTCGCGCACGCCCGGCGCGTCCATCAGCAGGATGGCCGCCGGATGCGGTCCGTCCCGCTCGGGCGCCACGATGAAGGTGTTCATGGACCCCTCGGGGGTCGGGATATCGATTTCGCGTTCGATCATGGCGCGGACGCTAGAGCCTTTTCAGGCGGGAGGGAACCGCCGACGCGACTCCCGCTGGACGGAAACGCGCCACGACCGCGGCGCCCCTCACTGGACGCAGCGTGCCGCCGGGCGATATGACCGACACGAAAGGGAAAACCATGTTCCAGGCCGATCTTCTCAAGGGTAAGCGCATCCTCGTCACCGGCGGCGGCACCGGACTGGGCCGCAGCATGGCGGAACGCTACCTGCAGCTCGGCGCCAAAGTCGTGATCTGCGGCCGACGCGAGGACGTGCTGGCCAAGACCGCGGAGGAGCTCGCCAAGAGCACCGGCGGCGAGATCGAGACGGCGGGCTGCGACGTCCGCGTGCCCGATGCGGTCGAGGCGATGATGGAAAACATTTTCGCCAAGCGCCCGCTCGATATCCTTGTCAACAACGCGGCGGGCCAGATCCTCGCCCAGACCCACAAGATGTCCAGCCGCGCGATCGACGCGGTTCTGAACATCGTCCTGCACGGCTCGGCCTATTGCACGGTGGCCGCCGGTCGGCGCTGGATCGATGCCGGCCTGCGCGACCGCGTGGTCCTCTCGATCCTGACCGTGTCGTCCCTGACCGGCGCACCCTTCACCGTGCCTTCGGCGATGGCCAAGGCGGGCGTGCTCGCCATGACCAAGTGCCTCGCCGTCGAGTGGGGACCGAAAGGCATCCGCACGGTCGCGATCGTGCCCGGCCCCTTCCCGACCGAAGGCGCGTGGAGCCGTCTGATGCCCGCAGCGCGCGGCGGCAACGAGGAGCTGGTGAAGACCATCCCGCTGCGGCGCGTCGGCCAGCACACGGAGCTCGCCAACCTTGCGGCGTTCCTGGTGAGCGATGGCGCCGCCTTCATCAATGGCGATGCCATCGTCATCGATGGTGGCAAGATGCTGCAGTCGGGGGGCGGCGGCGCCGGTACGCAGGCAATGCTGGACTGGAGCGACGAGCAGTGGGAGGCGATCCGACCCAAGCGGTGAGGCGCCCATTGGGACAGCATGCCTGTCTTGATTGTCCACCGGCGCCGGGCGCAGAGTTTCGGGACAGCAGGAGGGTTGGAACCGCCAATGACTCCACCGCAGCATCCCGCGTAGCGCGGCACCGTAAGCCCGCGATGAAGCCCCGTCGGCTCCCCCGGCGGGGTTTTCGTTTTCGGGTCCGCGCCTAGGCGCCCAGCCGCCGGCGCATCTCGGGCGGGATGGCCACCGCCTTGAGGCTGCGCGCATCGCCGTCCTTGCGGGCATAGATCCGTGTCTCGCGGCCTTCCGCGGCGACGGCACCCGTGGCGTCGCGGAAGAGGTGCGCGATCTCGAACGAGCTGCGCCCCACCCGCGCGATGCTGCTCTCGATCGTCAGCACTTCGCCCGGCTGCGAGGGCCGGCGGAACGAGCACTCCGCCTTCACCAGCGGCGTGCCTTCCTTCCATTGCCCGTCGACCAGCGGATCGCGCACGATGCCCAGCGCCTGCAGCAACCGTCCGGTCGCCTGATCGCACCAGCGGAAATAGGCGGGGTAATAGACGATCCCGGCGGGGTCGCAGTCGCCCCACTCCACGGTCACGTTGTGGCGGTTACTCGGCGGCATGCCGAACCGCTCCCGCCCCGCCCAGCCGCTGCGCGGCAGACGCGAGCGTGCGCGTCAGCGTCTCGCCGTCCGGGTCCGCGAGCGCCGCGACCCGCGCGCTTGCGATCGCATCGATGGCGGCCTGCGGCGACAGGGTGCCCGCCAGTGCCGGTGCCACCAGCTCCGCCTCGATGCGCCGCCAATTGGCCAGCCCGCGCTTCAGCGTGTCGCCATAGCCCTTCACCAGCCGCGCGCACTCCGCGATCTCCAGCGCCAGCGCGGGCGAGCGCGCGGCGGCGGAACGAATGGCCCCGAGCCAGCGTTCGATCTCCGCCTGCTCCTCGGCATAGCGCCAGGTCCGGGGCCGCCACCAGCGCAAGCCGGCCAGCAGCCGCACCCGCAGATAGCCGCTCACCGTCGTGGTGCGCAGCCGCATCGGGAAGAACACGCGCCCCAGTCGCCCCGTCCGCTCGGCCCAACCGACGATCGCGCGGGCAGGCGCCGGCGGCAGCAACGCGCACAGCTCCTCGATGCCCGGCTTGAAATGCTCCGTGACCTCGATGGGTTCATCCGCGCCGGCACGCACCTCCGCGCGGATACGCGCCATCCGGTCCGGCGCGGCCTTGGCCTGCGCCACGCGGATCGCGTCCTCGAACGACATGCGCACCGCGAGATGCCGGCCCACCTCGCGCAGCAACGCCGCGTCGGCCGACACCGCAGCGAGCGCGTCCAGCCGGTCGAGATAGAGCGCGGCATAGCGGCGATCCTGATAGGCCGCCAACCGCCGCACGCCCTCTTCGATGGTATCGAGCGCCGCCGCCGGCAGTGCTGTGCGGGCGCGCGCCGTCAGGTCCTCGACGCCCGCGGCTTCGGCCTGTCGCTTGCGATGCTGGCGCACCGCCTGGTCGAGTTCGCCCCGCGCATGCGCTCGTCCGAACGCGAAGCCCGCGAGGTTGGAATCGACCGACTTGCCCGAGGCACGGATCGCGGCCTCGTAGGCCTCGTCCGGAATCGGCAGCCGACCCGAGCCCGCCAGCGCGCCCAGCAGGACCGCGTTCAGCACGCCGCCGGACTCCTCCGCCGCCTGATCCATGTCGAACAGGATCTGGGCCTTGCTGCGCTCCTTCACCGCGCGCAGGAGCTTGCCGGTGTCGAACGCGCCATCGCCCATGGCCGAGCGCTCGGCGATGGCGAGCACGCGATGGGTGGAGGCAATCAGCACGGTGCGGTCGGGTGTCACGAACCCGTTGAAGATCATGCGGCCCGCCTCAAGCAGCTCCGACGCCAGCGCCACATCGACTTCGCCGATCGCCGGATTGAGCGCCAGCACGCGCGGCCGCGCGCCCGGCTGGGGCATCACCTCGAGATAGTAGGTCGTGGCACCGGTCCGCTGCGCGACGCCCGGGATCTGCGTCGCCTGCACGCCGAGCCCGCGCGCCTGTGCCGCCTCGACGATCCAGTCGCACAGCACCCCGCCGCCATCGCCGCCCAGCGCCCCGATCAGGAGGGTGACGGGACGGCTCATGTGCCCCGGTCCAGGCGGATCTCGACCTCATGTTCGACGAAGCGCCATTCGGGCGAGGCGCGCAGCTCGGCCAACAATTCGTCGAACCTGGGTTCGTCGGCAGGCGCGAACTCGAACCAAGTGAGAAAGTCAAACCGAGCGCCGGCCTGGTCCCGGCAATGCACCAGCTGGCGCGACACCTTGGAAAGATAGGCGCTGCCAATCGCGATATGGCGGGACTGCTCTTCAAGGATGGCGCGGCGCTCATCCTGCGGCAGGCCCCACCAGCGCGCCGACTTGGTGATCGGGATCAGCGCGCCCCGCGTCGCCGACGGCCGGCCGAGCACCGAGGGCGTGGCATCGAGGATGCGCTTCTCCGCCGCTGTCGTGTAACGCAGATTGCTGGTGACGCCCATCAGCACCCAGGCGGCATCGGTCACGGCTTTGCCACCCTTCTCGATGCGCGCCACCGGCGGAAGCGGCGCTCCGGTCACGGCCACCTGACGCACGACCTTCCAGGCACCTGAAGCGCCGCCGCTGAAGACGACGGCATCAGGCACGGGCCAGCGCTCCGATGACGGTGGAGCGCAGGCGCCACTTCAACCGATCCCACCAGGTGGGATTGCGCACGATATCGGCCTTGTAGAAGGACGGGCACAGCACGGCCGCATCCGCCACCTCGCCGCAGAGACCGCAGCCCACACAGCCATTGTTGACGTGCGCCACCGGATCGGAGCGCAGCGGATCGGGACTGGGTTTCACCACCAGCGACGGGCAGCCCGACAGCCTTATGCAGCTGTGATCGCCGGTGCAGACATCGTCATCGACGCCATAGCGCGTGCGCACCACGCGCTCGCCGGCCTTGAGTTGCGCTGCGATCTGCGGCCGGATGCGACGCTGGCGCGCGAGCTGGCATTCGCCGTCCGCCACGATGACCTTGAGGCCGCGCTCCTTCGTCGTCATCGCCTCGCGCAGCGTGCGCAGCGTCAGGCCGACATCGTAGGTGCGTACCGTGCGCAGCCACTTCACGCCCATCGCCTGCAGCGTCGCGGCGATGTCCGAGGTGTTCTGGCCGTCTCGGCGATTGCCCTCGGTATTGGGAATGAACTGCGCGCCGGTGGCCGAGGTGTAGCCATTCTGCATGACCACCAGCACGCGATCGCCGCGATTGAACAGCGCCGACGACACGCCGCTCAGCAGCCCGTTGTGCCAAAAGCCGCCGTCGCCCATCACCGAGATGGTTCGCCGCTCCATCACCGGCGCGACCGCACCGGCGGCGGCGAGCGACATGCCGTAGCCCAGGATGGAGTTGCCGAGGTTGAACGGCGCCAGCGTCGCGAAGGAATGGCAGCCGATGTCGCTCGAGATATGGACCTTCCCGACCTCGCGCTCGAGCAGCTTGATCGCCGAGAAGACCGGTCGCTCCGGGCAGCCGGTGCAGAAACCGGGCGGACGCAGCGGCAGCGGCCGGCCCAAGAGGCGCTGCGCCTCGGCACGACCAGCGCGCGCCGCCTCGAAGCGGGTGCGAGGGCCGGAAAGATCGATGTCGTTGGCGTTGCGCGCGAAGAACTTCAGCAGCCCGTCGGTCACCAGCTCGGCGGTGTACTCGCCGGCCATGGCGAGCATGTCCTTGCCGTGCAGCGTCGTGTCGATGCCCCGCTTGCGCAGGATCGCGTGGATCGACTGCTCGATGTAGTCCGGCGCGCCCTCCTCGACGACGAGCACGGCGCGCTTGCCGCGGCAGAAGTCGGCGATCTGGTCCGACGAGAGCGGGTGCGTGACGTTCAACACCAGCGTCGGGATGCTGCCCGCGCCGTCGTCGTCGGCCAGGCCCAGCCGATCGAGGCCGCGCATCAGGACATTGGCGATGCCACCCTGGACGACGATGCCCAGATCCTGGCGCGTGCCGGGCAGCAGCTCGTTGAGACCGCGCTCCACAATGAACCGCTCGGCCGCCGGCTGGCGCACCTCGACCTTCAGCTTCTCGTGAATATAGGTCGAAGGCGGATGCGAGATCCGGTCGTAATTGTAGGCGGCCGGCTCGGCCAGCCGCCGATTGCGCGACACCGACGGCGGCCGGTTGTCCTTGGCCGGGAACTCGCCGGTCACGTGGCAGGCGCGGATGCGCAGCTCCATCATCACCGGCGTGTTGCTGGCCTCCGACAGCTCGAAGGCTTCCTCGGTGAGCCGCACGATGGTCGGCAGGTTGGGCCGCGGATCGAGCAGCCAGACCGAGCTCTTGAGTGCGAAAGCGTGGGCGCGTTCCTGGATGATCGAGGCGCCCTCGCCGTAATCCTCGCCGACCACGATCAGCGCGCCGCCGATCACGCCGGGCGACGCCAGGTTCGACAGCGCGTCCGCAGCGACATTCGTTCCGACGATCGACTTCCAGGTGACGCAGCCGCGCACCGGATAGTTGATCGAGGCCCCGAGCAGCGCGGCCGCCGACGCCTCGTTGGTGCAGGTCTCGAGATGGACGCCGAGCTCGTCCAGCAGGTCCTGCGCCTCGACCAGCACATCGACCAGATGCGACATCGGCGCGCCCTGATAGCCGCCGACATAGCCGACACCGGCCTGCAGGATCGCCTTGGTGACGGCCAGCACGCCCTCGCCCCGGAATGTCTCGCCAGCTCCGAGACGCAGCGACTTCACCTCATGCGAGAAGGAGCGTTCGGGATTGGTCCGGCGGGCGGCGACCGGATCGGGCGGCTGATCGAGCATGCCGCACTATAGGCGGGAACGGCGGTCGCGACGACGCACATTGGGGCGGCGGTTGGGTCCCGGCCCAGCGCCATGGCGCAGTCCTTGCGCGCGTGCCCGCGCCAGCAAGTCGCGGAACGGGGCCATCAACCCCTCGCCCAGCGCGGGATCGCGCTCCAGCTCGACCAGCGCCATCGCCACGGCCTCCAGTGTGGACACCGCGTCGTCGCGGGCTTCGCGTCGCAGCTCGCCATAGAGCGACGGCGCGGCCGGCACCAGCGCGAAGCGGCGCAGGCGCGAGAGCCACGGATTGCGCCACCACAGCGCCTTGGCTTGCGACCAGCTGCCATCGAGCGCCACCAGCCCCTGCAAGCCTTCGCGGGCGCCGCCCTGGTCGGCCAGCGGTGTGCCTCCGCGGGAGAGCGCCACCAGCGGGCCCGCACCGGCCGGCGCCCGCACCGACCCCAGATAGAGGACGCCCCACGTGGCCGGTTCCACCGCGTCGCCCCAGGCCTGCGCAAGGCCGCGCCAGCTCAGCCCCACCGCCACTCGCGCCCGCGCGAGGCGACGCGCCACGATGCCGGCAGTGCCGAGGAGCTTGTCCTGCTCCTGCGGATGCTGGAGCACCAGCACGGCCGTGGCGTTGGCGAGCGGCGGCCCCTCGGGACACACGCAGAGCGCCTTCGGTCGCGCGCAGGGGCAGAGGTCGGACACGACCACGTTATACCGCAGGACCGGTCCAAGGCCTCGCGCGGCGGCCATGCTATAGCTGCCCCATGACCCCTGCCCTCGTCGTCGTTCCCAGCGTCACCAAGCTGCCCCCTGAAACACGCGGCGCCGTTCTGGTCGGCGGCTCGCATGGCGCTGTGTACGCGGCCTACCTCTCGGCGCTGGCCGGCGCGCGCGCCGCGATCCATCACGATGCCGGGATCGGTCGCGACGAGGCCGGCGTGAGCGGTCTCGACTGGGCCGAGCGGCATGGCATGGCCATGGCCGCCGTCGCGACCGCGACCGCCCGCATCGGCGATGGCGCCGACATGCTGGCGCGGGGTCGCATCAGCCGGGCCAACCCGCTCGCCGCGGGCGCCGGCGTGGCACCGGGCATGACGGTGGCCGAGGCGGTCGAGCGCCTGAAGGCGCGGCCGGCCACGACGCGCACACCCGACAAGCTGGACGAGACCCGCTTCGAGGTGGAGGGCGTCGTCTGCGTCGATTCGATTTCGCTGGCCGGACCGGCGGATCGCGGGCGAATCGTCGCGAGCGGCAGCCACGGCGGCTTGCCGGCGGGCGAGACCGCCGCCAAGTACGCGCCGCGTCTCTCGCTCTTCAACGATGCCGGCTTTGGCGCCGATCGTGCGGGCTCTGCGGGGCTTGCCGTATTGCAGGCGGCGGGGCTCGCGGGTGTCACCGTGCAGGCGATGTCGGCGCGGATCGGCGATGGCCGCTCGACCTTGACCCAGGGCATCGTGTCGGACGCGAACGCGCTCGCCATCGCGCTCGGCGCGCGGATCGGTGGCGGCGCCCTTGAACTGGCGCGCCGGCTGGCCGACAAATCGCCCTCGTAGGGGAGACGCGAATCGCCATGGCCAGTCTGAACGTGAAGTCGGAGATCGCGGGCAATGTCTGGAAGATCCAGGTGAAGCCCGGCGACAAGATCGAGGTCGACGGCGAGCTGATGATTCTGGAATCGATGAAGATGGAGATCCCGGTGCTGTCGCCGCGCGCCGGCACCGTGCGCGAGCTGCGCGTCGCCGAGGGCGAGGCCATCGGCGAGGGCCAGCTCGTCGCCATTCTCGACGTCTGATCCAGCGCGTGCTCGCTCTCTGGTCGCCGGCCAATCTGGCCAAGGTCGCCGCCGGCGTGGCGCTCTGTGCGCTGATTGCCGCACTCGCCACCGCCGCCCACCTCGCCGGGTGGCTGACGATCGCGGGTGTCGGTCTGCCGCCCCTGATTCTCGCGCTGATCGTCGGTATGGCGATGAGGCCGGTCGCGCTGCAGCCGGTCTTCGCACCCGGCGCCGATTTCGCCGCGCGCACCGTCCTGCGCATCGGCGTCGCCCTTCTGGGCGCACGGCTCACAGTGGGGCAGCTCGTCGAGGCGGGGCCGTTGCCGGTTCTGGTCGCTGCCCTCTCGGTCGCCGGTACGATCTGTTTCGGCGCCTGGGCCGCGCGCTGGTTCGGACTCAGCCGCGACTTCGGGCTGCTCACCGGGTGTTCCAGTGGCGTCTGCGGCGCGGCCGCGGCTGCGGCGGCCTCCGCGGTCCTGCCGCGCCACGAGAATTCCGCTCGCGATCTCGCCTTCACCGTGATGGGCGTGAACTTCCTCAGCACGGTGGTGATGTTGGCCTATCCGCCGATGCAGGCCTGGCTTGGCTTCTCGGGCTTCGAGATGGGGGTGTTCCTGGGCGGCGCCATTCACGATGTGGCGCAAGTCGCGGGCGCGGGACAAAGCATGGGCCCGCAGGTCCTGGGCGATGCCGTCATCACCAAGCTCCTGCGCGTGGCCTTCCTGCTGCCGGCCATCATCGGCATCGCCTGGCTGGTCGCGCGCTCCGGCGCCCAGGCGGGCGACGCACGCCCGGCGCCGCCCTTCTTCCTGTTCGGGTTCCTGGCGCTGGCCGGGATCAATTCGCTCGGCGTCATCCCGCCCGACGCGCAGAAGTTCCTCGCCCTCGCGTCCCAATTCCTGATCGTGACCGCGATCGTGGCGCTCGGCATGAAGACCTCGCTCACCGCGCTCGCCCGCATCGGCTTGCCCCCGGTCCTGCTCCTGGTGGCGCAGACGGTCTTCGTCGGGGTCCTCGCGATCGCCGTGATCTACGCTTGGCGTCTGGTCTAGACGCCCGGCATCACGCCCGCGCGCTCGGGCGCGCGCTCACGGCCGCCCACCACCGGGCAAGATGACGATGGTCCTCCGGCACCGGCAGCTTCAGCGCCCCGCGCGCGGTGAGCAGCGCCACCTGCGCGGTGATGTCGGCCACGTTGTAGCGGTCGATGCCGATGAACTCGCGATCCCGCAACTCGCCATCCAGCCAGCGCATGCGCTCGACCACCTGCTGACGCCGGAGATCGCCAAAGGTCGGGATCTGCGGCCGGCGGCCAACCCAGAAGGGATGGCTGTGCACGAAGACGTCGATCACCGGCAGCAGGAGCTCAAGCTCCATCCGCCGGTTCCACATCTCGACCTGGGCACGCTCCAGCGCCGAGCGACCGAACAGCGGCGGTTCGGGCATCATCTCCTCGAAGTAGCGGCAGATCGCGACCGACTCCGAGAGGATGGTGCCATCGTCGAGCTCCAGCACCGGCAGCGTGCCGAGCGGGTTCTTGGCGAGGAACGCGTCCTCCCGATGGCCGCGCGAGTCCATGTCGAACTCCTCGATCGGCACCTGGGCGCGCTTCTCGGCGAGGAAGATGCGCACGCGCCGGGGATTGACGCCGTCCTTCAGGCTGTAAAGCTTCATGCCGTTTCCTCTCAGGTTCCGGGCTTGGTTCCGGTGGCGCGAACGACCGTGCCCCAGGTCTCGATCTCGCGCGCGATGAAGTCGCGGAACTCCTGCGGCGTCCCCGGGGCCGGCACGGCGGCCCGTTCATGGATGCGCTGGATGACCGCGGGATCGCGCAGCTGCGCCTGAACGTCGGCGGAAATCTTCGCCACGATCTCGGGCGGCGTCTTGGCCGGCGCGGCGAGACCCGACCAGCCGGCGGCGTCGAAGCCGGGCACCGCCTCGGAGATCGAGGGAATGCCGTCCAGCGGCGCCGGAGCGCGCCGCGCCGTGGTGACGGCAAGCGCCTTCACGCGCTTCTCGCGGATGTGGGAAAGTGCGGCTGCCGTGCTGTCCATCATCAACTTGATGTGGCCGCCCAGCAGATCGGTCATCGCCGGCCCGCTGCCGCGATAGGGCACATGCGCGATGTCGAGGCCGGCCCTAAGCTTGAACAGCTCCATGCTGAGATGCTGCGATGTACCGGGCCCGGCCGAGGCGTAGGAGTGCTTGCCCGGCTCCTTCTTCGCGAGCGCGATCAGCTCGGCGAGCGTGTTCGCCGGAAAGTCCGGATGCGCGACGATCACCAGCGGCACCAGGAAGATGTTCGAAATCGGCGCGAAGTCGACCAGCGGCTTGTAGGGCAGATTCTCGAACAGGGTCGGATTCACGCCGAAGGTGCCCGACGACACGATCATCAGCGTATAGCCGTCGGGCGTCGCCGCCTTGCCGAACTCGGTCGCCGGAATGCCGCTGCCACCGCCCTTGTTCTCCACGATGACCTGCTGCTTCCACACGTCGGTCAGTCGCTCCGCCATCAGGCGCGCGAAGATGTCGGCGGCTTGCCCCGGCGGGAACGGCACAACGAAGCGCACAGGCCGGTTCGGCCAGGGGGCCTGGGCGATCGCAGGGGCGACGAGCAAGCCGACGGCGCCCGCGAGAGCGGCGCGGCGGTGGAGACGAATGGTCATCTTGTTCCTCCCTTTAGGCGGGGAAAACTAGCACGCGGACGGTCAATTGGGGCAGATAGGCGTGTGGCGTCCGACACTCCATTTCCGCGCATCGACTTCGCCCGCGACGCCGCCGCGCTCGAGGCCGTGCGCACGCTGTTCCGGGAGTACGCCGCTTCGCTCGATTTTGGGCTCGACTACCAGGATTTCGACGGCGAGCTCGCGGCACTTCCGGGCAAGTACGCGCCGCCCGCCGGCGCGCTGCTGCTTGCCACGGTCGGCGGTGAGGCGGCCGGCTGCGGAGCGCTGCGCGAACTGGCGCCCGGCATTGCCGAGATGAAGCGGCTCTATGTCCGGCACGCGTTCCGCGCGCTCGGGCTCGGTCGCGCCCTCACCCTCCGCCTGATCGACGAGGCCCGCTCGCGTGGCCATCGCCGGCTGCGGCTCGACACGGTGGACGCCAGCATGGCGCGCGCGCTCGCCCTCTACCGCGCGCTCGGCTTCGTCGAGATCGCGCCCTACTACCCGAGCCCGATCCCGGGCACGGTCTTTCTTGAGCTCGACCTTGAGGCAGTACGATGACCGATCGCTATTTTGAGGACTTCTCGGTCGGAGAGACCTTCATGAGCGCCGGCCTCACCTTCACCGAGGCCGGCATCGTCGAGTTCGCGCGGCAATGGGATCCGCAGCCCTTCCACATCGACGCCGAGTTCTCGCGCAGCTGGAACTACGGCGGACTGATCGCGTCCGGACTCCACACCATGTGCGCGTCGTTGCGGCTCTGGCTCGATCTCGGCGTCTTCCGCGCCTGCAACATCGGCGCGCCCGGCCTCGGGGAGACGCGCTTTCCGCGACCGGTGCGCCCCGGCGACACCTTGCGAGTGCGCACCGAGATCGTCTCGCTGCGCCCCTCGTCGAGCCGCCCCGACCGCGGCCTCGCCCGCATCCGGCAGGTCACCCTGAACCAGCGCGAAGAGATCGTGATGGAACAGGAGACGACGGTGTTTCTGAAGCGGCGAACGCCGGATCCGAAGACGCTTTAGCGCCAGGCAAACACCGGCTGGTCGAAATAGTCGACCCGGGTGGATCGGCCGGCCAGCGCGACCTCCCTGAACTGGTAGATCAACGCCGCCGTGGGCGAGTTCACGGTCTCGACCGACAGGCGCATCCGGATGATCGGCCGGTCCGATTCGGGGATCGGCACCACCTCGGGCATGCCGGGCCGGAACAACTCGCCGAAACCGATGCGATGGACCGAGGCCACCTCGGCCGGGTTGGCGACGACCCGGGCCCCCTGCGGCGCCCAGACCACCACCGGTGCGATCAGGTAGCCGGACCGCGTCGGATAGTCGTCGAGCCGGCCCACGATATCCGCCTCGCCCGCCTCCAGCCCGACCTCCTCGCTGAGCTCGCGCAGCGCGGCCCGCTCAACCGTCTCGCCGGGATCGCGCCGTCCGCCTGGCAGTGCCCATTGGCCGCCATGGGCACGCAGCCGCGGGGCGCGGCGGGTCAGGAGGAAGGCGGCTTCCCCGGGGCGATCGCCCGGCACGATGGCGATCGCGACGGCGGCGCGCTTCAGCGCCCGGTCGGCTTCGGTCTTGCGCCGCCGCTCGAACGCCGCCAGATGTCCGGCGAGGTGGTCGCGCAGCCGCGGGTCGAATGCGAAAGAATCCGGGTTCACGTGGCGCGCGGCCCGGTCTTGCGGAACGACCAGACCACGGCCGGCGGCACGTTGCGCCAGACGCGCGAACCGCGGCTCGCGATCAATCCGAACTCCTCGCAATAGCCCGGCGCGACCGGCGATTTCGGCCCGTAGGTGAACTGGACGAACACGCCGCCCGGCGCCAGCAGACCGAACACCCCGCGCAGGATGCCATCGACCGTGCCGCGCGGCAGCGAGAGCAGGGGCAGGCTGGAGACGACCGCCCCCACGTCACCCGTCCGCACGCCATCCGCCGCGAGCAGCGCCGGCAGCCGCGCCGCATCGCCCTCGCGAACCGACAGATCGGGGAATTGTCCGCGCAGGAAGCGCACAAGCTCGGCATCGCGCTCGACGGCGACGAAGCGGCCGCGCCGCACCAGTCCCGCACTCTTGAGGGCCGCCGTCACGACGCCGGTACCGGCGCCGAGCTCCACCACCCAGCCGCCCGCCGGCGCCGCACTCGCCGCGCGCGCCATGCTGCCCGTAAGCGCCGAACCGCTCGGCACGACCGCGCCGAGACCGAGCGGCCGTTTCAGCCAGCGCTTCAGAAACAGCGCCGTGCCGGCGCGCGACAGCGCGCGATTGTCGGAAGTGAGCCGCATCGGCCGACGCTAACAGACCGCGCCACGCCGTCGAAAGGGGAAAACTACTCGGCGGGCTGCAACGTCGGCGCCTCGAACGGGGCGGCCGCGGCGCGGATCTGCTCCAGCGCGTTCACCACCGACACATAGACCGCGGCCAGGAACGGCAGCGACTGGACGACCATGAACGTCGCCCACAGCCGGGCCTCGGGATCGATCTGGCCGTTGCGCATCCAGAGCACGGCCGCGCCCAGCAAGAGCGTCACGGCCAGCACCGCCTCGCCACGCGCCATGCCGAGCGCCATGCCGAGTGTCGCGCGCTCGTCCATCTTGGGCGTGCGCATGAAGGGCAGCCGGCTGGTGAAGAGCCCGTAGATCACGGCGCGCCCCACCGTGTAGGTGAGCGCAAGCCCGGCAAAGGCGGCGCCCAGACTCTGGCGGAAGGTGCATTTCACCCGGTCGGCATAGAGGCCGAAGGAATAGACCAGCTTCCAGACGAAGATGCCGATGGTCGGGATGATGAACTCGGCCGGCGGCAGGCCCACCGGCTTGATGCCCGCCAGCGGCGGCAGCAGCACGGCGAGCAACCAGGCGATCCCGGCCCAGGTGAAAATGAGGTTCAGCGCATCGGCGAACCACGGCAGCCAGCCGGCGACGAAATGGAACTTCTGCGCCGTCGTGAGCTGCGTGCGGTTCGACAGCATGTTGCCGGCGTGCGCCTTCATGATCTGCATGGCGCCGTAGGCCCAGCGGAAGCGCTGCTTCTTGTAGCCCGCGAAATGGTCCGGGGTCAGGCCATGGCCGAAGCGCTCGCGGCTGTACATGGCGCCGTAGCCCTTCTCCATCAGGCGCAGGCCGAACTCGGTGTCTTCCGTGATGCACCACGTCGCCCAGCCGCCGAGCTCCTCCATCAGGTCGCGGCGCACCAGCGTCATGGTGCCGTGCTGGATGATGGCGTCGTACTCGTTGCGCAGGCACATGCCGATATCGAAGAAGCCGGCATACTCCCAGTTCAGCATCTCCTTGAAGCGATCGCCGCGCCAATCGCGATGATCCTGCGGCGCCTGCACATAGCCGATGCGACGGTCGTCGAAATGCGGCACCAGCGCCTTCAGCCAGTCGGGCCGGACCTCGTAGTCGCTGTCGATGACGCCGATCACCTGGGCGTCCTTCGCGGTCTGGGTCAGCACATAGTTGAGCGCGCCCGCCTTGAAGCCCTTCATGGTGTCGAAGTGGAAGAAGCGGAAGCGCTCACCCAGCGACGCGCAATAGTCCTGCACCGGACGCCACACCGCCGGATCGCGCGTGTTGTTGTCGATCACGATGACTTCGTAGTCGGGGTAGTCGAGGCGGGCGAGCGAGTCCAACGTCTGGATCACCATCGCCGGCGGCTCGTTGCAGATCGCGAGATGCAGCGACACCTTGGGCCAGTGCCGGTTCGCCGGCTGGCTCGCCACCATCTCCGCCGCCGGTGTCGCCTCACGCAGCCAGCGCCGACGCCAGATCGTGTCGACGAACTCCAGCGCCTGAACCAGCGCCATGCCGAGACTGAGCGCGAGGAACAGCGCCAGAACCGCCCAGCCGATGGCCTCGCTCGTCACCATGTAGCTGCTGCCGGCGCGATTCGCGGCATAGACCATCGAGCTGGTCGAGAGCACCACCAGCCCCGAGAACACGAAGAGCCCGGCCGTCCGCATGGTGCGCCACTTCCAGAGGAAGAAGAGCAGGATCGGCAGGGCGAGCGCCGCCGACCCGCCGGCGTAGGATGCCCATCCCGGGAAGCGCCGGATCGGCCCGGTCCACTGGAACTTCTGTTCGCGATCGGCGTTGAACAGGCCCCAGTAGCCGCCAGCCTTGCCCTCAAGGTCGTAGGACTTCCAGGGCTGATCCACCGCCTCGACGATGTAGTGCTCGATCTTCTGTTCACGCAGCCACGCGATCGCGTCGCGGATGTGCTTCGCCTGCTCCGCTTGCGTGGCGTGTCGCACCAGACCGCTCCCGGGGCTGCGCCGCGACGCGCCGTTCGACGGCCAGCCGATCTCGGTGATGATGATGTTGCGGTTGGGGTAGGCCTGGCGCAGCAGCCCGATGCGGTTCTTGAGATAGTCGAGCGGCTCCTCGTCGGACTTCTCGTCCCAGTAGGGCAGGATATGGACCGCGAGATAATCGACCTCGCGGGCAAGCTCGGGATAGTGCAGCCAGACGTGCCAGGGCTCGGCGGTGCTGACCGGCACGCGCACATTGCGCTTCACGTTGCGGATCTCGCGGATCAGCTGGGCCGGGCTGACGGCGCGGGGCTCGCGCAGGTTCTTCTCGCCGTCCCAGCGCAGGATGTTCTCGTTGCCGACCAGAATGCGCTCGACGATGCCGGGGTTCTGGTTGGCGATGCGGATCAGCGCCCGCGTCTCCTCGCCGTTCACTTCGGCCGCGCTGTCCTTGCCGAACTGAAGCTTGGCTTCGTAGTTGCTGTAGATCCAGGCGCCCGGCATCAGCTTGAGGTCGTAGGTGCGGGCGAACTCGGCCATCGCCTCGCCGCCGTCGGTCGCGCGATAGGTGCGCACCGTCCCGACACGACCGGCCAGCATCGCGAAATCGGCCTGCATCCGCTCGCGGCGCGGCTTCACCGGCGGCGGCGGTTCATCGGTGAAGGCGGTGCGGAGAAACGAGTAGACGCCGCTGGCCTTGCCCTCGAGCGGGTCCTGATCCTTGGCCCAGGGCGCGTAGGTGACGCCGTGCAGCGGGCCCTCGATGTCGGCCGCATCGATGCGCGCATCGAAGGCGCGCCAGCCCGCGAACGTTGCCGCCAAAGTGAGAAAAAGGACCGACGCCAGACGGACCATGACAGCCAGAACGCTCCGCACAGGCTCTATAGCCTTGGGCCCGCGGACGGTAAAGGGAGCGGACGCGAAGTGGGCGGAAATGCCCAAATCAAGGCTGGCCTAAGGCGGCGCGTTTCGTCACAAGGCTGCGGTCGATGTTCGCCGCCGACCCCGATGCCCTACCGGCCGCCGTACCGGCCGCCTATGCCGCGACATGGCGTCCGCCGGATCGCGCCGGCTTCGTCGCCGTCCGCGACGGGCGCATCCGGGTCGCGAGCTGGACCGGCCCCGCCACGCCGCGCGCCACCGTGTTGGTGCTGACCGGCCGCGGCGAATTCATCGAGAAGTACGCCACCGAGATCGTGGGCGAGCTGCTGGTCCGGGACTTCGCGGTGGTTGCGACGGACTGGCGCGGGCAAGGCCTGTCCACCCGCCCGCTGCCCGATCGCCAAACCGGCCACATCGACGATTTCGAAACCTATATGAATGACCTCGACGCGGTCCGGCGCGCGGCGCTGCCCACCGGGGGTCCGGTGCTGGCGCTCTGCCATTCCATGGGCGGGCATGTGCTCTTGCGCTCGCTGGCCGAGCGCGGATCGACCTGGCTCACCGGTGGGCTGCTCGCCGCGCCCATGACGGCGCTGAAGCGCGAGGCGATCCTGCGCACCATCCTGTTGCTGATGCCGCCGGTCGCCGCCGTGGACCAGCGCTACCTCTACGGAACCGGCCCCTTCCGCGTGATCGGCCGCGAGTTCGCCATCAACCGCGTGACCCACGACGAGCGCCGCTACCGCTTCACCGACGTCTGGTACGGCGCCGAGCCGCGCCTGCTGCTGGGCGGTCCCAGCATCGGCTGGGTCCGCCAGGCCATCCGCTCGGTCGACAAGCAGAACCGGCCGGGCTTGCTTGAGACGATCGTGCCGCCCCTCACCCTCCTCAGCGCCGGCCAGGACCGGCTGGTCGACTCCGCGAGCCACGCGCCGGTCGCCGCGCGCCTGTCCGCCGGCGAGCTGGAACGCTTCGACGACGCGCGGCACGAGATCATGATGGAGACCGACGCGATCCGCGCGCGCTTCTGGCATGCGTGGGACCGGCTGGCCAATCGCGCGCTCGCCTGACAGGATTGCGCGTGCCCAAGAGGTTCGCATGACCCCAGACTGGCTCCTCGCCTCGGCCGACGCGCTGGCCGCCCTCGTCCCCGATGGTGCGAGCGTGGCAATCGGCACCGACAATTCCGGCGCGCCGATGGAGCTCGCCCGCGCCCTGGTGCGGCGCGGCACGCGAGACCTGCATGTCGTGTGCGTGCCGATCGCGGGCCTGCCGGTCGATCTGCTGATCGGTGCCGGTGCCGTCGCGACGCTCGAAACCTCGGCCATCACCTTCGGCGAGTACGGCACGCCGCACCGTTTCCAGGCGGCGGTGGCACGCGGCTCGCTCCGGCTGTTCGATGCGACTTGCCCCGCGATCTACGCCGCGCTTGAGGCGGGGCGGAAGGACATTCCCTTCATCCCGCTGCGCGGGCTGATCGGCAGCGACCTGCTAAAGCACCGTCCGGACTGGAAGGTGCAGGACAATCCCTTCGCGGCCGCGCGCGATCCCATCGTGCTGCTGCCCGCGATCCGGCCCGATTTCGCGCTGATCCACGCCGACTATGCCGACCGCAACGGCCATGTCTTCATCGGCCGCCGGCGCGATGCCGCGCTGATGGCACAGGCCGCCCGTCACGGCGCGTTGGTCACCGTGGAAGAGGTTCGCGAGGATGTGGACCTGATGGCCGACGAGACGACGGCGGCGGCCGCCCTGCCCGCGATCTACGCCCGCGCGGTGGCGATCGCGGAGCGCGGCGCCTGGCCGCTCGGTCTCGACGAACGTTACGGCATCGACGAGGCCCACATGGCGCACTACGGCGAGCTCGCGCGCAGCGACGACGGGTTCGTGCGCTATCTCGACACCCATGTCGCGCCGCGACGCCAGGCCGCCGAATGAGCGCGGTCTCACGGCAGGAACTGCTGATCCACACCATCGCGGGCCTGCTGGCGGGTTGCCGCAGCGTCGCGGTCGGCGCGTCCTCGCCGATCCCGGGTGCCGGTGCCCTGCTCGCGCGCCGCCGGGCCGCCGCCGAAACGCCGGCGCGGCGCCTGCATGTCACGATCCTGGGCAGCCGCCGGCACAACGCGATGAACTCGGGCGGCGTCGAGCTGTTCGACATGGCGGCCGAAGGTCGCGTCGACGCGTTCTTTCTCGGAGGCGGCCAGATCGACGGCGCCGCCAACATCAATCTGGTGGGCGCGGGCGGCGAGTATCCGCGCATGAAGGTGCGCTGGCCGGGCTCGTTCGGCTCGGCCTACCTCTACCATCTGGTGCCGCGCGTGATCCTGTTCCGCGAAGAGCACACCCGCCGCGTGATGGTCGAGAAGGTGGACTTCATCTCGGCCGCCGGTCCGCGCGATGACGGCGTCTATCGCCCCGGCGGCCCGATCGGCCTGCTGACCGATCTCTGCTGGTTCGATTTCGACCGGCCGCGCCGGCGCTTCGTGCTGCGCAGCCTCCATCCCGGTCGCACGCTGGAGGAGGTCCGCGACAACACGGGCTTTGCCTTCGAGGTGGCGCCCGATCTCGGCCCCACGCGCGAGCCCGACGCGGCCACGCTCGCTTCCATCCGGGGGCCCGTGGCCGCCGAGCTGCGCGACGCCTATCCGCGTTTCGTCGATCGCGTCTTTCCCGCCGCGGCCTGAACCGTCGCCGCCATGACCGAAACGCAGATCGCGGTGGTGGCCGCGGCGTTCCTGATCGCGGGTCTGGTGAAGGGCGGCGTCGGCATGGGCCTGCCGCCGACGGCGGTGGCGATCATGACGCTCGCGCTGCCGCTCAGCGACGCGCTTGCCATCATGACGCTGCCCACCATCGCCACCAATGTCTGGCAGGCCTTCTATGGCGGCCGGTTCCGTCCGCTGCTGAAGCGTTTCTGGCCGATGGGCCTCACCATCGCGGCGGCCACGCTCGCGACCGCCTGGGGGTTCGGCAAGCTCGGCAGCCCCGCCGCCGTCGCCTGGCTCGGCGTCGTGCTGGCGCTCTACGGCCTCATCGCGCTGGTCGCCTGGCGCCCGCGCACGCCGCGCGTCGCCGAACCCTGGGCAAACATCGCGAGCGGCGTCGCGACCGGTGCGGTGACCGGCGTGACGGGCATCGGCGCCGTCCCTTTCCTGCCCTACATGCAGTCGCTCGAGCTCACCAAGGACGAACTCGTCCAGGCGCTGGGCATCCTCTTCGTCTTCATCATGACGGCGCTCACCATCGCGCTCGCGAGCCAGGGCGCCTTCAACACCGGCAATCTGGTGGGCGGGCTGCTGGCCAACATCCCCGTCTTCATCGGCGTCTGGCTCGGCCAGCGCGTGCGTAACGCGGTCTCACCCGAAACCTTCCGCCGCATCTTCCTCCTCGGCATGCTGGGGATCGGCCTGCACATGGCACGCGGTCTGCTATAGAGGCGGTATGGTCGACACTCCCTACAAGGTCACGATCTGCGGCATTCCCGAGATCGCAAGCCACGCCGGCGCGGGCGTCAGTCACGTGCTCTCCATCATCGACACCGATGAGCCCCTGCCGCCTGCGCTCGCGCGCCTCGGCGCGCGGGAGAGCGCGCTGCTGCGCTTCGACGACGTGGTTGCCGAGTATCCCGGCTTCGAGGCCTGCACCGAGGCGCAGGTGGCCGAAATCCTCACCTTCGGCGAGCGCATCCACGCCGGTCCGACCGACCATCTGCTGGTCCATTGCCACGCCGGCATCTCGCGCTCGACCGCCGCGACCGCGATCCTGATGAGCCAGTTCCGGCCCGGCCAGGAGACGGCGGCGTTTCTGCGGCTCCTGGAGCTGCGCAAGCATGGCTGGCCCAACACCCGCATGGTCGAGTTCGCCGACCGGCTGCTGGGCCGCGGCGGCGCTCTCCTGCAAGGGCTGCAGGCCTACCGCCACGCCCTGCTCGCGGCCAAACCGCACCTCGCCGAAACCATCCGCAACATCGGCCGCGGCCACGAATTGCCCTAAGCTGGACTTCACAGCGGGGCAGATACAGGCACCCGAAGAACAGCTTCAGGAGGAACGACACATGGCCAACGTCCTGGTCACAGGGTGCAGCAGCGGGTTTGGCATGCTGACGGCGCGGCAGTTCGCCCGAAAAGGCGACAGCGTCTTGGCGACCATGCGCGACACCAGGAAGGCAGGCGCGCTCGAGAAAGCGCGCGATGCCGAGAAGCTCGACAACATCAAGGTGCTGCAACTCGACGTGCTCGATGACGCCTCGGTGAAGAAAGCCGTGACCGAAGCGTCGAAGGCGGCGCCGATCGATGTGCTGGTGAACAACGCCGGCCTGGAGCTGAAATCACCCATCGAGGACGCGACGGACGACGAGGTGAAGCGGCAGTTCGACACGAACGTCCTCGGCGCGCTCCGGGTGATCCGCGCGGTGCTGCCGGCGATGCGCAAGCGCGGCGCGGGCACGATCATTAACGTGTCCTCGATCGCGGGAATCGTGGCGCCGCCCTACGGCGGGTTCTACGCGGCGAGCAAGCAGGCGCTGGAGGCGATCAGCGAGGCGCTGCACTACGAGGTGCGGCCGCTCGGCGTGCGGATCATTGTCGTTGAGCCGGGCGGGTTCGCGACGGAGTTCCGCAACAATATCCAGGCCGCCGCCGCATTCAACGAGAGCTCGCTGTACTGGGAGCGCGCAGAGCGGTTCGAAACGGCGATGCGCGGCATTACCGTGCCGGGCGGCAAGCGGGGCGACCCCGAGGACGTGGCGATTGCGATCTACAACGCGGTTCACGATCCGGAGCCGAAGCTGCGGTATCTCGTCGGCAACGACGCAAAGATGATCGCAGATGTGCGCAAGCGGCTGGACTTCGAGTCGTTCGAGAAGGCGATGCGGCAAACGATGAACTGGCAGGACTGAGACTTCGGGCCGGGCCGCTGAAGGCGGCTTGGTCCTTGCGCTGCGCGCGTCGCAAACCGGCCGCTGAACCTGAACCTCTGTCGCTGCCGGCAAGGACCGCCCGGTGGCGCAGATGCGGGGCTTGCCGCGGGCGCGGCGAGCCCCTCTAGGTCGCCGGAGCGGCCTTCTCCGCCTCGGCCTGGCGCGCGGCCGCCGCAGCGGCCGGATTGATGCCGGCGCCTTCGGCGAGCATCGCCATGGGCCGTGCGAACTTGATGCCCGCTTCGTCGAAGGCCTTCTTGATCATGGCGTAGGCGCGGCGGCGGATGGTGAACTGCTCACCGGGCTTGGTCATCATCTTGAGCCGGACTTCGATCGCCGAGTCGCTGAAGTTCTCGACGCCCTGCATCTTGAGCGGCTGCAGGATGTGCGGCTTGAACTCGGGAATCTCCGCCAGTTCCTTGCCGATGCCCTTGATGATCTTCTTCGCCGCGTCGATGTCGCTGTCGTAGGTGATGCCGATCGTCATCTTGTCGATCACCCAGTCACGGCTGCCGTTCTGCACCGCGCCCAGCACGCCGAAGGGCACGGTGTAGAGCGTGCCCCTGTGATGGCGCAGCTTGATCGAGCGCAAGCTGAAGGACTCGACGGTGCCCTTGTAGGAGCCGGCCTGGATGTACTCGCCGATGCGGAAGGCGTCATCGAGCAGGAAGAACATGCCGCTGATGATGTCGCGCACCAGCGTCTGCGCGCCGAAGCCGAGCGCCACGCCAACGACGCCGGCGCCAGCGATCAAGGGGCCGATCTCCACGCCCAACGCCGACAGCGCCATCATGATCGCCACCGCGAAGACAACGATCCCGAGGATGTTGCGGAAGATCGGCAGCAACGTGTTGAGCCGCGCCCGCCGGCGCTGCTCCTCCTCATCGAGCGCGTCGCCGACGCCTCGCGCCTCCGCCAGCCGGCAGTCGATCATGCCGCGCAGCACGTGCCACAGCAGATCCGCGACTAGCGCAATGACGAGAGCGTTGGCGAGGCCCTGCATCAGGCGCGTCCAGGCCGAATGGCCGGCGGTGAAATCGTCGACGCCGATGCCCCAGATGCGCGCCAGCAGCACCACGGCGCCGATCACGATCAGCACGCGCAGGCCGCGTTCCAGCACCACCGTCGCGACGCTGGGCGGCTCCCCGGTGGCGTGCTCCGTGCCAGGTGTGCGCAGCAGGTGCTTTACGGCGTGGCTGGTGCCGCGCACGAACAGCGGCGTACACACCAACAAAAGCAGAGTTCGGAACAGCGCGATGGCGTCGCCCACCCGCAGAACCCACAGCGCCACCACGAAGAGGGTCAGGCCCCACGTCACGAGCGCCCGGCGCCGGGTGTGCGCCGGATCGCCGCCGGGGCGGCGCCACACCGCCTCCAGCAGGATCGCCACATGAACCAGAGCGGTGGCGGCACCGATCAACCGGCGCGCTTCTGGCGATAGGCCGAGCGTGTTGAGGAGCGACATCGTGACAATGATGAACGCCGTCCAACCGACGAACACGACGAGCCGGCGATGCCAGTACGCGGCCGTCGGCGTGTCCATGGGCAGAATGCGAAACCGCTCCGCGCCCGCCGACAGGAGGAAGCGCCCGGCGACGACGGCGATGCGCGTCACGAGAAACGCCATGAGATAGCCGAGCACGATCTGGCGCAAGAGTGGCGGCCAGCTGAAGACAAGGAAGGCGCCGACGCTGCCGGCGCCGAACAGCACCACCCAGCTCAGCCCGAATCCCAGCCGAGCCAGCATCGCGCCCAGTCGCGCGCCCACGCTGTCCAGCGGCAGGGCCGTGATCCAGGCGCGCAGCCCCTTGCTGCCCCACCAGAACAGCCACTCCACGCCGTACCCCAGCGCGATGGCGGCGGCGATCAGCAGCAGCAGCGGCAGGACCCCGTGCTCCTTGAACTCGCGGCCGACGGTCTGCCCCACCTTGCCCAGCTCGCTCACCAGGCCGGGTGCGGCCGTCACCACGCGCCTGAGGTGGTCGCGGGCATGTCCAAGCTGGCTCGTGAACTCGCTCGCCAAGCTGGTGTCGGCAGCGACGGGCGGCGGCGGCGCGGGCTTGTCGGCGGCGCGCTTCTCCAGCCACGTCCGCACCTCGGGGTCGGCAGCAGATCCAGCAGCAGACGCACGCGCGGCGAGGAGTCGTCGACGGCTTTGCCGCTCTGCGCCCATAGGGGCGCGGGCGCGCCGAACGCGATCAGCAACGCCAGCACGCCGAAAGCGCGCACGAGAATCGGCGGCATGCGCCCCCCTGTGTTTGGTCCAATGCGGACGGCCGATCCTTCCTCGCGCCGGCCCGCGACGCAAGGACGCTCAGGCGGTGATGACGTCCGGGCCCTCACCCGCGACGCGGCACGTCTCGCTCGCCAGCCGCCCCAGCGGGTCCCGGCCGGTGGCACGATCCGGCGCTCCGGCAGACGATGAATGGCAGAACCGAGGTACTAGCCGACGGTCCCCGGATGACCCCGGGGGACGGCGCGAGAGTTACCGCGCGGCCGCTTCGCTCCTACCGTGCCTTGATCGGCAGCGACGCGAGGTGCATGCCGGCGTCGACGATCATGAACTCGCCGGTGACATTGGCCGCGCGCGTGAGGAAGTAGACCGCCGCGTCCGACATATCTTCGGGCGTGCCGGCGTGGCGCAGCGGCGTCGTCGCCTCCTGCGCCGCCTTCATCTTGTTGAAGTTCTCCTCGCCCATGCCGCCCAGCAGCCAGCGCGTGTCGATGAAGCCGGGGCAGATCGTGTTCACCCGCACCGCCGGCGACAGCCAGCGCGCGAGCGCCAGCGTCAGCGTGTTGAGCGCGCCCTTCGAGCACATGTAGGGGATCGAGGATCCCACGCCCATGACGCCCGCGATCGAGGAGATGTTCACGATCGACCCGCGCACGCCGTCCTTCTCCCAGCGCTCCTTCATGGCCGGGAAGACCGCGCGGCTCATCATGTAGGGCCCGGCCACGTTCACCCGCGTGATGCGCTCGAAATCCTCCGGCGTGATCGCGTCGAGATCGCCCTGGGTCTGGAACTTGGTGGTGCCCGCGTTGTTGATGAGGCCATCCACCCGGCCCCACGCCTTCAGCGTCTCGGCGACCAGCCGCCGGCAATCGGCATCCTGGCCGACATCGGCCTGGACCAGGATCGCCTGGACGCCCTTGGCCTGGACCGCCGCCAGGGTCGCCTCGGCCTCGGCCCGGCTCTTGGTGTAGTTGATCGCCACGTTCCAGCCGAGCCCCGCCAGCTCCAGCGCGCAGGCCGCGCCCACACCCGTCGCCGACCCGGTCACGATCGCCACCTTACCCGTCGCCATTTCCCGCTCCCCCGATGAACTCACGCGCGCCATAATGCAGGATCGCGCGCCCGCGCCAAGCGCGGCGCTTGCCGGAGAGAGCATGGCTGATCCGTTTTCGTTGAAGGGGCGCGTGGCGCTGGTCACCGGAGCCTCGCGCGGGCTGGGACGCGACATGGCGCGGACGCTGGCCGGCCACGGCGCGCGCGTGCTGTGCGCCGGCCGCACCGTGAAGGGTCTCGACGCCACGGTGCGCGCGATCCGTCGCGCCGGCGGCGCCGCCGAGCCAGTACCGCTCGACATCACCGACGAGGCCGCGATGCGCGAGACCGTGGCCGGTCTGATCCGTCGCCATCGTCGCATCGACGTGCTGATCAACAATGCCGGCATCCTCTATCGCCAGCCGGCGGTCGATACGCTGACCGAAACCTTCCGCGCCACCGTCGAGACCGACCTGATCGCGCAGTTCGCGCTCGCCCGCGAAGTGGGCCGCCACATGCTGACCCGCAAACGGGGACGGATCGTCAACATCGCCTCCGTGCTGGGCGTGATGGCGCGCGGCGGGGTCGCGGGCTACGTCTCCGCCAAGCATGGGCTTGTGGGCCTCACCCGCGTGCTGGCCGCCGAGTTCGGCCCCGACGTCACGGTGAATGCCATCGCGCCCGGCTACATCCGCACCGAGATCAACGTGGCCCTGCAGAAGAACGAGGATTTCAGCGACATGCTGGAACGCCGCACCGCGGCCCGGCGCTGGGGCCACCCGCGCGACCTGCGCGGCGCGCTCCTGCTGCTGGCCTCCGACGCCGGCGCCTACATCACCGGCCATACGCTGGTAGTCGATGGCGGCCTCACCACGGCGCTGAACTGAGCGGACCATGGGTCGCCTGCCGCGCCCGCTCCTGCTCGGCCTCGGCGCCGCGCTCGTCCTGTTCGGGATCGCGGTCTCCCAGGGCTGGATTCGCGATCCCGATCTCGCGTCGGCCGACTTCATCGGCACCGTCGAGGTCGGCCCCGACGACGCGCGCCAGTATCGCGCCGTGCCCTTCGAGTGGGCGACCACCGACGGCTCCAACCGCTTCTCCGGTCGCGACACTGTTCATGTGCGCATCGACACCTCGGGCGAGCTCACGCTGGTCTGCGGCTGGTACCGGCTCGGCGATGGCGGCCAATCGCTGCGCGCCGCCCGCTGGCTTTCCGAAGCGCACCTGAAGGTGGGCGACCTCCGGCTGCGGGCGCTGCTGATCGCGCCAGTCGAAAAGCCGCCCGGTGACGGCCTGCGCGCCGGCTGCGTGCGCCTCGCCGCCGGTCTGCGCCCGGCCGCCGACGCCGCGCTCGCCCTCGACGGCGCCGCCGTGCGGGAGAAGCCGTAGCGGTCCCCGCGGGCCGCCCCTGGATCCGCCGCTGCGCTCTGGGCGACAGCGACTTGGACCCAGCCCTCCTGTCGCCCCGGGCACCGCGACGGATCTTTCCTGCATCGACCGGCACCCATCCCCGTGCTAGCGATTTCGCATAACCCGGGAGGTTGTCATGGCACGGCTGGGCTTCGGCGCATTCCTCGCGCCGCATCATCCGATCGGCGAGCATCCGATGCTCCAGTTCCAGCGCGACCTCGACCTGGTCGCCCATCTCGACCGGCTGGGCTACGACGAGTTCTGGTGCGGCGAGCATCATTCCAGCGGCTGGGAGACCATCGCCTCGCCCGAGATGTTCCTCGCCGCCGCGGGCGTGCGCTCGCAGCGCATCCGGCTCGGCACCGGCGTGATCTCGCTGCCCTACCACCATCCCTACAATGTCGCGCAGCGCATGGTGCAGCTCGACCACATGACCGGCGGCCGCGCGATCTTCGGCTCGGGCCCCGGCGCCCTGCCCTCCGACGCCCACACGCTCGGCATCGATCCCATGCTCCAGCGCGATCGCCAGGATGAAGCGATCACCATCATTCGCCGCCTGTTCGCCGGCGAACGCGTCACCGCGCGCAGCGACTGGTTCACCATGCAGGACGCGGCCCTGCAGCTTCTGCCGTTGCAGGAGGAGATGCCCTTCGCCGTCGCCTCACAGATCAGCCCCTCGGGCATGACGCTCGCGGGCAAGCACGGCATCGGCATCATTTCGCTGGGCTCGATGTCGGCCCAGGGCCTGACCTCGCTCGCCACCCAGTGGGGCTTCGCCGAAAGCGCCGCCGCCAAGCACGGCACCAAGGTTGATCGCAAGAACTGGCGCGTGCTGCTCAGCTGGCACATCGCGGAGACCCGCGAAAAGGCGCGCGCGCAGGCCAAGGACGGGCTGCTGCGCTGGCACAACGAATACGTGGTGGGCACGCTGCAGCGCCCCGACACCGACCCGTTCAAGACTCCCGACGAGGCGGTCGACATGACGGGCTTCGCCGACGGCGCCGCCTCGGTGATCGGCACGCCGGACGATCTGGTGGCGCGCCTGAAGGACGTGCTGGCCAAGAGCGGCGGCTTCGGCACGATCGTGGGCTTCGTCCATGACTGGGCCAACCCCGAGAACACGTTCCGCAGCTGGGACATGGTCGCGCGCTACGTCGTGCCCGAGATCAACGGCTACATCGCGGGCCTGCGCCGCTCGCAGAAGTTCCTGATCGAGAACCGCGCGGTGTTCGACCGCGCGGGCCAGGCGATCATGGCCAAGATCATGGAGAACCCCGACGCTGTCGAGGCGATGAAGGTCACCGCCGCCCCGCGCTTCGCCGCCGCCTCGGCGGCGCTGCCCAAGCTCGGCAAGACGGGGTAGCACTGGGGGCTCGGCGGCAGCCGCTGCGCGCACCGAGACCTAGGGCCGCGAACGACTCATTGTCGCGACGGGAGGGACTAGCCGACCTAGTCTCGACTATCCCGGAGACGCTGGCATTTCCCGTACCCGCCGCTACCATTGCCCCGAACTGGGGTTGGAATGCTCGACTTCTCTAGCAAAGTTGTCGATCTGGCGCTGGGATTGGGAGGCGCGCTGGTTCCGGATCATCTGGCCCGCCAGGCAAAGGCGCGCGCGGCGGATTTCAATCCGTTCGAGATCATCAAGGGCAACCACGACCTTACCCGCGCCGTCCGGATCGCCTGGATCGAGGCGGCGTTCGATATCTTCAAGGCGGCACGAAATCGTCCGGGAAGCGCGAACGGGAAGCTTGGAGAGTTTATCGACGTGGCGAGCGCGGACCTGCGCCGAATCCGCCAGGACGCCTGGGATCGTCGCGGGAACCCGGGTTGGACCGCCATTGACCAGCATGTGGAGAGGGTCCTCAGCGGCACGCCGGCCGTGATCACGCCGGGGTCGGACCGGACCCTGACCCGCCCCCTCGCTGCCAGCTTTCGCGCCACGCTCGCCACGGTGACCAAATGGCCCAAGGCCGAAATTCCTCCTTTGCTGGGCCAGACCGCCGAGGCGGGGCTGCCCAACCACAGCGGGGGTGCAACGCGCGATTTCGGCGAGCTGGTCTTTGCGGCCTTTACCGAGTTGCTCACCAGCCCGACGAAGTATCCCGAGGCGGGTCCTGCCTTCGAGATCGCCATGCGGGGCGCAGCGCACAGGCTTTCGAAAGAGACGTTGTCGGTACTACAAGAGGTTTCGTCCAAGGTCGACGCCATCGCCGTGACACAGTCGGCCGAGGCCGCCTTGGCGGCGCAGCGCCACGCGGAAGTGATTGAGCTGCTTGCGCTCGAAAAAGGCGTACCGCTCGCCACCCTGCGGCAACACCTCGCCCGGCTCGGCGAGGCGCATGTTCCCGACGCGGACATACCGGCGGCGCTCGACAAGTTCGTCACCGAACTCCTGGAGCTGAGAACCACACTCCAGCGGAGTCCAAACCTCGGACCCGACGTCAACGAAGCGCGGACCGACGCGCTTCGGCTGATCGACGACGGCAAGCTCGATGCCGCGCGGGGCGTCTATGACCGGAGCCTCGCGCGCTTGCGCGAAGCGCGACAGGACAGGCAGCGCGACGAAGCCGCTATGCTCGCCGATCGCGCTCGGCTCGATCGGCTCCAGATTCGCTACCGCGAGGCCATTGCGGGTTACACCGAGGCTGCAGAGCTAGTCGTCTTCGATGCCGTCGCTCGGCACGGATATTTGCTCAACCTCATTGGCGTCTTGACGAGGCAGGGCGAGGAGTTTGGTGACAATGAAGCACTGCGCAGCGCGATCAATATCGCTCGATCGCAGGCCCTTCCGTTGGTCCCCCGTGAAGTCGCACCGCGCGACTGGGCCGAATCACAAGTCTCCCTCGGCACCGCGCTCTGGAGGTTGGGCTCGCGCGAAAGCGACACCACGCGCCTCACCGAAGCTGTCGAGGCTTTTCGCGACGCCCTGCTTGAATGGACCCGCGACCGCGTGCCGCTCAACTGGGCCACGGCACAGAACATACTCGGCGCCGCGCTCTCGACGCTGGGCGAGCGCGCGAGCGGGGCCGCGCGCCTCACCGAAGCTGTCGAGGCCTATCGCAGCGCCCTGCTTGAACGGACCCGTGACCGCGTTCCGCTCGACTGGGCCGCGACGCAGAACAACCTCGGCGCCGCGCTCACGAAACTGGGCGAGCGCGAGAGCGGCACCACGCGCCTCACCGAGGCCGTCGAGGCCTATCGGAGCGCATTGCTCGAATGGACCCGCGAACGCGCGCCGCTTGCGTGGGCCATGACGCAGAACAACCTCGGCTATGCGCTCTGGATACGGGGTGAGCGGGCGGGCGACGCAGCGCTCGTCACGGAAGCCATCGACGCATATCGCAGCGCACTGCGCGAACGGACCCCGGGCCGCGTCCCGCTCGAGTGGGCTGCGACACAGAACAACCTCGGCAATGCGCTCCAAACGCTGGACAGATTCAAGGCCGGCACACGACACCTCACCGAAGCCGTCGAGGCTTACCGCAGCGCCCTGATCGAACGGACCCAAGCGCGGGTGCCACTCGACTGGGCCATGACACAGGACAACCTCGGCATCGCACTCAGCAGGCTGGGCAAGCGCGTGGGCGACACCGCATACCTCACCGAAGCCATCGAGGCCCATCGCAGCGCCCTGCTCGAACGGACCCGGGACCGCGTGCCGCTCTTGTGGGCCGCGACACAGAACAACCTCGGCAACACGCTCCACACGCTGGGCTCACTCAAGAACGATACCACGCTCGTCGAAGAGGCCGTCGTAGCCTTTCGCAGCGGCATGCTCGTTCGAACCCGCGCGCGCTTGCCGCTCCAATGGGCTAGTTCACAGAACAACCTTGGCAACGCACTCCTGACGCTGGGCCAGCTCGAGACTGGTATCAAGCACCTGACCGAGGCCGTCGAGGCCTATGGCAACGCCCTTTCCGAACTGACCCGCGAACGTGTGCCGCTCCAATGGGCGCAGACACAGAACAACCTCGGCAACGCGCTCTCCGCGCTAGGCGAGCGCGAGAACGGGACCGCGCGCCACATCGAGGCCGTCGAGGCCTATCGCTGCGCCCTACTCGAATGGACCCGCGAACGTGTGCCGCTCGACTGAGCCATGACACAGAACAACCTCGGCAACGCGCTCTGGGGGCTGGGCGAGCGCGAGAATGGCACCGTGCGCCTCATCGAGGCCGTCGAGGCCTATCGCAGCGCACTCGCGGTCGCGACGCCAACAACGCACCAGCCGCTCTGTGAGCTGGTGACGCGCAACCTTGCCAACGTGGAGGAGCTGGTCGCGGAGCGACGGCACGCCGGGTAGCTGGGGCCTCGTCGGATGGGCGACCGGCGCGACTCCCGCGAAATGCTCGTCGCGAGCCACCCGCTTGAGTATGAGGCTTGGGGCTGCAGTCACTGCACATGGCGCGGGTCGTGAGCGTGTCGCCGTGAACGCCCGTGATGTCCCTACCGTAGCGACGTGAGTGAGGACCAACGCTGCCCTTGCCGATCGGAAGTCGAAATCCTATATAAGACTCCTACAAATCCCATGTCTTCCTATCTCACCGATCTTGTCTCCCTTACCGCGCGCCTCGCCGGAGGCGCCGCGCGGGCCGGCACTTTCAACACAGGGCGGGTACCGATTTTCAACGGAATGCCGGACAGGATCGGCGCCAAAACCCTGATGGGATCGAGCTCCGACGGTGTCCTCGACACTCTCGACACTCTCGAAAGACTCAACACATGGTCCGTCGGCCGCGCGTCAGCCCTCGGCCACCCCGAAAGCCCTGCGCATCGCCTGCACGCCCTCCTGGTGCGGCCCCCACAGGCGGCCGCCGATCATGCCGCCATCCACGACCAGGTCGTGGCCGTTGATGAAGCCGCTGTCGTCGCTGGCGAGGAACAATGCGGCGCGGGCAATATCGTCGGTGAGGCCGGCGCGCGGGATCGGCTGGTTCTTCGCCATCGCGGCCTTCATCGCGTCGGCGTAGCCGTCGGCCTTGTCGGGCGGCAGGCCGAGCGCCTTGGCGAAGATGCCGGTGGCGATGCCGCCCGGCGAGATCGTGTTGCAACGGACGTTCTTCTCGCCGAGCTGCATGGCCGCGCAACGAGTCAGGTGGACCACCGCCGCCTTGGCCGCGCCGTACACCATCGAGGTCGAGTAGCCGGCGCGCGACGCCGCGACCGAGCCGTTATTGATGATGCTGCCACCGCCCTGCTTCATCATGACGGGTGCGGCGTGCTTCATGCCGAGCATGACGGAGCGCACCAGCGTCCCCATCGCGGCGTCGAAGCCCTCGACCGGCACGGTCTCGATGCCGCCCACCGGCGCGGGCCCGCCGGCATTGTTGAACAGGCAATCGAGCCGGCCCCAGCTCGCGACCGCGAGGTCGATGGTGGCCTTCATATCGGCCTCCACCGCGGCATCGGCCTTGAGGAAGCGGCAGCGCTCGCGGCCGATCTGGCGTTCCAGCGTCTCGCCCAGCGCCTGGCGTCGGCCGGTCGCGATCACCCGCGCGCCCTCCTCGACGAAAATCTCGACCGTGCGGCGGCCGATGCCGCTGGTCGCGCCGGTGACGATGCAGATCTTGCCGTCGAGCTTGCCCATGGAACGCTCCTCGCGAGGGAAGGATCAGATATGCGGCGCCAGCCGATGCGCGACCAGCGAGGCGGTGCGGGCGGCGATCGGCAGGAAGGCGCGGAAGTCGAGATGGCTGGTGGCGCCGGCGAGATCGCTGAGGCAGCGCACATTGACGAACGGCACATCGCCCAGGCGATGGGCGACCTGCGCCACCGCGCCGCCCTCCATCTCGACGGCCTGCGCGCCGAACTCGCGGTGCAGCCGCTCGCGCGTGGCGTCACGGTTGATGAAGCTATCGCCGGTCACGATGCCGCCGAAATGGAGCGTCGGCCGCCGCGCGCCGACGCCCACAGATTCCGGCAGCGGCTCCAGCGCCAGACCGCCCGCCGCCGCGCGCAGCCGCTCGACCAGCGGCGGCGCCAGGCGATAGCCCGGCCGGCGCTCGACTCCCGGCAGCGGCGCGACGCCGGGCTGGAAGGCGAGGAAGCCGTCTTCCTGCTCGGCGCCGTAATCGTGCTGCAGGTTCGACGTGCCGACCACGACGTCGCCCACGCCCAGCGCCGGGTCGAGCCCGCCCGCCACGCCGCAGAACATCAGGCCCGCGCAGCCGAAGCGTTCCAGCAGATAGGCGGTCGCGATGCCGGCATTGACCTTGCCGACGCCGCATTCGACGAACACCGCCGGCCTTCCAGCAATGACGCCCTGCCGGAAGGCGATGCCGGCGATTTCGGTGCGGCCCCCGCTCTCGTCGGCGAGATGGGCCAGTTCTTCGGGCAGCGCGGAAAGCACGCCCAGTGTGGTGGAGCTCATGGAGGAATGGGTTATAAGGTCGCCGCGTCGCCGGCAATGGCGGCGAATCGCATGACCTCCACCGCCCTTCCTCCGCTTCCCGCCCTGCGCGACGCCTGCACCGATCTCGCCCGGCAGGCGGCGTCCGAGATCATGCGGATCTATGCCGGCGATCTCGGCGTGCGCGACAAGGCCGATCGCAGCCCGGTCACCGACGCCGACCATGCCGCGGAGGCGGTGATCGTCGCGGGGCTGAGAGCGCTCACGCCCGGTCGGCCGATCGTCGCCGAGGAGGAGATGGCGGCGGGTCGCGTGCCGACGCTCGATGGCGGCCCCTTCTGGCTGGTCGATCCGCTCGATGGCACCAAGGAGTTCATCAAGCGCAACGGCGAGTTCACCGTGAACATCGCCCTGGTCGAGAACGCCCGGCCCGTGCTAGGCATCGTGCTCGCGCCGGCAACGGGCCTTATCTGGCGCGGCGCGCAGGGCCTCGGCGCGGACCGCAGCAGCGATGGCTTGAGCTTCGCCCCCATGACGGTGCGGCCACCGCCCGCGCGTGGTCTGACGGCGCTCGCAAGCCGCAGCCACGCGATCTACAGCGACCTCGACATCTGGTTCCGCAACGAGGGCATCGAGGTCGCCGAACGCCTGCAGATCGGCTCCTCGCTCAAGTTCTGTCTGATCGCCGCGGGCGAGGGCGACATCTATCCGCGCTTCGGTCCCACCAACGAGTGGGACACGGCCGCGGGGCAAGGCGTGCTGGAAGCCGCCGGCGGCCAGGTGGTCGACACCGCGGGCGTCGCGCTGCGCTATGGCAAGCCGACGTTCCGCAACCCGCATTTCATCGCCCGCTCGCGGGCCTTCGGACGATGAGCCGCATCGCGCCGCCCACCGCCGCCGCGATTGCCGAGGCGGCGGCGCTGCTGCGTGCGGGCAAGCTCGTCGCCTTTCCGACGGAGACCGTCTATGGGCTGGGCGCCGACGCGACCGACGCGCGCGCCATGGCCGGCATCTATGCCGCCAAGGAGCGGCCCGCCTTCAACCCGCTGATCGCGCATGTCGCCGACCTTGCCGCTGCGCGCCCGCTGGTGCGCTGGACGCCGACTGCCGAGACGCTGGCGGCCCGCTTCTGGCCGGGTCCGCTCACCCTCGTGCTTGAGCGCGCGGCGGACTGCCCCGTGGCATCGCTCGCCAGTGCCGGCCTCGAATCGCTGGCGCTGCGCGTGCCGGCGCATCCGGTCGCGCGCGCGTTGCTTGACGCGGTGAGTCGACCGATCGCCGCGCCGTCGGCCAACCGCAGCGGCGCCGTGAGCCCCACGACCGCACAGCACGTCGCGGACTCGCTGGGCGATCGCGTCGATCTCATCCTGGAGGGCGGCGCCTGCGCCGTCGGCCTGGAGTCCACCGTCCTCGACCTGCGCGGGCCGCGCCCTGCCCTGCTGCGGCCGGGCGGCGCGACCCGGGAGGCGATCGAGGCGGCGATTGGACCGGTCGTCCTCGCGGGCCCGGTCGCGGGCGGTGCCCTCCATGCGCCGGGTCAGCTCGAAAGCCACTATGCCCCGCGCCTGCCGGTGCGGCTCGACGCGCGGTCCGTCGCCGCCGACGAGGCCCTGCTCGCGTTCGGTCCGCACCCGCCCACCGGCGCCGCCGTCACGCTCAACCTCAGCCCGGCCGGTGATCTGGTCGAGGCCGCCGCCAATCTCTTCGCGATGCTGCGCGCCCTGGATCGACCGGGCCTCGTCCGCATCGCGGTTATGCCGATCCCCGAAACCGGGCTCGGGGTCGCGATCAACGACCGGCTGCGGCGCGCCGCGGCGGATGACGGTTCGGGGCTAAGGCGGTAACGTTGGACCGGAGGAGACACCATGCCTGACACCGCCATTCCGACGATCCCGACCGAGCCCGTGACCCCGGCGCTGCTTGCGAAGCTGCGCGAGGTGGTGGGCGACAAGGGCCTGATCCTGGATGACGCGGCGAAGGACCCGTTCGTCACCGACTGGCGCGGCTCGCTGAAGGGCCATGCCGCCGTCGTGGTGCGCCCCGGCACGACCGAGGAAGTGGCCGCCGTCGTTCGGCTCTGCCACGAAGCCGGCGTCGCGATCGTGCCGCAGGCCGGCAACACCGGTCTGATGGGCGGCGCCACTCCCTATGCCACGCACACCGGCATCGTGCTCTCGGTGCAGCGCATGAACCGCGTGCTGGCGGTCGATCCGGTCGGCTACTCGATGACCGTCGAGGCGGGCTGCGTGCTGCAGACGCTGCAGGAGACGGCGGCCGCGCATGATCGGTTCTTCCCGCTCAGCCTCGGCGCCCAGGGCTCCTGCATGATCGGCGGCAACCTCTCGACCAATGCCGGTGGCGTGCAGGTGCTGCGCTATGGCAACGCGCGCAACCTCGTGATGGGGCTCGAGGTGGTGCTGCCCAACGGCGAGATCTGGAACGGGCTGCGCGCGCTCAAGAAGGACAATACCGGCTACGACCTGAAGCATCTCTTCATGGGCGCCGAGGGGACGCTCGGCATCATCACCAAGGCCGTGCTGAAGCTCTGGCCGGCGCCCAAGGATGTGTGCACCGCCTGGCTCGCGGTGCGCGACCCGCAAGCCGCTGTCGAGATTCTCTCCGAGGCGCACGCCGCCAGCGAGGACAATGTCGGCTCCTGCGAGCTGATGAGCCGGGCCGGCACCGACATGGTGTTGCGCCACATTCCGGGGACACAGGACCCGCTCAAGGCCGAGACAGATTGGTTCCTGCTGCTGGAGTGGTCCTCGTCGCGTCCCCGCGCCGACGGTGCCGAGGGCATGTCCGAGAAGATGGAGCAGTTCCTCGCCGACCAGATGGAGGCGGGCCGCGTGCTCGACGCCACGATCGCGCAGAACGCCGCGCAAGCGCGGAACATGTGGACGATCCGCGAGTCCGTCGCACCCGCCTCGCGCGCCGAAGGCCCGGGCCTCAGCTACGACATGTCGGTGGCGACCTCGCGCATCCCCGAGTTCGTGACCAAGGGCATCGCCGCCGCCAAGGAGATCCTGCCCTCGATCCGGCCCTACCCGCTCGGCCATATCGGCGATGGCAACCTGCACTTCTCGTTCATGGCGCCGGTCGGCATGGATCGCCAGACGCTGCACCAGTATTCGCCGGCGATCACGCGCGCGATCAACGACCTGATCCGCGACTTCTCCGGGTCGATCTCTGCCGAGCATGGCATCGGCAGCGACAAGGTCGGCGAGCTGGAGCACTACCGTAGCCGCATCGAGCTCGACACGATGCGCTCGATCAAGCGGGCGCTCGATCCGCGCAACATCATGAATCCGGGGAAAGTGCTGCGTGTCTGACGCGGCCTTCCTCGATCGGCTCGCCGCCATCGTAGGCGCGCGCGGGCTGGTCAGCGATCCGGCCGATCAGCGCGGCTACGTCACCGACTGGCGCGACAACTATCTCGGCACGGCGCTCGCCGTGGTGCGTCCCGGTTCGACCGAGGAAGTCGCGGCCGTGGTCCGCGCCTGCGCCGATGCCGGTGTCGCGATCGTGCCGCAGGGTGGCAATACGGGCCTCGTGGGCGGAGGCATGCCACACGAAACCGGTCGGGAGATCGTGCTGTCGCTGCAGCGCATGAACCGCGTGCTGGAAGTCGACCCGCTGGGCTACTCCATGACCGTCGAGGCGGGCTGCGTGCTGCGCACGATCCAGGAGACCGCGGCGGCCCACGACCGGTTGTTCCCGCTCAGTCTCGCGGCAGAGGGCAGCTGCACCATCGGCGGCAACCTGTCGACCAACGCCGGCGGCGTGCAGGTGCTGCACTATGGCAACGCCCGGGCGCTCGTGCTGGGCCTCGAGGTCGTGCTGCCCTCGGGCGAGATCTGGAACGGCCTGCGCGCGCTCAAGAAGGACAATACCGGCTACGACCTGCGCGACCTCTATGTCGGCGCGGAGGGAACGCTCGGCATCGTGACCCGCGCGGTCCTTCGGCTGTGGCCCGCGCCGCGGGATCGCGCGGTCGCCTGGATCGCCGTGGCCTCGCCCGCCGCCGCCGTCGAACTCCTGAGTGACGCCCACGCCGCCAGCGAAGACAACGTCACCTCCTGCGAGCTGATGGGCCGCCAGGGCATCGACCTTGTGTTGCGCCACATCCCTGGCGCCGCCGATCCGTTGGCCGGGCGGCATGATTGGTATGTGCTGATGGAGTGGTCGTCGTCGCGCGCGCCGCGTCCCGGCGCCAACGGCAGCGGACTTGCCCCGGCGATGGAGGCGCATCTCGGTGCGGCGATGGAGACGGGACTGGTGCTCGACGCCGCGATCGCGAGCAGCGACGGCCAGGCCAAGGCGCTGTGGGCGCTGCGCGAGAACCACTCCGAGGCCCAGAAGCGTGAGGGTCCCTCGATCAAGCACGACATCTCGGTCGCTGTGTCGCGCCTGCCGGCCTTCATCGAGCGCGGGTTGGCGGCGATGCACGAGACGCTCCCGGGCTGCCGGCCCGTGCCGTTCGGCCATGTCGGCGACGGCAACCTGCACTTCAATTGCCAGTCGCCCGAGGGTTGGGACAAGCCGCGCTTCATGGCCCACGCCGAGCGCATCTCCGGCGCGATCTACGATCTTGTGGTCGACGCCGGCGGCTCGATCTCGGCCGAGCACGGCATCGGACGCCTCAAGATCGACGAGCTCGCGCACTACCGGTCGAGGACCGAGCTCGACGTGATGCGGGCGATCAAGCGGGCGCTCGACCCGGCCAACCGCATGAACCCCGGCAAGGTAGTGCGGGTCTAGGTCGTCGGAAGGGCTCTACAGCGCCTCTTTGGCGATCCAGTCGGCGAGGAGATGGGCGAGTTCGCGCGGCCGTTCGAGGGGCGCCATGTGACCGCAGGCCTCGATCACCTCGAAGCGCGCATCCGGCAGATGGCGCGCCATGCGTTCGGTCTCGGCGAAGCCGCGCAGCCGATCCTGACGCGCCGCGACGACGAGCGCCGGACAGAGGATGCGTTCCAGCTCGAGGTAGCCGTCCTCGCGCGCGACCGAGAGCTGGCGGATCATCACCTCGCGGCCGAGCCGCCGCGACATGCCGCGCAACCGGTCGAGCAGCGCGGGCTCGCGGTCGCGATCGGGATGCAAGGCGTCGGCGTACGCGCGGCGGGATACCCCGCTCGAGGTGGCGCCCCGCACCGCCGCGATCCGGGCGTCGCGGCCGGCGCGCTCGGCCTCGCTGTGGCCTCGGGCCGACGAACAGATGAAGGCCACGCCGGCCACGCGCTCCGGTGCCAGGAGTGCGATCCGCCGCGCGACGAAGCCGCCCATCGAGAAGCCGACCAGCACGAAACGTCGTGGCGCCTGTCCCAACACACGCGTGGCCATGCCGTCCAGCGAATCGTCCTCGAAGACATTGCCAAACTGCAGGCTGCCCATCGCCTCCAGGTTGGGCTTCATGTCGGACCAGAGATCGTCGTCGCACATGAAGCCCGGCAACAGCACCAGATGCCGGCTCATCGCGGCGGGCTGTCCTTCTTGTCGACCATCTCGAACTCGACGTCGGAGACCGGTCCCCGCCCCACCCGCGGCCGCGCCGGCTCGGCGGCGGACGGGGGTGGCGGCGGCGCCACGCCGAACAAGCTGGCCAGCCAGCGCCGAGCCTTGATGCCAAGCACCAACACCAGTCCGACGAGCGCGACGCCAGCCAGCGCCGCGAAGCCAACAACCGCCAGCACCACGACCGCGAGCAGGGCGCCCACGCCCTGTAGCCAGGCGCGGGCGGGCAAGCGCGCCAGAATCTCCAGCAGCGGCTTCACAGGCCCCAACGCTTCTCGAAGTCCCACACCTCGGGAAAGCCCATCAGCTCGTGCATCGAACGCACCCCGTCGCCACCGGCATATTGCGGCACGTTCATTCCGATGCTGGTGCCGGCCTCCTTCAGATGAACCCAGGCCTGGCGCATCGCTTCGGCCGCCACAGAGAAGCCGAGACTGGGATAGATCGCGATGTCGAAGCCCCATTTCTGCAAGGTCGGCGCCGCCACGCGCGGCGTCTTGCCGAACTCCACCATGTTAGCGAGCAGAGGCTTGTTGACCTCGCGCCCGATCCGCTCAAGCTCCGCCTCGCTCTCGGGCGACTCCACGAAGATCACGTCGGCCCCCGCCTCCTCGTAGAGGCGCGCACGGCGCAGCGCCTCGTCGAGGCCGAGCCCCGTGCGGGCGTCGGTGCGCGCCACGATCAGCGTCTCCTCGTGCCGACGCGCCTCGACCGCGACCTTGAGTTTGGTGACCATCTCCTCTGCCGCCACGACGCGACGGCCCGGCGTATGGCCGCACTTCTTGGGCATCTCCTGATCCTCGATCTGGATCGCCGCGACGCCCGCGGCCTCGTAGCCCTGCACCGTGCGCCGCACATTGAGCAGGCCGCCATAGCCCGTATCGGCATCTGCGATCAGCGGTGTCTCGGTGACCGAGCAGATCATCTCGGCGCGGCCCACCATGTCAGCGTAGGTCGCGAGCCCGGCATCGGGCAGTCCGAGAGCCGAAGCAGTGGCGCCATAGCCGGTCATATAGAGCGCCGGGAACCCCATCCGGTCGGCGACCCGGGCCGAGATGCCGTCAAACACGCCCGGAGCCAGAATAAACTCCCCGGCGGCCAGTTTTCTGCGCAGCGACGCTGCCTTGCCGTTTCCCGCCATCTCGCACTCCTCGATTTTCGCTGCCGTCTGGGGCAGTATCCCATCAAACAACAGGACGCGTTGCCCGGCAACGCGCGGGAGGAACGGATGAACGCGATGCGGAAACTGGCCGCCCTGGGTGTGGCCGCGACGCTGGCGACGGCGGCGATGCCGGCCAGCGCGACCGACGAACTCGTTGTCACGCACTATGGCGCCTTGCTCTACGGCGTCCCCTACGCCGTCGCGATCGACAAGGGCTGGTTCAAGAAAGCCGGGCTGGCGATCGAACAGCCGATTTCGTCCAAGGGCGGCTCGACCAGCGTGCGCAACATGATGGCGGGCAACACGATCTACGGGGAGGTGGCGTTGCCCGCTGCCCTCGCCGCCCTCAAGGAGGGCATCCCGATCCGCATCATCAACGTGGGGACCGAGGGCGAAGGCGGCTACTACATCTCCCGCACTGGCGAGAAGATGACCGACTGTCCCGACCTCAAGGGCAAGCGCCTGGGCTTCACCCGCCCCCGCTCGGTCACCGAGAGCATGAACCTCACGTTGCTGCGGGAATGCGGGCTGAAGCCCGAGGACGTGAAAATGGTCGCGACCGGCGACATCGCGGGCGGCGTCGTGGCGCTCGAGAACAACCAGGTCGACATAGTGCAGATCTCGGAGCCGGTCTATGCCCGCCGCATCAAGGACGGCAAGAAGTACCAGATCGTCGACTGGGCCTCGAAGAAGCTGCCGACCTTCACTCAGACAGTGGGCATCGCGACGGTAGACAACATCGAGAAGCAGGGCGGCAAGCTCCAGAAGGTGATCGACATCCGCAAGCGCGGCGTGGAGTTCATGTACGCCAACCAGGCGGAAGCCGCGCGCATCACCGCCAAGGTCTACGACCAGCCCGCCGACGTGATGGCGATGGCCCTGAAAGGCGTCAACTCCATCAATCCCAAATGGTGGAACGCCGACACGTTCGACATGAAGGCGATGAACAATATGGCGCAGGCACTGGACTCGATTGGTATCCTGAAGCTGCCGATCGACTGGAAGGCGTCCATGGATCTGCGCTTCATGCCGGCGGCCAAGCGCCCGCAGCTCTGAGCGGTGGACGTTCACGCCTCGCTTCGCGGCGTCACGCGCATCTATCCCGCGCGCGCCGGCCGCCCGCCGCTGCACGCTCTGGGGCCACTCGACCTTGATCTGAGGCGCGGCGAGTTCCTGAGCGTGGTGGGGCCGTCGGGGTGCGGCAAGAGCACCCTACTCGACGTCGTGGCGGGCCTCGCGCTGCCGAGCGCCGGGACGGTCACCTTCGAGGGCCAGCCTGTGCTCGGTCGCGTCCCCGAGGGCATCGGTGTCGTGTTCCAGGAAGACGCGTCGTTTCCCTGGCTGACCGTTGAGGACAACGTGGCTTTCGGGTTGCGCCGGGCCGGCACCGATCCCGCCGAAGTGCGCCGCCGGGTCGACTATGCGCTGGGCTTCATGGGCCTCGCCGATTTTGCCCGCGCGTACCCCGCGCAGCTCTCCGGGGGCATGCGCCAGCGCGTCTGCATCGCGCGAACGCTGGTGCTGCGCCCGCGCCTGATTCTGTTGGATGAGCCTTTCGGGGCGCTGGACCAACAGACGCGCCTGCTGATGGGCGATGAGCTTCTCCGGCTGTGGCGAGAAACCGGCGCTACGGTCATGCTCATTACCCACGCGCTGGACGAAGCCAACCTCCTGTCCGACCGAATCGGCGTGATGTCCGCGCGACCCGGAGTCTGGATCGAGACGGTGCAGACCGGCTGGCCGCGCGACCGCGACTCGACGCTCGCCGCCCGACCGAATTTCGGCGCCGTGAGCGCCCGGCTCTGGGCTTCCATCCGCGGCGAATCCATCAAGGCGCTGGGCCAGGCACGGGAGGGCGCGGGCCGATGACGAAGGCAGCCTGGATCCGTCTGGCGCTGCTCGCCGCGGCCATCGGCGGACTGGAGGGGGCGTGCCGCGCAGGATGGCTCCCACGCACCGCCATCATCCCACCAACCGAGATGGCGGCGGGCGGCTGGCGCGCGGTGGCGTCGGGGGAGCTGAACGAGGACATGGCGCAAACCTTCAGCGTCGTCGCCATCGCCATCATGGTAAGCTTGGCCGGCGGTTTCCTGGTGGGATTCGCGATCCATGGTCGGCCGCGCCTGCGCCGCGCCCTCGATCCGTTCCTCGGCGCCTACTACGCCATCCCACATTTCGCGTTCTACCCCCTGCTGATCGTGCTGTTCGGACTGGGGCCGGGTCCGCTGATCGCGCTCGCGGTCATGTTCGGAGTCGTGGCCATGATCGTCGCCACGATGAACGGGCTCGATCGCGTGCCGCGCGTTCTGGGTAAGACAGCACAAGTGATGCGCCTGACGGGCACCGACGAGCTCTGGCGCGTCCGCCTGCCGGCGGCGCTTCCGCACCTGTTTGCCGGCGTGAAGCTCGCCATCGCCTATTCGTTCATCGGCGTGATCGCCGGCGAATTCATCCTCAGCACAAAGGGCATCGGCCACGCCATCGCTTTCGCCTACGACAATTTCGACGCACGCTCGATGTATGGGCTGATCCTGTTCGTGCTTCTGCTGGTGGCCAGTGTGAACCTGACGCTGCACACGGTTGAACAGCGCCTGATCCAACGGCGGAGCCGCTGAGATGGCCGACGGCGCATCCGCGCTCGCCGCCGCGGAGCGGCAGGACCGTCTGGAGGCTTGGGGCGGCGTCGCACTCACGGTGCTCTCACTCGCGGCGCTGTGGCAAGGATTGCACTATCTGGCCGGCGACAGCGCCATCGCGTCACTGCCGGCGACGCTTCGCGAGACCTGGCACCTGCTGTCGGGGCCGCGCTACTGGCCCCATTTCCGCGAGACCATGTCGGCGTTCCTGTGGGCTTTGCTGATCGCCGTGACCGGGGGTGTCGGCATCGGCGTGGCGCTGGGCGGGCATCGCCTGTCGGGCGAGGTCGCCGAGCCCGTGCTGGTGGCGCTCTATTCGATCCCCAAGGTGACGCTCTACCCCGTCGTCCTGCTGTTCTTCGGTATCGGCCTTAACGCCAAGATCGCATTCGGCGCGTTGCACGGCGTGATCCCCGTCGCGATCTTCGCGATGAACGCGGTGCGCAACGTCAATCCGACCTGGCTCCGGACCGCGGCCACCATGAATCTCGGACCCCTGCAGACGGCCCGGCACATCCTTGTTCCCGCCACCATCCCCGAGATTTTCTCCGGGCTGCGTATCGGGCTCTCCCTCACCCTGCTCGGCGTCATGATTGGCGAACTCTTCGCCTCTCAGCGCGGGATCGGACACCTGCTGATGACCTCAATCGAGGTCCACGATGTCCGGCGCATCATGGCGGTGGTGCTGATCGTGTCCGTCCTCGCGGTCACGCTCAATGCGCTGATGCTGGCGATCGACCGGCGCCTCCACCGGCGGGTTTGAGGCTCAGCGCGCCGCTTTCTGCAAGGACACCACGCAGCCACGAGCGCCGTTCGTTTCGTCGCCCTGCGCCGAGATGCTCGTGCCCTGCACCCGACCGACGAGGGTCGCTGTGCGGCTTTGCCCGCCCTCCACGATCGTGCGTGTGAACTCGACGCGCGTGCCGGTCACTCGCAGTCGTAGCGTGCTGGTTCCGCCTGAAGCCCGGGTGGCACCGAGGCTCGACCATGCGCCCTGCCCGCCGTTCAGAGAGACATCGAACGCGACCAGCAGCGCGCCGCCCGGTCCCCCAGAGGTGCAGCTGTACGAACCGGACCAGCGCCCATCGACCCCCGCCGCCGGCGGGCCGGCGGCCGCGGGTTCGGGTGGCGCGGGCGCGGCGGGTGGCGTCGGCGCGGGGCGGGGCGCCGCGGCCGCCGCTCGGGCGCGTTCCTCGGCCTTTGCTCTCTCCTCGGCCTTGGCCTTCTCCTCGGCCTCGCGCTTCTTCTGCTCGTCATCGAAGCGGGTGACGGCGGCGGCTCCCTGACGCAGCGCCAGCGCGACCTGCTCACCGGAGAGAAAGCCCGTCGGCGGCGCGCCGTTGGCGCGCTGCCACGCGGCGATCATCTCTCGCGTGCGGCCTCCAAAGGCCCCGTCCGTGCTGCCGGTATTGTGGCCGAGCGAACTCAGCGCCACCTGAAGGCGCTGCCGATCCGGTTGGCTGACGCGCAGCCCGGCCTCGGCCTGCTCGGCCGCGCGGCGGCGGCCCTCTTCCTCCGCGCGCTGGCGAGCGGCGGCCTCCTGCTCGGCTCGGCGCGTGGCCTCCGCCTGGCGCGCTTCCTCGGAGCGGCGGGCCTCCTCGGCCAGGCGAGCTTCCTCAGCCTTCCGTGTCTCCTCGGCCCGACGGGCTTCCTCCGCCTTTCGTGTCTCTTCAGCCCGGCGTGCTTCTTGCGCTTTGCGGGTCTCCTCGGCGCGGCGGACTTCGTCGGCCTTGCGTTCCTCCTCTTGCCGACGCGCCGCCTCGGCTGCCGCGCGGTTCGCTTCGGCGCGCCTCGCCTCGTCCGCACGCTGGGCGTCGGCCGCCCGGCGTGCCTCCTCGGCTCTACGCGCCTCTTCGGCGGCGCGATTGTCAGGTGCCGGCACTGCCGCGACTGGCGACGGCGCGCGCTCGCCCTGTGTCGCGAGGTAGGCGCCGCCACCGCCCAAGACCGCGACGACCGCGGCGACAGCGATCCACAGGCCCGCACGACCACCCGCTGGCGCTGCCTGCGGCGGAGGCGCGGGCAGCGGTGCGGGTCGGGCGGGCGGCGGCGCGCGGCCCACGGAGGGTCGTGTGGGTGCTGGCGCGGGGGCGATGGGAGGTCGGACCACGACCGTCGCGGCCGCCGGTGCCGGGGGCGCGGCGCGCAACATCGTGCGCCAGGCCGCAATCGACTGCGGCCGCTCGTTGGCGCGGACAGCAAGACCCGCATCCAGCCCGGCCAACACCGCCTGTGGCCAGCCGGACCCGGCGTACTCCAACGCCGATACGTATTCATCGTCGAGCGCGCGATCGAAGGCGTTGAGCGGCGGACCGCCGGTGAGCGCGTGATAGAACGTCGCCGCGACGCCGTAGATGTCCGACCATGGGCCTTGCTTGGCCGTGTTCATCTGCTCAGGGGCGGCGTAGCCCGGCGTGAACACTGCGGTGAGCGCGGTCGTTCGTCCGGCCATCGCCGCGCGCGAGGCGCCGAAATCGATCAGCGTCGGCCGGTCGTCGTCGCCCAGGATGATGTTCGCGGGCTTGATGTCGCGATGCAGGAAGCCCGCGGCGTGGACGCGCTCCAGCCCGTCCAAGAGCGGGAATAGAACGCGCGCCATCGTGCCCGCGTCGATCGGCCCGCCGGCCCGGATGCGCTGGTCCAGCGTCTCGCCTGCCACCAGCGCCATCACGAGGTAGGCCGTCCCGTTCACCTCGAGGAAGTCGAACACCCGCACGATCGCCGGCGCGTCGCTGAGACTGGCAAGCGTCTGGCCCTCGGCGACGAACCGTTCCCGCCCCCAGAGGAAGTCCCGCGCCGCCTCGGTCGAGCCCGGCAGCACCTCGGTGGCGCCATGCCGGATCGCCAGCCCCATCGGCAGGTATTCCTTGATCGCGACATCGCGGCCGAGCTGGGTATCGCGCGCCAGATAGGTAATGCCGAAACCGCCCTGTCCCAGGACCGACACGACCTCGTAGCGGCCGATCCGGTGCCCGGTTCGCAGCGCGATCAGGTTGACCGACCCCGTGGCGGGCGCGCGCGAGGGAGTTTCGGAGGAGTCGGCCATGGCGCGGGATCATCCCATCCCGCTCGGGCCATCGCAACGAATCTAGGTTCGACGGACCACGAACTCGACGTCTCCGACGCGCAGACGACTGCCATCGGCCAAGTCAACGGGCTGGTCGTCTGGCAGCAGTCGGCCATCGACCGAGATTCCGTTGGTCGAGCCGAGATCGGCGACCGACAAGGTCTCACCCCGCAGACCCAAGCAGGCGTGGCGACGCGACACCGTCGGATGGGACAGACAGAGATCGCACTGGTCGGCGGCCCGCCCCAGCACCAGCCCGCCCGACGCGGCCGTCAGCGCCGCGGCCGCGATCTCAAGCCGGAACTGATTCCCAGACGAGTCCGCGCCCTCCAGGCGCCAGCCGCCCCGGACCGGATGCGCAGCCCGGGTCGCCACCGGCGGCGCCACTGCCACGGAACGCACATGAAACAGCTCGACCGGCCGGCTCACGTTCTTGACCTGGTGCGTTCCCCCTTCGGCGAAGGCATGACCTGGCCCCAGTTCGACCATATCGCGCACCGTCCGCGAAACCGCGACGCCGCCCGGCTCGGCGAGCGCCTGGATACGAGCGCACAGATTGACGCTCTCGCCGAAAATATTGTCGTCCTCGGGATCGACGATCACCTCGCCGAGATGAACGCCGACCCGAAACAGCATGCGCTGGCCCGCATCGAGGGCGGCGTTGAACTGGCCCATGCGATCCTGGATGTCGATCGCGGTCCGCACCGCCGCGAGCGCCGACGAAAACTCCGCCAGCATCGCATCGCCCGCCGTGCCGACCAGCCGACCGCCCCCCGTTTCGATCGCCGGCCGCCAGACATTGATTTGCGCCGCCTTCAGATGGCGGAACGTCATGGTCTGGGCGCCTTCCATCATGCGCGTGAATCCTGCGACATCGGCATGAAGCATGGCGGCGAGCCGCCGTGTGGTCGGCTGCGTGACCATCAGTTGAGCGGCCAGACTTCGACGCCGCGACCAGCGGCCAGAAGCTTCGCGGTATCGGTTCCCACGCGGCCTGGAGACAAGAGCCCCGGCCCCGCCGCCTCGAGCGCTACCCAGTTCCGGTTGGCACCGCGCACCACCTGATCGCCCTGTTGCGCGTCGAGATCGATTCCCAATACGGCGTGGCCCGGCATCACGATCATCGCGAGCTTGCGCGACGGCGTGAAGGCGCGGAGCACGGCGGCCAACGCCACGGCCTTGCTATCGCAATCGCCGCGATTCTGGGCAAGCAAAGCGGGCCCCGGAAGGAAGTCCCCACCCTTGCGGACCTTGTCCTCAAGCAGAGCGTAGGGGATCGACTGGAAGAACGACAGCGCAAGCGCCGCGCGGGCACGGTCGTTGCCGACGATCCCGCGGACATCGCCCAGGGCGCGCGGCACCGCGCGCAACGGATCGCGCAAGGCCGTGGTCGCGGCCGCGTAGTCCACCGCGATCAACCGACCAGCATAGACGCGCCGCTGGTGTCGCTTCAGATACTCGCTCTGGGTCCGCTCGTGGCGGGCTTGCGCCCGGGCCATCAGAGTATCGACGCTCGCCCGATCGCGCGCGCCGATGTTCCAGCTGATGCCGTCGGCCGTGCGCGTGAACTTCACTTCGGCGCTTTGGCCGAACTTCGCGACCTCGTCGCGAATTCCCGCCTCGACCAAACGCCACATTCCGTCGAGGCTGAATTCCATAAAGGAGCTCTCGGCTTTCCGGATCTCCTCCTTCGTGATGGTGAAGGCGAGGCTGTGTTCGCGGCGCTCGTGGTCGCGCCACTTGTAGGACAGGAGATCGTCGCCACTGCGGCTCGACCGCTTGAAGTCGAGTTGTTGGGCCGACGCCGGCAGCGCGAGCGCAAGACCCAGCGCCGCAAGAACGACCGTGCGCGCCCTCATGCGCCCCGGAACCTCGGGGGACGGCGCTCGCGCAGCGCCGCGAGACCCTCTCGCAAATCGTCCGAACCGGCGCAGGCGCGGATATTGGCCCGGATGGAAGCGACGTCGGGATCAGCCTGGGCGTACTGCTCAATCGCCCGCTTCATGTTGACCATGGAGAGCGGGGCAAGGCCCGCGAGGCGCGTGGCCAAAGCGTCGATCCGCGCGGCGAACTCGGCGCGGTCGACCAGCCAGTCGATGTAGCCGATCCGCAGCAGCGCCTCGTCGTCGAAATCCTCCGACAAGAGGAACGCGCGCTTGGCGAAGCTGGGGCCAACCTTCTGGGTGTAGCGACGCAGACCGCCCGGATAGTAGTGCAGCCCGAACCGCGCGGCCGGCATGAAGAAGCGCATGCCGCGCACCCCCAACCTGAAATCGCACGCCAGCGCCAGATCCGTCGCCCCGCCATAGACCCCGCCATTCAACGCGGCGATCGTCGGCATGCGCATCGCCTCGATGCGATCCATCACCTGCTCAAAGCCATCGTCAGAGGCCGGCCGGTCGGCCGCCTTGCTGTCCGAGGAGATGGCACCCAGGTCGTATCCGGAACAGAAGGTCTTCTCGCCCGCCCCGGTGATGACCGTGACGCGAACCTCCGGGTTGGCGTCCACCGCCTCAACCGCGCGACGCAGGTCCGCGAGTCCGGCGGGATCCAGCCGATTGTGCTTGTCGGGATCGTTCAGCGTGATGGTCGCGCGGGGCCCCGCTATCGCGAGAAGGATGGAATCGGCCATGGCGGGAGAATACCGCAGGCCGGCCGCACTGGCGACCGCGCGCGCATTGCACCGCGAAGCCGCGCCTCGCATAGTGGCCGTGGAGGAATGCCATGACCTACGCCGCCCCGCTTGCCGACATGCGCTTCGCGCTCCGAGAGATCGCGGGGCTGGCGGGTGTCGCCGCCCTGCCCGGTTACGAGCATGCCGGCGAGGACATGATCGACGCGGTCCTGGAAGAGGCCGCCAAGCTCGCCGGCAATGGACTGGCGCCGCTCAACCGCGACGGCGACAAGGTGGGCGCGAGGCTGGAGAACGGGGTGGTGCGCACGGCGCCCGGCTTCGCCGCCATCTACAAGGAATTCGTGACGGGCGGCTGGAACTCGCTTCCCTTCGACCCCGAGTTCGGCGGCCAGGGCATGCCATGGCTCCTCGCGACCGGCGTACAGGAGATGTGGCAGTCGGCGAACATGGGCTTCGGGCTGGTCCTGCTTCTGAATCAGGGCGCGATCGACGCTATCCAGCATCACGGCTCACCGGAACAGAAGGCGACTTATCTGCCACGCATGATCGCTGGCGACTGGACCGGCACCATGAACCTCACCGAGCCGCAGGCCGGTTCGGACCTCGGCCAACTGAAGTCGAAGGCGGTGCGGCAGGGCGACCACTACCTGATCTCCGGGCAGAAGATCTTCATCACCTACGGCGAGCACGACATGGCCGAGAACATCGTGCATCTGGTGCTGGCCCGCACACCCGACGCGCCGGCCGGCGTGCGCGGCATTTCGCTGTTCATCGTGCCCAAGCTCCTGGTCGGCGCGGACGGCAAGCCGGGCAAGCGCAACGACCTTCGCTGCGTGTCGCTGGAGCACAAGCTCGGCATCCATGCGAGCCCGACTTGCGTGATGAGCTACGGCGACGACGGGGGAGCGGTCGGCTATCTCGTGGGCGAGGAAGGCCGAGGCCTCTCGTACATGTTCACCATGATGAACAACGCCCGCCTCGCCGTGGGCGTGCAGGGCCTCGCCATCGCCGAGCGGGCCTACCAGCAGGCCGCCGCCTTCGCCCGCCAGCGCGTGCAATCGAAAGACGACGCGAGTGCGGCCCCCCACCCGGTCGCGATCGTCCGGCACGCCGATGTGCGGCGCATGCTGATGACCATGCGCGCCCAGATCGAGGCGATGCGTGGCCTCGGCTACTACGCGGCCGCGCAGATCGACACGGCGCTGCGTCATCCCGATGCCGCGACACGCAAGGAAACCCAGACGCGGGTCGACCTTCTGATCCCGATCGTGAAGGCGTGGTTCACGGACCTCGGCAACGAGATCGCCTCGCTCGGCGTGCAGATCCACGGTGGCATGGGGTTCGTTGAGGAGACCGGCGCCGCCCAGCATCTGCGCGATGCCCGAATCCTGCCGATCTACGAGGGCACCAACGGCATCCAAGCGCGCGATCTGGTGGGTCGCAAGATCTCGCGCGACGGCGGCGAGGCGATGCGCGCGCTCGTCGCCGAGATGCGTGCCGAACACTCGAGGCTCGCGACGCTGGCGGGCGACGACATCGCGGCCGTCGCGACCGGTCTCGAAGCTGCGGCGAACGCCCTCGATGAGGCCACGGGCTGGGTGGCCGGCGACGTGCGGGGTGACGGGCGGGCCGCGATGGCAGGGTCGGCCGCGTACCTGCGGCTCTGCGGCACGGCGCTCGGTGCCTGGGTGTCGGCGCGCGGTGCGGCGGCGGCGCTCGCCCGACTGGCGTCGCGCGAGGGCGACGCGGCATTCAACGAGGCCAAGCTGGTGACGGCGCGGTTCTACGCGGAGGTGATCCTGCCGCCGGCGCTGGCGCAACTTGGACCGCTGCGCGCGGCGGGCCGCACGGTCTTCGCGCTACCCGATGAAGCGTTCTGACGGGAGCGATCAATCAGAGGTCGCGGCCGAATCGGTCGCGATTTCCGGTTCGCCGAGCTACAGACCCGGCTAGTTCCAGCCGGATCCGACGGACGTTAGGCCGCCGCCTTCTCCTCGGCGGGCTCGGCCGACGGGCCGGAGTCCTTGCCCTTGGCCGAGACGTCGCGGTCGACGAACTCGATCACCGCCATCGGCGCGCTGTCGCCGTAGCGGAAGCCGCTGCGCAACACGCGCAGATAGCCGCCCGGCCGCTTGGCGTAACGGGGGCCGAGCGTCGTGAACAGCTTGTCGGCGATGTAGGCATCGCGCAGGAAGCCGATCGCCTGGCGGCGGGCGTGCAGGCCACCGCGCTTGCCGAGCGTGACCAGCTTTTCCACGATCGGACGCAGGTCCTTCGCCTTGTGCAGCGTGGTCTCGATCTGCTCGTGCTTGATGAGCGCCGAGGCGAGATTGGCGAACATCGCCTTGCGATGTTCGGCGGTGCGGTGGAACTTCCGGCCGCGGTTGGCGTGACGCATGATCCTTGTCCTTCCAGCGGCTCAGTACGGCTCTTCCAGCCGCTTGGCCATTTCCTCGATGTTCTCCGGCGGCCAGCCCGGGATTTCCATACCCAGGTGCAGCCCCATGCCGGCGAGCACTTCCTTGATCTCGTTCAGCGACTTGCGCCCGAAGTTCGGCGTGCGCAGCATCTCCGCCTCGGTCTTCTGAACCAGATCGCCGATGTAGATGATGTTGTCGTTCTTCAGGCAGTTGGCCGAGCGCACCGAGAGCTCGAGCTCGTCGACCTTGCGCAGCAGGTTGCGGTTGAACGGGAAATCGTCGGCCTGCTCTTCCTTGCGGACCTCGCGCGGCTCGTCGAAGTTGATGAAGAGCTGCAGCTGGTCCTGCAGGATGCGCGCGGCCAGCGCCACGGCGTCCTCGGGCCGGGTGGTCCCGTTGGTCTCGACCGTCATCGAGAGCTTGTCGTAGTCGGTCACCTGGCCGACGCGGCTGTTCTCGATCTTGTAGGAAACGCGCTTCACCGGGCTGAACACCGAATCGACCGGGATCAGGCCGATCGGCGCGTCCTCGGGCCGGTTGGCCGTGGCGGGCACGTAGCCCTTGCCGGTCGCGACCATCAGCTCCATGGCGATCGAGGCGCCATCGTCGAGCGTGCAGATCAGATGCTTGGGGTCCATGATCTGAACGTCGCCCGGCAGCTCGATCATGCCGGCGGTCACTTCGCCGGGGCCGACGGCGCGCAGATAGAGCCGCTGCACGCGGTCGCCCTGCATCTTCACCGCCATCGCCTTCACGTTCAGCACGATGTCGACCACGTCCTCGCGGACGCCGGGAATCGAGGAGAACTCGTGCAGCACGTTGTCGATCTTGATCGACGTCACAGCCGCGCCCTGCAGCGACGACAGCAGCACGCGGCGCAACGCGTTGCCGAGCGTGAGGCCGAAGCCCCGCTCCAGCGGCTCGGCCACGATAGTGGCGGTGCGGCCAGGATCCGTCCCGGCCTCGGTGACGAGCTTCTCCGGCTTGATCAGGTCTTGCCAGTTCTTCTGAAGCACGGGGGCTACCTCTCTCGACCGAATTGTTTGGCGGGCCATTGCGACCCGCATTGAACGTCGCGGCGGCGCCAGTGCGCCTTCCGCCCTACTCCACCGGCGCGCGTACGCGCCGGCACACTCCCGCGATCAGACGCGCCGGCGCTTGGGCGGCCGGCAGCCGTTGTGCGGGATCGGCGTCACGTCGCGGATCGCCGTAACGGCGAGCCCGACCGCCTGCAGCGCGCGCAGCGCCGACTCGCGGCCCGAACCCGGACCGCGCACCTCGATCTCGACGGTTCGCATGCCGTGTTCCATCGCCTTGCGGCCGGCATTCTCGGCGGCCATCTGGGCGGCGAACGGCGTGCTCTTGCGCGAGCCCTTGAAGCCCTGCTGACCCGACGACGACCAAGCGATCGCATTGCCCTGGGCGTCGGTGATGGTGACGATGGTGTTGTTGAACGAGGCGTTCACATGCACCACGCCGGAGATGATGTTCTTTCGCTCCTTGCGACGCGGACGCGCGGCAACAGGGGCGGCGCCGCTCGCGGCGGCTGCAGGCTTGGCCATAGTCCGATCCCCCGTTTACTTCGTGACTTTCTTCTTGCCGGCGATCGGCTTGGCCGGGCCCTTGCGGGTGCGCGCATTGGTATGCGTGCGCTGGCCGCGGACCGGCAGCCCGCGGCGATGCCGCAGGCCGCGATAGCAGGCGAGGTCCATCAAGCGCTTGATGTTCATCGCCGTCTCGCGCCGCAGATCGCCCTCGACCGTGTAGTCGCGGTCGATGGTCTCGCGGATCCGGATCACCTCGTCGTCGCTGAGCGTGTTAACGCGCCGCGACTCCTCGATTCCGACTTTTCCACAGATCTCGCGGGCCTTCGCCTCGCCGATCCCGTGGATGTACTGGAGCCCGATCACCACCCGCTTGGCGGTCGGGATGTTAACGCCGGCTATACGCGCCAAAGTCCAACTCCTTCAAAGGCTTAGGGCGCGCAAATGCGCGCTCCGTCTCTGCCCGCTGGTCCCGGAAAAGCGCGCGATTATATAAATCGCGGCCCCCGAGTCAACGGAACCCATTCTTGTCAAGTCCCGTCCAGAATCCGCACGATCTGGCGGTACACCTCACCCATTTCGGCCATCCCATCGACCCCCCGCAGAACCCCCTTGGCCCGATAGTAGGGCAGCAGGGGCTCCGTCTGGGCCCGGTAGGCGGCCATCCGCGTCTTTACCGTCTCCGCGTTGTCGTCCTTGCGGCGGCTGAACTCGGTATGGCCGCAGCTGTCGCAGACGCCCCGCTTGGCCGGCTGCTTGAACTTGTCGTGGTAGCCCGCGCCGCACTTGGCGCAGGAGAAACGGCCGACGATACGCTCAGTCAGGGCCGCCTCGTCGACCTCCATCTCGATCACCCGGTCGAGCTTCACGCCCATGGCGGCCAGCATGCGGTCCAGCGCCTCGGCCTGAGCCGTGGTCCGCGGGAAGCCGTCCAGGATGAAGCCCTTGGCGCAATCGGGCTGGGCGATCCGCTGTTCGATCAGGCCGACCATCAGCGCGTCCGGCACCAGATCGCCGCGCTCCATGATCGCCTTGGCCTTGACGCCGAGGTCCGACCCCGACGCCACCGCCGCCCGCAGCATGTCGCCGGTCGAAAGCTGGACCATGCCGCGCTCCTGCTGGAGACGCTGCGCCTGGGTGCCCTTGCCCGCGCCGGGCGGCCCGAGAAGGATGATCTTCATCGCCGCTTGCCGCGCAGCCGCGCCTTCTTGATCAGTCCCTCATACTGGTGCGCCAGCAGATGCGACTGGACCTGGGTCACGGTGTCGAGCGTCACCGAAACCACGATCAGGAGGCTGGTACCGCCGAAGTAGAACGGAACGCCGCCGCGCGAGATCAGGAGTTCCGGAAGGATGCAGACCAGCGACAGATAGATCGCGCCCAACGCGGTGAGGCGCGTGAGGATGTACTCCAGATACTCAGCCGTGTTCTTGCCCGGCCGGATACCCGGCACGAAGCCGCCGTTCTTCTTGAGGTTGTCGGCGGTATCGACCGGGTTGAAGACGACCGTCGTGTAGAAGAAGCAGAAAAACACGATCAGGCCGACATAGAGCAGCAGGTAGAGCGGCTGGCCGTGGCTGAGGTAGCCGGCGATGAACTGCATCCAGCCGGCCTCCGCCGTGTTGCCCTGGAACGACGCGATGGTCGCAGGGAACAGCAGCAGCGAGCTCGCGAAGATCGGCGGGATGACGCCGGCCGTGTTGACCTTGAGCGGCAGGTGCGAGGCCTCGCCGCCATACATGCGGTTGCCGACCTGGCGTTTTGGATATTGGACGACGATGCGTCTTTGAGCGGTTTCGACGAACACCACCACCGCCACGACCACCACGACGCCGATCAGCAGCGCGATGATGAACAGCGCCGACAGCGCGCCGGTGCGGCCAAGCTCAAGCGTCTGGACCAGCGCGTCAGGCAGGGCGGCGACGATGCCGGCGAAGATGATCAGCGAAATGCCGTTGCCGACACCGCGCGCCGTGATCTGCTCGCCAAGCCACATCAGGAAAAGTGTGCCGCCGACCAGGGTGATCACCGCGACGAAACGGAAGAACAGGCCGGGATCGGGCACGACCGGACCGGCGCTCGCGACCTGCCCCTCAAGGCCGACCGCGATGCCCCAGGCTTGGAAGGCCGCGAGCACGACGGTGCCGTAGCGGGTGTACTGGTTGATCTTCTTTCGGCCCGCCTCGCCCTCCTTCTTCAGCTGCTCCAGCGACGGCACGACCGTCGTCAGGATCTGCATGATGATGGAGGCCGAGATGTACGGCATGATGCTGAGCGCCAGGATCGACATTCGGCCGATCGAGCCGCCGGAGAACACGTCGAGCAGGCCGGCGATCCCACCGGCGTTCTGCTGGAAAATCTCGGCCAGCGCCGTGGGATCCACGCCGGGAACCGGGATGTAGGCGCCGATGCGGAACACCACCAGCGCGCCCAGCGTGAACCACAGGCGCTGCTTCAGCTCGGTGGCCTTGCCGATCGCGCCCCAGTTCAGGTTGGATGCCAGTTGTTCGGCTGCGGACGCCATGGAACCTCACGCCTTACCGGAAATCACCGGCGTCCCCAGGACGCCGGCGTCGCGACGAAGCCTCAGGCCGCCTCGGCGGCCGGCGCCGGCGGCAGTTCGACCTTGCCGCCCGCCTTCTCGACGGCGGCGATCGCCGACGCCGAAGCGCCCGCGACCTTGATCGTGAGACCCGCCTTCAGCTCGCCCTTGCCCAACAGCCGCACGCCATCGCGCGGGTTCTTGAACAGGCCAGCCGCGGCCATCGCGGTGGCGTCGACCGGCTTGGTGGCGTCGAGACGGCCGGCGTCGATCGCCGTCTGCAGCGCACCGACATTCACCACCTGCCAGGTCTTGGCGTTGGGCGGCGTGAAGCCGCGCTTGGGCATGCGGCGATAGAGCGGCATCTGGCCGCCCTCGAAACCCTTGATGGCAACGCCGGTGCGGGACTTCTGGCCCTTCACGCCGCGACCGGCGGTCTTGCCCTTGCCCGAGCCGATGCCACGGCCGACGCGCATGCGGGCCTTGCGGGCGCCTTCGTTGTCCGAGAGGACGTTGAGCTTCATGGTTCGATCCTTTCGCGCTGGCGCCGCAGGCGGCCGCTCAGCGCGCCTCCTCGACGCGCACCAGATGGCGCACCTTGTTGATCATGCCGCGCACCGCCGGGGTGTCCTCGAGGACACGGCTGCGGTGGCGCTTGTTCAGTCCGAGACCCGCCAGCGTCGCGCGCTGGTCCTGCGTGCGGCCGATCGGGCTGCCGGTCTGGGTGACGGTGAGCGTCTTCTTGTCGGCCATGGCGGGCTCCCTATGCCGCCTCGGCGGCGTCGTCGCGGCGGCCCAGCAGGTCGCCGACCTTCTTGCCGCGGCGGGTCGCCACCATGCGCGGCGAGTTCAGTGCCTGAAGCGCCTCGAAGGTGGCCTTGATCATGTTGTGCGGATTGGATGTGCCGACCGACTTGGCCACCACGTCCTTCACCCCGAGCGTCTCGAAGACGGCGCGCATCGGGCCGCCGGCGATGATGCCGGTGCCGGCCGGAGCCGAGCGCAGCGTCACCTTGCCCGCACCGAATCGGCCGCGGACATCGTGGTGCAGGGTGCGGCCGTCGCGGAGCGGCACGCGGATCAGGTTCCGCTTGGCCGACTCCGTGGCCTTGCGGATTGCCTCCGGCACCTCACGGGCCTTGCCCGAACCGTGGCCGACGCGGCCGCACTGGTCGCCGACGACGACGATGGCGGCGAAGCCGAAGCGCCGGCCGCCCTTGACGACCTTGGCGACGCGGTTGATCGCGACCAGCTTGTCAGTCAGTTCGTTGTCCTCGTCGCGCTCCCGCTCGCGGCCGCGATCGCGATCGCGCGGGGAACGTCCGGAACCGCCGGGTGAACGAGCCATGAATTCAACTCCCGATCAGAACGACAGGCCGCCCTCGCGGGCGCCATTGGCCAGCGCAGCGACGCGGCCGTGGAAAATGTAGCCACCGCGGTCGAACACGACTTCCTTGACGCCGGCGGCAAGCGCCCGCTCGGCCAACAACTTGCCGACAGCGGTCGCGGCGTCGCGGCTGGCGCCGGTCTTCAGCGTGCCCTTGAGCGACTTCTCGAGCGTCGAGGCGGCCGCGAGCGTGGCGCCCTTCCGGTCGTCGATCACCTGGGCGTAGATGTGCTTGCCCGAGCGGAAGACGCTCAGCCGGGGGCGGCTGCCGGCCGCCTTGCGCACGGCGTGCCGCGTGCGGCGCTGCCGGCGTTCGAAGAGACGTTTGGTGTCGGTCATCTGTCGAGCCCTACTTCTTCTTGCCTTCCTTGCGGCGGATGGTCTCGGTCGAATACTTGATGCCCTTGCCCTTGTAGGGCTCCGGCGGACGCATCGAGCGGATCTCGGCGGCGATCTGGCCGACCTTCTGGCGGTCAGCGCCGCTGATCTCGATCTCGGTCGGCTTCGTGGCCTTGATCTGCACGCCAGCCGGGATCGGATACTCGATGTCGTGGCTATAGCCGAGCTGGAGCTTCAGGTTCTTGGCGTCGGCCTGGGCACGATAGCCCACGCCGTTGATCTCCAGCGTCACGGTGAAGCCGTCCGAAACGCCGCGCACCATGTTGCGCACGAGGTTGCGGGCGGTGCCCCACTGCATGCGGGCGCGCCGGCTCTCGACGCGCGGCTTGAAGGTCAGTCCGCTGCCCTCGCGAGTGACAGCCACGTCGTCGTGAACGACGAAGGCGAGCTCGCCGCGCTTGCCCTTGACCTTGAGGGACTGGCCCTGCAGGTCGACGGTGACGCCCTGCGGGATCGGAACGGGATTCTTGCCGACGCGCGACATGATCAGAACACCTTGCAGAGGACTTCGCCGCCGACATTGGCAGCGCGCGCCTCGGCATCCGACATGATGCCGCGCGGGGTGGAGAGGATCGAGATGCCGAGGCCGTTGAAGTGGCGCGGCAGCTCGCGGATCTTGGAGTAGACGCGGCGGCCGGGCTTCGAGACGCGCCGAATGTCGCGGATCACAGGACGGCCGTTGTCGTACTTGAGCTCGACGCGCAGCTCGCGCACGCCGGGGCGCAGCTCCTCCTCGAACCAGCCGCGGATATAGCCTTCGCGCTTCAGCACATCGAGAACGTTGGAACGCATCTGCGAAGCCGGCACGGTCACGCTGTCGAGGCGCGCCGACTGGCCGTTGCGGATGCGGGTCAGCATATCGCCGACGGGATCTGTCATCGCCATGGTCCGGGGACCCCCTTTACCAGCTCGACTTCACGACGCCCGGCAGACCGCCCTGGGAGGCGAGCTGTCGTAGCGCGAGGCGCGAGAGCTTGAACTTGCGATAAACCGCGCGCGGCCGGCCGGTGAGCTCACACCGGTTGCGGATGCGCGTGGGCGAGGAATTGCGCGGCAGCTTCGCGAGCTTGAGGCGCGCCTCGAAACGCTCCTCGGGCGACAGCCGGTCGTCCACCGCCATCGCCTTCAGCTTGGCGCGCTTGGGCGCGAATTTCTTCGCCATCCGCTCGCGGCGCTTGTTCTTCTCGACCGAACTCGTCTTGGCCATTGCTGTCTCCGGCCGTCAGGTGGCGAAGGGGAAGTCGAAGCCGCACAGCAGCGCGCGAGCCTCGTCGTCGGTGCGGGCGGTCGTGCAGATGATGATGTCCATGCCGCGGACCTGGTCGACCTTGTCGTACTCGATCTCGGGGAACACGATCTGCTCCTTGAGACCCATCGCGAAGTTGCCGGCGCCGTCAAACGACTTGCCGTTGAGGCCGCGGAAGTCGCGGACGCGCGGCAGCGCGATGTTCACCAGGCGGTCGACGAATTCGTACATGCGGGTCCGGCGCAGCGTGACCTTGACGCCGATCGCCATGCCGTCGCGCAGCTTGAAGGTGGCGATCGACTTGCGCGACTTGGTGGTCACCGGCCGCTGACCGGTAATCGCGGTCAGGTCGGCGACGGCGCCATCGACGGCCTTGCGGTCGTTCACCGCCTCGCCGACGCCCATGTTGATCACGACCTTGTCCAGGCGCGGCACTTCGAGGGGGTTCTTGTAGCCGAACTCCTTCGTCAGCGTGGCGCGGATGTCGTTTTGGTAGCGTTCCTGAAGTCGCGCGGGCATGGCCCGATCTCCTAGCGGTCGATGGTCTCGCCGGAGGCGCGCGCGAAGCGCACCTTGCGGCCGTCTTCAAGGATCTTGAAGCCGACCTTGGTCGGCTTGTCGGTCCCGGCGGGGTCGATCACGGCCACGTTCGAGACGTGGATCGGGGCTTCGCGCTCCACGATCCCGCCGGTCTCGCCGCGGTTCGGTTTGGTATGGCGCTTGATCACGTTCACGCCGGAGACGACGACGCGGCTCTCGGCCGGCAGCACGCGCAGCACGTCGCCGATACGGCCCTTGGAGCGGCCGGCGATGACCTTGACGCGGTCGCCCTTGCGGATCTTGAGCTTGACGGCCATGGCTAGAGCACCTCGGGCGCGAGCGAAATGATCTTCATGAACTTGCGGGCGCGCAGTTCGCGCGTCACCGGTCCGAAGATGCGGGTGCCGATCGGCTCGTCCTGCTTGCTGAGCAGCACGGCGGCGTTGCGATCGAAGCGGATGGCGCTGCCGTCGGCCCGACGAACTTCGCGGGCGGTGCGCACGACGACGGCGCGATGCACCTCGCCCTTCTTCACGCGGCCGCGCGGGATCGCCTCCTTGATCGAGACGACGATCACGTCGCCGACGCTGGCGTACTTGCGGCGCGAGCCGCCCAGCACCTTGATGCACTGTACCCGACGGGCGCCGCTATTGTCGGCGACCTCGAGGTTGGTCCGCATCTGGATCATTTTGCCCTATCCGCGGCGCTGGGCGCCGCGACCTCCTCAATTCCGTGTTCGTTGCCGCTCAGGCCTTGGCGTCCGCGCCCAGGACTTCCCAGGACTTGGTGCGCGAGAGCGGCCGGCACTCGCGGATCCGCACGATCTCGCCCACCTTGCCCTTGAAGGCGTTCGCCTCGTCGTGCGCGTGGTACTTCTTCGACTTGCGGATGAACTTCTTGTAGATCGGGTGCTGCACGCGGCGCTCGACCTTGACGACGATGGTCTTGTCCATCTTGTCGCTCACGATCGTGCCTTCGAGAATTCGCTTCGGCATCTTCTGCTCCTCAGCCTGCGTCCTTCTCGCCCAGCACCGTCTTGATGCGGGCGATGTCGCGGCGCACCTGGCGCGCGCGGGCGGTCTTCTGCAACTGGCCGCTGGCCTTCTGGAAACGCAGGTTGAACGCTTCCTTGCGAAGGTTGCCGAGCTCGGTCTTGAGCTCGTCGCGGGTCTTGGGACGGATGTCGGTGGCTTTCATGGCTCTGTTCCCCGGGCCTAGGCGCCGACGCGCGCGACGAAGCGGGTGCGGATCGGGAGCTTCGCGGCGGCGAGCGCCAGCGCCTCCTTGGCGACCGTCACCGGCACGCCGTCCAGCTCGAACAGCACGCGGCCGGGATGCACGCGGGCCGCCCAGAACTCCGGCGCGCCCTTGCCGGAGCCCATGCGGACTTCGGCCGGCTTCTTCGAGACCGGCACGTCGGGGAACACGCGGATCCACACGCGGCCGGCACGCTTCATGTGGCGCGTGATGGCACGACGGGCGGCCTCGATCTGGCGCGCGGTCAGGCGGTCGGGCTCCATCGCCTTCAGCCCGAACGAGCCGAAGTCGAGGTTGTACCCGCCCTTGGCGGCGCCGCTGATCCGGCCCTTGAAGGCCTTGCGGTACTTGGTGCGCTTGGGTTGCAGCATGGCGGCTTACGCGTCCCTCTGCTCGGTGCGCTCGACACGCGACGGCGTGCGCTGCGGCGCCGACTCCTCGGCACGGCGGTCGTGCGCCATCGGGTCATGCGCGAGAATCTCGCCCTTGAACACCCAGACCTTGACGCCGCAGGTGCCGAAGGTGGTGAAGGCGGTGGCGGTCCCGTAGTCGATATCGGCGCGCAGCGTATGCAGCGGCACGCGACCCTCGCGGTACCACTCCATGCGCGCGATTTCCGCGCCGCCAAGGCGACCCGAGCAGTTGATGCGGATGCCCTGGGCACCGAGACGCATCGCCGACTGGACGGCGCGCTTCATGGCGCGGCGGAACGCGACGCGGCGCTCCAGCTGTTGGGCGATGTTCTCGGCGATCAGCGTGGCGTCGATCTCGGGCTTGCGGATCTCGACGATGTTCAGCGCCACTTCGCCCTTAGTCATCTTGCCAAGGTCGGAGCGCAGCTTCTCGATGTCGGCGCCCTTCTTGCCGATCACCACGCCCGGACGGGCGGTATGAATGGTGACGCGGGCGCGCTTGGCCGGCCGCTCGATCACGATCTTGGCGACTCCGGCCTGGGCCAGTTTCTCGCGCAGGACCTTCCGGATGCGGATGTCCTCGTGCAGCATCGTCGAGTACTCGGCACCCTCGGCGTACCAGCGCGAGTCCCAGGTCCGGTTGATGCCGAGCCGCAGGCCGACGGGATTGACCTTCTGACCCATTACTTGTCCTCCGCCTGGGCCCGCTCGCGCACCACGATGGTGAGCTGGCTGAACGGCTTGACGATCCCGGCCGACCGGCCGCGACCGCGGGTGTGGAACCGCTTCATGACGAGACCCTTGCCCACCGAGGCTTCGGCCACGATCAGGCGGTCGACGTCGAGATTGTGATTGTTCTCGGCGTTGGCGATCGCCGACGACAGCGCCTTGCGCACGTCGATGGCGATCCGCTTGCGCGAGAACGCGAGCTCGTTGACGGCCGAGGCCGCCTTCTTGCCGCGGATGGTGGCCGCGACCAGGTCGAGCTTGCGCGGGCTGACGCGCAGGACGCGCAGCACCGACTTGGCCTCGTTGTCCGCCTCGCGGCGGCGCGTGGGTTGCTTGCTCATCGCGCGTTACTCCTTCGACACCTTCTTGTCGCCCGCGTGGGCGCTGAAGGTGCGGGTGGGCGCGAACTCGCCCAGCTTGTGCCCGACCATCTCCTCGGTGACGTTCACCGGGATGAACTTGCGGCCGTTGTAGACGCCGAAGGTCAGACCGACGAACTGCGGCAGGATCGTCGAGCGCCGCGACCAGGTCTTCACGACCTCGCTGCGCACGGTCTGCCGTGCCTTCTCCACCTTCTTCAGCAGGTGACCGTCAACGAACGGTCCCTTCCAAACGGAACGTGCCACGATGTCCTCCTGCGCTGCCGTCAGCGGTTCGCGTGACGGCGGCGGATGATGTACTTGTCCGTCGCCTTGTTCTTGCGGGTCTTCTTGCCCTTGGTGGGCTTGCCCCACGGGGTCACCGGATGGCGACCACCGGAGGTGCGGCCTTCGCCGCCGCCGTGCGGATGATCGACCGGGTTCATGGCCACGCCGCGCACATGCGGGCGACGGCCGAGCCAACGCGAGCGGCCCGCCTTGCCGATCACCACGTTCTGGTTGTCCGGGTTGGAAACCGCGCCGACGGTCGCCAGGCACTCGCCGGGCACCATGCGCAGCTCACCGGAGCCGAGCTTGATCTGGGCGTAGCCCGCGTCCTTGCCGACCAGCTGCACGTAGGCGCCGGCCGAGCGCGCGAGCTGTCCGCCGCGGCCCTTCTTCAGCTCGACGTTATGCACGATCGTGCCGACCGGCATGTTGGCGAGCGGCATGGCATTGCCGGGCTTGATGTCGACACGCTCGCCCGACACGACCTGGTCGCCGGCCTTGAGCCGCTGCGGCGCGAGGATGTAGGCGAGCTCGCCGTCGGTGTACTTGATGAGCGCGATGAAGGCCGACCGGTTGGGATCGTACTCCAGCCGCTCCACGGTCGCCGGCACGTCGAACTTGCGACGGCGGAAATCGACCAGGCGCAGGCGCCGCTTGTGGCCACCGCCGCGGTGATGGCTGGTGATGTGACCGTGGTTGTTGCGGCCGCCGGTGTTGGTCTTGCCGCTGGTCAGCGACTTGACGGGCTTGCCCTTCCACAGACCCTCGCGATCGACGATCACGAGCTGGCGGAGCGACGGGGTAACCGGCTTGTAGGTTTTCAATGCCATGATACTGCTCCGCGCCTCACAGGCCCGTCGTCACGTCGATCTTCTGGCCGTCGGCGAGCGAAACGATCGCCTTCTTCCAGTCGCTGCGCCGGCCGGGACGGCCGCGGAACAGCTTGCTCTTGCCCTTCACGGTGACCGTGTTCACCGCCTTCACCTTGACCTTGAACAGGCCTTCCACGGCCTGTTTGATCTCGGGCTTGGTGGCGTCGAGCGGCACGCGGAACGTGACCTGCCCGTGCTCGGAGCCGTTGGTGGTCTTCTCGGTGATCAGCGGCGAGCGGATCACCTCGTACATGCGCGACCGGGAAACGGTCGGCGCGCCAGCCTTCGCGTCGCTCATTGCAGGCGCTCCTCGAGATGCTTGACGGCATCGCGCGTCAGCACGAGCGTGTCGCGGCGCAGGATGTCGTAAACGTTGGCGCCCTGCTGCGGCAGCACATCGAGATGGGCGATGTTGGCCGCGGCGCGCGCGAAATTGGTGTCGACCGCCGCGCCGGCGATCACCAGCGCGTCCGACAGGCCGAGCTTGCCGAGGCCGGCCACCAGCTTGGCGGTCTTCGGCTCGGACATCTGGGCGCTGTCGAGTACCACCAGCTTGCCGTCGGCCGCCTTGGACGAGAGCGCCGAGCGCAGCGCGAGCTGGCGGACCTTCTTGGGCAGGTCGAGCGCATGGCTGCGCACCACCGGACCGAAGGCCTTGCCGCCGCCGCGGAACTGCGGCGCCGCCTCGTTGCCGTGGCGGGCGCGACCGGTGCCCTTCTGGGCGTACATCTTCTTGGCCGTCGCCGTGACCTCGGAGCGACCCTTGGTCTTGTGCGTGCCCGCCTGGCGGCGCGACAGCTGCCACACCACGCAACGCTGCAGGATGTCCTTGCGGACCGGGGCGCCGAACACCGCATCGGCGAGTTCGATCTCGCCGGCGCTGCCGCCCTCAATGGTCTTGACCGCGACTTTCATCTCAATCCCCTGTCGCTCACGCCGCCGGCTGCGCCGGCTCGGCCGGCTTGCGGACCGCGCCCGGATAGGGCGCGTCCTTCGGGCGGGCCTTCTTCGACGCATCGCGCACCAGCACGTAGCCGTTCTTGGCACCCGGCACCGCGCCCTGGACCAGCAGCAGCCCGCGCGCATCGTCGCTCGCGACGACCCTGAGGTTCTGCGTGGTCACGCGCTCGTCGCCGTAATGGCCGGCCATCTTCTTGCCCGGGAAGGTACGGCCCGGATCCTGACGGTTGCCGGTCGAGCCGTGGCTGCGGTGCGAGACCGACACGCCGTGGCTGGCTTCCAGGCCGCCGAAGTTCCAGCGCACCATCGAGCCCGTAAAGCCGCGGCCGATCGTGGTGCCGGTCACATCCACGAACTGACCGACCACGAAGTGACTAGGCAGCAGCTCGGCGCCGACATCGAGCAGCGCGTCCTTGGCGACGCGGAACTCGACCAGCTTCTTCTTGGGCTCGACCTTGGCCTTGGCGAAGTGGCCGCGCATCGGCTTGGTGACGTTCTTCACCTTGGCCTTGCCGTAGCCGAGCTGGACGGCGGTGTAGCCATCCTTGTCGGCGGCACGCACGGCCACGACCTGAACCTGGTCGACCTTCAGCACGGTCACCGGCACATGCTCTCCCGCGTCGTTGAAGACGCGGGTCATGCCGACCTTCTGGGCGACGAGACCGCAACGCATGTTCCCGTTCCTTCTTCCCTGTCGCGAGCGCTCAGGCGCCCAGCTTGATTTCGACGTCGACACCCGAGGCGAGGTCGAGCTTCATCAGCGCGTCCACGGTCTGCGGGGTCGGGTCGACGATATCCAGCACGCGCTTGTGCGTGCGCACCTCGAACTGCTCGCGCGACTTCTTGTCGATGTGCGGCGAACGGTTGACCGTGAAACGCTCGATGCGCGAGGGCAGCGGGATCGGCCCGCGCACCTGCGCGCCGGTCCGCTTGGCGGTGCTCACGATCTCGGTGGTCGACTGGTCGAGCACGCGATGGTCGAACGCCTTCAGGCGGATGCGGATATTGGTGCTGTCCATGGGCTTCTCCGGGAGAGCGACCCTCGTGGGGCCGCCGTCCCTCGCTCCTGTCCGGTTACTTGACGATCTTGGTCACGACGCCGGCGCCGACGGTGCGACCACCCTCGCGGATGGCGAAGCGCAGGCCCTCGTCCATGGCGATCGGCTGGATCAGCTCAACCACCATCCGCGCGTTGTCGCCCGGCATCACCATCTCGGTGCCCTCCGGCAGCGTCACCACGCCCGTGACGTCCGTCGTCCGGAAGTAGAACTGCGGGCGGTAGTTCGTGAAGAACGGCGTGTGACGGCCGCCCTCTTCCTTGTTCAGGATGTACGCCTCCGCCTCGAAGTTCGTGTGCGGCGTGATCGACCCCGGCTTCGCCAGAACCTGACCCCGCTCAACGTCCTCGCGACCCACGCCGCGCAGCAGCGCGCCGATGTTGTCGCCCGCCTCACCCTGGTCCAGCAGCTTGCGGAACATCTCGACGCCCGTCACCGTCGTCTTGGTCGTGGCCTTAAGACCCACGATCTCGATTTCCTCGCCGACCTTCACGATGCCCCGCTCAACGCGGCCCGTCACAACCGTGCCGCGGCCCGAGATCGAGAACACGTCCTCGATCGGCATCAGGAACGGCTTGTCCTTGTCGCGCGCCGGCTGCGGGATGTAGCGGTCGACCTCCGCCATCAGCTTCAGCACCGCCTGCTCGCCGATCTCCGGCTGCTTGTCCTCCAGCGCGCACAGCGCCGAACCCCGGATCACCGGGATGTCGTCGCCCGGGAACTGGTAGCTCTTCAGAAGCTCGCGAACCTCGAGCTCGACCAGGTCCAGAAGCTCCGGATCGTCGACCATGTCCGTCTTGTTCATGAACACGACCAGCGCCGGAACGCCGACCTGGCGCGCCAGAAGAATGTGCTCGCGGGTTTGCGGCATCGGGCCGTCGGCGGCCGACACCACCAGAATCGCGCCGTCCATCTGCGCCGCGCCCGTGATCATGTTCTTCACGTAGTCCGCGTGGCCGGGGCAATCGACGTGCGCGTAGTGGCGGTTCGTCGTCTCGTACTCGACGTGCGCCGTCGAGATCGTGATGCCACGCTCCCGCTCCTCAGGCGCCTTGTCGATCTGGTCGTACGCCGTGTAGGTCGCACCGCCCGTCTTCGCCAGGATCTTCGTGATCGCCGCCGTCAGCGACGTCTTGCCGTGATCCACGTGCCCGATCGTCCCGATGTTGCAGTGCGGCTTGTTCCGCTCGAATTTCGCCTTCGTCATTTCAAGTCCCCGTTGATCGGTTCGTTGTTTCTCAGCCCGCCAGCTTGGCGACGACCTCGTCGGCCACCGCCTGCGGCACGGCCGCATAGTGGTCGAAAGTCATGGTGTAGGCCGCGCGACCCTGGGTCATCGACCGCAGCGTGTTCACGTAGCCGAACATGTTGGCCAGCGGCACCATGGCGTTGATGACCTGCGCGTTACCGCGCGCCTCCATGCCCTGGATCTGCCCGCGCCGGCTGTTCAGATCGCCGATGCAGTCGCCCATGTAGTCCTCGGGCGTCACGACCTCGACCTTCATGATCGGCTCGAGCAGCTTGCACTGCGCCTTGGCCAGGCCCTCGCGGAACGCCGCGCGCGCCGCGATTTCGAACGCGAGCACGCTCGAGTCGACGTCGTGGTACGCGCCGTCGATCAGCGAGACCTTGTAGTCGATGACCGGGAAGCCGGCGAGAACGCCGCTCTCGCGCGAGGACTCGAGACCCTTGTCGACGCCCGGGATGAACTCCTTCGGGACCGCGCCGCCCACGATCTTGCTCTCGAAGCTGTAGCCGGAGCCCGGCTCACCCGGCTCGAAGACGAGCTTGATGCGGGCGTACTGGCCCGAACCGCCGCTCTGCTTCTTATGGGTGTAGTCGATCTCGGCGCGACGGCCGAGCGTCTCGCGGTAGGCGACCTGCGGGGCGCCGACATTGGCCTCGACCTTGTAGGTGCGGCGCAGGATGTCGACCTTGATCTCGAGGTGGAGCTCGCCCATCCCCTTGATGACGGTCTGCCCGGTCTCCTGATCGGTGGTGACGCGGAATGTCGGGTCTTCCTGGACGAGACGGCCCAGCGCCTGGCCCATCTTCTCCTGGTCGGCCTTGGACTTGGGCTCGATCGCGAGTTCGATAACCGGCTCGGGGAAGTCCATCTTTTCGAGGACCACAGCGTTGTCGGGCATGCAGAGCGTGTCCCCCGTGGTCACGGTCTTGAGACCGGCCAGCGCGACGATGTCGCCCGCGCGCGCTTCCTTGATGTCTTCGCGGTTGTTGGCATGCATCAGCAGCATGCGGCCGATACGTTCCTTGCGGTCCTTCGTCGAGTTCAGCACACCCGAGCCCGACTCCAGCACGCCCGAGTAGACGCGCGCGAAGGTGAGCGATCCCACGAACGGGTCGGTCATGATCTTGAAGGCGAGCGCGGAGAACGGTGCGTCGTCGGCCGACGGCAGCGTGATCTCCTGGTCGCTGCCCATCTTGACGCCCTTGACGTCGGCCACGTCGGCGGGGCCCGGCAGGTAGTTGATCACGGCGTCGAGCATGGGCTGCACGCCCTTGTTCTTGAACGCCGAGCCGCACAGCACCGGAACGAACGCGTAGGAGATCGTGCCCTTGCGGATGCACTTGATCAGCGTGTCGTAGTCCGGCTCCTCGCCGCCCAGGTACTTCTCGAGCGCGACATCGTCCTGCTCGACGGCCATCTCGATCAGCTTGTGGCGGTACTCGGCGGCCTTCTCCTTGAGATCGGCGGGAATCTCGACGACCTCGAACTTGGCGCCGAGCGTCTCTTCCAGCCAGATGATCGCCTTGTTGGAGACCAGGTCGATCAGGCCCTTGTACTCGGCTTCGGCGCCGATCGGGATCTGGGTCACCAGCGGCTTGCTGCCGAGGCGGTCGACGATCATGTCGATGGTGCGCCAGTAGTTGGCGCCGGTGCGGTCCATCTTGTTAATGAAGCAAATGCGCGGCACGCCGTACTTGTCGGCTTGGCGCCACACCGTCTCCGACTGCGGCTCGACGCCCGCGACGCTGTCGAACACGCAAACCGCGCCGTCCAGCACGCGCAGCGAACGCTCGACCTCGATGGTGAAGTCGACGTGGCCGGGCGTGTCGATGATGTTCACGCGATAGCTGGGGCCGGCGAACGGACCGGTCTCGGTCTTCCAGAAGCACGTCGTGGCGGCCGACGTGATCGTGATGCCGCGCTCCTGCTCCTGCTCCATCCAGTCCATCGTGGCGGCGCCATCGTGGACTTCACCGATCTTGTGCGACTTGCCGGTGTAATAGAGGATTCGCTCGGTCGTCGTCGTCTTGCCGGCGTCGATGTGCGCCATGATACCGATGTTTCGGTAGTGCGCGATCGGAGTAGTGCGGGGCATGGGGGCGTTTCTTCTGCCGGGAGGGGGTTGGGGCGCCGTTTACCAGCGGTAATGGGCGAACGCCTTGTTGGCGTCGGCCATCTTGTGGGTGTCTTCGCGCTTCTTCACCGCATTGCCGCGGCGGTTCATGGCATCGAGCAACTCGGCCGAGAGCTTCTCGGTCATGCTGCGGCCCGAGCGATCGCGCGCGGCCTGGATGATCCAGCGGATCGCCAGCGCCTGACGGCGCTCGGGGCGGACTTCGACCGGAACCTGATAGGTGGCACCGCCGACACGACGCGAGCGTACCTCGACGGCCGGCTTCACGTTCTCCAGCGCTTCATGGAACGTCGGCAGCGGATCGGCCTTGGTCTTGCCCTGGATCTCGTCCAGGGCACCGTACACGACGCGCTCGGCGACCGACTTCTTGCCGCGCGACATGAGCGTGTTCATGAACTTGCTGAGAACGATGTCGCCGAACTTGGCATCCGGCAGGACTTCGCGTTTATCGGCGGCGCGACGGCGCGACATGCTTTCCTCCCCGCCTTACTTCGGACGCTTGGCGCCGTACTTCGACCGGCGCTGCTTGCGGTCCTTGACGCCCTGGGTATCGAGCGTGCCGCGGATGATGTGGTAGCGGACACCGGGAAGGTCCTTCACGCGGCCGCCGCGGATCATCACCACCGAGTGCTCCTGCAGATTGTGGCCCTCGCCCGGGATGTAGCTCACGACCTCGTAGCCGTTGGTCAGGCGCACCTTGGCGACCTTGCGCAGCGCCGAGTTCGGCTTCTTCGGCGTCGTGGTGTAGACGCGGGTGCAGACGCCGCGCTTCTGCGGGCAGGCCTGCAGCGCAGGCACCTTGTTGCGCGACGCGAGCGTCTCGCGCGACTTGCGGATCAGCTGGTTGATGGTCGGCATCGACTCTCTTCTTCCCTCTCGCCCGTCCGTGCGCCGCCCCCGCGAGGCGGCTGGCACAAAGCGCAAAAAACGCGGGCACGGCGCAAATCGCGCGGCCCAGCGCATGTTCGTCGGCTTCGTGGCCAAGTGGCCTAGCTTGTAACGGTCCCCGGCGTCAGGCTGCGTTTAGGTTCGTCACCTACGACCAGCCCCCCGACGGAGAGCGGGGGTTATAGGGGGGCCTCCGGAGGGCGTCAAGCATTGCCTCCGTGAGCGCAAACGCTGCGCGCAACGCGCTCTAGACGCAGCGAAGTTGCGTCGCAGCGGACCAGCCGCGCAAGATTCCCAGCACCACATTTGGTATGTCACGCGGGCACCACCCACAAACGAAAAGACCGCCGTCGTGAGACGGCGGTCCGGTTCGTTTTCAGGGCGTTCCGCCTCAGTCGGCGGCCCGCTCCTCGTCGAGCGTCGGGACCGGCTGATCCTCGCCGTCCGCACCTGCTTCCAGGATGGCGCGATCGCGCTGGGCGGCGATCGCCTTGAGGCGATTGACCACGCCGCCGGTGCCGGCCGGGATCAGGCGACCCACGATCACGTTCTCCTTGAGACCCTGCAGGTTGTCGACGCGGCCGGACACGGCCGCCTCGGTCAGCACGCGGGTGGTCTCCTGGAAGGAGGCCGCCGAGATGAACGACTTGGTCTGCAGGCTCGCCTTGGTGATTCCCAGCAGCACGGGATCGGCCTTGGCGAGGCGCAGCTTCTCGGCGCCGATCTTGGCGTTCTCGGCCTCGAACTCCTGCTTGTCGACCTGCTCGCCGACCAGGAACGTGGAGTCGCCCGGATCGGTGACTTCGACCTTCTGCAGCATCTGGCGCGCGATCGTCTCGATGTGCTTGTCGTTGATCTTCACGCCCTGGAGTCGATAGACCTCCTGGATCTCGTTCACGAGATACTCCGCCAGCTTCTCGATGCCGAGCACGCGCAGGATGTCGTGCGGCACCGGGTTGCCGTCGATCAGGAGATCGCCGCGCTCCACGAAGTCGCCTTCCTGGACCGCGATGCGCTTGCCCTTCGGGATCAGGTACTCGATCGGCTCGGCGTCGCCCTCCGGAACGATCGAGAGTCGGCGCTTGTTCTTGTAGTCCTTGCCGAACTCGATGCGGCCGGCGGCGTCGGCGATGATCGCGAAGTCCTTGGGCTTGCGCGCCTCAAAGAGTTCGGCCACTCGCGGCAGACCGCCGGTGATGTCGCGGTTCTTGCCGCCCTCACGCGGGATGCGGCCGACCATGTCGCCGGCATGCACCTGCTGGCCGTTCTCGACCGACAGCACGGCGTCGACCGGCAGCATGTAGCGGGCCTCCTGGCCGTTCGCCAGGATGATCGGGTTGCCGGCGGCGTCGTGGATGGCGACGCGCGGGCGCAGATCGCCGCCGCGCGACTGGCCCTTCCAGTCGACGACGACGCGGTTGGAGATGCCCGTCGACTCGTCGATCACCTCGCGCATCGACACGCCCTCAACCAGGTCGACGTAGCGCGCGACACCCGCCTTCTCGGTGATGATCGGCAGCGTGTAGGGATCCCACTCGGCGAGCTTCTGGCCCTTCACGACGGTGGCGTCGTTGTCGACCAGGAGGCGCGCGCCGTACGGCACGCGGTGCTTGGCGCGCTCGCGCGCGTTGGCATCGATCAGCACCAGTTCGGTGTTGCGGCCCATCACGACCGGAACGCCCGAGCTGTTGACGACGACGTTGCGGTTGCGGACCTGCAGGCGGCCGTCGTGGCTCGCCTCCACACTCGACTGCTCCGCGCCGCGCTGGGCGGCGCCACCGATGTGGAAGGTACGCATGGTGAGCTGGGTGCCCGGCTCGCCGATCGACTGGGCGGCGATGACGCCCACCGCCTCACCGATATTGACGGGCGTGCCGCGCGCCAGATCGCGACCGTAGCAGGTGCCGCAGACGCCCAGCCGGGTCTCGCAGGTCAGCACCGAACGGATGCGAACCTCCTCGATGCCGGCCTTGTCGATACGCTCGACCGCGACCTCGTCGATCAGCTGGCCCGCCTTGCAGATCACCTCGCCGCTCAGCGGATCGATCACGTCGTCGAGCGCGCTGCGGCCGAGGATGCGCTCGGCCAGAGGATCGATGACGTTGCCGCCGTCGACCACCGCCCGCATCGTGAGGCCGCGCTTGGTGCCGCAATCCTCCTCCGAGATGATGCAGTCCTGCGCGACGTCGACCAGACGGCGCGTCAGATAGCCGGAGTTGGCGGTCTTGAGCGCGGTGTCGGCCAGACCCTTGCGGGCGCCGTGGGTGGAGTTGAAGTACTCCAGCACCGACAGGCCTTCCTTGAAGTTCGAGATGATCGGCGTCTCGATGATCTCGCCCGAGGGCTTGGTCATGAGGCCGCGCATTCCCGCGAGCTGCTTCATCTGCGTGGCAGAGCCGCGCGCGCCGGAGTGCGCCATCATGTAGACGGCGTTGACCGGCCGGCCGGCTTTGGCGGTCGAGATCGCCTTCATCATTTCGTCGGCGACCCGCTCGGAGCAGCGCGACCAGGCGTCGACCACCTTGTTGTACTTCTCGCCCGAGGTGATGAGGCCGTCCTGATACTGCTGCTCGAACTCCTTGACCTCTTTCTGGGTCGCGGCGACCAGCTTCTCCTTGGCGGCCGGAACGATCAGATCGTCCTTGCCGAACGAAATGCCGGCGCGGCAGGCGTGATAGAAGCCGAGGCCCATCAGGCGGTCGGCGAAGATCACCGTCTCCTTCTGGCCGCAGTGCCGGTAGACCGAGTCGATCACGTTCTGCAGATCCTTCTTGGTCAGCAGCCGGTTGATCAGCGCGAACGGCAGATTGCGGTGCCGCGGCAGGATCTGCGAGAGCAGAACGCGGCCCGGCGTCGTCTCGACGACGCGACGGACCGTCTCGCCGGTCTCGTCGACCAGCTCGAGCCGCGCCTTGATCTTGGTGTGCATGGAGATCGAGCGGCGGTGCAGCGCGTGCTCGATCTCGCCGATCTCGGAGAACAGCGACCCCTCGCCCGGCTCACCCTCGCGCTCCAGAGAGATGTGATAGATGCCGAGCACGATGTCCTGGCTGGGCACGATGATCGGCTTGCCGCTGGCGGGTGAGAGGATGTTGTTGGTCGACATCATCAGCACGCGCGCCTCGAGCTGTGCTTCCAGCGACAGCGGCACGTGGACCGCCATCTGGTCGCCGTCGAAGTCGGCGTTGAAGGCGGTGCAAACCAGCGGATGCAGCTGGATCGCCTTGCCCTCGATCAGCACCGGCTCGAAGGCCTGGATGCCGAGGCGATGCAGCGTCGGCGCACGGTTCAGCAGCACCGGATGCTCGCGGATCACCTCTTCGAGGATGTCCCACACCTCCGGCCGCTCCTTCTCCACCATCCGCTTGGCGGCCTTGATGGTGTTGGCCATGTTGTAGGCCTGCAGGCGCGAGTAGATGAACGGTTTGAACAGCTCGAGCGCCATCTTCTTGGGCAGGCCGCACTGGTGCAGCTTGAGCTCCGGACCGACCACGATCACCGAACGGCCGGAATAGTCCACGCGCTTGCCGAGTAGATTCTGGCGGAAGCGGCCCTGCTTGCCCTTCAGCATGTCGGACAGCGACTTCAGCGGGCGCTTGTTGGCACCGGTGATGACGCGGCCGCGGCGGCCGTTGTCGAACAGTGCGTCGACCGCCTCCTGCAGCATGCGCTTCTCGTTGCGCACGATGATGTCGGGCGCGCGCAGCTCCATCAGGCGCTTGAGCCGGTTGTTGCGGTTGATCACCCGGCGATAGAGGTCGTTCAGGTCCGACGTCGCGAAGCGGCCGCCGTCGAGCGGCACCAGCGGACGCAGCTCCGGCGGGATCACCGGCACCAACTCGAGGATCATCCACTCGGGGCGGGTGTCGCTCTCGATGAAGTTCTCGACGAGCTTCAGCCGCTTGACCAGCTTCTTGCGCTTGGCCTCGGAGGTGGTGTCGCGCAGCTCCTCGCGCAGACGGGTGCGCTCCTCCGGCAGGTCGATCGCCTGGAGCATGGTCCGGATCGCCTCGGCGCCGATCTCGGCCCGGAAGGAATCCTCACCGTATTCGTCCGCCGCCGCGAGATACTGGTCCTCGTTGAGGAGCTCGCGGTACTTGAGCGGCGTAATGCCGGGCTCGGAGACGACGTAGTTCTCGAAGTACAGGATGCGCTCGAGGTCACGCAGCGTCATGTCGAGCAGCAGGCCGATGCGGCTCGGCAGCGACTTCAGGAACCAGATGTGGGCGACCGGCGAGGCGAGCTCGATGTGGCCCATGCGCTCGCGACGCACCTTGGTGAGCGTCACCTCGACGCCGCACTTCTCGCAGGTGATGCCGCGGAACTTCATGCGCTTGTACTTGCCGCACAGGCACTCGTAGTCCTTGATCGGTCCGAAGATGCGGGCGCAGAACAGCCCGTCCCGCTCCGGCTTGAAGGTGCGGTAGTTGATGGTCTCCGGCTTCTTGATCTCGCCGTGGCTCCACGCGCGGATCCGCTCCGGGCTCGCGAGCGCGATGCGGATCTCGTCGAAGGTCGGGGTGCCCTGGGGTTGGCCGAGAACGTTGATCAGGTCGGTCATCTTGGCTTGCTCCGTCGCGCCTGCGGCGCGTCGCTGGAAAGGGGAATCTGCCTGCCGGGTCGCGGTCGGCCTCCTCAGGAGGCCGACTGGTTGAGTTCGACGTTGAGGCCGAGCGAACGCAGCTCCTTGACCAGCACGTTGAAGGACTCGGGGATGCCGGCCTCGAACGTGTCGTCGCCGCGCACGATCGCCTCGTAGACCTTGGTGCGGCCCGCGACGTCGTCGGACTTCACCGTCAGGATCTCCTGCAGCGTATAGGCGGCGCCATAGGCCTCGAGCGCCCACACCTCCATCTCGCCGAAGCGCTGGCCGCCGAACTGCGCCTTGCCGCCCAGCGGCTGCTGGGTGACCAGGCTGTAGGGGCCGATCGACCGGGCGTGGATCTTGTCGTCCACCAGATGGTGCAGCTTCAGCATGTAGATGTAGCCGACGGTGACCTTGCGATCGAACGGCTCGCCGGTGCGTCCGTCGATCAGGGTCACCTGGCCCGACTTGTCGAGCCCGGCCAGCTCCAGCATGCCGACGATGTCGGCCTCGTGTGCGCCATCGAACACCGGCGAGGCGAACGGCACGCCGCGTGCGAGGTTGCGGGCGAGCTCGATGGTGCGCTCGTCGTCGAGTTCGGCGATCTCGGCCTTGAAGGCTTTCTCGCCGTAGACCTCCTTGAGGTGGCGGCGGATCTGCGCCGCCGACGCCTCGCGGGCGGAGACCAGCATCTCGCCGATCCGCTTGCCCAGCCCGGCCGCGGCCCAGCCGAGGTGCGTCTCGAGAATCTGGCCGACATTCATGCGGCTCGGCACGCCGAGCGGATTGAGCACGATGTCGACCGGATTTCCGTCGTCGAGATAGGGCATGTCCTCGAGCGGCATGATGCGCGAGATCACGCCCTTGTTGCCGTGGCGGCCGGCCATCTTGTCGCCGGGCTGAACCTTGCGCTTGGTCGCGACGAAGACCTTGACCATCTTCATCACGCCGGGCGGCAGCTCGTCGCCGCGCTGCAGCTTGTCGACCTTGCTGTCGAAGCGGTCCTGCAGGCGCTTCATCGACTCGTCGAACTGCTTGTTCAGCCCTTCCATCTCGGACTGGCGCTTGTCGGTCTTAACCGCGATCTGGCGCCACTGCCCGGGGGTGAACTCGGCCAGCACCTTGTCGGTGACCCGGGTGCCGGGCTTGAGGCCCTTCAGCCCGCCCGCCACGGTCTGGTTCAGCAGCATCTCCTGCAGCTGGCCGTAGAAACTGCGCTCCAGGATCGCCTTTTCGTCGTCGCGGTCCTTCGCCAGGCGCTCGATCTCGTCGCGCTCGATGGCGAGCGCGCGCTCGTCCTTGTCGACACCGCGGCGGTTGAACACGCGGACCTCGACGATGGTGCCCTCGACGCCGGGCGGAACACGGAGCGATGTGTCGCGCACGTCGGCCGCCTTCTCGCCGAAGATGGCGCGGAGCAGCTTCTCTTCCGGGGTCATCGGGCTTTCGCCCTTGGGCGTCACCTTGCCGACCAGGATATCGCCCGCCTTCACCTCGGCGCCGATATAGACGATGCCCGCCTCGTCGAGGTTCTTGAGCGCTTCCTCGCCGACGTTCGGGATATCGCGGGTGATTTCTTCCTGGCCGAGCTTGGTATCGCGGGCCATCACCTCGAACTCCTCGATATGGATCGAGGTGAAGACGTCGTCGCGCACGATGCGCTCAGACAGCAGGATCGAGTCCTCGAAGTTGTAGCCGTTCCACGGCATGAACGCGACGAGCACGTTGCGGCCGAGTGCCAGCTCGCCGTCGCGGGTCGACGGACCGTCGGCGATGATGTCGCCTTTACGGACCTGGTCACCCACCTTCACCAGCGGCTTCTGCGTGATGCAGGTGCTCTGGTTGGAGCGCTGGAACTTCAGCAGATTGTAGATGTCGACGGCCGGCCGGTTGGGACCCACATCGTCGGTTGCGCGCACCACGATGCGCATGGCGTCGACCTGGTCGACGATGCCGGTGCGGCGTGCCGCGATGGCCACGCCGGAGTCGCGAGCGACCACCTCTTCCATGCCCGTTCCAACCAGCGGCGCCTCGGCCTGCAGGAGCGGCACCGCCTGACGCTGCATGTTCGAGCCCATCAGCGCGCGGTTGGCATCGTCGTTCTCGAGGAACGGGATCAGCGCCGCTGCCACCGACACGATCTGCTTGGGCGAGACGTCGATAAAATCGATCGTCTCGGGCCGGGCGAGGATGTACTCGCCTCCCTTGCGGCACTGCACCAGCTCGGAGGTGAGACGGCCGCGAGCGTCGACCTCGGCGTTGGCCTGGGCCACCGTGTAGCGGCCCTCTTCCATCGCCGAGAGGTAGACCACGTCGTCGCTCAGTCGGCCGCCCGACACCTTGCGGTAGGGGCTCTCGATGAAGCCGTACTGGTTCACCCGAGCGTAGGTCGCGAGCGAATTGATCAGGCCGATGTTCGGGCCTTCCGGCGTCTCGATCGGGCAGATGCGGCCGTAGTGCGTCGGATGCACGTCGCGCACCTCGAAGCCGGCGCGCTCGCGGGTGAGACCGCCCGGTCCCAGCGCCGACAGGCGACGCTTGTGCGTCACTTCCGACAGCGGGTTGGTCTGGTCCATGAACTGGCTGAGCTGGCTCGAGCCAAAGAACTCGCGCACCGCAGCCGCCGCCGGCTTGGCGTTGATGAGATCGTGCGGCATCACGGTGTCGATGTCGATCGAACTCATGCGCTCGCGGATCGCGCGCTCCATGCGCAGCAGGCCGACGCGATACTGGTTCTCCATCAGCTCGCCCACCGAGCGGACGCGGCGGTTGCCGAGATGGTCGATATCGTCTATCTCGCCCCGGCCGTCCTTCAACTCGTGCAGGACGCGCACCACTGCCAGCACGTCGTCGCGCCGCAGCGTGCGCTGAGTGTCGGGCACGCCCTCGAAGCCCAGCCGCATGTTCATCTTCACGCGACCGACCGGCGACAGATCGTAGCGCTCCTGGTCGAACAGCAGACCCTGGAACAGGGTTTCGGCCTGCTCCAGCGTCGGCGGCTCGCCGGGACGCATGACGCGGTAGATGTCGAGCAGCGCGTCCTCGCGGTTGCCGTTCTTGTCGGCCGCCAGCGTGTTGCGGATGTAGGGCCCGACATTGGCATGGTCGATGGCGAGCGTCGCGAGCTCGCCGATGCGCGCGGCCTCGAAGGCGTCGAGCACGGCCTGGGTGATCTCCTGGCCCGCCTCGACGTGGATCTCGCCGGTCTTCTCGTTGATCACGTCGACAGCGGCGTAGCGGCCGATCAGCTGCTCCGCCGTGACGCGGATCTCCTTCAGCCCCTGTTCCTTGAGCCTGTTCAGCGTCCGCGGCGTCACCTTCTCGCCGGCCTCGACCATGGTCTTGCCGGTCTTGGCATTCACCAGGTCGTGCGTGAGCTTCGCGCCCTTCAGCGCCTCGGCGTCGAAGGCGGCGGTCCAGCCTTCCTTGTCGCGCTTGTAGACCGACTGGCGATAGAACGCGGCCAGGATCTCTTCGGGCGACAAGCCCTGCGCCTCGCCGGGCTCAAGCGTCTGGCTCTTCTTGGCGAGATCGGCGCGGCGCTTGGCCGTCGCGTCGTTGTCCAGCGCGAGCAAGAGCGTCGTCACCGGAATCTTGCGGCGACGGTCGATGCGGACATGGATCAAGTCCTTGGCGTCGAACTCGAAGTCGAGCCACGAACCGCGGTAGGGAATGATCCGCGCCGCGAAGAGGTACTTGCCCGACGAGTGGGTCTTGCCCTTGTCATGATCGAAGAAGACGCCCGGCGAACGGTGCATCTGCGAGACGATCACGCGCTCCGTGCCGTTCACGATGAAGGTGCCGTTGTCGGTCATGAGCGGCATGTCGCCCATGTAGACGTCCTGCTCCTTGATATCGCGGATCGAGCGGGAGCCCGCTTCCTCGTCGATATCCCAGACCACGAGCTGGAGCGTCACCTTAAGCGGCGCCGCAAACGTGATGCCGCGCTGCTGGCACTCCTCGACGTCGTACTTGGGGTCCTCGAACTCGTACTTCACGAACTCAAGGCTCGCGCGTTCGGCGAAGTCCTTGATCGGGAACACCGAACGGAAAACCTCCTGCAGGCCCGCGCTCGCGCGCTTGGGCGCCGCGACGGTGCGCTGGAGGAACGATTCGTAGGAGCTCTTCTGCACCTCGATCAGGTTCGGCATGGGTGCCGCCGAATCGAGATGGCCGAAGAATCGACGAATGCGTTTGCGCGTGTTGAAGGCCGTGGCCATCCTGCGTCCCCGAAAGTTCAAGGGCGGCGACAAACCCGCTGCTTTCTCGGGACGCCCGGCCCGCCAGCCGTCCATCCCATCCGTCGCAGAGGGCCACTTGTCAGAACCGGCGCGCACGCCGGTTCGGAGAAGAGGCCCGCGGGACCGGCGTTCGAGCCGGTCCCGCGGTTCGCGATTACTTCAGCTCGACCTTGGCGCCTTCGGCCTCGAGCTTCGCCTTCAGCCTCTCGGCGTCGGCCTTCGGCACGCCGTCCTTCACCGGCTTCGGCGCGCCCTCGACCAGGTCCTTGGCTTCCTTGAGGCCGAGGCCCGTGATCTCGCGCACGACCTTGATCACGTTGATCTTCTTGTCGCCCGCGGCGGCAAGAACGACGGTGAACTCGTCCTTCACCTCGGCCGGCGCGGCCGCGGCACCGCCGCCGGCCACCGCCGCCACCGCCACCGGCGCGGCGGCGCTCACGCCCCACTTGTCTTCCAGCAACTTGCTGAGCTGCGCGGCTTCCAGCACCGTCAGTGCCGAGAGCTCTTCGACCAGCTTCTCGAGATTGGCCATTTCAAGTCTCCTGTTTCCCGAACTTCGATTGAACGTTGACGACTATCGATCCGTAGCGACGGCTCACGCGGCCTTTGCTTCGTCCTTGGATCCGTACGCCGAGAAGACGCGAGCCAGCTGACCGGCGGGCGCCTGGAGAACACCGGCCACCTTGGTGGCGGGCGCCTGCAGGAGGCCCAGCAGCTTGGCACGCAGCGCGTCAAGCGACGGCAGTTCGGCCAGAGCCTTCACACCCTCGACATCGAGGACGTTGGCACCGAGCGATCCGCCGACGATCTGGAGCTTCTCGTTCGTCTTGGCGAAGGCCGACACGACTTTCGCCGCGGCGACCGGATCCTTGGAGTAGGCGATGGCAGTCGGTCCCTTGAATAGGGAGGCGATGCCCTTGTAGTCCGTGCCCTCGAGGGCACGGAGCGTGAGCCTGTTCTTCGCGACCTTGTAGCTCGCGCCAGCCGCCCGCATCTTGCGACGCAGGTCCGTCACCTCAGCGACAGTCAAACCGGATTGGCGGGTAATCACCACCAGGTTCGCGCCCTTGAGGGTCTGGGTCAGCTCGGCGATCGCTTCGGCCTTTTCCGAACGATTCACGGCTCTCTCCAACGATGGCCCTTCCCGGTCGCCCGGGTCGGGCCGGCTGCGGAACGACGGGAGGATTCCCGTCGGGACCGACGTTCAACGCTCGCGGGTTGCCGCGAACGAGGACCACCGGTCCGGTTCGCCTGCCCCGGAAGTTCGGGCGCGTACGCACGGGCGTGGTGCCCGGCGTCGATTCCCTTGCCCCCGTCTGCGCTGGCGGGTTTCCCCTTTAGGCGGTTCTTCCCGAAGGAAGCGCCGCACCGGCGGTCTCGGACAGGTGGGAGGACGGGAGCGATCCCGCCTTCCCTCTCCGCCGTGCCGGGCAAGCCCGGTCCGGCGAAAACTCGTGCTGCGCTCGTGCGGCCTCAGGCCTGCACGGTCGCGGGGTCGAGCTTGACGCCCGGCCCCATGGTCGAACTGATCGACACCTTCTTGATGAAGGTGCCCTTGGCGCCGGCCGGCTTGGCCCGCGTGATCGCGGCGATGAAGGCCCGCACGTTCTCGGTGATCGCGGCCTCGGAGAAAGACGCCTTGCCGACGCCGCAGTGAACGATGCCCGCCTTCTCGGCGCGGAACTCAACCTGGCCAGCCTTGGCGGCCTTAACCGCGCCGGCGACGTCCATGGTCACGGTGCCGAGCTTGGGGTTCGGCATCAGGCCGCGCGGGCCCAGAACCTTACCCAGTCGGCCGACAACACCCATCATGTCGGGGGTCGCCACGCAGCGCTCGAAGCCCATCTCGCCGGCATTGATCTTCTCGGCGAGGTCCTCGGCGCCGACCAGCTCAGCGCCGGCCGCCTTGGCTTCCTCGGCCTTGGGGCCACGCGCGAACACCGCGACGCGCACCGACTTGCCGGTGCCGTTGGGCAGCGCGATCATGCCGCGAACCGCCTGGTCGGCGTGGCGCGGATCGATGCCGAGATTCATCGCGATCTCGATGGTCTCGTCGAACTTCGCCTTGGCGTTGGCCTTCACGAGCTTGACGGCCTCTTCGAGCGGATAGGTCTTCTCGCGATCGACGCCCTCGATCGCCTTGGCGTAACGCTTGCCGTGGGCCATGGCTTACTCCACCACCTGGAGGCCCATCGAGCGGGCGGAGCCCACCACCTGGGCCATCGCCGACTCGACGCTGTCGCAGTTGAGATCGGGCATCTTCTGCTTGGCGATCTCCTCGACCTGCTTCTTGGTCACCTTGCCGACGATCTGGGTGCCGACCGTCTTGGCGCCCGACTCGACGCCCGCGGCCTTCTTCAGGAAGTAGGTGACCGGCGGCGTCTTGGTGATGAAGGTGAAGGTACGGTCCTGGAAGACCGTGATCACCACCGGGATCGGCATCCCGGCTTCCATCTTCTGGGTGCGCGCGTTGAACTGCTTGCAGAACTCCATGATGTTCACGCCCTGCTGACCGAGCGCGGGCCCGATCGGCGGTGACGGATTGGCCTTGCCGGCCGGCACCTGGAGTTTGACGTAGGCTTGGATCTTCTTTGCCATGGATGCCCTCTATTGAATGGGCGGCGCGGTCCGGCCATGGCTGGCCTCCCGCACCAACGTCCCGCCAAACCCTTGATCCGAAAGGATTTTCAAGCTTGTCGCGACGCAACAGAAAAGGCTGGCCTGCGGCCAGCCCTCTCCGGAGCGCGGGCGTTTAGCAGGTCCCGGCTGCCGGGACAACTGCCAAGAATCGCCAGCGCAATCAGCGACTTACAGCTTCTCCACCTGGGCGTAGTCGAGCTCGACCGGGGTGGATCGCCCGAAGATCGAGACCGCAACCTTGAGCCGCGCGCGATCCTCGTCCACGTCCTCGACAGTACCGTTGAACGAGGCAAAGGGACCGTCGGCCACTTTGACCTGCTCGCCAATCTCGAAGCTGACGGCGGGCTTGGGCCGTTCGACGCCGTCCTGGACCTGGCGCAGGATGCGGCCAGCCTCCGCTTCCGAGATCGGAACCGGCTTGCCGTGGCCACCGCCGCCCAAGAAGCCCGTGACCTTCGCGGTGTTCTTGACCAAGTGCCAAGTGTCGTCCGTGAGATCCATCTTCACCAGCACGTAGCCCGGGAAGAACTTGCGCTCCGTCTGGACCTTGGCGCCGCGGCGGACCTCGACGACCTCCTCGGTCGGGACGATGACCTCGGAGATGTCTTCGGCCATGCCCTTCTTTTCCGCCTGTTCGCGGATCGACTTGGCGACCTTGTTCTCGAAACCCGAGTAGGCGTGGATCACGTACCAACGATGCGGCATTTCACGAAACCCCGAGCAGCAGCTTCACCACGAAGCTGATGAGCTTGTCGGCCAACAGAAAGAAAAGCGCCGCCACGACGACGAAAATGAAGACCATGGCCGTCGTGACCATCGTCTCGCGGCGCGTCGGCCAGGTGACCTTGGCCACCTCCTGACGCACCTCACGCACGAACTCCAAGGGATTCTTCGGCATTCTCGTCAGCGGGCCGGGGCCCGCGCCTTTCCGGTAATGGCAGGAGTGGAGGGACTCGAACCCCCGACCCTCGGTTTTGGAGACCGATGCTCTACCAACTGAGCTACACTCCTATCGACCGCCGTCGGCCAGAGCCGACGGCGGGTCTCCATAGCACTACTTGACGATCTTGGTCACGACGCCGGCGCCGACGGTGCGACCACCCTCGCGGATGGCGAAGCGTAGGCCCTCGTCCATGGCGATCGGCTGGATCAGCTCAACCACCATCCGCGCGTTGTCGCCCGGCATCACCATCTCGGTGCCCTCCGGCAGCGTCACCACGCCCGTAACATCCGTCGTCCGG
>VGCH01000009.1 GCA_016870115.1 Alphaproteobacteria bacterium | reverse complement strand
CCCCCAAACCCTTCCCAGACCGCATCGGCCCAAAAGGAAGGGACGCTGACACACAGCGTTAGAAGGGGGTCATTATTGAACGCGAAAACCTCCCCTCAGGGGGTCACTATTGCGCGCGAATTTACAATCGGCCAGTCTCCTACCCCTTTTCCGAGAGCCTAGAAATGTCACTCTTGCCGAACAATCTCGCCGTGCTTTGTGCCGACGCCATGGTGGCTGTCGAGCGTTACGAAGCGGCGGCCCGCGAGGCCGTTCGCGCGCGGATCGCGCCGGCCGGCCGCGTCGAGCCGGCGCTGCTCGAGCGCGAGCAGTTCGCCGCGCATGGCTTCGCCTGGATCGCCACCTATGTGGCGGCGCTTGGCCAGATGCGACGCTGGGCGGAGGCGGGGGAAGCGGGCGAGTTGGAATGCGCGATCCTGCTGTGCGGCTTCGGCGAGTATCTCGCGCAGCTCAAGGGCGGCATCGCCGTCAGCCAGGTCGAGATCGTGCGGCCTGCCGATCTAGGGCTCGATGCCAGCGAGCTCGACACGCCGGCGGTGCGGACACTGATCGCGGCTAACAGCGCGGCCCTGCGCGTGCGGATCGCCGAGCTGATCCAGGACGCGCTCGACACCGGCGCGTTTGGTGATGCGGCACTGGGCGATCCGGCGCTGGAGGAGGTGCGACGCCAGTTCCGCCGCTTCGTCGACAGCGAGGTCGCGCCGCATGCCCATGGCTGGCACTTGCGTGACGAGCTGATTCCGCTGCCGGTGGTTCAGCGCATGGCTGAACTCGGCGTCTTTGGCCTCACCGTGCCCGAGGAATGGGGCGGCCTCGGCATGGGCAAACTCGCCATGTGCGTCGTCACCGAAGAACTGTCGCGCGGCTATATCGGCGTGGGCTCGCTGGGCACGCGCTCGGAAATCGCCGCCGAGCTGATCCGCGCCGGGGGCACAGAGGCGCAGAAGAAGAAGTACCTCGCACGCATCGCCTCGGGTGAGCTCCTGCCCACCGCCGTGTTCACCGAACCCAACACCGGCTCCGATCTCGCGAGCCTGCGGACCCGCGCGGTCCGGGATGGCGAGGTGTTTCGCATCAACGGCAACAAGACTTGGATCACCCACGCGGCGCGTGCCGACATCATGACGCTGCTGGCACGTTCCGACGCCTCGGCGCCGGGCTATCGCGGGCTCTCGATGTTCCTCGCCGAGAAGCCGCGCGGCAGCGATGCCGACCCGTTCCCCGCCGCGGGCATGAGCGGTGGCGAGATCAACGTGCTCGGCTATCGCGGCATGAAGGAGTACGAGATCGGCTTTGACGGTTTCGAGGTGCCGGCGGAGAACCTGCTAGGGGGCGTCGAGGGCCAGGGCTTCAAGCAGCTGATGGCGACCTTCGAGAGCGCGCGCATCCAGACCGCGGCCCGCGCCGTTGGTGTGGCTCAGAACGCGCTGGAGCTCGGCCTGCGCTATGCCCGCGAACGCATCCAGTTCGGCAAGCCGTTGCTCGCCTTCCCGCGGGTCGCCGGCAAGCTCGGCTGGATGGCGGTCGAGACGATGATCGCCCGCCAGCTCACCTACTTCGCCGCGCGCGAAAAGGACGAGGACCGCCGCTGCGACATCGAGGCCGGCATGGCGAAGCTCCTCGCTGCGCGCGTCGCCTGGAGCAACGCCGACAACGCGCTCCAGATCCACGGCGGCAACGGCTATGCGATGGAGTATCCGGTGAGCCGCGTGCTCTGCGACGCGCGCATCCTCAACATCTTCGAGGGCGCCGCCGAAATCCAGGCGCAGGTGGTCTGTCGCGGCCTGATCGAGTGCCGCAACTAGCCGCTCACCCCGCGCGTTCGTCTTTCACCTTCAGCCCCATCACGCGCTTCGGCGGAAACTTGCGGAACGTGCCGAGGTGGGTGCGCATGCCGAGCTGGAAGGCCTCGACATAGGCGAGCTTGCGCGTGAGGTAGTTGTGCTGCTCCTTGGGGTCCAGATAGAGATTGTAGAGCCGGGGATAGGCGAAGCGCTCCAGCACGCCGGTGAAGCCGCCGGGGCCCGCCGCGTCGGTCGGCGCGTCGCTCGCGGCCGAGATCAGCATCTTGTACTCGCCGCACCGCAGTCCCGAGAACGTCGTGCCGAGCCAGTAGTAGTGATACTTGCGGTTCGAGAGCCCGCCCGGCGCCACCAGAAAGTCGCTCTGGTCGATGCCATCGATGTAGCGATCCTGGGGCAGCTTCTCGCTCGCACCGGCAAGCGCAAGCGCGGTGGGCAGCAGATCATTGAAGTCGAACAGCCCATCGCTGGACTGACCCGCCTCGATCGTGCCCGGCCAGCTCATCAGGCCCGGCACCCGAACGCCGCCTTCCCAGGTGGAACCCTTGGCGCAGCGGAAGGGCGTGAAGGCCGAGTCGGGCCAGGTTTCCATATGAGGGCCGTTGTCCGATGACACGAAGATCAGCGTGTCCTCGAGCTGCCCCGACTTCGCCAGTGAGGCGACCAGCCGGCCCATGATCTCGTCGAGTTCCAGCAGCGTATCCTTGTAGGGATGCTTGGCCGGCGACTTGCCGAGATACTTTTCGGCCGGATAGTTGTCGAAGTGTGCGCCGCGCGTGCAGTGATAGAGCAGCCACGGCTTGCCGGTCCCTGCCTGGCGCTGGATGAAATCCTCGGAGTAGCGGCACCATTTCTCGTCGAGTTGCGAGAGCACCGGGATGGTCACTTCCTCCACGTTGCTCGCCGCGCCGCCTTTCTTGGCGTGCACGAAGCAGCGATTGAAGGGCATGTTCTTGATCCACTCGGTGCGGGCGGCCGAATAGACGATCTCGGGGAAGAACTGCGGATCGCGCCATTCGCTGTACATGTCGGAGACCGACAGGAACCCGTAGAAGTCGTCGAAGCCGACATGCTGCGGCTGCGAGGCCTCGTTCTCGCCGATGTGCCACTTGCCGACGGCCTGGGTGGTGTATCCCGCCTCACCCAGTAGCTGCGGCAGCGTGACCTCGCCCTGCAAGCCACCCGGCTCGCCGTACATCGGCGGGCGATGCAGCCCATGCCGATTGGGGACGCGGCCGGTCATCAACGTGGCGCGCGACGGAGAGCAAGAGGGCTCGGAGTAGCACGAGGTGAGTCTCAATCCGCCCGCCGCCAGCCGGTCGAAGTGCGGCGTTGGCGCGCCCACCGCGACGCCGCCGCCATAGCAGCCGAAGTCCCCCCAACCGACATCGTCCATCAGGAACACGAGGATGTTGGGCGGGCGTTTGCGCTTGGCCAGTCGCTGGGCTGCAGCGGCGCGCTGCGCGGCGTGAACGAATCCCGGCTCGCGCGTCTCGGCGGTGCGCACAGTCTGGCTGGCGATCGGATCGAAACTGGTCATGGGTCCTCCGCTTGTTTTGCGAGACCCTAGCCCAGCCGCCGGCTGCCGTCGCCCGCTTCATCGTGGTCCCAACTGTCCACGCTGGCCGCAAAGCGCGTGGCGATATGGAGACGCGCGATCATAGTTTCCCCGACCCCGCCTCTTGCGTAAGCTGGTCGCGGTTCGGCGGAGGAACGAGCGATGCAGAGCAACGCGATGCGCGGCAATGGCGGCCCGCGCTACCGTCACAGCGTGGCCGAGAGTGCACCTTACGAGACCATCCGTGTCGACAAGCTCACGCCCATCATCGGCGCCGAGATCGACGGGATCGACTTGTCCCGCCCGCTGACCAACCGCCAGCAGGATGAGTTGCACCGCGCGCTCGCCGAGAATCTGGTGATCTTCTTTCGCGACCAGGCGATCACGCCGGATCAGCATGTCGCCTTCGGTCGCCTGTTCGGCGATTTGCACGTCCACCCGGCGGCGCCCCACGAGCCGGGTCGACCGGAGCTCATGATCATCCACGCCGACAAGGACAGCCCGCGCGCCAACGGCGAGGGCTGGCACACCGACGTCAGCTGCGATGTCGAGCCGCCGATGGGCAGCATCCTCTACATCAAGACCTGCCCACCCAAGGGTGGCGACACGCTGTTCGCCAGCATGTATGCCGCCTACGAGGCGCTGTCGGACCGCATGAAGGCCTATCTTGAAGGGCTCACCGCGATCCACGACGGCGAGCAGGTCTATCGCGGCCTCTATGCCAACCATGGCGTTGTCGACAAGGCGAGCTATCCGCGCGCCGAGCATCCGGTCGTGCGCACCCATCCGGTGACCGGTCGCAAGGGGCTCTATGTCAATCGCGGCTTCACCCGCGGCCTGGTCGGTGTGCCGCGCGACGAGAGCGAGGGCATCCTGCGCTATCTCTACGAGCACATGGAGAACCCGCTCTTCCAATGCCGCTTCCGCTGGCGCGCAAACTCGCTCGCCTTCTGGGACAATCGCTGCGCCCAGCATCGTGCGATGTGGGACTACTGGCCCCACACCCGGTCGGGCAACCGCGTCACCGTGGCGGGCGACAAGCCTTTCTGACCGATGCTGGTGATTTTCGATTGCGATGGCGTGCTGGTCGATAGCGAACCGCTGGCCAACCGGTGCTTCGCCGACGCGCTGCGGCGCGAGGGGCTCGATTGGACGGTCGAGGAGACGATGCGCCGCCTGATGGGGCGCTCGCTCAAAGCCTGCCTGCCGATCGTCGAAGCCGAGCTGGGGCGCGCGCTGCCGGACGATTTCATCGACCGGCTGAACGTAGACACCTTCGCCGCCTTCCGCGCGGCACCGGTGCGGGCCGTCGTGGGAATCGGCGCGGCGCTCGACGCGATCGCGGCGGCCGGTGTGCCGCACTGCGTCGCGAGCTCGGGCGGCCATGACAAGATGCGCCTGACACTCGGTCTGACCGGGCTGTGGTCACGCTTGGAGGGTCGCATCTTCAGCGCCTCCGAGGTCGCGCGGGGCAAACCCGCACCGGACCTGTTTCTCCATGCCGCGCGCCGCATGGGGGCCGCACCCGATGCCTGCATCGTGATTGAGGACTCCGCGCCCGGCATCGTCGCGGCGCGCGCGGCCGGCATGCGCGCGCTGGCCTATGTCGGTGCGCCCTGGACCGATCGCGCGGCGCTGCAGGCCGAGGGCGGCGAACTCTTCGACGACATGCGCGCGCTTCCGCAGCTGCTCGGCCTCGTGGTGCAGGCATGAGCGCAGCGCTGCTGATCTTCGACTGCGATGGCACGCTGGTCGATACCGAGCCGTTCTACAATATCGCCTGGACCGCGGTGTTGAATCGCATGGGCCTGCCCTGGACTGTAGAGGATGAGCGGCGTCACCTGATGGGACGACCCTGGGCCGACGCGGTCGCGATCGTCGAGCGCGCGCTGGGACGCAAGGTGCCGGCCGACTTCGAGAGCATCGTCTGGACCGAGGTGCAGGCCGAGTTTGCCAAGCGGCCGTTGCAGGCGGTCGACGGCGTCGCCGAGGCGTTGGGCGCTTTGCGCGGTCCGCGCTGCGTTGCATCGTCGAACTGGGAGGACAAGGTTCGCGAGTCGCTGGCGACGACCGGCCTCGGCGGCTTCTTCGACCCCGCCCACATCTTCGTCGCTGCGATGGTGAAACGTGGCAAGCCGGCGCCCGATCTTTTCCTTCACGCGGCCGCCACGATGGGCGCGGCGCCCATGGAATGCGTCGTGATCGAGGACTCGGTGCCCGGCGTTCAGGCCGGAGTCGCCGCGGGCATGCGCGTGCTGGGCTATGCCGGCCCCTTCACCGATCCGGAAGGGCTTGCCGCAGCGGGCGCCGAGTTGTTCGACGACATGCGCCGCCTGCCGGCGCTTCTCGCATGACCGCACGCTCATTCGACCTCGCGGTCGTGGGCGGCGGATTGGTCGGCGCCGCCGTGGCGTGGGGCGCCGCACGAACCGGCGCCCGCGTTGTGGTGCTGGACGAAGGCGACATCGCGTTCCGCGCCTCGCGCGGCAACTTCGCGCTGGTGTGGGTGCAGAGCAAAGGCATGGGCATGCCGGAGTACGCGGCCTGGACCGTGGCCTCGTCGGAGGCCTGGGCCGGTTTCGCCGACGAGCTCGGCCGCGAGAGTGGCATAGACGTCGCGCATCGCCGTCCGGGCGGTTTTCACCTGGCTCTGTCAGACGCGGAGCTGCAGGCGCGCGCTGACAACTTGAAGCGCCTGCACAATCAGCCGGCAATGCAGCGCTACCCCTATGAGATCCTGGACCGCGAGCGGGTGCGCGGCATGCTGCCCGAAATCGGGCCGGAGGTTGTCGGCGGCAGCTTCTGTCCGCTCGACGGTCACACTAATTCGCTGAAGCTGCTGCGCGCGCTGCACACGGCGCTCGCGCGTGCCGGCACTCCCTATCTCGCGCGCCACGCGGTCGAGACGATCCTGCCGCGCGGTGGGGGCGGGTTCCGGCTGCTTTCGTCGGGCGGCACTATCGAGGCGGCGCGCGTGGCGCTCTGCGCCGGCAACGGCAACGCACGTCTCGCGCCGATGCTGGGATTGAGTGTGCCGGTGCGGCCTCAGCGTGGGCAGATCGTCGTGACCGAGCGGGTACAGCCCTTCCTGCATCATCCGGTGGTGACAGTACGGCAGACCGACGAGGGCTCGGTGATGCTGGGCGATTCGCTCGAGGAAACGGGGTTCGATACTGCGACCGGACTCGGCGTCACCGGCACGATCGCGAACCGCGCCGTGCGGCTCTTCCCGCGTCTCGCCCGCGTCAACGTCGTGCGCACGTGGGCGGCGTTGCGCGTCATGACGCCCGACGGCTTCCCCATCTACGAGGAGTCGACGTCGCATCCCGGCGCGTTTGTCGCGACCTGTCACAGCGGCGTCACGCTCGCGGCCAACCACGCCCGCCTGGTTGGGCCGACCATCGCGGCAGGTCGTTTGCCGGCCGAGACCTTCGCGCCCTTCTCCGCAAGACGGTTCGATGTTCCGCAGGCTGCCTGACGCACCGCCGGCGACGGCGACGATCCTGGTCGATGGCCGCGCCGTGCGCGCCGTGCCAGGCGAGAGCGTGGCAGCCGCGCTGCTCGCCAACGGCATCGTCGCCTGTCGCACGACGCCGGTGAGCGGCGCCGCACGCGGACCCTATTGCCTGATGGGCGTGTGCTTCGAATGCCTCGCCACTATCGATGGCGAGCCCAATCGCCAGACCTGTCTCGTGCTTGTCCGTGATGGCTTGAGGATCGAGACGCAATCCGGCGCGCGCGGTCTCGGGCCATGAGTCCGGAACGCCGCTACGACGCGCTGGTGGTGGGGGCAGGCCCCGCCGGTCTCGCGGCCGCGACGACGCTCGCGCGCGCCGGCCGCTCCGTCGCGGTGTTCGACGAGCAGCCGACACCGGGCGGCCAGGTGCATCGCGCGGTCGCCGCCGTGCCCGAGAGTCGACGTGCCCTGCTGGGCCCCGACTATGCGCGGGGGCGGGAAGCGGTCGAGGCGTTTCTCGCAAGCGGCGCGCATCACATCGGTCAGGCGAGCGTGTGGAGCGCCGCGCCTGGCCGTGTTGGCGTGACCGTCGGTGGCGTCGCGCATCTGGTCGAGGGCGACGCGGTCGTGCTCGCCACTGGCGCCTACGAACGACCGTTTCCGATTCCAGGCTGGACCTTGCCCGGCGTGCTGAGCGGTGGCGGCGCGCAGACTCTCTTGAAGGCCTCGGGATTGGTGCCCGAGGGCCGCACCGTGATCGCCGGCAGCGGGCCGCTGGTCTGGCTACTGGCGTGGCAGTATCTGCGCTGCGGCCTCACCGTCGACGCGATTCTCGACTCGACGCCTGCCGGCAATCGCTGGCGCGCGGCGCCGCATCTCGCGGGCTTTCTCGCCTCACCCTATCCGGTGAAAGGACTAGAGCTCCTCCGCGCTGTGCGGCGCTCAGTGCGGGTCGTGCGGGGCGTGTCGGCGCTCGAAGCGGTGGGCGAGGATCGCGTCAGTGCGCTGCGCTATCGCGTAGGTGCGGGCGCGTGGGTTGAGATGGGCGTCGATACGCTCCTGCTGCATCAGGGCGTGGTTCCCGCGATCGAGCTCGCCGCGAGTGCCGGCATTCGCCAGCGCTGGGATCGCGATCAGCTCTGCTGGCATCCCGAAGTCGACGCCATGGGCCGCACGCCGCTCGCCGGGCTCTATCTCGCCGGCGACGGCACGGGCATCGCGGGCGCGGAAGCGGCCGCGCTCTCGGGCGAGTTGGCCGCGCACGCGATCCTCGGCACATCGGAGGGCGGGCGTGTCAGCGGGCTGCTCGCCCAGCGCGCGCGCTGGCTCCGCGGTCGACGCTTCTTGGACCTTCTCTATCAGCCCGCGCCCGCCTTTCGCGTGCCCGCGGGCGAGACGCTTGCTTGTCGTTGCGAGGAGGTGACGGCGCGCGCGCTCGGGGAGGCCGCCGCCCTTGGCGTGCCGGGACCCAACCAGCTGAAGGCCTTCCTGCGCTGCGGCATGGGGCCGTGCCAGGGAAGGCTCTGCGGATTGACGGTCACGGAAGCGCTCGCGCATCACTCAGGCCGGACGCCGGCTCAGGTCGGGCGCTATCGCGCGCGCGTGCCGGTGAAGCCGTTGCCGCTTGCCGCGCTTGCCGCCATGCCGGCCACCGACGACGAACGGCGCGCCGTCGAGCGATGAGCGGCACGCCCTCCTGGTCGATGGCGCCGGCGGGTGCCGCGTCTCCGCGTGAGCGCGTGCTGGTGATCGGCGCCGGCATGGCCGGCCTGGTCGCGGCACGGTTGCTGGCCGACAGCGGCCACGCCGTTGAAGTGCTGGAGGCGCGAGATCGGCCAGGCGGGCGCGTCCATACCGATTTCTCACTCGGCGTGCCTCTCGACATCGGCGGTTCGTGGGTTCATGGCGTCGAGGGCAATCCGCTCACCTTGTGGTGCGAAGCGCTGGGTATCGAGCTGATCGAGTCGCAGGGCGATCGGCTTCTGCTCGATCCGCGCGCCACCGCGCCGACCCGCACCCGCCAGCAGGCCGCCGCCGCGCTCGGCCGCGCCGCCTTCAACGCCGCCCTGCAGGCCGCGCAATGGCAAAGCCGGACGCTCGCACCGATCGCGGGTCCGCGCTCGATCTCGGTGCGCCGCGCGCTGGAGCCCGTTCTGCGGCAGGGCTGGTTGCCCGAAATCGACCGGCTGGTGGTCGCGCAATACATCGAGATGAGCGAGGGCGTGCAGGGTGCGGTCTGGGATCGCATCGCCGTCGAGGAATGGTTCCCGACCGAAGGACTGGAGCGCAACGCCCAGCCCGTCGGCGGCTTCGCGGCCCTGATCGCCGACGCCGCTGCGCCACTCGCGCTGCGGACCGGGACGGAGATCGTGCGCCTGGTCTGGACCCCGGCCGGCGTCGTCGCGCACGCACGCGATGGCCGGCGCTTCGAGGCCGAACGCGCGATTGTGACCCTGCCCATCGGCGTCTTGCGCGACGGGCTCTCATTCGATCCGCCCTTGCCTGACGACCAGTCGGCAGCGCTTGCCCGCATCGGCTACGGTGAGGGCGTGTTCGGGAAGCTGTTCCTGCGCTTCGGCAAGAGCTTCTGGCCCGAACCCGACAAATGGTTCGGCCGCTTGCCGGAGGGTCCCGCTCGTCGCGGCAGCTTCAACACCTTCGTGCCGCTCGATCGCGAGGCGGGCGCTCCGGTTCTCCTCGGCTTTACCAATGGCGCGACGGCAGTGGCGCTGGATCGCGCCGCAAGCGACGCGGAGGTAGCGTCGCTGGCCATGCGCTCGCTGCGCTTTATGTTTGGCGACACCGTCCCCGAGCCCACCGGCGTTCTGTTTCCGCGCTGGCTATCCGATCCCTTCTCGCGCGGCGCCTACACCTATCCTGCCATCGGTGAGCGGCCCGGAGATCGGGCCCTGCACCGCCGGCCGCTTGGCGGGCGAGTGTTCTTTGCCGGCGAGGCGAGTGAGCCCGTGGAGTACGGCACCATCCACGCCGCGCTCTGGTCGGGGGAGCAGGCAGCTGAGGCAGTCTGGCGCGCCGCCGGCGGGCCCGCGCCGTCCCGCGCCCGCAGGCCGTGGGCCGCCGCGCGCACTGGCGCCGGGAGCTGATTTGCGCCAGAAGATCGGGACATGGCGGCAAAGATTCTCTTCGTCTTGGTGATCCTCTCGGGCCTCGCCACGCTCGGGGCGTTGTTTGCCGGCCTGGTCGGGATGGCGCGAAACGCCGAGGGCGGCGTCGAGGGCGCACGCCGCAGCAATCGCCTAATGTGGTGGCGCGTGCGACTGCAGATCCTAACGCTGGTCTTGATCGGGCTCTGGTATCTCGCGAGCCGCGCCTGAGATGGTGACGCTCACCCGCATCTACACCCGTGGCGGCGACAAGGGCATGACGTCGCTGGGCGACGGCGAGCGCGTGGCGAAGCACGATCCGCGCGTCGATGCCTACGGGACAGTGGACGAGGCGAACTCGGTGCTGGGGCTCGCGCGCCTGGCGACCGGACGCGACGTTGCGGACGCCCGCCTCGTCGAGGCCGACGCCATGCTGAAGCGCATCCAGAACGATCTGTTCGATCTTGGCGCCGATCTCTGCACGCCCGACGATGGCAAGAAGCGCGAGTGGGAGCCATTGCGCGTCGTGGCGGCGCAGACCGATCGGCTGGAGCGCGAAATCGACGCGATGAATGCCGAACTGGCGCCGCTGAAGTCTTTCGTGCTGCCGGGCGGCAGCGAGGCGGCCGCCTGGCTGCATCTCGGCCGCACCGTCGCGCGGCGCGCCGAGCGGCTGATGACGGCGCTGGCGGTGTCGCAGCCGGTCAATCCCGAGGCCATCAAGTACATGAACCGCCTCAGCGATCACCTGTTCGTGCTGGCCCGCCGCCTCAACGACAATGGCGCGCGCGACGTGCTCTGGATTCCCGGCACGAATCGCTGAAGCGACCCGGTATCGAGCGGGCTCGAAAGCGCAACGCCACGCCGACGGGCGAGTACCTACCTCGCGAGATGGCGCGCGAAGAACGACTCGGCGCGGCGCATCGAATCGGCGGCCGCGGCGGCGTCGTACTTCAAGGTGAAGCCGTCCAACGTCCGCGGCGGGTCCAACTCCGGCCAGTCGAAGCCGTGGTGCGCGTCCGGATAGGTGACAAGGTCCAACGCCGCGCCGCGTCCGGCCCGACTTTCAACCATCGCGCGGCACAGCGAGGCCCGCGTCCAGTCGTCGGCCTCGCCGATCAGGATCAGCGTCGGCGCGTTCACCGCATCGAAATACGAGGCGCATCCGGGATACCAGGCGACGATCGCGGCGTAGCGATGCGCTGTCGCCGGGTCGACAATCGGTGAAGCGCGCGTCTGCACGAGATCGAGCGCTGCCCATCCACCTTGCGAGTGGCCAACTAGCCCCACTCGTCGCGGATCGACGAAAGGTTGCGTCGCCAGAAACGTCAACGCGCCCTGGGCGTCGAGTGGCCGGCGAGCGGCGCGGCTCGCCGCCCGGTTGGCGTTGCAGGCCTGTTTCACCGGATGATGCGCGAAGCTGTCGACGATCAGCGCGACATGGCCCCAGCCCACGATGCGTTCGGCCCAGCGTTTCCTGTAGAGCTCGGTGAGCCCGTTGCAGCCATGCAGCGCGACCACCGCCGAGAAGGGACCGGGACCCGCCGGACGGGCGAGGAAGCCGTCGACCGGATCGCCCGGTTGGGCGGCGGCGGTGAGTCCGCGCTCGCGCGCGAGTTGCTGCTCGACCTGGGTCGGGAGGATCGGCGCGCTCGCGAAGGTCACCTTCTCCAGATCGACCGCCGCCGCGGGCACGGACAGACCGCAGAGGGCGAGGCTCGCGAGGGCACGGCGAAGGGATCGATGCATTTCCGTACTCTATCTCTAAGCTATTGAAAAAGTTGACCTATTTCTTTCGCAACGCGGTGTTGTGCACTGCGGCATCGCCTTGACAGCGCGGCCAAGCGGGCTCTAAGGGAGCGCCTTCGCCCGGCCGGAGCCGGGCCCTTCCAAGAGACAGGCGCGCAGCAATGAAGGTCCTGGTCGCGGTCAAGCGGGTCATCGACTACAACGTCAAAATTCGGGTCAAGGGCGACAACAGCGGCGTCGAGACGGCGAACGTCAAGATGTCGATGAACCCCTTCGACGAAATCGCGGTCGAAGAGGCGTTGCGCATGCGCGAGGCCGGCAAGGCGACCGAGGTCATCGCGTTCTCGGCCGGGCCGGCCCAGTGCCAGGAGACGATCCGCACCGCGCTCGCCATGGGCGCCGATCGCGGAATCCTCGTGACCACCGATGCCGACCTTCAGCCGCTCGCCGTCGCCAAGCTCCTGAAGGCGGCCGTGGACAAGGAACAGCCGGGCCTCGTGATCGTGGGCAAGCAGGCGATCGACGACGACTCCAACCAGACTGGCCAGATGCTGGCGGCGCTGCTCGGCTGGTCGCAGGGCACCTTTGCCAACAAGCTGAACGTCGCCGACGGCACCGTCGAGGTGAAGCGCGAAGTCGATGGCGGCCTCGAGAACATCAAGCTGAAGCTGCCGGCGGTCATCACCACCGACCTGCGCCTCAACGAGCCGCGCTACGCCTCGCTGCCCAACATCATGAAGGCCAAGAAGAAGCCGATCGACAGCCTCACGCCTGAAGCGTTGGGCGTCGATGTGGCGCCGCGGCTCAAGACCCTGAATGTCGAGGAACCGGCCAAGCGCAAGTCGGGCATCAAGGTGAAGACCGTGGCCGAGCTGGTCGAGAAACTGCGCAACGAAGCGGGAGTGATCTGACATGGCCGTTCTCGTCGTCGCCGCGCATGACGGAAACGCCGTCCGCGCCAACGTTGCCAACGCCGTCGCGGCCGCCGGCCGGATCGGTGGGGATGTCCATGTGCTGGTCGCTGGCAACAACGCCGGCGGTGCCGCCGCGTCCGCCGCTGCCCTCCAAGGCGTGACGAAGGTTCTTCAGGCCGAAGATGCGGCCTATACCAACTGGCTCGCCGAGGACGTGGCGCCGCTGGTCGTTAAGTTGGCGGCGGGCTACGGCCACGTCGTGATGGCCGCCGATTCCGTCGGCAAGAACGTGATGCCGCGTGTCGCGGCGTTGCTCGACGTGGCGCAGATTTCGGAAGCCGTCGATATCGTGTCCCCCGACACGTTTGTTCGGCCGATCTATGCCGGCAACGCCATGGCGACTGTGCAATCGACCGACAAGATCAAGATCGTCACGGTGCGTCCGACCAACTTCAAGGCGGTGGGCGCGGGCAGATCGGCCGCGATCGAGAAGATCGGCGGTGCCGGCGCGGCGGGCCTTTCCACGTACGTCGGCGCGGAGCTCTCCAAGAGCGAGCGGCCGGAACTCACCTCGGCCAAGATCGTCGTCTCGGGCGGACGTGGCCTGCAGAGCGGCGAGAACTTCAAGATGCTTGAGGCGCTGGCCGACAAGCTGGGCGCCGGGCTCGGTGCCAGCCGCGCGGCGGTGGACGCCGGCTACGTGCCCAACGACTACCAGGTCGGCCAGACCGGCAAGGTGGTGGCGCCCGATCTCTATATCGCTATCGGCATCTCCGGCGCGATCCAGCATCTCGCCGGCATGAAGGACAGCAAGACCATCGTGGCGATCAACAAGGACGAGGAAGCGCCGATCTTCCAGGTCGCCGACTACGGCATCGTGGGCGATCTGTTCCAGATCGTTCCCGAGCTTACCCAGGCGATCGAGAAGAAGTGACGTTCCGCGTATCGAGGAGCGAGCGATGATCAAGCGAATTGGGGTCATCGGCGCCGGCCAGATGGGCGGCGGCATTGCCCATGTGTGCGCGCTGAAGGGCTACGACATCCGTATCGCCGACGTCGACCAAGGCCGGCTCGACAAGGGCATGGACCAGATCGGCCGCAATCTGGATCGCCAGATCGGCCGCGGCATGATCCGGCCCGAGGACAAGGATGCGGCGATGGCTCGCATCCAGGGAACGCTGGACTACAAGGCCTTCGCCGATTGCGATCTGGTCGTCGAGGCGGCCACCGAGAATGAGGCGGTGAAGCGCGAGATTTTCAAGAAGCTCTGCCCCGAGCTTCCGCCCAACACCCTGGTTGCGACCAACACATCGTCGATCTCGGTGACGCGTCTGGCTTCGGTCACCGACCGGCCCGGCAAGTTCATGGGCATGCACTTCATGAACCCTGTGCCGCTGATGGGGCTCGTCGAGCTGATCCGTGGCATCGCGACCGAGGAAGAGACCTTCCGCACCGTGCGCGAAGTTGTCGTGCGACTGGAGAAGAAGCCGGTCAATGCCGAGGATTTCCCGGCCTTCATCGTGAACCGCATTCTCCTGCCGATGATCAACGAGGCGGTCTACGCGCTCTATGAGGGCGTGGGCAATGTCGAGGCGATCGACACCGGCATGAAGCTGGGTGCCAACCATCCGATGGGCCCGCTCGGGCTCGCCGATTTCATCGGGCTCGATACCTGCCTCTCGGTGATGCAGGTGCTGCACGAAGGGCTGGCCGACTCCAAGTACCGGCCCTGTCCGCTCCTCGTGAAGTATGTCGAGGCCGGCTGGCTCGGCCGCAAGGTCAAGCGCGGCTTCTACGACTACACCGGCGACCGGCCCGTCCCGACCAGGTGACGCGGCGCTAGCGGCGCGCACCACTTCAACGCTGCCTTTCTGGGCGAACGCTTAGGCGGCGTCAGGCGCCGATCAGGCTGCGAAGCGTTGCCATCATCAGGTCGAGACTGCCGTACTCGCGCTGCGCTTGGATCGCTTCGGCGACCGTCTGGGCGTAGCGGGCGGCTTCGCCGGCCGGGTCGGCCAGTTCGCGGATCGCGCGGGCGATCTGCGCGGTGTTGCCGAGCCGGCGTCGCCCGTTCACCGACAGGCCGAACTTGTCGATCGTCTGTGCGCTGATCGCCTGATCGGCGAGCTCGGGCAGCAGGAGCTGCGGCCGGCCCGCGCCCATCGCGGTGGTGAGGGTGGCCATGCCGCCGTGATGCACGATGACCGACGCGGCCCGCACCGTGGGATGAAGCGGCGGCGGCCGGTCATAGACGGCGACGCCGCGCTCCAGCAGATATTGCCGTAGCTCCGGCGTCAGCCGCTTCACATAGACCGAGCCCGGCAGCCCGCTGTCGGCCAGCGCCTGCACGTAGGAGGCGATCTGCGGATGCGTTGCCGAGAGGTACGCATAGAAGTTGGCCCGCTCCGGGAACGGCGACGGCGGATCGATCGCCTCCAGCGGACCGGCATGCGCCTGGGCGCGCAGATCGGCGTAGGGATCGGTCTCGCGGAACGCCGTCACGAAGTGTGCGAGGCCGCCCACCGCCTACGGCACACTGGCGGGCTCCGGGCCGCCGAGGCGCCGCTGCACGGCGCGCACGGTCTCAAGCAGCGTTTCCTGCGGCGCGGCGCGTTGCAGCGCCGGATTGAAGATCGGGAACTCGGCGCGGTCCGGCGGCGGCAGGATATAGCCGTGGCCCATGGCGATGTAGGGGACGCGCCCCATGGCGGCGAGCGCCGAGACGGGCGCGTATTCGCCGACGATCGCCGCGGGCTGCAGTGCCTGGAACAGCACGTGCCAGGCCGCGACCAGACGGAAGAGCTGCTCCTCGTCGGCGAAATTGTTGACCGCCAACAGGTCGGCGTAGCTCCCGGGCGAGAAGCTGGGCTGCGTCGGATGCAGGACGCCGATCGACAGCGGGCACTGCAGTACGAGCCACGACCGGCCGCGCAGGAAATCGGCGGTGGAGACCAGATCGCGCAGCACGAAGGCGGGTTCGTGGCCCTCGCGCTCCAGCGCTTCGGCGACCTGGACCAGCCGGTCCACATAGCCGATGCCGAGCCCGTATTCCCAAGTGAGCAGCACGCGCGCCATCGGCCGCGAGCCTAGAGCGGCGGGCCGGTAAAGGGAACCGCGAACGGCTCCCCGCGGGCGTCGCCGCGCGCGCTCAGCGCGGTCGGACTACAACCGCCTCTGGACGCAATTGGCGAACGCCTCGGTCACCGCGGCGGTGCCGGTGAGATCGGCCGTCCAGCCTTCGACATTCGAGCCATCGAACTCGATGCGCAGTGAGCGGCTGCGTGCGAACTCGGTCAGGAAGGTCTCCAGGTTCTTCACACCGACCGAGAGCTCGAGCCCGGCATCGCCGTCCTTGAAGTGGAAGCCGGTGCCGACCGCGTTCCACGGCGAATGGCGATCGAAGCGCATCACGATCTTCTGCTTGGCGCCGTCCTTGAGCTTCCAGCGGTCTGAGCCGAGCTGGACGGTCATCGGTCGTCGTTCTTGTAGAGCTTGATCGAGAAGAACAGGCCCTTCCCGGACGCCGACATGCCGCACACCGGCGTGCCGTCGTTCGACCGCCCGCCAAATGCCTTCCAGTACCCCGCCGATGCGATCGTGCTGGTTTGCGCGACCGCGATAGGCGCAATCGACAGCGCCAGCAACGCAGCTAAGGTTGCGATCCCGAACTTCCCCATCTCCAGCTCCCCCAAGTTCCCCGCGCGGAGAGTAGAGGGGATGGACGTGTCAGGCAACGCGGTGTGGTCGGCTTGGTCCTAGGCGACCAGCCCGCGAAAGTAGGCGAGGGCGTCGGGGGAATCCCATTCGGCTTCGCCCTCCAGCCGTGCCACCTCATGCCCGTCGCGGTCGATCACCAGTGTGGTCGGCAGCACGGTGACGCCGAGCGCCTGCATGGTCTTGCGTCCGCGATCGAAGAAGATACCGAGGTGCCTGAGCCCGCGGTCGCGATAGAATGGTGCTACGCGCGGGCGTGACGGACCGTCCACGGACAGCGGCAAGACGACCAGCTTCTCCACCGGGAACGCGCCCTGCAGCCGGTCGAGGCTCGGCATCTCCTTCACGCAGGGAACACACCAAGTCGCCCAGAAATTGATCACGATGACTCGGTCGGCGAGCGGCGCCAGCGTTCGCAGGTTGTCGTCGGCGTCGATCCATTCGAGGGCCGGTACGGGACGCGGGGCGGCGTGGCGCTGCAGGTTCGCAAGACCCGCCGCGCGCGCCGGCACGGCGGCGAGCGCGCTCGCCGCGAGCGCGGCGCCCAGCACGGCGCGGCGCTTGGGCGGGGGGAGGGGATATGCCATAAGCCCCGTTCCTAACAGTTTTTGCGAAGTCGGACATGGCACGGAAGATCACGAACAAGCGAGGCGCGAGCCGGTCGAACGCGATGTGGGGCGGTCGCTACAAGCTCGGTCCGGCGGAGATCATGGAGCGCATCAACGCGTCCATCGGCTTCGACAAGCGGCTCTATGCCCAGGACATCGCGGGCTCGATGGCGCACGCCGAAATGCTGGTGGCGCGGCGGATCATCTCGGCCGCCGACGGGCGTGCGATCCGGCGGGGCCTCGCGCAGGTGCAGGCCGAGATCGAGAGCGGCAAGTTCCGCTTCTCGACCAAGCTTGAGGATATCCATTTCCACGTCGAGGCGCGGCTCACCGAGCTGATCGGCCCGGCCGGCGGACGGCTGCATACCGCGCGCTCGCGCAACGACCAGGTGGCGCTCGATGTGCGGTTGTGGGTGCGCGATGCGCTCGATCGTTTCGATGCGATGCTGCTCGATCTGCAAACCGCGTTGATCGACCGGGCGGAGGAGCATGCCGCCACCATCATGCCGGGCTTCACCCACCTGCAGACCGCCCAGCCGGTGACGTTCGGCCACCATCTGCTCGCCTATGTCGAGATGTTCGGTCGCGACCGCGGCCGCCTCGCCGATTGCCGGGCGCGGCTGAACGAGTCGCCGCTGGGCGCCGCGGCGCTCGCGGGCTCGCCGCATCCGATCGATCCGCGCATGACCGCGCGGGCGCTCGGCTTCGACCGGCCGATGGCCAACTCGCTCGATGCCGTTTCTGACCGCGACTATGTCGTGGAGTTCCTGGGCGCGGCGTCGCTCTGCGCGGTGCACCTTTCGCGGCTCGCCGAGGAGATCGTGATCTGGTGCTCCGCGCCGTTCCGCTTCATCGCGCTGTCGGACGCCTTCACGACCGGCAGCTCGATCATGCCGCAGAAGCGCAATCCCGACGCCGCCGAGCTCGCGCGCGGCAAGACCGGCCGCATTCTCGGCGCGTTCGTGGCGCTCTGCACCATGCTGAAGGGCCTACCGCTCACCTACGGCAAGGACATGCAGGAGGACAAGGAGCCGCTGTTCGACGCCGCCGACTCGCTGGAGCTCGGAATCGCGGCGATGGCCGGCATGGTGCGCGATCTCAAGGCCAACAAGACACGCATGCGCGCGGTCGCGTCGGCCGACTACTCCGTCGCCACCGATCTCGCCGACTGGCTGGTCCGCAAGGCGGGACTGCCGTTCCGGCAGGCCCATCACGTGACCGGCCGTCTGGTCGGGATCGCGCATGAGCGCGGGATCGATCTGCACGAGCTGCCGCTTGCCGACATGCGCGCGGTCGAACCCAAGATCGATCGGGGCGTCTACCGCGTCCTCACCGTCGAGGCGTCGGTCGCCGCCCGCAAGAGCCCCGGCGGCACCGCGCCGGCCAATGTCGCGCGCGCGGTCGGCGAGGCGCGGCGGCGGTTCCTGCCGGCGCGGCGGCGGCGATGAGCGTCTTCACCTATCGCGACGGCGTGATGCACGTCGAGGGCGTGGCCATTCCCGCGATGGCCACGCAAGTCGGCACACCGTTCTATTGCTATTCGGCGGCGGCGCTGCGCGCGGCGTGGCGCGAGTTCGCCGACGCGACCGCCGGCATGAATGCCCGCGTCTGCTACGCCATGAAGGCGAACTCCAGCCTTGCTGTCGTTCGCCTGCTGGGCGGGATGGGGGCGGGGGCGGATATTGTCTCGGAAGGCGAGATGCGGGTGGCGCTGGCCGCCGGCATCCCGGCCGGCCGCATCGTCTATTCTGGCGTCGGCAAGAAGCCGAGCGAGTTGGCGGCCGCGCTGCAGGCGGGGGTCGGGCAGTTCAATGTCGAGAGTGCCGCCGAGCTGGAGACCCTGAACGCGGTCGCGGGACAGCTCGGGCTCAAGGCCGAAATCGCGATCCGGGTGAACCCGGATGTCGACGCGGGCACCCACGCCAAGATCACGACCGGTCGCAAGGGAGACAAGTTCGGGATCGACATCGATCTCGCGCGCGAGGCCTTCGCGCTGGCCGGACGCCTGCCGCATCTCAAGGTGGCGGGCGTGGCGATGCATATCGGCTCGCAGCTCACCTCGCTCGATCCCTACCGGGGCTCGATCGCGCGCGTGCGGGAGCTGATCGGCGCGCTGCGGGAAGACGGCCACCGGATCGAGCGGTTCGACATCGGCGGCGGGCTGGGCATTGTCTATCGCGACGAGACCCCGCCCTCGGTCGCCGACTTCATGGCGACCGTTCGGCGCGAGACCGACGGCCTCGATTGCGAACTCACGTTCGAGCCCGGCCGGCGGGTGGTGGGCGAGGCCGGCATCCTGGTGGGCGAGGTGATCCTGGTGAAGCCCGGCGCCGCCAAGACCTTTGTGATCGTCGATGCGGCCATGAACGACCTCATCCGCCCGACCCTGTACGAGGCCTGGCACGAGATCCAGCCGGTCCGGGAAGCGCGCCCCGAAGCCGCCAAAATCCGCTGCGACATTGTCGGTCCGGTCTGCGAATCCGGCGATTTTCTCGCACAGGACAGGGACTTGAGCCCGCTATCTGCCGGGGATTTGATCGTGGTACGCTCGGCCGGAGCCTATGGGGCCGTGATGGCCTCGACCTACAATACCCGGCCGCTGGTGCCGGAGGTGATGGTCGACGGCACGCGCTTTGCTGTGACCCGTCCGCGTCCCTCGATCGAGGCGATGCTGGCGGCGGAATGGCTGCCGCCCTGGATGGAGCCGCTGAAGGGAAGTTGATGGACGCAACGCCCACGACCCCGACCGAGACCGCGCCGCTTCGGCGCCGGATCGGCGTGGCTTGGGCGGGGCTGATCTGGGAACTCCTGTGGCCGCGCCTCGTGCCGGTCGTGGCCTTTGCCGCCCTGTTCGTCGCGGCTGCCCATCTCGATCTTTTCTCTGGCATCGTGCCCTGGGTCCATGTCGGACTGCTCGTGGCGCTTCTGGCCGTGGCCGCGCTCCTGGTGTGGTTGCCGCTCCGTGGTATCGCGTGGCCCGATCGCGGCGCCGCGATCCGCCGGCTGGAGCGCGACAGCGATGTGCCGCACCGCCCGCTGGTCGCCGTCGAGGACAGTCTCGCGGGCGGCACCGCCGATGCGATGTCGCAGGCATTGTGGGCCGCCCATCGTCAACGCGAGGCCGAGCGTCTGGCGCTGTTGCGCAACAAGGCGCCGCGTCCAGGGGTAGCGCGGCTCGATCGCTGGGCGCTGCGCCTCGCACCCGCGCTCGCGCTTGTGGTCGCGATAGCTTGGGCTGGCGGCTTCCGGCCCGATCGTATGGCAGCCGCGGTTACGCCCGCCTTCCCGCCGCCACCGCCGGTGGTCGCCAATCTCTGGATCGCGCCGCCCGCCTATACCGGCCGCGCGCCGGTCTATCTCGACCTCGCCGACCGCGACAAGCTGTTGCGCGTGCCGGTCGGCAGCAAGATCGCGGGCTTCGTCGACGACGTCCGGGGACGCGAGCCGCCGCAGCTCACCATCGACGGCAAGGGCACCGTCTTCGCACCTGTCGCCAAGGGCAAGTACCAGCTCGACACGGTCGTCACCGAGGGCAAGCGGCTGACACTGTTCGCGCGCGGCGTCGAGCAGGGCGCCTGGAAGCTGCATGTCGTGCCGGACCTCGCGCCGACCATCGACTTCAGCCGCGCCATCGGCGTCGATCGCTGGTCGACGAAGATCGAATACATCGCCGGCGACGATTTCGGCATCACCGCCGTCCAGCTGCAGATCCGCCTGCATGGCAGCGTGCTCGGCGACGAGGTGCTGGCGCAGGACGACGAGCCGGAGGTTCTGCGCATCGACCTGCCGGTCGCGCCGGGCGCCAAGAAACTCGCTGACTCCTTTGTGCGCGACCTCACCGCGCATCCTTGGGCGGGGCTCAAGGTCACGGTGATGCTGTTTGCCACCGACGCGCTGGACCAGAAGGGCCGCAGCGCGGTCGAGACCTTCCTGTTGCCCGAGCGCGTCTTCAACGACCCGACGGCCCGCGCGCTGATCCAGCTGCGCAAGGCGCTGACCCGCGATCCGCTGGGCTTCCGCGCCGACGTGGCGCAGGGCATGCGCATGGTGATGGCGCGGCCGGAGAGCTATCGCGCCGATCCGGTGGTGCAGCTCGGCCTGCGCATCGGCGCCACGCGGCTCGCGACCAGCAAGACGAAGGACACGACGACCGAGACCCAGAAGCTTCTTTGGGACCTCGCCATGCGGCTGGAGGGCGGTGCCGTCACCGACGCCGAGCGCGCGCTGGAGCAGGCGCGGCAGGAACTGCGCGACGCTGTCCAGCGTCAGGCCGGCGACGAGGAGATCGAACGGCTGATCCAGCAGCTCTATGACGCCATGGCGCGCTGGCAGCGCGAGATGGCCGAGCGCATGCAGGATCCCGAGGAACGCCGCCGCATGATGGAGCAGGCGGAGAAGATGGATCCCGACCAGGCCGTCACTGGCGACGACCTGCAGAAGATGCTCGATCGGATCCGCGAGATGGCCAAGAACGGCCAGCGCGAGGAGGCCAAGCGCCTGCTCGAGGAACTGCGCAAGATGATGGAGAACGCCCAGCCCATGCTCGCCCAGCCGGGCCAGCAACGCGGCCAGCAGCAGGGGCAGCAGCAAGGCCAGCAGCGCGGGCAGCAGCAGGGTCAGCAAGGCCAGCAGGGCCGCGAGATGATGAACCAGCTCGACCGCTTCGCGCGGCGCCAGAACCAGCTTCTGGGCGAGAGCGAGCGCGAAGGCCGTCAGCAACAGCAACAGGGTCGCCAGGGTCAGCAAGGCCAGCAGCCGCGCGGCCAGCAAGGCCAACAGGGTCAGCAGGGACAACAAGGCCAGCAGGGCCAGCAAGGCCAGGGCCAGCAGCACAGTCAGGGTCAGTGGGGAGACCAGCTGCGCAACCAGCAGGAGAGTCTCCGCCGGCAGCTCGGCGAGTTCATGCGCCGGCTCGACGAGAACGGCCAGGGCATGCCCGACTCGCTCGGTCGCGCCGAACGAAACATGCGTGAGGCCGAGGAGGCGTTGCGTCGCGGCGATCCGCGCGACGCCTCGCGCGCCCAGCGCCGCGCCTTGGACAATCTGCAACAGGGCATGGGTGATCTCGCCGAGCAGATGCGTCAGCGCGGTCCCGGCAACGGCCAGGACATCGCCGAAATCGAGGAGAACCAGCGCCGCGCCGACGACCGCGATCCGCTCGGCCGCTCCGACGGCAATTTCGGCGACGCGGTCGAGAGCGGCCAGGAAAAGGTGCCGGCCGAGATCGACCGCCAGAAGAGCCGCGAGATCCTGGACGAGCTGCGCCGCCGTGCCGGCGAGCAGGACCGCCCCAAGCACGAGCTCGACTACATCGACCGCCTGCTGCGCACCTACTGATCGCCGCCCCCGACGCGCCGGGGGAGAGACCAGTCGAGGGGACGCCGCACCGGGACGCGGCGGGGGCAGCGGTGCTATCACCCCCGCCATGCCCACCGCCTATCTCGCCGCCGAGGGCTTCGAGCGCCAACTCGTTGAGGAACTCGCGCGGGCCGGCGTCGCGCAAGGCGAGTTGCATGGCCGGCTGTTGGTGAGTGATGCGCCGGCCATCGCCGCCGCCTGGGCTGTCAACATCTGGCGCGATGTCGAAGAGGTGCCCATCGCCTCGATCGGCGCGGCGGCCAGCGCGTTGCGCGCGCGCGGGCGCAACTGGGCGGTCTACGCGCCTCTGCATGCCGGTCGCGCCAAGCTGATCGCCGAACGCTTGCCGCATGTGTCCGCAAAGGCGCTGGCGTTGGGGGCGCCCGCGCCAACCGCGCCGCTTGGCTCATGGACACTGCTTGCGACGGATCGGCTGCTGCTGTCGGCCGACTGCACGAGCCCATTCCCCAATGGCGAGGCGCGCTTCGTCGAGGATCGCGCGGGTCCGCCCAACCGCGCCTATCTCAAGCTGTGGGAGGCGCTGGCCGTCGCGCGCGCGGCGCCGGGCCCCGGCGCGCGTTGCCTCGATCTCGGCGCGTCACCCGGCGGCTGGAGCTGGTCGCTGGCCCGTCTGGGCGCGAGCGTGGTCGCCGTCGACAAGGCGCCGCTCGATCCCCGCGTCGCGGCGCTGCCCAACGTCACCTGGCGCGGCGAGAGCGCGTTCGCGCTCGATCCCGCGACCCTCGCCACGTTCGATTGGCTGGTGTGCGACATCGCCTGCTATCCCGCGCGGCTCCTCACGCTGGTGGAGCGCTGGCGCGCGGCGGGCACGGTGCGGCGCTTCGTTTGCACGCTGAAGTTCCAGGGGGCGACGGATCACGCGACGGCCGAAGCCTTTGCCGCGCTGCCCGGCGCGCGGCTCCACCACCTGCACCACAACAAGCACGAGCTGACGCTGTTCATTTCCTGACGGGTTGATCCCTCAGTCCCGCGCCACGCGCCAATCGTATCCCAGGCGCGGGAAGTGGACGGCAACCTGACCGACCGCCGGGTCCTCGCGCAGGAGCGCGATCTCGCCGGCGTCGACGAAGTGCACGACGCCCTCCACCCAGTCGCGCGCATTGTCGCCGGGCCGCACCCGCGCGCGCTGGCCGGGCCGCGGGTCGCCGGTCTGCGGGTCGCTCGGCCGCGCCGGCGCCGGCCGCGCGGCGCGTGCGATCGCGAGCGCCTCGGCCGGGGTCGTCTCGCGGCGGGCGCCGTGTCCGATGGCGCTCATCCGGTCGCGCCACGCGATCAGCGCGGGGTAGGGGTCGAGCTCCGCGCGGCAGTCGATCTTGCGCCCGCGCAGGAACCACACGACGTGGTAGGCCGCGAAGTCGGCGATGCAGGGCCGCGTTCCCAGAAGATAGGGCCGCCCATCGGCCAGCATGGCGGCGAGCCAGGCGAGTTGCGGTCGCACCAGATGCCGGTTCCGCTCGCCTGCCGCCTTCACCGCCTCGATCGAGGGCGCGGGCAAGCCGTGCAGGCGCGCGCGATCCTCGTGCAGCCCTTCGGGCATGTGCAGCGCATTGATGCCGCTCACGAACAGCGCCATCGGGCGCATCAGCTGGTGCTCGGCCCACCAGGCGATCGCCTCGGCGGCGCCCCGCGTCTCGGCCGGGAACAGCGGCGGGTCGGGGTGGCGGCGTTCCAGCTCAAGCGCGATCAGCCGCGTGTCGCACCACAGGTCCGCGCCGTCCTGCAGTACGGGAATGCGGCGATAGCCGCCGGTCAGCGGCACCAGGTCGGGCTTGGGCAGGATTGGCGGCTGCACCACCGAGCCCCAGGCGAGGCGCTTGAATCCCAGCATCGCCCGCGCCTTTTCGGCGAAGTTCGAGAAATGGTAGTGGTGCAGCAGGAGATCGCTCACGCCCAGCCATCCATGACGTAGTAGACCTTGTCCTCGCGGCGCATGCCGAGCCGGTCGTAGAAGCGCTGGGCGTCGCGGTTGGCGGTGCCGGTCGTCCAGATCACGCGGCTATAGCCGCGCTCGCGGGCAAAGGCGCCGATCGCCGCCATCAGTTTCTCGCCAACGCCCTGATCGCGGGCGCGCGCCGCGACATAGAGCTCCTTCAGGAACAGGCCCTCGCTCAGGTTAGCCGCCGGGAAGAACGGATTGAGGATGGCAAAGCCCGCCAGACCGCCGGCGTATTCGGCCACCAGACAGAACGGCCCGCCGGCCCGCCCCGAGACCAGCAGCGCCGCCCCCGGGCGGCCCGCGCCCTCGGGCAGCGGGTTGTCATAGTGCCGCTCGTGCTCCTCAAGGAGCGCCGCGAGCGCCGCCTCGTCCGTTGTCCGTGCCGGTCTGGTTTGCATGTGCGGCGATCTAACATCGCTGGCATGGGCCGGCAAAACCCGCCAATATCCTCGGCAATAAAGCCGGGGGAAACGACGGGATGCAGGGCGCCATCAACATCGAGGATTTGCGCAAGCTCGCCAAGAAGCGGCTGCCGAAGATCGCCTACGATTTCATCGAGGGCGGCGTCGACGACGAGGTGGGGCTGGTCACTAACGAGCAATCCTTCCGCCGCGCGCGCCTGGTCCCGCGCTATCTGGTGGATGTCACGGTGCGGGACCAGTCCACGACGTTGTTCGGGCGCACCTATGCCAGCCCCATCGGCATCGCGCCGACCGGTATCGCGGGTCTGTTCCGCCCCGGTGCAGACCTGATGCTGGCTGAGGCGGCGCGCGACGCCAATGTGCCCTTCATCATGTCGGGTGCGGCCACCGGCTCGATCGAGGATCTTGGCCGGATCGCGCCCGATCACGGCTGGTATCAGCTCTACTCGGCCAAGGACGACGCGATCTCGGCCGACCTGATCGCGCGGGCCGGGGATGCGGGTCTGCGCACCCTGGTGTTCACAGTCGATGTGCCGGTGGGCTCGAACCGCGAGCGCAACCTGCGCAACGGCTGGGGCTGGCCGCTCAACATGAGTCTGGCGACCAAGCTCGAAGCCCTGCGCCATCCCGGCTGGCTGTTGGAGTATCTGCGCACGGGCACGCCGCTTTTCGCCAATTGGCGGAAGTACGCCGGCGCCGACGCCACGCCGGAGGCGACCGCCATCTACATGTCGACGCAGAACCGCGCGCCGATGACATGGAAGCACGTCGAGACCTTCCGCAAGCTCTGGAAGGGCAACCTCGTGCTGAAGGGCATCATGCATCCCGACGACGCCCGTCGCGCGGCGACGCTCGGCGTCGACGGCCTGATGGTCTCCAACCATGGCGCGCGCCAGCTCGATCTCGCGCCCGCGCCGCTCGAGGTGCTGCCCGCGATCCGCGACGCGGTGGGCGACCGGCTGACGGTGATGTTCGACGGCGGCATCCGGCGCGGCGCCGACGTGCTGGTGGCGCTCTGCCGCGGCGCCAAGTTCGTCTTTGTGGGGCGGCCGACGCTCTACGGTGTGGCCGCGGGCGGCACGGCCGGCGCCACCCACGCGCTTGGCATCTTCAAGCGCGAGATCGATCTCTGCATGGCCCAGATGGGCGCGCCGACCATCGCCGACCTCGGCCCGCAGTTCCTGATGTGGGAGGACGAGGAAGACCTCCGCCGCAACCGTCGTTAGGCGCGATAGCGATCCTCGACAACCCAGCGATACCGCCTATGATTGTCCCAGGGATGGAGAATCGGGCGGTGTCGGGATGGGTATGGCGGGCGCTACGACCGTTAGGATCGGGATCGAACTGCCGATCAGGAATCACGATGCCGTCTTCGTATCAACGGACGATGTGGGCACGCCAGGCGCGCTGAACGTACACGTTCTTGAGCAACTGGGACTGGGTAAGTCAGTGCTGTCTGACCAACGCGAAGTCTTGCGCGAGCACGGGTACGCCGTGTTCGAGCATGGGCAGACATTGGTGGTCTTCATCGTAACCGTGAGCCTGGCACCCACTGCCGTCAGTTTGACGCAGAATCTTCAAAGTGCGCTCAAGTCGATCGCGGTACGAAGTGAAGGCCGTTCGGTGAACCGTGTTTGGCTGCCATTGATGGGAACGGGTGCTGGCAGGATGGAGTTCGCCGAAAGCGCCCGCCTTTCTGTATCGGGGCTGATCCAAGCGTTTTATGAGTTTGGCTTACGGTTCGATCAACTGGACCTTTCAGTTGGCCGCCCAGCCGATGGGAGGACACTTGACGATCTGACGGCAGTCCTGACGCACCAGGTTCGTGAGTCCGGGTTGGATTGGAAGATTGAGGCTGTTTCTCTGTCTCCGTAGGGGACGAAGGCTCCTGCGGTTCGCCCCGTCGTTGACGACGTGCAGACGTCGGTCGAGGGCGCGGCCACGAAACCGGTGCTGGGCTTTCCCCGACTCGCGACGGCGATCGCGGAGGTCGTGCAGAGCGCTGCGTCGAAGCCGGAGGCGGCGGCAGGACGCGGTCCCGATCCGGCGCCGGACTTGGATTGGCTGTCGGCAGCGGAGGCGCGGCTAACCATCGGCGTCTTCGCGCCTTGGGGAGCTGGCAAGTCTACACTGATCAATGCCTTGCGAGCGGAGTTTCGAAGGCGCGGTCATCGACTCTACGCCTTCAACCCGTGGAAGTGGGACGGGAAGGGCGACCTCCACGACCATGTTCGCGAAGTCGTTCTTGACCAGACATCAAAGGCCGGGGGTGCATTTTGGCTCCTGCTTCGCTTGCGTTGGCTGCAGGTGTATCGCATCCATGGCGCTCGGTTGTGGTGGACTCTGGTCGCCATCGTCGCCCTCATTCTTGCTGGACCACAGATGTGGTCGGTGTTGGGTAGCCTCTTCGGCCCCAACGCCCAGGCTGGGGCCGCGGATGTCCTGCGAGGGCTCGGTCTGACGGCGCTGGTTCCTCTGGCGGGCGTTCTTCTTCAGTTCCTGCAGCGGGTCTTTGTGTCGCCATTGGTCGCATCCTTTGAGAAGAGATTTCTGACAGCGTTGCCAGCGAAACTCGGTGCTGACGGGCTTTCGAGCACCTACGCGGACGTCGCAAGACTGTCGGCCCGCCGCGGCGCACTCTTCAAGCCGTTTGTCTTCTTCATCGACGATCTCGACCGTTGTGCACCGGAGCGTGTGGCGATGGTGCTAGAGTCAGTGCACAGCCTCACGGCAGCGGGTTGCGTCGTATTCATCGCCTGCGATGAGCAGTATGTCGTCGCCGCCCTCGACGCGCACTATGAGCGGATCTCCCGCGCCTACCCGGGCCGGCCGAGCTTCGGCGAGCGCTACCTTGAGAAGATCGTCCAGATTGTGGTGCGGCTGCCACTGCTGCGCGGTGAGGGAGTCTATGAACTCGGATTGGCAAAGCGGCCCGTAGCGCTGCCTGAAGGCAATGCGGGCATCTTGAATCCGGTAGTGCAGGGTGGCGGCGCGCCCGCAACCGCCGACCCTATGATCGGGGACCGACAGCGCGCCGCCCCTGCGATCGACACTGCGCGTCTGAGCGAGATCGCCGGCGAGCTCCTCGCCATGGCCGTCGAGCCGCTCGGGCTCAATGTCCGGCAGGCCAAGGCGATCAATAACGCGATGAAGCTTTATCTTCGTGTTGCGGGAACTACCGACGAGAACGCGGCACGCCGGGTCGCGGCATTCGTCCTCGCCGAGCGATTGAATCCGGACTGGCTCGATGCCCGCGTGGGCGGCGCTCCCGCACCCTCCGGGAGCAGGATTGCCGCTGCTACCGTGCTCGCGAGGCGCCTTGGCGAGATGCTGGGCGAGGACCGCGGCGTGCTCGATCCGCTATTCAACCTGTTGGGCCGGCAGCCCCGGCCTGTGGGGTAACCATGGACACAACTCAGAATCCGTCCAGCGAGACCCCGCGCCCGTTCAACATCGTCGTGTGCTGCGATGGCACGGGCAATCAGGTCGAGCGCGACAGTTCCAATGTGCTGAAGCTGTTCCGGATCGTCCATCAGGATGATGACCAGAGGGTCTTTTACGATCAGGGCGTGGGGACGATCGGTTTTTCCAGCAGCTGGGCACCGTGGCGCCAGAAGGCGCTCGAGGTGCTGGGTCTCGCCACAGCATGGGGCTTGGACGAGAACATCCTTGAGGCCTATCGCTTCGTTTGTACCCACTATCGCCCCGAGGCCCGGCTCTATCTGTTCGGTTTCTCGCGCGGCGCGTACACCGTCCGCGCTTTGGCGGGCCTGATCCACCACGTCGGTCTCCTCCATCCCGACCAACTCAACCTTGCCGGCGCGGCGCTCACGGCCTTCAAGCGTGGCTCGGAGGGTGCTTTGGAGGAGGGCTGGGGATTTCGCCGGATGGCGCGCGCCCGACCCGCCCCCATTCACTTTCTCGGGTGCTGGGACACCGTCGCCTCGGTCATCGTGCCCTGGAGGTACGGTCCGTTCCCAGGTTTGCGGCAGCTTCCCTACACGCGGACCAATCCGTCGGTCCGCCACTTTCGACACGCCATGGCGATCGACGAGCGACGCCGCATGTTTCGCCTGAACGGCTGGGTGGAACCGCAGCAGCACCTGCCGCGCCCCCTCGCGCCACCGGAGGAACGCGTACCGCAGGACATAAAGCAGGTTTGGTTTGCGGGCGTGCACTCCGACATCGGCGGGGGATACCGCGAAGCGGAGAGCGGCCTGGCCAAGCTGCCGCTCGCGTGGATGATCGACGAGGCGACGGCGTGCGGCTTGCGGGTTCGTGACGGGCGCCGGCGCGCGCTCGTTGACGGGCGAGGTTCCGCCAGCGCCGCGGGACGATACGTCGCGCCCGACCCGAGCGCCGATCAGCACGACTCGCTCACCTGGGGATGGTGGCCGCTGGAAGTGATTCCCAAGTGGGCCGGTCTGCGCGAATGGGTCGACCGGCGTGTCGTCCTCGGATGCTACCTGCCGATGGCCGAGCCGCGTTTCATCAACCCAGTTGCGTCAGGGAGTCTTGGGGCGCGACTTCATCGCTCTGTTGTTGAGCGGATGAAGGGCCGCCGCGACTATCGCCCCATCAATCTGCCATCAACCGACCCCGCCAACCTGCAATCGCTCTTCATTATTGAGCCCTAACCTCCGGACTCGGTCGGCGGGGCCTTGCCAGGACCGTCCGGCGCGAACTCACGAGCGAGGAAGTCGGCCATGGCGCGGACTTTGAGCGGCACCAATCGGCGCGAGGGATAGACCAAGCTGAGCGGCAGCGGCGTCGGCTCGTAGTCGCGCAGCAAGACGCGCACCCGACCGCGCCGCACTTCGTCGGAGATCGCAAAGGCGGGGATCAGTGCCACACCGAGACCGACGCGCACCGCTTCGCGTACGCCCTCCGAGCTGTCGGTGGCGAAGCGCCCCGTGATGTCCACGGCGATCGGCCCGTCGCGGCCCTGGAAGTGCCAACGATTGCCGGTCGCGAGCCGCGTGTAGGCAATGCAGTCGTGGCTCGCCAGGGCGGCCGGGCTATCGGGCGCGCCGCGACGGCGCAGGTACGAGGGCGCGGCCACCGCCAACCGTCGCACCGTGCCGATCCGCCGCGCGACCAGCCCCTGGTCCTGGACGACGCCAACCCGGATCGCGAGATCGATGCCCTGTTCCACAAGGTCAGCGAAGCCGTCGCCCATCGCCAATTCGATGGAGAGCTCGGGATAGCGCGCGAGAAACCGGCCGAGTCGCGGCACGACATGCAGGCGGCCGAACACGACTGGGATCGAGAGCTTCAGCGTGCCGCTCGGCCGTCCCCGGCGCCGGCCGACTGCGTTCTCGGCCTCGCCGACCGCCTCCAGCGCGCGCCGCGCGTGCTCGTAGAAGGCGCGGCCGTCCTGGGTCGGCGTGAGCGCCCGGGTGCTGCGCGTCAGCAGCCGCGCGCCGAGATGCGCTTCCAAGGCCGCGATCTGGCGACTGATCGTCGGCTGACTGGTCGAGGCCTCGCGCGCCACCGCGGTGAAGCTGCCGGTCTCGACCACCCGCACGAAGGTCCGCATCGGTGCCAGCAAGTCCATCGGAGCCTCCATTCATACGAAAACCGTATGGATCATATGCCGGCAGCAAGGGCTTCCCCAAGCCCGTGCGCAGGCAGAGGCTCGCACCATGAGCGTTCGGACCTTCTTGTTGCCCAGCCAATTCGCACGCGGCGACCACGAGGTGGCACTGCGGCCCGAGGAGGTTGCGGTCCGTCGCGGGATCGCGCCGGTCGAGGGCTCCGCCGCGCGGCGCCGCAAGGCGTTCAACATGCGGTGGGCGATCGCGGATTGACGCACGACAGCGTTGCCGGGAGTCCGGGCCGCGGCCCGGCGGCGCTTCCCTTTTCGCGTGGCCCGCAGTCAAGGAGGCGCCGATGGCGCTGAAAGAAAAACTGGATGCCATTCGCGCGGCATCGGCGGCGCGCATTCCCCCCGAGCGCAAGGCGATCATGGAGCGGGCGACCGCCGACCTGCGCGCGTCGGGGATCCTCGGCCGGATCGTCAAGGTCGGCCAGATGATGCCTGCCTTCGCGGGCCTCTCACATGACGGCCGGGCGATCGCCTCGGGCGACCTGCTGGGGCGCGGTCCTCTGGTGCTGTCCTTCTTCCGCGGGCATTGGTGACCCTACTGCCGTACGGAGCTGGAGGCTCTGCAGACCATCTATAGCGAGATTCGCAATGCGGGCGGTGAGCTCGTGGTGTTCTCGCCTGAAAACGCGTCGCTCTCGGCGGGTCTTGCCGGGAAGCACAAGCTTGGGTTCCCGATCGTCCAGGACACGGGTCTCGCCATCGCGCGCGCCTTCGGGCTCGTGTTCGAGCTGCCCACCGATCTGATCGGCGCCTATGCCAGCTTTGGCATCGACCTGCCGAAGAACACCGGCCACGCGGCTTGGGAACTGCCCGTGCCGTCGCGCTTCGTGATCGACAAGGCGGGCATTGTTCGCTCGGTCGAGGCCGATCCGGACTACACGGTCAGGCCTGAGCCCGACGCCACGCTCGCGATCGTGCGCTCGATCACGTGAGGAGGGATCGCGCCGCGCCGGGATCGCCCCGGCGCGGCCGTCTCATGCCGGATCGTGGCAGGCGACGCTGAGCTTGTTGCCGTCGGGATCGCGGAAATAGGCGCCGTAGTAGTTCGCGTGATAGTGCGGGCGCAGTCCCGGCTTGCCCTCGCAGGTTCCGCCGGCGGCCAATGCCGCGGCGTGGACCCGATCCACCGTCGCGCGGTCGGCCGCCAGGAACGAGGTCATCGTGCCGTTGCCGGGCGCTGCCGCTTCGCCGTCGAACGGCCGCGCGATCCAGAAGAACGGCCTGCCGCCCCCCGGCTTCTGGAACCCGCCCCACGGCTTGGCCGGGTCGTAGCCGCGCACCTCAAGACCGAGCTCGGGCAGCACAGCGGTGTAGAACGCCCAGGCGCGCGGGAAATCGTTGGTACCGACGAAGACATGGCTGAACATCCAACCAGTGTAGCAGGTCGCGACGGCGAGCTCTCTGGGCCGCGCGCCGCCGTGCAACGAAAAAGGGCGGGACCTTGCGGCCCCGCCCTCGTGTCGATCCCGCGCAGCGCGCGTTCGTTCAGTGCACGACCTCGAACAGGCCGGCCGCGCCCATGCCGCCGCCGATGCACATCGTGACGACGACGTTCTTGGCCTTGCGCCGGCGGCCCTCGATCAGGGCGTGGCCGACGCAACGCGCGCCGGTCATGCCGAAGGGATGGCCGATCGAGATCGACCCGCCATTGACGTTCAGCTTGTCGTTGGGAATGCCGAGCTTGTCGCGGCAGTAGAGCACCTGCACCGCGAAGGCCTCGTTCAGCTCCCACAGGTCGATGTCGTCCATCTTGAGGTTGAAGCGCTTGAGCAGCTTCGGGATGGCATAGACCGGGCCGATGCCCATCTCGTCGGGCTCGCAGCCCGCCACCACGAGGCCCTTGTAGATGCCGAGCGGCTTCAGGTTGCGGCGCGCGGCCTCGGCGTCGCTCATCACCACGGCGGCCGATGCGCCGTCGGACAGCTGGCTCGCGTTGCCGGCGGTGATCCACTTGTCGGGACCCATCACCGGCACAAGCTTGGAGAGACCCTCCATCGTGGTGTCGGCGCGGTTGCCTTCGTCCTTGGTGAGCTTGGTCTTCTTCTTCGAGGTCTCGCCGGTGGCCTTGTCGGTCACCACCATCTCGGTTTCCATCGGCACGATCTCGTCGTCGAACTTGCCGGCCTGCTGGGCCGCCGCGGTGCGCAGCTGGCTCTGCAGCGAATACTCGTCCTGGTACTGGCGGCTGATGTTGTAGCGGCCCGCCACCGTATCGGCGGTGGTGATCATGGCGTGATAGATGCCGGGCACGTGCTGCTGCACCCAGGGATTCACCAGCCGGTGCTTGTTGCCGCCGCCACCCTGGACCAGCGACACCGACTCGAGGCCGCCGCCGATCACTACGGTCGCCTTGTCGACCAGCACGCGCTGGGCGGCCATCGAGATCGTCTGCAGACCCGACGAGCAGAAGCGGTTCACCGTCACGCCCGACACCGAGACCGGCGCGCCGGCGCGCATCGCCGAGACACGCGCGACGTTCGAGCCGGTGGTGCCTTCCGGCGCCGCGCAGCCCATGATCACGTCCTCGATCTCGGCCAGATCGACCTTGGCGCGCTCGGCGGCGTGCTTGATCACATGGGCGCCCATCTCGGCGCCATGGGTGTCGTTGAAGACGCCGCGGAACGCCTTGCCGATCGGCGTGCGGGCGGTTGAAACGATGACGGCATCGGCCATTTTCTTCTCCTCCAATTCAGACGGCGGAACCTAGGGCTTTTCCCGGACGGTGTCATCCGGGCGCCGCAGGGGAGCGCGCCTCTCCACAGGCGCGCCCCGGCGCGTTGGCTATACCGAGGCGAATTTCTTGCCTTCGGCGACCAGGCGCTTCAGCAGGGCCGCCGGCTCCCAGAACGGGTCGCCGGTGAGGTCGCGGTACTTCAGCAGCGCGTCGTGGATGGTCTTGAGGCCAACCACGTTGTCGGCCCACCACATCGGCCCGCCGCGATAGACCGGCCAGCCGTAGCCGTTCACCCAGATCACGTCGATGTCGAGCGCGCGCTGCGCCATTCCTTCTTCCAGGATCTTCGCGCCCTCGTTCACCATCGGATAGAAGCAGCGCTCCAGGATCTCCTGGTCGGTGAAGGCGCGACGGGTGATGCCGAGCTTCTTCGACGTCTCCTCGATGATCTTCTCGACCTCGGGATCGGGCACCGGCGTGCGGTCGGGCAGATTGTACTTGTAGTAGCCCGCGCCGGTTTTCTGGCCGAAGCGGCCGAGCTCGCATATCGCGTCGGCGATGTAGCCGGTGTAGCGCACGTTGCGCTTTTCCTTCTCCTTCTTGCCCTGCCGGATGCGCCAGCCCACGTCGTTGCCGGCGAGGTCGCTCATCGCGAAGGGGCCCATCGGGAAGCCGTAGTCGAACACCACCTTGTCGATCTGCTGCGGCAGCGCACCTTCCTCGAGCATGTAGGCCGCCTGGATGCCGCGCATGCGAAGCATGCGGTTGCCGACAAAGCCCTCGCAGACGCCGACCAGCACCGGGATCTTCCCGATCCGCTTGGAGAGCGACATGACGGTGGCGATCGTCTCCTTCGAGGTCGCCTTTCCGCGCACGTTCTCCAGCAGTTTCATCACGTTGGCCGGCGAGAAGAAGTGCATACCGATCACGTCCTGCGGCCGCTTGGTGTAGGAGGCGATCTGGTTGACGTCGAGACCCGAGGTGTTGGTGGCGAGGATCGCGCCCGGCTTGGCGACGGCGTCCAGCTTCTTGAACACCGCCTCCTTCACCTCCATCGTCTCGAACACCGCCTCGATCACGACGTCGCAATCCTTCAGCCCGTCGTAGGACAGCGTCGGCGTGATGAGCGCCATGCGTTTCTCGACATCCTCGGCCTTCATGCCGCCCCGCTTGGCGGTGTTCTCGTAGTTGGTGCGGATGGTCTTCAGTCCGCGATCGAGAGCCGCCTGTTCGGCTTCCAGGATGGTGACCGGGATGCCCGCATTGGCGAAGTTCATGGCGATGCCGCCGCCCATCGTGCCGGCGCCGATGATGCCGGCGCTCTTGATCTCGCCCTGTTTGGTCTCGGCCGGGACGTCCTTCACCTTGGCCGCCTCGCGCTCGGCGAAGAAATAGTGCCGCTGCGCCGCCGACTCCGAGGAGGTCAGCAGCTCGACGAACAGCTCGCGTTCGCGCTTGATGCCCTCGTCGAAGCTCTTGGCCTCGGCGGCGGCGCGCACGCACTCGATGATGCTCCACGGCGCCTTGAAGCCGCGCGCCCGTCGCGCGATGTCCTTCTTCGTGGTCTCGAACAGGTCCGGCGACTCCAGCGTCACCTTGCGGTCCTGCACCCGCACCCGCGGCGCCTTCTGCGCCACCAGCATCTCGGCATGGGCGATCGCGCCCTTCAGCAGCTCCTCCTGCGAGGCGCCGTCGACGAGGGCGTCGATGATGCCCTTGCTCTGCGCCTCCGGAGCGGGGATGTGGCGGCCCGAGATCATGGCGTCGAGCGCGTATTTGGCGCCGGCCAGACGCGGCAGGCGCTGGGTCCCGCCGGCGCCCGGCAGCAGCCCGAGATGCACTTCCGGCAGGCCCACGCGCGTGGACTTCAGCGACACGCGGTAGTGCGCGCCCAGCGCAGTCTCCAGCCCGCCGCCCAGCGGCGTTCCGTGCAGCGCGGCCACGACGATCTTGGGGCAATTCTCGATGGTCGCGATCACGTCGTTCAGATTGGCGCCCGACGGCGGCTTGCCGAACTCGCGGATGTCGGCGCCGGCGATGAAGGTCCGGCCACCGCCGATCAGCACGATCGCCTCGATGGCGGGATCGGCGCCCATCGCCTCGATGCCGGCCTTGATGCCGTCGCGCACCGCCGCGGCGAGCGCATTCACCGGCGGATTGTTGATCGTCAGGATGCCGATGCGGCCCTGGCTGGAACGAAGAACGGCGTCGCTCATGGTGTTTCCTCGGGGTTCATTGACACCCCGTCTTACCACAGCCGCTCCCCTTCACACCCCTCTCTCCGAATTTGCCGGGGAGGGGCGGCGCTGCCGCTACTTCTCGATCGTGCCGATGTAGGGCAAGCCGCGGAACTTGTGGGCCCAGTCGAGGCCATAGCCGACGACGAACTCGTCGCCGACCTGGAAGCCGACCCAGTCGGCCTCGATCTTCGTACGCCGCTTGCCGCGCTTGTCGAGCAGGGCACAGATCGACACCCGCGAGGCGCCGCGCTCCAGCAGCAGGTCGCGCGCGAAGGACAGCGTCAGCCCCGACTCCAGGATATCGTCGACCAGCAACAGCTCGCGACCCCGCACCTCGTCCACGATGTCACGAACGATGCGCACCTTGCCCGAGCTTTCGGTGCCGCTGCCGTAGCTCGACAGCGTGAGGAAATCCATCGACCAATTGGCGCCGCGCCGCGACAGCGCGCGGATCAGGTCGGCGGCAAAGACGAAGCTGCCCTTCAGGACCGAGACCACCAGAGTCTCAGGCGGCAGCTTGCCCGACATCTCCTCGGCCATCTCCTCGACGCGGGCGGCGATCTCGGCGGCGGAAAAGCGGACGGCAACGCTGGGACGGTCGGGCATGGCTGACAGCCTACTCGATCGCCGGCACGATGTCGGTCGTGCCCGCCGGCGGATCGTCCAGCACCTGACTGAAGGGGCGCCGCGCGCCCGGCGGGATCGGTCCTTCGATCAGCGGATAGGCGCGCTCGCCCAGCACATCGGCGTCCTTCTTGAACACGATCCGCAAGGTGCGTGTCATGGCCGGCGCGCCGCCTCGATTGACGATCTCGCCGCGGACCACATAGCGGCCGTCCAGCACGTCGATCTTGCTCGCCGCCATGTCGACCTCGAGCCGGCCGCGCGACGGTTCAGCCTGCGTCGGGGCCGGTGCCGGTGCCGGCTGAACCGGCGCCGGCTGCGGCCGGGCCTGCGGCGGAGGAGCCGGAGTGGGGGGCGGCGCGGCGCGCGGCGGCGCCGGTGGCGCGGCGGGCTTCACGTCGACGCCCAGCATCGAGGCGACCTCGGGCGGCAGGAACGGTGCGATGTCGTCCTTGAACGCCCAGACGCCGCCGCCGACGGCGCCAACCAGCAGCAAGAGCCCCACCAGCACCTTCAGCCAGCTTGGCATCTCGCGCCGCTCGGCGATCGCCGGCACCGACGCGCCATAGCTCTGCGGACGGATAACGAAGTCCGGCACCGGACGCTCCTCCGGCGCATACTCCTCCGGCTCCGCGAACGGCGGCGGCTCGACCGCCTGGAACCAACGGTGGTTGCAGCGGAAACACTGTACCGTCCGGCCCTCAGGGCCGAGCGCCGCCGGCTCCACCGTGTAGCGGGCCTGGCAGTTAGGATATTCGATCTGCATGGAGCGGGGCTGTCCCCACTAGATGTGCTTGCGTGGACACCTTAGGACACCAAGAATAGCCGCACAAGCAATGCACACGATGACCTGTCCACAATGACCGCCCGTCCCGTCGACCGGACGCTCCTGCGGGCCGCTTGTCATTCCCGCTGCCTCTCGTCTGGCGGCTGCCGCGAACCGCCGAACGCGGCGGGCGTGGGGCAATCCCGTGAATCTGCGCCATGACGTTCCTGCGTTCGCTCCTGTTCAATGTCGGCTTCTATGTCGGCAGCGCCACCATCGCGATCCTCGGCCTGCCGCTGCTGCTGGCGCCGCGCCGTTGGGTGCTCGCCTGGGCGCGGCTGTGGGGCGACTTCACCGTGGGCTGGGCGACGCTCGCCTGTGGCATCACCTGGCGGGTACGCGGCCGCGAGCGTCTGCCTGCGGGCCCGGTGCTGATCGCGGCCAAGCACCAGTCGACATGGGAGACGCTCGCCTTCGTCGGCATCTTTCCGGGCGCCGCGATCGTGCTGAAGCGCGAACTGCTCTACATCCCGATCGTCGGGCAGGCGATGGCGCGCGCCGGCAGCATTGCCGTTGCACGCTCGGCCGGCGCCAGCGCCCTTCGCGGCATGGTGCGCGACGCCAAGGCCGCCGTCGCCGATGGACGGCCGATTCTCATCTTCCCCGAGGGCACGCGCACGCCGGTCGGCGGCACGCTGCCCTACCATGCAGGAATCGTGGCGCTCTATCGCCAGCTTGGCGTGCCGGTCGTGCCGGTCGCGCTCAACTCTGGCCTCTTTTGGCCGCGCCGCAAGTTCCTGAAGCGCGCCGGGCCGCATCACGTCGAGATCCTCGATCCCATCCCGCCGGGCCTCGATCGCGACACCTTCATGGCGACGCTGCGCGAGCGCATCGAGACCGCCACCGCGCGCCTCGTCGCCGAGGCCCCCTCAAAATACAACCATTGATACGTTTCCAAAGCAAAAAACACGTCATACGAGTATCATCTCGTTGCGAGGTGTTTCATGTCACTCAACCTCTATGCCTTCCTGAAGTCGCCCGTCGATGTCAGTCGCGCAGACCTCGCAGAGGCGCTCGCCGCCGTCGGATTTCCGGCGGTCGTGCCCCACGAACTCAGCGAGGCGGACGGGTACTGGCCCGTTGAGTTCGCCGAGCGCCACTGCGGCGTGCAGATGGTGATTTCCGACACCGTCGAGGGGGCGTTGGCCGATGATCCGGAGATTCTCGGCCGGCTGGGCGGGCGCGACCGCCACGTTCTCTTCTGGTGGAGCAGCTTGGCGCAGGAAGGCGGCGCGGCCTACGCGATCGCCGCCGCCTTGATCCGGCGTTGCGACGTGCTGGTCTACGATCCGGAGGAGGGCGGCTGGATGGACCTGGAGGGATGTCGCAAGGTTGCGCGGGAGATGTTCGATTGGGCCCGCGAGGAAAACGAACCCGAGAATCGCCCCGACGCCGACGACGCGTGATGGGCCTCGGCGGGCCGGGCGAGGCGTTTCGTGCGCCGGGACAAGCCCGGCTGTCTTCCAGAGTTTCAGCGAAGGACCTCGGGCTGCGCCCCCGCGTGACAGCGTGGGGAATCCCACCCTCGACAATTCCCGTGGCCTGGGTCCAGACTCCGCGACCACGCCACACCGTCCGGAGCCGCCCATGCCGATCCGACTCACCCGCCGTCGCGCCGCACAGCTTGCGTTCAGTGGCGCCGCCGCTTCCACCGCGCTCGCGTCATCCGCCCGCGCCCATCACGGCTGGGCGTGGGCCGAGGGCGAGCAGGCGACGCTGACCGGCACCGTGCAATCGCTATCGATGGCGCCGCCGCATCCCTCGATGCATGTCCAGGCGACCGACGGCGTCTGGTTTGTCGAGCTCGGCAATCCCTTCCAGACCGAACGCTCTGGCTTCACGCAGGCTTCGGCCAAGGCTGGCGACACCATCGTGGCGCTGGGTAACCGTCATCTCGACAAGACCAAGCTGCACATGAAGGCCGTCCGGGTCACGGTCGCCGGTCGCACCTACGATCTCTATCCCGAGCGCATCCGCTCGAACTGAGCGCCAGGCACTGGCGATGTCGGCGGCCGACTGGAACGCGGTGCTGGCGACGTTTGCTGACTGGCCCGGCGGGCGCCTCGTGCGCGAGTCCGCGCTCGCCTGGCTGATCGCCAATGCCTGCCATGTGCTGGGGCTCGCCCTGCTGGTGGGGGCCATCGTGCCGCTCGATCTGCGGCTGATGGGTGTCGCGCGCAGCCTGCCTCTGGCCGATCTCGGACCCTTCCTCCGCCGCGTGGCCGCCTGTGGCCTGGGCCTCGCGGCCGCGACCGGTGTCCTGATGCTGAGCGCCAAGCCCGCCGAGTATCTCGCCAACCCCGCCTTCCAGACCAAGCTCGTTCTGCTGGCGGCCGCGCTCGCGAACGTCCTGCTCCTGCAGCGCAGCGCCGCCTTCGCCCGCGCGCTCGGCGGCGGCGAGATCTCGCCCGGCGTGCGCCTCGGCGCGGCGGTATCGGCGTTTCTCTGGCTCGCGGTCTTGGCGGCGGGTCGAACGGTCGGGTTCGCGTAGCGCTAAGGCCTGTCGTGCCGTCGCTCGGCGAAGAACTCGAGGAGCGGGCGCGTGTAGGCATCCAGCCACAGATGGTTGGCGAAGCTGCGCCGGTCGTTGTCGTCCAGCTCGAAGGACGGCGCCGCCGGATAGCCGCGTGTGCGCAACTGCGCCTCGACCTTGCGGCTGCACGAGACGTCGTTGATCGCATCTTGCCGGTGGCGAAACGCCCGGAAGGCCGGTTTGCGCGCGGACCCCGCGTCGTCCCACGGCTTGCCGTTGGGATAGGCCGGCGCCGCGCAGGCGTCGGGTTCATCGATACGCTTCAGCGTCTCGTTGTCGAAGCCCGCTCCATGTACCGTCGTGCGTCGAGTCATCCCCGCGACGCAGACGCGGTGCCAGCCATAGGGATCGCCGCTCGCGACCGGCGCGAAGGCGGCGATCCGGTCGCCGAAGTGGGTGGCGGTCCGAACCGTCATGTAGCCGCCCGAGGAATGGCCCGCGAGGAACACCGCCCGCCGGCTGCCGGCGGGCCGCAGCCCGGGAACGACCGTGCCGATCACCGCCGCAAGGAAGGGCAGGTCGAGATTGGGTCGGTCGCGCACCTCATCGTCCCAGACCTTGCCACAGGCGCGGCCCTCGCGGTCGGTGACGCGGTCCGACGACTCAAGCAGCAACACGCCGAAGCCTGCCGCCACCGCCGCCTCGGCGAAGCGGACCTGCGGCTCCACGATCGCGGCGTTGGCGACGCAATACTGGAAGTGATGCCCGCCGCCGCCATGCAGCACGAGCAGCGCACCCTGGGTCCACGGGCCGCCCGGACCGCGCCACAGCAGACGCCGCCGCAACCCGGCCGCCTCGACCTCGGCGGGCCGCCAACCGGCGCGTGCGCACTGATCCTCCTGGAACCAGGTGCCGCCCTGGGCTCGCGCGCCTGTCGACACCAAGACAAGCGCCAAGATCGCGGCGAGGGCGACAACGGCAACCAGGCTCGCCGTTGTCGGGCGCGTCGGGTGGATCGGGGTGCACCTGACCACGATGGCTGCTCTCCGGACTGCGCTGCATCGATGACGCTCCCGCCGCACCAAGTCCAGCGTCTGGTGGGCAGGCGATCGCGTCGATGCCTCGCTCATCGGCCTACCGTGCCGGCTCTATCAGAAATCCCCGGGCACCGGTCCTGGCCACGCCCGCCCTGTCAGGTGGCGCGCCACATCCCTTGATCGATGGCGACGGAGCCTGCTGCCGCCATCTCCGCCAGATGCAGCTCGATCGTGCGCTGTTCGGCGTCGTCGACCCAGACCTCCTGGATGTGCGCGGGATAGAGCAGTCGGCGCGCGACCATCTCGTCGAGCGTCATCGGACGCTCCTTCAGCCACCCCAGCAATGTGCGCTCGCGCTCGTCGATCTTGGCGGCGAAGGCCGCGAGGTCGCGCAGGAAGTGTTCGCGCTCGACATAGGCGCCGCGGTGGTGCGAGGTGACCCACACCTTGGCCTCGATATCGGGCAGTCGCGCGAGGCTGCGGCGGAAATCGCCCAAGTCTGACGTGGCGTCGCCGTAGTAGGGGCCGAAGCCGGTGAGATCGATATCGCCGATGAACGCCACGCCCTCGGGCTCGACCAGCAGCACGCAATGGCCGCGCGTGTGGCCGGGCATGTGGATCGCCCGGATGCGACTGCCGCCCAACTCGAACACCGCGCCATCGTCGTAGCCGATCGCGTCCGGCCGCGGCGCGTAGTGGAACTTCTTGGCGATGTTGGCGTGCATCGCGGGCAGCCGCTCGGGTCGGACGCCGAAATGCGCCGCCATTCCCTCCCAGCTGCGCGCCGCCGCGAGATCGCCCCGGTGCACATGCACTTCCGCCCGGGGCACGAGGTGCAGCCCCGCCATGTGGTCCTCGTGCACATGCCCCATCACCACCAGGTCCGTGGCGGTGAAGTCCGGCCCAATGCGATTGGCGACCAGCGGCGTGTCGAACGCCGCGCGGCTGTCGCTGCCGGCGACGATCACCTGGTTGCCGTCGGGATACTTGCCGTTCTTGTCGCCGAAAAAGACGGTGACGCGGCCGAACGAGGCGGTGGGGGCGGAGCTCATGCGCCCTTGGTAGCGCGGCGGCGGGCTTGCCGTCTCGACCGAAGCTCGCGGGGAGCGCGCCGCGCCACCGCCGTACCCTCATCGTACCAGGGGTGCGTTGCTTGATAGTCATATAGGAAATATGATAGGAGACGGTCGCAACTGGAGATCACTGATGACCCGCCCCGACCCCGACGCACTTCGCTACATCAAGCGGCGGTTTCGCTCAAAGAGAGAGCAATATCAGGCCTACATCGTGGCGCTGGCCCGATCGGGATTCGCCAACGAGGCGGCGGCGATTGTGGGCGTTGATCGGATAACACCCTACTACTGGCGACGCACCGTGCCGGGCTTTGCCCAGGCCTGCACCGACGCCGTCTTGATCGCGCGGGCGCGTGGCCGGCAGCGGTCCGCGATCTGGGCCGGCCCGACCATCAACGACCGCCGCATTGTGCATCAACTGGACCTGCTCGATCGCGAGATCGAGCGCGACCGCGACCGTTTTCGACACCGCGGAGAGCGCGACTTTTCGACAGAAATCGCGACACCGAATGGGTGAATTCCATTCCTTTTCAAGAACTTAAGCCTGTCGAGGGGTATGTGTTGAAATCGACACCAGATCGACACTTTGAGACGCCTGTCTATGAGCGGAACAGACTGTGAACAAACCTGTTGATATCGCGTCCGCAGGGGCATACTTCTCGACCATGGAATGGTCGCCGCTTTCCCAGCGCATCTGGGACATGAAGTATCGCTACCGGAGCGAGTCGGGGTCGGAGGACGCCGACCTCAGGGCCACCTGGGCGCGGGTGGCGCGCGCCCTCGCGGCGCCCGAGCGGGAGCCGGCGCTATGGGCGGGTCGCTTCGAGGAGGCGCTGGCCGGGTTCAAGTTCCTGCCGGCCGGGCGGGTGATCGCGGGCGCCGGCACCGGCCGCAGCGTGACGCTGTTCAACTGCTTCGTGATGGGCGCCATCCCCGACGACATGTCGGGCATCTTCCAGGGGCTGCGCGAGGCCGCGCTCACGATGCAGCAGGGCGGCGGCATCGGACACGATTTCTCGACGCTCCGGCCCAAGGGCGCACCGGTGCGCGGCGTCGGCGCCGACGCCTCGGGCCCGCTCTCCTTCATGGATGTGTGGGACGCCATGTGCCGCACCATCATGAGCGCGGGCTCGCGTCGCGGCGCCATGATGGCGACGCTGCGCTGCGATCATCCCGACATCGAGGACTTCATCGACGCCAAGCGCGAACCGGGCCGGCTGCGCAACTTCAACCTGTCGGTGCTGGCGACCGATGAGTTCATGGCGGCGGTGAAGGACGACGCCGAGTGGCCGCTCGTGTTCGCCGGCCGCACCTACAAGACCATGCGCGCCCGCGCCCTGTGGGACCGGCTGATGCGCGCGACCTACGACTGCGCGGAACCGGGCGTCATCTTCATCGACCGTGTGAACGCCGCGAACAACCTCGCCTACTGCGAGACGATCCACGCGACCAATCCGTGCGGCGAGCAACCCCTGCCGCCCTACGGCGCGTGCCTGCTGGGCTCGATCAATCTCGCGTCGCTGGTGCGCGATCCCTTCACGCCCCAAGCGCGGCTCGACAGCGACGCGCTGGAACGGCTGGTGCCGCTGGCCGTGCGCATGCTCGACAACGTGATCGACGTCTCGCGCTTTCCGCTGCCGCAGCAGGAGAGCGAGGCCAAGGCCAAGCGTCGAATCGGGCTCGGCGTCACCGGGCTCGCCGATGCGCTGCTCTACTGCAACACCCGCTATGGCTCTCCGGAGTCGGTCGCGCTGACACGGACCTGGCTCGGCGAGGTGCAGCGCCTGTCCTATCTCGCCTCGGCGGATCTCGCGGCGGAGAAGGGGAGTTTCCCGGAGTTCCGACGCGGGCCGTTCCTCGGCGGCGAGACGGTGCGCGGTCTGCCGGAGGAAGTGCGTGCCGCGATCGGCCGCTACGGCCTGCGCAATGCGCTGCTGAACTCGATCGCGCCGACCGGCACCATCTCGCTGCTCGCCGACAATGTCTCCTCCGGCATCGAACCGGTCTTCGCGTTCGCCCATCGCCGTCATGTGTTGCAGCCCGACGGCACGCGCAGCGAGGAGCTGGTCGAGAGCCAGGCGCTGCGTCGCTGGAAGTCGTTGCGGGGAGAGGCGACGCCGCCCGCCGAGCTGTTCGTCGATGCCCAGGCTCTGGCGCCCGCCGACCACCTCGCGATCCAGGCGGCGGCGCAGGCATTCGTCGACAGTTCGATCTCCAAGACGATCAACCTGCCGCGCGACATCTCCTTCGAGGATTTCAAGAGCGTCTACACCGAGGCCTATCGGCTGGGCTGCAAGGGCTGCACGACCTATCGGCCGAACGACGTCACCGGCGCGGTGCTGGAGCCGGTGGCGACACCCGCCGTCACCGCGCCGGCCAAGCTCGCACCCGTGGCGGCACCGCGCGAGGCGGAGGTCGTCTATATCGCCCAGCCGCTCGATCGCCCGCTCGATCTGCCCGGGCGCACCTACAAGACCAAGTGGCCGGGCAGCGACCACGCGATCTACATCACCATCAACGACATCCTGCAGGATGGCCGCCGCCGCCCGTTCGAGATCTTCATCAATTCCAAGAACATGGAGCACTACGCCTGGACGGTGGCGCTCACACGCATGATCTCGGCCGTGTTCCGGCGCGGCGGCGATGTCTCATTCGTGGTCGAGGAGTTGAAGGCGGTGTTCGATCCGCGCGGCGGCCACTGGATGGGGGGCCGCTATGTGCCCTCGCTGCTGGCCGCGATCGGCGACGTGATCGAGCGGCACCTGGTCGAGATCGGATTCCTGACGAAGGTCGACACGGCGTCGCCCAAGGCGCTGGCGTGTCGCGTCGCGGTCGGCGAGGGGCCGCTGCCCGGCCAGTGTCCGCAGTGCGGCCAGCCGGCGCTGTCGCGCCAGGAAGGGTGTGACGTCTGCCTGAGCTGCGGCTACTCGAGGTGCGGCTAGAGCGGACCGGGTTGAGCGGGAACCGCGGGCGGTCCCGTCAGCCGAGCTCGAGCGAGATACCGGCGCCCTTGCTGACGGCGGCCCATCGCGCGGCGAACTCGGCGATGAACTTGCCGTAGTCGGCGGACGACATCGGCTTGTCGGTGGGCAGCAGCACGACCTCCTTGAAGCGCTCCATCACTTCCGGCGCCTTGAAGGCCTTGTGCAGTTCGTCGAACAGGCGCGTCACGACCTCGGGCGCCATGCCCTTCGGGCCGGAGATGCCGACCCAGGTGGACGTGATCAGCTGCGGGAAGTCCTGCTCGGCGAAGGTCGGGGTGTCGGGGTACATCGCGATCCGCTTCTCCGAGCTGATCGCCAGCATGCGGACCTTGTTCGAGTTGATGTGCGGCACGTTCGTGGTGATCGGATCGAACATCGAGGGGATGGCGCCCGCCAGCATGTCCTGCAGCGACGGTGCCGACCCGCGATAGGGCACATGCTTCAGCTTGACGCCGGCCAGGCTGGACAGCAGCTCGCCCATCAGGTGGGTGTTGGAGCCGACGCCGGAGCTGCCGAAGGCGATGCTGTCGGGCTTCGCCTTGGCCGCGGCGACGTAGTCGGCGAGAGTCTTGTAGGGCGAGTCGGCGGGCACAATCAGGATGTTCGGGGTGTGCCCGATCAGCGTGATGTGGGTGAAGTCGCGGCTCACATCGTAGGGGAGCTTTGGATAGATTCCGGGCGCGATGCCCATCGGCGAGGCATGGGACATCACGAGCGTATAGCCGTCGCCGGGCGCCTTGGCGGCCATGTCGGTGCCGATCGTGCCGCCCGCACCCGGCCGGTTCTCGACCAGGATCTGCTGGCCCAAACCGGCCGTCAGCTTGGGGGCGAGGATACGCGAGATGGTGTCGGCGGTGCCGCCCGGCGGGAAGGTCGCGATCAGACGGATCGGGCCTCGTCCCGGCCAGCCGGGGCTCGCCTGAACGGCGGGTGCGGCCAGCCCGGTGGCGGCGATCGAGGCGCCGGCGAGGACGGAACGACGGGACAGTTTCTTCATCGGGCACTCCGCGGGGCTGCCCCAAGAACGGGGCGCGACGGCCGGATACGTGCAACCGCCATGCCAGTGTTGCGGTGGCCCTTGAATTGCCGGGGTTGTATCGACACATTCCGCCCGCATCGGGGAGCTCGCGGACCATGAGACGGCAGACGGCGATGACGATCCTGACGGCAGCGGCCTTGCTGGCGGTGGCGCTGGTCGCGCCGGCGCAGGCCCAGCCCCTGCCCAGCGCGCGGGCCGATCTTGCGTATTCCTACGCTTCCGTCGTGAAGCGCGCCTCGCCGGCGGTGGTGAACATCTACACCTCCAAGGCCGCGCCGCAGCAGCGCCGCATGCTGATCCCGGGCATGCCCATGCCGGGCGATCGCGGGCAGAATTCGCTGGGCTCAGGCGTCTTGGTAAAGGTCGACGGGCTGATCGTAACGAACGCGCATGTCGTGAAGGGTGCCGACGAGATCAAGGTCGTGCTGGCCGACCGCCGCGAGTTCGAGGCGCGACTGGTGGCGATGGATGAGCGTTACGACCTCGCGCTCCTGCGCATCGACGGCGAGGGCCAGCGCTTTCCGGCGATGGAACTGCGCGACTCCGACTCGATCGAGGTCGGCGACATCGTGCTCGCGATCGGCAATCCGTTCGGCCTCAGCCAGACCGTGACGTCGGGCATCGTCTCGGCGCTCGCCCGCAGTGCCGGCGGCATTGGCGACGCGAGCTTCTTCATCCAGACCGACGCGGCGATCAATCCGGGCAACTCCGGCGGCGCGCTGGTGTCGCTGGATGGTCGATTGATCGGCATCAACACCGCGATCTACTCGCAGTCCGGCGGCTCGATCGGCATCGGCTTCGCGGTGCCGACCAATATCGTGAACCGCATGATCTCGACCGGTGAACAGGGCGGCCGCATCGTGCGACCCTGGCTCGGCATCTCCATGCAGCCCGTGACCGCCGATCTCGCCCAGGGCCTCGGCTTGCCGCGACCGGCGGGTCTCATCGTGAAGGACGTGTTCCCGGGCGGCCCGGCCGCGCGCGGCGGCGTGCGCCGGGGCGACGTGATCGTGGGTCTGAACGACCAACCCGTGGATGACGCCGGCGGTCTGCGCTTCCGTCTCGCGACGGTCTCGGTCGGCCAGACCGTGCCGCTCAAGGTCATTCGCGAGGGCCGGGAAGCGACCCTTCGGGTGCCGCTCGCGGCGCCGCCGGAGGACCCGCCACGCGATCGCACCACGCTGGACGGCCGTCAGCCGTTCGGCGGCGCGACCGTCGCCAACATGTCGGCGGCTGTTGCCGAGGAGATGGGCCTTGCGGACTGGCGGCCCGGCATCGTGGTGATGGACGTGCGACCTGGCTCCTTCGCCGCGCGCTTCCTGCGGCCCGGCGACATGGTGGTGGGCGTCAACGGCCAGGACGTGCGCTCGGTCGCCGAACTGCGCCAACGGGCGACCGAGGGTCTCGCCAACGCCCGCATCGCGCGCGGCGAGATGATCTCGACCATCCAGTTCAGGTGAGGAACACGGCCCGCGCCGGTTCCCTTCCGGCGCATTCAGCCGTACCGTCGCGGCATGCCCGCCGAGCTGTTCTCGTCGCTTGCCCCCGTGCCGCTCGCCGAGCGACTGCGGCCGCGGACGCTGGGCGACATCTTGGGACAGGCCCACCTCCTGGGCGCCGACGGGCCGCTCGGCCGCATGTTGGCGGCGCGGCGGCTGGGATCCCTCGTGCTGTGGGGGCCGCCCGGCTGCGGCAAGACCACCATCGCGCGGCTGCTTGCCGAGGCCGTGGGCCTGCATTTCGAACCGCTGTCGGCGGTGTTTTCCGGCGTCGCGGATCTGCGCAAGATCTTCGAGGCGGCCCGTCAGCGCCGCCGCGATGGACGCGGCACGCTTCTGTTCGTGGATGAGATCCACCGCTTCAATCGCGCCCAGCAGGACGGCTTCCTGCCCTTTGTCGAGGACGGCACGGTCACGCTGGTCGGCGCGACCACGGAAAATCCGTCCTTCGAACTGAACGCCGCGCTCCTGTCGCGTTGCCAGGTGATGGTGCTGCGACGGCTCGACGAAGCGGCGTTGGCGACGCTGCTGGGACGGGTCGAGGCGACACTTGGCCGGGCGCTGCCGCTCGACGAGACGGGCCGCACGGCGCTCTTCGCCATGGCCGATGGTGATGGCCGCTATCTGATCGGTCTTGCCGAACAGTTGGCGCAGAGCGGCGAGACGGCGCCGCTCGCGTCCGAGATGCTGACGCGCCTCCTGCAGAAGCGCGCGCCGCTCTACGACAAGGCGCAGGAGGCGCACTACAATCTCATCAGCGCGCTGCACAAGTCGCTGCGCGGTTCCGACGTCGATGCCGCGCTCTACTGGCTCGCACGCATGCTGGAGGGGGGTGAGGACCCCAAGTATGTCGCCCGCCGGCTGGTGCGCTTCGCCGCCGAGGATATCGGCATGGCCGATCCGCAGGCGCTACCGCAGACGCTGGCGGCCTGGGAGACCTACGACCGGCTGGGCTCGCCAGAGGGCGAGCTCGCGATCGCGCAGGCCGTCATCTATCTCGCGACCGCGCCCAAATCGAACGCCGCCTACACCGCACTTTCCGCGGCGCGTCGTGCCGCGCGCACGCACGGATCGCTCGCGCCGCCGATGCATATCCTGAATGCGCCCACCCGGCTCATGAAGGAGCTGGGCTACGGCAAGGGCTACGCCTACGACCATGACGCGGAGGACGCCTTCTCGGGCCAGAACTACTTTCCCGACGGCATGGCGCGGGAGGAGTTCTATCGCCCCGTCGAACGCGGCTTCGAGCGCGAGGTCCTGAAGCGACTCGAGTACTGGAAGAAGCTGCGCGACCGTCGCGGTTGAGGGGCGGTCACCTCGCGAAGCCGATATCGCGCAGGAAGCCCAGCAGATCGGCGGTCGCGCGTTCGCGCAGTTCCGGCGTCCCGCCACCCGCGTGTGCGCCGCGCCGCACGCAATGGGCGCGCGCCCAGGTCTGGAACTCGGGCTCGGGCAGCGCGCGGCCCAGCGCCGGCACGAAGTGACTTCCGTCATCCTCGATGAAATGCACGCAGGCGGACCAGTTCTCGGCATCGCGAATGGCGACCACCGGCCCCAGCGACTCCCAACCATGGTGCGCGCCGTAGACCTTGATCCGGATGTCGGCTGGCGCGGCGGCGCGCATGCGCTGGGCATAGCCGATCGCGAGTTCGGCCGGCGTGTAGTCGTCGTGCCGGCCGAGCATCAGGAACATCGGCCGGCCGAGCGTCGCGGCCGTGCGGTGCTGGGCGGCGGCGCCGGGGCAGATCGCGACATGGGCATCGAACCGCTCGTCGAAGCCGCGCCGCCAGGTCTGGCGCACCGCGATCGCGGCGTTGACTGTCGCCACGCCGCCCTTGGACACGCCCATCACGCCGACCCGCGCCGGGTCGATTCGGGGATCGGCGCGCAAGCGGGCGAGTGCAGCGAAGGCGTCGCCTTCCATCTGGGCGGCCGAGACCAGCGATTGGTTGGCCACGGTGCGTCGAACGCCGCGCCCAGTGAAGCTGTCCACGATCAGGCTTGCCACCCCGGCCTGGGCCAGCGAAGCGGCGTAGTAGTGTTCGCGATGCCGTTGCACGCCCGCGCTGCTGGTCAGCAGCACCATCGCCGGCGCGGGGGTGGCGGCGGGCAGCGTGAGCAATCCCTCGACCTGCGCCGGTCGGGACGCCGTCGGGTGTTCGAAGGTGAGCGTGTCGAACGACCAGCGTTCCATCGCCAACCTTGTAGCGTGCGGCGAGAGAAAGGTCCCCCGACCGGTGGATCGTCGGCGGTTTCGCATACCCGCAAAGCCCATTAGGTTGCGCCGCATGACGCAAGGCGCGGAGCGGCCCGGGGTACGCACGATGGTCGTGGCGGCCGGCGACGCCGGCTCGCGACTGGATCGGTGGTTCGGCCGGCACTTCCCCGATCTGGGACACGGTGCGCTGCGCAAGCTGCTGCGCACCGGCCAGGTGCGGCTTGACGGCAAACGGGCCGATGCGGCGGACCGCGTCGCGACGGGGCAGACCGTGCGACTGCCCCCGGGCGTCACCCACGCGCCGGTGGTGGAGCGTACCACGGCCGGGCCGGTGCGGCGCATGCCGACGGAGCGAGAGGCGCGCGAGATCCAGGCCCTGGTGATTCATCGCGATGACCATGTGATTGCGCTCAACAAACCGCCGGGTCTCGCGGTCCAGGGCGGCAGTGGCACCGACCGTCACATCGACGGATTGCTTGATGCATTGCGCTTCGAGTTCGCGGACCGACCCAAGCTCGTTCATCGGCTCGACAAGGATACCAGCGGCCTGCTGCTGGTCGCGCGCACCGGGGCGGCGGCTCGGCATCTCTCCTCGTCATTCCGCGACCGCGATACCGACAAGCTCTATTGGGCGGTCGTGGTCGGCCGACCGCCGCATGCGCGGGGCCGGATCGATCTCGCGCTCGCCAAGCGGCCGGGTGCCGACGACCGCGAGACGATGCGGGTGGATGAGGAAGCGGGTCAGCGCGCCATCACCGATTTCACGGTCGCCGATCGCGCAGGCACGCAAGCCGCGTTCCTGCATTTGTGGCCGCGCACCGGTCGCACGCACCAGCTCCGTGTCCATTGCGCAGCCATCGGCTGTCCCATTCTGGGCGATCGCAAGTATGGAGGCGAGGCCGCGACTCTGTCCGCGATGACCGATGCGCGGCGACTGCATCTCCACGCCCGGCGACTGACGTTGCCGCATCCCGGTGGTGGCACGCTCGACATCGTGGCCGAGCCGCCGCCTCACTTCCGCCGCACGGTCGAGGCATTCGGCTTCTCGACCGACGGCGACTGAGCAGGCCCGGACGGCATGCGGACTTCCTGGCGACGGCTTCTCTGGATCGCGGCGGCGGTGACGCCGGTCGCGGCCATCGCTGTGGTTGGCTATCTCGCCACCCGCGACCTGTCGCGTTACCAGACGCGGATCACCGAGCAGGTGCGCAAGGTGACCGGGCGCGACCTCACCATGCGCGTGCCGCTCAAGGTAAAGCTCGGCACCCAGCCATCGATGGTCGCAGAGGGCGTGGTCCTCACCAACGCGTCGTGGGGCAGCCGGCCGGAGCTCGCGCGGGTCCGGAAAATCACGCTCTTTCTTGACCCGGTCTCGCTGCTGTTGGGAGAGGTCAAGATCGGGCGGATGCTGTTGGAGGGCGCCGACATTCTGGTCGAGCGCACCGAGAGCGGCGACAGCAACCTCGAGATGCTCCCGCCGCCGGACGGTTCCGGCCCACATCCCGGCGAAAGCCGGTCGTTGCGCCTGCGTGCCAACCCGGCATTTCCCTGGGTGGACCAGATCGAGCTGCGCGATTCTTTGCTGACCGTCCGCGAGCACGCTCGACCGCCGGTCGTGCTCGAGGTCGCCGCCGCGAGTCTGCGGGCGCCGTCACCCGCCCAAGCGCTGAACATCGATGCGCGACTTCGTGCGCCGCAGGCCGTGCCGCTGCGGCTCACCGGCAGCGCGGGCTCGTTCGACGGCTGGATGCGTGGTTTGCCGGGCAACATCGACCTGCAAGGCGGTTTCGGGACCGGCACGATCTCGATCAAGGGGACAATCGGCGCCAAGGGCACCAGCCTCGCCATCGCATCCGAAGGTCCGGATTTCGGCGCGTTCGGTCCCTATCTGTCGGCGGCGCTGCCGTCGGGTGGACCCTACGCGTTCCAGGCCAAGGTCCTCACGCATCGCAACGGCCTCAAGGTCGAGGTGCCGCAGCTCAAGATCGGTAGCAGCGAGCTTGTGGGCGAGGCGACGTTCCGGCCGGACCGCTCCGGGCAGCCGACCGCGGTGGTGGCGATCGAGGCGACGCGTCTGGATCTCGCCGATCTGCGCGCGCCACCGGCGCCGCCGCCGACTCCCGGCGCGGGCGGGCCCGTGCCAGCTCCAGCCGACCGGCGCTGGGTGCCGGCCGTGCCTTTTGCCGCGAGCTGGCTCGGCCGACAGAACCTCACCGTCAATCTCCGGGTGGGCGAACTGGCCGGACTTCCCAGCAAGGTCCAGAGCGGCTCGCTGACGCTGGCATCCAGCGAACAACGATTCGCCTTCCGCGGCGCGGCGACGGTGGGCGGCGGTTCGGCAGGATTCGATCTGGTCTACGACGCGTCAGGTCGACTGGGTCAGGCTACGCTGACGGCGACCGCGAATCGCGTGTCGCTTCAGGAGCTCGGTCTGGCGCTGGGCGTCGATCTTGGGCTCGGCGAGAGCGTCGGCGACGTCGAACTGCGGCTGCGCGGATCGGGTCGCAACAGCCGCGATGCGTTGAACGCCGCATCGGGGACGATCGACATCTCGATGGGCAAGGCGATCTGGCCCGCCGATGCCCTGCAAGGCCTGCCGGCGGAACAGCGCCGTTTGTTGGGCGGAGACGAAGCAGGGGCACCGATAAATTGTGTCGCCGGACGCTTCGAGGTGACAGGCGGCGTCGCGTGGCTGCGACGTCTGGCGATCGATACGCCCAAGGCGACACTGGTCGGTGGCGGTTTCGTCCACCTGCGCGCTGAAGCGTGGGAGTTCCTGCTCGTGCCCGAGGCGCGGGACAACCGCGACCTGGCACTCGCGGTGCCCGTACGAGTCCGCGGTGGCCAGAACCGCGTGGCGCAGGGGACGCCCGACGCCAACGTCTCTCGCCTGATCATCCCTGCCGGTGTTGTGCCGAGCCTGACCGCCGCGATCGCACAGGCGGGGCGGCAAACGGGCGTCAATGCCTGCGCCAACCTCGCCCCGCGCGTCGACGGATTCCGACCGGGCCTGCGCGCGCAGATGCCGACGCCGTCGGCCGACCTGCGCGATCGCGGGCCTCGTCGCCCAACTCCACAGCCGCAGCGGTGACCACACGCCCGGCGCCGGATGATGCGTGCCCCCTGCGTGGGTGTCATCGTGAGCGTCAGCGAGGGTTCTTCCACGATCCGAGCAAGTTGCGGTAGGGAAGCGCTGAGGGAGGCGCGGTGCGACGGTTCTACAAACACGCGACGGCGGGGCAGGCGGAGGCGGGCTGGCAGGTGCTGCTGGACGGCAAGCCGATGCGCACGCCTGCGGGGGCTGGACTGGTGCTGCCGACCGAGGCGCTTGCGCGTGCGATCGCGGCCGAGTGGGACGCGGTGCCGGACAAGGCCGAGATCAAGACCGGACGCCTGCCGCTCACGCGGCTCGGCGCCACGGGGACGGACCGCGTGACAAGCCAGCGCTCCCGCGTGATTGCCGATACGGCGAAGTACGCCGGCTCCGACCTTCTCTGTTATCGCGCCACCGATCCGGTCTCTCTGGTCGAGCGGCAGCAGACGCTGTGGCAGCCTTGGCTCGATTGGGCCGCCGACCGCTATGGCGCGCGGCTCGTCGTGACGTCGGGCACGAGCTTCGCCGATCAGCCCCCGTCGGCCACGGCGCCGCTCGCGGACGCCGTCGCGCGGCACTCCGATCTTGCGCTCGCGGCCCTCTACAATCTCACCCACATCGCGGGGTCCGTCGTATTGGCGCTCGCGGTTTCGGAGCGTGCCCTCGACGCGGCAGGCGCCTATGCCGCCGCCGAGCTCGATGCGTTGTACCAGATCGAGCGGTGGGGCGAGGATCCAACGGCACAGGCACGACTGGATGGGGTACGTACCGACATCGCCGCCACTGCGCTGTTCCTTGAGCTGCTGGGTTCGGCTCGTCTGATTCCGAGGGAGACACCATGAGTCCGGGAGCAAGACTGCGCGCCACCATCGCTCAGGCGGCGCCCGCCCAGGCCATGGCGGCGCACAATCCGCTGTCGGCCATGCTCGTGGCCGAAGCCGGTTTCGAAGCGATCTGGTCGAGCGGCTTCGAACTGTCCGCCTCGCTCGGCTTGCCGGATATCAGCCTGGTCAGCATGACCCAGCATCTGGAGAGCACGCGAGTGATCGCGGAGCGTTCCGGTCTTCCGGTTGTTGCCGACATCGACACGGGTTTCGGGAATGCGCTCAATGTCCACTACGCAGTCGAGCAGTATGAGCGCGCCGGCGCCGCTGCGGTGGTGATCGAGGACAAGAGCTTTCCCAAGGTGACGAGTCTGGTGGCGGAAGGTCGTCAGGAGCTGGTCCGCGCGCCGGAGTTTCAGGGCAAGATCGAGGCGGCACGGGCGGCGCGGCGCGATCCGCAGTTCCTGATCGTGGCGCGCACCGAAGCGCTGATCGCGGGGCTGGGCCAAGCCGAGGCTTTGGCCCGCGCGCATGCCTACGAGGCAGCCGGCGCCGACATGGTGCTGGTCCACTCCAAACAGAAGACGCCGGCCGAGATCGAGGCCTTCATTGCCGCGTGGGACGGCAAGGTGCCGTTGGTGCTGGTGCCGACGGCCTACCCGCAGATGGATGTCGCGCGGGTCCGCGCGCTCGGCAAGGTCGGGCTGGTCATCTGGGGCAATCACGCGCTGCGCGCCGCGACACGAGCAATGCGCGAGACCTTCGCGCGTATCCGCCGCGACGGCGGAGTGGGCGGCACGGAGGGCTCGATCGCCTCCGTTCAGGACCTGTTCGATCTTCAGGACATGGCGGGCGTGAAGGACAAGGAGACGCGCTTCCTGCGCTGAGGCGGAGCGGCAGCGCGACCCGCTTTTCAGGGCCCGGGGGCGGTGCTATGGCGCAGGGCCGCGCCGCCGGACCCGAGAGGGGTTCGCCGGCCGGAAATGGACCGCCCGGAGAGCCGCATGCAGCATATCCTCGACGAACTGGAGCGACGCCGCGCGGCGGCGCGAGCCGGCGGTGGCGCCCGGCGCGTGGAGGCGCAGCACGGCAAGGGCAAGCTGACGGCGCGCGAGCGCCTGGATGTGCTGCTCGATGCCGGGTCGTTCGAGGAATACGACATGTTCGTCGAGCACCGGAGCACCGACTTCGGGATGGAGAACCAGAAGATCCCGGGCGACGGCGTCGTGACCGGGCAGGGCACCATCAACGGCCGGCTGGTCTATGTCTTCAGCCAGGATTTCACCGTGTTCGGCGGCGCGCTGTCGGGCGCGCACGCGGCCAAGATCTGCAAGGTCATGGACGCGGCGCTGAAAGTCGGCGCCCCGCTGATCGGCCTCAACGACTCCGGCGGCGCACGCATCCAGGAGGGCGTCGACTCGCTCGCAGGCTACGCCGACGTCTTTCAGCGCAATGTGATGTCCTCCGGCGTGATCCCGCAAATCTCGATGATCATGGGCCCCTGCGCCGGCGGCGCGGTCTATTCGCCCGCCATGACCGACTTCATCTTCATGGTGAAGGACAGCTCCTACATGTTCGTGACCGGTCCCGATGTGGTGAAGACGGTGACCCACGAGACGGTGACGCAAGAGGAGCTCGGCGGCGCGCTCACCCACACCCAGAAGTCCGGCGTGGCCGACGCGGCGTTCGAGAACGACGTAGAGGCGCTCCTGCAGCTGCGGCGCTTCATGGACTTCCTGCCGGCCAGCAACCGCACAGCGCCGCCGATGCGCGCCACGCCCGATCCCGAGGATCGCGACGACGCCTCGCTCGATACGTTGGTACCGGACAACCCCAACAAGCCCTACGACATCAAGGAGCTGATCCTGAAGGTGGCCGACGAGGGCGACTTCTTTGAGTTGGCACCTGACTGGGCCGGCAACATGGTGGTGGGTTTCGGTCGCATGGGCGGGCGCACCGTGGGCTTTGTCGCCAACCAGCCGATGGTACTGGCCGGCTGTCTCGACATCGACAGCTCACGCAAGGGTGCGCGCTTCGTGCGCTTTTGCGACGCCTTCAACATCCCGATCGTCACCTTCGTCGATGTGCCGGGCTTCCTGCCGGGCACCGCGCAGGAATATGGCGGCATCATCAAGCATGGCGCCAAGCTGCTCTACGCCTATGCCGAGGCGACGGTCCCGAAGGTTACCGTGATCACCCGCAAGGCCTATGGCGGCGCCTATGACGTCATGTCGTCCAAGCACCTGCGCGGCGACCTGAACTATGCCTGGCCCGGCGCCGAGATCGCGGTGATGGGCGCCAAGGGCGCGGTCGAGATCATTTTCCGGTCCGATATCGGCGATCCCGCCAAGATCGCGGCGCGCACCGAAGAGTATCGCGAGAAGTTCGCCAATCCGTTTGTCGCGGCGGGCCGTGGCTTCATCGACGACGTGATCCGGCCGGCCACGACGCGGCGGCGTATCTGCCGCGCGCTCGCCACGCTCGCCGGCAAGAAGCTTGAGAATCCGTGGCGCAAGCACGGCAACATTCCGCTCTAGGGGCCGATATGCGCCCTGAACGGATGCGCGAGATGGAGCGTCGCCGCGGGCTTCGCCTGCACCTCATCGCGGCGATGTGCGTGCTGCTGGTGGCGATCGCTGTCAACGCCGCGACCAACCCGCGCTATCCGTGGTGGCTGTGGCTCCTGATGGCGTGGATGCCGTTGATCGCTGGACACACCGGCTGGGCCATGGGCCTGTTCGGCCGCAAGGGAGATCGCTCGTGAAGAAGAAGGCCACCGCCCGCCCGACCCCCGCGAAGAAGCCGGCTGCCGCGCCCGCCGTCGCGGGCAAGCCGCCCTTCTCCAAGATCCTGATCGCCAACCGTGGCGAGATCGCCTGCCGGGTGATGCGCACCTGCCGTCGGCTCGGCATCAAGACCGTGGCGGTCTATTCCGACGCCGATGCGGACGCGCTGCATGTACGCGAGGCCGATGAAAAGGTCTGGATCGGCAAGGCTGCGTCTGCCGAGAGCTACCTGCTGGTCGATCGCATCGTCGAGGCGTGTCGCAAGACCGGCGCCGAGGCGGTGCATCCGGGCTACGGCTTCCTGTCGGAGAAGCGCGAGTTCCAGGAAGCCCTCGCCAAGGCCGGTATCGTTTTCATCGGGCCCGACGCGCACGCGATCCACGCCATGGGCGACAAGATCGAGTCGAAGAAACTCGCGCTCAAGGCCGGCGTGAGCACGGTGCCGGGCCACCTTGAGGCCATTCCCGGACCCGAGGAGGCGGTGAAGATCGCCCGCAAGATCGGCTATCCGGTGATGATCAAGGCGTCGGCGGGTGGCGGCGGGAAAGGCATGCGCATCGCCTTCGTCGACGGCGAGTGCCGCGAGGGCTTCGTGTCGGCCAGCAACGAGGCCCGGGCCTCGTTCGCCGACGACCGCGTCTTCATCGAGAAATATGTCGAGGAACCGCGCCATATCGAGATTCAGCTGATCGCTGACGGCCACGGCAATTGCGTCTATCTGTGGGAGCGCGAGTGCTCGATCCAGCGGCGTCATCAGAAGGTGATCGAGGAGGCGCCGAGCCCGTTCCTTGACGCCCGCACCCGCAAGGCGATGGGCGAGCAGGCGGTGGCACTTGCCAAGGCGGTCAAGTACAAGTCGGCCGGCACGGTCGAGTTCATCGTCGACAAGAACCGCAAGTTCTACTTCCTCGAGATGAACACCCGCCTGCAGGTTGAGCATCCGGTGACCGAGCTGATCACCGGCCTCGATCTGGTGGAGCAAATGATCCGCGTCGCTGCCGGCGCGAAGCTGCCGTTCGCGCAGAAGGACGTGAAGCTCGAAGGCTGGGCGATCGAAGCCCGTGTCTATGCCGAGGATCCGTTCCGCAACTTCCTGCCCTCGACCGGCCGGTTGGTGAAGTACCGCGAGCCTGCGCCGGGTCCGGATGTGCGGGTCGACACGGGCGTGTACGAGGGTGGCGAGATCTCGATGTTCTACGATCCGATGATCGCCAAGCTCTGCACCTACGGAAAGGATCGCGACAGCGCGATCGAGCGCATGCGCCGTGCTCTTGACGAGTTCCATGTCCGGGGCGTCTCGCACAATGTGCCGTTCCTCGCTGCGCTGATGGCACATCCGCGCTTTGTCGCGGGCCGCCTCACCACCAACTTCATCGCCGAGGAGTTCAAGGGCGGCTTCGGCGCGGCTCATCTGCCCCCACGCGATCCCGCGGTTCTGGCCGGGATCGCGGCCGTCCTCGACCGCGTCCAGACGCAGCGCGCGGCGCAGACCCCAGGTCGCCTGGCGGGTCACGTCGGCATCGTCGACGACCGTCGCGTGGTGATGCTGAACCGCGAGCCGGTGGCGGTTGCCATCGCCGGCGGCGGGTCCGACTTCCTGATCGAAGTGGGTGGCCGCAAGATGGAGATCGAGACCGACTGGTCGCCGGGCGACCCGTTGGTGCGGGCCAAGGTCGACGTGATGCCGATCGTGGTCCAGGCCGATCCCGCTGGTGCCGGCTGGCTGCTGTCGCACGCTGGCGGTCGCGCCGAGGCGCTGGTGCTGTCGCCGCGCCAGGCCGAACTCTATGCGCTGATGCCGGTGAAGGCGGCGCCCGACACGTCGAAGTTCCTGCTCTCGCCGATGCCGGGGCTGCTCGCCTCCGTGGCGGTGAGCGAGGGCCAGGACGTGAAGGCGGGCGAAGCGCTTGCCGTCGTTGAGGCCATGAAGATGGAAAACGTGCTGCGCGCGACCCGTGACGGCACGGTGAAGACGCTGCACGCCAAGCCCGGCGATAGCCTGAGGGTCGATCAGAAGATTCTTGAGTTCGCCTAGGCGGCGCGGACTCCCGGCTGGTCAGTCGCCGAAAACCTCGGCGAAGCTCGCCCGCAGGGCCTCGTCGAGGTCGGCGAGCGTCACCGGAAGGCCGAGATCGACCAGCGACGTGACGCCGTGGCCGGCGATGCCGCAGGGCACGATGCCGGCATAGTGCCCCAGGTCAGGCTCGACGTTGATCGACAGGCCGTGGAACGACACCCAGTGGCGGATGCGCACACCGATGGCAGCGATCTTGTCGTCACGTACGCTGCCATCGGGCAGGCGCGGCTTGTCCGGTCGTGCCACCCAGACGCCGACGCGGCCTTCCCGCAACTCGCCCCGCACGTTGAAGCGCGCCAGCGCCGCGATGGTCCAGCGCTCCAGCGCCCCGACATAGGCCCGCACATCGGACTTGCGGCGGCGGAGATCGAACAGGCAGTAGGCCACGCGCTGGCCGGGCCCGTGATAGGTGAACTGCCCACCCCGCCCGGCGCGATGCACCGGAAAGCGTGCGGGCTCCAGAAGGTCGGCGTCGCGCGCGCTGGTGCCGGCCGTGTAGAGAGGCGGGTGTTCGAGCAGCCAAACCAGCTCGCGCGCCTCGCCGCGGCGGATCGCGTCGACCCGCGCCTCCATGGCGGCCACCGCGACCTCATAAGCCACCGGCGCCGCTGAAACCTGCCATTCCGGCGACATTTCGACCGTGTGCCGCGCGCGAGCCCGACGCGCAAGGCCCGCGCCTTGCCACTCGGGGGTCGATTTGCTATCCCCCGCGCGTTCGGACCGGCGCGGCCATGGCGGAATTGGTAGACGCGCTAGCTTGAGGTGCTAGTGCCGCGAGGCGTGGAAGTTCGAGTCTTCTTGGCCGCACCAAACTCGCCGGTCCGATCGGCATTCGACTGAACGCGCGCCGCTCCCGTCCGGGAGCGGCCGCAGCGTATGTACGGACAGGAGGCGGCCATGGCGGACGAACTGACCGATGGCGCGCTTCGCTACCATCGTCTGCCCCGACCCGGAAAGATCGAGGTCGTTCCCACCAAGCCGCTGGCGACCCAGCGCGACCTCGCACTCGCCTATTCGCCGGGAGTTGCTGCGGCGTGCAACGAGATCGTGCGCGATGCCGGCACCGCGGCCGAGCTGACCGCGCGCGCCAATCTGGTCGCTGTCGTCACGAACGGAACCGCCGTGCTCGGGCTGGGCAATATCGGCCCGCTGGCCGCCAAGCCGGTGATGGAGGGCAAGGGGGTTCTGTTCAAGAAGTTCGCCGGCATCGACGTCTTCGATCTTGAGTTGGCCGAGAATGACCCTGACCGGCTGGTCGAGATCGTGGCCGCGATGGAGCCCACCTTCGGCGGCATCAACCTTGAGGACATCAAGGCGCCGGAGTGCTTCCACGTCGAGCAGAAGCTGCGCGAGCGGCTTGCGATTCCGGTGTTCCACGACGACCAACACGGCACCGCCATCATCGTGGGCGCGGCCGTCCTGAACGGGCTCGACCTCGTGGGCAAGGACATCGCCCAGGTGAAGCTCGTGGTGTCGGGTGCGGGCGCCGCGGCGCTCTCCTGCCTTGGCCTTCTGGAAAAGCTCGGTCTGCCGCGCTCCAACATCTGGGTCACCGACATCGAGGGCGTCGTCTATGAGGGCCGTACCGCGCTGATGGATCCGTGGAAGGCGCGCTATGCCCGGACCACGGCCGCGCGCTCTCTCGCCGAGGTGATCGAGGGTGCCGACGTCTTCCTCGGTCTGTCGGCCGGCGGCGTCCTGAAGCGCGAGATGGTGGCGCGCATGGCCGCGCGGCCGCTCATTCTGGCACTCGCGAATCCGACGCCCGAGATCATGCCGGAGGAAGTCGCGGCGGTGCGCGATGACGCGATCGTCGCCACCGGACGCAGCGACTATCCGAACCAGGTGAACAATGTTCTCTGTTTCCCCTACATCTTTCGCGGCGCGCTGGACGCGGGCGCGCGAACCGTCAACGACGACATGAAGGTCGCCTGCGTTCGCGCGCTCGCCAAGCTCGCCCGCCAGGAGCCCTCGGAAGTTGTGGCCCGCGCTTTTGGCGAGGCCGGCGGCGGATTCGGACCGCGCCAGATCATCCCCAAGCCATTCGATCCGCGCCTGATCGTCGAGCTGGCGCCCGCTGTGGCGCGTGCCGCGATGGAGAGCGGCGTCGCAACCCGGCCGATTGCCGACTTCGATGCCTACCGCGAACAGCTCGGCCAGTTCGTGTTCCGCTCGGGCCTGGTGATGCGGCCCGTGTTCGAACAGGCGCGGCGTGGACCGCGGCGGGTGATCTTCAGCGCGGGCGAGGATGACCGGGTGTTGCGCGCCGTCCAGGCGATCCTGGACGAGCGGATTGCGGAACCCGTGCTGGTCGGTCGGCCCGAGGTGGTGAAGCGCCGCGCCGAGCGGCTGGGACTGCGATTCCGCCCGGGCACCGACGTGGCGCTGGTCGATCCCAACAGCGACCCGCGCTACGATCGCTACTGGCGCTCCTATCACGAGCTGATGGAGCGACGCGGCGTCACGGAACCCACGGCGCGCAATCTTGTCCGCTCCAGTCCGACGCTGATCGCGGCGCTGGCCGTGCGGCTCGGCGATTGCGACGCGATGATCGCCGGCACCTTCGGGCGATTCCGCACGCATCTCAACCATGTGCGAGAGGTGATCGGACTGCGCGCGGCGGGGGCGCCCATGGCCGGCCTCAGCCTGCTGGTGATGCCGACGCGTTCGTTGTTCATCGCGGACACCTATGTGAACGCCGATCCCGACGCCGGCACGCTGGCCGAGATCGCGCTGCTAGCCGCCGAAGAGGTTCGCCGGTTCGGGATCGTGCCGAAGGTCGCGCTGCTCTCGCATTCCAATTTCGGCAGTTCCGACCTGCCCTCGGCGCGGAAGATGGCCGAGGCGACGGCGCTTCTGCAGGCGCGCGCGCCGGACCTCGAGGTCGAGGGCGAGATGCATGGCGATGCCGCGCTCGATGACACGATTCGCGAGAACCTCTTTCCACGCTCGCGGCTCCGGAGTGCGGCCAACCTGTTGATTTGCCCGTCACTCGACTCGGCGAACATCGCGTTCAATCTGCTGAAGACGGCCGCCGACGGGCTGCATGTCGGCCCGATCTTGCTTGGCACCGCGCGGCCTGCCCACGTCCTCACGCCGTCGGTCACGGCACGCGGCATCCTCAACATGACCGCGCTCGCGGTTGTCGACGCGCAACGCCACGCCGAGCGCCGCGGATGAGCGGGGAGGCCGATCAGCTCCTCGAGGTGTCGCCGGAGACGGTGCGCCGCGTCGAGGCGCTCCTGGCCGAGGGTCGTACAGAAGAATTGCGCGCATTGCTGGCGAGCCTGAGCGCTGCCGGCCAGGCGACGGTGCTGGAGCAGGTCACCGATCCCGAGCGCGATGCGCTTGTGGCGCTCTTGAAAGGCGAGCTCGATCCCGAAGCGATCGTCGAACTGGACGAAACGGTGCGCGACGAGGTGCTGGAGCGCCTCGACAGCAAGGATATCGCCGCGGTCGCCCACGAGCTCGAGACCGACGACGCCGCGACGCTGCTCGAGGACTTGCCCGAGGCGGAGCGGCGGGAGGTGCTGGCCGAGCTGCCCGTCGACGAGCGGGTCGAGATCGAGGCGCAGCTCGCCTATCCGGAGGACAGCGCAGCGCGTCTGATGCAGCGCTCGCTGGTGAAAGTTCCGGATCGCTGGACAGTGGGCGAGGTGATCGATCACTGCCGTGAGGCCAGCGACCTGCCGGATGACGTCTACGATCTCTTCGTGGTCGATGCCGATGGGCGCCTCGCGGGCACGGTCAAGCTCGGCCGCATGCTGCGGACCAAGCGGCCGGTGCCGATCCTCGATCTGGTCGACCCCGATATCCAGTCGATCCCGGCCGGCGCCACCCGGGCCGAGGTGGCGCGGCTGTTTCGTGATCGCGACCTCGTGTCCTGCCCGGTGGTCAACGGCGAGCGTCGCCTGATGGGCGTCATCATGATCGACGACGTGGTCGATGTGATCGACGAAGAGGCCGGTGCCGACATCTTGCAGCTGGGCGGCGTCGGGCACGACGACATGCACGCCAGCCCGGTGCGCACGGCGACGATGCGCGCCTGGTGGCTGACGGTGAATCTCGCCACCGCCATCGCGGCCTCCTTCGTGATCGGTCAGTTCGAGGGATCGATCGAAAAGATCGTGGCGCTTGCCGTGCTGATGCCCATCGTCGCGTCGATGGGTGGCAATGCCGGAACCCAGACGGTGACGGTCGCGGTGCGGGCGTTGGCGATGGGCGAACTGACGGCCGCCAACGCCCTGCGCTTCGTCGCCAAGGAGGCCACGGTGGGCGGGTTGAACGGCCTCCTCTTCGCCGCCATCATGGCTGTGGCGGTGGTCGCCTGGTACGGTGACTGGCGGCTGGGTGCGGTGATCGCAGCGGCCATGGTCTGCAATCTGGTGGCCGCCGCGCTTGCGGGCACGCTGATCCCGATCGGGCTCCAACGCGCCGGCATTGACCCTGCGGTCTCCTCGACGGTGTTCCTCACGACGGTGACCGACGTGGTGGGCTTCCTCGCGTTCCTCGGCCTCGCGACCTGGTTCCTGCTCTGACCGCTTAGCCGCCGGACATCATCTTGGTGAAGCGCCGTTGCATTTCGGCCGGGTCCACCTCTTCGGCGCGGTTGCCGAGCGTCCAGCGATAGCCGAACGGGCAGGCGACCATGCCGGAGCGGTCGCCGTAGAACTGGTCAGCCACCGGCCGCAACAGAGTTGCGCCTGCCTTGGTCGCGCGCTCGATCGCCTGATCCGCGTTGTCGACGTAGATCAGGAAGGCCACCGGCGAGCCGCCGAGGGAGTCGGGGCTCAACGCGCCGAAATCGGGATACTCTTCATTCAGCATGACGATCGTGTCGCCGATCCGGATTTCGGCATGGCCCAGCTTTCCGCTGGGCTCGACGAGTCGGAACAGCTCCACGGCCCCGAAGGCGCGTCGGTAGAAGTCGATCGCGGCCGCGCCATCACGCACCGTGAGGTGCGGGCGGAGCGTCTGGTTGTCGGGAACCGGTTTTGCCGCCATGCTCGCCTCCGTATCTTATTTACGTGACGTATCGTAAACTAAATAGATGAACCGTCAAGCCTCTCCCGCACGGCCGCGGGGCCGGCCGCGCGACCCCCGGACCCGGGCTGCAATCCTGAAGGCGGCGCGGGAGTTGCTGGCGCGTGGCGGTCTGACGGCGGTGACCGTCGATGGTATCGCCGATCGCGCCGGGGTCAGCCGACCGACCGTCTACCGCTACTGGCCCAACGCGCCGTCGGTGGCGATGGAGGCGTTCCTCGACTCGGCAGTGGGAGCGCTGCCGCCCGCGGGTCGCGGCGGTGCGCTCGCCGACCTGCGGGCCCGACTGCATGCGGTTGCCGATGCCTTCGCCGCGCCGGGCGGACGCAGCGTTGCCGCCATGGTCGCGGCCGCGCAGTCCGAGACCGAGCTGGCCAAAGCGTTTCGCAACCACTTCATCGCTCGCAATCGTGATGCTGCCCGCGAGATCCTGGCCCGCGCCGTGCGTGAGGGCGCGCTGGGCGGTGAGGGCGATCCCGAGCTGCTACTCGATCTGCTGTTCGGGCCGCTGTTCTACCGCTTGCTGATGGGGCACGCGCCGATCGATCGCGGCTTCGTGGATCGCCTGATCGCCGCGCTTCGGCGCGTCGCGCCAGCCGCGGGGTGATCGGGCCACGCGTTCAACGCGCAAATGCCGTGGAGCGGGCAGTGGTGGCCGCCGACGTCCAGCGCGTCGCCCGGGCGGCCTCGCGCAACGCGTCGAGAGCGACGGGGTCCAATCCGGCGCGCCACAGCAGCACCAGACGCCGCTCGAGTGCCAGGTCGCGCAGTTCGGCCCACGCCATGCCGGGCCTCAGGAGCGAGAGCGGCATCAGACAGAGGCCAAGGCCCGCCAGCACCGCGGTGCCGGCGCGCTCCTCGTCGGCGGTGGCGAGCGCGACACGCGGCGTCGGCCCGGCCGCGGCGAAGGCGCGCCGCGCCTCGTCGTGCGCCTCGCAGGCGGCGCGATATATAAAGGGTGCTTCCGGCAGCTCGGCGATGGCCCAGCGATCGCGCGTCGCGAGCAGATGGTCGGCCGCCGAAGCCAGCACATAGGGCTCGCGCAGCAGCACCTCCGAGAGTTCCGGCGGCGCCGCGGCACGCAGGGCGACCAACGCGAGGTCGAGCCTCCCCCGCTGTAGGCGCTGCTCGAGTGCGGGCCCGGGTCCGTCGGCGACTTCGAGATCGAACGGCAACCGTCGGGCAGCGCCGGCGAGCCAGTTCAGGGCTGGCCCCGCCGGCACGGTCGAGCCGAGACCAATGCGCAGCAGCCGAGGCGCAGGCCGCGCTCGCGTCGCGCCGCGCGCGGCGGTCCAGTTCTCGACCATGCCGCGCGCCAGTGGCAGGAAGCGGCGACCGGCGTCGGTGAGCTCGCTGCGGCGATCGCGGCGGATTAGCGTGGCCTCGAGCGCCTGCTCAAGTCGCGCGATGCCCGCTGACAGTGTCGGCTGGGTGACGTGACAGCGCTCCGCCGCTTGGGTGAACGAGCCGGTTTCCGCGACAGCGAGGAAGTAGCGAATGAAGGCCAGATTCAACGAATAGACCGTATCTATGGAAAGCACTGGAACAATCGATTGTACCGATGACGCATAGAGCAGGCAACTTCCCACCCGAGGGGGCGCGCGGCCGCCGCTTTGGCCCTGCGTGGTGCCGCCTGATCGATCCCGTCGTTTTGGAGAAGCCTCGATGATTCCCAACACCGCCGCGCCTTTCGACTTCGATCTCGGCGAGACCGCCGACGCGCTGCGCGAGCAGGTGCGTCGCTTCGCCGACGCCGAGGTAGCCCCGCTCGCTGCCGAGATCGACCGGACCGACCGTTTCCCACGCGAGCTGTGGCCGCGTATGGGCGCGCTTGGCTTGCACGGCATCACCGTCGAGGAAGAGTTCGGCGGCTCAGGCCTTGGTTATCTTGAGCATGTCGTGGCGGTCGAGGAGGTGAGTCGGGCTTCGGCGGCCGTCGGTCTCAGCTACGGCGCCCACTCCAACCTTTGTGTGAACCAGCTGCGCCGCAACGGCACACCGGAACAGAAACGCCGCTTTCTCCCCAAGCTGATCTCTGGCGAGCACGTCGGCGGGCTCGCGATGAGCGAGAGCGGCGCGGGCTCCGATGTGGTGTCGATGAAGCTGCGGGCCGATCGCAAGGGCGATCGCTATGTGCTGAACGGTACCAAGATGTGGATCACCAACAGCCCCGACGCCCAGCTGATCGTGGTTTACGCCAAGACCGATCCTGCTGCCGGGCCGCGTGGTATCACCGCGTTTATCGTGCCGACCGACACGCCTGGTTTCCGCGTCGCGCAGAAGCTCGACAAGTTGGGCATGCGCGGCTCGTCGACCGGCGAGCTGGTGTTTGAGGATTGCGAGGTGCCGGCTGAGAACGTTCTGGGTGAGGTGAACAAGGGCGTTCACGTGCTGATGAGCGGCCTCGACTACGAACGCGCCGTGCTCGCCGCCGGACCGATCGGCATCATGCAGGCCGCGATGGACATCGTCGTTCCCTATGTTCACGAGCGGCGCCAGTTCGGCCAGCCGATCGGACAGTTCCAACTCGTCCAGGGCAAGCTCGCCGACATGTACACGACCATGAACGCCTGCAAGGCCTATGTGTACGCAGTCGCAAAGGCCTGCGACGCCGGCCGTACCACGCGAAAGGACGCTGCCGGCGCGATCCTCTATGCTTCCGAGCGCGCCACGCAGCTCGCGCTTGATGCCATTCAGCTCTTGGGCGGCAACGGATACATCAACGACTATCCAACGGGCCGACTGCTGCGCGATGCGAAGATCTACGAGATTGGCGCCGGAACGAGCGAGATTCGCCGGATGCTCATTGGCCGGGAGATCTTCGAAGAGACCGCCTGAGCGGTTGACGCGCCCGCGGGCGTCAGTACACACTGTGTATTGAACAATGCCGCGCTACCTTACCGACCAGGACATCGCCGACTTCCGGGCCGAGCTGTGTCGGGTCGCGACAGAGCGGTTCGCGCGGCTGGGCTATGAGGGCGTCACCATGCGCCAGCTCGCCGACGCGCTGGGATGCAGCCCCAAGACCCCGTACCGCTACTTCAAGGACAAGGCGGAGATCCTGGCGACGGTTCGGGCGCAGGCGTTCGGGCGCTTCGCCGATGCGCTCGAGAAGGCGGCGCACGCGGCGGGCGACGACCCGGTCGCGCGGATGCGCGCGGTGGGCGACGCCTATTTCGCGTTCGCGTTCAATGAACCGCACGCCTATCGGCTGATGTTCGAGATCGACCAACCGATCGATGAGAGCCATCCCGAGCTCGCGCGCGAGGCGCTGCGTGCCCGCGGCTTCGTCACGCGGCAGGCGGAAGACCTCGCCAAAGCCGGGCTGATCGCGGGAGACGCGGCGCTGTTCGGTTGGTCGATGTGGGCCACAACACATGGGCTGGTCATGCTCGCGAAGGCGGGCATGCTGAGACACGGCGCACCCGACTGGGGCAGCATCGCCCAGCATAACGGACGTCTGATGATCGCCGGCGCGCGGGTTGTGTCCGATGCAACGCCCACGCCCGCCGAGCGTTCTACCCGGAGGAAACGATGATCCTGCGTGCCCTCGTTCTCGCGTCGACCTGCTTGATGGCCGCGCAGTCGGCTGTGGCGCAGAAGAAGTATGACCCCGGTGCGTCGGACGCGGAGATCCGGCTGGGTCAGACCATGCCGTACAGTGGTCCGCTGTCGGCCCTGTCCGGCGTGGGCAAGGCGCAGAGCGCCTATTTCAAGTCGCTGAACGAGACGCAGGGCGGCGTGAACGGCCGCAAGATCAACCTGATCTCGCTCGACGACGGCTACAGCCCACCCAAGACGATGGAGGCCACGCGCTCACTGGTCGAGCGCGACAACGTACTCGCCATCGTGAACACCCTCGGCACACCGACCAACAAGGCGATCCATCGCTACCTCAATCAGAGGAAGGTGCCGCAGCTCCTGATCTTGACGGGCGCGGCCGCCTGGAACGATCCCAAGGGCAATCCCTGGACCATGATGGGCATGATTGCCTACTCGACCGAGGGCGCGGTCTATGCCCGACACATCCTGGGCGCCAGCCCCAATGCGCGGATCGCGATCCTGCGGCAGAACGACGATTTCGGAAAAGACTATGTCGAGGGTTTCCGCCACGCGCTGGGCGCGCGCGCAAGCCAGATCGTGGCCGACGTCACCTACGAGACCACCGACCCCACGGTCGACTCGCAAGTGATCCAGCTCCGCTCGAGCAATGCCGATGTCTTCTTCATCGTGGCGACCGGAAAGCACGCGACCCAGGCGATGCGCAAAGCGCACGAACTCGGCTGGAAGCCGCAGGTCTATCTGCCTGTCGGCTCCTCGTCAGTGCCCGGCGTACTGCGCCCCGCCGGCGCCGAGGCCGCGACCGGTGTCATCACGGCCGCCAATGCCAAGAGCCCGGGCGATCCGCAGTGGGATGCCGATACCGGCATGGTGGAGTATCGGGCCTGGGCAAGGCGCTGGGCGCCCGAGCTGAACCCCGAGGATTCGTTTGTGTCTGCCGGCTACACCTACAGCATCATCGTGGCGCACCTCCTGTGCCAGTGCGGCGACACTCTCACTCGCGAGAACCTGATGAGGCAGGCGGCGTCGCTCAAGGGCTTCGCCACGCCCCTCACGTTGCCAGGAGTCACGCTCGACACCGGGCCGGAAGATTTCTTGCCGTATCAGACTCTGCGCCTCCAACGCTTCGACGGACAGCGATTCCAGCTCTTCGGCGACATCGTGAAGGAGTAGGCCATGGGTCCGGGAATCCAGTCCGGGGCACAGTTTCGCGGCTGGGCCGAAATCGCGCAACGCGCCGCCAGGGCGGCAGGAGCCTTGCATGCGGCGGGCGTCGGTGAGGACGACTCCGTCGCGCTGATGCTGCGCAACGACTTCGCCACCTTCGAGACCAACATGGCGGCGGCCCAGACCGGCGCCTACGCGGTGCCGGTGAACTGGCACTTCACCGCGGAGGAGGCGGGCTACATCCTCGCCGACTGCGGCGCCAAGGTTCTGGTGGTCCATTCCGATCTGTTGGCCGCAATCCGTGCTGGCATTCCGGCCGGTGTGCGCGTGCTGGTGGTGCCGACGCCGCCCGAGATCGGCGAGGCCTACGGCGTTCCGGAGAGCGCCCGCACGGTGCCTGCCGGGGCCGAGCTGTGGGACGACTTCGTCGCGGCCGGCACGCCTCTCGCAGGCCCGCCCAAGCCTTCGCGCGGCAGCATGATCTACACGTCGGGCACCACCGGAAGGCCGAAGGGCGTGCGTCGCCGTCCGAGCTCGCCAGAGCAACAGCAGGCGCTCGCGCAATCGGCCGCCAGCTTCTGGGGGCTCGCGCCGGATCCCGCAACGGTCGTGCTGATGAATGGTCCGATGTACCATTCCGCGCCCGCCGCTTACGGGATGCTGGCCGCCCGGCTCGGCGTGTCGATGGTGCTGCAGGCGCGGTTCGAGGCCGAGGACATGCTCCGCCTGATCGCACGGCATCGCGTCAGCCACATGCATATAGTGCCAACCATGTTCGTGCGGCTGCTACGCCTGCCAGAGGAGGTACGCGGTCGGCATGACGTATCCTCGCTGCGATTCATCACCCATGGCGCGGCGCCCTGTCCGCCGGAGATCAAGCGCCGCATGCTCGACTGGTGGGGACCCGTCATTCACGAGTATTACGGCGCGACGGAAAGTGGCGTCGTGGTCTGGGGCAAGCCGGAGGATGCGCGGGCCCGACCGGGGACCGTGGGCCGCGTCGTCGCCGGCGCCGCCCTGCGTGTGGTGGACGAGCAGGGACGCCCGTTACCGCCGGGCGGCATCGGCGAAATCTTCATCCGCGGACCGCATCTTGGCGATTTCACCTATCACAATGACGACGCCAAGCGGCGCGATGTCGGCCTCGAGGATCTGGTGACAGTGGGCGATGTCGGGTTCGTCGACGCCGAAGGCTACGTGTTCCTCTGCGATCGCAAGCGCGACATGATCATCTCGGGCGGCGTCAACATCTACCCGGCCGAGATTGAGGCCGCGTTGATCGCGATGCCCGAGGTCCGCGATTGCGCGGTGTTCGGCATTCCGGATGAGGAGTTTGGCGAGCAGATTTGCGCCTGGATCGAGCCCCAGCCGGGCACAACGCCGGACGCGACGTCGGTCCACGCGTGGGCCAGCGAGCGACTCGCCCGTTACAAGGTTCCGCGTGTCGTCGAGTTCGCTGCGAGCCTGCCGCGCGAGGACTCAGGCAAGATCTTCAAGCGCAAGCTCCGCGCGCCCTACTGGGAGAAGGCGGGCCGCGCGATCTAGTCGGGCGCGACCAGCCGCTCGCCCCGCCGGTAGGCGTCGGTGAAGCGGTCGAGACCGTGCGATCCGCCGTTCACTAGCCAACGTGCTCTTGGCAGGTTGTCCAGCGCTAGCGCGTCCTTCGCCGGCCCCTCCACAGACTTGAGAAAGGCGGCCAGAATTCGGGCCGCTGAGGATGGATCAACTCCGAGGTCGGGCTGAGTCTCCAGAGGCAAGCCGAGTGTTTTGCCGATCCGGCGATAGTTCGAACGGCCGGTCAACTGCACGAAGCCGCGTCCCTTGAAGCGCTCTCCGTCCGGCTTGCCCCTGTTTCCGAGGTCGACGCGGTTGTCGTAGAGGTCGAACGGATGGCCATTGGGAGACGTGTTGAACACCGATCGTCCCTCCGGGATCGGTTCGAAACTCTCGGTCTCCGCGCGAATGGTGGCGAGTGCCATGAGCACCATTAGGCGATCGCCGATGTCGTCGGCCTTCAGGGCAGCCAGCACCTCCGGCAGGTGCCGCTTGATGTTGCCTAGCGGTGTGAAGGGAAACATCTGCGTCGCGATCTGGACCGTGCCGCGAGGCGTCGCGTCCGGCAGCTTGGCGCTCTTCGTCAGACCGAGGGCAGACTGTGTCCGGGGGCCCGCGACACCGTCTGCCACCAGCCCCTTACTATGCTGAAACGCAAGCACCGCCGCGCGTGTGCCCGCGCCGAACGCGCCGTCGATCAGGCCCGGATCGAAGCCCGCGTCCAGAAGCGCGCGCTGGAGACGTTTGACGGCGGCGCCTTTGTCGCCGAACTTGAGGAAAGACATGGGCGTGCTCCTATGTTTCCAAGGCCGATAGCATAACATAGGTACGAGACAACCGGACACAGACATGGCCGACGACATTCCCTTGCTGGGCCGGCTTCGCGACAAGTTGGTCGAGACCAAACGGCGATGGGCGACCGACGGCCGCCTTCTGACCGGCGCGCCCGATCCCCGGCGTGTCCGCCGTCTGCCGCCGGGACAGCGTCTGGTCGAGACCTGGCCGGTGCTGGATCTCGGGGTGAAGCCCGAGATCCCGCATCATGCCTGGCGGTTGGTCGTCGATGGTGCCGTCGAGGCGCCGACCACCTGGCGGTGGGGCGAGTTCACCGACCTGCCGAAGGCGCGCATGGTCAATGACATTCATTGCGTGACCGCTTGGTCGCACTACGACAATCGCTGGGAGGGCGTGGCGACCCGGACGCTGCTCGATCTGGTGAAGCCGATGCCCGAAGCGCAGCATGTCATCTTACATGCGTTCGACACCTACACGACCAACGTGCCGCTGGCCGATTTCGCCGCCAGCGACGCGTTGCTGGCCTGGAGCTGGAACGGCGAGGCGCTGTCGGTCGAGCATGGTGGCCCGTTGCGCGTCGTGATCCCGGCACTCTACTTCTGGAAGAGCGCCAAATGGATCAAGCGCATCGAGTTCTCGGCCATCGACAAGCCCGGCTTCTGGGAAGTGCGTGGCTATCACAACTACGGCGACCCGTGGCGTGAACAGCGCTACGATGAAGAACTGAAGGAGAGCTGAAATGTCGGCGCACGATCACTCGTTCCGGACCATCGATGGCAAGGAGCTGCCGCTCGCCTCGTTCGCAGGCAAGCCGGTGCTGGTGGTGAATGTCGCGTCCTACTGTGGCTTCACCCCGCAGTACTCCGACCTCCAACGTCTCCACGAAAGCCATGGCCCGCGCGGGCTTGTCGTGCTGGGCGTGCCGTGTAACGACTTCGGCGCCCAGGAGCCGCGCGCCGAGGGCGAGATCGCGAAGTTCTGCGACAGCATGTACGGCGTGCGCTTTCCCCTCACCGCCAAGGTCTCCACCCAGGGCGTCGGCGCGCATCCGTTCTATCGCTGGATCGCCTCGCAGGCCGGCGAGGGCGCTCTACCCAAGTGGAACTTCCACAAGTACCTGATCGGCCCCGATGGCGCTTTGGTCGAGGGCTGGCCAAGCCGCGTGCGACCCGCCGGTCGCGAGATCGTGGACGCGGTCGAGGCCGCGCTGGGCTGAGTTCGCCTTACCCGGCGTCGAGCGCGCGTCGCATGTTGGCGCGCGCGGCGGCCTCAAAGCGGCCGCGGAAGTATGGCGTGGCGAATAACGCCGGCTTGTCGAGCATCATGCGATAAAACGCGAGCCGTGCCGCAACGAAGGCCGCCCGCGAGCCGCGCAGATGGCCGTACTCACGCCAAATGCCTTCGGCATGACGCTGGAACTCCGCCCACGGTGCCGCGAGACGCCAGAGATCGAGATCGCAGACGCGGGCCGCCTCATCCGGGGGCGGGGCGGCGTGGGTCGTGGCCTCGACGATGCGGGCGGCTTTCGCGACCGTGTCGGCCGTCCATTGGGGCAGGCGATCAGCCAGCGCATGCAGAGTGGCCTCCATCAGCCGCGCCGACAGCCGCTCGTTCTCGCCGGGGCCCGCACCCGGTACGTAGACGGCGTCGTGGAACAGGAGCGCAAGCTGCTCGGCGTCGTCGAGATCGGGGGTGTGCGTGGCAGCCAGAAGCAGAAGTTCGTCGAGATGGCCGGCGTCGTGATAGGCGCGATGCGGCTGGTCGTAGTGGGCGCGCGCCGTCGCGACGAGAAGCGGCTGGTCGAATGGCCTCATGCGGCGTCCAGCACCGCACGCACGCCGGCAAAGACCTGATGAAACATCGCTTCGGTCAGCCGTCCGGTGTTCGTGTTGTAGCGCGAGCAGTGATAGCTGTCGGCGAGCAACGTGCCCGTCGGCAGTTGATGGAGCGCGCCGTGGGCGAACGGGAAGGCGCCGGCGGGCTTCACGGCCAGGGCCCGCAGCACCTGATCGTGGGCCCCGCGACCCAGCGCCAGTAGGACCTTGAGCCGCGGCATCGCGGCGATCTCCTGAACAAGGAACGGACGGCAGGCCGCGAACTCGGCTGGCAGCGGCTTGTTCTCCGGAGGCACACAGCGCACGGCGTTGGCGATGCGGCAATCGACCAGCGCGAGACCGTCGGCCGGATCGGCGCGGAATGTGCCCCGCGAGAAGCCGAACCGGTCGAGGGTCCCGTAGAGCAGATCGCCCGCATAGTCGCCGGTGAACGGGCGACCCGTGCGGTTGGCGCCGCGCAATCCAGGCGCCAGACCCACGATCAGAAGGCGCGCGTCGAGCGATCCGAACGAAGCGACGGGTGCGTTATGCCAAGCAGGTTCGCGCGCGCGATGGGTCGCGAGAAAGGACACCAGACGCGGGCAGCGCGGGCAATCCCGCGGCGGCGGTTCGAAGCGGGGAGGGGCCAACCGTCAGGGCGTCAGGCGGACCGGACCATCGGCTCGGCGTCATCGCCCTCGCCGTCGCGCGCCGTGATCGGCGGCGCCATCGGCGCGGTGCGCGGCGCGCGCTCCGACGGGCTGCGAGCGATCAGCGCGGCAAGCTCCGACAGCTCGATGAAGTCGTCGGCCTGGCGGCGCAGCTCGTCGGCGACCATCGGCGGCGAGGACTTGATGGTGCTGACCACCGACACCCGAAGGCCGCGGCGCTGCACGGCCTCGACGAGCCGGCGGAAGTCGCCGTCGCCGGAGAACAGGATCACATGGTCCAGATGCTCGGCCATCTCCAGCACGTCGATGGCCAGCTCGATGTCCATGTTGCCCTTGATCTTGCGGCGTCCAATGGCATCGGTGAATTCCTTGGTCGGCTTGGTGACCATGGTGTAGCCGTTGTAGTCCAGCCAATCGATCAGCGGACGGATCGGCGAGTACTCCTGATCTTCCACCAACGCCGTGTAGTAGTAGGCGCGCACCATCCGGCCCTTGTCGCGGAACACCTTCAGCAGGCGGCGATAGTCGATATCGAAACCGAGGGAGCGGGCTGCGGAGTAGAGGTTCGCACCATCGATAAAAAGCGCGATCCGCTCGTTGTCGTAAAAGTTGCCCTTCATGGCCATTATCCTTTGTCGCGCTATACGCCGAGAGGCGAATAAAGCAGGCGGCACATCGAAATTTGCAGTCGCCGCCCGCAAGTTCAGTGTATGTGAAACCTTGTGACCTCTCAAGGGGTGGCGTTGGGGTGGCCGTCAACCCCCAGCCAGGCGCCCGAACTGGGCGTAACCTATTGTAAAATATGGATTTTCGGCTGAATTGCCGCGCTGAATAGGCTGCGGCGCCCGCGTCGTTGGGCCGAATTGGCCCTATCCGCCGGCACGGCTTGCGTTTTGAGCCGGCGAGCGTATAACCCGCCGCTCCCCCGGATTTGAGGTCGAAATGGCGCGCGTCACGGTCGAAGACTGCATCATGCAGGTTCCCAACCGGTTCGATCTGGTTCTGCTGGCCTCCCAGCGCGCCCGCGACCTGTCGGGCGGCGCTCCGATCACGGTCGATCGGGATCGCGACAAGAACCCGGTTGTGGCGCTGCGCGAGATCGCCGACACCAAGCTCGATCACGGCGTCCTGCGCGATTCGCTGATCGCCGGCATGCAGAAGCACGCCGACATCGACAAGCCCGAGGAAGTGAACGAGATGGCCGAGCTCGAACAGGAGCTCGCCGCCGCGCTCGCCCAGGGTGGTGCCGAGGCGGCGCAGCCCAAGGCGCTGCCGATGGCCGAAGAGGGCGACGACATCGAGTAGTCGCTGCCGGGCGGCGGTCGCCGCCGCCCCACGGCGCCATGGAGCGGCCGCGATCAGGCGCGTATAGTCGCCGGTCGTGAAGATCATCCGTCAGTACGAGCTGGTGGAGCGGGTGCAGGCCTACGATCCGGATGCGGACGAGGAACTGCTGAACGCGGCCTATGTCTTCGCCGTCAAGAAACACGGCTCGCAGACCCGCGCCTCAGGCGATCCCTACTACTCCCACCCGGTCGAGGTCGCGGGGCTGCTCGCCGACATGAAGCTCGATGCCGCGTCGATCGTCACCGGCCTGTTGCACGACACGATCGAGGACACCGACACCACCCGCGAGGAGATCGCGCGGGTGTTCGGTGAGGAGATCGCGCGGTTGGTCGATGGCGTCACCAAGCTGTCGCGGCTGGAGCTCCAGTCGGAGACGACCAAGGAAGCCGAGAATCTGCGCAAGCTGGTGATCGCGATGTCGTCCGACATCCGCGTGCTGCTGGTCAAGCTCGCGGACCGGCTGCACAACATGTCGACGCTGCGCCACATCAAGGATCCGTCCCGCCGCCAGCGCATCGCACGCGAGACGATGGACCTCTACGCGCCGCTGGCGTCGCGCATCGGCATGGAGCGGGTGAAGACGCAGCTTGAGGATCTGGCGTTCGCGGAGTTGAACCCCGACGGCCACGGCTCGATCGCCGCGCGGCTGAAGAAGCTGCGCGAAGAAGGCGGCCAACAGGTGCCCGAGATCGAGGCAGGACTGCGGACGACGTTGGCCGAGGGCGGCGTGAAGGCCCAGGTGTCGGGACGCGAGAAGACGCCCTATTCGATCTGGCGCAAGATGCGCACCAAGAACGTCGATTTCGAGCAGCTCTCCGACATCACCGCTTTCCGGGTGATCGTGGAGACGCGCGCCGACTGCTACTCGGCCCTGGGCTTGTTGCACGAGCGCTATCGCACGCTGCCCTCGCGTTTCAAGGACTACATTTCGGTCGCCAAGCCCAACGGCTACCGCTCGCTCCATACCGGCCTGATCGGCCCGCTCGGCCGACGCATCGAGGTGCAGATCCGGACGAGGGACATGAACGACCAGGCCGAGCGGGGCGTCGCCGCTCACTGGCTCTACAAACAGGGCGGACCGTCCACCGACGCGCCGCAATACGCCTGGCTGCGAAGTCTGGTCGAGATTCTCGACAAGGCGCCCAGCCCCGAGGAATTCCTCGAGCACACGCGGCTCGAGATGTTCCAGGACCAGGTCTTCTGCTTCACACCCAAGGGCAAACTGATCGCGCTCCCGCGCAACGCGACGCCGGTCGATTTTGCCTATGCCGTGCACTCCGGCGTGGGCGATACCTGCGTCGGCGCCAAGATCAACGGGCGCATGCAGCCGCTGCGCACCACGCTGGTGAACGGCGATCAGGTCGAGATCGTGGTGTCGAAGGCGCAGACGCCGTCACCCACCTGGGAACGGTTCGTCGTCACAGGCAAGGCCAAGGCCGCGATCCGGCGCTTCATGCGCACGCGCCAGCGCGAGCAGTATCTGCAGCTCGGGCGGTCGCTGCTTGGCAAGGCATTCCACGAAGAAGGCTACGAGCTCACCGACAAGGGGCTCGAAGGTGTCCTTGCCAATTTCAAGCAGGCGAGCGTCGAGGATCTTGTGGCGCATGTCGGCGAAGGCCTGACCACCGCGCGCGAGGTGCTCCTCGCGGTGTTCCCCGGACTCAAGCCCCAGCGCAAGGGTGGCGCCGAGGTGGTGCCGATCTCGAGGGCACGGCCGTCAGGCCGCGGCCAGCGCGCTGCCGCGACCACACAGCGGGAAGCGGCCGCGGGACGCATCGCTATTCGCGAGCTGATTCCGGGCATGGCCATCCATTTCGCGCGCTGCTGTCATCCGCTGCCGGGCGATCGGATCGTCGGCATTGTCACCACCGGCAAGGGCGTCACCATCCACACTATCGATTGCGCCACGCTGGAGAGCTTCGGCGACTCGCAGGATCGCTGGATCGATGTCGGTTGGGACGCGGTTGGCGAGAACGCCGGATCCTTCACCGGCCGCCTGAAGGTCACCGTCGCCAACCAGCCCGGGAGCCTGTCCAGTCTCTCGACGGTGATCGCGCGCCACGAGGGCAACATCTCGAACCTGAGGATCGTGAACCGCTCGCTCGACTTCTTCGACATGGTGATCGACGTCGAGGTCGCGGACGTGCGACATCTAGCGGACATCACGGCCGCGTTGCGTGCCACGCCGGCCATCAACGCCGTCGAACGCGCCCGGAACTGACAACTCAATCGCGAAGGAACCCCATGCAAGCCGCGCTGCCGCCGCTCCGCCTCGGCGTGAACATCGACCACGTCGCGACCGTGCGTAATGCGCGCGGCGGAGCGATGCCCGATCCTCTGCGTGCCGCCCGGCTGGCAGCCGAGGCCGGAGCCGACGGGATCACCGCCCATCTGCGGGAGGACCGCCGTCATATCGTGGACAGCGATATCGAGCGGCTGATGGCCGAGATCGACCTGCCGCTCAATTTTGAGATAGCGGCGACCGAAGAGATGTTGGCGATCGCGCTGCGCCACCGGCCGCACGCCGCCTGCATCGTGCCGGAGCGCCGCGAGGAGCGCACGACCGAGGGCGGGCTGGATGCCGCGGGCCAGCACAATCACCTGAAGCCGATGGTGGCGCGGCTGCGCGATGCCGGTATTCGCGTCTCGCTGTTCGTCGAGGCGGATTCGCGTCAGCTCGAGTCAGCGGTCGCGCTCGGTGCGCCGGTGGTCGAATTGCACGCCGGTCGCTACTGCGAACTCGCCGGCGAGGAGCGAGCCAACGAGCTGCGGCGGCTCGCGCGCGCGGCGGAAGCCTGCGGTCGCCTGGGGCTGGAGTGCCACATCGGCCATGGACTCGCCTACGACAATGTCGGGCCCGTCGCCGCAATCCCGCAGGCACGGGAGCTCAACATCGGACACTTCCTGATCGGCGAGGCGATCTTTGTGGGCCTCGTACCGGCGATCCGCGAAATGCGGCGGCTGATGGACGAGGCCCGGGCGAGGGCCGTGGCGTGATCCTCGGCCTCGGCAGCGACCTCTGCGATATCCGTCGCATCGAAAAATCGCTCGAACGCTTCGGCGATCGGTTCGTGCAACGCTGCTTTACCGAGGTGGAGCGGCAACGCTCTGAGGGGCGCGCCACCCGGGCGGCCAGCTATGCCAAGCGCTTCGCCGCGAAAGAGGCCTGCTCGAAGGCACTGGGCACCGGGTTTCGCCGGGGCGTCTTTATGCGCGACATGGGCGTGGTCAATGTTCGGGGTGGCCGGCCGACGCTGGCGCTGACCGGCGGCGCGCTGGCCCGCCTGGACGAGATCACACCCCCCGGCATGCAAGCCCGGATCGACGTCAGCCTGACCGACGAGTATCCGCTGGCCCAGGCCATCGTCATCATCTCGGCGGTGCCGGCACCGTGAAAGGGCCCGACTGCGGGGCGATCCGCCGCACCGAAGCGGCGCGGGACAGGGCGGGACGGCCCTGCTATAGGCGCGGCTTCCCGCGAATGGACCTGCGATGACGGAAGTGGTGGAGCGGCGCAAGCGTGGCCGCGACAAGCCCGAGGGCTGGGGCGAGACGATCCGGACGGTGATTTACGCCGTGCTGATCGCGCTTGTGGTGCGCACCTTCGCGATCGAACCGTTCAACATCCCGAGCGGGTCGATGATCCCGACGCTCCTGGTCGGCGACTATCTCTTCGTGTCGAAGTACTCCTACGGCTACAGCAAGCACTCTTTCCCGTTCTCCGCCGGGGGCTTCTCCGGCCGTGTGTGGGGGCAACAGCCGCAGCGCGGTGACGTCGCGGTGTTCAAGTATCCCGGCGACCAGGGTCAGGGCACGAACCGAACCGACTACATCAAGCGCATTGTCGGCATGCCCGGCGACCGCGTGCAGGTGAAGGGTGGCGTACTGGCGATCAATGGCAAGCCGGTCGAGCGCGTCCGGATCGGAGACTATGCCCGCACAGCCCATGGCCATTCGCAGCGCGGCACCCTCTATTCGGAGGAGCTGCCCAACGGCCGCAAGTACCTGTTGCTGGAGTACTCCGACACCTTCGCGACAGACAACACGCCGGAGTTCACGGTGCCGGCCGGCCACTTCTTCGTGATGGGCGACAATCGCGACGATTCGCTCGACAGCCGCACGTCGCTGCTCGGCCGTGATCGATTGGGGCAACTGCGCGATCGCGACACGCTCGGCTGGTACGTGCCGTTCGAGAATCTGGTGGGCCGCGCCGAGTTCATCTTCTTTTCGCACGATCCCGGGGCGGCGGGCTGGCTCGAACCTTGGAAGTGGCCGGGCGCGGTGCGCTACAACCGGCTCTTCAAGGGCATCCACTGAGCACCGACATCGACCGGACGGCAGTCGAGCGCGGCTGTGGCCACGTCTTCGCGCGGGTCGAGCTGCTCGCGGAGGCCCTGACGCATCGCAGCGCGCTCGATCGCGCGCCGGCCCTGAAGGCGGCCTTCCCGCACGGCAACGAGCGGCTGGAGTTCCTGGGTGATCGCGTGCTCTCGCTCGCCATCGCCACGCTTCTGCTGCGGCGCCATCCCGCCGAGCGCGAGGGCGAGCTCGCCCGCCGCCACGCTGCGCTCGTACGCGAGGAGACGCTCGCGGCGATCGCCGGTGCGATTGATCTCGGGCGGCACGTTCGCATCGCCGATTCCGAGCGGGGCGGCCGACCTGTCCGCGACAGCATCCTTGCCGACGCAATCGAGGCGCTGGTCGGCGCCATCCATCTCGACGCGGGATACGCCGCGGCCGCGGCCACGGTCGAGCGGCTTTGGGGCGATCGCATCGACGGTCAGACCGAGGCGCCGCGCGACTCCAAGACGGCGCTGCAGGAATGGGCGCAGGCGCGTCGCCTCAAGCTTCCGGCCTATCGGGAGGTTGGTCGCGAGGGGCCACCGCACGCTCCGACGTTCGTGGTCGAGGTGAGCGTGGAAGGAGCACCGCCGCATGTCGGCCGTGCCGGCAGCAAGCGTGAGGCCGAGCGTCTGGCGGCGATGGCGCTCTTGGTCGAACTGGAGGGACGATGAGCGAGGCGGGGACGCGAGCGGGGTTTGTGGCTGTGGTCGGCGCGCCCAATGCCGGCAAGTCGACCCTGGTGAATGCGCTGGTCGGCTCGAAGGTGAGCATCGTCTCGCCCAAGGTCCAGACGACTCGCATGCGGGTGATTGGCATCGCGCTCGCCGAGCTTCCTTCCGGCGAGCGCGCGCAGGTAGTCCTGGTCGACACGCCGGGCATTTTCCGGCTCGCCTCGCGTCGGCTGGAGCGGGCGATGGTGGCTGCTGCCTGGCAGGGCGCGCAGGACGCCGACCTCGTGGCGCTGGTCGTCGACGCAGCCGGCGGTCTCGGTGACGAGACGCGTGCGGTCATAGCCGGCCTGAAGGAAAGCGCCGCGCCCAAGATCCTTATTCTGAACAAGGTCGATCTGGTCGCGCGCGAGAAACTCCTCGATCTGACGGCCCGTGCCAACGCCATGCTGGGCTTCGAGCGCACGTTCATGGTGAGCGCGCTGAAGAAAGATGGTGTCGCCGACGTGCTGGCAGCGCTGGGCGCCGCCGTGCCCGCCGGACCGTTTCTCTATCCCGAGGATCAGGCCGCCGATCTGCCGCAGCGCCTGCTGGCCGCCGAAGTGACGCGTGAGCAGGTGTTCCGGCAGTTGCACCAGGAGCTGCCCTACGAGGCGGCGGTCGAGACTGATACCTGGACGGAGCGGAAGGACGGTTCGGTCCGCATCGACCAAACGATCCACGTCCAGCGCGAAGGCCAGCGAGCGATCGTGCTGGGCAAAGGCGGCGCCCGGGTGCGGGAGATCGGCGCCGCCGCCCGGCGCGAGCTCGGCGAGATGCTCGAGCGGCCGGTGCATCTCTTTCTGCATGTGAAGGTGAGCGAGCGCTGGTCCGACGACCCCGCGCATTATCGCTCGATCGGCCTGGACTACGACCCCAAGGACTGAAGGTTCACGCCGGGTCGAGCTCGGTGGTGTGCAGCACGGTGCCGGCCGCGTCGCGATGCGTCTGGATCAAGCGGCGCGTCTTGGCGACGATCCGGATATGCCCGAAATGGGCGGAGCCTTCCGACGGCGCGGTGTTGAATCGGCCCGCCGGCGGCGTCTTCTGGAACAGGATGCGCGGTCCGAAAGTGCGATCGAGCGCGTTCGGACCGAAGCCGCCGGCATTGAGCGGCCCCGACACGAACTCGTGGAACGGCTGGAAATCGCCGAAGGTCGCACCGGTCGGATCGTACAGGTGCGTCGCGGGATAGTGCACATCGCCGCAAATCCAGACGACGTTGCGCACGCTCTCCCGGGCGAGGAACGACAGTAGTTCGGCGATTTCGTGCTCGCGACCGAGCGGCGGCCCGTTGTCGCCATTGGCAATCGCTTCGGAGCCCTGACGGCGGCGCCAGTCGTCCCACACGATGAGACCGAGCGGCATGCTGGCCGCGATCACCTTCCAGGTGGCACGCGAGGTCTTGAGCGCGGCTTTCAACCAGTCGAGTTGCGCGCGGCCAAGAAAGGCGGTCGCAGGACCGGCCGTGGGTTCAAGATTGGGCCCGTTTGCCGCGCGGTGGCTTCGCATGTCGAGCCGGAAGAGATCGAAGTCGGGACCGAAGGCGAAGCGTCGGTTGAAGGCGAGCGTCCTGTCCGGCGTGGGCGCGGCGCTCGCCATCGGAACGGATTCGCTGAAGGCGCGCGCGGCGCGGCGCGCCAACACGCCGGCGTCCTTCTCGCGATAGCGCGGATCGCTATCCAACCGCAGGTTCCAGTGCCAGTTGTCGACCACTTCATGGTCGTCCCAGAGCGCGATTTGCGGCACGTCGGCGTTGAACCGGCGCAGATTGGCGACCAGCAGATTGTAGCGGAAGTTGCCGCGAAACTCGTCGAGCGTCTCCGCGACCTTGGATTTGGCCTCGGTGACAAGGTTGCGCCAGATCGTGCCATCCGGCAGCCGGACCTCGGCGGAGAGTGGATTGTCGGCGTAGATCGTGTCGCCGCAATGCACGAAGAAATCGGGCCTGAGCGAGCGCATGGTCTCGTAGATGCGCATGCCACCCAAGTCGGGGTTGATGCCGAAACCCTGGCCCACCGTGTCCGCCGACCAGACGAAAGAGACGTCGCGCGGCGCGCTGGCAGGCAGCGTCAAACGGCCGGACGCCGGCTCGCTCGAGAAGCCGCCGCTTGCCGGTTCGACGAACCGCAGGCGGTAGAAGATCGTCTGTCCTGCGGGTAGACCCACCAGGCGCAGCTGCGCCGTGAAGTCGGCGTCCGGGCCGGCGAGGGGGCCTTCGAGCTGACGCGCCTCGGCAAAGGACTCGGTCGTGGACCACTCCACGACCAGGCGTGCGGCACGATCACTCCGCGCCCAGAGCGTCACCTGGTTGGATGTCGGGTCGCCGGCCTGCACACCACCCTCGAGTCGGGGCCTGTCGCCGCGCTGCGCGTAGACGCGCTTCGGGAGCAGGGCAGTGGCTGAGGAAGCGGCGAACAAGCGACGGCGAGGCAGACGCATCGATCCATTCTAGACAGGCGGTGCGTTCGATTGCGAGCGGCGGTGAAAGCGGGCATATCGCGGCGATGGAATGGGCCGACGAGGGCATCGTGCTGTCGGCACGACCGCATGGCGAAGGCGGCCTGGTCGCGACGCTGCTGACCCGCGACCATGGGCGCCACGCGGGCTTCGTCGCGGGTGGCGCCTCCCGCGCCGCGCGACCGGTGTGGCAGCCCGGAAACCATGTCGCCGCGCAATGGCGGGCGCGGCTCGCCGAGCAGCTTGGCAACTACACGGGCGAGCTGCGCACGCCGCACGCCGCTCTGGCACTCGACGATCCGCCGTGCCTCGCGGGCCTCTCCGCTGCCTGCGTGGTGATCGAGGCGTCGTTGCCCGAGCGCGAGCCGCACCCCGCGGTATTCGACGCGCTCCTCGCGTTCCTCGGGGTGATGGGGCACACGGGGTGGGCCACACTCTATGTCCGCCTGGAACTCGGGCTCCTGCAGGAGCTGGGCTACGGACTCGATCTGACGAGTTGCGCCCTGGGCGGGCCGGCAGACGAGTTGGCGTTTGTGTCGCCCCGAACCGGCCGCGCGGTCTCGCGGCAGGCGGCCGAACCCTATCGCGACCGGCTGCTGACATTGCCCGACTTCCTGCTGCGGGGTGGACTGGCCCGCGACGCGGACGAACTGCGGGCCGGCCTCGATCTCACCGGGCACTTCCTCGAACGGCACGTCTTCTGGCCGCACAACAAGCCCTTGCCTCCGGCACGGGCGAGATTTATGGAATCGCTTCAACGATAGAAACGGAAAGGGCCGCGGCATGAACCGCGGTCGGGCCCCCTCACGATGGCCAAGAAGACGTCCCTTGTCGTGCCGGCGGAAATCCGCCCGGTGCCGTTCGGCCAGGCGCTGTCCGAGCGCTATCTCAGCTATGCGCTGTCCACCATCATGGCGCGCTCGCTGCCGGACGTGCGCGATGGGCTGAAGCCGGTACATCGCCGCCTGCTCTACGCCATGCGGCAGTTGCGCCTGGACCCGCAGAGCCCCTTCAAGAAAAGCGCGCGCGTCGTCGGCGATGTGATCGGCCAATACCACCCGCACGGCGATCAATCGATCTACGACGCCATGGTGCGGCTGGCGCAGGAGTTCTCCGTTCGCTTTCCCCTGGTCGAGGGCCAGGGCAACTTCGGGAACATCGACGGCGATAACCCGGCCGCCATGCGCTACACCGAGGCGCGCCTTACCGAGGTGGCCGAGGCGCTTCTCGCGGGGATCGACGAGGACGCGGTCGATTTCCGGCCCAACTACGACGGCTCGACCGAGGAGCCGGTGGTGTTGCCGGCGGCGTTTCCAAACCTGCTGGCCAACGGTTCTGCCGGCATCGCCGTCGGCATGGCGACTTCGATCCCGCCGCACAATGCCGGCGAGCTGTGCGACGCCTTGTTGCATCTCATCAAGACGCCCAACGCGCGCATCGAGACGCTGGTCGATCTGGTGAAGGGTCCCGACTTCCCGACCGGCGGCCTGTTGGTCGAGCCGCGCGAGTCGATCGTGGAGACCTACCGCACCGGTCGCGGCGCATTCCGCTTGCGCGCGCGCTGGTCGGTCGAGCAGCTGCCGCGCGGGCGCTACATCATCGTCGTCACCGAGATTCCCTACCAGGTCCAGAAGGGGCGGCTGATCGAGCGCATCGCCGAGATCATCGCCGCCAAGAAGCTGCCGATCCTGGAGGATGTGCGCGACGAGTCGGCCGACGATGTGCGCGTCGTGCTGGAGCCGCGCGCCGGCAATGTGCCGGCCGAGCTTCTGATGGAACAACTGTTCCGTCAGACTGATCTCGAGATCCGCTTCCCGCTCAACCTCAATGTCCTCGACAAGGACAACACGCCGCGCGTGATGGATCTGCGCGAGGCGCTGCAGGCCTTCCTCGACCATCGTCGTGTCGTCCTTCTGCGGCGTTCGCGGCACCGGCTGGCGGCGATCGAGCGGCGGTTGGAGCTGCTCGACGGGTTCCTGATCGCCTATCTCAACCTCGACAAGCTGATCCGCATCATCCGCGAGCAGGACGAACCCAAGCCTGCGATGATCAAGGCCTTCAAGCTCACCGACACCCAGGCCGAAGCGATCCTGAACATGCGGCTGCGCGCGCTGCGTCGCCTTGAGGAATTCGAGATCAAATCCGAGCACAAGAAGCTCACGGCCGAGCGGAAGGACCTCAAGGCGCTGATCGCCGACGAGCGCAAGCAGTGGGACAAGATCGCCGAGGAGACGCAGGAGACCCGCCGCAAGTTCGGCGCCAAGACCGCGCTCGGCCGTCGCCGCACTGAACTCGCCGACGCGCCGGCTGAGATCGCCGCGGCTGTCGAGGACTATGTCGAGCGCGAGCCCGTCACCATCGTCTGCTCCGAGAAGGGCTGGATCCGCGCCGCCAAGGGACACCTCGATGACAAGCAGGCGGCGGAGCTGAAGTTCAAGGAGGGCGATGGCCCGCGCTTCGCCCGCCACGCTCAGTCGACCGACAAGCTCCTGGTGTTCGGTACCAACGGCCGCTTCTATACGCTCGCCTGCGACCGGCTGCCGTCGGCGCGCGGGCACGGTGAGCCCATCCGGCTGATGATCGAACTCGGCAACGAGCAGGAGATCGTCGAGCTGGAGGTGTTCAAGGGTGGCCGGCGCTTCCTCGTGGCGTCGGACGCCGGGCGCGGATTCCTGGTGCCCGAGGACGAGGTCGTGGCGCAGACCCGCAATGGCAAGCAGGTGCTGAACGTGGCCGACGACGAGAAGGCGGTGGCGATCGCGGCCGTACCCGAGGGCGCCGACCAGATCGCCGCGCTCGGCGAGAACCGCAAGCTGCTGGTCTTCCCAATCGAGCAGGTGCCGGAGATGACGCGCGGACGGGGTGTTCTCCTGCAGAAGAGTAAGGACGCGCGTCTCTCCGACGCGACGGCGTTCCGCCTGGCCGATGGCCTCGCTTGGGGCAGCCGCGTGGTGCCCGCGAGCGAGCTCAAGTTCTGGCGTGGTGACCGCGCCCAGGCCGGCCGCATGCCCGAAAAGGGCTGGCCGCGGGCCAGACGGTTCCGGTCCTGAGCATGGACGTCACCCTCTACCTGCAGGCGATCGCGATCGGCATTGTCGAGGGACTGACCGAGTTCTTGCCGGTGTCCTCGACGGGCCACATCATCCTGTTCGAGGCTGTCCTGGGTTTCGAGGGGCCACCGGGCAAGGTGTTCGAGATCGTGATCCAGCTCGGCGCGATCCTCGCCGTGTGCTGGCTCTATCGGCTCAAGATCTGGACCACCGGGCTGGGCGTCTTGCAGCGCGATCCGGTGGCACTGCGGTTCGCCTCCGCGATCCTCATCGCGTTCCTGCCGGCGGCCGTGATCGGCGCGCTCGCCCACAAGCACATCAAGGCGCTGCTGTTCAACCCGACGAGCGTCGCGATCGCGCTGATCGTCGGTGGCATCGCGATCCTCGTCGTCGAGCGCTACGCCCAGCGGCCGCGCTTCAAAGCGCTTGAACAGATCGACTGGAAGACCGCGCTAAAGATCGGGCTGTGCCAGTGTCTGGCGCTGGTTCCCGGCGTGTCGCGGGCGGGCGCCACCATCATGGGGGCGCGCGTGTTCCGGGTCGACCGCGCCACCGCCGCCGAATTCTCGTTCTTCCTGGCCATGCCCACGATGCTGGGGGCAACGGTTTATGACCTCTACAAGAACTGGTCGACCCTGAGCTGGGACGGCGCCGCGGTGATAGCGGTCGGCTTTTGTGCCGCGTTTCTCACGGCCTGGCTGGTGGTTGGCGCCTTCTTGGGTTTTGTCAGCCGTCACGGGTTCGGGGTTTTTGCTTGGTACCGGATCGCGCTGGGCTGTCTCGCCCTCGCCTGGCTCTGGATTCGTTGAGCTTCCCAAGCTCCGGGTGCTGTGCCATAAACCGCCGCCTTTCCGGGCCGTCCGCAGAGCAACATAGCGTCCGTAAACTGGGAAATTAGGGAGTTCTCTCAATGCAACGTCGCAAATTCATGCGGACCGCCGGCGTCGGCGGGGCCGTCGTCGCCGCGTCCACCACTCTTGCTGCGCCGGCCATCGCTCAGTCGATGCCGGAGGTGAAGTGGCGTCTGACGTCCAGCTTCCCCAAGTCGCTCGACACGCTCTACGGCGCCGCCGAGTTCTTCTCCAAGGCGATCGCCGAGGCGACCGACAACCGCTTCCAGCTGCGCGTTTTCGCCGCCGGTGAGATCGTCCCGGGCCTGCAGGTCGCCGACGCGATCCAGAACGGCACCGTGGAGATGGGCCACACCGCCTCGTACTACTATTTCGGCAAGGATCCGGCATTCGCCTTCGGCACGGCGGTTCCGTTCGGCCTGAACACTCGCCAGCAGGACGCGTGGCTCACCCATGGCGGCGGCGAGCAGGCGCTCAACGACTTCTTCAAGAGCTTCAACATCTTCGCGCTCGCCTCGGGCAACACCGGCGCGCAGATGGGCGGCTGGTTCCGTAAGGAGATCAAGTCGCTGGACGACATGAAGGGCCTGAAGATGCGCATTGGCGGCTTTGCCGGCCAGGTGATGTCCAAGGTCGGCGTGGTCCCGCAGCAGATCGCCGGCGGCGAAATCTATCCGGCGCTCGAGAAGGGCACCATCGACGCCGCCGAGTGGGTTGGGCCGTACGACGACCAGAAGCTCGGCTTCAACAAGGTCGCGCCTTTCTACTACTACCCGGGTTGGTGGGAGGGCAGCGCCACGCTGCACACCTTCATCAATCTCGCCAAGTGGAACGAGCTGCCGAAGAGCTACCAGGCGATCGTGCGCGCCGCGTGCGCGGCCACGAACACCTGGATGGTCGCCAAGTACGACGCAGCCAGCCCGAAGGCTCTGCGCGAGCTGCTGGCTGGCGGCACCAAGCTGAACCCGTATCCGCAGGCGGTGCTTGAAGCCTGCTTCAACGCCTCCAACGAGGTCTACGCGGAGACCAGCGCGAAGTTCCCGAACTTCAAGAAGATCTTCGACAGCTGGAAGGATTTCCGTCGCGAGGGTGTCCTCTGGTCGCGTGTGGCCGAGGGCGGCTTCGACAACTTCATGGCGCGCCAGTCGGCCGCCAACCGCCTCTGATCGGCACCCGCCGGTTGGTCGAGAGCCCCGCTTCGGCGGGGCTCTTTTTTTGCCCGGGGTTCGGTGGGTTCCGCTTTGAATCTGCCGGCGCACGTGCGAGGCTTAACGCCCCCCCGCCGGTGGCGGACTCACGAGGAGGCAACGCACAGCATGCAGCGTAGGAAGTTTATCAGAAACGCCGGAATTGGCGCGGCCGGCGTCGCCGCGACCAGCACGATCGCCGCGCCCGCGATCGCCCAGGGCTTGCCCGAGGTGAAGTGGCGGCTCACATCGAGCTTTCCGAAGTCGCTCGACACGCTCTATGGCGGCGCCGAGCTGTTCGCGAAGATGATCAACGAGATGTCGGACGGCAAGTTCCAGATCCGCGTCTTCGCCGCCGGCGAGATCGTCCCCGGCCTGCAGGTGGCCGATGCGATCCAGAACGCCACGGTCGAGATGGGCCAGACCGCGGCCTACTACTACTTCGGCAAGCATCCGTCGTTCGTGTTTGAGACCGGCTTGCCCTTCACCATGAACCAGCGCCAGTACATGGCGTGGCTCAACCACGGCGGCGGCTCGCAGCTCGTGAACGAGTTCTACAAGGACTACAACATCGTCTCGTTCCCGTTCGGCGGCACCGGCTGCCAGATGGGCGGCTGGTTCCGCAAGGAAATCAAGTCGATGGACGACGTCAAGGGCCTGAAGTTCCGGGTCGGCGGCTTCGCGGGCCTGATCCTGACCCGGCTCGGCGTCGTGCCGCAGCAGATCGCCGGCGGCGACATCTACCCGGCGCTGGAGAAGGGCACGATCGACGCCTGCGAATGGGTCGGCCCCTATGACGACGAGAAGCTCGGCTTCAACAAGGTCGCCAAGTACTACTACTATCCCGGCTGGTGGGAGGGCGCTTCGGTCGGCTCGATGTACGTGAATTCGAAGGCTTGGGAGACGTTGCCCAAGGCCTACAAGTCCATGATCGAGACCGCGTCGGGTCTGATCACCTCCTGGATGGTGCCGAAATACGACGCCGGCAACCCGCCGGCGCTGCGTCGCCTGGTGGCGGCGGGCACCGAGCTCAGGCCGTTCCCGCGGTCCGTGCTCGAAGCGTGCTTCAACGAGGCTTACAAGTACTACGACGAGCTGTCGGCCAAAGAGCCGAAGTTCAAGAAGATCTACGACAGCCTGAAGGCGTTCCGTACCGACCAGAACCTGTGGTTCCGGGTGGCCGAGAACACGTTCGACAACTTCAACTACTCGATGTCCGCCGCCGGCCGCTGAGCCGCTGCGAACCTCGCACATGGGAAGGCCCCGCCGTCGGCGGGGCCTTCTTTTTTGTCAGCCAATCAGTTTCGCGCCGGAGGTGGCGCAAAGATTATGGGCGGCGGATTGTCGTCCAGTGCCGGGGGTGGCGCGAGCTCGATCTTGACCTTGGACGGGTCAACGCCGTGCGGCTTGTCCAGGAACACCGTCACCGTCTGCGGCACGGCCACGACGATGGCGACCATCACCAGCTGCAGGATGACCCAGGGGATCGAGCCCCAATAGATGTCCGAACTCTTCACTTCCTTTGGCGCGACGCTACGCAGGTAGAACAGCGCGAAGCCGAAGGGTGGATGCATGAACGACGTCTGCATGTTCACGCAGAGCATCACGCCGAACCAGATCAGCGCCGCGTCGGCGCCGACGATGGGGGTCAGCACCTTCTGCGCCACCGGGGCCAGCATCGGCACGATGATGAAGGCGATCTCGAAGAAATCGAGGAAGAACGCCAGGAAGAACACGAAGATATTGACGACGATCAGGAAGCCCCAGACGCCGCCCGGCAGGCCGGTCAGCAGATGCTCGACCCAGTGGCCGCCGTCGACGCCGGCGAACGAGATCGAGAAGCAGGTGGCACCGACCAGGATGAAAGCCACCATGGCGGTGATGCGCATGGTCGACTGGAAGGCCTGGATGATCAGACTGCGCAGTTCGGTCACCTGCCAGGCGCGCCAGCACAGCCAGATGATTGAGGCGAACACCACCGTGAAGGCGATCTGGAAGGGCAGCGACTTGAAGGCCACCGCGCCGATCAGCGAGCCGACGATCGCGGCGCCCACACCCGCACCAAAGGTCCAGCGATCGAACTGCGTCAGCGGCGCGTTGCGCACCACGGCAAGCACGATCGCGCCGATGGTCCCCATGGCACCCGCCTCGGTGGGGGTGGCCAGACCCATCATGATGGTGCCCAGCACCAGGAAGATGAGAATCGCGGCCGGAATGATGCCCCAGGCGCACTTCACCATCAGCGCCCGGCCGAAAAGCGAACGCGGCACCGGCGGCAGCGCGTCCGGCTTCCACCGTGTAACGATGAAGGTCCAGGCGGCGAACAGCGCGATCTGGAGCAACGATGGTCCCCAGGCGCCGAGATACATGTCGCCCACGGACCGCCCGAGCTGGTCGGCGAGCACGATCAGGACCAGGGAGGGCGGCACCAGCTGCGTGATGGTGCCCGAGGCCGCCAGCACGCCCGTGGCGTAGCGCATGTCGTAGTTGTAACGCATCATCACCGGTAGGGTGATCAGCGCCATCGCGATCACCTGCGCCGCCACCGTGCCGGTGATGGCGCCCAGGATGAAGCCCACGATGATGGTCGAGTAGCCTAGTCCGCCTTTGACCGGGCCGAACAGCTGGCCCATCGACTCCAGCATATCCTCCGCCAGCCCGCACTTCTCCAGGATGGCGCCCATGAAGGTGAAGAATGGGATGGCGAGCAGGAGCTCGTTGGCCAGGATCGAGCCAAACACGCGGCCGGGAATGGCCTGCATGAACGACATCGTGAAATAGCCCATCTCGATCGCAAGGAAGCCGAAGAAGAAGCCAAGGGCGCAGAGCGAGAAGGCGACCGGAAATCCGACCAGCATGAAGACGATCAAGCCGCCGAACATAAGCGGCGGCATCCAATCGAGCGGAATCATTGGGTAGGCCTCTCGTAGTGAGCTTCGAGACTGGGCACATCTATTCCGTTCAGGAAGGCCACACGCTTGATGAGTTCAGAGATGCCCTGCAACGCGACAAGGGCGAATCCGACGGGCAGAACGAGCTTGATCGGCCAGCGGATCAGGCCGCCGGCGTTGGACGAGTGCTCCAGGACGGCGAACGACTGAGCGAAGAACGGCCAGCTCAGCCATGCCAGGATGGCACAGGTCGGCAGCAGGAATACCAGCGTGCCCAGGATGTCGACCCAGAGCTGTCCACGCCGCGACAGGCCCATGTAGAAGATGTCGACCCGGACATGTTCGTTCTTCTTCAGGGTGTAGGCGGCTCCGAACATCACGATCACTGCGAAGCAATACCACTGCACCTCGAGCCAGGCGTTCGAACTCTGGTCGTAGGCGTACCGGACCATGGCGTTGCCGGCGCTGATCACGCAGGCGACGACAATCAGCCAGTTGCAGACATCACCGATCTTTTCGTTCAGCCAATCGATGCCGTGGCTCAGTCTCAGCAGAGGCTGCATCCGTGTCTCCCGCTACGCCGGCCCCCGCCAGCGGCGCAGAAGTCTTAACCCAGCTCGCGAGCCCAAGCCAACCTCGGGGCGGCCCGCGGTCGGGCTATGGGGTGCGGCACGTCGCCCACCCTCTGGCTCGCGACAGCTTATCCGGTGAGTTCGGTCCAGCCCTCGGGGCCAAAGCACTCCAGCGGCCGGAACGCACGTTTGTAGGCCATCTTGGTGGAGTCAGCGATCCAGTAGCCGAGATACACATACGGCAGGCCGCGCCGGGCGGCCGCGTCGGCGAGCCAGAGGATCATGTAGGTGCCGAGGCTGCGGCGCGGCGCCTGCGGGTCGAAGTAGCTATAGACGGCCGAGACGCCGGACCCCAGCCAGTCCACGAGACACGCGCCCACCAGCCGTCCTTCCCGGGAGTCGTCGCGGAACTCGACGATCGCCGTGTCGACAGGGCTTTCCTCGACCATGGCGCGGTAGTCGTCGAAATCCATGTCCGCCATGTCGCCCTCGCCATGCCGAGCGGCCACGTAGCGCGAGAACAGCGAGAACTGCTCGCCGCTGGCCAGTGATGGCGCCTCGATGGCGTGAACATGTTCGTTGCGCGCGAGGATGCGGCGCTGCCAGCGATTGGGCTCGAAGTCGCGCACGCGAATGCGGACAGGCACACAGGCCCGGCAGCCGTCGCAGAGCGGCTTATAGACGAAGTGGTGGGATCGCCGGAAGCCGGCGTCGGTCAGCGTATCGTGCTGTGCCACGGCGTCAGGTCCGCTCAGCTCCGTGACCAGCTTGGTCTCAAGCCGGTGCGGCAGATAGGGGCAGCGCATCGCCGGCGTTGTCCGGAAGAAGCGCAGCGTCTGGGTGGTCTGGCGGATGAACATGCAGGTCCCGGGTCCGAGTGTAACCCGGCTCGCCCCGAAGGAAAGTCTTTCCACCGGCCGGCGCGCGTGACGCCGGCCGCGAAGTCAAGGGCTCGATCCGCGTCGAGCCACACGGCGAAAGGCGCTGGCCATCCAGCGCAGCAGGCGGGGCAGCAGGATCACCACGGCCGCCACAAAACCCGCGAGCAGCAAGAGGAAGATCGCGGGATGGGCGATGGCGAGCACGAGACCGCCGATCACCAGCCCATCTTCGGCCAGCGAGGCCGCGACGTTGGAGAAGGGTTCGGGCGAGGTGTTGATGAGCGCGCGCGTGCCGGTCTTGGCGACGTGGCTGCCCAAAGCCAGCGTGCCGCCGAGCAGGCCGGCGATCACCGCCCATTCCGCGCTGAGGCCGCCGGCGGCGCCCCAGGCCAGAAGAATTCCCGCCGGCACGCGCACGGCCGTGTGCAGGACATCGTTCACGCTGTCGATGAAGGGGATCTTGTCGGCGAGGAAGTTGAGCGCGAACAGGATCGCCGCGACGCCCAACACCCAGGGTGAGCCCAGCACCTGCAGGTCTGTCGGCAGGCTGACCAGGCCCAGCCGCTGCGCGCCGCCGAGCACCAGCACGGTCGCGTAGCTGTTGTATCCGGCGGCCCAGCCGGCGCCGAGCGAGAGGGCGAGGGCGGCAAGCGTTTCCATGGACTCGCTTACAACGCCCGGCGCGCCTTCAGCGCGGTGGCGAGCGTGCCATCGTCGAGCCAGTCGAGTTCGCCACCCACCGGCACGCCATGAGCGATGCGCGTGACCTCGACGCCGCGCCCGGCCAGGCGGTCGGCGATGTAGTGCGCCGTCGTCTGGCCATCGACTGTGGCGCCGGTCGCGACGATGACCTCGCGTAGGCCGCCGGCGTCCACGCGACGTACCAGGCTGGCGAGGTTCAACTCGTCCGGACCGACGCCATCCAGCGCCGAGAGCGTGCCGCCCAGCACATGATAGCGGCCGTTGAAGATGCGCCCGCGCTCCATCGCCCAGAGGTCGTCGACATCCTCGACGACGCAGAGCAGGCCGGGATCGCGCCTTGTGTCCGTGCAGATGCCGCACGGATCGACCGTGTCGAGATTGCCGCAGACCGAGCATGCCTTGATCGCGAGCGCCGCGTCATGGAGCGCGGTGCCGAGCGGTCGCATCAGCGACTCGCGCTTCTTCAGGAGGTGCAACGCCACGCGACGGGCCGAGCGCGGCCCCAGACCCGGCAGGCGGCCGAGCAGCTGGATCAGGCGCTCGATCTCGGAGCCACCCATGGGTCGGCGCGACCCCGCGCCCTAGAGCCGGAAGCCGGGCGGCAGGGGCATGCCGCCGGTCAGCTCGCGCATGCGCTCGGCCACCGTCGCTTCGACCTTGGCGCGCGCATCGTTGGCCGCCGCGACGATCAGATCCTCGACCACACCCTTCTCGCCCGGCGCAAAAAGGCTCGGGTCGATCTCGACGCGGCGCGTCTCGTTCTTGCCGCTCACGGTGACCTTCACCAGCCCGGCGCCCGCGCTGCCGACGACTTCGAGGCGGTCGAGTGTCGCCTGCATCTCCTGCATGCGCTGCTGCAGGGCCTGTGCCTGCTGCATGAGCCCGCCCAGATCCTTCAACTTGTCGAACATCAGGCGTCACTCTCCGGAATCTCGTCCACGGGATAGTCGTCTGCGGCCGGCGGCTCACTGGTATCCGCGAGGCCGGCCACGATCGAGGAGTCGGCCCCAGGCACGCGCACGGCGTCCAGTCGCGCGCCAGGGAAGGTGCGCAGGATCGCCTGCACGAGCGGATGCTGCTCGGCCCGGCTGCGCGCATCGCCCGCGTGTTGTGTGCGCTGTTCAGCAAGCGTCGGCTTGCCGGCGGCGGACGATACCGACGCGATCCAACGCCGTCCGGTCCAGGCCCCCAGCAACTCGGAGAGACGCGCCGCCAGATCGCGAGGCGCTTCGGGTCGCGGACGGAACTCGATCAATCCGGGCTCGCAGCGCACCTCGTGCACGTCATGCATCAGATGGTGCACCAGCCTCGGTTCGCGCCGTGTCTCCAGGAGCGCCACGATCTCGGTGAAGTTGCGCGGAGCCGCAACCGGCGCGGCGGGGGCGAGAGCGGCGTGCGGTGCGTTGGCCGGCGCGCGGGCGGTCGCGGCGCCGTTGCCACCACCCCCACCGCCGCGTGGTGCGGATCCGTTTGGTGCCGCGGGACCCGCCGGTGACGGCGCGGGCGCGCCGCCGCCCTGGAGCTGGCGGATCGCTTCGGCGGGCGATGGCAGGTCGCTGGCGTAGCACAGCCGGATCAGCGCCATTTCGGCGGCTCGAACCGGAGACGGGGCCGCCAGCGTCTCCTGCAGGCCCTTCAACAGAAGGTTCCACGCGCGCGTCAGTGTCGCGACCGACAATCGGCCGGCCGCCGCGAGACCCCGCGCCCGCTCGGCATCGGCCACGCCGGGTGTGGCGTCGGGGGCGAGCTTGAGCCGCGTGATCCAGTGCGTGAGTTCCAGGAGGTCCTGCAGCGCGACCGCCGGGTCCGCGCCATTGTCGTGCAACTCTCCGAGGGCGGCGAGCGCGCCCGGCGCATCGCCACGCAGCGCGAGTTCAAAGAGCTCGAAGATGCGGCCGCGATCGGCGAGGCCCAGCATGTCGCGCACCTGCGCGGCATCGACCACACCGCCGCCATGGGCGATCGCCTGGTCGAGCAGGCTGAGGCCGTCGCGGACCGAGCCGTCGGCCGCGCGCGAGATCATGCCCAGCGCCTCGGGCGAGACATCGACCTTCTCGGCTTCGACGATCCGCTGGAAATGCTCGACCAGCATTTCCATCGGCACACGACGAAGATCGAAGCGCTGGCAGCGGCTCAGCACGGTTACCGGCACTTTGCGGATCTCGGTCGTGGCGAAGACGAACTTCACATGCGGCGGCGGTTCCTCAAGCGTCTTGAGCAGGGCGTTGAACGCCTTGTCCGACAGCATGTGAACTTCGTCGACGATGTAGACCTTGTAGCGCGCCTGGACCGGGCGATAGCGCACACCGTCGATCAGCTCGCGGATATCGTCGATCCCGGTCCGCGAGGCCGCGTCCATCTCGATCACATCGACGTGGCGGTCCTCGGAAATCGCGACGCAGTTCGCGCAGACACCGCAGGGATCGACCGTTGGGCCGCCCTTGCCGTCGGGGCCGATGCAGTTCAGGGCGCGCGCCACGATGCGGGCGGTCGTCGTCTTGCCGACGCCGCGCACCCCGGTGAGCATGAAGGCGTGCGCGATGCGGCCCTGCGCGATGGCGTTGCGGAGCGTCCGCACCATCGCTTCCTGGCCCACCAGAGTCGAAAAATCGGACGGCCGGTACTTGCGTGCCAGCACGCGGTAGGGAAGCGCTGTGTCCGTGGCGTCAGGCATGCCAGGCCCGTTCCCGATCCCGCGCCGCAGCCCCAAGGAACCCGGCGGTCGTCGCGCGCGGGTTGGCCCGAGGCCGGCGGCGGCTGGCGCCGGCAGTCGGGTGGGAGACCGACACGACCCGAAGCGAATTCGTTACGGCTGCTTCCTTCCGGACCTGACCGGGTTGGCGACTGCTCCGCCCGCACCGATCTCCCGGGGCGGTTATATCAGGACTCCGCCCGACCCCCGCAAGGGGCGCTTTCCCCCGACGCGGGCCGGGGTACAGTCGGGCATGACGACGGACATCTATGCCCGGCTGGGGGTGCGGCGGCGGATCAATGCCGCCGGGGCGCTGACGCGGCTGGGCGGCGCGACCATGGCGCCGGAGGTGGTGGCCGCCATGGCCGACGCGGCGCGCGGTTCGGTGGATATCGGCGAACTGCAGGACGCGGCAAGCGGGCGTATCGCGGACGCCACCGGCGCCGAGGCCGGATTGGTGACCACCGGCGCCGCGGCCGCACTCACGCTGGCCGCCGCCGCGTGCATGGCGCGGTTCGATCCCGCCCGCATGGCGGCGCTGCCACATGCCGACGGGTTTCCCAACCGCATCCTGCTGCCGCGTACCCATCGCACCGGTTACGCCCATGCCCTCCAGGCTGCGGGCGCCCATCTCGTGGATATCGGCCACAATGATCGCGGCACCGGCGCGGGCGTGCGCGGGCTTGAAGCCTGGGAGATCGAGGCCGCGCTCGCTCCCGATGTTGCGGCGGTCGCCCTGTCGGCCAATCCCGCGACGCTGGGCGATCTCGAAACGGCCGTCGGGGTCTGCCGCGCGCGCGCAGTGCCCCTGATTGTCGATGCGGCGGCGCAACTGCCCCCACGCGAGAACCTGCGCCGCTTCACGGCGCTCGGGGCCGATCTGGTCGCGTTCTCCGGCGGCAAGGCGCTGGGCGGGCCGCAAGCCTCGGGCATCCTCGCCGGTCGGCGCGATCTTGTGGCATCGGCCTTGCTTCAGCAGTTGGACATGGACGTCGCGCCACAGACCTGGACACCTCCGCGTCTCGTCGATCGCACCCTGCTGAAGGGCGTGCCGCATCACGGCATCGGTCGCGGGTTCAAGGCCGGTAAGGAGGAGATTGTCGGGCTGCTGGTGGCGCTGGAGCGCTTCGTCGGTGCCGATGCCGACATGGCAAATGCCCAGCTTGAAGCGCGGCTGCGCGCGATCGCGGCGGCGCTGGCTGGCACGCCGGGTTTGCGGGCGACCCTGGTTCCCGCCGCCGTGACAGGCCGTGTGCCGGTGCTGGAGCTTGCGGTCGATGACGCCTTGTCTCTCAGCGCACGGCTTCAGGCGGGCGACCCGCCGGTGCATCTCTCCGAGCGCCACAGCGCGCGCGGCGTCCTCACCCTCGATCCGCAGGTGCTGGCGCCCGAACACGACATGCCGCTCGCCGCGGCGCTGCGTGCCGCGGTCGCCTCGTGAAGCTTCCGGGCCACGGTCGCTATGACTACGAGCCGTTGCGCGGTCGACCGGAGCGCGTCTGGCCCGGCGGCAAGCGGCTTGCGGTCTATCTCGCCCTCAACCTCGAGCATTTCTCTTTTGGCGAGGGTCTCGGGGCCGAGCTGGCGCCGGGCGGGCCGCAGCCCGACGTTCTCAACTTCGCGTGGCGCGACTGGGGCAATCGCGTCGGCGCCTGGTATCTGCTGGATACGTTCGACGCCCTCGACCTGCCGATCGCGGCCCTGATCAACAGCGCGATGTATGACTATGCGCCGGAGCTGGTCGCGGCGTGCCGCGCCCGCGGCGATGAGATCGTGGGGCATGGCCGCAGCAACGCCGAACGTCAGGGGACGCTCGACGAGGCGGCCGAGCGCGCGCTGATCGCCGAGGCGACGGCTCGGATTGCGCGGGAAGAGGGCGCACCGCCAGCCGGCTGGCTCGGTCCGTGGATCTCGCAAAGCCGTCTCACGCCCGATCTCCTGGCGGAGGCTGGATACGGCTACCTGCTCGACTGGTGCATGGACGACCAGCCGGTTCGATTCCGCTGCCGCGGCGGCCGCTCGATCCTGGCGGTGCCCTATCCTCAGGAGCTGAACGACATCCCGGCCATTGTCGCGCGCCGCGTCGGCGCTTCGGAGTTCGCCGACATGATCGTCGATCAGTTCGACGAAATGCGCGAGCTGGCCGACGGCCAGGCGCTGGTGATGGGTGTGGCGCTCCATGCCTACATCGTTGGCCAGCCGCATCGCTTGCGTCACCTCAAGCGGGCCCTGCGCCACATCGCGGCGCACCGGGACACCATCTGGCTGACCACGCCCGGCGCCATCGCCCGGTCCTGGGATGCCGCCGTCTGATCGGAGACCTCATGCGCCTCTTCACCGCAACGCTGGCGACCGAGACCAACACCTTCTCGCCATTGCCGACCTCGATCGAGAACTATCGCGAGTCGGTTTTCTTCCGGCCAGGCGAGCACCCGTCGGACGCGCCGCGCATGTGCACCGCGCCGCTCCTTGTGATGCGCCGGCGCGCGGCGGGGGAGGGGTTCACCCTGATCGAGGGCAGTTGCTTCGCCGCCAGCCCGGCCGGCCTCACCAACCGGGCCGACTACGAGACGATGCGGGACGAGATCCTTGAGCAGGCGAAGGCCGCGATGCCGCTTGATGGCGTGGTGCTCGGTCTGCACGGCGCCATGGTCGCGCACGGCTACGACGATGTGGAGGGCGACATTCTGGAGCGGCTGCGCGCGATCGTCGGCACGACGTGCGTCGTCGGCGTCGAGCTCGATCCGCATTGCCACCTGACGCTGAAGCGGCTCTCTCACGCCGACATCATCGTTTGCTACAAGGAGTTCCCGCACACCGACGTGGTCGAGCGTGCCGAGGATGTGCTCGATCTCGTGCTGGCGACTCTGCGCGGCAAGATACGGCCGGTGATGTCGGTCTACGACTGTCGGCAGATATCGAGTTACCCCACGACCATTCAGCCGATGCGCGGCTTCGTCGATCGGATGATGGCGCTGGAAGGCAAGGACGGCATCCTGTCAGTGTCCGTCGCGCATTGCTTCCCTTACGGCGATGTGCCCGAGATCGGGACACGCGTGTTGGTCATCGCCGACGGCGAGAAGGGCAAGGCGGATGCGTTGGCGACACGCCTGGGCGAGGAACTCGTGTCGCTGCGCGGGAAGACCCAGTCGCCCTCGCGCGGCGTTGCTGAGGGTATCGCCGAAGGCGTGGCCTTCAACGACCGTCCGGTGGTGGTCGCTGATCCCGCCGACAATGCCGGTGGCGGCGCGCCGTCGGACAATACGGATATCCTGCGTCACTTGCTGCAGAGCGGCGTCGAGCAGGCCTGCCTCGGTCCGGTGTGGGACCCGATCGCCGTAAGGCTTTGCTTCGATGCCGGCGTCGGCGCCCGCCTGCCGCTGCGGTTCGGAGGCAAGATCGCGCCCAGTTCGGGCGCGCCGATCGACGCCGAGGTCGAGGTCGTCGCGCTGAAGCGCGACGCGTGGCAGCGCTTCGGCCCCACCCAGGTCACGCTCGGCGATTGCGCGGCGATCCGCCTGGGCGGCGTCGAGGTCGTGTTGAACACCAATCGGACCCAAGCCACCGGGCTCGAACTCTTCACCAATCTCGGCATCGACCCGACGGATCGCAAGCTCGTGGTGGTGAAGTCGACCAACCACTTCATGGCCGCCTTCGGCCCGATCGCCAAGAAGGTCGTTTATGTCGAGTCCGGCGGTCCGCTGCGGCGCGACCACAGCAAGATGCCCTACACCAAGGTCGAGCGTCCGATCTGGCCGCTCGACGCCGACGCCCGCCCGCGCGGCCTGATCTTCTGAACCGCTCCTTTACAAGACGCCAACACGCTTCCCATACTCACGACATCTTTCTAGGGGGACCATCCATGCTGCATCGTATTGTCGCCGGCGCCCTCGCGCTGGCCGTCCCGTTCGCGATTCCGGCAGCGGGCCACGCCCAGGAAAAAGTTCTCAAGGCCGTGATGCACGCCGATGTGCGCGTGATCGATCCGATCTGGACCACCCAGACGATCGCCAACATCCATGGGATGCTGGTCTACGACACGCTGTTCGGCAACGACTCCGATCTCAAGCCGCACCCGCAGATGGTCGGCAAGTACGAGATCAGCCCCGACAAACTCGTCTACACCTTCACGCTGCGCGATGGCCTGAAGTTCCACGATGGCTCGCCGGTCACCAGCAACGACGTCATTCCCTCGTTGCGCCGCTGGGCGGCGCGCGACGGCGTGGGCGGTCGGCTCTTCTCGTTTGTCGAGAAGCTGGAGGCCATCGACGCCAAGACGTTCCGCATGACGCTGAACAAGCCCTACGGGATGGTGCTGGAGTCGCTCGGCAAGACCAACAGCTCGGTGCCTGTCATCATGCGTGCGCAGGAGGCCGCGACGGACCCGCAGCAGCAGGTCAAGGAAGCGATCGGCTCGGGCCCGTTCCGGTTCGCCAAGGAACAGTGGGTGCCGGGCAGCAAGGCGATCTATCTCAAGAACCCCGACTACGTGCCGCGACCGGGGAACGAGCCGGCATCTTCGTTCGCCGGCTCGAAGTTTCCGGGCGTGGACCGGCTTGAGTTGATCTGGATTCCGGATTCGCAGACGGCCATGCAGGCGCTGATCGCGGGCGAGATCGACTTTTTCGAGGCGCCGAACATCGACTTTCTTCCGATTCTCTCCCGCGCGCGCGGCGTGAAGCTTGAGAAGACCGGCAAGCTCGACAGCACGCTGGGGATGATCCGGCTCAACCATCTGCATCCGCCGTTCAACAATCCCAAGGCACGTCAGGCGATGTACCACCTGATCAAGCAGGAGGACTTCCTGCGCGCCGTGGTCGGCAACCCCGAGTACTACAAGCAGTGCTTCAGCTTCTTCACCTGCGGCTCGCCGCTCACGCACCCGACCGGCATCGCGGCGCTGAAGGACTACAATCCGAAAAAGGCGCTGCAGCTGATGCGCGAGGCCGGCTACAACGGCGAGCCGATCACGGTCCTTCAGGCGACGGACCATGTGACCATCACGCCCGCGACCCAGGTCCTTATCCAGGCGATGCGCGACGCCGGTCTGAACGTCGATGCGCAGTCCATGGACTGGGGTTCGGTCGTGAGCCGCCGCACCAAGAAAGAGCCGCCGGCGCAAGGTGGCTGGAACATCTTCGTGACGACCACGGGCGGCGTGGGCTCGTCCAACCCGGTGCTCCATACCTGGTTGGGTGGCACCTGCGACAAGGCGCTGACCGGCTGGCCGTGCGACGCCAAGATCGAGGAGCTGCGCAACGCCTACGCCTTCGCCCAGACCGACGCCGAGAAGAAGGCGGCGGCGATGGCTGTCGACGAGCGCGCCGCCGAGGTCGTGACCTACGTTCCGTTCGGCCAGTGGTCGGTGCCCATCGCCTATCGCCAGGACCGCATCGAGAACGTCGTGACCAACACCGGGCTCGCCGTCCTCTGGAACATCCGTCGCAAGTGAGGCGCCGCCCGACGCACCGCGATCCGTCCGCGCCATGACCGCCTACATCGTGCGTCGCCTCTTCGCGACGTTGCCGGTCATGGCGGTGGTCGCCGTGTTCGTGTTCTTTCTCGTACGGTTCGCGCCGGGCGATCCGGCGGCGATCATCGCCGGTGAGGATGCGACCGCGGATGCGATTGCCGCGGTACGCGCCAAGCTCGGCCTCGACCGGCCGATGCTGGAGCAGTTCGTGATCTGGACGCTTCACCTGCTGCAGGGCGATCTCGGTGTCTCGATCTTTTCCGACCTGCCGGTGTCGCGGTTGATTGAGCAGCGTCTCGAACCGACCGTGGCGCTGACCTTCTCGACCCTGTTCGTGGCGGTGGCGCTCGCGATTCCGATCGGGGTTATCGCGGCCTGGAAGGCGCGCAAACTCGTGGATCGGCTCGCCATGGCGTTTGCCGTTCTGGGCTTCGCGATGCCCGTGTTCGTTCTGGCCTACGTCCTGATCTGGCTGTTCTCGGTGAAGTGGGGCGTTCTGCCCGTCCAGGGCTATTCGCCGATCTCGCAGGGGCTCTGGCCATTCCTCGAGAAGCTGATCCTGCCGTCGGTGGCACTGGGCGTCACCTACATGGCGTTGATTGCGCGCATCACGCGGGCGTCGATGCTTGAGGTTTTGGCGCAGGACTACATCCGCACCGCCAACTCCAAGGGCCTCGCGACGGATCGCGTTCTGCTGCTGCATGCGCTCAAGAATGCCGCGGTGCCCATCGTGACGGTGATCGGCATCGGTATCGCGCTCCTGATCTCGGGCGTGGTCATCACCGAGACTGTGTTCAACATTCCAGGGCTGGGGCGCCTCACGGTCGATGCCGTGCTGAAGCGGGACTACCCCATCGTGCAGGGGCTGATTCTGGTGTTCGCCGCCGGAAAGGTCCTGGTCAATCTCGCGATCGACATTTCTTACGCCTTCCTCGATCCGCGGATCCGGTACTGACATGACGACGCTCGCCGATACCGCGATCGACCCGCCGCGTCGCTTTTCTCTCGGCACCGCGATCCGGCGCAATCCGACGATCGCCTTTGGCGGCGTGCTGCTGGCGATCCTGGTGCTGGTGGGCGTTTTCGCGCACCTGATCGCGGGCGATCCGTTGCGCCTGTCGCCCGTCAACCGCCTGCGACCCCCGTCAGAACGTTGGTGGTTCGGCACGGACCAGTTCGGCCGCGACGTGTTCTCGCGTTCGGTCTACGGCGCTCGGGTTTCGCTGATCGTGGGCATTTCCGTCGCCGCCATTTCCTGCGTCCTCGGCCTGCTACTTGGTCTGGTGTGCGGCTATTTCCGCCGGGTCGACGCCATCGTCATGCGGGTGATGGACGGGATCATGGCCATCCCCTCGATCCTGCTCGCCATTGCGTTGATCACGCTGACCCGTCCCGGCCTCACGATCGTGATCATCGCCATCGTCATTCCGGAGGTGCCGCGTATCGTGCGGGTGGTGCGCGCCGTGGTGTTGTCGATCCGCAGCCAGCCCTACATCGAGAGCGCGATCGCTGGCGGCACCAAGAACGCGAAGCTGCTTTGGCGTCATGTCCTGCCCAATACGATGGCGCCTCTGATTGTGCAGGGAACCTATGTCTGCGCCTCGGCGATGCTGATCGAGGCCGGGCTGTCGTTCCTGGGCGCCGGCGTACCACCGGAGGTGCCGAGCTGGGGCAACATCATCGCCCAGGGTCGTACTTTCTTCCAGATCGCGCCCTGGACGATCCTGATCCCCGGCGCGTTCCTGGCGCTGACGGTGCTGGCGGTGAACTTGCTGGGCGACGGGCTGCGCGACCGCCTCGATCCGCGTCTCGCGAGGCGTCTGTGAGCGTCGACGCGGTTCCTGTCCTGCAGGTTCGCGACCTGCGCACATACTTCAATACGCTGGACGGTGTTGTGCGCGCGGTCGATGGAGTCACCTTCGATGTCGGGCGCGGCGAGACGCTCGGCATCGTGGGCGAGTCGGGCTGCGGCAAGTCGGTGACGGCGCTGTCGATCCTGCGGCTGATCCCGCCGGAGACGGGTCGGATCGTGGGCGGTTCGATCCGCTTCGACGGGCGCGAGCTGGTTGGCCTCGACGAGGCCGAGATGAAGTCGCTCCGTGGACACCGAATCTCGATGATCTTCCAGGAGCCGATGACCAGCCTGAATCCGGTGCTGACCGTGGGCACGCAGATCGCCGAGAACGTGGTGCGCCACCTCGGTGTGTCGTGGCGGCAGGGGCTGGATCGCGCCCGCGAGATGCTGGAGCTGGTGCGCATCGCCGATGCCGCCCGTCGGCTCGACGAGTATCCCCATCAGCTTTCCGGTGGCATGCGCCAGCGCGTGATGATCGCGATTGCGCTCAGTTGCGAGCCACGGGTGTTGATCGCCGACGAACCCACGACTGCTCTCGACGTCACGATCCAGGCGCAGATTCTCGATCTGATGCTCGAACTGAAAGAGAAGCTCGGCACGGCCATTGTGCTCATCACGCACGACCTCGGCGTGATTGCCGAGACGGCGGAGCGGGTGGTGGTGATGTATGCGGGCCGCAAGGTCGAGGAGGCGAGCGTTTCGAGCCTCTTCGCGCAGCCGATGCATCCCTATACCCGCGGCCTGATGCGCGCGATCCCGCGCCTCGACATCGAGGCCGACACCGCCGGCCGGCGGCCGCGCCTGCAGGAGATTCCGGGGCTCGTGCCCATTCTCACGCGTCCGATCCCGGGCTGCGCGTTCGCGGACCGTTGCGGCTTCGCCACCGACCGCTGCCGCGCCGAGCGGCCGCCCTCGGTCGAAGTGCGGCCCGGCCACGAGGTCGCGTGCTGGGAGACCGCGCGCGTGGCGGAGGCGGCATGAGCACGGCACCCGTCCTCGAGGTCCAGGGTCTGGTGAAGCATTTCCCAATTCTGGGCGGGCTTCTGCAGCGGCGTGTCGGCGAGGTTCGGGCGGTGGACGGCGTCAGTTTCTCGATCGCGCGCGGAGAGACGCTGGGGCTGGTGGGCGAATCCGGCTGCGGCAAGTCGACGATCGGCAAGGTCGTCTTGAAACTGATCGAACCCACCGCCGGTCGCATCCTGCTGGGCGGCGAGGATGTGAGCAGCCTCAAGCCGGGCGCCATGTGGGCCCATCGCCGCCGCATTCAGACGATCTTCCAGGACCCTTACTCCGCGCTCAATCCGCGTCTTCCTTCGGGGACGCTGGTCGGCGAGCCGCTGGAGAATTTCGGCCTCGCGCGTGGCGCGGAGCTGGGAGAGCGGGTCGCCAAGCTCTTCGAGCGGGTTGGCTTGCGTCCCGACGCGATGCGCAAGTTCGCGCACGAGTTTTCCGGCGGCCAGCGTCAGCGCTTGGGAATCGCCAAGGCCTTGTCGGTCAATCCCGATTTGATCGTGGCGGACGAGCCTGTGTCAGCGCTCGATGTCTCGGTGCAGGCGCAGGTCCTGAACCTGCTGATCGACCTGCAGGAAGAGTACGGGCTCGCCTATCTGTTCATCAGCCACGACCTCGCGGTGATGCGGCACATCAGCCATCGCATCGCCGTCATGTATCTTGGCCGCATTGTCGAGCTCACCACCAAGCGCGCGCTCTTCGAGGGGCACTTGCACCCCTATACCGAGGCGCTGCTGTCGGCCGCAACCGCCCCCGACCCGGCGCGCCGCAAGCGTCGGCGCCGGATCGTTCAGGGCGATGTGCCAAGCCCGGCCAAGCCGCCGCCGGGCTGCCACTTCCACACGCGCTGCCCGTACGCGATCGCCGAGTGTCGCACGCTCGCGCCGCCGCTGATCGAGGTCGCGCCGGGCCACCATGTCGCGTGCCACCGCCGGCCGGTGGGTGGCGGCCCGCATCCGCTGTCGACGACGGTCTGAACGACCTACTGCGCGGTGTCGCGGAGATAGGTCATCGCCGCCTGCGCGCCACCGGCCGTGTGCGGCACCTTCGCGAGACCCAGCGCCATCTCGACCCCCGAAAGCGTGCCCATCAGCATCAGGTCGTTGAAGTCGCCGAGATGGCCGATGCGGAACACCTTGCCCGCGACTTTGCTGAGACCCTGACCGAGTGAGAGGTTGAAGCGTTGCAGCGCCACCTTTCGGAAAGCGTCGGCGTCATGGCCGTCCGGCATGAGGATGGCGGTCAGCGAACCCGAGTAGGCCGAGGGATCGGCGCAGAGGATGTCGAGGCCCCAGCCGCGGACGGCGGTGCGGGTCGCTTCGGCATGGCGGGTGTGGCGCGCGAAGATCGCGCCGAGCCCTTCTTCCTGCATCATGTCGATCGCCTCGGCGAGGCCGTAGAGCAGATTGGTGGCGGGCGTGTAGGGGAACCAGCCGCCGGCATTGGACGCCAGCATCTCCTCCCAGTTCCAGAAGGCGCGCGCCATGCCGCCGACCTTGGAGCGCGCGATGGCCTTCTCGCTCACGGCGTTGAAGGACAGGCCCGGCGGCAGCATCAACCCCTTCTGTGAGCCGCCGACGGTGACATCGACTCTCCAGGCGTCGTGGCGATAGTCGATCGAGCCCAGCGAAGAGATCGTGTCGACCAGCAGGAGCGCCGGGTGGCGGGCGGCGTCGATCGCGCGGCGGACCGCCGCCACGTCGGTGACGACGCCGGTGGAGGTCTCGTTGTGCACGACGCAGACGGCCTTGATGGTGTGACCCGCGTCGGCCTGCAGGCGTGCCTCGATCGCCGCGGGATCGGCCGGCCGGCGCCAATCGCCGCCCAGGAACTCGGGTTTCAGACCCAGCCGCTCCGCCATCTTCCGCCACAGCGACGCGAAGTGCCCGGTTTCCCACATCAGCACCGCGTCACCGGCCGCGAGCGTGTTCGCCAAAGCCGCTTCCCAGGCTCCGGTTCCGGAGGCGGGAAAGATGATAACGGGCTGTTTTGTCTGGAAGATATGGCGAACGCCGTGGAGGACTTTGTGCGCCAGCGCGTTGAACTCAGGCCCGCGATGGTCGATCGTCGGGTGATCCATCGCCCGCAGGATCCGATCGGGGACGTTGGTGGGGCCGGGGATCTGTAGGAAATGCCGACCGCTGGGATGTGAATTGAGGCGCATCGCTACTCCGTTGGCTCTTGGCATTTTGTATACAAAATGCAATAGTGAGTCTAGGCCATGAGCGCAAGTCCGTCACTCGTCGTCCGACAATCTCTGCCGCAGGCCGTCGCGGAGCGTCTGCGCGGGCTGATTGTCGAGGGCGGCTTGGCGCCGGGCGAGCGCCTGAACGAGCGCGAGCTTTGCGAGCGGCTGGGCGTCTCTCGCACGCCGCTGCGTGAGGCGTTCCGGCTGTTGAGCGGCGATGGTTTGCTGCGCCAGGAGCCCAACCGCGGCGTCCAAGTCGTGGCGCTGGGCGCCGACGAGGCGCGGGACACGTTCGACCTGATGGCGGCCTTGGAAGGTGAGGCCGCGGCGCGCGCGGCCGAGCGCGCGACCCCCGACGATCTGGCCGCGCTGCACCAGCTGCAGGAGTCGATGGAGAGCGCGCATCGGCGCGGCGATCTCGCGGCCTACTACCGGACGAACCGGGAAATCCACGCGCGTTTTGCGTCGATTGCCGCAAACGCGGTGCTGGCGCGAACGATGGAGCTGTTGAACGGGCGCCTCCACGCCTTGCGCTTCCGGTCCAATCTTCGGCCGGCCAAGTGGGACCGCGCCGTGGACGAACACCGGCGCATGCTGGAAGCACTTGCGGCACGGGACGGGGACGGGCTACGTCGCCTGATGGTCGGCCATCTGCACGCCAAACGTGACACGGTGCTTGCTGACCTCAACAACGAACCGTGAGGAAACGCCCGTGACCAACCGCTTCCGTCCCACGCGCCGTCGCGCGATCCAGCTCGGCGCCGCCGCCGTTCTTGCCGCTCCCGCGCTCGCGCGCGCGCAGGCCTGGCCATCCGGTGCGATCACGTTCCTCAATCCGTTCCCGGCCGGCGGCGGCACCGACACGTTCGCCCGACCGTTGGCCGCGCAGCTGGCCGAGCAGCTCGGCCACCAGGTGCTGATCGACAACAAGGGCGGTGCGGGCGGCACGGTAGGCGCCTCGCAGGCCGCCAAGGCGCGCCCGGACGGGTCGCTGTTCTTCGTCGGCGCCGTTCATCACACGATCGCGCCCTCGATCTACAAGAACCTCGACTACGATCTCGAGAAGGCCTTCGAGCCGATCACCATGCTGGCGCTGGTGCCACAGGTGATCTCAATCAACCCGACCAAGGTGCCGGTCAAGACCGCCGCCGAACTGCTCGACTATCTCCGCAAGAACCCCGGCAAGGTGAACTACGCCTCGCCCGGCGCCGGCACCGCGCACCACCTCGCCGCGGAGCTGTACAAGCTCGAGACCAAGACCAACATCGTGCATGTCCCCTACCGTGGCGCGGGCCCCGCGATGCAGGATCTGCTGGCCGGCAACGCCGACATGATGTTCGACGGCATGGGCACCTCGGCGCAGCAGTTCAAGGCCGGTCGCTTGCTTGGACTTGGCGTCGCGACGCCCAAGCGCCTCGCGGCGTTCCCTGACATCCCGACGGCGGCCGAGATCGGCATTCCGAACTGGCAGGTTTCGACCTGGTACGGCCTGTGGGCGATCAAGGGCACACCGCCGGCGATCGTCGAGCGCATGTACAACGAGACCGTGAAGGCGCTCGCCGTGCCCAAGCTCAAGGAAATCTGGGCGCAGCAGACGGCCGAGCCCGGCGGCGAGTCGCGCGCGGACTTCGCCAAGCGCATCCGCAGCGAGATCGAGAAGTGGCAGAAGGTGGTCACGGCCGCCGGGGTGAAGCTCGACTGACCCGTCTCGAACGCTCCCTCAAGAAGGCGATCCGCGGCGACGTCCTGTTCGGCGCCGCCGATCGCGGTCGCTACGCCACCGACGCCTCGATCTATCAGGTCGAGCCGTTGGGTGTGGCGGTGCCGCGCGACGAGGCCGATCTCGCGGCCATCGTCGATGTGGCGCGCGCCGAGGGCGTGCCGATCCTGCCGCGCGGCGCCGGCACGTCGCAGTGCGGTCAGACGGTGGGTGAGGCGCTCGTCGTCGATTGCACGCGACATCTGCGCGACATCGTCGAGTACGACCGCGAGGCGGCGCAGGTCACGGTCCAGCCCGGCATCGTGCTGGATGCCCTGAACGCGGCGTTGCGCAAGGACGGGCTGTGGTTTCCGGTCGATGTGTCGACGGCCGCCCAATGCACGCTGGGCGGCATGGCGGGCAACAATTCCTGCGGCAGCCGCTCGATCCGCTACGGCAACATGGTCCACAACGTGGCCGCGATCGACGCGATCCTGGCCGACGGCACGCAGGTGCGGCTCGACGACCGCGGGCCCGCCGCGCTGCCGGGCCGGGTGCGCCTGATCGCCGACAGGATCGCCGCGCTCGCCGTCGCCGAAAAAGACGAGATCGCGGCGCGCTTCCCCAAGGTGCTGCGCCGCGTTGGCGGCTACAATCTCGACGTCTTCTTTCCGCAGTCGGAGCGGCCCTACACCGCCGACGGCACCGTCAATCTCGCGCACCTGCTGGTCGGCAGCGAAGGCACGCTCGCCGTCACCCGCCGTCTCGTGCTGCCGCTGCAGCCGCTCCCGCGCCACAAGACGCTGGGCGTGGTGAACTTCCCGACCTTCCGCAAGGCGATGGAGTCGGCGCGACACATCGTGACGCTCGGTCCGACTGCGGTCGAACTCGTCGACCGCACCATGATCGAGCTCGCCCGTTCGAACCCGGCGTTCCGGCCAGTGATCGAGGCGGCGCTGGTCGGACGTCCCGATGCGATCCTGCTGGTCGAGTTCGCGGGCGAAGATCGTGCGCGGCAGCTCGCCGATCTGAAGCGCCTGGTCGAGCTGATGGCCGATCTCGGCCTGCCGGGCTCGGTCGTGGAGATGCCCGAGGCCGCCCCACAAGCCGCGCTCTGGGAAGTGCGCAAGGCCGGCCTCAACATCATGATGTCGATGAAGGGCGACGGGAAGCCGGTCTCCTTCATTGAGGATTGCGCGGTGCCGCTTGAGCACCTCGCGGAGTACACCGACCGCCTCACCGAGGTGTTCGAGCGCCACGGCACGCGCGGCACCTGGTACGCCCATGCGTCGGTCGGAACGCTTCACGTCCGGCCAATCCTCGACATGCGGCGCGACGGCGCGCTCAAGATGCGCGCCATCGCCGAAGAGGCGGCGGCGTTGGTGCGCACCTACAAGGGCGCTTTCTCGGGCGAGCATGGCGACGGGCTGGTGCGCTCCGAATGGGTGGCCTGGCAGTTCGGTCCGCGCCTCACCCGCGCCTTCGAAGCGATCAAGGATGCGTTCGATCCGGCGGGTCTTCTCAATCCCGGCAAGATCGTGCGGCCGCCCAAGATGGACCAGCGCGACCTGTTCCGCTTCCCTCCGGGCTATGCCGTGCAGACGCATCGGCCGGCGCTCGACTGGTCCGCCTGGGACGTGACGCTCGATCCGCGCACCGAGATCGCGACGGCGCCCGGCAGTGGCGGCGATTCCGCGCTGGGTTTCAGCAAGGCCGTCGAGATGTGCAACAACAACGGCCATTGCCGGAAGTTCGATGCCGGCACGATGTGTCCGTCCTTCCGGGCCACGCGCGATGAGACGCACCTGACGCGCGGCCGCGCCAACACCTTGCGGCTCGCCTTGTCGGGCCAGCTCGGTCCCAATGGGATCGCGGGACCGGAGGTCGCGGAGGCGATGGACCTCTGCGTCGGCTGCAAGGGCTGCAGGCGCGACTGTCCCACTGGCGTCGACATGGCGCGCATGAAGATCGAGGTGAAGGCCGCGCGCATGGCCGCGCACCGGCTCACGCTCCGCGATCGCGCGATTGCCGAGCTGCCGCGGGTCGCGCCGCTTGCCGCGCGCTATCCCGGCCTCGCCAATTTTGGGTCGCTGTTCGCGGGGCTGCTGGGGTTCGCGCCGGAACGGCGCCTGCCGCGTTGGCGCGCCGACACGTTCCGGGCCGCGCCGCCCGCGGACGCCGCGGAACCAACTGTCTTGCTGATGGTCGATACCTTCTCCGACAGCTTCGAGCCCGCGATCGCGCGGGCGGCGTGGCGCGTGCTGGAGGCGGCGGGCGAGCGCGTGGCGTTGCTGGCGGCGCCGGCCGGCGAACGACCGCTGTGCTGCGGCCGCACCTATCTCGCGACCGGACAGGTCGAGCGCGCGCGCGAGGAGGCGCGCCGCGTCCTTGCCGCTGCAGCACCTGCGCTGGAGCGCGGCGTCGCGGTGGTCGGGCTGGAGCCCTCGTGCCTGCTGACGCTGCGCGACGAGTACCTCGCGCTGGGGCTGGGCGAGGCGGCGGAGCGACTCGCGGCCAACGCTCTCCTGCTGGAGGAATATCTGGCGCGCGAGCCCATCGCCGCCCGGCTGAAGGCCGCATTGAAGCCGCTGCCCGAGCGTCAGGCGCTGCTGCATGGCCATTGCCACCAGAAAGCCTTCGGCGCGATGGGCGCGGTCGAGCGCGTGCTGCGCCTGGTGCCCGAGCTTGAGGTGAAACCGATCGAGTCGAGCTGCTGCGGTATGGCCGGCAGCTTCGGCTACGAGGCCGAGCATCTCGACGCGTCCCGCGCCATGGGCGAGCTCGCGCTGTTGCCGGCGGTGCGCGCGGCACCTGTCGATGCGCTGATCGTGGCCGACGGCACCTCCTGCCGACACCAGATCGCCGACGGGGCGAGCCGGCAGGCGATACATGTCGCCGAAGTGTTGGCGCGCTCGCTCGCCTGAGAGTCGCGCGCGTTGCGGGGCTCCGGGCCCTGTGCCAGTTTCCGCCCCATGCAGAACCGCAATCCCTACTCCAGTGCCGAGATCGACCGGGCGAGCCACGAACGCGAGGATGACGAGCGCATGATCGAGCTCGCCTCGTCGGGCGAGGCGCGCTTCATCCCGATCGATTCCGAACGCAATCTGGTCGACAAGAAGTCGGGCAATCCCGAAGCGGTCTTCCTGCACGGCATGATGGGCCGCGCCGTCTCGCGCGGCGCCGATACGCAGGTCTTCCTGGGCTACGTCGAGGGCACGCCGTACTTCGCCGTCGATGTCACCGGCCAGGAGACGCCCCTGGGCGAGTTGGGCGAGTTCGTCGATCTTCGCCAGGTCGGTCCGCTCCTGTTCGCGCGCGAAGGCTCGCTGCTCGCCTATGCGCGCGGCATGACCTACTGGCACCGCCGCCACCGCTACTGCGGTGTCTGTGGCGCCACGACCAAGGTGATCAAGGGCGGCCATGTGCGGCGCTGCACCAACGAGGCCTGCAAGGCCGAGCATTTCCCGCGCACCGATCCCGCCGTCATCATGCTCGTCCATCACGGCGACAAGTGCCTGCTGGGTCGCGGCAAGCATTTTCCGCGCGGCATGCACTCGACGCTGGCCGGATTCGTCGAGCCGGGCGAGAGCTTCGAGGACGCCGTCGCGCGTGAGGTCTACGAGGAGGTCAAGGTGCGGGTCGGCAATGTCCGCTACCGCTCCTCCCAGCCCTGGCCGTTCCCGGCCTCGGTGATGATCGGCTTTCATGCCGAGGCCGAGAGTCTCGATTTCGACGTGAACGAGTCCGAGCTCGAAAGCGCGCGCTGGCTCAGCCGCGAGGAGCTGCGGCCCGAGAACCTGCCCAAGGATGGCTCGTTCTTCATGCCGCGCCGCGATTCGATCGCGCGCCGCCTGATCGAGGAATGGCTCGGCCACGAGGCCGGCCCCTCGATCACCGGCTGAACCCGACAAGGAGTGTCATGACCGCCCACCTCTTCACGCCGGTGCAGCTCGGCGGCATCGAACTTCCCAACCGCATTGTCGTGTCGCCGATGTGCCAATACTCGGCGGTCGATGGCAGCGCCCAGGACTGGCACCGCATCCACTATGGCGCGCTCGCCATGTCGGGGGCGGGCCTGCTGTGCCTGGAGGCGACCCACGTCGCGCGCGAGGCCCGCATCACCAATGGCTGCCTCGGCCTCTACAGTGCCGAAAACGAGGCGGCGCTGCGGCCGATCGTCGACTGGGTGCGGCGCTGGACGCCCTGGGTGAAGCTCGGCGTGCAGATCGCTCACGCCGGCCGCAAGGCCTCCGCGCAGCGCCCGTGGAATGGCGGCGGACCGCTGACGGCGGCCGATGCGCCGGACTTGCCCTGGCCCACCGTCTCGGCGTCGGCGGTTCCCTTCGATGAAACCGGACCGGGTGTCGGCTTCCAGGGCGGCGAACCCGCCAAGCTGCCGACCGCCAAGTGGCACATCCCGACGGCGCTGGACGCGGCCGGCCTGAAGGCGGCCAAGGACGCGTTCGTCGCCGCGACGGAGCGGGCGGTGCGGCTCGGCTTCGATCTCGTCGAACTGCACGGCGCGCATGGCTACTTCCTGCACCAGTTCCTCTCGCCGCTCTCCAATCGGCGCAGCGACGAGTACGGCGGCACGATGGAAAAGCGCCGGCGCTTTCCCCTGGAGGTCTTCGAGGCGTGCCGCCGTGTGTGGCCGCGCGATCGCGCGCTCGGCATCCGCCTCTCCGCCGTGGACTGGGTCGAGGGTGGTCTCACCATCGAGGACACGATCGAGACCGCGCGCCAGCTGAAGGCGCTGGGCTGCGACTTCATCGATGTCAGCGCCGGCGGCTCCGTGCCGACCGCCAAGATCCCGGTCGGCCCCGGCTACCAGGTGCCGTTCGCCGCACGGGTGCGGCGCGAGGCCGGCATCAAGACCTGGGCGGTGGGCATCATCACCGAGCCGGAGCAGGCCGAGCGCATCATCGCCTCGGGCGAGGCCGACTGCACCGCCCATGCGCGCTCGTTCCTGGTCGATCCGCGCTGGGGCTGGAACGCGGCCCGGGCGCTCGGCGTCGAGCCGCCCGCGCTGCCCCAGCCGATGCACCGCGCCGGCTCGATCCTGCCCTTCAAGCCGACCCAACCGGCGCTGCGCGCGGCTGAATAGGAACGTTTCCGCGCGCGCGCCAGTGTCGCGCGATGTGTTGAAATCGACACCCGAGGGTATGGACAGGCTCAAGGGCCTGGAATCGCTCGTGAATCGGTGCGTTTGTGTCGCTGATTCTGTCGAAAAATCGGGGTGTTGATCTGTCGATATCGGGGTCGTGCCGCGTTCGCGCTGTGAGGCAGGCAGAGTGGGGCCGGGCGGGCTCATGCCTGTATAGATAGAGGACTATAGGAATCCTATCAGGAGGCGATCCATGCCGCGTTAGCTGCTTGGCGTCCCATCGCGCGTGGCGTGCCGAGAGCTCAAGTCCCCCGTACCAACCTCGCCGCGTAGAACCCGTCCATCCCGCCGCGCTCGGCCCACATCGAGGGGAGCGTGCGCAGGTCGCCGGCGGCGTCGATCGCTTCGGGGAGGCCGGGCAGGTCGGCTGGCGTGAGCGGCGCACGGGCAAGGCGGGGCTCTCGTCGCAGGATCGCCTCGATCTGCTCGGGGCCTTCCTCGGGCTGCAGGGAGCAGACGGCGTAGACGATCATGCCGCCGGGCCGGACGAGCTCGACGGCCCGCGCGAGCAGGCGGGCCTGGGTGTTGGCAAGCCGCGCCACGTCCGCCGGTTCCTTCAGCCAGGCGATGTCGGGATGGCGGCGCAAGGTGCCGGTGCCCGAGCACGGCGCGTCGATCAGCACGGCATCAAACGGCACGGCGGGCTGCCACTTGGCGGCGTCGGTGGCGACGATCTCGGCGCTGAGCCCCGCGCGCGCCAAATTGTCGGAGACGCGTTGCAGGCGGCGGGCGGAGATGTCGACGGCGGTTACTTGCGCTCCGGCGGCGGCGAGTTGCAGAGTCTTGCCGCCGGGCGCGGCGCAGAGATCGGCGACGCGCTGGCCCGCGACGTCGCCCAGCAGGCGAGCGGGCAGGGCGGCGGCGACGTCCTGCACCCACCAGGTTCCTTCGGCGAAGCCCGGCAAGTCGGCGACGTTGCCGCCCGCCGCGCGGCGCAGCGTGCCGGTGGGCAGGATCTCCGCCTCGAGCTGACCGGCCCAGAAGGCCGCGTCGGCGCGCACGCTGAGATCGAGCAGCGCCTCGACCAGATGCGCGGCCGCGATGCGGCGCGTGCCATCCTCGCCCCAGCTTTCGCTCCAGCTGTCCCACAGCCATTGCGGCGTGTTGAGGCGCGCGGGATCGCGATCGCCGAGCAGCGCGCCGCCCTCGCGGTCGATGCGGCGCAGCACGGCGTTGACCAGCCCCTTCAGATGGCCGAGGCCCCAGCTCTCGACCAGCCGTACCGAGGTGTCGACCGCGGCATGCGCGGGCGTGCCGAGAAAGAGAAGCTGGGCGGCGCCCAGTCGGAGCGCGTGGGCGGCGGCGGCATTGCGGCCCTCCGGCGGCCGATCGACCAGACGGGCGAGAACGTCCTCGATCTCGCCCAGCCGCCGCAGCGTCGTGGCGAGCAGCAGCCGCACAAAGGCGCGGTCGCGCGGCGCGAGGTTCGCGAACGCCTCGTGGCGGGCCAGCGACTCGTCGAGCGGCTGGCCCTTGTCCAGACAGCCGCCCAGCAGGTCGAGTGCGGCGCGGCGGGCGTCGAGGTCCGAGGCGTTCATGCGCGGCGTCATAGACGCGCGCGCCCCGATTGTCATGCCGGGACGGCGCGATGGGAACGGCCGGTCGGCGGTTCGCCCGGGACGGCGCGCCCCGTGCGGCGGTGGCACGCTTGTCATCCTCGCGGAAGCGGGGGAGTTTGCCGTGACGACGGTGTTTGCGGAGCGCGACAATGAAGAAAGTACAAACGTTCCTCGGCGACTGGTGGCGGCTTGTTGTGCCGTATTTCCGCTCCGAGGAGCGGGTGATCGCCAATGCGCTCCTGATCGGCGCGATCGTGCTCACGCTCGCGGCGGTCTCGGTCGAGGTCGCCTACAGCGAGTGGAACCGGCGCTTTTTCGACAGCCTGCAGAACAAGGATGAGGCCGCGTTCTGGCGCGAAATGGGGAACTTCGTCTGGATCGCGGCACTCGCCATCAGCTTCGCGATCCTGCGCGGCCTGGTGAGCCCCTATCTGCGGCTGCGGTGGCGGCGGTGGCTGACCTCGCGTTACCTGGAGAGCTGGTTGGCCGGGCGCGGCTACTACCGGATCGAGCTGGAGCGCCGCATCGACAATGCCGACCAGCGGCTGGCGGAGGATATCCGGCTGCTCGGCGAGTACACGATGCGGCTCTTCCTCGGTTTCATCAACGCGACCGCCACGCTGGTGTCGTTTCTCGCCATCCTGTGGGCGCTGTCGGGACCGCTGTCGCTCGCCTTCGCCGGCGTCGATGCCGAGCTGCCGGGCTACATGGTTTGGGCGGCGCTGGCCTATGCGCTGGTCGGCACCTGGTTCGCCAACCTCGTGGGGCGCCGGCTGATCCCGCTCAACTTCGCGCAGCAGCGCTTCGAGGCGAACTTCCGTTACGATCTGGTGCGGGTGCGCGAGAACGCCGAGGGCATCGCGCTCTATGGCGGCGAGGCGCGCGAGGGCGCGTCGTTGCGCGACCGCTTCGCCGACATCTTCACCAATGGCTGGCGCGTGCTGAAGACCGAGGTGCAGCTCGCCTTCTACCAGACCGGCTACGCGCAGATCGCCATCGTGTTTCCCTATCTGGTGACCGCGCCGCGCTTCTTCGAAGGCGCGATCACGCTGGGCGTCATGACCCAGACCGCGCAGGCGTTCGGCGCGGTACAGGGGGCGCTCTCCTTCTTCATCGACCGCTATACCGATCTCGCCGAACTGCGGGCGGTGATGGACCGGCTCTTGGGCCTGCAGGACGCCTTGGCGCGGCGCACCGAGGGGCCGGCACTGGAGCCGGCCACGGGCCGCGATATCGAGACGGCTGGCCTCACGCTCGCCCTGCCGAACGGCGCGCCGCTGCTGGCGCGCGAGGCGCTGCGGCTGAAGCGCGGCGAGTGGACGCTGGTGAGCGGGGGGAGCGGGTCGGGCAAGAGCACGCTCTTCCGGGCGCTGGCGGGCATCTGGCCGTTCGGCGCCGGGACGGTGCAGGTGCCGCGATCGGCGCGCGTGCTGTTCCTGCCGCAACGGCCCTACATTCCGCTCGGCACGCTGCGCGATGCGGTGCGATATCCCGACCTCGAGGCGAAAGCCGACGATAACGAGATCCGCGAGGCGCTGGCGGCGGCGCGGCTCGGCCATCTCGGCGACCGGCTGGACGAGGTCGCGCACTGGAGCAACACGCTGTCGGGGGGCGAGCAGCAGCGGCTCGCGATCGCGCGGGCGCTGGTGTTCAAGCCCGATTGGCTGCTGATGGACGAGGGCACCGCCTCGCTCGACGAAAAGACCGAGGCCGAGATCATGGGGGTGCTGAAAGAGCGGCTGCCGGGCGCGACTCTGGTCTCGATCGGCCATCGCCCGTCGCTGCGGGTCTGGCACGCGCGCCACCTGGAACTGCGACGCGCGCCGGATGCGGTGGGGCGGCTGGTGCCGGCCACGACCTAGCGAGCGGCTTTCGCGCCGCGCCGATCGGTCCTACAACGGTGCCATGGATCCACGTCCCGCCCTGACCGAAGCGATCGAGCGCCAGTGGGCGCGCCTCGCGCGCCCCGGCACCTGGTGGACGGGTGCCGAGCGCGTCGACATCGCGCTGGAAGTGCGTGCCTCGGCCCGCTGCCGCCTCTGCGCCGACCGGCTGGAGGCGTTGTCGCCGGCCTCGGTCGCGGGCGCCCATCTCAGTGTGACGGAGCTGCCGGCGGCCGTCGTCGAGGCGGCGCATCGCATCGCCACCGATCCCGCGCGCCTGTCGGAAGGCTGGTTCCGCGCCCTTCTGTCGGAGCGGTTCGACGAGGCGCGCTATGTCGAGCTGGTCGGCGTGGTGGCGATCGTGTTGGCGGTCGATGCCTTCGATCGCGCGTCGGGCCGGCCTCCGCGGCCCTTGCCGACCCCGGTCGCCGGCGCGCCCAGCCGCCGTGCGCCGGCCGGCGCACGGCGCGATCGCGCCTGGGTGCGGACGCTCGCGCCCGAGGATGTGACCGCCGACGATCCACCGCTCTATGAGGGGCGAAGCGCCGCCAACATCCATCGCGCAATGTCGCTGGTGCCGGACGAGGTGGTGGGCTTCTTCGATCTCGACAACGAGATGTATCTGCCCGATCGCTGGCTGCGCGACTGGGGCACCGAGTACCGCGCGCTGAGCCACGCGCAGATCGAGTTGCTGGCGGCGCGCATGTCGGCACTCAATCGCTGCGTCTATTGAACCACCAGCCACGCGGTCCTGCTCCGGGGGAGCGGCATGCACACCGGCGACAGCTACGACTTCACCGCGATTGTGGAAGGCGGAGGCGATGGTGGTGTGCCGCACGGCGCCTTGCTGATGGCGTTCGGCGCGGCCGTCCATGGGCGCGACGACGCTGAGCTCGCGCGGCAACGCGAGGAGGTCCGTCGGACCCTGGGCGAGGAGGCGCTGGTCGATGCCTGTGGTGTCGCGGCGGTGTTCGAGGCGGTCGTTCGCATCGCCGACGCCACCGGCATCCCGCTAGAGGACGCCAAGGAGGCCGCGAGCCGCGACCTCCGGGCCGATCTCGGAATCGACCGTTTCGCCGATCTCAAGAAAGGCTAGAGCGGACTCGCCGCGAAGTTAGCGCAGGCTGGCGTTGATCCGGTCCAGCGCGCCCTTGCCCGGGCAGAGCGTGTCGTTGGCGAGCGTGTTGAGCGGCGCCGCGACAGTATTGAGATTGTCGTGCAGGTCCTTGGGCGTCGGGTCGAGATAGAGCAGTCCGGTCACGACCTCGCCGTCCTTGAGACCCTGCTGCACCCGCTGCATCGCCTTGATCTTGTCGGAGGGATCGTACTCTTCGCCGAGCTTGCGCAGGCGCAGCCACGAGCCGTCGTGCTGCTGCACATCGGTCGTGGTGCCGGCCGCGTAGGAGGTGGAGATCTCCTCGCGACCCACGATCACGTCGATGCGGTTCAGCGCCTCGTTGTGCTCGCGCACATAGTCGTAGCTCTTGGTCGAGCCCGCGTGGTTGTTGAAGGCGACGCAGGGCGAGACGATGTCGAGGAAGGCCGCGCCCTTGTGGGCGATGGCCGCCTTCACCAGCGGCACCATCTGCTGGCGGTCGCCGGAGAAGGAGCGCCCGACGAAGCTCGCGCCCATCAGGATCGCCATCGAGACCATGTCGATCGACTCGTCGGCGTTGGCCTGGCCCTTCTTGCTCATCGAGCCCTTGTCGGCGGTGGCCGAGAACTGGCCCTTGGTGAGGCCATACACGCCGTTGTTCATGACGATGTAGACCATGTTCACGCCACGCCGCATGACGTGGGCGAACTGGCCGAGTCCGATCGAGGCGGAGTCGCCATCGCCCGAGACACCGAGATAGATCAGCTCGCGGTTGGCGAGGTTGGCGCCGGTCATCACCGACGGCATCCGGCCATGGACGGTGTTGAAGCCGTGGCTGGCGCCCAGGAAGTAGGTCGGCGTCTTGGACGAGCAGCCGATGCCCGAGAGCTTCGCGACGCGGTGCGGCTCGATATCCAGCTCGTAGCAGGCCTGCACGATGGCGGCGCTGATCGAGTCGTGGCCGCAGCCCGCGCAGAGCGTCGAGATCGCGCCCTCGTAGTCGCGCCGCGTGAAGCCCGCTTTGTTGCGGACCAGCGTGGGGTGATGGAGCTTGGGTTTGGCGATGTAGGTCATGACGCCGCTTTCTCGAAGGAGACGACCTTGAAGCGCTGCAGCTTCGCCTCGATGTCGGAGGCGATGAAGCGCGCGGTGATGGGAGTGCCGTCGTAGTGCAGGACGGGCACGAGCTTGCGGGCGTCCAGCGTGAACTCGTTCATCAGCATGGAGCGCAGCTGGCCATCGCGGTTCTGCTCGACGATGAAGACGCGGTCGTGCTCATGGACGAACTCCTCCACCGCGGTGGAGAAGGGGAAGGATCGCACGCGAAGCGCGTTCACATGGTTGCCGCCGGCATTCAGCCGGTCGAGCGCCTCGGCCATCGCCGGGCTGGTCGAGCCGAAATAGATGACGCCGTAGCGCGTCGGCTTGGGCGATGAGGTGCGGATCGGCTGAGGCGCGATCCGGGCGGCGGTCAGGAACTTCTTGCGCAGCCGCTCCATGTTGCGGACATAGACGGGGCCTTCTTCGCTGTAGCGGGCGTACTCGTCCTTGGTGGTGCCGCGGGTGAAGAACGAGCCGCGCGTGGGATGCGTGCCCGGATAGGTCCGGAAGGGGATGCCATCGCCATCGACGTCGAGATAGCGGCCGAAATTCTTGCCGGCGTCGAGCTCCTCGGCGGTCATCACCTTGCCGCGGTCGTAGGCGCGGCTCTCGTCCCAGGCGAACGGCGCGCAGAGCCGCTGGTTCATGCCGATGTCGAGGTCGGTCATCACGAACACCGGCGTCTGCAGGCGATCGGCCAGATCGAGCGCGTCGGCGGTGAAGTCGAAGCACTCCTTCGGGTCTTCCGGGAACAGCAGCACGTGCTTGGTGTCGCCGTTGGAGGCGTAGGCGCACGATAGCAGGTCGGACTGCTGCGTGCGCGTCGGCATGCCCGTGGACGGCCCGCCGCGCTGGACGTTCACGATCACCGCCGGCACCTCGGCGAAGAAGGCGAGGCCGATGAACTCGGTCATCAGCGAAATGCCGGGACCGGAGGTCGCGGTGAAGGCGCGTGCGCCGTTCCAGCCGGCGCCGATCACCATGCCGATCGAGGCGAGCTCGTCCTCGGCCTGGACGATGGCGTACTTCGCCTGGCCGGTCTCCTTGTCGTGACGCAGCTTCTTGCAATGCGCCATGAACGCCTCGGCGAGCGAGGAGGACGGCGTGATCGGATACCAGGCGCAGACCGTGGCGCCGCCATAGACGGCGCCGAGCGCGGCGGCGTTGTTGCCCTCGACGAAAATCCGGTCGCCGACATTGTCGGCGCGGCGGACCTTGAGCTTCACGCTCGCGGGATCGATATGCTGCTTCACCCAGTCGCGGCCGAGGGCCAGCGCCTTGACGTTGGAATCGAGCAGCTTCTCCTTGCCGCGATACTGCTCGCCGAACAGCCGCACGATCTCCTTCTCGTCGATGTCGAGCAGCACCGAGAGGGCGCCGACATAGATGATGTTCTTGAAGAGCTGGCGCTGACGGGCGTCGGTGTAGGTGGCGTTGCAGATGGCGGTCAGCGGGACGCCGATCACATTCACGTCCTCGCGGAACATCGAGGACGGCATCGGCTTGGTGCTGTCGTAGAAGAGGTATCCACCGGGCTCGATCTCGGCGACGTCCTCTTTCCAGGTCTGCGGGTTCATCGCGACCATGAGGTCGACGCCGCCGCGGCGGCCGAGATAGCCCTTCTCGGTCACCCGCACCTCGTACCAGGTCGGCAGGCCCTGGATGTTGGACGGGAAGATGTTGCGGGGGCTTACCGGCACGCCCATGCGCAGGATCGAGCGGGCGAACAGTTCGTTTGCCGAAGCGGAACCCGAGCCGTTGACGTTGGCGAACTTGACGACGAAATCGTTGATGGCGTTCAGTGCTTGCGGCATGCGTGCTCCGCGTGCGTCATTTCAATGTAGTACTTGCGCATGTCCCACGCGCCGGTGGGGCAGCGCTCGGCGCACAGCCCGCAATGCAGGCAGACGTCCTCGTCCTTGACCATCACCCGGCCGGTCTTGACCGGCGTGGACACGTAGAGGTCCTGGGTCTGGTTCAGCGCCGGCGCCATCAGGCGCTTGCGCAGGTCGGCCTCCTCGCCGTTGTCGGTGAAGGAGATGCAGTCCATCGGACAGATATCTACGCAGGCATCGCATTCGATGCAGAGCGTGTCGGCGAACACCGTCTGGACATCGCAGTTCAGACAGCGCTGCGCCTCCTTCCTAGCCAGCTCCGGATCGAAGCCGAGCTCGACCTCGGCCATGATGTCCTTCAGCGCCTCGGCCTTCGGCCGGTGCGGAACCTTCACGCGCTTGTCCACGGTCGGCGCGTTGTCGTAGCTCCACTCGTGGATGCCCATCTTCTGGCTGACGATGTTCATGCCCGGCGCCGGGCGGACGTCCGGGTCCTCGCCGATCAGGGCCTTGTGGATCGAGATCGCCGCGTCGTGGCCGTGCGCCGCCGCCCAGATGATGTTCTTCGGCCCGAACGCGGAGTCGCCGCCGAAGAACACCTTGGGATGGGTGCTGCGCAGCGTCGTCTCGCCAAGCTTGGGCAGGCCCCAGCGATCGAACTCGATGCCGGCATCGGCCTCGATCCAGGGGAAGGCGTTCTCCTGGCCGATTGCCACCAGGACGTCGTCGCAGGCATGGAACTCGTCGGGCTCGCCCGACGGGACAAGCGAGCGGCGACCCTTGTCGTCGTAGCGCGCGACGACCTTTTCGAACAGCACGCCCTCGATGCGACCACCCGAGTGCCGCACTTCCTTCGGGACCAGCATGTTCAGGATCGGGATGTCCTCGCCCATGGCGTCTTCCTTCTCCCAGGGAGACGCCTTCATCTCGTCGAAGCCCGAGCGCACGATGACCTTCACGTCTTCGCCGCCCAGCCGCCGCGCGGTGCGGCAGCAATCCATCGCGGTGTTGCCGCCGCCCAGCACGATCACCCGCTTGCCGACCCTCGTGGTGTGGCCGAACGACACCGACGAGAGCCAATCGAGGCCGATATGGATGTTGGCTGCCGCTTCCTTGCGGCCCGGCACATCGAGGTCGCGGCCGCGTGGCGCGCCGGAGCCGACGAACACCGCGTCGTAGCCCTCGGCCAGCAGCGCCTTCAGCGAGTCGATCCGCTTGTGACGGAACTCGATGTTGCCGATGCCCATGATGTAGCCGACTTCCTCGTCGATCACGCGCTCGGGCAGGCGGAAATGCGGGATCTGGGTGCGGATGAAACCGCCCAGCTTGGGGTCCTGATCGTAGATCACGATCTCGTAGCCCAGCACGGCGAGGTCGCGCGCGACGGTGAGCGAGGCGGGACCACCGCCCACGCAGGCGATGCGCTTGCCGTTCTTGGCCGGCGCCTTGGGCATGCGCTCGGCGATTTCGTCGTCCTTATAGTCGGCGGCGACGCGCTTCAGCCGGCAGATCGCCACCGGCTCCTTCTTGCCCTTCACCAGCGTCTCATCCTCGACGCGGCTGCGCCGGCAGGCGGGCTCGCAGGGGCGATCGCAGGTGCGACCGAGGATCCCGGGAAAGACGTTAGACTTCCAGTTGATCATGTACGCTTCGGAATAGTGTCCGTGCGCGATCAACCGGATGTATTCGGGGACGGGGGTGTGGGCGGGGCAGGCCCACTGGCAATCGACGACCTTGTGGAAGTAGTCGGGCTTGGCGATGTCGGTCGGCTTCAAACGGAACTCCGGGACGCGAGGGCTCGGCCGATGTCGGGTGAATGAGGGTTCATCATAGCGCAATCCGAGCGAACAGGGAGAGGATTCGCGCCGGTACCGGTCTGCGGACCTCCGGGCAAGTCCCCAGACGGGCCGGGGTTTAGGTGGGTCGGGTGTGGCGGTACACTGCGCCGCAGGGAGAGATCCATGAAACTGACCAGCCCGACCGCGCTGCTGCTCAATCTCGGTCATGCGATGGACCATTGGGTGATCGCGATCTTCCTCTACACCGTGAGCGTGATCGCCGGGGTCTGGGGAACCGATTGGAAAGAACTCACGCCCTACGCCTTCGGAGCGTCCTTCATGTTCGGCGCGGGCTCGATCGTGGCCGGCAAGCTCGGCGACCAGTGGGGTCGGCGCGCGATGATGGTGATCTTCTTCGCCGGCATGGGCGTTTCGTGCCTGATCATCGCGCTCTGCCAGAACAAGTGGCAGATCGGCGCGGCACTGACTCTCATGGGCGCCTTTGCCGCGATCTATCACCCGGTCGGCATACCCATGCTGGTGCAGAAGGCCGAGAAGCCCGGCTTCACCATCGGCGTCAATGGATTGGTCGGCAATCTCGGCATCGCGATTGGTGCCAGCCTGTCAGTGCTGCTGGCGACGCGCTGGGGCTGGCAGATGGCCTACATCGTGCCGGGCATCATCTGCCTCGCGTCCGCGATCCTGTTCGCGCTGCTGGTACCGGAGGAGCGCCAGGCGCCGGCACAGCGCAAGGCCAAGATCCTCGACATGTCGCCTGGAATGATGGCGCGGGTGTTCTTCATCATGACCTGCGCGGCCATCTCGGGGAGCATCGTCTTCAACTTCACCACCAACGGCAACGGCGAGATGCTCAAGGCGCAGATCGCGGAGCTCGCCGCCGACCCGTTCCTGTTGAGTGCCGTGCTGTTCGGCATCTTTACCGTGGCATCACTGATGCAGCTGGTCGTGGGCACACTGATCGACCGCTATCCGCTGAAGACGATCTACCTGCCGATCCTGCTGTGCCAGGTGCCGCTCTTCGCACTCGCGGCCTATTCCGAAGGTTGGGCGCTGGTGGCGGTGACGACACTGTTCATGGTGTTCGTGTTCGGCGCCATTCCGTTCACCGACGCCATGATCGTGCGCTACATCGACGACCGACTGCGCAGCCGCGTCACGGGCATGCGGCTCGCCATCGGCTTCGGTGTGAGCTCGATCGTGGTGGCCGCGATCGGCCCGTCGGTGAAAGCCGCGGGCTTCCCGACCCTCCTGTTGGCGCTTTCCGCGGTGGCCGCCTGCACAGTGCTGGCGATCTCGTTTCTGCCCAGCGAGCGCGAGGCCATGCGATCCAGCCTGAAGCCGGCTGAGTAGCCGGGGTCCCGCGATGTCCGTCGCATCCGCCGTCCCGGTTCCGGTCTCCCATCTCGATGCCGCGCGCGACGCGGAGCCCGCGACGCGCGCCGCCAATGGCGCGATGGCGGCGCGACTGCCGTTCCACGACACCCGCGCCTTCGACGATGCCGCCCGGGGGCTGATCGCCCCGGTCCCCGAGGGTGTCGTGCGCGCGGCCAACGGAACCGTCGTGTGGAACCTGGGCGAGTATGGCTTCATCGACGGCGACGTGGCGCCACCCACGGTCAATCCGAGCCTGTGGCGGATGGCGCGGCTCAACATGGCCAACGGCCTCTTCAAGGTCACCGAGCGCTGCTATCAGCTGCGCGGCTTCGACATCGCCAACATGACGGTGCTGGAGGGTGCGAGCGGAGTGATCCTGGTCGATCCGCTGACGACGGCGGAAGTGGCGCGCGCCGCGCTCGAACTCTACTTCCAGCACCGGCCGCGCAAACCCGTGGTGGCGGTGATCTACACTCACAGCCACATCGACCACTATGGCGGCGTGCGTGGCGTCGTCGACGAAGCCGACGTGAAGTCGGGCCGCGTCCAGGTGATCGCGCCGACGGGCTTCATGGAGGCGATCGCCGGTGAGAACGTACTCGCTGGCCTGCCGATGATGCGCCGCGCGCAATTCCAGTTTGGGTCGCTGCTGCCGCGGGGCGCCCGTGGTCAGGTCGATGCCGGGTTGGGCAAGGGTGTGGCGCGCGGCACGGCGGGCCTGATCGCGCCCACGCTCAGCATCACCGCTCCGATCGAGGAGCACACCATCGATGGCCTGCGCATTGTGTTCCAGCTCGCACCGGAGACCGAGGCGCCGGCCGAGATGCACATGCACTATCCCGAGCTCGGTGTGCTCAACATGGCCGAGAACGCGTGCCCGCTTCTGCACAATTTCATCCCGTTGCGCGGGGCGCTGGCGCGCGATCCGCGCGTCTGGTCGCGCTACATCGATGACGCGATCGAGCTCTATGGGCCCGGCACCGAGGTGCTGATCGGCCAGCACCATTGGCCGGTCTGGGGTCGCGCCGCGGTGGTCGACTATCTCGAGGCGCAGCGTGATCTCTACAAGCACCTCCACGACCAGACGCTGCGTCTCATGAATCGCGGCTGGCGCCCGGCGGAGATCGCCGAGACGATCGATCTGCCTCCGGGACTGGCCGAGCGCTGGTCGGTGCGCGGCTACTATGGAACCGTCAGCCACAACGTGAAGGCGGTCTACCAGCGCTATCTCAGCTGGTACGACGCGAACCCCGCCAGTCTGCAGCCGTTGCCGCCCGTACCCGCGGCGCGCAAGACGCTCGACTACATGGGCGGTGCGGCCGCGGTGATCGCTCGCGCGCGCGCCGATTTCGCGCGCGGCGAGTTCCGTTGGGTGGCGCAGGTGATGAAGGAGGTGGTTTACGCGGAGCCCGCCAACTCCGAAGCGCGGGCGCTGATGGCCGACGCGCTGGAGCAGTTGGGCTACCAGGCCGAGTCGGCGACCTGGCGCAACGCCTATCTCTACGGCGCGCAGGAACTGCGCCATGGGATGTTCAAGTTCCCGGCGCGACCGGCGATGGGTGGCGACACGCTGGCCGGTCTCTCGACCGATGCGTTCTTCGACATGATGGCGATCCGCATCGATCCGGCGAAGGCTGCCGGCCACGAGTTCCGCATCAACTGGCGGTTCCAGGATCGCGGCGAGACGCTGGAGCAGACGCTGAAGAACTGCACACTCACCCACCGCATGGGCGGCTGGGCGGCGGCCGCGCCGGTCTCGATCTCGACCGATCGCTCGGTGCTCGACAAGATCGTGTTGCGGCGGCTCACGGCACCGGAGGCGGTGGAGCAGGGGCTGATCCGGATCGACGGCGACCCGTCGAAACTCGCGCTGCTCTTTTCGCTTCTCGATCCGCCGGGCGATTTGATGTTTGACATTGTGACACCGGGCGAGGACCGCGAGCCGCCGCGCGCTTGACTTTGCCCGCGCGGGCCCGTGTGATGCCGGGCGATAAACGCGCATTCATGCGCAAGCCGAGGGAGGGAAGGATGTCGATGCGCATCGGGCGGCGCCTGCTGGGCGGCGTCGTGGCGGCTCTTGCCACGCTGGGTCTTGCGGGTGCGGCCCACGCTCAGGCCAAGAAGATCAAGATTGGCGTGATCTACGACCTCACCGGCCCGCTGGCCGGCGGTGGATCGGAGCTCCACCATCTCGGCGCCAAGATCATGATCGATCACTTCATCAAGCAGGGTGGCGTTGAAGGCTATCAGATCGAGGCGATCTACGCCGACGCCCAGAGCAAGCCCGACGTGGCGATCAACGAGGCCGTCCGCCTGATCGAACAGGAAAAGGTGGACATGGTCCTGGGCTTCTTCTCGTCCGCGCAGTGCGTGCCCGTGGCCGCGCGCGTGGAGCAGCTGAAGAAGTTCATGTGGATCACGACTTGCATCTCGTCCGCGGTGCTGGAGAACCGGAACCTGAAGTACGTGTTCCGCACCCAGCCGTCGGGCTCGCAGTTCGGCGAGCTCGCGATGGACTTCATCGCCCAGAACGCTAAGGCGAAGCTCGGCAAGGACGCCAAGGACGTGCGCGTGGCGATCATCCACGAGGACGGCGCCTACGGCGTCGACGTCGCCAAGGGCAACGAAGCGGGCGCCAAGAAGGCCGGCTTCAACATCGTGCTCAAGGAAGGCTATGCGGCGACCGCGCCCGATCTCTCGGCGCTGGTCACCAAGCTCAAGCGCGGCCGACCGGACGTGATCGCCCATACCGGCTACAACCCCGACATCACGCTGTTCCACCGCCAGGCGCGCGAGGGCGGCTTGAAGTTTAGCGCCCTGATCGGACACGGCGCGGGCTATGGCGTCTACACCAAGCTCAAGGAAGGGCTCGGCAAGGACGTGAACCATATCTTCAACGTCGATCCGATCTCGATCTGGGACACGCGCCAGGAAGCGCTCGCCAAGACGTTGCCGCCGCTGATCAAGATGGTCGGCGACGAGTACGAGAAGGCCAAGCCCGGCACGACCATCAAGTCGGCCCATGTCGGCATGGCGGCGTCGAACACCTACGTCTTCTTCACTGAGGTCCTGCCGCGCGCCATCAAGAAGTACGGCGGTATCGACGCCGAGGCGCTTCGCAAAGCGGCGCTTGAGGTCGATCTGCCCGAGGGCGGCACGATGCTGGGCTTTGGCGTGAAGTACGCGGGCGAGGGCTCGCCGATCGCCGGCCAGAACCTGCGCGCGAGCCCCGTCATCGTGCAGTACATCGACGACAAGAGCCACGTTGTGTGGCCGAAGGCCCAGGCGCAACGCGACGCCGTCCTGCCGCTCCCGGCGGGTTCGGTCTATTCGCCGCGCTAGGATCGGGAGGGACCCCGGGTCGTGTTGGTCGTCGAAGGTCTGGTCAAGCGTTTCGGCGGGTTCACGGCCGTCAACCAGGTGTCGTTCAAGGTCGAGAAGGGCGAGATTCTCGGCCTGATCGGCCCGAACGGCTCGGGCAAGAGCACGATCTTCAACATGCTGTCGGGGACGTTTCCCCCGACGGCGGGGTCGATCCTGTTCGAGGGCCAGCAGCTCGCGGGGCTGGCTCCGCACCGCATCATCAATCGTGGCATCGGTCGTACGTTTCAGATTCCGCGTCCGTTCCGCCGGCTGTCGATCTTCGAGAACGCCGCGCTCGCGGGCTACTACGGGCAGGGCAGCCACAGCCGCGCCAAGGCGGAAGACGCCGCGCTTCGCGCGCTGAAGGCGGTCGGACTGCCGACCGAACGGAGTGCCGCGGTGGACGGGCTGGGCGCTGCCGGATTGAAGAAGCTCGAACTCGCCAAGGCGCTGGCGACCGAGCCGAAGCTCCTGCTGGCCGACGAGAGTCTTGGGGGTCTCGACGAGCACGAGATGGATCAGGCCGCCGACATGCTGAAGCGCATCCGCGATGAGCTCGGCATCACCATCATCTGGGTCGAGCACATCATGGGCGTGCTGATGCGCGTGGTCGACCGTGTGATGGTGCTGGACCATGGCGAAAAGATCGCCGAGGGCCTGCCGGCCGACGTCGTCAACGATCCCCGGGTGATCGAAGTCTATCTCGGCACCGACGCGAGCGCCTCCCAGGCGGTCGCGGCGCGCGGCTGAGGGGGCGGACAATGCTGCAGCTGAAGTCGGTCGACGCGGGCTACGGGAGCTTCCAAGCGCTGTTCGGCGTGTCGCTGGAGGTGAACGCCGGCGAGGCGGTCGGCGTGATCGGCCCGAACGGCGCGGGCAAGACCACGCTGATGCGGGCGATTTCCGCGCTGATCCGGCCGAGCGCGGGCACGATCTCGATGGAGGGACGCGACCTCGCCCAAGTGGCGGCGCACCGCGTGATCGAGCACGGCATCGCGCACGTACCCGAGAACCGCCGCCTCTTCCCGAGGTTGACGGTCGAGGACAATCTGCGGATGGGCGCTTTCACCGTCGCGGCGCGACCCAAGTTCGCGCAACGCCTCGAGTTCGTGTTTGACCTCTTCCCGCGCATGAAGGAACGCCGCAACCAGCTCGCCGGCACCATGTCGGGCGGCGAACAGCAGATGTGCGCGATCGGTCGTGCGCTGATGTCCGACCCGAAGCTCCTGCTGCTTGACGAGCCTTCGGCGGGACTCGCGCCGGTGGTGGTTCAGCAGGTCTTCGAGCTTGTGAAGCGCATCCGTGCGAGCGGGCTTACGGTGCTGATCGTCGAGCAAAACGTGCAGCAGGTGCTGCGCGTCGTCGATCGCGCGTACCTCCTGGAGGCCGGTTCGATCCGGCTGTCCGGAAGCTCGGCGGAGCTCCTGGCGAGCGACACGATCAAACAGGCCTATCTCGGCGTGTAGGGCGGGACACGATGATGGAAATCTTCGACATCTACCTCGCCGAGGCGATCATCAGCGGCATCCTGCTGGGCGGCGTGCTTGCCCTGCTGGCGCTGGGGCTGAACCTGATCTTCGGCGTCATCGACGTCACGTGGATCTGCTACGCCGAGCTCATCATGATCGGCATGTACGGCCTCTACTATCTGTACGCGGTCTATGGTGTGCCGATGTGGCTGGCGGTGCCCGCCTGCATTGTGATCGTGGCGATCCTCGGCCTGTTGCTGCACTGGATCGTGATCGAACCGCTGCTCGACGCGGCGCCGATCAACCAGCTGCTCGCCACCGGCGGCGTGCTGTTCTTCCTGCAGAGCTTCGCGACCGTCGTGTTCGGCATCGATTTCCGCAATCTCGGCATTCGGCTGCCGATTCTCGCGATCGGCGAGATGCATTTCAGCTACGCCCGGCTGCTGGCGTTCGGCGCGGCGCTGGCCGGCATGGTGCTGGTCTACCTGTTCATGACCCGCACCTACGTTGGCACCGCGATCCGCGCGATCGCTCAGGATCGCCAGATCATGGCTCTGATGGGGGTCGACACCCGCCGGCTCTATCTCGTGACCTCGGCGCTGGGGGGCTCGCTGGCCGGCCTCGCGGCCTGCCTGCTGGTCCTGCAGTACGATGTGCATCCTTTCGTCGGGCTCTCGTTCGGACCGATCACCTTCCTGATCTGCGTGCTGGGCGGCCTGGGCAATTTCATCGGCGGCTTCGTGGCGGCGTTCCTGTTCGCCCAGATCATCTCGCTGGGCGGGCTCTACTCCGACCTTGAGTGGGGCTACGTGCTGGCCTTCGCCTTCTTCATCCTGATGATGTTCGTGCGGCCGCAGGGCTTGCTGGCGAGGCGCTCGTGAACCCGCGCAACCCGCTCGTCTGGCTCGCCGCCGCCGCGCTGGTGGCGCTGCCCTTCGTCTACAAGCAGCCCTACCACCTGCATGTGCTGGTGCTGATCCTGATCTGGTCGTTTGCCTACACTTCGTGGTCGATGATGGGCCGCTTCGGCCTGGTGTCGCTGGGGCACGGCGGCTTCATGGGCGTCGGCGCCTACGTGACGGCACTGCTCTGGAACCATGGTGGCATCTCGCCCTGGATCGGCATCCCGCTTGCCATGGTATCGGCCGGCGTGCTGGCGCTGATTGTCGCCTGGCCGTGCTTCCGGTTCCGCATCACCGGTCACTATTTCGCGCTGGTGACGCTCGCGCTGTCGGGCATCGTGTTGCAGGTCATCACCGCCACGCGCGACCACACCGGCGGCTCGCTCGGCTACACGCCGGAACGCACCAAGGGCAGCGCGATCGCTGCCCTCCAGTTCGCCGACAAGGAAACCTGGTACCTGATCGCACTCGGGGTCTGGGCCTGCGGAATAGCGGTCTGGTACTGGGTCGATCGCAGCATGGCTCGCTACGCCATGGAGGCGATCTCCGAAGACGAGGACGCCGCCTCGGCGGCTGGCATCAACGTCACGATGGAGAAGATCAAGATCACGGTGTTGAGTGCGGTGATGACCGCGCTCGCGGGCGCCCTCTATTGCCAGTACCAGATGTTCATCGCGCCCGACACGGTGAGCGGCATCTCGGTCTCGCTGCAGATGGTGTTCGCCGTCGTGGTCGGCGGCATCTACGTGTCGATGGGACCGACGGTGGGCGCGATCGTGACGATCATGCTGGCCGAGGGTCTGCGCATCGGTCTCGGCACGAAGGCAGTAGGCTGGGACAACCTCATCTATGGCGTCCTGCTGGTGCTGTTCATCCTGTTCCTGCCCAAGGGCATCCTGGGGTCGCTGATGGAACGGCGCGCGAAGACGGCGAAGTAGGCGGACTCTATCGCGGCACGAGCGCAGCGACCGCAAGCGGCGCCGCGCGCCCGCGCAACTCGAGGGCGGGCATCGCGATGGCGGCGAGCCCGGCCGGAACCGGCGCGGCGTCGAGCACTTCACGAGAGACAATGACGCCGCCCTCGACCGTGCGTGCCGCGTCGAGCAGGCGCGCGGCGACATTCAGCGGATCGCCGACATAGGCGATTTCGCGCCGCACGTCGCCGATCTCGCCCGCGACCACGACGCCGCCATGGATCGCGGCGCGCAGCTCGGGAACGACGCCGTAGATCCGCCGGTAGTGGTCCGCGCGGTCCGCGATCCGGGCCCGCGCAGCGAAGGGCACGCCGAGCGCGTTGCCGTCGGCGATACCGCGGCTCCACTCCCAGGTGAGGATGGCCTCGTCGCCGACGTATTTGTGGATGTGGCCGCGGCCGTCGAGGGCGGCGTCGCTGATATCGCGGAAGAAGTCCGCGAGCAGGGCATGGAAACGCGGCGCGCCGAGCCGTTCGGCGAGACCCGTCGAGCCCGTGAGATCGAGCAGCACGAACAGCCGGCGCTCCTCGCGTGGGCGGACGTAGCGGCCGGTGAAGACGTCGCGCAGCGTGGTGAAACCCAGCAGGGCGCCAATCTCGAAGACCGTCAGCATGATCAGGGTGGCACCGAAGGAGAAAGCGATCACGATGCCCAATCGCTCGGTGAAGTTCTCCTGCGCGGTCGTCGATACGAGGGCGGCGGCTACTCGGGCGGCAAGAACGGCGAGCACGATCAGCAGGGTCAGGATGGCGGTCTTTGCCAGCAGATAGACCAGGAATGGCAGCCGGCGGAGCGCGCGCATCCAGCCGATCCGCCGCGCCCGCAGTTCGAGCAGTGTGGCCGGGACCGCGACCAGCAGCCCGTTCACGATCCCGATCAGCAGCGACGCCG
>VGCH01000008.1 GCA_016870115.1 Alphaproteobacteria bacterium | reverse complement strand
TCGTGCCTGCATTCGCCGCATGGCCGGCTGCGCTACGCCGATCGGCTTCGCCGGCCACGCTCCAACTAGCGCAACGGCCAACTCTGAACTAGCATTCCATCTGGACCACTCGATGGGGGCCGATCAGGCTGCGCTACGCCGATCGGCTTCGCCGGCCACGCTCCAACTAGCGCAACGGCAAACTCTGAACTAACATTCCATCTGGACCACTCGATGGGGGCCGATCACCGGAGAGCGCGGTGACCGACCGCCACCTACACCACGCCAGGGGACACGATCGGATGCGACTAGGCGTTCTGGCTTCAGTTCTCTTTCTTACAGCCACACCTGTTGCGGCTCAGGAAGCGCTTGTGAAACGCGGCAGTTGCCCCAGTGGCTATCGCGTAAGCGGCGACTATTGCATCCCTAGCTCAAGCGCCTCACTTCCCGCGATCGGGAAAGTCGGAGCCTGCCCGAGCGGCTATCGAGTAAGTGGCGACTACTGCCTAGCGAACAGCGCTGATTCTAAACATGCGGTTCCCAAGCGTGGCAGCTGCCCAAGCGGATATCGCGTGAGTGGTGATTACTGCCTTAAAAACTAGCTGATATGCTCCCGAACGAAACATCTCTCCACCTTTTAGCAGCATGCGGTCTCCATCTATGAAAAAGCGCCCCCTAGCCACTTTCGGTCGCGGTGATCTAGTGCTCAGCGCCTGCGCTGGATACGAGGCGCGGAAGGTATCGAACTTCGTTGAGAGCTTACGCCGCCACTACTGAGGCGATGTCATGGTCGTTATGATCGGCCCCCACCAAGTGGTCCGAGTAGAATGTTAGTGCATGATGCCATCCTTCGCCATTGCCGGCTGGAGGTGGAGCGAAGCGGAACCGGAAGGCGGCAATGGCGGCGTCGCGGTTTCCGGGGCTGGCGGTCGATAGCCGAGACTGCTGTGCGGACGGATCGTGTTGTAGTGCCGCCGCCACGCCTCGATCAGCACCATGGCTTCGGCAAGGCTGTAGAAGATCTCACCGTCGAGCAGCTCGTCGCGTAGCGAGCCATTGAAGCTTGTCCGGCGTCAGGACCACTGATACAGATTTGACGTCTTGAGGAAGAGAGGATTTCCGGCTCATCGTTAACCTGAAGGGAACGAGATGAGACAGAAATCTGTGACACCGAGTTCGCCGTCCGAGCGACTTGTGAAGAACATCCGACGGGCGACCCGCAAGCAGTACTCGGCGGAAGAGAAGATCCGGATTGTGCTGGACGGCCTGCGGGGCGAGTCGAGCATTGCCGAGCTTTGCCGCCGGGAAGGCATCGCTGAGGGTCTTTATTACAGCTGGTCGAAGGAGTTCCTGGAAGCCGGCAAGCGCCGACTGGCTGGCGACACGGCGCGTGCGGCAACGAGCAGCGAAGTGACGAACCTCCGTCGTGAAGCGCGGGCGCTGAAGGGCCGAAAGAGCCTCCGGCGCCAGCTCATCCAGCGCCAGAAAATCCTTTGCTTCGCTCATTTGTCTATCTGCTCATCCCAACACATCGGCGAAACGCCCACGCCGCGAGATTCACCGAGTCGCCGATCACCGTGTATAGCGAGTGCACATCGCTGCCAGTGCTGCTCGCGACCACCTGGCCGTTGGCAATGCCGATATGCGCGCGCAGGCGCCGGCCGTGCTCCGTCGAGAGGACTTCCATGCGGGCATGGATGTCCAGCGCCGCACGGACGGCCCGCATCGGATCGTCGTCGTGCGCCACCGGTGCGCCGAACACCGCCATGACATTGTCGCCAACATGCTTGTCGACCGAGCCGCCAAAGCTCAGCACGGCGGCGTCGACGGTGGCGAAGAAGCGGTTGAGCAGCGCGTGGGTCTCCTCGGCGCCGAGCTCGCTGGTTAAACTGCTGTAGCCGGTGAGATCGGCGAACAGCACCGTCACCTGCCGGCGTTCGCCCTCGCGCGCGGCCGGCCCCGCCAGCGACGGGCCGTCCGCCAGGTCGGCGATCGCTTTCAGGAGCCGCTTGCGGTCGGCAAGGCGCTCGACACCGAGGTCTTTCAGATCGTCGTTGCCGAGCTCGTGCAGCATCTCGGCGTCCACGCCGTTGTCGGCGAACGCTCCCGCGAACTGCCCCATGCCGAGGCTTTCGAGCCACGCACCGACATCCATCGCCGTCTTGCCCCGGCCTTGCCGCCCCGGGATTCAGACTACCGCGCGGGCCGCGGCGGAGTCTGCACGCAAAGCGCACCGCCCGCCTGACGAACTCGGCCGGTTGACGGCGCGGGCCCGGTCGCGGGAGCCTTGCCGACCGATTGCATCGATGCCGGGAGGCTTGCATGGGGTATGACATCGCGATCAAGGGCGGGTTGCTGGTGGATGGCACGGGCGCGGCGCCGATGCGGGCCGATGTCGGCATCCGCGACGGCGTCATCGCCACAGTCGGCAAGCTCGACGGGCCGGCCGCGCGCACCATCGATGCCGAGGGGCAGGCCGTCACGCCGGGCTTTGTCGACATCCACACCCATCTCGATGCGCAGATCGGCTGGGACCCCGACTGCACGCCGCTCTGCTGGCACGGCATCACCTCGGCACTGCTCGGCAATTGCGGCGTGACCTTCGCGCCGGTGCGGCCCGCCGACAAGGAGCTGCTCGCCGGCATGATGGAGACGGTCGAGGACATCCCGCGGCACGCGATCCTGTCGGGCTTGCCCTGGAGCTGGGAGGACTATGGCGGCTATCTCGACGCCATCGACCGGATCGGTCCCGGCATCAACATCGCGGGGCTGGTCGGCCACAGCGCGGTGCGCTTCTACGTGATGGGCGAGCGTGCGGTGGAAGAGCAGGCAACGCCGGAGGAACGGCGCGCCATGGCCGAGGTCGTGGCGCGCTCGATCGATCGTGGCGCGGTCGGCTTCTCGACTAACCGCTTCGCGCCACACAAGCTGCCCGACGGGCGCTCGATCCCCGGCACCTTCGCCGATCCCGTGGAGCTGGTGGAGATCGCCCGCGAGGTCGCACCGCGCGGTGCGCTGATGCAGGCGGTGGGTGCCGACAGCGCCGTGCTGCGCACCATCGCCGATGCTGCCGATGGCCGCGTGCTCTTCAGCTATGGCAGCGGTGGCGGCGATCTGGCTTTGGCGCGCGAGCGACGCGCCGCGCTGGAGTCGTTCTGCGCCGGCCGCGACATGACGGCGATCACCCAGGTCCGCGGGTCGGGGATGATCTATGGCCTGCAAGCGGGCCTGCCGGTGCGGGGCGCGGCGTGGTCGCGCCTGCGCCGCCTGCCAAGCCTCGCCGATCGGGTGGCTTCGCTCTCGGATCCGGAGTTCCACGGTCAGCTGATCGCCGAGGCGAAGACCAACGGCTTCAAGCAGAATCTCGGCACGCCCGTCGAGAAGGTCTTCTATCTGGGCGACGGGCCCACGCCTGCCTACACCGCGGGCGAGGAAATGAATCTTTGTGCGATGGCCCAGGCGCGGGGCGAGCACTGGGCGGAGACTTTCCTGCGCATCGGCCGCGAGACCAACGGGCGGGCGCTCTTCACGCTGCGCATGTTCAACCCGAACCTCGACGCGCTCGCCCACATGTTCGAGAGCGAGCGGTGCTTTCCGAGCCTGGGCGACGCCGGCGCACATGTGACGCAGGTGATGGATGCTGGATGGGCCACCTTCATCCTCGCCTACTGGGTGCGCGAGCGCGGCTTCTTCAGTCTGGAGCAGGCGGTGCGGCGCATGACCTCGGCGCCGGCACGGGTGATGGGGCTCAGGGACCGTGGCACGCTCGTGGTCGGTCAGCGCGCCGACATCAACGTGTTCGATCCCGCGACGGTGAGCGAGTGCCAGCCCGAGCTGGTGACCGACTTTCCCGGCGGCGCGGCCCGCTTCGTGCAACGCGCCCGCGGCTATCGCGCGACGCTGGTCAACGGGCAGGTGAACGTGCTCGACGGCGAACTCACCGGCACGCGCGCGGGACGCGTGCTGCGCCACGCGCGGTAGGGTCTCCCGCCCCGCGGCTCTCGCGTGTTTCGATTCGGATGGCGCCGCTTACGCGGTTTCATCTAGTCACAAACACGCGATCCGACCCGGCTCGAAAAGGATCTAGCCCGCGAGCAGTTGCCCGACGCGCGCCACGATCGCCGGCGGGAGCGGGCCCCGGGCGGCGGCGGCGAGGGCCTGATCGAGCTGGTCGAGCGAGGCGAGGCCGATCAGCACGGTCGAGAGCGCCGGCTGGGAGAGCGCGTAGCGCAGGCCGAGTTCGGCGAGCGAGCTCGCGTGCCCCTCGGCCACCAGCGGCGCCAGGCGCAGCGCGCGCCGGGTGTCGGCGCCGAGATCGGCACCGGAGCCGATCGGCGGCACGTCCGCCATCGCATTGGGATGGCGCACGGTCGCGCCGGCGAGCGCGCCGGCCGCCAGAGCGCGAATCGCGATCGTGCCGACATCCCTGGCGCGAGCGAGGCCGAGCAGGTCGCCGTAGTCCTGGCCGGGCATGCCGACGGGGGCGGGGCCGCCGGCGCTGGGGTTGAGCGCGTTGTAGACGATCTGCCCCGTGTCGAAGAGGCCGGAGTCGAGCGCACGGCGCAGCGCCGGCGTCTCGCCGATGCAGGTGATGCCGACGAAACGCGTCTTGCCGCTGCGGCGCGCGGCATCGAGTGCCGGCGCGACCTGCTCGAGCGCGAGATCGATCGCGAGATCGTCGCCCGCGTCGACGGCGACCAGCGGATTGTGCAGCTGCAGGAGGTCGACACTGTCGCGGGCCAGCCGCCGGAGGCTGGCGTCGAGCGAGTTTGCCACGGCGCCAGCGATGTCGGTGCGATCTGCCGCGGCCAGCCGGACCTTGGTACCGAGCACGACACCCTCGGTCGCGCGACCCAGCTCCTTCCAGGCACGACCCAAAGCCTGCTCCGACGCGCCATTGCCGTAGAGCGGCGCGGTGTCGACGTAGGTGATACCGGCCTCGAGCGCGCGGGCCAGCGCCCTGGTCTGCTCGGCGGGCTCGCCCCGGGTCATCAGCCCGCCGACGGCGCCCGCCCCGAAGCCGAGCGCGGAGACCTCAAGGCCGGTGCGCCCAAGCCTGCGTTGTTCCATCACGATCTCCTACTGGAAGCTGCGCACCTTCTTCTGGTGGTCGCGCGCCGCGGCCACCAGCATCGGCAGGTCGTTGCCGGCGAGCATGAATTTCATGCCCTTGGCCGTATAGATCTTCAGCAGCTCCTCGGTGTAGGCGCCGCCCATGCCCGGCCATTTGCCGTGCTTGCGGCAGGCCGCGACGACCGCGTCCGCCGCCGCCTGGATCTTGGGATGCTTGGTGTCGCCCGGGATGCCGAGCTCCATCGACAGATCGTTGGCGCCGATCAGCAGGATATCGATGCCGGGCACCGCAGCGATGGCGTCGGCGTTGGCCACGGCCTCGGGCGTCTCGATCATCACCACGACCAGGGTGTTGCCATCGATCGCGGCCGTCAGTTCGCCGAGCGGCATCGGCGCGTAGTCGAGCTGGGCCTGCCCGCCGCCCACCGAGCGATGGCCGCGCGGCGGATAGCGCAGCCGGTCGGCGATCTCGCGCGCCTGGGCCTCGGTGTCGACGTGCGGCACCACGATTCCGAGCGCGCCACCATCGAGGCAGCGCGTGGCGAGTGTGAGTTCGCCGGCCGGCACGCGCACGATCGGCGCGATGCCGGAATCCTGGGCCGCCACCGAGATCTCGCAGGCGGTCTCGACCGACATCGAGCCGTGTTCGCAATCGATGAACAGCCAGTCGTAGCCCGCCGCCTTCATCACCTTCACGATGTCGACGTTGCGCACCAACCGCGTGCCGATGCCGATCGCGAGCTCGCCCTTCTGCAGCCGTTCTTTCGCGCGATTGACCGCGAGCGCCATGGTTTCCCCCGTGTCCTTGCCGCGATAGGCTAACGGGCATGGGCTTCCGAGTCGAACGCATCGACCATGTGGTTCTCGCCGTGCGCGACGTCGCGGCGATGGAACGCTTCTATACCGCCGCGCTCGGCTTCACCGTCGAGCGGCGGCTGGAGCGGCTGGGTCTGGTGCAGATGCGGGCCGGCGCCTCGATGCTCGATCTGGTGCCGGCGCCGGCGGAGCGCGGGCCGGGTCGCAACATGGATCATCTGTGCTTTCGCATCGAGCCGTTCGATCCCGCCGCGATCCGCGCGACCCTCAAGCCGCTCGGCGTTTCGGTGGGCGAGGCGGTCGAGCGTTGCGGGGCGGAGGGCAACGGGCTGTCGGTGTATTTCACCGATCCGGAAGGGAATACAATCGAGCTCAAGGGCCCGCCGCTTTAGGCTTGGCGGGCGCACGAGGTGTGCTAGCTTCTGTCCGCCGCGAAGAGCCGCCAAGGCCGCCGGTCGATTACAGGGAGGATCAAGATGCGCCATTCCGCCGGCCTTGCCGCAACCGTTGCCTTCGCGCTGTCCACGGCCGCGCTGCCCGCTCTCGCGCAGAAGCAGGGCGGCGTTCTGAAGGTCACGCACCGGGACAATCCGCCCAGCGCCTCGATCCACGAGGAAGCGACGATCTCGACGGTCTTCGCCTTCATGCCGGCCTTCAACAATCTGGTGATCTTCGATCCGAAGGAGAAGCGGAACAGCCCGGACAAGATCGTGGGCGACCTGGCGAAGAGCTGGTCCTACGACGCCACCGAAACGAAGCTCACCTTCAAGCTGCACGAGGGCGTGAAGTGGCACGACGGCAAGCCGTTCACCTCGGCCGACGTCAAATGCACCTGGGACGCGCTGGCCGGACGGGCACCCGCCGACTCCGACCTGATCCGCAAGAACCCGCGCAAGGTCTGGTACATCAACCTCAAGGAAGTGACGACCTCCGGGCCGCATGAGGTGACCTTCGTGCTCGGCCGGCCGCAGCCTTCGTTCCTTGGCATGCTGGCCTCGGGCTACACACCGGTCTACGCCTGCCATGTCTCGGGCCGCGACATGCGCTCCAAGCCGATCGGCACCGGACCGTTCAAGGTCGTGGAGTTCAAGCGCAACGAGTCGATCAAGCTCGTGCGCAACCCCGACTATTTCAAGAAGGGCAAGCCGCACCTGGACGGGCTCGACTTCAAGATCGTGTCCAACCGCAGCACGCGCGTGCTGGGCTTCGTCGCGGGCGAGTTCGACCTTACCTTCGACAGCGACATCACCTTCCCGCTGCTGAAGGACGTGAAGTCGCAGAAACCCGACGCCGTCTGCGAGGCGCGGCCGACCAACGTGCACTCCAACCTGATTGTGAACCGCGACTCCCCGCCGTTCGACAATCCGAAGCTGCGCGAGGCGCTGGTCCTGGCGCTCGATCGCAAGACGTTCAGCGACATCCTCTCGCAGGGCAACGAGATCCCCGGCGCCACGCTGCTGCCGCCGCCCGCCGGCGTCTGGGGCATGCCGCGCACCGAGATGGAGAAGTTGCCCGGCTACGGACCCGATCTGGAGAAGAACCGGGCCGAGGCGCGGAAGATCATGGTGGGCCTGGGCTACGGGCCCTCCAAGCCGCTCAAGATCAAGATCGCCACCCGCAATATCGCGATCTACCGCGACCCGGCGGTGATCCTGATCGACCAGCTCAAGGCGATCCACATCGAGGCCGAGCTGGAGCCGATCGACACGACGGTCTGGCACACCAAGGTCCAGCAGAAGGCCTACCAGGTCGGGCTCAACCTGACCGGCGCCGGCGTCGACGATCCCGACGTGGTGTTCTACGAGAACTTCCACTCGACTTCGGACCGCAATTACACGGCCTACAAGAACCCGGAGGTCGACAAGCTGATCGACGCGCAGTCCTCCGAGCGCAACGTCGAAAAGCGCAAGGCGCTCGTCCGCGAGCTCGAGACGATCCTGGTGCGCGACGCCGCGCGCCCGCCGATCAACCACAATGTCGCCAACACCTGCTGGCAGCCCTTCGTGAAGGGCCTCGTGCTGCAGCACAACAGCATCTACAACGGCTGGCGGTTCGAGGACGTCTGGATCGACCGCTGAGCGCGGCCGGTCCGGTCTAGCGGGGGCGGTGGATGGGCGCCTATCTGACGCGGCGCGTGCTGCTGATGGCGCTGACGCTGTTCGGCATGTCGGTGCTGATCTTCGTCATGCTGCGGCTGGTGCCGGGCGACATCGCCGACATCCTGGTGGACTCCGCCGGCATCGTCGACGCCGCCGAGAAGGCCAAGATCGTGCGCGAGCTCGGTCTCGACAAGCCGATCCACGAACAATACTTCGGCTGGATCTCCGGCCTCGCCCGCGGCGATCTCGGCTTCGCCTACGTGTCCGAGCGGCCGGCGCTGGAGGAGATCGCGCCGCGCATTCCGGTCAGCGCCAACCTCGCGCTGCTGGCGTTGATCTATTCGGTCGTGTTGGGCGTGCCGCTTGGTGTGATCAGCGCGGTCCGCCAGAATACCGCGCTGGACTACGGTCTGCGCGTGGTGAGCCTCTCGGGCCTGTCGCTGCCCTCGTTCTGGCTCGCGCTCCTGATCCTGATGGCGTCGGTCCAGTGGTTCGGCACGATCCCGATCTACAAGGTGGAGCCGCGCAGCATCTGGGACGAATTCCTGCTGCTCAGTGTCCCCGCGCTGGCCGTGGGCTTCCGCTCGTCGGCGCTGATCATGCGACTTACGCGATCCTCCATGCTGGAGGTGATGCGCCAGGACTACATCCGCACCGCCCGCTCCAAGGGCGCCACGGCGACCTCGGTCAACTACAATCACGCGCTGCGCAACGCACTCCTGCCCGTGGTCACCATCATCGGCATTGAGGCGGCGTTCCTGATCGGCGGTCTGATCGTCACCGAGACCGTGTTCAACATTCCGGGCGTCGCGCGCTTCCTCGTCGAGGCGATCCTGTGGCGCGACTACCCGATCGTGCAGAACATCGTGATGCTGATCGCCTTCATCACGGTGCTTGTGAATTTTGTGGTCGACATGGCCTACATGGTCCTCGATCCCCGCATCAAGTACGCGGACTGAGCCATGGCCACCTTCGATCATGACGCGGCCCTGGCCCGCGCCGGTGCCAATGTCTCGGGCTTCTGGGGCCGCGCCGCCTTCCTCGCACGGCGCTATCCGCTGGGCGCCGCCGGGCTCCTTCTGGTGGTGCTGTTCGTCGTGACCGCGGTCTTCGCGCCGTGGATCGCGAACCGCGATCCCTTCACCACAAACGCGCGGGCCTCGCTGGCCGGACCCGGGGGCGGCTACTGGCTCGGCGCCGACTTCATGGGCCGCGACATGTTCAGTCGCATCGTCTACGGCGCGCGCATCTCGCTCGCCGTCGCGGCCGGCGCCACCGTTCTCGGGTTCGCCATCGGCATCGCGATCGGGCTCGCCGGCGGCTACCTGGGCGGCTGGCTGGATCTCGCGACCCAGCGCGTCATGGACATCATGCAGGCGCTGCCGCTTCTGGTCATGGCGCTGGTGATGGCCGCCTCGCTGGGGCCGTCGCTGCAGAACACCATCATCGCGATCGCGATTGCGCTAGTGCCCAACGTCGCGCGCGTCGTGCGGTCGAGCACCCTGTCGCTGCGCGAACAGCCTTTTGTCGAGGCCGCCCGCGCGGCGGGCCTCAGCGAGCTGCGCATCGCGGTCCGCCACGTGCTGCCCAACACCATGGCGCCACTGATCGTGCTGGCGACCGCCCAGCTCGGCTCGGCGATCCTCACTGAGGCGTCGCTGTCGTTCCTGGGCCTGGGCGTTCCCGAGCCGCATCCCTCCTGGGGCCGCATGCTGTCGGAATCGGCGGCGGAGTACGTGCGCACCGCGCCCTGGCTCGTGATCTTCCCCGGAATCGCGATCAGCCTCACCGTGTTCGGCACCAACCTGTTGGGTGACGCGGTGCGCGACATTTTCGATCCTCGGGAGCGCACATGAGCGCGCTGCTCGAGGTCGAGACGCTCTCGACCTGGTTTTTCACCAGCCAGGGCATCGTGAAGGCGGTCGACGAGCTCAATTTCAGCGTCGCCGCCGGCGAGACGCTTGCCATTGTGGGCGAGTCGGGCTGCGGCAAGAGCATGACGGCGCTGTCGCTGATGCGGTTGATCCCCGATCCGCCGGGCCGCATTGTCGCCGGCGCGGTGCGGCTGGCGGGGCGCGACCTCACGCAACTCTCCGAGGAGGAGATGCGGCAGGTCCGCGGCAACGAGATCTCGATGATCTTCCAGGAGCCGATGACGTCGCTCAATCCGGTGATGACCATCGGCGCGCAGATTTCCGAGGCGCTGGTCCTGCATCGCGGCCTCGACCGCAGGGCAGCACTCGCCCGCTCCGTCGAGATGCTGGCGATGGTGCGGATTCCCGAGCCTCAGCAGCGTGCGCGCGAGTATCCCCACCAGCTCTCGGGCGGGATGCGCCAGCGCGCCATGATCGCGATGGCACTCGCCTGCAATCCGAAGGTCCTGATCGCCGACGAGCCGACGACCGCGCTCGATGTCACGATCCAGGCGCAGATCCTGGAGTTGATCCTGGAGCTGCAGCGCGAGTTCGGCGCGGCGGTGATCCTGATCACCCACGATCTCGGCGTGGTGGCGGAGACCGCACGTCGGGTGATCGTGATGTATGCCGGCCGCAAGGTAGAGGAAGCGACCGTCGAGGAGCTGTTCGCGCGGCCCTTGCACCCCTACACGACGGGTCTGATGGGATCGATCCCACGGCTCGACACGATGCGCGGCGTCGAGGCGAAGGTCGAACGTCTCCAGGAAATCCCAGGCATCGTGCCGCTGCTGTTCGATCTGCCCGTGGGCTGTGCCTTCGCCCCGCGCTGTTCCCATGCCGACGAGCGTTGCCGCGCCGAGTATCCGCCCTATCGCGAGCACCGTCCCGGACACTGGGCCGCGTGCTGGAAGGCGGGCGGGGGCGACGCATGACGACGCCGTCCACCGCGGCGCCGGTCCCTGTGCTCGAGGTGCACGACCTCAAGAAGCACTTCCCTGTGCGCAAGGGCCTGTTGCGCCGCACGGTCGGTCATGTGCGGGCGGTCGATGGCATCTCCTTCGCGATTGGCGAAGGCGAGACGGTCGGACTGGTGGGCGAGAGCGGCTGCGGCAAGACCACGGCGGGGCGCGCCGTACTGCGCCTGATCGAGCCCAGCTCGGGTTCCATCAAGGTGATGGGTCAGGAGATCGTGGGCCTCTCCAAGGCGGAGATGCGGCCCTACCGGCGGCAGATGCAGATCGTGTTCCAGGACCCGTTCTCCTCGCTCAATCCGCGCATGGTGGCCGGTGACATCGTGGGCGAGCCGCTGTCGGTCCATGGCGTGGCGCGCGGCCGCGAGCGCCGGGACATGGTGGCGGCGCTGTTCGAGCGCGTGGGCTTGCGCGCCGCCCAGATGGAGAACTTCCCGCACCAGTTTTCGGGCGGTCAGCGCCAGCGTATCGGCATCGCGCGCGCGCTGGCGCTTGGACCCAAGCTGATCGTAGGCGACGAGCCGGTGTCGGCGCTCGACGTGTCGATCCAGGCGCAGGTGATCAACCTGCTGAAAGACCTGCAGCGCGAGCGCAAGCTCTCCTACCTTTTCATCTCGCACAATCTCGCGGTGGTCGAGCACATCAGCCACCGCATCGCGGTGATGTATCTCGGCCGGATCGTCGAGTATGCCGACACGCGCACGATCTTCACTCGCCCGCAGCATCCCTATACCGAAGCGTTGCTGTCGGCCGTGCCGGTGCCGGATCCCGCGATCAAGCGCCGCCGGCGCGTGCTGCAGGGCGACGTGCCGAGCCCGGTCAAGCCGCCGTCCGGCTGCCACTTCCACACGCGCTGCCCCTACGCTGAGGCGCGCTGCAAAGTCGAAGCGCCGCCGCTGCGCGAAATTTCACCGGGGCATCGCGTCGCCTGCCATCTGCGGTAAAGTCCCCCCAACCGGATGGGGGGAGTGTGATGGCCGATTTCGACTACATCATCGTGGGCGCGGGCTCGGCGGGCTGCGTGCTGGCCAACCGGCTGACCGAGGATGCGACGGTCAAGGTGCTGTTGCTTGAGGCCGGGCCGCCCGACCGCTCGATGTGGATCGACATTCCGGCGGGCTTCACCAAGCTCCTGAACCACAAGGACTACAACTGGAACTTCGCGATGGAGCCGGAAGAGGGCATGGCCGGCCGCTCGATCCCGTGTCCGCGCGGGCGGACGCTGGGCGGCTCCTCCTCGATCAACGGCATGCTCTATGTGCGCGGCCAGCCGCTCGACTACGATACCTGGGCGCAGCTCGGCAATCGCGGCTGGTCCTACGAGCAGGTGTTGCCGTACTTCCGCAAGTCGGAGAATTTCGAGGGCGACGGCGACGCGAGCCGCGGCAAGGGTGGACCGCTGAACGTGGCACACTCGCGTGAGCGCGCCGAGCTTTGCGATGCCTTCCTCGACGCCGCCGAAGGCTCGGGCTTCCCGCGCAACAAGGACTACAACAACGGCGACCAGGAAGGCTTCGGCTACTTCCAGGTCACGATGAAAGACGGCAAGCGCCAGTCGGCGGCCCGCGCCTTCCTCGATCCCGTTCGCAGCCGGCCCAACCTCACGATCGAGACCGGCGCGCTGGTCGATCGGGTGCTGCTCGACGGGCGGCGCGCGGTGGGTGTGGCCTACAGTGTCGACGGCCAGACGCGCGAGGCGCGGGCAGGCCGCGAGGTCGTGGTGGCCTGTGGCGCGGTGCAGTCGCCCGGCGTCCTGGAGCGTTCGGGCATTGGGCAGCCTGAACTTCTGCAATCGCTCGGCATCGAGGTGCGCCACGCGCTGAAGGGCGTTGGCGAGAACTACGGCGATCATTTCGCGCCGCGCATGAACTGGCGGGTGAACCAGCCGATCACGCTCAACGAACAGACCCGCGGGCTGTCGCTGGTGCGGGAGGTCATCAAGTACTTCGCCGGCGGGCGCGGCGTGCTCAGCCTGACCGCGGGCGTGATCTACGGCTTCGTGCGGACCCGGCCCGGCCTCGAGACGCCGGACATGCAGTACCACATGGCGCATGCCAGCTACGGCACCGCGCAGAAGCGCGATCTCGAGCGCGAGCCCGGCATGACGGTGGTGATCGGGCAGTGCCGCCCCGACTCGCGCGGCTCCATCCACCTCAAGTCGAAGGCGCCGGGCGCGGCGCCAGCGATCCGGCCCAACTTCCTCTCGGCGCAGACCGATCGCGATTGCACGGTGGCGGGCATGCAGCTCGCCCGCCGCATCCTGCAGCATCCCGCGATCTCGAAGTACATCGCCTACGAGAACAATCCCGGCGACAAGGTGCAGAGCTACGACGAGTGGCTCGACTATGCCCGCCGCACCGGCCAGACCACCTACCACGTGATCGGCACCTGCAAGATGGGCCAGGACCCGATGGCTGTGGTCGACGATCGGCTGCGGGTGCGGGGGATCGCTGGCCTGCGGGTGATCGACGCCTCGGTGATGCCGACCGTCCCGTCGGGCAATACCAACGCGCCAACGATCATGATCGCTGAGAAGGGCGCCGATCTCCTGAAGGAAGACGCTCGCGCCGCCCTGGCGGCGTGATCGTCGCGGCGTGGCTCAACCCGGCTGGCGGGAGTAGCGTCGGCTGGAGGGCACCGTCATGGCGAGGAGGGGTGCCGCGAGACAGATCAACCCGCAGACGATCAGCACCGGCGGGCTGCCGAATCCTCCAGCCAGCGGTGCAAGCACCGCGAGGCCCAGCGGCGCCAATCCGTAGGACATGACGAAATCGAGAGACGACACGCGTGCGAGCTTGTCGGGTGCCACTTCGGTCTGGGTCGCGGTGAACCACGGCACGTTGAACAGCTCGATGCCGACGCCTGCCAAGAAGAACGCGGTGAGCGGAACCAGCAAGTACTGCGGAAACAGCAGGCTGAAGGGCACGAGCCCATAGAGCGCGAGACCGCCCAGCGACCACCATCCGCGATCGCGCGGCCGCCACCGCGCGATGACGACGGCGCCCAAGAGCGCCCCGAGCACGTAGGCCGTCGCCGAGCCCGCCAGAAGGGCCGCACCTCCGACCGTGTCGCGACTGATGAGAGGCAGCATGACCGCCGTGACGGAATAGCCCGTCGCAATGACCGCGGTCAGCGCGCAGAGGCCGGCGATGAACCACGGATGACGGCGGGCCTCCTGGAAGCCCTCAAGCAACTCATGGATGAACCGCGCCGGGGTCAGGCGCCGTGCCGGCTCGGCCGACTTGGTCCCCGAACCCTCCGCGACCCATGGCGGCACGAACGCGCTGATGAACCAAAGCGCCGCGATCGCCGCCAGCGTGACCGGAACGCCGGACAACAGGGCCAATCCGGTCGCCGCCGCAGGCCCCAGCAGATTGGTGACCCGGACGGAGATGCTCATCGCGGCGTTTGCTGCCTGAAGCGCGCCGCCGGCGATCAGCATCGGGACAAGGGCTTGGTAGGCCGGCCGGCATGCGCCCTGACCGACACCGGCGATCGCCGCACCCGCGATCACCATCGCGAGCCCCGAAGCACCGCCGACCGCCATCCCGACCATGATGACGGGGACTCCGGCGGCGGCGACAAGACTTGCCGCCAGAACCACCCGACGTCGCCCGGATCGGTCGGCCAGAACGCCGCTGATCGGAATCGCAACCAGGAAACCGGCGGTGCGTGCCGCGAGAACGAGTCCCAGATCGACGGCCGACAGCGATCCGCCGAGCACCGCGAGGCCGAGGACGAACGGCAAGGCCCACGTCGCAAGGCCGGACGCCGTGCTGCCGATCCAAAGCCTCAGGAATTTGGCCGACCAGACGCCTTGCCGGTTTGGGTCCGCATCGGAGTCCGACATCATGGGCGATGCTTGCACCGCACCCGCCGGAAGTCCATTTGCCGCCGACCCGCCGAACGGGACAGCGTCGGCGGCGCGATCAGATCTTCTGGCCGCCGCTCGGGGCGCCGGGCGCGGGCGGTGCGCCGCTGGGATTGCGCGCGGTGCAGACATCCGCACGCAGCCGCTCCTTCAACGCCGCGATCTGGGCCTCGACATCGCGGTTGGCGGCCTTGGCCTTCTCGATCTGGTCTTCCAGCGCCTTGATCTGGGCGGCATCGGGGCCGGCCGGCGCCGGCGGAGCGGGAGGGGGCGGCAGCTGGACCGCCACATTCACCACGGGCCGATAGAAGAGGTACCAGCCCAGCCCCAGCCCCAGCGCCACCAGAAAGAAGCCGCCCGTGAGCGCACCCAGGATCAGCGGCCAGCGCGGCTGGGCGGGTTCTTGGGGGGCGGAAGGCGGGATCGGCTCGGCCATGGCGGCTCCTGGGGACTTCACTGACCATACAAGCGGTCCCGCACGGCAAGAATAGGGCAGTCCGGTGCTGGGAAAACGATCTTGTTCGGGAGAATCCCCGATGTATGGTGCGGCCAAAGCGAGGGGATTTCCGCATGACGGCATGTATCGTCGGCTGGTCGCACAGCAAGTTCGGCAAGTATGACGCCCAGACGACCAACGAGACGCTCGTGGTCGAGGCGGCCAACGAGGCGATGGCCCATGCCGGCATCGAGCCCAAGGACATCGACGTCATCTACATCGGCAACATGAATGGCGGCTTCTCCCGCCAGGAGTTCCATTCCTCGCTGCCGCTTCAGGCGCACCCCGATCTGCGCTTCAAGCCGTCGACCCGGGTGGAGAACGCCTGCGCCACCGGCACCGCCGCCATCCATATGGGCATGAACAGCCTCGCGGCGAAGAAGGCGCGCTTCGTGCTGGTCGTGGGCGTCGAGAAGATGAGCGACGTCGATGGCCCGACCGTGGGCGAGATCCTGCTCAAGGCCTCCTACGCCCAGGAAGAGGCCGGCATCGACGCGGGCTTCGCCGGCATCTTCGGCAAGATCGCCTCGGCCTATTTCCAGCGCCACGGCGACAAGTCGGAAGCGCTGGCCCACATCTCGGTCAAGAACCACCGCAACGGCACCAAGAACCCGTTCGCCCATTTCCAGCGCGAGTTCGACTACGACTTCTGCCGCACGCCGTCGGCCAAGAATCCGTTCGTGGCGGGTCCGCTGAAGCGCACCGACTGCTCGCCGGTGAGCGATGGCGCGGCCGCGGTGATCCTGACCGATGTGCAAACCGCGCTCGGCATGAAGCGCGCGATCGCCTTTCGCGCCACCGAGCATGTGAACGACTTCCTGCCGATGTCGCGCCGCGACGTGGTGAAGTTCGAGGGGCCGGCGCTCGCCTGGAAGCGGGCGTTGCAGCAGGCGCGCCTCGATCTTCTCGATCTCTCCTTCGTCGAGACCCACGATTGCTTCACCTCGGCCGAGTTGATGCAGTACGAGGCGATGGGCCTGACGCCGGAAGGACAGGGCGAAAAGGCGATCCTGGAAGGCTGGACGCTGCCCGACGGCAAGCTGCCGGTGAACCTGTCGGGCGGGCTCAAGTCCAAGGGCCATCCGGTGGGCGCCACGGGCGTCTCGATGCACGTGATGGCGGCCATGCAGCTCGACGGCTCGGCCGGCGGCATGCAGAGGAAGGACGCCAAGCTCGGCGCCGTCTTCAACATGGGCGGCACCGCGGTCGCCAACTACGTGAGCGTTCTCGAGCCGCTGCGGTAGGGAACTCGCCGGCGGTCAGAACTTCATCGCCCAGCGGGCGCGGAACTGGGTCTGGACCGCCGCTTCCTCGGCACCGATCGCGTAGACGAAGTCGCGCCGGACATCGAGGCTCAGCGCGCCACCCGCGATGTCGCGCGCGGTGTATCCGACGCTGAGCGTGGCGATCCGGCCCTCGCCTTCGCCGGCGAGTCCGTAGTTGAACGCGAAGACGCCGGCCGTCGCGGACATGCGGAAACCCTGGATCTCGGCCTTGAAGCCCACCCGGGTCACCTCCTCGGTGAGGGCACCGAACGGGCTGGCCTCGCTTTCGCGGGCCATCTCGACGATCGGGGCGAACCCCTTGAAACCGAGCAACCCATCGCGGCTGAGCTGGATCTGGCCATCGGGGCCAGCAGCGAGTGCGGGGCCAGCGAGGCAGAGGGCGGTGAGGGCGGCGATCAAAGTGCGGAACATGGCGTTTCCCCGGTTTCGATGGGGAGAGTGTGCCCGTGGCCTGTGTCGTGGCGATGTTGCAGCGGCGCGATTTGGTTTCGTGTGTTACGCGGCGCGCGGTGTGCGTGACACCCTGCCGGTCACCCGGAGCGTCAACGAAGGGTCTTTCCTGATCCCCGATCGGTCCTTCGGCTGCGCGTCAGGACGGTGGGACGGGCGTCGCGTGCCGCGCTCGGGCGTTGTTCAGTTCGGCGAACGGTTGAACAGGATGGCGCCGTGGGCGCGGGCGAATTCCTCGGTGCACACCGCGCCGGTGCGGCCCTTTAGTCGCGGATAGCGCTGCTCGAGCTCGGCCAGCGTCACGTTCTCTTTGACCCGGATGTGGTGCACGCAGACCGCGCCAGCCTCGGTCCAGCCGGCCTCGAAGGCATCGGTCGGATCGTTGTCCGGCTTCTGGGTTTCGGTGACATCGTAGAGGTCGATGCGCGTGCCGTCCTTGGTCCAGCCATGGCCGTCGCCGCCATAGTCGGCGCGCACCATCCGCACGCAGGCCTGATAGATCGGCGCATAGTCGCGGCCATCGGGCGCCTTGGCCCAGGGCCGGAAGCCGAAGCGCACGCACTTGCCGAGCGCGCCCGCCGAGCAGGTGAACTCGAGGCCGTTCGCGGTATGGATCGGAAAGCCCTGCCGACGGCCATCGGGGCCGGGCGAGCAGGCGTTGGCCCATTGCCCGTCGGGGCCGCGGGTTTCCATGGTGTGCAGCCAGACCGAGCCGGTCTTGTCCTCGGGATCGGGCTCGACGGCGGCGATCCGCATCTTGGCAGCCTGGCCCTCGAAGCGCACATCGAGCACGGCGCCGACCAGCTCCTTGCTGCGCAGATTGCGCCCGTCGGAGAGCTTGACCACGATTTCCGTGCCCTCCACCCCGATTGAGGTGACCTGGGGGCCGGCGACCTGGGCGTTGGCCGGGGTCGAGGCAAGCGCGAGCGCGGCGAGCGGCGCGAGAAGGCGGCGGGTCATCGAGGCCACCTTAGCGCGCGACGAAGGAGTGTTCGAGCGCGTCGGTCGTGAGCATCGGGACGAGGGGCGCCGCCGTGCGGGCAAAGGTCGCCGCCGCCTCACTGGCGACCAGGCAGGTCGGGCAGACTTTGGCGTGGGCGGGCGCGGCCAGGGTGGCGGCGAGCAGTGCGACGGTGAGGGTCAGGGTCTTGAACATGGCGGCCTCCGGCGGGCGGGTTGATTTCGATGGGGCGACTATGCCGGCGCTTCGTGTCGCCGCGATGTCGCGCCGTCCGCGATCATGTTGCGTCGGTTTCGCGATAGCCCCGTCGACGGCTAGAATCCGGGCATGATGGGCGCTGGATTGGCGTTGCTGGCGGCCGCGGTGTACGGCGCCGGCGATTTTCTGGGCGGGCTTGCGGTCCGGCGCCTGCACGCCTTCACCGTGGTCGCGATCGGCCAGGTGGTCGGGCTGCTGCTGATGCTGGTCGCGGCGCCGACGCTGGGGGCCGGCGAGGTCCGGATCGCGGACCTCGCCTGGGGGGCCGCCGCAGGCCTATCGACGCTGATCGGCATTCCGCTGCTCTATCTCGCGCTCGCGCTCGGCCGCATGTCCGTGGTGGCGCCGGTGACGGCCCTGTTCTCGGTGGCGGTGCCCGTCGTCTGGGGGCTCATCTTTGCGGCCTGGCCCAGCCCCATCGTCGCAGCCGGGCTCGCGCTCGCCGCCCTCGCGATCCTCGCGGTGTCGCGCGAGAGCGATCGGGGGCCGGCACCGGCAAACGCCCGCGCGGCGTTCTGGATCGCCATCGCGGCCGGTCTTGGGATCGGCTGGTTCTATGTCCTGATCGCCCATACCGAGCCGGCGGCCGGTCTGTGGCCGCTGGTCGCGGCGCGGAGCGCCTCGGTGGCGCTGGTCCTGCTCGCGATTCCGCTCGTTCTGCGACGCGGCTGGGTGCGGCGGCCAACTGGCGCCGGGCTGTGGATGCTGATCTCGGGTGCGGGGGCCTGCGATGCCGCCGCCAACGCGCTTTACCTGCTTGCAAGCCGCGAAGGACAGTTGGCGGTGATCGCCATGCTGACCTCGCTCTATCCTGCCAGCACTGTCGTGCTGGCGGCTGCCGTGCTGGGTGAGCGACCCAACCGCATTCAGGCCGGCGGGCTGGCGCTCGCGCTCGTTGCGGTGTTGCTGATTGTCGGCGGCCGTTGAACGGAGCCCGCGCCCCGATCCCGCCTCCCACTCGACGGCCTTCACGTTGACGATTTTGGCCAGCGCTGCATCGGGCGTCGCGTCACCCGCGCCGTCTTGACGACGTTGACCCGCCCCTGAGGCGGCGGCAGGCTCGCAAGGTCGCTCTTCGGGAGGATCCATGCCGCGTCGCTTCGTCGATCTGTCGATCTATCTGGAGAACGACGTCATCTCCGATCCGGTCCCGTTCGGGCCGAAGATCCAGTACCACAAGCACCAGGACACGGCGGGCCAGATCGCGGGCTTCTTTCCCGGCCTCAAGAAAGAGGACCTCCCCGACGGCCAAGGCTGGGCGGTGGAGAACGTCTCGCTCTCGACGCACAACGGCACGCATCTCGACGCGCCGTACCATTTCCACCCCACCATGAATCGGGGCGAGCGCGCCATCACCATCGACGAGGTGCCGCTGGACTGGTGCTTCCAGCCCGGCGTGAAGCTCGATTTTCGCGCCAAGCCGGACGGGCACGTCATCACCGCCGATGAGGTGAAGGCCGAACTCGACCGGATCGGCCACGCGCTGAAGCCGCTTGAGATCGTGGTCGTGAACACACGCGCGGGTTCGCGCTACGGCAACGCCGACTATGTGAACTCGGGCTGCGGCATGGGCTACGACGCCACCATGTTTCTGCTGGAGCAGGGCATTCGGCTCACCGGTACCGACGCCTGGAGCTGGGACGCGCCGTTCTACTTCACAGCGCAGAAGTTCGCCCGCGATCGCGACCCGTCGATCATCTGGGAGGGCCACAAGGCGGGACGGCACATCGGCTATTGCCACCTCGAAAAGCTGCACAATCTTGAGGCGCTGCCGGGCGATGGCTTCACCATCGCTTGCTTCCCGCACAAGATCCGAGGCGCCTCGGCCGGCTGGACCCGCGCGGTGGCGATTTTCGAGTCGTGAGGCGGCGCGGAAATCTCCGCGTACGCTACGCCAGCGGGTCGGGTTCGCCGGGCGGCAGCTTCACGTCGAACACGTTCAGTGTCATCGACACCAGCATGTAGTAGCCGCAGACACCGACCAGATCGACCACGCCCTTCTCGCCGAACGCCTCGATGGCGCGGCGGTAGTTCGGTTCGGCGACGCGGTTGGTCTCAAGGTACTCGGTCACGAAATCGTAGATCACGCGTTCGACCTCGCGGCCGAACGGCGGGGTGCGGCGGGTGCGGACCGCCTCGATGATCTCGGCAGAGAGACCCGCCTCGCGCGCCATTCGGGCGTGGGCGTAGAACTCGAACTGCGCCTTGAAATGCCGGCCCACCAGGCAGATTGCGAGCTCGCTGAGATCTTTGGGCAGCGAATTGTTGAAGCGACAATATTCGCCGAGCTTCTGGGCCCGATCGGCCAGCACGGGGCTGCGCAGCCACGGTTCGAACGGCCCGCGCAGTCCCCCTCGCGGGCCCGAGACGATCGCGTCCGCCACCTTCTTCTGCTCGGGGTCGAGACGGGCGGGATCGAGGGGCGCGAGGCGGGACATCGGAACTCCAGTGCGGATCGGGTGCGGGAAGGGATCAGGCCGCGAGGCGTTGCCAGCCCGGTGCGTCGCGGTCGAGCATGCGCTTCAGCGAGTCGAAATGGAGCATCGCCTGCTGCGCCTCGCCCTCGATCTGCTTTGCCGTGAAGGCGGCGAGCCCGTCATCGATGTTGTGCAGCGGCCGTCCGGTCTGCATCGCCAGCACCTGCACCATGGCGGCGCGCTCGAGGTAGTAGAGATCGTCGTAGGTCTGCGCCACGGTCGGGCCCGATACGATCACGCCGTGATTGCGCAGGAAGAGGATGGGCTTGCCGGCCATCGCCCGGCACATGCGCTCGCCCTCGTCGTTGGACAATGCGACACCGGCATACTCGTCGTCATAGGCGATGCGATCCCAGTAGCGGAACGCGTTCTGGGTGCACATCTCGATCCGTCCGTCGCGGATCGAGGTGAGCGCGGTGGCGTACGGCATGTGAGTATGGAGCACGACCGCCGCGCGCGGATTTCCCGCGTGGATACGGGCATGGATGAAGAACGCCGTCGGCTCGACGCTGTACTTGCCCTCGATCACCTTGCCGTCGAAATCGGCCATCACGAGATCGCCCGGCCGGATCTCCGACCAGTGCAGACCCTGCGGGTTGACCAGAAACAGGTCGGGCCGCCCGGGCACCGTCATGCTGAAATGGTTGCACACGCCCTCATTCAGGCCATGCCGCGCCGCTGAACGCAGGGCCGCGGTGAGGTCGATCCGGGCCTGGGTAACCGGGTCGTTTGCGAGCATGGAACGCACTCCATTGTCAGCGTGGTGCAAGGCGGGCGATGATGCGGCCAAGCTCCCGGCCGGGCCAAGTGAAATCGCCTGCCGGGCCGCCGTGCGATCCCCGATGCCCGATCTCCTGACATCACCTCTTGGCGCCCTCTTCGCACGCTCCTGGGTCGATCCGGTGGGCGTCGCGATTTTGCGCCGCTGGTTCCTCCCGGTGGCGCGCGTCTGGGCTGCGGCCGGGGCGGCTGAGGGCGATGTCGCGCGATTCGTGGCCGGCGTCGGGGGCACGCGCGCAATCCCTCCGCGCGGCGCGACGGCGATGCTTGGTGCCGTGGCGGCCCGCCAAACCGCCGCCCGCGCCGCGCGCGCGGCCTGGGACGACGGGCTCTTCGGCGGCGCGGATTCGGATACCGCCGCGCGGCTCGATCGCAGCCGGCGTGCGGCAGCGACCTCGCATCTCGCGATCCGGCTGAGGCTCGGCGGCATGGCGCGTCGACTGGGTGCGCCGCCCGCGTGCTTCCGAGTGCCATCGCCCGACGAGACTCTCGTCCGGCTGGCGCCGCTGCTCGACGATCCCGGGCGCGCGCAGGCCGTCGCGATCGACCCCGGCACGCTGGAACGCTCCGCGTGGTTCGATGGTCCGGGAGTCCGACAATGCTGGTTGCGGGCCGCGAGTCCGGCGGCCGGGCTCGCCGGTCGCGCGGGCAGCGAACGGTTCTATGCGCGTGTCGTCGAATCCACGCGCAACCCACCGCAAGCCACGCTGATCCTCGGCAACGGGCTGGGGCTGGAGCCTGAATTGCTGCCAGCGGGCCGCGACGCCGCCGTGCGGTTGGCCGAGGCCGGTTGGCGCGTGGTCGAGCCGGTTTCGCCCTATCACGGGCTTCGGACCCTGCCCGGCACCTATGGCGGCGAACCCTTCGTCGCGTGGGGGCCGGAAGCGACGCTCGATTTGATCTCCGGGCAGGCGCTTGAGTCGGCGCTGGTGATCGCCTGGTGCCGCGCCGCCTTCGGTGGGCCTGTCGCGCTCGCCGGGATTTCGATGACGTCGTTTGTGGCGCAGCATGCCGCGAGCCACGCGGGCCGATGGTCGGCCGCCGCGCGCCCCGATGGGGTGCTGCTGATCAGCCACTCCGCGGCAATGGCTCAGGTGGCGCTGGATGGCGCGCTTTCTCGGGGACTGGGGGTCGACCGTGCGTTGGTCGCGGCCGGCTGGGATCGGCCGACGAGGGCGCGGATCGCGGCGGCGATCGACCCGATGCCGGCGCCGGCCATTGCCGCGGAGCGCATCGTGTCGGTTCTGGGCGATACGGATCGCTGGCTGCCGGTCGAGGGCGGTGCCGCGCTGGCGGATCGCTGGCGCCTGCCCGCGGCCAACCGCTTTCGCTATCCGCTCGGCCATCTCGGCATGCCGATCCAGCTCCTGCGCGATCCCGCGCCGCTGCGGCAACTCAGGTCGGTCGTGTCGTCGGGCTGAGGGCAGGCGCGGAGATTTCCCGCACCAGCTTGGTGCGCACAGCGCGTCCGAAATCGGCGAAGTCGCGCGCCACGATCATGAACGATCCCGGCCCGCCGATGACGTTCTCCTCGTAGTAGCGATCCAGTTCGCGGTCCGGCGGGCGGCCGAAATTGGTGCGATTCATCATCACCGGCAGGCCGTTGATGACGACTCCCTCGCGGACCAGCCGGTCGCGAACCATCTCCGCCGGCGGCCCCTCGTTGGTACGGCCGTCGCCCGAAATGTCGATCACGCGGCGGCGCGATGTCATGCCCGAACGGGCGAACTGCGCGGCGGCATGTTCGAGCGCGGCGCCGACCGCGGTCCAGCGCTCGGCCACCCGCGGCGCTTCTGAGAGTTTGTCGGCGAAACGGTGCGCGGCGTCACGGCTGTCGATCACCGTCCAGTCGATGACGACCACGCGATAGTGCGAGCCGGCCCACTCGGCCTAGCAAAGGCCGATGCGCTTGTGCTCGCCGGAGGTCAGCGCGTCGACCACGCGATCGCTTGAGAGCGCGTCGATGTAGCCGCGCCGTTGCAGCTCAGCTTCGACCTCGTCGATGGACCGCGACACGTCGACGGCCAGGACCAGCTGCAGGTCGACCGCCAGCGTCTGGCTGCGCGCACCCCGGGGTGCCGCCGCCAGCGTGGCGAGCGATCCGGCGAGTGCGGCGCGTCGTTTCATGGCGGCTATCCCCCGCGCGAAGCCTGGAGCCTTCCCGAGCCGGGTGGTATCAGTCGAAGACACTCTACCGCCCGAGCCCGCAAAAGAAAGAACGCCGGGGGTTTCCCCCCGGCGTTCCCATCGATCACTGCGGATCGGTCTATTCGTCGTCGGCGAAGCCGCGCTTGCGCGGTTCGTAGTCCCGCTCGCGCCGCGGTGGGCCGCCTTCCCGGCGCCGGGGCGGGCGTCCCTGATCGAACCCGCCGCCCGGTGCGCCGCCCGGACCGCCACCGCCGCCTTCATATCCGCCGCCGGGCGGCCGCGGGCGATAGCCGCCACCACCACCGCCGCCGCCGGAGAAGTCGGCCCGTCGGTCGAGCATCGGGCCGCCATCGCCGCCCTCGCGCGGTCCACCGCGATAACCGCCGCCGCCACCGTCGCGGCCACCACCGCCATAGCCGCCGCCACCATCGCGGCCACCGCCGCCATAGCCGCCGCCACCGCCGTAGCCGCCACCACCACCACCGCCATAGGGCGGACGCGGGCCGCGCGGCCGGAAGCCGCCACCGTCGCGGCCACCGCCGCCGTAGCCACCGCCACCACCGCCGCCGCCAGGCTGGCGATCAACCGCTTCACGCACCGCGATAGAACGGCCGTCCAGCAGGGCGCCGTTCATGGCCTGCATGGCCGATGCGCCTTGCTCATCGGTTTCCATTTCGAGGAAGGCGAAGCCGCGGCTGCGGCCTGTCTCGCGGTCGACGATCACCTTGGACGTGGTGACGTTGCCGAATTGCGAGAACGCTTCCTGAAGACGCTCGGACGTGACCGAGTAGGGCAGATTGCCCACAAACAACTTGCGACTCATTAAAAGCTCTGTGCTGGAGGACGGGGGCGGAGTCCGGCGTGCGCTCGCTGGAGGCGTTCCAGGCGTTGCTTCGACACTCGACGGGAGACGACGTTCACTTGAGGCCTTGACCGGGTTCCGCTCTAGCGGCGCCGAAGAGAGACTGACACTGGACACGATACGGCGGCGCTATGCCGCACTTATGCGCCGAATTGCGGCGTGAGTCCACCCTCGCTGCGGAAGGCCGAGGGTTGTGGCGCGACGGACACAGTCACATTATCGCGACCCGCCGCAACAGGAGCTCCCATGATCGTCGACCACCGCACCTACGAACTGCATCCCGGCAAGCTGCGCGAGTTTCTCGGGATCTACGAGAAAGAGGGGCTGGCCGTTCAGGTGAAGCACCTCGGTCGGCTGGTCGGCTACTACACCACCGAAGTGGGGAACGTGAACGAGATCGTTCACATTTGGGGCTACGAAGACCTTGCGGATCGCACGCGCCGCCGCGCCGCGATGGCCGCCGACCCAGCCTGGCAGGTCTATCTCGGCAAGGTGAGCGGGTTCTTCAAGACGATGAACAACAAGATATTGGTGCCGACCTCGTTCTCGCCCACCAACTGAGGGATGCCCGCTAATGACCGCTTCCACTCCGCGCCGCAGCGGCGCCCAGGTCCTGATCGACCAGCTGCGCATCCACGGCGTGGACACGATCTTCGGCGTGCCGGGCGAGAGCTACCTCGCGGCGCTCGACGCGCTCTATGCCCAGCGCAATTCCATCCGCTACGTGATCTGCCGCCAGGAAGGCGGCGCTGCCAACATGGCGGAGGCCTATGGCAAGCTGATGGGCAAGCCGGGCATCTGTTTCGTGACGCGCGGACCCGGCGCCACCAACGCCAGCATCGGCCTGCACACGGGCTTCCAGGACTCCACCCCCATGATCCTGCTGGTGGGCCAGGTCGGCCGCGAGCAGGCCGAGCGTGAGGCGTTCCAGGAGATCGACTACCGCCGCATGTTCGGCCAGATGGCCAAGTGGGTCGCCCAGATCGAGGACGCGCGCCGTATTCCCGAGCTGGTGAGTCAGGCCTTTCATCGCGCGATGAACGGTCGTCCCGGCCCGGTCGTGCTGTCACTGCCCGAGGACATGCTGGCCGACGAGGTCGACGTCGCCGATGCCGGACCCTTCCGCGTGGCCCGCGGCGCGCCATCGACGGACGACATGGCTCGCCTGCGCGCGCTTCTCGACCAGGCCGAGCGGCCGATGGTCGTGTTGGGTGGGGGCGGCTGGACCGCCGAGGCGTGTGCCGACATTCGCGCCTTCATCGAGGCGAACGGCCTGCCGGCGACGGCGGCGTTCCGCAACCAGGACCTGCTCGACAATCGCCATCCCAACTATGTCGGCGATCTCGGCATCGGCGTGAACCCGCCGCTCGGCAAACGCATCCGTGAGAGCGATCTTGTGATCGCGATCGGGCCGCGGTTGGGCGAGGCGACGACCGGCGCCTACACCATGTTCGAGGTGCCCGTTCCCAAGCAGCCGCTGGTGCACGTGCATGCCAGCGCCGAGGAACTGGGCCGCGTCTACCAGACCATTCTGCCGATCAACAGCGGCATGGCGAACTTCGCCGCGGCGGCGCGCGCGATGAAGCCGGTCGATGGTACGCGATGGAAGGCGCAGGTCGCCGAGGCGCGGGCGCAGTATCTCGCCAATATCGAGCCTGCGCCGCAGCCGGGCGCCGCCGACCTCGCCGCCATTGTCGGCTGGTTGAACAAGCGTCTGCCGGACGATGCGATCGTGACCAACGGCGCGGGCAACTACGCCGCGTTCCTGCATCGCTTCTTCCAGTATCGCGGCTTCAAGACCCAACTCGCGCCCACCAGCGGCGCCATGGGCTATGGCGTGCCGGCGGCGGTGGCGGCCAAGATCGCCGAGCCCTCCCGGCCGGTGGTGTCGTTCGCGGGCGATGGCTGTTTCTTGATGAACGGCCAGGAATTCGCGACCGCCGTCCAGCACGGCGCCAATATCGTCGTCGTGGTCGTGGACAACGGCATGTACGGCACGATCCGCATGCATCAGGAGCGCGACTACCCCACGCGCGTCCATGGCACCAATCTCACCAACCCGGATTTCGCCGCCTATGCGCGCGCTTTCGGCGGGCACGGCGAGACGGTGGAACGCACCGCGGACTTCGCGCCGGCATTCGAGCGCGCTTTCGCGGCGGGCAAGCCCGCGATCATCCATCTGAAGACCGATCCCGAAGCGATCACCTCGCGCATCACGCTGACCAAACTGCGCGAGCAGTCACTCGCTGCGCAGCGAGGCTGATGCCTACGCGGGCAGCACCGCCACGCCGTAAGCGGCGAAGCGCCGGTCGCGCGTCACCACGGTGAGGCTTTCCTCCATCGCCTGCGCGATCAGCAGTCGATCGAACGGATTGCGGTGGTGGAACGGCAGTGACGCCGCACGCTCGACATGCGCCAACGGGATCGGCAGCAGCGTCGTGAGAGTCCGCTGCAGCGCTTCGGTGTAGCTCGGCGGGAAGCTCAGCCTGCCGTTCGCTGACAGGGTGGCGATTTCCCAGATCGTGGCGATGCTCACCCATCGGTCGTTGTCGGGGTCCGCCAGCGCCGCCAGCGCGGGTCGCGCGAGCATCGCCGGCTCGCCGACCATCCAGATCATCGCGTGGGTGTCGAGCAGCAGTCTCACTTTGGGTCGCGCTCGTTCAACGACGGCTCGAACATCGCCTCGATCTCGGCGTCGGCCTCCCAGCCCGGGTGGAGCGTGACCTGCCCTTCCCAGAATCCGACCTCCGGCGCCCGGCGCTGGCGGGGTGGTGGAACGAGACGCGCGACCGGCTTGCCGGCGCGGCAGATCTCGATCTCCTCGCCACCCTGTACGGCGTCAATCAAGCGCGAGAGTTGCGTCTTGGCCTCGTGGGTGTTCACGCGCCTCATGGTTAGCTAACATAGCACTTGATGGAATCTCAATGCGCTTGCCTTGGCGCGCGCTTCCCGCCAAAGAGAATGCGCTTCGTGGGGATTTGAGCCGACCGGCTTGCGACCACGTTAATCATCGCTAAAAGGTCGGAGGTGCTTTGGCACCCCCGTCCGTCCGGTCGGGGGTTTTTTGTTGTGGAGACGGTGATGACGGGCGTTCCCCCCCAGCCGAAGGCGGCTCCGGATGCGCGCAACTGGAAGCCGCAGACGCGCGCCGTGCGGGCTGGCCAGCTGCGCACGGACTACGACGAGACCTCGGAGGCGCTGTTCCTGACGTCGGGCTACGCCTATCCCAGCGCCGAGGAGGCGGAGGCGACCTTCAAGGGCGAGAGTGCGCACTACCAGTATTCGCGCTTCGGCAATCCCACCGTCACGATGTTCGAGAACCGGCTCGCGGCTCTTGAGGGCGCGGAGGCCTGTCGTGGCACCGCGACCGGCATGGCCGCCGTGTTCTTCGCCCTGCTCGCGCTCCTGAAGGCGGGCGACCGCGTCGTGGCGGCGCGCCAGCTCTTCGGTTCCTGCCACTACATCGTGGCGGAGCTGCTGCCGCGCTATGGCATCGAGAGCGAGCTGGTGGATGGCGGCGATCTCGTGGCGTGGGAGAAGGCGCTGTCCCGCCCCGCGCAAGCCGTGCTGTTTGAATCGCCCTCCAACCCGATGCTCGACATTGTCGACATCCGCGCTGTCTGCGATCTCGCGCATCGCGCGGGCGCCACCGTGGTGCTCGACAATGCCTTCGCCACGCCGATCCTGCAGCGTCCGCTGGAATGGGGCGCCGACGTGGTGGTGCACTCGGCCACCAAGTACATCGACGGGCAGGGCCGGATGCTGGGCGGCGCGGTGCTGGGCACGCGCGCCTTCATCCTCGACAAGCTGCAGCCGATCATCCGCAACACGGGCCCGGCGCTCTCGCCGTTCAATGCCTGGGTGCTGTTGAAGGGCATGGAGACGCTGTCGCTGCGCATGGAGCGGCATTGCGCCAATGCCGCGCGACTCGCCGAGGCGTTGAGCGGCCATCCGAAGATCGCGCGCGCCCTGTATCCGGCGCGGCCCGACCATCCGCAGCACGCACTCGCGATGCGCCAGATGTCGGGTGGCGGCGGGGTGGTCACGTTCGATCTCAAGGGCGGCAAGACCGAGACCTTCGCCATGTTGAACCGGCTGCGTCTGGTCGACATCTCCAACAATCTCGGGGATGCCAAGAGCCTGATCACCCATCCCGCGACCACGACGCACATGCGCATTGGTGCCGCCGAACGCGCCAAGCTCGGAATCGGCGAGGGCACTGTGCGGATTTCGGTCGGCCTCGAGGATGCCGACGATATCGTCGCCGATCTGGTTCAGGCGTTGGGCTAGGGCGATGTCGCTCGCGGCTCAGCTATGGCGCGAAAGCGCCGGAGAGGCCGGGCGCATCCTCGCCCATCCGTTCGTGCAGGGGCTGGGCAACGGCGGTCTGCCGCTCGCGTCGTTCCGGACCTACGTCGCCCAGGACGCGTTCTTTCTCGAAGGCTTCGCGCGGGCTTATGCCTTCTGTCTCGCCCATACGACCGACCGGGCGGGACTCGATGGCTTCGCCTCTCTGATCGCGGGCGTGGTCGACGAGCTTCGTCTGCATGCGGGCTACGCCAAGCGCTGGGGCGTGTCGCTTGCGGGCGTCGTGACTCAGCCCGCCACGCGCGCCTATGTCGATTTCCTGCTCGGCATCGCGCGCGGAGGCGATATCGGCGAGACCGCGGCGGCGATGGCGCCCTGCATGCGGCTCTACGCGTTCCTCGGGCAGGAACTCGCCCGCGGCCCGGTGGCGCCGGCTTATGCAGAATGGGTCCGCACCTACGCCGATCCCGGTTTCGAGGGGCTGGCGCTGCGGCTTGAGGAGTTGCTGGACCGCGCGCCGGTCGATCCGACGCGGGCACGCGCACACTATCGCCGCGCGATGGCGCTGGAGTACGGCTTCTTCGACGCCTGCCTTTGACCCGGGCGGTCCGGGGCTGCTAAGTCCCGTGCCGACCGCAGGATCACAGATGAACGTCACGCCCAATTCGTTTCGCACCGGCCCCGATGAGCGCGGCCATTTCGGCATTTTCGGCGGACGCTATGTCGCCGAAACCCTGATGCCGCTGATCCTCGATCTGGAGAAGGCCTACAACACGGCCAAGGCGGACCCCGCCTTCCAGGGCGAGCTGCAGCGCCTGTCGCTGCATTATGCCGGTCGGCCGAGCCCGCTCTATTTCGCCGAACGCCTGACGCGCCATCTGGGCGGCGCCAAGATCTACTTCAAGCGCGACGAGCTCAATCACACCGGCAGCCACAAGATCAACAACGTGCTGGGCCAGGTGCTGCTCGCCAAGCGCATGGGCAAGACGCGGGTGATCGCGGAGACCGGCGCGGGCCAGCACGGCGTCGCCACCGCGACGGCCTGCGCGCTGTTCGACATTCCCTGCGTGGTGTTCATGGGCGCGGTCGACGTGTCGCGCCAGTCGCCCAACGTCGTGCGCATGAAGATGCTGGGCGCCGAGGTTCGGCCCGTTACGGCCGGGTCCGCGACCCTCAAGGATGCGATGAACGAGGCGCTGCGCGACTGGGTCGCGACCTGTGAGACGACGTTCTACTGCATCGGCACGGTGGCGGGGCCGCACCCCTATCCGGCGATGGTGCGCGATTTCCAGTCGGTGATCGGCCAGGAGACGCGCAAGCAGATGATGGATGCTGAAGGCCGGCTGCCCGACACGCTGGTCGCCTGCATCGGCGGCGGATCGAACGCGATGGGCCTGTTCCATCCTTTCCTCGACGACAAGTCGGTGCGCATCGTGGGCGTGGAGGCCGGCGGTCGCGGCATCGAGACGGGCGAGCATGCCGCGTCGCTGAGCGGCGGCATGCCGGGCGTGCTGCACGGCAACCGCACCTACCTGTTGCAGGACAAGGAAGGCCAGATCATCGAGGCGCACTCGATCTCCGCCGGCCTCGACTATCCCGGCATCGGGCCCGAGCATTCCTGGCTGAAGGAGCTGGGCCGCGTTGAGTATGTCTCGGCGACCGACGACGAGGCGCTGGCGGCGTTCCAGTTGCTCTGCAAGCTCGAGGGCATCATTCCCGCTCTGGAGCCGGCCCATGCGCTCGCCCACGTCACCAAGCTGGCGCCGACTCTGCCGGCCGACAATCTGCTGGTGATGAATCTCTGCGGCCGCGGCGACAAGGACGTGTTCGCCGTCGCCGAGCGCCTTGGCATGAAGGTCTGATCCCGTGAGCCGCATCGCCAGGCGCTTCGCCACCCTCGCCGCCGACAAGCGCGCGGGCCTCGTCACCTATGTCACCGCGGGCGACCCGGATATCGCGGTCAGCTACGAGATCCTGAAGGGGCTGCCCGCCGCCGGCGCCGACCTGATCGAGCTCGGCATGCCCTTCACCGATCCGATGGCCGACGGACCCTCGATCCAGCTCGCGGGCCAGCGCGCGCTCAAGGCGGGCATCACGGTCGATGCCACCTTCGACATGGTGCGCCGCTTCCGCCGCGAGACTGGCGATCGCGACACGCCGATCCTGCTGATGGGCTACTACAATCTCGTGTATCGCCGCGGCGCCGAGCGCTTCTGCCGCGAGGCCCAGGAAGCGGGCATCGACGGCTTCATCCTGGTCGACCTGCCGCCCGAGGAAGCCGACGAGCTGAAGCCGCACGCGGTGAAGGCCGGCATCGACACCGTCCTGCTGACGGCGCCCACCACTGACGACGCCCGCCTGCCGGCGGTGCTGCGCTACGCCTCGGGCTTCGTCTATTTCGTGTCGATCCTCGGCATCACCGGCACCGCGTCGGCGAGCGAGGATGCGGTGCGCAACCATGTCGCCCGACTGCGCCGCCACACCAGCCTGCCGCTGGGCGTCGGCTTCGGCATCAAGACGCCGGACCAGGCCGCCGCCGTGGCGCGCCACGCCGACGCCGCCGTCGTGGGCTCCGCCATCGTCGATCGCGTGAAGGCGGGCCTCGACGAGCAGGGCCGCGCCAAACCCGATCTGGTGCCGGGCGTGCTGGCTTACGTGAAGGCGCTCTCCGACGGCGTGCGCGGAGTCCGCAAGGGCTAGGGTGCCTTCGGCTCAGATGGAACCGCTCAGGCGGCTCCATTTGAACGGAAGCGCGCCCTGCGCGATGCCTCGTTCGTCGGCTTTCCGATCCGCCTGACTCCATCCGGATCGAGAAGGCTCTACGGCTCCGCGCTGTCAGTCGTCGAACAGCAGATCCGCCACGAACGAATTGGTCTTGCGTTCCCAGCCGAAGGTCGAGGTCTGGCCGTGGCCGGGGACGAACTGCATGTCGTCGCCGAGCGGCCAGAGCCGACCGCGGATCGAGTTCAGAAGCTGCTCGTGGTTGCCGCGCGGAAAATCGGTGCGGCCGATCGAGCCCCGGAACAGCACGTCGCCGACGAAGGCGAGCTTCGAGGGCTTGTGCACGAACACGACATGTCCCGGCGTGTGGCCGGGGCAATGCACCACATCGAGCGTGAGCTTTCCGAGCGACACCGTCTCGCCGTGCTCCAGCCAGCGGTCGGGCAGGAAGGGGGCGTAGCGCGGGAAGCCATACTTGGCACCCGACTCGGGCAGACCCTCGATCAGAAACTGGTCGTCGCGGTGCGGCCCCTCGATCTTCACGCCGTAGTGCGCCGCCATGGTGCCGGCGGCCGAGGCGTGGTCGACATGGCCGTGGGTCAGCAGCACCTTGGTGATCTTGATGCCCTGCTCGGCGATCGCCTCACGCAGCATGTCGAAATTGCCGCCGGGGTCGACCGCGGTGCCTTCCATGGTCTCTTCGCACCAGACGATCGAGCAGTTCTGCTGGAAAGGGGTGACGGGCGCGATCAGGACCTTGAGCATGTCCCCGATGTAGAGGCTCCCGCGCCGTCGCGAAAGGCCCTAAGCTCACCTGGCTCCATGCGTATTCTTTCCGCCCTTCTTGTCGCGCTGTTGCTCGTGGCCCGGCCGGCCGTCGCGCAACTCCAGCCGGTCGCCAGCCCGACCGGGCCTGTGATCGCCGGGCCCTATCTTGTGGTCGATGCGGTGACCGGCGAGACGCTGCTTCAGCGCGACGCCGGCGCGCCCTGGTATCCGGCCTCGCTCACCAAGATGATGACCATGTACATCGTCTTCGAGGAAATCCGGGCGGGGCGCCTCTCGCCGGGTGAGGCGCTGCGGTTCTCCGAGTTCGCGCGCGCGCGGCCGCCATCGAAGCTGGTGCTGCCGCCGGGCGGCGTGGTGAGCGTCGAGCAGGGGCTGCAGGCACTGGTCGCGCGCTCGGCCAACGATGTCGCGACCGCCTTCGCCGAGCGCATCTCGGGGTCGGAGCCGGCTTTCGCCGAGCGCATGACCGCGACCGCCGGCCGGCTCGGCATGACCTGGACGCGCTTCGCCAACGCCCATGGATTGCCCGACCCGCAGCAGACCACGACCGCGCGCGACATGGCGATGCTGGGGCTGCGGCTCATGTCGGACTTTCCCGACCAGTACGCCTATTTCCGGACCCAGGAGTTCGTGCTGAACGGTCAGCGCATCGGGCCGGGCATGAAGCTGCTCGATCTCTATTCGCCCTTCGCCGATGGCCTCAAGACCGGCTTCATCTGCTCATCGGGTTTCAACATCGTGGCGAGCGCAGTGCGGGATGGCCGCCGCCTGGTCGCGGTGGCGCTGGGCTTCCGCCGCGGGGATCTTCGCGACGAATTCACCGTTCGGCTGTTCGACGAGGCCTTTGCGCTGCGCACCGGCGGCGCCCGCCCCCGGATCTGGCAGATCGCCAATTCCGGTGGCAGCCCGGCCTGGGTGCTGCCGATGGAGGAGTGCGGACGCATCCGCTACGACATGCCGGGCGATGCGGTCTGGGTCGGCACCTACGGCGACTGGCGCACGGCGCGGACGCAGTTCGACCTCGCCCAGGCGCGGCTCGCGGCGCTGGGCGTTTCGCGGCTGGGCAAGGAGTACATCCTGCCGGTCACCGTCGAGAAGTCGACACGTCAGGCCGCCATTCTCGCCGACATGGAGAGCGATGCCGCGCAAAAGCTCTGCGCCGACTATCGCGCGCGGGGGCTCTTCTGCCAGGTCCGCAAGCCCCAGGATTTCTCGGCGCCGTTCGGCGCCTTCTGGCGCTGACGGGCCGACGGCTTTTCCGCGCCGGCCATCCGTGCGATACCGCCGGACATGAACTGGCTCACGAATTTCGTCCGGCCGAAGCTCCGCGCGCTGGTGGCGCGCAAGGAGGCACCGGAGAATCTGTGGACCAAGTGTCCGAAGTGCGAACAGATGCTGTTCACCAAGGACCTCGAGGCGAACCAGTCGGTCTGCACGCATTGCGGCCACCACATGCGCGTGCGGCCCCTGCAGCGCCTGCCGCACCTGTTCGATGAGGGCAAGTATGAGCTCCACCCGTTGCCCAAGGTGCCGGTCGATCCGCTGAAGTTCCGCGACATGGAGCGCTACGATGCCCGCCTCAAGAAGGCGCAGGCCAAGGGCGATGGCGCGACCGAGGCGCTGGTGGTCGCGAGCGGCACCATGGGCGGTCGGCTCGCGATCGTGGCGGCGATGGATTTCGGCTTCATCGGCGGATCGATGGGGACCGCCGTGGGCGAGGGGCTGGTGATGGCCGCCGAGATGGCGGTCGCCCGAAAGGCGCCGCTGATCGCGATCTCGGCCTCGGGCGGCGCGCGCATGCAGGAGGGAATTCTCTCCCTGATGCAGCTCACGCGAACCACGATTGCCGTCGGCATGGTGAAGGAAGCGGGGCTTCCCTACATCTCGGTCCTGACCGATCCGACCACCGGCGGCGTGTCGGCCTCTTTCGCGATGCTGGGTGACATTCACATTGCCGAGCCTGATGCGATCATCGGCTTCGCCGGACCGCGCGTGATCGAAAGCACGATCCGCCAGGAACTCCCCGAAGGCTTCCAGCGCTCGGAGTACCTGCTCGAGCACGGCATGGTCGATCTGGTCGTCCATCGCCACAAGCTGCGCGAGACGCTGATGCGGCTGACCGCCCTTCTGTCCGGCCCCGCGGGCGCCGAGTCGCGCGCGCTGGCGGCCCCGTCCCGCTGAGGCGCGCGCCGTGGACGATCCCGTCCTCGAGCGCCTGACCCGCCTCCACCCCAAGCTGATCGATCTGGGACTGGAGCGCATCGAACGACTGCTGCGCGCGATGGGCGATCCGCAATTCGCGCTGCCGCCCGTGGTTCATGTCGCGGGCACCAACGGCAAGGGCTCGCTGGTGGCGTATCTCCGCGCCATGGCCGAGGCGGCCGGCTACCGCGTCCATGTCTATACCTCGCCACATCTGGTGCGCTTCAATGAACGCATCCGTGTGGCCGGCACGCCGATCGCCGACGAGCTGCTCGATGAGGTGCTGACCGAGTGCGAGCGCGCCAACGCGGACCAACCCATCACGTTCTTCGAGATCACCACGGTCGCGGCGTTCCTCGCATTCGCCCGCACGCCCGCCGATCTCGCGCTGATCGAGGTCGGCATGGGCGGCCGGTTGGACACCACCAACGTGGTTCGCCCCGGCCTCACCGCCATCACGCCGGTGGGTTTCGACCACACCCAGTTCTTGGGCGATACCTTGACCAAGATCGCGGGCGAGAAGGCCGGCATCCTGAAACGCGGCGCGCCGGGGGTGATTGGCCGCCAGCGCGAGGAGAGCGCGCGCGCGATCGAGGCCCGGGCCCGCGAACTGGGCGTGCCGTTGTTCCGCATGGGTCGCGAATGGCAGGTGACACCCGGCGCGCTTGGCTTTCGCTACGAAAGCGATCTCGCGACCTTCGATCTGCCGCGACCCGCGCTGGCCGGCGCGCACCAGCTGGACAACGCCGCGACCGCTGTCGCCTGCGCCGAGCGGCTGCAGGCCGCGGGCTTCGCGCTGGACGAGACCGCGATCCGCCGCGGTCTCGCCACGGTCGAGTGGCCGGCACGCCTGCAGCGCCTCACGCGCGGACCGCTGGTCGATGCCCTGCCGTCAGGCTGCGAGCTTTGGCTCGATGGTGGCCACAATGAGGATTGCGGGATCGTGCTGGGCAACATGGCGCGCGACTGGGCGGGTGAGCCCGCGGCGCTGCCGCTGCACCTGATCTTCGGCATGCTGACCACCAAGGATGCCTCGGGCTTCCTGCGGCCGCTGGCGCGTCACGCGCGCTCGGCGCGCGCGGTGCCGATCGAGGGTCACGCCGCGTACACGCCGGAGCAAGCGACCGCACGGGCAACCGAGGTCGGGCTCGATTGCGCGCCGGCGCCTGATGTTTCCAATGCGCTTGAGGATCTGATCGCCGGGCAGACCCCGCCGTTCCGCGTCCTGATCTGCGGGTCGCTCTATCTCGCCGGCACGGTGCTGGCGAAGAACGGCTGATCGAGCGGCACGCCGCCTGCGACCCCACCCGTCGATCGCGGGTGGGCCGATCAGACTATTCTGAGCTCTATCGAAGAGCCCTTAGGCGACGTGGCTCTCGATCCAGTTCACCAGCTTCTGCTTGGGCTCGGCGCCGATCTTGGTGGCGGCGACCTGGCCGTTCTTGAACAGCAGCAGCGTGGGAATCGAGCGAACGCCATACTTGGACGGCGACATCGGGTTCTCGTCGATGTTCACCTTCACGACCTTGAGCTTGCCGCCCATGTCCTTGGCAATGTCCTCGAGCGAGGGGCCGATCATGCGGCAGGGGCCGCACCATTCGGCCCAGAAATCGACCAGCACGGGCGTATCGGACTTCAGAACTTCGGTCTCGAAGGTGGTGTCGGTGGCTTTGACTGTGGACATGCAATCTCTCCTGAAAGCGCCGTTTCCCCGGTGAATGGCCCGGGTGCCGCCCATGGGTTCAACGTAAGAACGGGGCCCCCGAGCGTCAAGGCGCGGCGCCGGGCAGGGAATTCTCCAACGTTTCAGCCGGTATCTCGTCCAACCGGGGCGCCTGTGTCCACAGGATGGCCGCCCGGATCCGCCGGTCCGGATAGCAATGCGCCAGCAGCGCGCGATAAAGCGCGAGCTGGCGGCGGTAGGCGAGCGGCATCTCCGCCACGCCATCCGCCGGCGCGCCGGTCTTGTAATCGACGATCAGCACCTCGCCGGCGGTGACGGCGAGGCGATCGACCTGACCGCTCACCGTGAAGCGCCCCGCCGGCGTCTCGACCGTGCCGATCAGCCCCACTTCGGCGCGTGCGTCCGCTGCGAACAGGGCGGCATGCTCGGGCGCCTCGAGCACCGACAGCGCCTCCGCACTCCACCGCTCGATATCGTCCCCGGCCAGTGCGTGGGCGGGCTGGGCGAGGAAGCGTCGAGCCGCCGCCGCGCGATCCACAGGCGGCAGCGCGGGCAGGAGTTCGAGCAGTCGATGGATCAGCGCGCCGCGTCGCGCGGCCCGTCGCGCCGCCGCGCCACCGGGCAGCACCGGCACCGGCAGAGTGATCGCCTCATCGGCGAGCGGCCGCGACGGCTGCAGAGGACGCGGCGGATCGGGCTCCTTCTCGGGCGGCACCAGGGCCCAGGCCGGTGCGACCGGCGTGCGCGGGGCTGCCAGCTCTCCCTGCGGCTCCGGCGGAGCCTCCGCGCCGCTTTCTAGCACGTATCCGTCGCCCTCCCAGCCGTCGGCGCCCAGTTCGCCGGTGAAATCGAAGCCAGTCGGCGTCGCGCGGGTGCGCGGTGTCTCCTCGGGGTCGGCGTTGGCGCTCGCCTCGAGACCCGCGACGACGCGCTCGTACCAGCAGCCCGCGCTCGGTCTCTGCTTGTCGTAGGAACCGCAGACATAGAGCCGATCCTCGGCGCGGGTCATGGCGACATAGAGCAGGCGGTTCTGCTCCTCCTCCTGCTTGCGCTTGAAGGCGTCCTTCAGTGCGCGCGCGGCGGGATTGACATCGCCGACGCGCGGCAGCCAGACCGGCAGCGCGCGGTCCTCGGGCCACAGCAGCGCGTCGCGGGCCTGGGGCACGCGACAGGTATCGGGCAGATAGACGACAGGCGCCTGCAGGCCCTTGGCGCCGTGCACGGTGAGGATGCGGACCTCGCGGCGCAGGCCTGTATCGAGCTCGCGCTTTACGTCTTGGCCGCCGGTCTCGATCCATCGCAGGAAGCCCTGAAGCGACGGCGCGTCGGCGCGCTGGTAGTGCAAGGCGCGTTGCAGCAATTCGTCGATCGGATCGTCGGCCTCGCGACCCAGCCGCTCCAGCAGCCTGCGACGGCCCTGCCCGGGGCCCAACACACGGGCGAAGAACTCGAAGGGCGGCGCCCGATCGGCCCGCGCGAGCGCCGCGGCCAGGAACGCATGGGCCGCCGTGAAGTCGGGTCGCTCGGCGCGCCGGCGCGACAGCTCCGCCCACAGCGAGTCCTGGCGCCGCCACGCAAGATCGAACAGCGTCTCCTCGTCGAAGCCGACCAGCGGCGATTTCAGGAGCGAGGCGAGCGTCAGATCGTCGGCCGGCAAGAGCGCGAAACGCGCGAGCGCCAGCAGGTCCATCACCGCGAGTTCGTTGCCGAGCGTGATGCGATCGACGCCGGCCACCTCCAGTCCGACACGCTTCAGCTCGCGCACCATCGCGATCTGCAGCGCGTTGCGCCGGCGCACCAGGATCATCAGATCGCCAGCGTCGAGCCGGCGCCCGTCCGGTCGACGGCCGGTCTCGACCAGCGTGCGGGCGTGCCGCGCGATCTGCCGTGCCAGTCGCTCACGCGGCGGGGCGAGCTGATCGGCGGGATCCGACTCCGGGTCGGCCGGGCTGTCTTCTCCCTCGCTGTGGATCAGAGGCCAGACCTCGACGCGACCGTACTGGTCCTCGCGCACGGCATCGTGGCTTACGTCGCCGGGTCGTCCGAGGCCCTGGGACGCGTCGGGCCGATCGAACACCCAGTCCACGGCGTCGAGCACCGCCTGCGTCGAGCGGAACGAGACGTTGAGCGGTACGCGACGCAACGGTGCCTCGATGCGCTCAGTCTGGGCGACGAAGTAGTCGCGCATATCGGCGAGTTTCGCGGGATCGGCACGCTGAAACCCGTAGATCGACTGCTTGGTGTCGCCGACCGCGAAAATCGTGCGCTGACGCGCGCCGAGACCGGCGTCGATAAAGAACTCGCCGGTGAGATGGCGGACGACTTCCCACTGGTCGGGGTTGGTGTCCTGCGCCTCGTCGACCAGCACATGCTCGATGCCGCCATCCAGCTTGTAGAGCACCCAGGCCGCGCCATCGGCGCTCTCAAGGAGGCCGCGCGCCGCCACGATCAAGTCGTCGTAGTCCAACGCCGCGCGCCGCAGCTTGAGTGTCCCGTAGCGGTTCAAGATATCGGCCGCCGCCGCGACCAGGGCGCTGGTCATGTCGGCGAGGTCCGCGCCGCGCGCGGCCTCCTCGGCGGCGCCGATCCGCTCGGCCTCGCAGCGCATGACGTCTGGCAGGGTGGCCATCGCCTTGATGGACTCCTTGGTGCCAAACTTGTTCCGAACCTCGCCTTCAACGGTGAAGTACAGTTTTCGATAGTCGGGCCAACCCCTGTGGCGCTCGTCGGGCGCGGCATTCAGCCAGTCCGCGAGCTTGGTCGCCGTCTTCTCGCGTTCCGACTTGCTTCCTCGCGCGAACGCAGCGGCGGCCTGCCGCAGGTTTCCGCTATCGAACGCGGTCTCTTCGCACGCCGCGGCGATGATCTCGTCGTGGCTGCCGGTTTCGGGCGCTCGCAGCATTCGACGGAGCGCCGGGCCCAGCCGGCCGGCCATGGCGTCTTCGCCATGCGCGGCAAGCCAGCTCCGCTCCTTCAGCACCGCGTCGAGCTGTTCGCCGTACTCCTTCATCGACACACGACGCGCGATGGCGGCGAGCGAGGGCGCGTCGGGGGCGGCGAGCTGCGCGTCGCGGGCGCGCAGCAGCAGGGTTTCGGCCGCCGCCTCGTCCAGCACCTCGAAGCCCGGCGGCACGCCGGCCTCCAGCGGAAAGCGTTTGAGGAGCGCCTGGCAGAAAGAGTGCAAGGTCTGGATCGAGATGCCGCCCGGCGCATCGAGCACCTGCGCGAAGAGCCGGCGCGCGCGCGGGAAGTCGTCTTGATCGACCGCGCCACCCGAAAGCTCCTCCAGCATCGCGGCGAGCGCCGCGTCGTCGGCCAGCGCCCACTTGCCGAGCGTCTCGGCCAGGCGCACGCGCATCTCGGAAGCCGCCGCCTTGGTGAAGGTGAGGCAAAGGATGCGCTCGGGCCGCGCACCTGCCAACAGCAGGCGGCAGACACGGTCGATCAGCACCTTGGTCTTGCCGGTGCCGGCATTGGCCTCGACCCAGGCGGAGACATTGGGCGCGGTGGCGCGCCGCTGGTCCTGGCTGGCCAGCTGCCGGGCGGCGGGACTCATCTTGCCGCCTCGTCGTCGCCGCTCGACCATTCGAGCGCACGCTCGAGATGGGCATAGTCGTTGAAGGCGGGCGCGAACTCGCGCAGCGGCACCGGGATGTAGGGCGTCTCGGGGCGCGCGTATTGTTCAACCAGGCGCCCCAGCCGCTCCAGCATCTTCGCAACCAGATCGCCGGGATTCTCGATCTCGCGGATCTTGCCGCCCTCGCCGAGGCCGTTCACCTGCCAGTAGGCCAGCTCGACATGTTCGGGCGTGGCGCCGGCTCGCGCGAAACCGCCGGCCAACGCCATCGCCGCTTCCAGCAGCAGCTGAGGCGAATAGAGCTCCTCGACTTCCTTCTTCGAGGGAACCCGGCCGCTCTTGTAGTCGAGGATTTCCCAGCCGCGGGCGCCGGCGCGGTCGATGCGATCGGCGCGCGCGGTGATGGTGAGCGGGCCGACCTTGAACTCACCGGGAACCTCGGTGTCCAGCGGAAAGCGGCCGTTCAGTCGCCGTCGGTTCTCCTCGCGCACAAACCATGCGGCCAGCCGCTCGAAACGCGGCAGCCAGAAAACACGCTCGGCCGGCGCGGTGAGAAGCTCGCCCAGCGTCCGCTGCCCGAGCGTGAGAAGGGCCTGTTCGGCGTCGGCGGGGAGCGGGCCGGTGCGGTGCCGGGTCAGAAACTGATCCAGCACATCGTGCACGGCGCTGCCGCGGTCGGCGTTGGTGAGCGGCGCCTCGAGATCGTCGAGCTTCCGTAAGTCGAGGACCGCGCGGGCGTAGAGACCGTAGGGATCGCGCCGCCATGTCTCGATGCGCGAGACGCTGAGCCGGGTCGGACGCGCCTCGGGCGGCGGTCGCGGCGCGGGGCGTGGGCGCGGGCGGAACCCGGTCGGCCGATCGAGTGCCTCGACGGCGTCGAGCCGCTTGTGCGCGCTCTCGCCGCCTCGCCAGGTCGCCGCGGCCTTGGTGCCGAGCAGTGCGTCGAGCCGTACCAGCCAGCGCGAGGCGACCGTCGGGCTGCCGTCGACGCGCTCGGATCGCGTCAGCAAGACACGGGTCGCGGCGAAGGCGGCCGTGAAGTCGTGCGCCGCCAGACCGACGCGCCGCTCCGGTGCGGCGAGGCCCAGCGCCGCACGCATCGGACGGCTCAGCCACGGCCCAGTATCGCCCTCGGGCGGCCAGCTGCCCTCGTTCAGACCGCCCAGCACCACGAGATCGGCCCGCTGCAAACGCGCTTCGAGTGGCCCGCGGATCGCGAGCCTGGGATGCGCATCGCGGCGCGGGCGCAGCACCGCACCGGTGAGGAGCGTGTCGAGCCAGGCGGCGAGTTCGCCGCGTCGGATTGGAGGGCCCTCACTCCAACCCTCGACCGCCTCGCCCAGGGCCGTGAACAAGGCCTCGCCGGCTTCGCCCGACCACAGCGACTCGCGGGCGCTCTCGTCGGCGGGATCGGCGGCCGCGCAGGCCTCGCTCGCGGCGATCAGGGCGTGCAACGCGTGGGCGGGTGCGGTTCGCGTCGCAGTGTCCGGCAGGCTGGTCGTCAACGGGGTCAGCGCCGTCTCCAGGCGCGTGAGCAGGTCGAGGAGCGGCGCGTTCTTCTCGGCGGGTGCGTCGTCGTCGTCCCGCATCAGTCGCAAGCGGATCGGTTCCAGTCCCGGGGCGGGCTTCAGGCCGCGCAGGAACCGCGCGTCGAGGCGTCGGGTTCGCTCCAGCAGATCGGCGCGCGGCAGCCCCAGCCGGCAGAGCGGGTGCTTCAGCAGCGCGAGCAGTTCGATCGGCGCGAAGCCGGCCTCCAAGGCGCGCGCGACCAGGCGCAACAGCGTTGCCGGTGGAGTCTCCGACAGCGGCTGGCCCGCCGAATCGTCGATCTCGATATCCCAGCGTGCGAGTTCGGCGCGCACCCGTCGCGCGAGTTCGCGATCGGGCGTGATCAGCATCGCCGTGCGTCCCTGGTCCTCCAGCGTCTCGCGCAACGCCAGCGCGATGGCGAGCGCCTCGTGGCGTGGCGTCGCAAGATCGACCCGCTCGATTCCCTGAAGCTCGACCGGGTCACCGGCGCGCCACAGATGCGTGGTGTCGGCCGGCCGCATGACCTCCGACAGGAACGCAAGCCGGCGATCCTCGGCCGGCGGCGAGCCGGGCCAATCCGCGACGTCGCGGCGTGCGGTGCCAAGCGCGTCCAGCAATTCGCGCAAGCCGAGCTGCGGATGGCTCTGGTCCAGGGCGGCCCAACTGGCGTCGTCCATGCCGCGGTCGAGCGCCGGCAAGACCACGGCGCCGCGCGGGAGAGCCGCGATCGTCGCCAACAACTCGCGCGTGGCCGGTTGCGAGCCGGTGGAGCCGGCGGCGATCACCGGTGTTGACGGCGGCGCCGCGCGCCAGCGCTCCGCGAGGCCGCGGATCAGCCGGTTGCGCCGGTCGGCGGCGTCGATCCGCCCACGCTCAGCCAGCAGCGCGGGCCATTGCGCGCCGACGATGCCGAGAAAGTCGATCACCCGCTGCCAGTGGCTGGCGTAGATGTCGGGAACCAGTTTGCCCAACCGCTCGAAGGGCACACCCTCAATCAGCAGGTCGTCGAGCAGCCGCGCAAGCTCGCGCGCGAGTTTCAGCGCATGAGCTGGCGCTCCGGCAACGGGCTGGCCGGTCGCGCCGTCGGTGAAGGCCGCGACGAGACGGGCGAGCAGCGCCTCGCGTTCGGCGGTCGATATGGCGGGCGGCAAATCGGCAGCGATGCCGCCGGCGAGCGCCTCCGCCGCATCGAGCTCGGCGGCGTCGATGTCTCCCAACGCCGCAAGCCGGGGCAGGATCGTGGGCCGGCCCTCGGCGGCACGCAGGAAAGCGTCGGCCAGTGTCCGCGTCGCCCGCCGCGTCGGCACCAGCACCAGCGTGTCGGCGAGAGCGAGTGGATCTTCACCGGCGCCGGCCAGGAGGGTGCGCGCGATCTCGTCGGCGAAGCGCCGGTTCAGCCCGATGGTGAAAACGCCCCTCACCGCGCGTTGTCCAGCACGCGCTCGGCCTCGGCGAGTGCCGCCGGCGAGCCGACATGGAACCACGCGCCGTCATGCACCAGACCGAAGAGACGACCGGCCGCCTGGGCGCGGTGCCAGAGCTTCACCAGCGAGAAGGCACCGGTCGGCGCGTCGTCGAACAGACGCGCGGTCGCGATGGAGACGCTGGCGAAAAGGTAGGGTGCGCCGGCCGCGTCGCCCCGATGGCGTAGCCGTCCGTCTGAGTCGTGGAAGTAGTCACCCCGATCCGCGGCTTCGCGGCCGATCGCGCGGTCCAGCGGGTGCAGCAGCAGGAGTGCATCCATGCGGGTGGGGTCCCAGGCCTCCTCGAGGCGGCGCAACATCGGTCGGTCGCCATCGAGCCACAGCCCGTCGCCGTTGGCCACGAAGAACGGGCCGGCGCCCAGAAGTGGCAGCGCGTTGGCGACGCCGCCGCCGGTGTCGAGCAGCGCGGCCTCGCGCACCAGTCGGATCGTCGGCCAAGGCCGGTTCGCGGCATGGGTCTCCAGCGCCGGCGCGAGGTAATGGGCGTTCACCACCACCTCTTCGATGCCGTGGTCTTCGAGTCGATCGAGCGCGCGATCGAGCAGCGAGCGTCCTGCGACCGCGATCAACGGCTTGGGCAGCCGGTCGGTGAGCGGTCGCATACGCTCGCCGCGTCCGGCAGCCAGCACCATGGCGCGGCGGATCGCGGTCATGGGGCCCTCAGTTGGCGCAACGCAGGCGGCACATGGGTCTCGATCCACTCGGCGAGGGGTCGTGTCGCCGGGTGCGTGAGCGCGCGCTCGAACAGGCGCCAGACGCGCGGCAGGTGCGGTAGATAGACTGGTTTGCCATCGCGCCTCCAAAGCCGCACGAAGACGCCGATCACCCGGGCATGCCGCTGGGCCGCCAGGATGGCCGCGGCGGCGAGGAACGACCTTGTGTCGGTCACGCCCGCCTCGATGGTGAAGCGTCGCAGGATGCCATCACGCAGCGCCGGCGCGATGTCGCGGCGCGCATCCTCGATCAGCGACACAAGATCGTAGGCGGGATGGCCGGACTGCGCGTCCTGGAAGTCGAGCAGGCCGCAGGCGCGCACGCCGCGCCGCGCCGGCAGATGGATCAGATTGTCGATGTGGTAGTCGCGCAGAACCAGCGTCGGCGGGTGCTCCGGCATCCGCCGCAGCGTCTCGCGCCAGGCCACGCGCCAGGAATCCATGAGTTCGGACGGGCAGGGCGCGCCACTGGCTGCCGGCAAATACCATTCGGGCAGCAGCATCGTGGCTTCGATCAGCGCCTCGCCCTCATAGGCCGACACCTTGCGCAGCACGGCGGCGTGCGAGACCTCGCTGAGGCGCACCAGCACATCGCTTGCCAAGCGATAGAGCGCCGCTTCGTCGCCGCCTGCGGCCAGCGCGCGGGCGTAGGTGTTGTCGCCGAGATCCTCCAGCAACAGGAAGCCCGCCTCCTCGTCGACGGCCTCGATGGCGGGGGCGCTGAGACCGACGCGCCGCAGGTGGCGCGCGATGCGGACGAATGGACGGACGTCCTCCTGCGGCGGCGGCGCATCCATCAGCACCATCGTCCGCTCGCCGCGCCGCAGCCGGTAGTAGGTGCGGAACGACGCGTCGCCGGCGAGCAACGTCTGCGGCACGTCCCAGCGGTGCGCCGCCGCGAAGGCATGACGTGCTTCGGCGCGCCGCGCCCGAGCGTCAGACATGGGCGGCGAGGTCGGCAAGGCGCGCGGCCCAGTCGCCGGCGAGGTCGAGGGTCGCGACCCGCGCGTCGGCCGAGGCGCCCTGCGCAAGTTCTATGGTGAGCGTGTTAGCAGGCAGGGTGGCACCCAAGCGCTCGGGCCACTCAACCAGGATCGCGCCTTCGGCGCGGGCCTCGTCCCAGCCGAGTTCGGCAACCTCGTCGGCATCGCGCAGGCGATAGAGGTCGAAATGCCGGATCGGTCCGGTGGGTGTGTCGTAGAGCTCGACTAGGGTGAAGGTGGGGCTGGGCACCGCGAGCTCCGGCGCGCCGCTCGCGGCCCGCAGCAGGGCGCGGGCAAGCGCGGTCTTGCCGGCGCCCAGGCCGCCCTTGAGCGCGATCACGTCGCCCGGTCGCACGCGGTGCGCGAGGGCGGCGCCCAGGCGCGCCGTGGCGCCTTCATCGGCGAGGGACAGGCTCAGCAGCGGCACCGGGGATCTCCGGCGCCGAGGCTTAGAGTGTTTTCGGCCGAGAGGGAACCGCTCCTGCGGTTCCCTGTGAACGAAAACGCGCCCGTCGCGGCGCCTCGTGCGTCAGTCCGCCGATCCGGCTGTTTCAAGCCGGATCGGAACGGCTCTGGCGCGATCCGCTGCGAGCGATCAGTAGCGGTAGGTGTCGGCCTTGAACGGGCCGGCCTCGCCAACGCCGATGTAGCTCGCCTGGGCGGGGCTGAGCTTGGTCAGCTTGGCGCCGACCTTCTCGAGATGCAGCGCCGCGACCTTCTCATCGAGGTGCTTGGGCAGCGTGTACACCTTGCGCTCGTACTTGCCCGGGTTGGTGAAGATCTCGATCTGCGCCAGCGTTTGGTTCGCGAAGGACGAGGACATCACGAAGCTGGGATGGCCCGTGGCATTGCCCAGATTCACGAGCCGGCCCTCGCTCAGCAGGATGATGCGCTTGCCGCCGGGGAACTCGATCTCGTCGACCTGCGGCTTGACGTTGTGCCACTTGAAGTTCTTCAGCGCGTTGACTTGGATCTCGCTGTCGAAGTGGCCGATGTTGCAGACCACGGCGCGGTGCTTCATCTGGCGCATGTGATCGACGGTGATGACGTCTACGTTGCCAGTGGCGGTGACGAAAATGTCGGCACGCGGCGCGGCGTCCTCCATGGTCACGACCTCGTAGCCCTCCATCGCGGCCTGCAGCGCGCAGATCGGATCGACTTCCGAGACCATCACGCGGCAGCCGGCCTGACGCAGCGAGGCGGCCGAACCCTTGCCGACGTCGCCGTAGCCCGCGACCATCGCCACCTTGCCCGACATCATGACGTCGGTGCCGCGACGGATGCCGTCGACCAGCGACTCACGGCAACCGTAGAGGTTGTCGAACTTCGACTTGGTGACCGAATCGTTCACGTTGATCGCCGGCCAGAGGAGCTTGCCTTCCTTCTCCATCTGGTAGAGGCGGTGCACGCCTGTGGTCGTCTCCTCGGTGACGCCGCGGATGTTCTTGCCGAGCGAGGCGTACCAGCCGGGCCGTTCCTTGTTGGTGCGCAGGATCGAGGCGTAGAGCACCTCTTCCTCTTCGTTGGTCGGCTTGGCGACCAGGGACGGATCCTTCTCGGCGCGCATGCCGAGATGGACCAGCAGGGTGGCGTCGCCGCCATCGTCCAGGATCATGTTCGGTGTGCCGCCATCGGCCCACTCGAAGATGCGGTGGGTGTAGTCCCAGTATTCCTTCAGCGACTCGCCCTTGATGGCGAAGACCGGCGTACCGGCGGCCGCGATCGCCGACGCAGCGTGGTCCTGGGTCGAGTAGATGTTGCACGAGGCCCAGCGCACATCGGCGCCCAGCGCCTTCAGCGTCTCGATCAGCACCGCAGTCTGGATCGTCATGTGCAGCGAGCCCGCGACTCGCGCACCCTTGAGCGGCTGGCGCTTGCCGTACTCGGCGCGGATCGCCATCAGGCCGGGCATCTCGGTCTCGGCCATGTCGATTTCCTTGCGACCCCAATCGGCCAGGCCGATATCCTTGACGACGTAATCCTTGGCCATGGCGGCGCTCCTGCGGGTTGGCGGATGTTCGTTGGCGGGCCGCTATATCAGGGGCTTTGAGCCTGCTCAATCGATTACATGCGTATATAAGCAATTCTTTATGTTCACATTCAGAGGCCTTTATGCGCGGGCACTTCTCAGTCACACTTCCGGGATGCGAGCGCTCTGGCTGACCATTTTGGGGCTTGCGATCAGTGCGTCGACGGTCGCTTGGGCGCAGCCGGCGCTGACCTTCCGCGACTGCCCGACTTGCCCGGAAATGGTCGTGCTGCCGGCGGGATCGTTCGTCATGGGCGCGCCCGCCAGCGAAGAAGAGGACGCGCCGGAGGAATTCCGCGGCTGGTCGGTCCCGCAGGTTCCCGTGACCTTCCGTCAGCCCTTCTCCATGGGGCGGTTCGAGGTCACACGCGGTGAGTTTCGCGCCTTCGTCGAGGCGAGCGGCTACATGCCGGTCAGTTCCTGCCGCGTGCTCACCGCCGGCGGCATCTGGGCGGATCGGCATGGCGCGAGTTGGGACAAACCGGGGTTCGAGCAAACCGACGAGGACCCGGTGATCTGCGTCTCGGCCGAGGATGCGTTGGCCTACACGCGATGGCTGTCGCAGCTCACCGGCCGGCGCTATCGGCTGCCGAGCGAGTCGGAGTGGGAGTATGGCGCCCGGGCGGGATCGCCGGAGCAGCGCTATTGGGGCGATGCGTCGCCCTGTGCTTTCGCCAATGTCGCGGACGCATCGCTGGCCGCCGAGTCAGACGCGACCCGGATGGTGGAGCGCTACTTCGCCTGTGTTGACGGCTACCCGCGTTCCGCGCCGGTCGGCTCGTTCGCGGCCAACGCCTTCGGCCTGCACGACATGTTGGGCAATGTGTGGGAGTGGACGGGCGATTGCTGGAAGGAGGATCTGGTTGGTGTGCCGCGGGATGGCGCCTACCGACCGATCCAGGACAATCCTTTCAGCTGCATTCGCCGCGCCGCCCGGGGCGGCGGCTGGTCCTCTCCGCCGGCCCTGATCCGTGCTGCGCAGCGTTTCGGCGCCGTGACCCGCAGCGCCTCGATCAACACCGGCTTTCGCGTCGCGCGCGAGGGCGGGGTGGACTGATCGTTCCAGCGGGGCAGAAGCCGCCGCCGCGCCGTGGTACAGTGCGCTCCCATCCGCCGGAGCCCGCCAGGAGAAGCCCGCCGTGCGCAAGACCATCGCCCTCGTCGACGACGACCGCAACATCCTCACGTCGGTCTCGATGTTGCTGGAAACCGAGGGCTTCCAGATCAAGACCTATAACGACGGCGCCTCGGCGCTCGACGGCCTGAACCAGGCTCCGCCCGATCTTGCGATCTTCGACATCAAGATGCCGCGCATGGACGGCATGGAGCTGCTGAACCGCATCCGCAAGACCCAGACCTTCCCGGTCATCTTCCTCACCTCCAAGGATGAGGAGATCGACGAGGTGCTGGGCCTGCGCATGGGCGCCGACGACTTCATCCGCAAGCCGTTCTCCCAGCGTCTGCTGCTGGAGCGCGTGCGCGCGGTTCTGCGGCGCAACGATACCGGAACGCCCAAGACCGAGGGCCAGGCCGAGCGCGTGGTGCGCGGCGAACTGGTGCTCGACCCCGGCCGGCACCTCTGCAGCTGGAAGGGCAAGGAGGTTCACCTCACGGTGACCGAGTTCCTGCTCCTGAAGTCGCTGGCCGAGCGGCCCGGCCATGTGAAGAACCGCGATCAGCTGATGGACTCGGCCTACGGCGAGACGATCTACGTCGACGATCGCACCATCGACAGCCACATCAAGCGCATCCGCCGCAAGTTCCGCGAAGTCGACACCGAATTCGACCACATCGAAACCCTCTATGGCATTGGATACCGGTACCGCGACGGCTGATCCCGCGCGGCGCCTGGGCACGTTCCTCGGAAGCCTGGGTGCGCGGCTGCGCGGCGTCCTCGCGCGTTTCCGCCGCGACGGCGCGACCGCCGCCGATCCGTCGACCGGGACGGCGCCGCGCGAGCAATCCTCGCTCCTGCGGCGAGCACGACCGCGCCGCCGGTTCTCGCCGCTCACGCGTCGTCTCATGCTGCTCAATATCGTGCCGGTGGTGCTCCTCGGCATCGGCGCGGTGTTCCTGTCGGACTATGAGGACGAACTGATCGACGCCGAACTCGCCTCGCTCCTGGTGCAGGGCGAGATGGTGGCCGCGGGCATCGGCGAGGTTGCAGTGATCGGCGGCGAGACCACCATCAACCGTCTCGATGCCGAGTCCGCGCGCCAGCTTCTGATCCGGCTGGTGCGGCCCACCGGGGTGCGGGCGCGGCTGTTCGGCGAGACCGGCGAGCTGCTGGGCGACAGCGCGCAGTTGATGGAAGCCGGCCGGATCCATGTACGGCCGCTGCCGCCGCCCGACGCCGGGCCCGGCATGCTCGACAACCCGCTCGACCGGCTGAGCGAATGGATCGCGCGCCGGCTGTCGCGGTCGCAACGTTTCCCGGACCACGTTGAGAGGGTTCTGCCCTCGGCGCGCGACTTCCCGGAGGCGCAGAGCGCGCTGCGCGGCTTCAACGCCTCGGCGGTACGCGTGGTGCCGGACGGGTCACTCATTCTGTCGGCGGCGGTGCCGGTGCAGCGCTACAAGCAGGTGCTGGGCGCGCTGGTGCTGACCCGCGACAATCGCTCGATCGCCGCGTCGCTGCGCGAGGTGCGCTACGACCTGATGATCATCGCGGTCGCGGCGCTGGGGATCACCGTCCTGTTCTCGCTCTACATCGCGGGCACCATTACCCAGCCGGTGGTGCGGCTCGCCCGTGCCGCCGACGCGGTGCGACTGGCGCGCGGCGTCCACGAACCGATCCCCGATCTCGGCCGGCGCGGCGACGAGATCGGCGACCTGAACGACTCGCTCACGGCCATGACCGAGGCGCTGGGCCTGCGCATTGACGCTATCGAGAGCTTTGCGGCCGATGTGGCGCACGAACTCAAGAACCCGCTCACGTCGCTGCGCTCAGCGCTGGAGCTGGTCGCGCGGCCGGACCTTCCGGCGGACCGGCGCGAAACGCTGATGTCGATCGTGATGTCGGACATCGACCGTCTGAACCGGCTCATCTCCGATATCTCGGACGCCTCCCGCCTGGACGCCGAGCTGATGCGCGGCGCCGTGCAGCCGGTCGAACTCGCGAGCCTGCTCGAGGAAATGGTTCGCAACTACACGGCCACGCTTGAGGGCAAGTCGGGGGCGACGGTGGAGCTGCGGGTCAACGTGGCGGCGCCCTGTCCGGCTCACGGCCACGATGGCCGCTACAGCCAGGTCTTCCGCAACGTGATCGACAATGCGCTGTCCTTCAGCCCGCCCGGCGCGCGCGTTGTGGTGGAGCTGGCGCGTGATCCGGCGGGTGACGGATTTCTCGTGACCGTCGACGACGAGGGGCCGGGCATCCCCGAGGACAATCTCGAGTCGATATTCAACCGCTTCTACTCCGAGCGCCCGTCGGAACATTTCGGCAAGCATTCCGGCCTCGGCCTGTCGATCTGCCGACAGATCGTGGAAACCTATGGCGGCTCGATCGCCGCCGCCAACCGGCGCGATCCCGATGGCGCGATCCGGGGCGCGCGTTTCTCGATCCGTGTTCCGGCGGCGCAAAAGGCCAGAGGATGACGGGACCGCCAGTTCCCACCGTTCACGCGACAGCAGTGGCCCTGCGGGGCCGCGGCCCGGCGTCGTGGCGGGCTATCCTGCTGCGCGGACCCTCGGGCGCCGGCAAGTCCGATCTGGCCCTGCGGATGATCGAGGCCGGCGGCCGGCTGGTCGCGGACGACCGTGTGCACCTCGCCCGGCAGGGCCGCGCGCTGGTCGCGTCGGCACCGCGGGAACTGCTGGGGCTCCTTGAAGTGCGCGGTCTCGGCATCGTGCGACTCCTGCCATCGCAGCTGCTGGCGCTGGCGCCGGTGGTGCTCCTGGTCGATCTGGTGACGCGGGCGCGTGTGCCGCGTTTGCCCGAGCGCGCGAGCGAGACGGTGGCGGGGGTGAGTCTGCCACGCCTGCGCCTGCATGCGTTCGACGCTTCCACTCCCGTCAAGCTGCGTCTGGCGCTTGCCGACCAGGTCGCGGCATGACCGCGCCGCGCCGTGCCGTCGTGCTGGTCACCGGAATGTCGGGGGCGGGCCGTGTGACCGCGCTTCAGATCCTGAAGGATCTCGGCCACGTCTCCGTCGACAACATGCCGCTGCCGCTGCTCGGCAGCCTGCTGGGCGCCGCCGCTGGCGAGACGCCGCCGCTTGCCTTCGGTGTCGATACCCGCACCTGGAACTTCGATCCGCGCGAACTGGTGCGGCAGGCTGGCGAGCTGCGAGCCCGCGACGACATCGAGTGTCGTCTGCTTTTTTTGGACTGTGACGACGAGGTCCTGCGCCAGCGTTATTCCGGCACCAAACGGCCTCACCCTCTCGCACCGGATCGACCGGTGGCTGACGGGATCGCCGCCGAGCGCCGGTTGATGCGCGACATCCGCGACCAGGCCGACTTGGTGATCGATACCTCGGCGCTCGCGCCGCACGACCTGCGCCGTAGGCTCTCGGCCGAATTCGCACCGCGCGCGGCCGGGCTCGCGATTGCGGTGCTGTCGTTCTCCTACCCGCGCGGCCTGCCGCGCGAGGCGGATCTCGTCTTCGATGTTCGCTTCCTGCGGAATCCACACTATGTGCCCGAGCTGCGGCCGCTCACCGGGCGCGACCCGGCGGTCGCCGCGCATGTGGCGTCCGATCCGGATTTCGAGACCTATATCTCCGGCCTCCAGGCATGGCTCGCGCCGCAATTGCCGCGCTTCGACGCCGAGGGGCGCAGCTATCTCACGCTGGCCGTCGGCTGCACCGGCGGGCGGCACCGCTCGGTGGCGGTCGCCGAACTGCTGGCAAGCTGGTTGCGCGCAACCGGCCGCTCGGTCAGTCTCACCCACCGCGACGCGGGGCCTCCTTCTGGTGGGTCTGCGACGCTGGAAACCGGCAATGACGCGCCGCCCCCGGGCGGAGCGGGAGTCGATCGATGATCGGGATCGTCCTCGTGACGCACGGCAATCTCGCGCGGGAATTCTCGTTGGCGCTTGAGCATGTGGTCGGCAAGCAGGAGAGCGTCTCGGCCGTCTGCATCGGCCCCGAGGACGACATGGAAAAACGCCGGGCCGAGATCCTCGCCTGCGTGCGGGCCTGCGACACGGGCGAGGGCACCATCGTGCTGACCGACATGTTCGGCGGCACGCCGTCCAATCTCGCCATTTCGATCATGGACCACGCGCGCGTCGAGGTGCTGGCCGGCATGAACCTGCCGATGCTGGTCAAGCTCGCCAGCATGCGCGAGCGACCGCTGGCCGAGGCGGTCCGTGCCGCCCAGGAAGCCGGCCGCAAGTACATCGCCGTCGCCTCGCGCGTGCTCGCCAAGGAGGCGTCGTGACCGACGCCGCGATTGCCGGCCTGCGCCGCACGCTGCCGATCGCAAACAAACGCGGCCTACACGCCCGCGCCGCCGCCAAGTTCGTGCGTACCGCCGGCCAGTTCGACGCCACAGTACGCGTCGCGTGCAAGGGCCAGGAAGTATCGGGCCTCTCCATCATGGGGCTGATGATGCTGACCGCCGGCATCGGCACCGAGATCGAGGTTGTCTGCTCCGGCCGCCAGGCCGCCGAGGCCATGGCCGCCGTCTCCGCCCTGGTCGAGGGCAAGTTCGGCGAGGATTGAGCTGTCGTGACCGCGTCGGGGACCAATGAGTCGATGGTCCGCGAAGTGCGCGCGCTGGTGCGCGGCGCCGATCGCGCGTCGCTCGCCAGTGCCTTGCCGGCTGAGAGTGCCGCCGCCTGGCCCTATGCCTCGCTCGTGCTGATGGCCGTCGATCACGATCTGTCGCCGATCCTGCTGGTCAGCCGGCTCGCCGAGCACACACGCGCGATGGCGTCGGACGGCCGTGTCTCGTTGCTGGTCGATGGCACCGCGGGGCTCGCCCAGCCGCTCACCGGCCCGCGCGTCACGCTGCTCGGCCGCGCCGCGCCCGACCCCACTCCGCGGCTGCGTGCGCGCTTTCTCGCGCGTCACCCGGACGCGGCCCTCTACGCCGACTTTGGTGACTTCGCGTTCTGGCGCGTGAACCTCGAACGCGCCCACCTGGTGGGCGGCTTTGGCCGCATTCGCTGGCTTGCGGCGGACGAACTCGTGCCGGCGCCACCGCCGCCGGCTCTGGTCGAGGCGGAAGCCGACATTGTCGGACACATGAACGAGGACCACGCCGCCGCCCTCGATCTCTATGCCGGGCGGCTACTCGGCCGTCCGGGAACCGGCTGGCGCATGACCGGAATAGACAGTGAGGGCCTGGATCTGCGCCGGGAGGGGACGGTCGCTCGCCTGGCCTTTGATCAGCCGGTGGAAGACCCCGATCAGGCGCGCAAAGCCCTGATTTCACTGGTTGCCCGCGCCCGCGCCGGCTGATTTTGCAGCGCGACATGGCTTCGCGCCTGCGAAGGCTGATCCACATGATACTCAAGTCTATGTGTCGCGGACCATTGCCGGCCCTGTAAAAGCCCCAAATCTTGGCGCATAAGGCGGCCGTGGCGGGGAACCCCCGCCTTTGTCGTTCATGGAAAACCATCCGGGAGTAGTCGCCGTGCATCAGGCGGGTCTCGTCGTTCCCAAGTCCGGTATCGAGGCGCTCGGCCTCAAACACGCCAGCAACGTCTACTGGAACCTGTCCGTGCCCGCGCTCTACGAGCAGGCGGTGCGGCGGGGCGAAGGCCAGGTCGCGGACGGCGGCGCGCTGGTGGTGCGCACCGGCATCCACACCGGCCGTTCGCCCAACGACAAGTTCTTCGTCGAGGACGAGGGCACCAAGCCGCGTGTCGACTGGGGCAAGACCAACAAACCGATCTCGGCCGACCGCTATCGCGGTCTCTACAATCGCATGATGGCCTACGCCCAGCGGCGCGATCTCTTCGTGCGCGACTGCTGGGCCGGCGCGGATCCCGCGCACCGCATCGGTGTGCGGGTGATCAACGAGACCGCCTGGCACAATCTCTTCGCCCGCAACATGTTCCTGCGGCCGGTCGTCGGGGACCTCGCCGGCTTCACGCCCGATTTCACCATCCTCCATCTGCCGGGGTTCCAGGCCGATCCGGCGATCGACGGCACGGCGTCGGACTGCGCCGTGGTCGTGAACTTCACCGATCGCGTCGTCGCGATCTGCGGGACCTGGTATGCCGGTGAGATCAAGAAGTCGGTCTTCACGATCCTGAACTATCTCCTGCCCGACAAGAACGTGCTGCCCATGCACGCCTCGGCCAATCATGGCGCGCGCGGCGATGTCGCGATCTTCTTCGGCCTGTCCGGCACCGGCAAGACGACGCTGTCGGCCGATCCGTCGCGCACACTGGTCGGCGATGACGAGCATGGCTGGGCCGAGAACTCGGTCTTCAATTTCGAGGGTGGCTGCTACGCCAAGGTGATCAAGCTCAGCGCCGAGTCCGAGCCCGAGATTTACGCCACGACCGGCCGCTTCGGCACGGTGCTGGAGAACGTGGTGATCGATCCGGCCACTGGCGCGCTCGATCTCGACGATGGTCGCTACACCGAGAACACGCGGGCCTGCTACCCGGTCGACTTCATTCCGAACACCTCGGCCACCGGCATCGCCGGCACGCCTGAGAACATCGTGATGCTGACGGCCGATGCCTTTGGCGTGTTGCCGCCGATCAGCCAGCTCTCGCCCGAGCAGGCGATGTATCACTTCCTGTCGGGCTACACAGCGCGCGTCGCCGGCACCGAGAAGGGCGTGACCGAGCCGCAGGCGACGTTCTCGACCTGCTTCGGCGCTCCGTTCATGCCGCGCCATCCGACCGTCTATGCCAAGATGCTGGGCGAGAAGATGGCCCGCCAGAATGTGAAGTGCTGGCTGGTGAACACCGGCTGGTCCGGTGGCGGCTTTGGCGTCGGCCAGCGCATGTCGATCAAGCACACCCGCGCCATGCTGCGCGCCGCGCTCGATGGTCGTCTGGCCCAGGCCAGCTCGGTCGCCGATCCCAATTTCGGCGTGCGTGTACCGGCCGCGTGCCCCGATGTGCCGGGCGACGTGCTGAACCCCAAGAACACCTGGAAGGACAAGAAGGCCTACGACAATGCGGCGCGCGATGTCGCGAAGCGCTTCGAGGTCAATTTCCGCCAGTTCGAGAAGCACGTCGACGGCAAGGTCAATCAGGCCGCCATCCGCGCGGCCGCCTGATCCCACCGCGCGGCGTGACAGCGTCACAGCCGCACCGTAAGACGGGCTAGTGAGCGACCGCGCCGCCTCCGTTCCGATTGCCGCGAACGCATCGCGCCCGTACTGGCGGGTGCGGGTGATCGTGGCGCTCGCGATCGCGTTCCTGGCGCTCTCGCTGATCTCCGGTATCGCCTACATCGCCGTCCTTGCTGGCGCTGCCGGAACCACCGAGCTGCTGCTGGTCGATCGCACGCGGCGCGGCGTCGAGGCCGAGATCCAGCTCGTGCGCAGCCGGCTCGATCCGGTCACCGAGCAGATCGAGCTGATCGCCGCGCTCGCGGCGGCCGGGCGGATCGACATCGAGTCGGCGGTCGCCGTGCGCGAGGCGCTGGCGGTCATGATGACCCGAGCACCGGCGGTTTCGGCGGCGGCCTTCGGAACGCTCGACCTCAAGCTGCACCGCGTGTCGCGCGATCCGCAGGGGGAGGTGATCCGCGATACTGTCGAGCTCGCCGAGATGCCGCAGGGGCTGGAGCGGTTCCGCCAGCTTCAGGGGAGCAGCGAGACATTCTGGGGTGCGCTGTTCTGGAACACACTGCTCTTGCAGCCCGTCATCAATGTGCGAACGCCGGTGCGGCGGATCGACAACGCCTTCATCGGCGGCATCGTGGCCACCGTCGCGGTGGGTGATCTGTCCCGCCTGATCGTCGATCCCGCGCGCGGTGGTGACGAGCGCTACTTTATCCTCGCTGGCCGCGACAAGGTGCTGGCGCATCGGCGGCTGGTCGATCCGCGCGGGCTCGCGCTGTCGGAGGAGAAGCCGCTGCCCGGCCTCTCGGAGGTCGACGATCCGGTTCTCGCCGGAATCTGGGGACCCCGGGCCGGTTCCGCTCGCGTCGATGGCGCGCTCAGGGATCTCGGGCACGTGATCGAGGTCGCGGGTCGGCGATGGATTTTCGTCTATCGCCCGCTGGTCGGATACGGACCGGAGCCGTGGATCGTGGGCCGCTACTTCCCGATCGAGGATGCCACCGACGATCTCGACCGGCTGACCAACGGGGCGATCGTGGGTGCCGCGTCGCTGCTGATTGCCGCCTTGCTGGCGCTCCTGATCGGCCTGCGCATGGCGCGCTCGATCCGCGTGTTGACCGATGCCGCCGAGGCGATCGAGCGGCTGGAGTTCGATCGGCCGCTCGATCATCGCTCGCGCCTGCGGGAGATCGACGACGCGGGCCTCAGCCTCGAGAAAGCCCGCGCTGCGCTCAAGTGGTTCGGTGCCTATGTGCCGCGCCGGCTGGTGTTCCGTCTCATGGCGGCGGGCGAGGATGGGCTCGCCTCGCGGCGGCGCGACGTCACGGTGATGTTCACCGACATCGTGGCCTTCACGCCGCAGGCGGAGGATCTGCCGGAGCAGGAGACGGCCGACCTCCTCAACCACCATTTCGCCCTGCTGGGCGCCTGCATCGAGCAGGAACAGGGCATGATCGACAAGTACATCGGCGATTGCGTGATGGCCGTCTGGGGCGGCATAAGCCGAATGAACGATCATGCCGATGCCGCGATCCGGGCCGCGCGCGTGATTGCCGAGGTGGTCCGACACGACAATGCCGCGCGCCGCGCGCGTGGGCTGGCGCCGGTGCGGCTGCGCATCGGGCTGCACTCGGGCCGCGCCATCGTCGGCAATATCGGGGCACCGGGGCGGGTGAACTACACCGTCGTGGGCGACACCGTGAATGTGGCGCAGCGTTTCGAGCAGATGGGCAAGGAATTCATGTCCGAGACCGACGAGGTCGTGCTGCTGGTGAGCGGCGACACGATCGAGGCGACGACCGATCGGTCCGCGCTCGGCCGGCTGCCGGATCCGGTCATGCGCCACGTGAAGGGACGCGACCAGCCGGTCGAGGTCTACCGGCTGGTGTGACTGGGCGAGGCGCTGCCATGACGCTCTACGGATTCGGGAAGGCGCTGGCGGTCGCGCCTCAGCGATGAGCGGCAACGACACATTGATCGGCCTGATTGGTGCCAACATCGGCAAGTCGCTGAGTCCGGCGCTGCATGAGACGGCACTGGCGGCGGCCGGCCGTCGCGGGCTGTACCACTTGATGGATCTCGATGTGCTGGTCGGTCGCGATTTGCGCGCGCTCTTCGAAGCGGCGCGAACAGCAGGATTCGCCGGACTCAACATCACCTTCCCCTGCAAGCAGGCCGTGATCCCGCTGCTCGACGATTTGTCGGCCGACGCCGCTGAGACCGGAGCGTTCAACACGGTGGTGTTCGATGGCGCGGGCCGCGCCACCGGCTACAACACAGATCGTCTGGGGTTTCGCGCGAGCTTTCGTGACGGGTTGGGAGAGGCGGCTGTTGCAGGACGCGGCGCCGTGGTGGTGGGCGCAGGCGGCGCCGGCCGCGCTATCGCCTTCGCCCTGAAGGATCTCGGTGCTGCGGAAGTGGTTGTGCATGACACCGACGTCGCGCGCCGCGACGGGCTGATGGCCGATCTTCGACGGCGATTTGGCCCTGCAGCGGCACGGGTCGCCGACGACCTCGCCGCCGAAATCAGCCGCGCCTCCGGCGTCGCGAACGCAACACCTATTGGTATGACGGGGATCGCCGGCAATCCGGTGCCCGAGGGTGTCCTGCGCGCCGACCAGTGGGCCGCCGACGCGATCTACACGCCCATCCGGACGGCGTTTCTGATCGAAGCGGCTGGTCGCGGCGCCCGCACGCTCGATGGCGGCGGCATGTGCGTGCACCAGGCGGCCGACGCGTTCTGGCTCTTCACTGGGCTTGAGGTCGATCTGGCAAGCATGCGCGCCACCTTTCTCGAGGCGCAGGCCCGCCGCGACGGGAACATCAGGTCATCTTGATTGCGACGTGCCGCGCATAGGCGGGCCGCGTCATCAGCCGTTCGTACCAGGCGCGCAAGTGCGGCAGGGCGGGCCGCTCAACATCGAGCGCGAAGTAACGATAGGCAAAGCAGCCGACGGGAATGTCACCCATCGTGAAGCGTTCGCCCGCCACGTAGCGGTGCGTCGCGAGATGCGCGTCGAGCCGGCCGTAGAGCTTACCGGCGTCGCGCGCGGCGGCACCGATCGCCGCCATGTCGCGCTTCTCCGGCGGCGTGCGGACGAGGCCCCAGAAGATCACTCGCATGCACTCCGACACGGTCGAGAGCTGCCAATCCATCCAGCGATCGGCCTCCGACCGTTCGCCGGGATCCTCGGACCACAGCGAGCCGCGAGCGTAGCGGGTGGCGAGATAGCGGACCGCGCTGTTGCTCTCCCAGATCGTGCGGCCGCCATCGTCGATGGTCGGCACGACGCCGTTGGGATTCATGTCGAGGTACCATTTCTGGTCGTTGCCCCCGAAAGCGCCGCCGACATCGACGCGCTCGACGGAGAGGCCGCATTCATCGGCTGCCCACAACACCTTCTGCACGTTGATCGAGTTCGCCCGACCCCAGATCTTCATCGCGTGTCCTTCCGTTCCCTCAATGCGCGGCTGCCCAGGTTGCGCCGTGACCGGTCTCGACGGTCAGCGGCACCGAGAGCGTCGCGGCAGTCTCCATGGTGCGCCGCGCGACCTCGGCGGTGCGCGCGAGTTCCGCCTCGGGCACCTCGAACAGCAACTCGTCGTGTACCTGCAGCAGCATCCGCGCGGCCAAGCCTTCGCGGGCGAGCACTCCGGGCAGGCGGATCATCGCCCGCTTGATCACGTCGGCCGCGCCACCCTGCAGCGGCGCGTTGATGGCGGCGCGCTCGGCGAAGCCGCGCATGCCGGCGTTCTTCTCGTTGATGCCGCGCAGATGGATGCGTCGCCCGAAGGGCGTGGCCACCCAGCCGTTCTTGCGGGCGAACTCCTTGGTCCGTTCCATGTAGTCGCGGATGCCGGGATAGCGCTTGAAGTAGGCCGCGATGTAGTCGCGCGCCTCGGGTTGGGGGATGCCGAGCTGGGCGGCAAGACCGAACGCCGAGATGCCGTAGATGATGCCGAAATTGATCGCCTTGGCGCGGCGACGCACCAGCGGGTCCATGCCCTTCACGGGCACGCCGAACATTTCCGAGGCGGTGATGGCGTGGATATCGTCGCCGCGCGCGAACGCGGCCTTGAGCGTGTCGATCTCCGCCACATGCGCCAGAAGCCGGAGTTCGATCTGCGAGTAGTCGGCCGACAGCAGTGCATGGCCCGGTTCGGCGACGAACGCCTCGCGGATCTTGCGACCTTCCTCGGTGCGGACCGGGATGTTCTGCAGGTTCGGGTCGGTCGAGGCGAGCCGGCCGGTCGCGGCGCCGGTCATGTGGTACGAGGTGTGGACGCGGCCCGTGGCGGGTCTCACTTCGCGCACCAGCGCGTCGGTGTAGGTGCTCTTGAGCTTCGCGAGCTGGCGATACTCCAGCACCTTCACCGGCAGCGCGTGGCCTTGCGCGGCGAGATCGTCCAGCACCGAGGCGTCGGTCGACCAGGCACCCGTCTTGTTGCGCCTGCCCCCCGGCAGCTTTTGTTCATCGAACAGGATCTCGCCCAGCTGGCGCGGCGAATTGACGTTGAACTCGCGGCCCGCGATCGCGTGCGCCTCGCGCTCGAGATCGACCAGTCGCCGTTCGAAGTCGGCGCTGAGGCCGGCCAGTTTCGCCACATCGACCTTGATGCCGGCGCGTTCCATATCGGCCAGCACGGGGATCAGCGGCCGTTCGACGGTCTCGTAGAGCGTCGTGAGTCGGTCGCGCGCGAGCCGGGGCTTCAGTCGCTTCCAGAGCTGCATGGTGACGTCGGCGTCTTCGGCGGCGTAGTCGCGAGCCCGCTCCAGCGCCACCCGGTCGAAGCTCGTCTGGTTGCGGCCCGAGCCGGCCACGTCGGCGAACTTGATGGTGCTGTGGCCGAGATGCCGTTCGGAGAGCTCGTCCATGCCGTGGCCGTGCGAGCCAGCGTCGAGCACGAAGGAGATCAGCATCGTGTCGTCGACCGGCGCGATGGTGACGCCGTGCCGGCGCAGCACCGCCATGTCGTACTTGATGTTCTGGCCAACCTTCAGCACGGCGGGATCTTCCAGAAGCGGCTTCAGCCGCGCGATCGCCTCGGCAATCGGAATCTGACCCGCCAGCAGGGCGCCATCGCCCGCGGCTTCGCCACCGCCGCCCAGATCGAGCGCACCCTGGGCGCCGCCCGGCGCGCGATGGGCGAGGGGCACATAGACCGCGCGCCGACGGGGTGAATCGACATTGCCCCAGGGCCCATCGAGCAGCGCCATCGAGACACCGACCAGCCCCGCGCCCAGCGCATCGAGCGCGTCGGTTTCGCAGTCGAAGGCCACGGTGCCGGCCCGCGTCGCCTCGGCGACGAAGGCCTCGAGCGCCGGCAAGTCCTGGATCAGCTCGTAGCTGGCGGGCACGAAGGCCGCCGTGTCGGCCGGTGTCTCCGCGCTGGCCGCTGCGTCAGTGGTCGCCGCCTCGGCGCTCGACGTCACGGCCGGGTTGCCGACCGCGACCGGCGCCGTGGCGGGCCCCAGTTCGCGGGTGAAGCGCGGGATCAGGCTGTTGAAGCCCTGCGTCTCCAGCCAGGGCAGCAGCACGTTGGGATCGGGCCGGCGCTTGTCGAAGGTCTCGGGATCGACCGGCGGCGGGACGTCGTCGCGCAGCCGCACCAGATCGCGCGAAATGCGCGCGAGGCCGGCGTTGGTGAGCAGGGCCTCGCGGCGCTTGGGCTGTTTGATCTCGCCCGCCCGCGCCAGCAGCGTTTCGAGATCGCCATACTCGGTGATGAGCTGCGCCGCCGTCTTCAGCCCGATGCCGGAGACGCCCGGCACATTGTCGGTGGAATCGCCCGCCAGCGCCTGGACATCGACCACGCGCTCCGGCGGGACGCCGAACTTCTCGATCACTTCGGCTGGCCCGATGCGCCGCTGCTTCATCGGGTCCATCAGCTCGACGCCCGGCCGCACCAGCTGCATCAGGTCCTTGTCGGAGGACACGATGGTGCAGCGGGCTCCCGCCGCCAGCGCCAGCCGCGCATAGGTCGCGATCAGATCGTCGGCCTCGAATCCCGGCAGCTCGATCGAGGGCATGCCGAACGCGGTGGCGGCCTCGCGGATCAGCGGAAACTGCGGTCGCAGATCCTCCGGGGGCTCCGGCCGGTGCGCCTTGTATTCGGGATAGATCTCGTTGCGGAAAGTGGTGCGGCCGGCATCGAGGATCACCGCCACGTGATCGACCTCGGGAACTTCCAGCAGCTGGGTCAGCATACGCGCGAAGCCCAGCACGGCGTTGACCGGCGTGCCGTCCGGCCGGTTCATCGGCGGCAGCGCGAAATAGGCACGGAAAATGTAGCCCGACCCGTCGATCAGGAAGAGGTGCCGCATCGGCTTGTCGACGACGGCGGGCGCGGTCTTGGACTTGGCCATGTCCGACCCTAGCGCACTCTGCGTTCAGCTGGAATCAGCTGAAGTCATGGTGCCCCCTGCAACACACACCGATGGTGCGCGCGAATGGGACCGGGTGGGACCCCATGCGGTTCCACCTGATCCTGTTCCGCTCCAGCACGTCAGCCAGTGGGTGCGGCCCAGCCCTTCTTCTCGGCGTCGAAGAACGAATTGAACACCTTGCGGATCGTGCTCTCGCCGATGTCGCGCGTGATGAACACCACGCGGCTGCGCCGATCGTCGCCCTCCGGCCAAGCCTCAAGCGTCGCTGGCGGATGGAACACGTGCTGCACGCCATGAACCACGACCGGCTTGGGCGTGTCCTTGACGTTCAGGATGCCCTTGATGCGCAGAAGGTCGGGCCCGCGATAGGTCACCAGCGCGTCGAATGCCGCCGCCACCGTCGACCAGCTCATCGGCTCGTCGAAGGTCATGCAGAACGCCCGGATTCGGTCGTCGTGGCGGTTCTTGTCGTGCGGGTCCTGGCCGTCGCCGGCGCCATGCGCGTGGTCGTGGTGATGGTCATGCCCATGCCCATGCCCGTGCCCGTGCTCGTGGTGATGATGGCTGTGCCCGTCATGGGCGTGGTCGTAGGCCTCGGCCTGAAGCCAGCGCCGGACGTCGGCGGTCTTGGTGTCGGGATTGTAGAGGCCGGCATTGAGGATGCGCGCGGGATCGACCTCGCCCGCCGCCACCGTCTCGAGCGGCGCGCCGGGGTTCAGCGTGTGCAGCCGACCGCGCAGCGCGGCCAGCGCCGGCGCGTCGGCGATATCGGTCTTGGTCAACAGGAGCCGGTCGGCGACGGCGGCCTGCTTTATCGCCTCCTGATGGCTGTCGAGCGTGCCCGCGCCGTTCACGCCGTCGACCGTCGTCACCACGCCATCGAGGCGATAGCGCGAGGCCAGCAGCGGATCGCTCATCAGAGTGTGCAGGATGGGCGCGGGATCGGCGAGACCCGTGGTCTCCACCACCATGCGCTTGAAGGACGAGATCTCGCCGCGTGCGCGCTTCAGGAACAGCTCGCTCATGGTGCGCACGAGGTCGCCGCGCACGGTGCAGCAGAGGCAGCCCGAATTCAGCGTCACCATGCCTTCGTCATCGCTCTTCTCGACCAGCAGATGGTCGAGCCCGATCTCGCCGAACTCGTTGATGATGACGGCAGTGTCGGAAAGCTCCGGCCGGCGCAGCAGTCGGTTCAACAGCGTGGTTTTGCCGCTGCCAAGAAAGCCGGTCAGCACGGTCACGGGAATGCGCTCTTCCGGCGCCGGGGCGGTCTGGGTCATGACGGCCTTATAGCCCAGCCGGGCGGGCGCCGGAACCCGGCCGTCAGCGCCACAAGGGCGGCGCCGCCCGAAACACCCTCCAGGCCCGGTCGAGCTTGCGTTCGCGCCGGCGGCCCTCGCGGGTGACGAAGCGCAGGATCGCCCGTCCCGCCTGCGCGATGCGCGCACTGTCGGCCGGGCGCGCCGCGCCCGCGATATCGTCCAGCACGGCGCGGGCCGTCGCGGCATCGGTGACGGCACCCAGCGCTCCTTGCAGCCGCGCCGTCGCCTCGGCGTAGGACGCCGCCGCCGCCGGCTCGAACGAGGCCGCGAGCGTCTGCGCGGCGTAGCGCGCCTTCTTGACCGCGAGCCGCAGCCGGTGCCGCCCGGCGTCCTTCAGGCGCGCCAGACCGCGCCCGCGCTTGCGCACCCGCTGATCGGCCTTGGCGAGCGCGGCTTGCGCGAACTCCCGCAACGGCGGCGCCCCGTCCGCAGGTGCCGCCTCGGCCGCCGCCAGCATCGCCTCGAAAGCGGTGAATTGCTCCCCCTGTAGCGCCGCCCGCGCCGCCGCGCGTCTGACGCGCTTCAGCTTCAGGCCGACCCGCCGCAGCGCCGCCAGATCCTCGGCGGAGACCGCACCCGCCTTGCCGGCGTCGGGCAGTGTCTCGCCGAGAAACACCTCGATGTCGCGTGCCGGACCGCAGGCGCGCGCGATGCGTGCGGCCTCGGCCGCCAGCGCGTCGGTCCCTGCGTCCGGCCAGGCATCAGCGAACAGGCGCGCCGCACCGCGCAGACGCCGCAGGCTGACCCGCACGCCATGAATTCCCGCCGGCCGGGCATGCGCCAGGACCGACGCGCGATGGCGGGCGAGATCGGCACGACAGCGCGCGACCTCGCTGCGCCACGCCACGTCGGCTGTGGGCGGCGAAGGGGGCGGGGGATCGGAGTAGGCCATCGTCCCATCCCAGCCCGCTCATGCGCGCGGCGCAACGCGAAAGCGCGGCCATCCGGGTGACATTTGCGTTGCGTCAATACTGCCGTTTTGTGACAAGGTTTTCCGCCCCTCGCGGGGCCTGTAGAGGAGCGGCATGGCGATCGATCCGGCGCGGTTCAAGGCGGGCATGCGGCATCTGGCGGCGAGCGTGGCGTTGGTCACGACCCGGCACGCGGGCCAGCGCGGCGGCCTCACCGCGACGGCGGTCTGTTCGGTCTCGGCCGACCCGCCGCAGATCCTCGCCTGCGTGAACAAGAGCGCGTCGGCGCACGATCCTTTGGGTGAAGCCGGCATCTTCTGCGTCAACATCCTCGCGCCCGCACATCGCCGGATCGCCGAGCGCTTCGCCGGCATGGATGGCATCGAGGGCGACGCGCGCTTCGAAGGCATGGGCAGTTGGAGCACGCTCGTCACCGGCGCGCCGGCGCTCGCGGGCTGCCCCGTCTCGTTCGACTGCCGGCTGGTCGCGCGGCTGGCCGCCGGCACGCACACGATCTATGTCGGCGAAATCGTCGAGCTGGCGCTCGACCCCACCGCCCGACCGCTGCTCTATGCCGACGGCCGCTTCATCGCGGGCGACGTGCTCGCGGGCTGACGCTCGGGCGGAGGGAAGGGTCTCTCCTGGACCCGAAAGATCCCCCGCATGCGCTCGGGATGACGCGGTGCCCGCGCCATCGGCGGTGCGCTACAATCCCAGCACGTCCTTCATGCCGTAGAGGCCGGCCGGTTTGCCCCTGAGCCAGAGCGCCGCCGTCACCGCGCCGGCGGCGTAGGTCTCGCGACTGAAGCTGCGATGGCCGAGTTCCAGCCGCTCGCCTGCGGCGGCGAACATCACGGTGTGCACGCCGACCTCCTCGCCGCCGCGCAGCGTGGCGAAGCCGATCTCGCCCGACGGCCGCGCGCCGGTGTGGCCATCGCGCGTCTTGCGCCAGACCTTCTCCAGCGCGACCCCGCGGCCCGCCGCCGCCGCGCGACCGAGGGCCAGCGCCGTGCCCGAGGGCGCGTCGATCTTGTGGCGATGGTGCATCTCCAGCACCTCGATGTCGTAGTCCGCGGCCAGCATCGCGGCCGTCTTCTCGACCAGCGCCAGCAGCACATTGACGCCGAGCGCCATGTTGGCCGCCCACAGGACCGGCACGCGCTTGGCCGCCGCGTGGACGGCCGCGGTCTGCGCCGCGTCGAGCCCCGTGGTGCCGATCACCATCGCGCGCCCGCGCTCGGCCGCGAGTGCCGCGTGCGCCGCCGTCGCCGCCGGCACCGTGAAGTCGATCAGCGCGTCGGCCGCGCCGATCGCCGCGCCCGCGTCGGTGCCGATCTTCACCCCGTTGGGCTCCAGCCCCGCGAGCTCGCCCGAATCGCGGCCGGCCCAGCTCGAGCCCGGCCCCTCGCAGGCCGCCGCCAGCTCAGCACCCGCGCGCCGCCCCAGCTCCCGCACCAGCATCCGCCCCATGCGCCCGCCGGCGCCAACCACGGCGATTTTCATGTGTCGTTCCTTTCATTCTTGGAGGCCAGTCTAGCGCGCGCCCGACCTCACGCCCACGGGTCGGCGACCTTGGGCCAAAACGGGGTGCGGCGCTTGCGGTAGGGCAGGCGGGTGACGTCGGGGTCGGCGGCGCCGGGCGAGGCCACGTAGAGCACCTCGCGGGCGAGTCCGGCGAAGCCGTTGTAGAAATGCTGCGCGGACTTCACCACCACGGTGCGGTAGTCGGTGGGCTCCGCGCCGACCGCGCGGAAGGCGTCAGCGTGGAAGGTCTGGGTGCGCAGGCCATTGATCGCGATATCGACATGCTCGCTCTTGAGCAGCGCCATGTCGCCCAGCGGCGCCATCACCGGGCCGTAGGGCTGGCGCACGTCGCGCGCGAGCCGATGCACGGTGACCTCGAGATCGACCGGCATGCCGCTCACCGCGCCCGCCTTGCCGCCCAGGCGCATGGTGAGCGTCGCGCCCTCGCCCGCGGCCTGCGCCACCTTGAGCGCCTGCGGGTCCCACATCACGCCGAACAGCGTCGGGCCCAGCCGTCGCTGGATCAGCGCCTGCAGGAGGAAGGTCGAGTCGCCGGGCGCGCCGGAGCCGGGATTGTCGGCGCGATCGGCCAGCACCAGCGTGCCCTGGTTGTGCCGGCCCGCGGCCTCCATCGCCTGCTCGACCGTGAGATAACGCGTGGCGTAGCGCTCGCGATTGTCCCACAGCTCGCGGCCCAGTTGACGCGCCAGCGCCTCGGCCTTGGTGCGGTCGCCGTCGGCCACCACCAGCGTTCGGGTGCCGACATCCTCGACATCGGCGAAGGCGAAGCCGTGACTGAGCGACACCGACAGGATGCCATCGCGCCCCTCGAAGGATTTCATGCGCCGCACGAACTCGTCGATCGGCGGCACCGAGGTCCGGTATTGCGCGATCATGCGGCAATCGTGCCGGACCATCACGGGCCGCACCTTGCCCATGACGGTGTCGGCCACGATCGCAAACAGCTCGGCGGCCCGCTCCATGGGATCGGTGTGCGGGTATTCCTTGTAGCCGACCAGCACGTCGGCGCTGTCGAGCATCAGCTGGGTGAGGTGGCAATGCAGGTCGAACTCGGCACCCACCGCCACCGTCGGCCCCACGATGGCGCGCACGTGGCTCAAGAGATCGCCTTCGCAGTCGTCGTAGCCGTCGGCCACCATCGCGCCGTGAACGTTCAGCAGGACGGCATCGAGCGGCATCGCCGCGCGAATGCCGGCCAGGATCTCCTCGCGGAAGCCTTCGTAGACGGCGCGCACCGTGGTGCCCGAGGGCGACGCGAAGGTGGCGAGTCCCTCGATCACGGTCCAGCCGCGCGCCTCGGCTTCGCGGCGCCAGACATGCAGCGGACCCGTGAACGAGGTCGGCGGATGGCGCGTGGCGTCGCCCCGCCAGATGCCGTACTCGGCGAAGGCGGCGAGGTCGGTGGGGAAGGGCACGAACTGGTTGGTCTCCGTTCCCAGTGCCGCGATGAACACCCGCTTCGACATGATCCTACTCCCGCGCGCAGTGGCAGCCCGCCACATGATCGTCGACCATGCCGCTCGCCTGCATGAACGCATAGCAGATGGTCGAACCGACGAACTTGAAGCCGGCCTTCTTCAGCGCCTTCGACATCGCGTCGCTCTCGGGCGTACGCGCCGGCACCTGCTTCAGCGTCGCCGGGCGGTTGCGCCGCGGCGCCCCATCCACGAAGCCCCAGAGCCATCGCACTGCCGAACCCTCACGCGCCTCAAGCTCGAGCCAGGCGCGGGCGTTGGTGACGCTGGCCTCGATCTTGCCGCGGTGGCGCACGATGCCGGGATCGGCCAACAGCTTGGCGAGCTTCGCCGGTCGGTAGCGCGCGATCTTGTGGGGATCGAAACCGTCATAGACCGTACGATAGCGCTCGCGCTTGCGCAGCACCGTGATCCAGCTGAGGCCGGCCTGGCAGCCTTCCAGGATCAGCAGTTCAAATAGCCCGTGCGGATCGCGCACCGGTCGTCCCCACTCGGTGTCGTGGTAGAGGCGGTAGAGCGGATCGTCGCTCACCCAGCCACATCGGGCCTTGCCGTCGTCGAAGACCAACGTATCTTGCCGCGTCGCCATCCGGAGAGGCTATCGATGACCGCCGCGTTCGCCAACCTCAAGGTCTGCATCTTCGATGTGTTCGGCACGGTGGTCGACTGGCGCGGCAGTCTCATCGAGGATCTGCCGGCGCTTGGCCGCCGCCACGGGCTCGCCACCGACTGGACTAGCTTCGCCGACGAATGGCGGGGGCTCTACCAGCCGCAGATGGCGCGGGTGCGGTCGGGCGAGTTGCCCTGGACCAACATCGACGAGCTGCACAAGGAGGCGTTCGCGATGCTGCTCGCGAAGCGTGGCCTCGATCATCCCGGCGAGGCGGCGGCCTGGGAGTTCACGCGGCTCTGGCACAAACTGCGGCCCTGGCCCGACTCGGTCGGGGGCATCGGCCGGCTCAAGAAGAAGTTCGTGGTGGCGACGCTCAGCAACGGCAATGTGGCGCTGCTGATCAATATGGCCAAGAACGCCGGCATCCCGTGGGATCACTGCTTCTCGGGCGAGACGTTCCGGCACTACAAGCCCGATCCCGACTCCTACCTCGGCGTCGTGCGCAGCATGTATCTCGAGCCCGCCCAGGTGATGCTGGTGGCCGCCCACAACAACGATCTGCGTGCCGCGCAGAAGTGCGGCCTGAAGACCGCGTTCGTGCATCGGCCGACCGAGTATGGCCCGCACCAGAAGCTCGACTTCGCGCCCGACGGCGATTGGGACGTCGTCGGCCAGACGATCGAGGATGTCGCGACGAAGCTCGGCTGCTGATCAGCGCTTCTTTTTCTTCTTCGCCGCTTTGGTCTTTCCGATCGGCTTGATGCGGCGCGCTTTCGCGGGCGGGTCCGGCTCGATCTCGACGATCGCCTCGATCTCGACTGGAATGCCGCGGGGCAGCGAGCCCATGCCGACGGCCGAGCGGGCGTGTCGCCCGCGATCGCCGAACACCTGCACGAAGAGATCCGAGCAGCCGTTGATCACCTCGGGATGATCGCCGAACTCGGGCACCGCATTCACCATGCCGAGCAGCTTCACGATCCGTTTCACGCGATCGAGATCGCCCAGCTCCGCCTTCATCACCGAGATCAGGCTGAGCCCGGTCTCGCGGGCATGGATGTAGGCCTGCTCCTTGGTCATGTCGCGACCGACCTTGCCGGTCGGCATCGGCTTGCCGGGCTGACCCGGCCCCTTGCCGGCGAGGAACAGGAGATTGCCGGTGCGCACCGCGTTCACGTAGTTCGCCACCGGCGCCACCGCGGGCGCGAGCTCGATGCCCAGTTCCTTGAGCCGCTTCTCGGTCTTCATGTCGTGCCTCCCCTACCTTGCGCCGCCGCGATGAAGGCGCGGATCAGTGCGGCTGATTTCACCCCGCGCGCGCTTTCCACGCCAGAGGAAACGTCGAGGGTCGTGGCGCCCGAGATGCGCGCCGCCTCGGCGACGTTCGCCGCCGTCAGCCCGCCCGCCAGCATCCAGGGGCGCGGGATGGTGACACCCGCGAGCAAGCGCCAGTCGAAGCTTTGAGCATTGCCGCCAGGCAGGACGCCACCGGCCGCGTCGAACATCAGCCGATCCGCGATCCCGCCAAAGTCGCGGATGACGGAGTCGATATCGGACGCTGACGCGACCTTGGCGACCTTCATCACGGGCTTGCCGAAGCGCTGGCGGATCGCCGCGACGCGAGCCGGCGATTCCGCGCCGTGCAACTGCAGGAGGTCGACCACACCCGTGGCGATGCGCTCGGCCAGCAACGCGTCGTCGGCATCGACCGACAGCAGCACACGTCCGACCGAACCGGGCACACGGGCGCCCAGCGTGGCGAGCGTGGCGGTATCGATATGCCGGGGCGAGGGCGGATAGGCGACGAAACCGACCCAGCGCGCTCCCGCCGTCACCGCCGCGTCCAGCGTCTCAGGCGTCGAGAGGCCGCAAATCTTGACGTCGAGGCTCACGGCAGGTTGACGCCGGCCTCGCGGGCGATGGCGAGCGCGGCCTGCCGCGGATCGGCAGCCTGCGCGATCGGCCGGCTTACCACCAAGTGGCTGGCGCCCAGCCGTACCGCCTCGCCCGGCGTCATGACCCGCTTCTGGTCGTTGGCGGCGCTGCCGGCGGGGCGGATGCCGGGCACCATCAGCACGAAGTCGGAGCCGAGATCGGCCCGCAGGGCTGCGATCTCGAGCGGCGAGCAGATCACGCCATCGAGGTCATTGGCGCGGGCGAGCGCCGCGAGCCTCCGCACCTGATCCGAGGGTGCCGCGGGCACGCCCATCGCGGCGAGATCGGCGGTATCGAGCGAGGTCAGCACCGTCACACCCAAAAGCTTGGGCCTCGCAACGCCGAGACGCGTCGCCTGCGCGCGCGCTTCGGCGGCGGCCGCCCGCATCATTTCAGCGCCGCCCGCGGTGTGAACGGTGATGTAGGTCGGCGCGAGGTCGGCCACGGCGCGGATGCCGCCCGCTGCCGTGTTGGGAATGTCGTGCAGCTTCAGATCGAGAAAGAAGCCGGTGCCCGCCGCCCGCAGCGGTTCGGGAAAGGCGTAGCGCACACCCGGTGCGCCATGGGCGAGGAAGAACTCCAGCCCCAGCTTGATGCCGCCCACCGCCGGATGCTGTCCCTCGGCCAGGGCGCGAATGAGCTTCGCCGCCCCCATGAGGTCGGTGGTGTCGATGCCGCAATAGATCGGATTGGCTCGGGTCATGACGGCCGGCAACCTATAGCGGCGGCGGGCGCACCGGAAGCGCGGATCAGGCGCCCGTGCGCACCCGCGTGACCGCAGCCTTCCAGGCGGCATGCCGCCGGTCGCGGGCTGCGGCGGGTTCCGCCGGAGCGAAAGCGCGGTCCAGTGCCCAGGTCGCGGACAGGGCGTCGAGCGATGGCCAGAGGCCCGCCGCGAGCCCGGCCAGGAACGCCGCCCCCAACGCGGTGGTCTCGGTGACGCGTGGCCGCTCGACGGCGAGTCCCAGCGTGTCGGCGAGGCGCTGCATCAGCGGATCGTTCACCACCATGCCGCCATCGACCCGCAAAGCTGCGATCGCCGCACCATCGCCCGCCATCGCCTCGGTGAGGTCGCGCGTCTGGTGGCAGACCGAGTCGAGTGTCGCGGCCGCGATCTCTGCGGGGCCACTGTCGCGGGTGAGGCCCAGGAGAGCTCCGCGCGCGTCGGCGTCCCAATAGGGAGCGCCGAGGCCGACGAAGGCCGGCACCAGCACGACGCCATGATCGGGTTTCGCCTTCGCGGCCAGTGCCGCGACGTCGGAGGATTTCTCGATCAGCTTGAGGCCATCGCGCAACCACTGCACCGCGGCGCCCGCGACGAAGATGCTGCCCTCGAGCGCGTAGGTGCGCTGGCCTCCAAGCTGCCATGCCACGGTCGACAGCAACCGATGGCGCGAGCGCAGAATCTCGGGACCTGTGTTCAGCATCGCGAAGCAGCCCGTGCCGTAGGTCGCCTTCACCATGCCGGGCCGGACGCAGGCCTGGCCCAGCGTCGCTGCCTGCTGGTCGCCCGCCATACCCAGCACCGGCACCGGTGCGCCGAGAATTTCGGGCACCGTCGTGCCGAGCGGGCCCGCGCAATCGACGACCGCCGGCAGCAGCGAGGCCGGCACATCGAACAGCTTCAAGAGATCATCGTCCCAGGCGCCCCGCGCGATATCGAGCAGCAGCGTGCGACTGGCGTTGCTGGCGTCGCTCGCATGGACCTTGCCGCCGGTGAGGCGCCACAGCAGGAAGCATTCGATCGTGCCGGCGGCCAACTCGCCCCGCGCGGCGCGCGCGCGGGCGCCGCCGACATTGTCCAGAATCCAGGCGATTTTGGTGCCGGAGAAATAGGGGTCGAGCAGAAGTCCGGTGCGTGCCGTCACCGCCGCCTCGTGACCGGCTTTCTTGAGATCCGCGCAACGCTCGGCGGTGCGGCGGTCCTGCCAGACGATGGCATTGTGGATCGGCTGCCCCGTGGCCCGGTCCCACACCACGACGGTTTCGCGTTGGTTGGTGATGCCGATCCCGGCCAAGTCGCGCGCCGTCAGCTGCGCCTGGGCCAGCGCCTCGCGGCAGACCGCGACGGTGGCGCGCCAGATCTCTTCCGGATCGTGCTCGACCCAACCGGGTTTCGGAAAGATCTGTGGCAGCTCGCGCAGCGCCGTGGCCAACGGCCGCGCCTGGTCGTCGAAAACGATGGCGCGGGTGCTGGTGGTGCCCTGGTCGATGGCGAGGATATGCCGGGCCATCGCCTGGCCGCTCAGTGCGCGCGGTCGATGGTGAACTCGACGGCCTCGCAGAGCGCGGCCTTGAGCGGGCTGTCCGGGAAGAGACCCAGCGCGTCGCGGGCGACGGCGCCGTAGTGGCGGGCCCGCTCGAACGTGTCGGCGATGGCGCCATGCCGCTCCAGAAGCTCCTGGGCATGGGCGAGATCGCCGTCGCGCTGCTCCAGCCGCTCGATGGTGCGCCGCCAGAACTCGCGTTCGACGTTGCCGCCGCGCAGGAAGGCGAGGATCAGCGGCAGTGTGATTTTGCCCTCGCGGAAGTCGTCGCCCACCGTCTTGCCCAGTCGCGCCTCGCGGCCCGAATAGTCGAGCGCGTCGTCGACCAGCTGGAAGGCGATGCCGAGGCTCTCGCCGTAGCTTTCCAGCGCCACACGCTCCGCACCCGTCTTGCCCGCGACCATCGCGCCCACTTCGGCGGCCGCCGCGAACAGCCGCGCGGTCTTGCCCTTGATGACTTCGAGGTACGTGGCCTCGGGCGTGCTGACATTGCGCTGCGTGACGAGCTGCAGCACCTCGCCTTCGGCGATGGTCGATGAGGCCTTGCTCAGGACGCCGAGGATTTCCAGCGAGCCCACCTCGACCATCAGCTCGAAGGCGCGCGTGAACAGGAAGTCGCCAACCAGCACCGGCGCCTTGTCGCCCCACACGGCATTTGCGGTCGCCTTGCCGCGGCGCAGCGCGCTTTCGTCCACGACGTCGTCGTGCAGAAGCGTCGCGGAATGGATGAACTCCACGCAGGTCGCCAGCCGCACCGGCTTGTCGTCGCCGCCATTGTGGCCGCACAGCCGCGCCGCCGCGACGGTCAGCAACGGGCGCATGCGCTTGCCGCCGGCGCCCACGAGATGGGTGGCGACTTCGGGGATCAGCCCGACGGGCGAGCGCAGGCGGGCGAGAATCTCGCGGTCGACCCGCGCCATGTCGTCGGCGCAGAGCGCCAACAGCGGATCGAGGCTGGGTGCGCGGCGGCGCCCATCAAGGGGAACGACATTGGTCATCGGCGGAAAGAAATAGCAGCCCCGGACAAGCCCCGCAAAGCGACGGGTGCACCCGGGCAGTCTATGGTCGGGCCGTGAACCGGGCGGTAACCGAAGACCTCTTGCTTGGCGGGCGCGTGCGGCTGCGCCAGCCGGCGCGCGGCTATCGGGTCGCGGTCGATGCCGTACTGCTCGCCGCCGCCGTACCCGCACGACCGGGCGAGCGGGTCCTGGATCTCGGCTGCGGCGTCGGCGCCGTCGCCCTCTGCCTCGCGGCGCGGGTCGCCGACCTTCATCTGACCGGCGTCGAGGTCCAGCCGCCGCTGGCGACGCTCGCTCGCGAGAACGCGGATTCGAACGGGCTTTCCGATCGGTTCGCCGTCATCGAGCACGATCTGGCCCGCGCTTGGCCGGGGAGTTTCGGAACCTTCGATCACATCGCGACCAACCCGCCCTATCTTGCGGCGGCGGTGGCCGATCCATCGCCCGATCCGGTGAAGGCGCGGGCGACCGTCGAGTCCACCGCCGACCTTGCGCGATGGATCGCCCGCGCGGGGGAAGTCCTCGCGCCCGGCGGAACGCTGACCGTGGTCCATCGCAGCGATCGGCTGGGTGAGCTGGAGGCCGCGCTTGAGGCGGCAGGGCTGCAGGCTCGAGCGAGCCGCCTCGTCGAGCCGTCGCGCCGCGTGCTGGTGCGGGCCGCGCGCGGCGCCGCGCGCCGCATCGTGGCCACGCCGCTCTCGCTGCAGAGTGCGGGCGGCTACACGCAGGAGGCCGAGGCGATCCTGCGCGACGCCGCCGCGCTTGCCTTCTGAGGCCGGCCCCCAGACAGTGCGGGCAATGTGGAAGCAACTCGCTGATCGTTTCCGGCGCGCGCCGGTCGTTCCCGTTGTGCGCTTGTCCGGTGTGATCGCGCCGGGGGGCCGGCTGGGGCGCGGTGGCCTGTCGATCGAGACCGTGGCGCCGCTCCTGAAGCGCGCGTTCGACACAAGGCGTGCCCGCGCGGTCGCCTTCGCGGTGAACTCACCCGGCGGCTCGCCCGTGCAATCCTCGCTGATCGGCCAGCGCATCCGCGCCCTGTCGGCAGAGAAGGGCCTTCCGACGATCGCCTTTGTCGAGGACGTCGCGGCCTCGGGCGGCTATTGGCTCGCCTGCGCCGCCGACGAGATCGTGGCCGATCCGTCGTCGGTCGTCGGGTCCATCGGCGTGGTGAGCGCGGGGTTCGGCTTTGCCGGGTTGTTGGATCGCATCGGAGTCGAGCGGCGTGTCCATACCTCGGGCGACCGCAAGGCGATGCTCGATCCGTTCCGGCCGGAGCGCGCCGATGAGGTCGAGCGGCTGAAGGCGCTGCAGGTGGAGATCCATGACGACTTCAAGGCCTGGGTACGCGCGCGGCGCGACGGCCGACTGAAGGGCGACGAGGCGACGCTGTACTCCGGCGAGTTCTGGACCGGTCGCCGCGGACTTGAACTCGGGCTGGTCGATTCGCTCGGCGAGCTGCGCGGGACCCTGAGGGCACGCTATGGCGAGGATGTCCGGCTGCCGGTGATCGGGCCGCGCCGCGGCCTGCTGGCCCGCGCCGGGCTTGGCGCGCGGCTCGAGGAGCTGGCGCCGGGCGCGCTGGATGCGATGGAAGAGCGGGCCCTGTGGGCGCGCTACGGCAGGTGAGGAGAGAGCGATGAAGCTGCGCGAAGAGCCGCATTCCGACGATCTCGCGGCGGTAAAGACCTGGTTCGCCGATCTGTCGGTACGTTGTCGCGCCGTCGACTACGAGGGCGCTCGGCCGCTTTTCTCCGACGACATGATCGCGTTCGGCACCTTCACCGACTTTATGATCGGCCAGGAGCTCGCCGAGCGTGAACAGTGGCGCAACGTCTGGGGCACCATCCGCAAGTTCGATTTCGACCCCGCGAAGATTCACGCCATCGTCTCGGCCGACCGACTCACCGCGATCGGCATGGGCGTCTGGACGTCCGACGGTTTCCACCCCAACGGTGATCGCTTCGACCGGCCGGGCCGCACCACGGTTGCGCTCGCGCGTCGCGCCGTCGGTCAGCCGTTCGTAGCGACCCACACCCATATGTCGCTCTATCGCGGGACGCCGGAGCGCAGTTACGGCCGCTTCACCGGGCCTTAAGTCGCGCCGCCAGCGGAACGCACCACTCCCCCCGCGCGCTCGCGCCGGCGAGCGGGGAAATGTAGAGTGCGCGCATGAACAGGATTGACGACAGCCGACCCTTCAAGCCGGTCAACATCGCCGTGCTGACGGTCTCGGACACCCGCACGCTCGAAACCGACAAGTCGGGCGACACGCTGGTCGAGCGCATCGCCCGCGATGGCCATCGTTTGGCCGACCGCGCCATCGTGACCGACGATATCGCGCTGATCCGCGCGACGGTGCAACGCTGGATCGACGACCCCGCGGTCGAGGTGGTGATCACGACCGGCGGCACCGGCGTGACGGGCCGCGACGTGACGCCCGAGGCGCTGGAGGGTCTGTTCGAGAAGCGCATCGAAGGATTCGGCGAGGTCTTCCGCTGGATCTCGTTCCAGAAGATCGGCACCTCCACCATGCAAAGCCGTGCCGTGGCGGGCGTCGCCAACGGCACCTACATCTTCGCGCTGCCGGGCTCGACCGGCGCCTGCAAGGACGGCTGGGACGACATCCTGCGGCTTCAGCTCGATATCCGATTCCGGCCCTGCAATTTCGCCGAACTGATGCCGCGACTGAATGAAGGCAAGGCGCCGCGCAGTGGGTGACACGGACGTCGCATCATCGCGTTGCATCGGAGCGCTTCGTGGATCGTCCCGACAGGCCGTGAGCGCCAAGTGCGCGGCGCGATCCCGTGACTAACGCGCTACTCGCCGCCATCGCCGCCGGTGAGAAGCTGCCCGCGACCGGGACAGCCCATGGGCATGTCCGCCTGGCGGATGGACGGTTGGCGCGCATCGCTTATGCGCATCCCGGCGATCCGGACGCGGCGCGGCGGCTCGCGCTGCAGGCGGCCGCGTTCCGTCACCTGGCGCCCGCCGGCCACACGCCGCGGCTGCATGACGTCGTGCCTCCGTGTGAGTCGCTGCCGGGGGGCGCCCTGATCGTGGACTTCATCGCGGGTCGCCTGCCGCGCCTGCCGCAGGAAATGCCGGCGGTCGCAACAACGCTCGCGCGGCTGCACGCGCTCCCGCTGCCGGACCCCGCACTCGGGCTGCCACGTCAGGAGAACCCCTTCCTCGCGACGCTGGAGGTCGTGGAGGTCGCGGCGGCGCGCTATCTCGATCGAGCGGTGCCTGAGGCGCGTGCGCGCGCGGAAATCGCCGAGGAGCTGCGCGCCGTGCGCGCCATGGGGCTGGCGCTCGGTCGCCGACCGCAGCCCTTGTCGGTGGCGCTGGCCGACACGCACCCCGGCAACTTCATCATCGATGCGTCGGGTGTCGCGCGCTTCGTCGATCTGGAGAAGGTCCATGTCGGTTCGGCCGCGATCGATCTCGCGCATGCCAGCCTGCCGACCTCGACCCTATGGCACCCCGACATTGGCGTGGCGCTTTCGCCAGAGGAACGCGCGGCTTTCGAGGAAACGTACTTCGCCGAGGCAGGCCCGAAACGGGCGGCGGCGCTCAGACCGTGGATCGTCCCGATGCGTCGCCTCACCTGGCTGCGCACCACGCTCTTCATGGCGCGGTGGCGGGTCGAGACGACGGCGCCGCGCGATCCGGCGAATCCCGCGCAATGGAGCGATTCCGGCCTGGAACCGCGCATGCGCGAGCATCTGCGCCGGCGGATCGCAATGGCCTTCGAGCCCGATGCCATCCGGGCTGTCCGAGTCGAATGGGGCGCTTGACTCGTTCCCTTTTTGTTCTCATGAATCGGGGCGATGAAAACCCCCGACGATCCACTCTATCCCGACGATCCCGTCGCCACGCCGCAACAGCGCGGGCGGGGGGCGCTGTCGAACGACTCCAGCCGGTTTGATCGCGAGCGGCGGCTGCGAACCGACGATGGTTGGGGCGCCGCCGCGCCGCTCGATGCCGACGACGAGTTGCCGCCACTGCGCACGACCCTCACCCGGGACGCGACCCGCACGATCATCGCGCGCAACAGCTCGCCCGATATCGGTTTCGACCGCTCGATCAATCCCTATCGCGGCTGCGAGCATGGCTGCATCTACTGCTTCGCGCGGCCGACCCACGCCTATCTCGGCCTCTCGCCCGGTCTCGATTTCGAGACCCGGCTTCTCTACAAGCCCGAGGCGGCGGCGCTGCTGGCCCGCGAGTTGGCGGCGCCCAAGTACCGCTGCGACGTGATCGCGCTCGGCACCAACACCGACCCTTACCAGCCGGTCGAGCGCGAGCTCAAGGTCACGCGGCAGATCTTGCGCACTCTGGAGTCGTTCAACCATCCGCTGGGCATCGTCACCAAGAACCACATGGTGACGCGCGACATCGACATCCTGGCGCCGATGGCGAAACGCAATCTCGCCGAGGTGATGATCTCGATCACGACGCTCGACCGCGCGCTCGCCCGCGACATGGAACCCCGCGCATCGGCGCCGCATCGAAGGCTCGACGCGATTAAGCAGCTCGCCGATGCCGGCATCCCGGTGGGCGTGCTCACCTCGCCGATGATCCCGGGCCTGAACGACCACGAGATGGAGGCGATCCTGGACGCCGCCGCCGCCGCCGGCGCGACGCGCGCCAGCTACATCGTTCTGCGCCTGCCGCTTGAGATCAAGGAGCTGTTCGAGGAGTGGCTTCGCGCCCATCGCCCTGACCGCGCGGAGCGTGTGCTGGGGCTGGTGCGTGAGATGCGCGGCGGGGCGCTGTACCAAGCCGAGTTCGGCCGGCGGATGAAGGGTGAGGGCGCCTATGCCGAGCTGTTGCGCCAGCGTTTCGCGGCGGCGGCGCGCCGGCTCGACCTCAACCGCGCGCGCTATCGCCTCGACACCACGCAGTTCCGCGTCCCCGACGAAGCGCGCGTCGACCGACGTGCCGATCCGAGACAGGCGCGCCTGCTCTAGTGGGCATCGCTCACTCGAGAAACCGCACTCGCGGCCACAATTCGCGCCAGCGCTTGGCCGCGATGCGCGCCTCGTAGGCCGCGCGCTCGCGCCGGCCCCAGGCGGTCGGCCGGCAGACCAGATTGAGGAGGTCGTCGGTACCGAGCGGCGCCACGATGGTGAGGCGATCGTCGGATTCCAGTCGCGCGCCGACCGGGGTGACACTCTCCAGCCAGAACGTCATGGCCTCCGCCGTGTCGCGATGCGGCGGCAGATTCTTCGGGATGTGCATGCGCGCTTGGTTGCGCACCTGCCAGGGAAGCCCGGGCAGGACGGCCGCGAGGGCCGCCTCGTGATCGGGTTCGCGGGAGCCCGCGGGGTCGGCGGCGTCGAAATAGATGACGTCGATGTCGGGCGGTGGTCGCGAGGGCGCGATGCCATGCAGATGGTCCCACACGCGGTTGCGGAGGAACCCCGCCGCGGTGCAGGCATCCGGCAGCGCGAGCGCGCGCACGGCGGCGAGCTGGGCCATCGCGCCGGCGTCGGCGCGCAGGATCGCGGCGATGCGCGCGGCTCCCGGATCCTCTGTGGACGGCATGTTTGCTCCCGCTCGTTTGCCGGCGCATCCTGCCCGCTCTTCACCGAGGTCGCGACATGGACATTTCCCGAATCCCCGCTGGCCGCAACCCGCCCGACGATGTGAACGTCGTGATCGAAATTCCCCAGGGCGGCCTGCCGGTGAAGTACGAGATCGACAAGGCGTCGGGTGCGCTGTTCGTCGACCGCTTCCTGCACACCGCCATGCACTATCCCGCCAACTACGGCTTCATCCCGCACACGCTCTCGGGCGACGGCGATCCTTGCGACGTGCTGGTCGTCTCGCAGACACCCGTGGTGCCCGGGGCGGTGATCCGCGCGCGACCGGTTGGCGCGCTGATGATGCGCGACGAGGCGGGTGCCGACGAGAAAATCCTCGCTGTGCCGGTCGACAAGCTCCATCCGTTCTATCGAGGCGTGGCGTCCTATCGGGATTTGCCCGAAATCCTGCGGGCGCAAATCCAGCATTTCTTCGAGCACTACAAGGACCTCGAGCAGGGCAAGTGGGTGAGTGAGGCCCAGTGGGTCGACGTCGAGGCGGCGCGGGAACTCATTCGCGAGGCGATCTCGCGCGCGCGGAATGCCTGACTTCTCGCTGGAGGCCACGCTGCCCGCCCCGGTGGCGGGCGTCGACGAGGCCGGACGGGGACCGCTCGCCGGCCCGGTTTTCGCTGCCGCTGTCGTGCTCGATCCCGCCCGTGCGCCGGCGGCGCTGCTCGCCAGCCTGGACGATTCGAAGAAGCTCGCGCCTTCCCGGCGGGCGGCGCTGGACGCGGCCTTGCGGAGGTCGGCGGGCGTGCGCTTTGCCGTCGCCGAGGCCGATGTGGGCGAGATCGACCGGCTGAACATCCTGCAGGCCACGATGCTCGCCATGCGTCGCGCGCTCGAGGCGCTCGATCCGCCACCCGCCGGCGTGCTGGTCGATGGCAACCGCGTGCCGCGAGACCTCGCCTGGCCCGCGCGCGCCGCGATCGGAGGCGATGGCCGCTCGCTCTCGATCGCGGCCGCCTCGATCCTCGCCAAGGTCGCGCGCGACGCCCGCATGGCGACGCTCGCCCGCGCCTTTCCCGGCTATGGCTGGGAAACCAACCAGGGCTATGGCAGCGCCGCGCACCTGGACGCGTTGCGCCGCCTCGGCCCCACGCCCCACCACCGCGCGAGCTTCGCGCCCGTCGCCGATGCCCTGAATGGCATCGGTAGAGAGTGAGCAAACATTCGGCTGCTCGGATGATTGGGCCGCTTACGGTTCATGTCCTGCCGCATGACCCGCGGCATCCACCGCGTGCTGGCCTCGTGGGAGCGCACGATGGCGTACCGCCACGGACTCGAGAAATGGTGGGCGCCGAGCCCCTTTGTGTGAGGGCCGCGGATACAAATGAAACCTCTTGGTGGATTCATCGGTGAGTCGCGCTGACTCAATGTGTCGGGCATGTCCGCACTTCCCCGCGACCGCATCCTCACCGGCGACTGTATCGAGCTGATGGCGGGCCTTCCGGCCGGCTCGGTCGACATGGTCTTCGCCGACCCGCCCTACAATCTCCAGCTCCAGGGCGAGCTGCGACGGCCCGACAACAGCCGCGTCGACGCCGTCGACGACGACTGGGACCGGTTCGACGATTTCGCCGCCTACGACGCTTTCACCCGCGCCTGGCTCGGCGCCGCGCGACGGGTCCTGCGGCCCGGCGGCACGCTCTGGGTGATCGGCAGCTACCACAACATCTTCCGCATCGGCGCGGCGCTGCAGGATCTCGGCTACTGGATGCTGAACGACGTGGTCTGGCGCAAGTCCAACCCGATGCCCAATTTCCGCGGCAAGCGCTTCACCAATGCGCACGAGACGTTGATCTGGGCGGCGCGCGATCGCCGCGACAAGCGCTACACCTTCAACTACGAGGCGATGAAGGAGCTGAATGAGGGTGTGCAGATGCGCTCCGACTGGCTCCTGCCGCTCTGCACCGGCGGCGAGCGGCTGAAGGGCGCCGACGGCCGCAAGGCGCATCCCACGCAAAAGCCGGAGTCGCTGCTGTTCCGCTGCCTCATGGCCGCGTCCAATCCGGGCGACACGATCCTCGATCCGTTCTTCGGCAGCGGCACGACTGGCGCGGTGGCGCGGCGGCTCGGTCGGCACTTCATCGGGCTGGAGCGCGATCCGACCTACGCCGAGATCGCGCGGCAGCGCATCGAAGCGGTGCGGCCCTTGTCGCTCGATGATGTGACGCCGCGGCCCGCCAAACGCAGCGAGCCGCGCGTGCCGTTCGGGCAGCTGATCGAGAGCGGTCTGCTCGCGCCCGGCACGGTGCTGAGCGATCCGTCAGGCCGCCTGCACGCGCGGGTGCGCGCCGACGGCACACTGAGCGCGGCCAATGCTCTGGGCGAACATCGAGGCTCGATCCACCAGGTGGGTGCGGCGCTGCAGGGCGCGCCGGCCTGCAACGGCTGGACGTTCTGGCATTTCGACGCCGAGGGCGCGCGCCTGCCGATCGATCATCTCCGCCAACGCGTACGCGCCGCGCTCTAGCCGGCCTGGGCGCGCGCGATCACCTTGCGCATCAGGGTGGGCAACGCGCGGTCGCCCAGTGTGTCGGCTTCGGCCCAGTAGGCATCGCGGGCGGCCGTGGCGAGCCTCGCGGTCGGCGCGCGCGCGAGCGCGACCACCAGCTCCAGATGGAAATGCGTGAAGGTGTGGCGGACCGGCGTGGCGAGCGGCGTCCAGCGCGCCGGCACCGGCGCCTCAGCGAGCGCCGAGGCGAGATCGAGCGGTCCCTCGCGCCAATCGCTCGACGGCACCTCTTCCATGCCACCCAAGAGACCCTTGGGCGGTCGGCGGCGCAGCAGGATCGCGCCATCGCGGCGCGTGAGCACGAAGGCGACGCCGCGCCGCGTCGGCTTTTCCGGTTTTGCCGCGCGACGCGGCAGCCCGGCCTCGATGCCGGCGCGGCGGGCGCGGCAGGTGCGGATCAGCGGACAGATCACGCAGCGCGGGGCGCGCGGTGTGCAGACCGTGGCGCCGAGATCCATCATCGCCTGGGCGTAGTCACCCGGTCGTCTGGCTGGCACCAGCGCCGCCGCGAGCTGTACGAGTTCGGGCTTGGCGGCGGGCAGCGGCGTTTCGACCGCGGACAGTCGCGCCACCACGCGCTCGACATTGCCGTCCATCGCTGAAGCCGGCCGGTCGAAGGCGATCGCCGCGATCGCCGCCGCCGTATAGGGCCCGATGCCCGGCAACGCGAGCAGCAGGTCGACATCGTCCGGGAACTCGCCGGCGTGGCGCTCGACCACCGCGCGGGCGCAGGCATGAAGGTTCCGGGCGCGGGCGTAGTAGCCAAGCCCCGCCCAGGCTTGCAGCACCTCATCGACCGGAGCCGCAGCCAGCGCCTCGACGCTGGGCCAGCGCGCGAGGAACCGCTCGAAGTAGCCCATGACCGTCGCCACGGTCGTTTGCTGCAACATGATTTCCGACAGCCAGACCCGGTAGGGATCGGCCTGGACGCCGGGCGCCGCCCGCCATGGCAGATGCCGCCGGTGGCGGTCGTACCAGGCGAGCATCCGATCGGCGTGGGTCGTGGTCATGTCGGCGGCGGTCGCCTACCATAGGCGCGGCTTCGAACGAGGGTCCATGCGGGAAAACGGATTTCGCGCCGTCGGCGGGCTGGCCCAGCGACTGGCCTCGGGGCTGGCGCGCGGTCGCAAGGCGTCGGTGGCGCGGCTCAAGGCCGACTGGCCCGAAATCGCGGGGCCCGCGCTCGCGCGTGTGAGCGAGCCCGAGGCGCTGATGCCCGCGCGCGGTCGCGCCGGCGCCACGATGCGGCTTCGGGTGGCGGGCGCCGCCGCCGTCGAGCTGCAGCATGGCCGCGCGCAACTGGTCGAGCGGGTGAACAGCTATTTCGGCCATCGCGCGATCGAGGACATCAAGCTGGTGCAGGGCCCGATCCATCGCCCCGCGCCGCGCCGTGCGCCGGCCGATCCCGACGCCGCCACCCTCGCGAGCTACCGCGAACGCACTGCGGCTATCGCCGATCCCGATCTGCGCGCGGCCCTCGCGCGCCTCGGCGCGCGCATCGCCACGACCCGGCGCGGCCTTATGTTGGCAGCACTCGCCGCGGCAGGCGTCTCGGCGTTCGACGACGCCCGGGCGCAGGCACGGGCGACGCTCGCCGGGCCGCGCGCGGGCGATCGCATCCTGGGGCGGGCCGATGCGCCCATCGTGCTGATCGAGTATGCCTCGCTCACCTGCGCGGGTTGCGCTCGCGTTCATACCGATGTGATGCCGGCGGTGAAGCGCCGCTGGATCGATTCCGGGCGCGCGCGCCTGGTGTTCCGGCACTTCCCGTTCGACCAGGTCGCGACTCGCGCCGCACAGCTCCTAGAGTGCGGCGGGGGCGACCAGTTCTTTGCCGCGCTCGATATCGCGCTCGGCAGCCAGGACGGCTGGGTGCGGACCGGCGATCCGGTGGCCACGCTGGGCGGGCTGCTCGGCCGACTGGGGATAACCCCGGCGCAGGTCGCGGCGTGCGGCGCCAATGTCGCGGCGCTGGATAAGGTCGTGTCCGACGTCCAGTCGGGCGAAGCGGCCGGAGTCACGGGAACGCCCACGTTTTTTGTGAACGGGGTCAATATCGGCAACCCAGGCGACGTCGAGGGCATGGACGCCGCGCTCCAGAAAGCAAGGCGCTGACCCAAAGACTCTGGGTTTGACTCCGAGCCGCCGAATTTCCCAAGATGTGGTGGTCAGGGAGGGGTGGCATGCGGAACATGTTGATAGTCGCGGGCGGCGTCGTGGCGGTGGCCGCGATCGCGGTCGCGGTCTATTCCGGCACCCGCCCGGCCGCACCGCCGGCCGGCGCGCCGGTCGCCAGCGCCCCCGGGGGGGCGGCCGCCTCGCTTTCGGTTCAGGCCACCGACCAGGTCCTGGGCGACCCCAAGGCGGCGGTGACCATCGTGGAATACGCCTCGCTCACCTGCAGCCACTGCGCGTCGTTCCACAATCAGGTGCTGCCCGACATCAAGAAGAAGTGGATCGACACCGGCAAGGTGAAGCTCGTCTACCGCGACTTCCCGCTCGACCGGGTGGCGCTGCAGGCGGCGCAGATCGCGGAGTGCTCGGGCAAGGAGCGTTATTTCGCGGTGCTCGACATCATGTTCCGGGGCCAGGCGCAGTGGGCGGTGGCGCAAGACGCGATCGGTGAGTTGTCGAAGTCGCTGCGTGTCGCCGGCATCGGCGACGCCGAGATCAAGGCGTGCCTCGCCAACGACGCCATCCAGACCGCGGTCGTGGCCGAGGGCCGCGCGGGCGAGGCGTTGGGCGTCAGCGCGACGCCCACGATCTTCATCAACGGCGAGCGCTACAGCGGTCCGCGATCGATCGAGGCGATCGACACGGCCATCGCCAAACACGTCAAGTAACAGGTCCGGTTTGCCGGCCAGCACGCGTTGGAGTCCATGGTTCAGTTCGACAAGCTTCGTCTCTCCGGTTTCAAGTCCTTCGTCGATCCGACGGAGCTCGCCATCGAGCCCGGTCTCACCGGCGTCGTCGGGCCCAACGGCTGCGGCAAGTCCAACCTCGTCGAGGCTCTGAAGTGGGTCATGGGCGAGACCTCCGCCAAGCAGATGCGCGGCAGCGAGATGGAGGACGTGATCTTCGCCGGCACGGGCCTGCGTCCCGCCCGCAACATCGCCGAAGTGGCGCTGTCGCTGGACAATCGCGGCCGCAATGCGCCTGCCGCGGTGAACGATGCCGACCAGCTCGACGTGGTGCGTCGCATCGAGCGCGGTCACGGTTCCGCCTATTCGGTCAACGGCCGGGATATCCGCGCCCGCGACGTGCAAACCCTGTTCGCCGACGCCGCCACCGGGTCGCGCTCGACCGCCATGGTGAGCCAGGGTCGGGTCGGCGCCCTGATCAACGCCAAGCCGGCCGACCGGCGTGGGGTGATCGACGAGGCGGCCGGCATCACGGGCCTCTTTGCCCGGCGCCACGAGGCCGAGCTGCGTCTGCGCGCCGCCGAGCAGAATCTCGCCCGGGTGCAGGACGTGCTGGTCGCCCTGGATGAACAGCACAAGGGCCTGAAGCGTCAGGCCCGCCAGGCCAACCGCTATCGCAACCTCACCGACCATATCCGTCGTGCCGAGGCGGCCGTTCTGGCGCTCAGGCTCGATGCCGCCGACCGGGCGCTGGCCGAGGCGACGCGCGAGCTCGCGACCGCCGAGGCCGAGGTCGCCGACCTCACGCGGCTGGTGGGTCTCGCCACTACCGCACAGGCCGAGGCGGCGACCGCGCTGCCGGCGCTGCGCCACGAGGAAGCCGCGGCCGCTGCCGGTCTGCAGCGTCTGCGCGTCGCCCACGATGCGCTGACGTCCGAAGCCGAGCGCATCGCCGAGCAGCAGCGGGACGCAACGCAGCGGCTGGGCGAAACCGATGGCGACATGTCCCGCGAGCGGGGCCGGCATGAGGACGCGACGGCGGCGATCCAGGGTCTCGATGCCGAGCGGGCCCGCCTTGACGAAGCGGGCACCGGCGAGACCGAACGCCTCGCGGCCGCGCAAGCCGCGCGCGATGCGGCGCTGACGGCCGTCGATGAGGCGGAGACGGAGCATGACCGGCTGACGCGCCAGATCGCCGATGACGAGGCGCTGCGCCTCGCCGCCGATCGCGCGATTGTCGACCTGCGCGATCGGCTGGCCCGACTCGCGGCTCGTCGCGACGAAGTGCAGGGCCAGCACGCCCGCATCGCCGCCGAGCTTTCGGCGCTGCCGGCGATGGCCGACATGGACGCGGCTCTCGCCGCGACCCGCGCCGACTGGGAGCGTGCCCGCGCTGAGGGCACCGCCGCCATCGAGGCCGCGCGCGATGCCGAGCGGTACGAGTCCGACGCCGCCCGTGCCCGGGCGCGGCAGGCCGAGACCGACCGCGTGTCGATGGAACGCGCGCGCGCCGCCGAGCGTGGTGCCGCCGAGGCCGCGCACGAGACCGCGCGCGCCGCAGCCCGCACGGTTGAAGCCAACCTGACGAAGTTGCGCGCCGAGGAAGCCGGCATCGCCGCCGCGCTGAAGTCCGACGCGGAGTCGCTGTGGCCGCCGCTTATCGACGCACTCACGGTCGAGGCGGGCTGGGAGACGGCGCTGGGCGCCGCCTTCGGCGACGATCTTGAGGCCTCGTCCGACGGCGGTGCGCCGGTCCATTGGGTCGCGCTGCCGTCTTTCATGGCGGCGCCCTCGCTGCCGGGTGGCGCCCGCGCCCTGTCGGAGTTCGTGCGCGCGCCGCAGGAACTCGCGCGCCGGCTCGCCTTCATCGGCGTCGTCGAGGACCACGCGACCGGCGAGCGCTTGCAGCCCACGCTGGCGCCGGGCCAGCAGCTGGTTTCGCGCGACGGCGCGGTGTGGCGCTGGGACGGCTACACCATGCGCGCCGGTGCGCCGACCGCCGCCGCGAATTGCTTGAGCCAACGCAATCGTCTGGCGCGCGTGCGCGCCGAGATCGAGGGCGTCGCTGCTGAACACGGCGCGCTCGCCCAGCGCGCCGATGCCGCGGCACTGGCCGCCGATGCCGCGCGTCAGGCCGAAGCGCTGTGTGTGGCCCGCGCCCGCAGCCATGAACAGTCGGTGATCGACCAATCGCGTCGCAGCGCCGCGGAGGCGGGCGAGGCGACACGCGCCGCCGAGCAGCGCGCCCAAATCGCGATCGGTGCCGCCGAACGGTCCGCCGGCGAAGCCCGCGATCGTCATGCCGAGGTCGCACGCGCGACCGATCAGCTCGCGGCTCGCGCAACCGCGCTCGCCGCGACGCTGGGCGAGGTCACCGGCGAAATCGGCGATGTCGAGATCCGCCGCACCTTCCGCGAGGCGCAGCGTTCGGCGATCGCCGACACCCAGGCCGATCGCGTGGCGGCAGGCGCGTTGCGCGTGCGGATCGGCGACCTGCGGGCGGCCCTGCTGGAGGCCGAGAGCCGCCGCGACCGTCAGGCGCGGGATATCGAGTTCAGGGTCGAGCAACTCGGTCGGGTGGCGCAGGATCGCGCGGGCTGGGCCGGGCGCGCCGACGACGCGGCGCGCCAGCTCGAGGTGTTGGGCGCGCGTCGCGACGAGATCGCCAAGGCGCTGGCCGAACTTGAGCGCCTGCCGGCCGAGATCGAGACCAAGCGTACCGCGCTGGGCGAGAAGATCGCCGAGGCCGAGACCGTGCGACAGGGCGCGGCGGATCGGCTGGCGTCGGGTGAGACGCGGCTCTCCGAGGCGGATCGTGTGCTCCGGGGCGCGGAGACGGAGCTCGGCCGGGCCCGCGAGAGCCGGGTGCGTCGCGAAGGGCAGGTGGAGCAGGCCGGCCGTGACCGCGGCGGGGTGATAGAGCGCATCGCCGAGCGGTTGCGCTGCGAGCCCGAGGCCGTGCTGGCGGCGGCAGAGGTCGAGTCGCTCGTCGAGCTGCCCGAGATGGAGAAAGCCGAGCATCGGCTGGAGCGGCTGGTGCATGAGCGCGAGACGATGGGCGCGGTGAACCTTCGCGCCGAGGAAGAGGCCACCGAGCTCGAGACCCAGATCACGGCCATGACCAGCGAGCGCGACGATCTGGTCGCGGCCATCGGTCGGCTGCGGCACGGCATCCAGAGCCTGAACCGCGAGGGTCGCGAGCGCTTCCTCGCCGCGTTCGAGGTCGTGAACGGGCACTTCCAGCAGCTTTTCACCAAGCTGTTCGGCGGGGGTCGCGCGGAACTGCGCCTCACCGAGTCCGAGGACCCGCTGGAGGCCGGCCTCGAAATCGTGGCGATGCCGCCGGGCAAGAAGCTGCAGGTGATGTCGCTGCTCTCGGGCGGCGAGCAGGCGCTGACGGCGCTGTCGCTCCTGTTCGCGGTGTTCATCACCAATCCCGCGCCGATCTGCGTGCTGGACGAGGTGGACGCGCCGCTGGACGACCTCAACGTCGAACGCTTCTGCGGTCTGGTGCAGGACATCGCGCAGCGTACCGACACGCGTTTCCTCATCATCACGCACCATCGGGTGACGATGGCCAAGATGGACCGCCTCTACGGCGTCACCATGGCCGAACAGGGCGTCTCGCAGCTGGTGTCGGTGAATTTGATGGAAGCCGACCGGCTCGCCGCCGCCTAACGCCTCACGGCGGCGCGGTCGTGCGAGGCCGGACCGGACGGCCAGTGGTTCCCTTGGGGCGCGATCCGCTCTAGGCTTGGCGCATGCCCGATTCCATCGCAACGACAGCGATCGATGTCATCGACCTCACCGCCCGGCTGGTGCGTTGCGAAAGTGTGACCCCGCGTGAGGCCGGCGCGCTGACGTTGCTCGCGGCCACCCTCGAACCGCTGGGCTTCGCCTGCGAACGGATGGACTTCACCCAGGCCGGCACGGACGACGTCGCGAACCTCTACGCCCGTATCGGCACCGGCGGCCGGCATTTCTGCTTCGCCGGCCACAGCGATGTCGTGCCGGTGGGCGATCTCTCGTCCTGGACGATGGGCCCCTTCGCCGCCGAGCTGGCGGGGGGCTACCTGTTTGGACGTGGCGCCGCCGACATGAAGGGCGCGATCGCCGCTTTCGCGTCCGCGACGTCGTCGTTTCTGGCCCGTCGTGGCCGCGATTTCGGCGGCTCGATCAGCTTCCTGATCACGGGCGACGAGGAGGGGCCGGCGATCAACGGCACGGTGAAGATGCTGAAGCGGCTGGCCGATCGCGCCGAGCGCGTCGACCTTTGTGTGGTGGGCGAGCCCACCTCCAGCCGCAAGCTCGGCGACATGATCAAGATCGGCCGCCGGGGCAGTGTGAACATCGATCTCACGGTGCGCGGCGTGCAGGGCCACGTCGCCTATCCCGAGCGCCTCGACAATGCGATCCACCGCCTGTCCGCGATGATCGAGGCGCTGGTGCGCACGCCTATCGACGCGGGCAGCGCGCATTTCCAGCCCAGCACGCTGCAATTCACCAATCTCGACGTCGGCAACAAGGCGACCAACATCGCGCCGGGAACGGCGCGGGCGCGCTTCAATGTGCGCTTCAACGACCTGTGGACCAGCCAGACGCTGCTCGCCCATCTCAACGAACGTCTCGAGCGGACGAATGCCGCACTGGGCGGCAACGGCCTGTTCGAGCTCGCCGCCCAGGTGTCGGGCGAGTCGTTCTACACGCCACCGGGCGCGCTGAGCGACCTCGCCGTCGAGTCGATCCGCGATGTGCTGGGCATCGCCCCGGAGCTCTCGACCAGCGGCGGCACCTCGGATGCGCGCTTCATCCGTTCGTACTGTCCCGTGATCGAGTGTGGGCTCGTCGGCGAGACCATGCACAAGGTCGACGAAAAGAGCGCGATCGCCGATCTGCGCCAGCTCGCGCGGGTCTACGAGCGCATGCTCGACCGCTGCTTCCCCGGGTGAGGCGCGGCACGCGATGCTGAGCGCCGTCGAGATCGCCCGGGGCGTCCACGGCGCGCTGCGCTTCCTGCAACGCGATCCGGCGGCGCCCTACCTCTTCGAGAACAGCTTCGAAGCCTGCGCGCGTTCGTTCCGGCTGATGGCGCTGGTCGCACCGCTCTGGGCGTTCGATCTGGCGATGCAGTACAGCCGCTATCAGACCGACGCGGCCCTGTGGGAAGTGGCGCTGCTCGAGGCGCTGCAATACCTCTTCAACTGGCTGTTCTTTCCGGTCGTCATGTGGGAGATCGCGCGCCGCACCGGCCATGTCGGCGTCTGGCCGCGCTACATCACGGCGCTGAACTGGATCACCCTGCCGTCGATGGTGGTGCTGGTCATGGCGGGTGCGGTGGCACAGGTCGCGCCCGCGGTCGTCACCACGATCGTGCTGTTCTCGGTGCAGGGCCTCTTCTTCTACTGGTTCCTGACGACAACCGTGTCGGTGCTGGGCGTGGGGTGGGGCTTCGCGGGCGGCCTGCTACTGATCAACTGGCTGCCGCTGGTCATGCTCTCACTCGCCGTCCGACGCATCCTCGGCCTGGTGCCGGCCATTGGCGGCTGATCCGTACGTCACCTCGACGAGGCAAAGCCCATCGGGTGGCGCGGTCGGGCCTGCGCGGGTCCGATCGCGCGCCGCCAGCGCGGCGGTGACATTGTCCGCTGTCCACTTGCCCTCGCCGACCAGTCGCAATGTGCCGACGAGTATCCGAACCTGATTGTGCAGGAAGGACCGCGCGGCGGCTTCGACGCCGATCTCGTCGCCCGCGCGCGTGACGTCGAGCCGGTCGAGTGTCTTCAGCGACGACGCGGCCTGGCAGGCGGCCGATCGGAAGCTGTTGAAATCGTGGTGGCCGACGAGAACGCGCGCCGCGCGCGCCATCGCGTCGGCATCGAGTGCCGGACCGACATGCCAAACCTGCCCACGACCGAGCGCCGGCGGCGCACGGCGATTGAGGATGCGATAGAGGTAGCGCCGACCGATGGCCGAGAACCGCGCGTGGAAATCGGCCGCGACCGGTTCGACCGCGACGACCGACACGGGATGCGGCTTCAGGTGGAAGTTGAGCGCATCCCGGATCGTGTCCGTCGGCCGCTCGCGTGCGAGATCGATGTGAGCCACCTGGCCTCGCGCATGGACGCCCGCGTCCGTGCGACCGGCGCCAGCGACGGCCACGCTCTCGCCGCAGAAGGCGCGGGCCGCGTCCTCCAGCGCACCCTGCACCGAGGCGCCATTGTCCTGGCGCTGCCAGCCGACGAACGGCGCGCCGTCATATTCGATCGTGAGCTTGTAGCGCGGCATCTTCTCAGACGGGCAGCGCCTCGACGGACGGCGCGGCCAGAACCTCGCCGGCTGTCAGCGTGAAGCCGCGCAGAAAGGCATCGCCCGCCACTGGTCCCTTGCCGGCGCGCTGCACCCGCACGAGTTTCAGGCCTCCGACACCGCAGGCTACCGTCGCGAACCCGTCGCGGCCGATCGCGACCGTTCCCGGCGCACCGCCGGCGAGCGCGAGCTGGGCGCCCAGAACCTTGATGCGCTCGCCGCGATGCTCGAACCAGGCGCCGGGCCACGGATTGAAGGCACGAACACGCCGCTCCAGTTCGGCCGCCGGCCGTAGCCAGTCGAGCGCGCCCTCATGCTTGCCGATCTTGTGGGCGTAGGTGATGCCCTCGGTGGGCTGCGGCACCGCCTGCAGGCTGCCCCGCGCGAGTTCGTCTAGCGCCGAAACGATGAGCCGCGCGCCGAGGTCGGCCAGCCGATCGTGCAGCGCAAGCGCGGTGTCTGTGCCGGAGATCGGCACGCTTTCTGCCAACAGCATGGGACCGGTATCGAGGCCCTCGTCCATGCGCATGATGGTGACGCCCGTCTCCTCGTCGCCGGCCAGCAGCGCGCGATGGATCGGCGCCGCGCCCCGCCAACGGGGCAGGAGCGAGCCGTGGATGTTGATGCAGCCCAGCACCGGCGCCTCGAGGAACGCCTTGGGCAGGATGTGGCCGTAGGCGGCGACGACGGCGGCATCGAGGTCGAGCGCCTTGAAGGCGGCCGCGAAGTCCGGCGCGCGGAGGTTGGGCGGGGTGCGGACTTCGATGCCGAGCGCCGCCGCCCGTTCATGCACAGGGGTCCGTCGCTCCTGCTGGCCGCGCCCCGCCGGCTTGGGCGCGCGGGTATAGACCGCCACGATCTCGTGGCCGGCGGTCGCCAGCGCGGCGAGAGCGGGGACCGCGAAGTCGGAGGTGCCGAGGAACGCCAGACGCATGGCCGAACCTTATAGGCGGGGCCGCCGCGATCCGGTAGGTATGCGCCCGCCATGGATGCCGCTTCTCAGCCCACGACCGGCGCCGGACCACTCGCCAATCTCGCCGCGCGCCGCGCCGCCGGGCTGGTGCGCGCCGACGCGGTGCAGGAGCGGATCACGGAACGACTGCAGGCGCTGCATGAGGCGCTGGCCGCGCGACCGCCGGCATCGCGTCCCGGGTTGCTCGCGCGGCTCGGCATCGGCCGCAAGCCCGCCGCGGCGGGTCCGCGCGGCGTCTATGTCTGGGGCCCGGTGGGGCGCGGCAAGTCGATGCTGATGGACCTTTTCTTCGCCGATGCGCCGGAGCCGCTGAAGCGGCGCGTTCACTTCCACGAGTTCATGCTGGAAGTGCATGAGCGGCTCCACCGCCGGCGCGCCGAACTCAGCGCCCGCGGCGAGGGCCCGCAGGCCGACACCATTCCCCCGGTGGCGCGTGCCATCGCGGCGCGGACGCGGCTGCTGTGCTTCGACGAATTTCAGGTGACCAACATCGCCGACGCGATGATCCTCGGCCGGCTGTTCGAGACTCTGTTTGACGAGGGCGTGGTGATTGTCGCGACCTCGAACCGCGCGCCTGACGATCTCTATCGCGGCGGTCTTCAGCGCGACCGGTTCCTGCCGTTCATCGATCTCGCCAAGCGCCGGCTCGATGTGATGGAGCTGGGCGGCGACCGCGACTACCGTATGCAGCGCCTGCGCAATCTCGACGTCTATCTGACGCCCCCGGGCGCCTGGGCGGAGCACAAGCTCGCGGAGTCCTTTGCCCAGCTCACCGACGGTGCCGAGGGCCAACCGCGTGTGCTGCGCACCCAGGGTCGCGACGTGCCGGTCCCGCACGCGGCGCCCGGCGTGGCAATGGTTGGCTTCACCGACTGGTGTGCACGACCGATGGGGCCGGCGGACTTTCTGTGCGTGGCGGAGCACTTTCATACGGTGATCATGTCCGGCGTGCCGAAGCTCGGCCCCGACAGCCGCGACAAGGCTGCCCGCTTCGTCACCATGATCGACGCGTTCTACGAGCGGAAGGTTAAGTTCATCTGCTCGGCGGCGGCACAGCCGCACCTGCTCTATACCGATGGCGATGGCGCTTTCGAGTTCCAGCGCACCGTCTCGCGGCTGATGGAAATGCAGAGCCCTGAATACCTGGCGCTCGATCACCTTGAGCCGGACAAGCTGGAATAGCGGCCGATTCCCGTTGTGGTGGCGCGGGACGCGTGGGTAGAGTCCGCGCCAGGGTGAGGTTTTCTAGGAGGTAACGATGGATGGCGATCGCGTGTTTCCGATGATGGGCCGCCGTGGTGCGGTGGCGAGTGTTCCGGCGTTGGGCGCGACTTTCGCGCTGGCCGCGCAGCCGGTGCAAGCGCAGACGATGATCGTGACGCCGGCGGACGGGTTGGTCGCGGGCGAAGTGAAGGTCAAGACGAAGGACGGCAAGGAGATGGCCGCCTATCGTGCCATGCCGGCGACGGGCACCGGCTTCGGCGTCGTGCTGGTGGTCCAGGAGATTTTCGGCGTGCATGCCCACATCGCCGATGTCTGCCGCCGCTTCGCCAAGGCGGGCTTCGCGGCGATCGCGCCCGAGCTCTATTTCCGGCAGGGCGATCCCAAGACCTACACCGAGATCCCGAAGCTGATCTCCGAGCTGGTGTAGAAGGTGCCGGACGCGCAGGTCATGGGCGATCTCGATGCCTGCGTCGATTTCGTGAAGGGCGAGGGCCGCGCCAATGTCGCCAAGCTCGGCGTCACCGGCTTCTGCTGGGGCGGTCGCATCACCTGGCTCTACTCGGCGCACAATCCCGGCGTGAAGGCCGGCGTCGCCTGGTACGGTCGTGTCGTCGGCGCTGCGAGCGAGATGACGCCGAAGCATCCCGTCGACATCGCCAAGGATCTGAAGGCGCCGGTGCTGGGCCTCTATGACGGCGCCGACACGGGCATTCCGAACGACACGGTCGACAAGATGCGGGATGCGCTGAAGGCGGCGGGCACGCCGGCGGCCACCAAGTCGACCATCCACACCTATCCCGACATGCCGCATGCTTTTCACGCCGACTATCGTCCGTCCTTCCGCAAGGACGCGGCGGAGGATGGCTGGAAGCGCGCGGTGGCATGGTTCCAGGCCAACGGCGTCGGCTGACGCTTGGTCGAGACGCGCGACCTCAAGACCAGATCGGGCCTCGCTTTCACCGCCGAGGTGGCGGGCCCGATCGACGGTCCTCTTGTTCTTCTGCTGCACGGATTTCCCGAGTCGCGGCATAGCTGGCGCGAGGCAATGCCCGCGCTCGCCGCGCGCGGCTACCGCGCCGTGGCGCCGGACCAGCGCGGCTATTCGCCCGGTGCCCGGCCCGACCCCGCGCAGCTCGCGAGCTACAAGTTCGAGCATCTAGTCGCCGACGCGGTCGAGATCGCGGCGGCGGCCGGCCGGCCCGAGGGACGCTTCCATCTGGTGGGCCATGACTGGGGCGGGCAGGTGGCCTGGGGCGTGGCGCATTTCCATCCCGCGCGGCTCGCCTCGCTCACGATCCTGTCGCGGCCGCATCCGGCGTCGTTCCGGCGGGCGTTGTTGAAGCCCGACGGCGAGCAGAAGCACCGCTCGCGTCATCATCGCAAGTTCCTCGAACCCGAGACCGCCGATCTTCTGTTGGCCGATGATGCCCGGCGTCTTCGCCGCAACCTCGCGAGCCAGTTCGTGCCCGACGAGGCGATCGCCCGCCATGTTGGAGTGCTGGGCAGCAAGCCCGCGCTCGAGGCCGCGCTTGCCTGGTATCGCGCCAATGTCGGGCTGGTGGCCGAGATCGGCGTCATCCAGGTGCCGACGCTCTACATTTGGGGCGATGCGGATGGCACGGTGGGCCCCGACGCGGCCCACGGCACGGGCGAGTTCGTGGCGGCCCCCTTCACCATGGAGGTTCTGCCCGGCGTCGGTCACTTCGTGATGGATCAGGCGGCCGGGCGCGCGACCGCGCTGTTGCTCGACCACATGGCGCGTCATCCGATCTAAAGGGGGGATGACCTCGTGCCCAGGCGCGTATTCTCGACAATGGGGGTACGCATGCGACGGATTTCTCTTCTTGCGCTGATCGCGACGACACTGGCATCGGCCGCCTGGGCGCATGGCAGTCACGACGATGGCCTACCGCAGGGCGCCCACTCCCACGACCACGGCTGGACGCTCAATCTGGTGCGTCGCGCCGCCGCCGCCGCGCAGATGGAGATCGACGAGGCCCAGGGTTTGCGCTTCATCCGGGCCGACGGCATCGCCAATCACGCGACGGGCCGCTTCCCTAATGACGGCAATCCCAACTCGATCCGGCGCCAGGATTACTACTTCCGGCTGCCGCTCAAGCCGCAGAAAACGGGCTGCGTGGTTTTCTATCGACCCAATCATCTGTTCGGCGTGGCGGTGAACGGTGTCGTGTTCGACCCCAATACCGCGGAGTTTTGGCGCAACGACCGCTCGAGCGGCTGGATGATCGAGGCGCTGTCCGGCGCCACGCCGCTCGGCATCGACCGCAACAACGCCCATGTCCAGCCTGACGGGTCCTACCACTATCACGGCCTGCCGATGGGGCTTCTGGAGCTGCTGGACTACCGCAACACGATGGCGCTGATCGGCTGGGCGGCCGACGGGTTCCCGATCTACGGCCCCTTCGGCTACCGCGATCCGCGCAATCCGCAGAGCGGATTGATTGAGCTCCGCCCCAGCTGGTCTCTGAAGGCCGAGCGCGACCAGCCCGGCCCCTCCGGCAAGCCCGATGGCACCTACGTCCTGGACTATGGCTGGACGCAGGGCTCCGGTGATCTCGATGAATGCAACGGCCGCACGGGCGTCACGCCCGAGTTCCCGCAGGGCACCTACTACTATGTCGTCACCAAGCCGTTTCCCCACGTGCCGCGCTGCTTCATGGGGACGGCGGATGCGAGCTTCGTGAAGCGTGGTGGCGCCCACACACGGGGCGGCGGTGGCCGGCCGCCGCCGATGGGCCAGCCGCGCTGATCCCGCGCTCGCCGCCTCGCCTTCTTGCTGGGGCGGGGGAATCGCGGTACCACGCCGCGCCTTTTCGCAGGAGTGGCACGCATGGCTCGCAAGAAAATCGCTCTCGTCGGCGCCGGTCAGATCGGCGGAACGCTCGCCCTGCTGGCGGGCCAGAAGGAATTGGGCGACATCGTGCTACTCGACATCCCCGACTTCGAGGGTGTCGCCAAGGGCAAGGCGCTCGACATCGCCCAGCTCTCGCCCGTGGCCGGCTACGACGCGGGCTATAGCGGCACCTCCAACTACAAGGACATTGCCGGCGCCGACGTGGTGATCGTGACGGCCGGCGTGCCGCGCAAGCCGGGCATGACGCGCGACGATCTCGTCGGCATCAACGCCAAGGTCATCAGCGCGGTCGGCAAGGGGATCAAGGAAAACGCCCCCAACGCCTTCGTGATCGTGATCACCAACCCGCTCGATGCCATGGTCGGGCTGATGCAGGAAGTGACCGGCCTGCCGGCCAACCGCGTCGTCGGGATGGCGGGCGTGCTGGACAGCGCCCGCTTCCGCCTGTTCCTCGCGCACGAGTTCAATGTGTCGGTCGAGGACGTCACGGCGTTCGTGCTGGGCGGCCATGGCGACACCATGGTGCCGCTGGTGCGCTACTCGACCGTCGCCGGCATTCCGCTGCCGGACCTGGTGAAGATGGGCTGGAGCACGCAGGAGCGGCTCGACAAGATCGTGCAGCGCACCCGCGACGGCGGTGCCGAGATCGTGGCCTTGCTGAAGACCGGGTCGGCCTTCTACGCGCCGGCGGCGTCGGCGATCGCCATGGCCGAGTCGTACCTGCGCGACAAGAAGCGGCTGCTGCCTTGCGCTGCCAAGCTCACCGGCCAGTATGGCGTGAACGGCCTCTATATCGGCGTGCCCGTGATCGTGGGTGCGGGCGGCGTGGAGAAGATCGTCGAGGTCTCCTTCACCGCCGAGGAGAAGGCGATGTTCGACAAGTCGGTCGACGCCGTCCGCTCGCTGGTCGACGCCACCCGCAAGATCGTCGCTGCCGGCTAAGTCGGCGCCGCGCCGAAGCCCCAGAAAAACGCATCCCCGTCGTTGCCAAGGGCGGGGACCGCCCATAGAGTGCGCCCGCGTGGCGCACTCGGTTTTTTTATGAAACTGATTGAGCCCACGGCATCCGATTGACGCCAGAGGCCGGACCGACGGGACGCCATGAATATCCATGAGTACCAATCCAAGTCACTCTTGGCGAAATACGGGGTCCCGCTGCTGAAGGGCGGCGTGGCCTATACCCCGGCCGAGGCCCTGGACGTGGCCAAGGCCCTGCCGGGCCCGGTGTTCGTGGTGAAGTCGCAGATCCACGCCGGCGGCCGCGGCAAGGGCCGCTTCAAGAACGATCCCAACGGCAAGGGCGGCGTGCGGGTCGTGAAGTCGCTCGACGAGGTCGGCGCCAGCGCCACCGCGATGCTGGGCGCGGACCTGGTCACCAAGCAGACCGGCCCGGCCGGGCGTACCGTGAAGCGCCTCTATGTCGAGGCGGGTTGCGACATCAAGCGAGAGCTTTACCTGTCGCTGCTGGTCGATCGTGCCAGCGGTCGCGTCGCGGTCATCGCCTCGACCGAAGGCGGCATGGATATCGAGCAGGTCGCCGCCGACCAGCCCGAGAAGATCGTCAAGCACGCGATCGATCCGGTGACCGGCTACCAGTCCTTCCAGGGCCGCAAGATCGCCTTCGCGCTCGGCCTGTCGGGCAAGCAGGTCGGCGCGTTCGCCTCGCTCCTGGGCGCGCTCTACCGCGCGTTCGCCGAACTCGACTGTTCGCTGATCGAGATCAATCCGCTGGTCGTCACCGGTGCGGGCGACGTGATCGCGCTCGATGCCAAGATGAACTTCGACGACAACGCGCTCTACCGCCACGCCGAGCTTGAGAAGCTGCGCGACGAGGACGAGGAGGATCCGGCTGAAATCGAGGCCGGCAAGTACGCGCTGAACTACGTCAAGCTCGACGGCGCGATCGGCTGCATGGTGAACGGCGCGGGCCTCGCCATGGCGACCATGGACATCATCAAGCTCTATGGCGCGGAGCCCGCCAACTTCCTCGATGTCGGCGGCGGCGCCACCAAAGAGCGCGTGACGGCGGCGTTCAAGATCATCCTCAAGGACCCCAACGTCGAGGGCATCCTGGTCAATATCTTCGGCGGCATCATGCGCTGCGACGTGATCGCCGAGGGCGTCGTGGCCGCCGCCCGCGAGGTCAACCTTCACGTCCCGCTGGTGGTTCGCCTGGAAGGCACCAACGTCGAGCTGGGCAAGAAGATCCTGAAGGAGTCCGGCCTCAAGATCGTGTCGGCCGAGAATCTCGCTGACGCTGCCGAGAAGATCGTCAAGGCGGTGAAGGAGTCCGACTGATGGCCGTCCTCGTCGACAAGAACACCCGCGTCATCTGCCAGGGCTTCACCGGCAGCCAGGGCACGTTTCATTCCGAACAGGCGATCGCCTACGGCACCCGCATGGTGGGAGGCGTCACGCCCGGCAAGGGCGGCAGCACCCATCTCGATCTCCCGGTGTTCGACACCGTGGCCGAGGCGGTGGCCAAGACCGGTGCCAATGCATCGGTGATCTACGTGCCCGCACCCTACGCCGCGGACTCGATCCTCGAAGCGGTCGATGCCGGCGTGCCGCTGATCGTCTGCATCACCGAGGGCATTCCCGTGCTCGATATGGTGCGCGTGAAGCGCGCGCTGGCGGGTTCCGGCTCGCGGCTGATCGGCCCCAACTGCCCCGGCGTCATCACGCCTGGCGAGTGCAAGATCGGCATCATGCCGGGCCACATCCACAAGCGTGGGCGCATCGGCATCGTCTCGCGCTCCGGCACGCTCACCTACGAGGCCGTGGCGCAGACGACCGCGGCCGGTCTCGGCCAGACGACCTGCATCGGCATCGGCGGCGATCCGGTGAACGGCACCAACTTCGTGGAGTGCCTGGAGATGTTCCTGCGCGATCCCGAGACCGAGGGCATCGTGATGATCGGCGAGATCGGCGGCGACGCCGAGGCGAAGGGCGCCGAGTTCCTGCGCCGCGACAAGGTGAAGAAGCCCACCGTCGGGTTCATCGCCGGTCGCACGGCGCCGCCGGGCCGTCGCATGGGCCATGCCGGCGCCGTCATTTCGGGCGGCCAGGACACCGCCGAGTTCAAGGTCGCGGCGCTGCGCGCCGCTGGCGTGCGCGTGGCCGATTCGCCCGCGGCGCTCGGCACGGAGATGCTGGCCGCGATGCGCGGCTGACCGATTTCGCGGATCCCGCGCCCGGCCACCCCCCGGCCCGGCGCCCAAGGAGGACCGGCATGAGGGCGGAACAGACGTCGTTCCTGTTCGGAGCCAACGCTCCGTTTCTTGAGGAAATGCAGGCGCGCTTCGCCGCCGATCCCGCGTCGGTCGACGCGGAATGGCGGACGTTCTTCGCCGCCCTCGCCGAGGAGCGCAGCGCCGCCGAAGCCGGCGCCCGTGGCGCGTCCTGGGCGCCCAACGGCACGCGTGTTCTGGGCACCGTCGATGCCGAGACGCCCGCGGCGGCCAATCGCAACGTCAAGGCGGCCAATGGTGCGGCCCGCGCGCTGCCCTTCAGTGGTCAGAGCACCGACGAGATCAAGGCGGCGGCGCGCGACACGGCGCGGGCGCTGATGCTGATCCGCGCCTATCGCATCCGTGGCCACCTTGAGGCCGATCTCGATCCGCTCGGGCTGGTGCGCCATGCGCCGCATCCCGAACTCGATCCGCGGACCTACGGCTTTGTCGACGGCGACTGGGATCGGCCGATCCTGATCGACGGCGTGCTGGCACTGGGCGAGAGCGCGACGCTGCGCCAGATCATGGAGCGCCTGCGCCGCACCTACTGCGGGCCGATCGGCGTTGAGTTCATGCATATCGGCGATCCCGACGTGAAGGCCTGGATCCAGGAGCGCATCGAGAACATCGAGAATCGCACTGACTTCAGCCGCGAGGGCCGCCGCGCCATCCTTGAGCGCGTCGTCGATGCCGAGGGGCTGGAACGCTATCTCCATGTGAAGTTCGTCGGCACCAAGCGATTCGGCCTCGATGGCGGGGAGTCGCTGATCCCGGCGCTGGAGCAGGTCATCAAGCGCGGCGGCCAGCTCGGCATCCGCGAGATCGCCTTCGGCATGTCGCATCGCGGACGGCTCAACGTGCTGGTCAACGTGATGCACAAGAGCCAGACCGCGCTCCTGTCGGAGTTCCAGGGCCGTGCTTCGCATCCCGAGGAGCTGCGCGGCTCGGGCGACGTGAAGTACCATCTCGGCGCCTCGGCCGACCGCGAGTTCGACGGCAACGTCGTGCATCTGTCGCTGTCGGCCAACCCCTCGCATCTCGAGGCGGTCAATCCGCTGGTGCTCGGCAAGGTACGGGCCAAGCAGGATCAGCGCGGCGACACTGATCGCCTGCAGGTCCTGTCCGTCCAGATGCATGGCGACGCGGCATTCGCCGGTCAGGGTCTGGTGGCGGAGAGCCTCGATCTCAGCGATCTCGCGGGCTATCGCGTCGGCGGCACGATCCACTTCATCGTCAACAACCAGATCGGCTTCACCACCTCGCCGACCTTCTCGCGCTCCGGCCCCTACTGCACGGAGGTCGCGAAGGTTGTCCAATGCCCGATCCTTCACGTGAACGGCGACGATCCCGAGGCGGTGGTGCACTGCGCCCGCATCGCGGTCGAGTTCCGCCAGCGATTCAAGCGCGACATCGTCGTCGACATCTTCTGCTACCGCCGGCACGGCCACAACGAGTCGGACGAGCCGATGTTCACCCAACCACTGATGTACAAGAAGATCGGCGGCCATCGCACGGTGAAGGAGACCTACGCGCGGCGCCTCGTCGCCGAGGGCGTGGTGAGCGAGAGCGAGGTCGAGGCGATGGACCGCGCGCTGCGCGAGAAGCTCGACACCGCGCTGGAGGCGGCGGGCCAGTTCAAGCCCAACAAGGCCGACTGGCTCGAGGGCAAGTGGGCCGGCATGACGGTCGCGCCCGGCGAAGAGGACCGCAAGGGCCGCACCGAGGTCGAGCTGGAGATGCTGCAGCGCGTCGGCCGGGCGCTCTGCGACGTGCCGAAGTCCTTCGAGGCCAACCGCAAGATCGTTCGCCAGCTCCAGGACAAGCGCCGCACCATCGAGCAGGGCGAGGGCATCGACTGGGCGACCGGTGAGGCACTCGCCTTCGGCACGCTGTTGGCCGAGGGCACGCCGGTGCGGCTCAGCGGCCAGGATTCCGGCCGCGGAACCTTCTCGCAACGCCACTCGGTGCTGATCGATCAGGCGAGCGAGGCGCGTCACGTGCCGCTGAATAACGTGGCGCCAGAGCAGGCGCCGTTCGAGGTCATCGACAGCCCGCTGTCCGAGGCCGGCGTGCTCGGCTTCGAGTATGGCTACTCGCTGGCCGAGCCCAATGCGCTGGTGCTGTGGGAAGCGCAGTTCGGCGACTTCGCCAACGGGGCGCAGGTGATCGTCGACCAGTTCATCTGCTCCGCCGAGAGCAAGTGGCTGCGCATGTCGGGGCTGGTGCTGCTGCTGCCTCACGGCTACGAGGGCCAGGGGCCGGAGCACAGCTCGGCGCGGCTCGAGCGCTATCTCCAGCTCTCCGCCGAGGACAACTGGCAGGTCATCAATCCGACGACCCCGGCCAACTACTATCACGCGCTGCGCCGCCAGGTGCGCCGCAGCTTCCGCAAGCCGCTGATCGTCATGACGCCAAAGTCGCTTCTGCGTCACAAGGATTGCGTGAGCGCGCTCGCCGATTTTGGACCGGGCAGCTCGTTCCGCCGCATCCTGCCCGAGACCGATACGCTGGTGCCCGCCGGCAAGGTCCGCCGCGTGCTGCTGTGCTCGGGCAAGGTCTACTTCGATCTGCTGGCCGAACGTCGCAAGCGGCGCATCGAGGACATCGCGATCCTGCGTGTCGAGCAGCTTTATCCTTTCCCGATCACCCGGCTGGCGCGACGGCTCGCCGAGTATCCCAACGCCGACGTCGTGTGGTGCCAGGAGGAGCCCGAGAATATGGGCGCCTGGCATTTCGTCGACCGTCGCATCGAGCGCTCACTGGTGCAGGCGGGCATGGTCGGCCGCCGGCCGATCTATGTCGGTCGGCCGGAGTCGGCGTCGCCCGCCACCGGTTCGGCGCGCGCGCATCTCAAGGAACAGGCCGATCTGGTCGACCGCGCGCTGAGCGCCGGCTGACCGGACGGCGGAGAAGGAACCCCTCATGGCTGTCGAGATCAAGGTGCCCACGCTGGGCGAGTCCGTCACCGAGGCGACGATCGCCAAGTGGCTGGTAAAGGTGGGCGACCGCGTCGCCATCGACCAGCCCCTGTGCGAGCTGGAAACCGACAAGGTGACGGTCGAGGTGAACGCGACGGTCGCCGGCGCGATCCTGTCGGTCGCCGCTGACGAGGGCGCGACGGTCCAGGTGGGCGGGCTGCTCTGCGCCATCGAGGCCGGCGCCGCCGGCACGCTCGCGCCGCCGCCGCCGGCCGCCCCGCGTCCGGCCCCCGCGGCGCCGGTTGCCGCCGCGCCGACCGCCGCAGCGAACCTCGCCGCCTCCGGCCCCGCCGCGCGCAAGCTCGCGGAAGAGAAGGCGGTTCCCGCTACCGCCATCCAGGCCACGGGCAAGGACGGGCGCGCCACCAAGGCCGATGTGCTGGCCGCCATCGCGACCGCTGCCGCGGCGCCCGCGCCGTCAGCGCCGCGCCCCGCGGCGGCGCCGTCCGGACCCCGGATGCGTGCCGATCGCGAGGAGCGGGTGCGGATGACGCGCCTGCGCCGCACCATCGCCAACCGCCTCAAGGACGCGCAGAACACGGCGGCCATGCTCACCACCTTCAACGAGGTGGACATGACCGCGATGCTGGCGATGCGCGAGCGGCTGAAGGACGAGTTCGAGAAGAAGCACGGCGCGCGGCTCGGCTTCATGTCGTTCTTCGTCAAGGCCTGCGTTGCGGCGCTGAAGGAGCTGCCGGCGGTCAACGCCGAGATCGAGGGCGACGAGATCGTCTACAAGAACTACTACGACATCGGCGTCGCCGTCGGCACGCCGCAGGGCTTGGTGGTTCCCGTGCTGCGCGACGCCGACGCGCTCGATTTCGCCGGCATTGAAAAGGGCATCGGCGAGCTCGGCCGCAAGGCGCGCGATGGCAAGCTGTCGATCGCCGACCTGACCGGCGGCACGTTCACCATCTCCAATGGCGGCGTCTACGGCTCGCTGATGTCGACGCCGATCCTGAACCCACCGCAGTCCGGCATTCTCGGCATGCACAAGATCCAGCAACGGCCCATGGTCGTAGGCGGCGAGATCAAGGCGCGGCCGATGATGTATCTGGCGCTCTCCTACGACCATCGCATCATCGACGGCCGCGAGGCGGTGCTGTTCCTGGTGCGCGTCAAGGAATGCATCGAGGATCCCGAGCGCCTGCTGCTCGGGGTGTAAGGGAAGCGGTCGGGCGCGCGATCCTTAGGATCAGGACAGGTTGAACGGGAGCGGCGACGGCCATGGCAGATGAGTCCTTCGACCTTGTGGTGATCGGCGCCGGCCCTGGCGGTTATGTGGCGGCGATCCGCGCCGCCCAGCTTGGCCTCCGGACGGCAGTCGTCGAGAAGCGCGCGACGCTTGGCGGCACCTGCCTGAATGTCGGCTGCATCCCGTCCAAGGCGCTCCTGCAGTCTTCGCACCTGTTCGAAGAGGCGGGGCACGACCTCGCCGCCCACGGCATCAAGGTCGCGGCGCCCGCGCTCGACTTGCCGCAGATGATGAAGCGCAAGGCCGAGGTGGTGGGCGCAACCACCAAGGGCATCGAGTTCCTGTTCAAGAAGAACAAGATCGCCTCGTTCCGCGGCACCGGACGCATTGAAGCCGCGGGCGTCGTTGCCGTGGTGGCCGAGGATGGCTCGGTCAGCGCGACGCTTGCGGCGCGCAACATCCTGATTGCCACCGGGTCGGAGGTGACGCCCCTGCCGGGTGTCGCGATCGACGAGAAGAAGATCGTGTCCTCGACCGGCGCGCTGGAGCTTGCTCAGGTCCCGAAGCACCTCGTGGTGATCGGCGCTGGCATCATCGGGCTGGAGCTGGGCTCCGTGTGGCGACGGCTCGGCGCGGAGGTGACGGTGGTCGAGTTCCTCGACCGCATCGCCCCCGGTATCGACGACGAGGTGACCAAGCATTTCCACCGCGCCCTCACGCGCCAGGGCCTGAAGTTCAAGTTGGGCTCCCGGGTGACCCGGGCCGCGGCGTCCGGTTCGAGTGTTGTGCTGACGGTCGAGCCGGCCAAGGGCGGCGCGGCCGAGACTTTGGAGGCCGATGTCGTGCTGGTGGCGATCGGCCGTCGGCCGCATCTTGAGGGCCTCGGTCTCGACAAGGTCGGGGTCAAGCTCACGGATCGCGGGCGGATCGCGGTGGACGGTCACTTCGCGACCAATGTGGCGGGTATCTACGCGATTGGCGACGCCATCGATGGGCCGATGCTCGCCCACAAGGCGAGCGAGGACGGCGTCGCGTGTGTCGAGACGATGGCCGGCCAGAAGGGCCACGTGAACTGGGATCTGGTGCCCTCCATCGTCTACACCCGTCCCGAGGTCGCTTGGGTTGGCCGGACCGAGGAACAGTTGAAGGCCGCCGGCACCGCCTACAAGATCGGCAAGTATCCCTTCACCGCCGATCCGCGCAGCCGCGCCAATGGCGCGACCGAGGGCTTCGTGAAGGTACTGGCCGACAAGGCAACCGATCGGGTGCTGGGCGTCCACATCATCGGCGCCGAGGCCGGCACCATGATCGCCGAGGCGGCACTCGCCATGGAGTACGCGGCATCGGCCGAGGATATCGGCCGCATCTGTCACGCCCACCCGACGGTCAACGAGGCCCTGAAGGAAGCGGCCCTTGCCGCGTGGGACAAGCCGATCCATCTCTAGCGGGTGATTTTCCGCGCCCGCGACAAAGAGGAATCGACGCCATGCGCAAGCCGCTGATGGCGATCGCGGTGGTGGCGTGCTTCGCGATGGCCGTGGTCGGTGGCGCCTTGCCCATCGTGCAAGGCTGTATCTTCTTCGTGCTGGGACTCTACCTGCTCGCCACCGAGTTCGAGGCGGGGCGGCGATGGGTGCGGGCGGCACGGCGACGCTGGCCGATCCTCTCGCGCTGGATCGTGGCGGCCCGGCGTCACCGCTGGGCGCCACGCGAGCTTACGGAGTTCGAACGCCTCACCGACCCCGATCTGCCGGATCGGCCCGGCTGACGGGTCTGTGGTAGAGTGCGGCATGATGCGCGCCTTGCTCGTCGCTCTTGCCATCGCACTCCCCGGCACGGGTTGGGCGCAGTCCATGACCCAGATCGAAGTGCCGGCGCGGACGCCGAAGGCGACGCTGACGCTCGGCGCCGAGTTGTACCGGCCGGCGGGCGAAGGTCCGCGCGCCGCGGTCGTGGTGATGCATGGCTGCGGTGGACTCGCCACCACCCATCGCACCTGGGGCAAGGTGCTGTCGGAGAAGGGGTACGTGGTCCTGGTTCTCGACAGTTTCGGCGGTCGCAATGTGAAAGAGGTCTGCACCGGCAAGCAGAACGTCGAGGCCCGCGAACGGGCGTGGGACGCCGATGCCGCGGTCCAGTGGCTCGGCACCCAGCCCTTCGTGAAGGCTGACCGGATCGCGATCCAGGGCCATAGCCATGGCGGGGCCGCGGTGCTGTTCGCAGCGTTTCTGGAGGAGGGCGACCGGACGCCCACGCCGCCACCACGTTTCAAGGCTGTGACGGCGTTCTATCCGGATTGCACCTTGCGCGGCCGGACCGCGAAGAAGTTCACGGTGCGCGTCCCGCTGCAAATCCTGGTCGGCGAGGCGGATGACTGGACGCCGGCCGACAAGTGCCACGATCTGATGCCTCGCCTTAGCGGGGCGCCGGCCTCGCTCACGACCTATCCCGGCGCCTATCACAGCTTCGACGGCGTCTCGATCAAGCCGCGCTATCGCGAGGACGTGCGCAACCGCAACAAGCCGGGCGGCTGCTGCGGCGCCTGGATCGGTTTCAACGAGCCCGCCTATCGCGACAGCGTGGCGCGCGTCGAGGCGTTCCTGCTCACCCATCTCGGCGGCCCGTGATCGGACGGATCTTCGCCGCGATCGCACTTCTGTTTGCGGCGCCGGTCGCGGCGCAGCAGGCGGTGCGGGTTCCGGTGGTCGAGGCCGGTCGCACGGTCGAACTCTCCGCCCAGCTCTATCGCCCTGCCACCCAGGGCGCGCCGACGCCCGCGGTCGCGGTGTTCCATGGCTGCGGCGGTCCAGGGATGAACACCGCCCGGATGGCGCAACTTCTCGCCGGCTGGGGCTATGCGGCGCTGGTCGTCGACAGTTTCGGCGCCCGCGGCATTCGCGATGCCTGCGGCCGCAACTGGCCGAGCCAGGCGCAGGCGGAGGCCCGCGCCCACGACATCGACGCCAGCCTCGCCTGGCTCGCGCGTCAGCCGGGCTTCGATCCGCAGCGGCTTGCCTACATGGGCTACTCGTACGGTGGCGGCGTTGCGATGTTGCGGGCGTTTGCCAGCTCTGACGACCGGGAGCCCGCGCAGGCGCAGGCCTCGGTGCTGGTCTATCCCGACTGCGCGCTCGCCGACGCGCTGGGCGCGAAGCTGCGGCTGCGCCTGCCCACCTTCGCCGCGATGGCGGAGCTCGACGACTGGACTCCGGTCGCGCGTTGCGAGGCGGTGTTCGCGCGGCTCGGAGCGGGGCGCGACGGACTGCAAACCGCGATCTATCGCGGCGCGCACCACAGCTTCGACGCGCTCGGCCTGCCGGTGCGCTACCTCGAAGGCGCGGGTAACCGCAGCAAGCCCGGCGGCTGTTGCGGCGCCCACTACGGCGCGCACGAACCCTCCTGGCGGCAGTTCGTCGAGGATGTCCGCGGGTTTCTGGCCGATCAGCTCGCGCGGAAAATCCGGTAGCGGCCATCCTCGATCTGGCCGGCGACCACGAGGCCGGTGCGGGTGGTGCCGCCATCGAGGCCCAGCCGATCGAACGCGAATTCGTGGGGGTCCGCCTGGCCGGTCAGCTCGGCGTGCATGTGCGGCGGCGTGTGGCCATGGACGACGCGCCAACCCGCGAAGCCGCCGCGCCAACCGAGGAACTCGCCGTGGACCCAGGCCCAGCGCGCGTCCGTGAAGTCGCGCCAGTGGCGCGCGAGGCAGGCGTCGCGTGTCTGCGCGGGATCGAGACCGCCGTGGACGAAGACGGTGGTTCCAAGTGCCACGTGGCCCTGCTGGTCGGCGAACAGGCGGGCCGCGGTCTCGCCCAATCCGTCGCGCCAGAGCGCGGCGTCGAAGGGCGCTTCTGGCCGGCCGGTCGCGGCACGCAGCTCGTCGAGCACGCTGGTGCCACCCATCCATTCCCCCAGCCACATCGTGCGCGCCTTCGCGGCATGTGGGCCGCCGTCGAGCGCCAGCAGCACGAGCTGCTCGTGATTGCCCAACAGGCGATCGACGCGGCCGACGCCCCACCGCGTCGCCGGTTCCGCCCAGAGCTTCAGGACGCCCAGTGTCGAGGGCCCGCGGTCCAGCATGTCGCCGAGCCAGACCAGTCGGCTCGCGCGATCGCACATGCGCGCCGCTCGGCTGACCGCCTCCAGCAGGTGGGCCAGCGGTTCCGCGCAGCCATGGACATCGCCCACCGCGAACACCGACTCGCCCGCGACGTCGAAGGGTGCGGGGCGCCAGGGCGAGACTTCGACTCGCGGCGCGGTCACGGGCCTTTGGCGCGCGGGTGGGCGGCGTTGTAGACGGCCGCCAGCCGCGCCGTGTCGACATCGGTGTAGCGCTGCGTCGTCGACAGCGAGGCGTGGCCCAGCAATTCCTGGATGGTGCGCAGATCTCCGCCCGCCGCCAGCAGATGCGTGGCGAAGGAATGGCGGAAAGCGTGCGGCGTCACGGTCGCCGGCAGGCCCAGCGCGTCGCGCAACTCCCGCACGCGCTTCTGCACGATCGCGGGATCGAGCGCGCCGCCGCGCGCGCCAAGAAAGAACGGATGGTCGGCGGGCAAGGCCTTCAGCCGCGGGCAGGCCTCGCGATAGGCGATCAGTGCCGTCAGCGCCTGCGGCAGGAGCGGCACCAGCCGCGTCTTGCCGCCCTTGCCCACGACCCGCAGCGTGTCCTGGCCGGAATCGAGCAGCGCCTCGATCTCGGCGCGCGACAACCCGAGCGCCTCGCCGATGCGCAAGCCCGCGCCATAGAGCAGCAGCAGGACGGCCCAATCGCGCAGATCCACCCACGGCTCGCGCGGCACCGGCGGCGCCCGGCGCGGCTTTTCGGCGGCGTCGAGGAACTCGGTCATGTCGCGTTCGGCCAGCGCCTTGGGGACCGCGTGCGGCAGGCGCGGCGTCGCGACAGTGCCGATCGAGGCGTTGTGCGCGAGGCCGCGCTTGTCGAGGAAGGCGAAGAACGAGCGCACCGAGGAGAAGGCCCGCGCCGTCGAGCTGCGGGCCATTCCGATGCGGCCGCGTTCGGCCAGCCAGGCGCGGAACTCGGCGGGCTTCAGCCGCCCGAGGCCGGCGAGATCCGGCGGTCCGCCGAGATAGCGCGCCATGAAGTCGAGAAAGCCCGCGACGTCGTGGTCGTAGGCGACCAGCGTGTGGCCGGCCAGCCGCCGCTCGGCGCGCAGCCAGTCGCGCCAGCCGCCGCGCGCGCTTGCGACGTCGGCGTGCATCGCTATTCCGGCAGGTCGAGCCAGGCGCGGATGGTGTTTTCCAGCACCTTGGCGAGGAAGAACAGCAGCTCGGTCGACTGCTCGGGCCCGAAGGTCTCAGCGTCGCGCGAGCCGAAGCACATCACGCCGTCGGGCGAGCCCGATGACACGCGCAGGCGCATCAGCACGTCGGACTTCACGAGCGGTGCCACGTCGCCGAAGAACGCCGCCTCGCCGATGATGCCGGCGCGCAGGCGGGCGTGGCGGTCGGGTCCGATCGCGGCGTCGATGGCGCCCGGTCCCAACACATAGACGCCGCGCACCGGCACGCGCTTGGGGCCATCCTCGTTGGCCTCGATCGCGAGCGAGATGAAGTCGACGTCGAGCAGTCCCGGCAGCTCGTGCGTCACGACATGGATCAGCTTCTCGAAGGTATTGGCGTGGATGATCGACAGCACCGCCGCCTGGATGCGGTTCTGCACGATCTGATTCTGCTTGGAGTTGGCGATGATCTCGGTGCGCTCGGCCTTGAGCTTGTCGATCTCGCCGCGCAGCCGCCTCAGCACCGCCTGCTGCATGTCGATCACGCCCGGCCCCTGCGGCTTCGCCGCCGGCAGCATCGCCTCGGAGAGATCGGGCCGGTCGGCGAGGAAGGACGGGTGGGCCCGCAGGTAGGCCTCGACATCCTCGGCGGTGATCAGCTTCACCTTGCGGCCCGAGCCGTCGGGGGCGGTCACGGTTCCGTCGTTGGCCATGGGCTCGCGTCCGGTCAGAGGATCGACTGGCCGGTCTTGGCCCAGTCGTCGAGGAAGGCCTTGAGGCCGGCGTCGGTCAGTGCGTGCTTGAAGAGCTGGCGCAGCACATTGGGCGGCACGGTCGAGACATGCGCGCCGAGCTTGGCGGCTTGGACGACATGCTGCGGATGGCGCACCGAGGCGACCAGCACTTCGGTCTTGAGGTGCGGATACTGCCGATAGATCTGCATGATCTCGGCGATCAGGCTCATGCCGTCATGGCCGATATCGTCGAGCCGGCCGACGAAGGGCGAGATGAAGGTCGCGCCCGCCTTGGCCGCGAGCAGCGCCTGGGCCGGCGAGAAGCAGAGCGTCACGTTCACCATCGTGCCCTCGCCCGAGAGCACCTTGCAGGTCTTGAGACCGTCGGGCGTGAGCGGCACCTTGACCGCGACGTTGCGGGCGAGTTTGGCGAGCTTGCGGCCTTCCTCGAGCATCTTGCCGTGCTCGGTTGCCGTTACCTCCGCGCTCACTGGGCCCGGCACGACCGCGCAAATCTCGCGGATTGTGTCCAGCATCGGCTTGCCCGACTTCAGGATCAGGGAGGGGTTCGTCGTCACCCCATCCAGCAAACCGCTGGCCGCCAGATCGCGGATTTCGGCGATGTCGGCGGTATCGACGAAGAACTTCATGCCAGCCTCGCCTTTTGCGTCGTCCCGCCGCCCGATAGACTACCCCAATGGCCAGTGGCTCAGACCCGCGCGCGCCCACAATTTCTAGCCAATGCCCCTCCGAGCCACAAGAACCGGGGGCTGTGGGCGCCTCGTCGCGACCGGTGGAAAACGCGGTCGTGAGGGTGATGCTGCCGCTCCCCCTGGGCGAGGGCTACGACTACCGGGTGCCCGCCGGAATCGATGCGGCGGTCGGCAGCTTTGTCGCCGTGCCGCTCGGAAAGCGCGAGACCTTGGGCGTCGTCTGGGGCCCCGGCTCGGGCGAGGTGGCACCGGAGAAACTGCGCGATATCGCTTCCGTCCTGCCGGCCCGGCCGATGGCCGAGCCGTTGCGGCGCCTGGTCGATTGGGTCGCCGGCTACACCCTCGCGCCGCCCGGTGCGGTGTTGCGCATGGCGATGAGCGTGCCCTCGGCCCTTGAGGCACCACGTTCGGAAACCCTGCTTCGCAAGCCGGACGCCGAGCCGCCGGACAAGATCACCCCCCAACGCCGGCGGGTGCTGGACGTTCTGGCCGACGGGCTCGCCCGGCCCGCGAGCGAGATCGCAGAACTGGCCGGGGTGGGGTCGGGCACGGTCAAGTCCATGGCCTCGGCCGGTCTGCTGGAGCCGGTGGATCGCGTCGTGCGCGCGCGCTTCGCCGAACCCGACCCGGCACGGCCAGGTCCCGATCTCTCACCGGCCCAGGCCGAGGCCGCGGCCGAACTGGTGCGCCGTACCGAGGCCCGCGCCTTTTCCGCGACTCTGCTCGACGGCGTCCCCGGTTCCGGCAAGACCGAGGTCTATTTTGAGGCGATCGCGGCGGCGCTGCGGGCCGGCCGGCAGGCGCTGGTGCTGCTGCCCGAGATCGCGCTCACCGCCCAATGGCTCAAGCGCTTCGAGGATCGTTTCGGTGCATCGCCGGTGCCGTGGCACTCCGATCTCACCGCGCTGGAGCGGCGCGAGGCGTGGCGCGGCATTGCCGAGGGCCGCGTGCGCGTGGTCGTGGGCGCTCGGTCGGCGCTCTTCCTGCCGTTCGACGATCTCGGCGTGATCGTGATCGACGAGGAACATGACGGCGCGTTCAAGCAGGACGAGGGCGTCGCCTACAACGCGCGGGATATGGCCGTGGTGCGCGCGCGGCTGGCGGCGATCCCGATCGTGCTGGCCTCGGCCACGCCCGCGCTCGAAACGCTGGAGAATGTGCGCGCCGGCCGCTACGGCGCCGTCCATCTGCCGGCCCGCCACCGGGCGCGGGCGCTCGCCACGGTCGAGGCGATCGATCTGCGCCGCCATGCGCCGCCACGGGGCCGCTGGCTGTCGCCGCCGGTCGAGGCGGCGATGCGCGCCACGCTCGCCGCCGGCGAGCAGACGCTCCTGTTCCTGAATCGCCGCGGCTACGCGCCCTTCACCCTTTGCCGCGCGTGCGGGCACGGGCAGGAATGCCCGCGCTGCTCCTCCTGGCTGGTCGAGCATCGCTTCAAGCGCATCATGATGTGCCACCACTGCGGCTACACCGAACCGCCGCCGCAGGCGTGCCGCCATTGCGGTGCGGTCGACCAGTTCGTGGCCTGCGGTCCGGGTGTGGAGCGGCTGGCGGAGGAGACGCGCGCGCTGTTCCCCGAGGCGCGGATGGAACTCTTCACCTCCGATACGCTGTTCAACACGCGCGAGGCCGCCGCCGCCATCGAACGCATGATCGCCGGTGAAATCGACATCCTGATCGGCACGCAAATGGCGGCGAAGGGTCACCACTTTCCAAAGCTTACGCTGGTCGCGGTGGTCGACGCCGATCTCGGCCTCAAGGGCGGCGATCTGCGCGCCGCCGAGCGCACTTTCCAGATGCTCTATCAGGTGGCGGGCCGCGCCGGCCGCGAGGACCGGCCCGGGCGCGCGCTGATCCAGACCCACATGCCGGAGCATCCGGTGATCGCGGCCCTCACGGCCGCCGATCGCGACCGCTTTGTCGACGCCGAGCAGAACGACCGGCGCGATGCCGGCCTGCCGCCGCATGGCCGGCTCGCCGCCCTGATCGTGTCGGGTGCCGATCCGGCGGCGGTGGACACTGCCTGCGCGGATCTCGCGCGCGCGGCGCCGCACCGCACCGGCTTCACCGTGCTCGGGCCTTCGCAGCCGCCGCTCGCGCTGTTGCGTGGTCGGCACCGACGGCGCTTCCTGGTGAAGGCCGCCCGCGACGTGCCGGTGCAGCGGCTGCTCGGCGACTGGCTCTCGACTGTGCGCGTGCCCGCCTCGGTTCGGGTGCAGATCGACATCGATCCCCATTCCTTCATGTAGACGCGGCCGTGTTCACGCCCTGGATTGTCGCGGGCCTCGCCGCGACCATTGTCGCCACCTCGTTCCTGTCGGGCATCTTCGGCATGGCCGGCGGCATGGTCCTGATGGGCTTCCTGCTCGCCACGCTGCCGGTCCAGACCGCGATGGTGATGCATGGCATCATCCAGATGGCGGCCAATGGCTGGCGCGCGATCCTGTGGCGCGCCCATGTCCGATGGAGCGTGATCGGCTTCTATCTCTGCGGCGCGGCGCTTTCGGTCGCGCTGTTCGTGGCGATCCTGTTTGTGCCCGACAAGCCGCTGGTGCTGATCGCGATCGGGGTTACGCCGTTCATCGCCCTTCTGTTGCCTGCCCGATTCGCGCCCAACATCCTGAAGCCCGGTCACGCGGTCGTGGCCGGCGCGATCTGCACGGCGCTCCATCTGGTGGCGGGGGTCACCGGCCCCTTGCTCGACGCCTTCTTCACCCGCACCGAACTCTCGCGTCAGGCCAATGTCGCGACCAAGGCGGTGACCCAGACCACTGGCCACATCCTGAAGATCGTCTATTTCGGCGCGCTGACGGCCCGGCCCGGCGATCTCGGGATCGGCTGGGAGCTCGCGGTCGGCTCGGTGGCGCTCGCCATGCTGGGCACCACGCTCGCGCGGCGGATCCTCGAGAACATGTCGGACCGCGCCTTCTATCGCTGGACCAACCGGCTGGTGCTGTCGCTGGGTACGGTCTACATCGTCCAGGGAATTTGGCAGATCGCGACGCGATAAAAGGGGAGTCCATGAAGGACAGGGTATCCATCGACCTCAAGGACGGCGTCGCCGATGTGCGCCTCATTCGCGCCGAGAAGATGAACGCGCTCGATCCCGCCATGTTCGAGGGCCTGATCGAAGCGGGTCGCACGCTTGCCGAAATGAAGGGCCTTCGCGCCGTCGTTCTTTCGGGCGAGGGCCGTGCCTTCTGCGCCGGTCTCGACATGGCGGCCTTTGCCAGCATGGGGAAGGACGGCGTGCCGGGCGTGCGCGATCTCGTGAGCCGCACCCACGGTCTCGCCAATCGCCCGCAATGGGCGGCCTGGTTGTGGCGCGAGTTGCCGGTGCCGACCATCGCCGCCGTGCATGGCGTCGCCTTCGGTGGCGGCTTGCAGATCGCGCTGGGCTGCGATCTTCGCTACGCGAGGCCGGACTCGCGCTTTTCGGTGATGGAGATCAAGTGGGGCCTCGTCCCCGACGTCGCCGGCACGCAGCTGATGCGCCACCTCGCGCGCGAGGACATCGTGCGCGAACTCACCTACACGGGCCGCGTCTTCACTGGTGAGGAGGCGCTGGGCTACGGCCTCGTCACGCGGGTCCTCGCCGATCCGCGCGCGGCCGCCCTCGAGACCGCGCGCGAGATCGCCGGCAAGAGCCCCGATGCCGTGCGCGCCGCCAAGCGTCTGCTGAATCTCGCGGTCGCGACGGACGCACGGTCCGGCCTGATCGCGGAGTCGGAGGAGCAGCAGAAACTGATCGGCAGCCCCAACCAGGTCGAGGCCATCATGGCCAACCTGCAGAAGCGCAGCGCCAATTTCCGGGATCCCTGAGCCATGTCGCAAACCAACCGCCGCTGGATCTTCGCCAAGCCCCCCGAGGGCCGCATCGGTCCGGACACCTTCCGGCTTGAAATCGCGCCGCTGCCGGTGCCCGGTCCCGGTGAAGTGCTGGTCCGCACACTCTTGCTATCGCTCGACGCCGCGAACCGCGCCTGGATGATGGGCAAGACGTATCGCGCCGCGCTCCAGGTCGGCGGCGTGATGGATGGCTTCGCGATCGGCGAGGTCGTGGCGTCGAACAGCCCCGACTTCGCGGTCGGCGACCGGGTCGAGGGCTCGCTCGGCTGGCAGCTCTTCGCCTGCCTTCCGGCCAGCGCGCTCACCAAGCGTCGCGCCGATGTCGCGCCGGAACTCCTGGTGGGCGCGCTGTCGGTGACCGGCCTGACCGCCTATTTCGGTCTCCTCGAGGTCGGTCGGCCCAAGCCCGGCGAGACGGTTCTGGTGTCCGCGGCCGCCGGCGCGGTCGGCACGATGGTGGGCCAGATCGCCAAGCTCGCGGGTTGCCGCGTCGTGGGCACCGCCCGTGGCGCCGACAAGGGCGAGTGGCTGGTGCGCGAGCTCGGCTTCGACGCCGTCGTCGACTACACCCAGCCCGGTCTGCGCCGCGCGCTTGCGGCCGCCTGTCCGCGCGGCATCGACGTTTTCTTCGACAATACCGGCGGGCCGGTTCTCGATGCCGCCCTGACGCTGATGAACGTGCGCGGTCGAGTCGCCTGCTGCGGCAACGTCTCGCAATACAACGTCGACAAGCCCGGCCCCGGTCCGATGGCCGTGCCCGGTCTCGTGGTGGTGAAGCGACTGCGCCTCGAAGGCTTCATCGTCATGGATTTCTTCGATCGTCGCGAGGCCGCCGAGGCGCAGATCGCCGAGTGGGTCGCCGCCGGCAAGGTCAAGGCGGTGATGGACACGCTCGATGGTCTCGAACGTGCGCCCGAAGCGCTGATCCGCCTGCTCGATGGCGGCAACCGCGGCAAGGTCGCGGTCCGGATGTAGCGCGACGTCCTGCCGTGCTTCGTCGTCCACTCGGGACGACAGCCGCCCCGGAATGCGATAGCAAGAGGCGGGGAGGAGCCAAATGCATCCGATCGAGTCGCTGAGCCATCAGAGCGCGCGCCACACCACGGGCTATCTCGCCTGCGGACCCAAGGACGGGCCGCTCGCGGTCTTTGTCCATGGCTGGCCGGAGCTGTCGCTCAGTTGGCGGCACCAGTTGCCGGCATTGGCCGCACTTGGCTTCCGTGCGATCGCGCCCGACATGCGCGGCTATGGCCGCTCCACCGCCCACAAGCGGCATGAGGACTACGCTCTGCGCGAGATCTCGGGCGACATGGTCGAGCTGATCGACGCGCTCGGCCGCGACAAGGCCGTGTGGATCGGCCACGACTGGGGCGCGCCGGTCGTCTGGACGATGGCGAGCCATCATCCCGATCGCTGCCATGGCGTGGCCAACCTCTGCGTCCCGTACATCCCGCAGGGCTTCACGTTCGATCAGCTGATTCCACTCGTGGATCGCTCGGTCTATCCCGCCGACAAGTTCCCGGCCGGACAGTGGGAGTACCAGCTGTTCTATCAGGAGAATTTCGAGCGGGCCTGCAAGGGCTTCGAAGCCGATACCTACAAGACGGTGAAGGTGCTGTTCCGCCGTGGCAGTCCGGCCAATGCCGGCAAGCCGTCGATGAGCGCGATGATCCGCCTGGGCGGCGGCTGGTTCGGCCCGTCGAACGCCGCGCCCGATGTGCCGCTCGATACCTCGGTGCTGAGCGAGGCCGACGCGCGGGCCTATGCCGACGCGTTGGCCACCAACGGCTTCTTCGGACCCGACTCCTGGTACATGAACCACACCGCCAACGCCGCGTTCGCCAAGGAAGCGAAGAACGGCGGCAAGCTCGCCATGCCGGTGCTGTTCCTCCATGGCGCCTACGACGCCACGCTGGAGACGCTGAAGTCGCGTCTCGCCGAACCGATGCGGACGGCGTGCGCCGACCTCACCGAGGCGGTGGTCAAGTCCGGTCACTGGATGGCGCAGGAACAGCCCGTCGCCGTGAACGCGCACCTCGTCCGCTGGCTCGCCGCGAAACTCCCCGCGCTCTGGGAAAGGTAGTCGGTCCCGTCACCCGCGCCCGACATTGGCGATGCGGGTAGGCACGCCGAACTCGCGGGCGCAGACTTCGGCGAGGGTCGCCACGCCCTTGCGGATCTGCTCCGGCTCGGGATTGGCGAAGCAAAGGCGGAGCCGGCTGCGGGCATAGGCCTTGTCGGTCGACCATTCCGGCCCCGGGTTCAACGCCACGCCGGCCTTGGCGGCGGCGGCGAACAGCTTCTGCGTGTCCACCACATCCGGCAGCTTGATCCAGAGATAGATCCCGCCCGGCGGATCGCCGAACTCGGCGGCCGTTCCGAAATTCTCCGACAAGGCCTCGCGCAGCACGTCGAGCTTGGCGCGCAGTCCCTTGGCGAGCTTGGGCACATGGGCGTGGAAGTGCCGGGCGCAATACTCGGCCAGCACCATCTGCTCCAGCGCGCCGGAGCCCGCGTCGGTCTTGGTCGCGAGCATGCGCGAGAGCAGCTCCCACGACGCCACGATGTAGCCGACCCGCAAGGCCGGTGCGATCGACTTGGAGAACGAGCCGATATGAATCACGTTGCCCGTGGTCGAGAGCGCATGCAGCGCGCGCGGCCGCGTGCCCGACCAAATGAGGTCGGAGTAGCATTCATCCTCGAAGATCGGCACGCCGTAGCGCTCGGCCACCGCCAGCAGCTCGCGCCGGCGCGCCTCGCTCATGATGGCGCCGGTCGGGTTCTGCACCGTCGGGATGGTGTAGATGTATTTCGGCCGCACCCCCTTCGCCTTCAGCTCGGCGAGAGCGGCATCCAGCGCATCGATGCGCAATCCCTCCTCGTCGAGCGGCACGCCCACCGCCTTCACGCCGAGCTTCGCGAGCCGCGTGAGCGCACCGCCATAGGTCTCCTGCTCGACGATCACCGTGTCGCCCGCCGTGAGCAGGATTCCGTTCACGAGATCGATCGCCTGCAGCGAGCCCGACGTGATCAGAATCTCGTCCGGCGTGCAGGTGACCCCGGCATGGCCCTTGAGCTTGCCGGCGAGAAACTCGCGCAGCGGCCGATAGCCCAGCGGCCCGCTATTCAAGCCATAGGTGGCGAGCGAGGGGCCCTCGCGCTGCAGCACAGCCGTCGCGGCCGCGATCAGATCGGCCACCGGCACCTGCTTGGGATCATTGTGGCCGCCCACGAAATTGAACGGCGGAAAGCCGGCATACTTCCCCGCCGCTGGAGGCAGGTTGGGGGCGAGCAGCGGGCCGAAATCGAAAGCGGCGGTCATGGACGTCTCCGGTTTTTCTTCTGATCGGCGGGGAGGTTAACCTATCGCGGTCACCGATGGGGAATTCCGATGGACGAACGAGCCCGCCTGATGGCGTACCTCAAGAGCTTGCCCTCGCTGGCCGCTGAACCGATGGCGGTCCGGCGGGCGGCCTACGACAAGGCCGAGCAGGCCTTCGCGCTGCCCGACGGGGGGCGCGCCGTGCCGTGGCGCGAGGGCGCGCTGGGAGGCGAGCGAATCGAGGTCGATGGTGCGATGCCCGGCCGCTGGCTGCTCTATCTGCATGGTGGCGGCTACGGCATCGGCTCGCCGCGCTCGCATCGGCATCTGGCGGCGGCGCTGGGTCGGGCGGCACACGCGCAGGTCCTGGTGCCCGACTACCGGCTCGCGCCGGAGCATGTGTTCCCCGCGGCGATCGACGACGCGCTGGCGGCCTACCGGCACCTGTTGGCGCAGACACCGGCGACCAAGATCGCAATCGCAGGTGACTCCGCAGGCGGTGGCCTCACGCTGGCCACGATGCTGGCGGCCCGCGCGGCGGGTCTCGCGCTGCCTGCGGCCGCGGCGTGCCTCTCGCCCTGGGCCGACCTCGGTCGGCGCTGGCGGGGCGATGACCTTGATGCCGATCCGCTGGTCCGCGCTGGTGAGATCGCAGGCTATGCCGAGGCCTATCTCGCCGGCACGGCAGCGACGGACCCGCTCGCCTCACCGGTCCATGCCGATCTCGCCGGGCTGCCGCCGCTGCTGATCGAGGCGGGCGCCGGCGAGCGCCTCGCCGACGATGCGCGGCGTCTCGCGACGCGCGCGGACGCGTGCGGCGTTGAGGCGACGCTGACGCTGGTCGCGGGCGTGCCCCATGTTTGGCACTGGTTCTGGCCGCGTCTGGCGCTTGGCCGCGAGGCCGTGGCGCGGGTCGGCGCTTTCCTGGAACGACGGCTCGCGGCGTGATCGCCATGGAGGGTCTTGGCTGGGTCCGGACGGGTCGGAGAGACGCCAGAAGCGGCTTGTTCCCTTGAGGGGAGCGGAAGGAAAGCCTATAATAGGCTTACGATCTTCCGCCACCCCGACTCTGTCCTCCGTGGTCGCAGTTTTGGTGCGACACGACATTCAACAGATCGAAGTCCCGTAAATTCAACAGTTTTCGCGACCGGGATCGCGGAAAAGTCCCGCTGGATCAAGGGTCTGACCCTGTCCTCGACACTTTCAACACTCTCGACAATAGGACGCGACACGACTCCGTCAGGCGAGGCCGGCGACGCGCACCACGGGAACGCGATCGGTGATGCCGGCCAGCAGCCGGCGCGCCTGGTCAGTCCGCCCGGACTTCACGAGGGCGGCCAGCAGCGTCTGTTCCAGCAGGTCGCGCTGGGCGCGGCTGCCACCGATGCGCACCGTGTCCGCCCGGGCCTCCTCCAGCGTCCGGGCGCAGTCCGCGAAGCGGCCTTCGGCGTAGGCGCGCAGTCCCGCGACCAGGCGGGGCACCGTGTCGCCGGTCGGCGCCTTGCCCGACGCGGTGCGGGCGTCGATCTCATCGACGAGCTGGGCGAAGCGGCCGTCATTGCCTGCGACCAGGGCGGCCAGCGCATTGTGAACGTCGACGAAGGCGATGCCGGCGCGCGGAAAAGACTTCGCCGCATAGGCGTCGATCTCGCGCCATGCCGCGGGATCGCGCGTGCCGCCCGCCAGCTCGGCGCGCCACAGGAAGGCTGGTCCGTCGGTCGCGATGTTGAGCGCAGGTCCCCACGCACCGCCGGGATGCACCTGCGCGCGATAGACCTGCCAGGCCTCGTCGGCGCGGTTCTCGGCCAGCAGGCAGAGCGCGACATGCCACGAGATATGGCAATGCATCATTCCCTGCTTGGGGTAAGTCGGCATCCACTCCTGCAGATAGCCGAGGGCAGGGCCCATGCGGCCGAGCTCATAGAGCGCGTGCACCTTGATATGGGCGCCATGCGCGTTGGTCGGGCGCAGCGCGAGGCTGGCCTCCATCTCCTCCAGAGCTTCGGCCGCGCGGCCGCACTCCAGCAGGGCGAAGGCCCAGACCATGCGGAACCACCAGTCGGTCCCGAGATGCGGGCGCAGTGCCTCGAGGAACGCGACCTGCTCGGGCTCGCGTCCGATGCGGCCGCTGAAGCCGATCAGGCCGAACACGCCGGTCGCCGGCGAGGCCACCATCGCATCGCACGGCCAGCGGGCGAGATGGGCCCGGGTCGCGTCGAAACACTCGACCGGCTTGCCCTCGATGGCGAGCGCCATGGTCGCGACGTGGCTTTGCTCGCGCTCCGTCGCGCCCGCCACGTGCTCCTTGGCCTGCGCCAGCGCCTTGCGGGCGCTCAGCGCGTCGCCGACGATGAAGCGCGCGCGGGCAAGCGCCATATGGGCCAGCGCGAACTTCGGATCGTGCCGCGTGGCGCGTTCCAGCGTGGCGATGTCGCCATGCTCGGCCGAGAGCACGCCGTCGCAGCCCGCGACGTAGGCGTCGCGCGCGTCGCCCGAGCCGGTGCTAAGCTCGTAGCCGAAACGGTCCGTCAGCATGGCGATCTTCCCCTTGTTCGTTGGGGTGAGCCTAGCACGACGGCGGGGGAGGCAAAGATGGCGGGACGGCTTGCGGGCAAGGTGGCGATCGTGACCGGCGCGGCGCCGCGCGGCGAGGGCGTGGGGAATGGCATGGCGACCGCCATCCTGTTCGCGCGCGAGGGTGCCAAGGTCCTGCTGGTCAACCGCAGTGCCGAGCGCGCGGGCAAGCTTGCCCACCAGATCACGGAGGAGGGCGGTACCGCCGCGGTGTATGCCGGCGATGTCGCGAAGGAAGAGGTGGCCGAGGCGATGGCCAAGGACGCGATGGCGCGGTGGGGCCGGGTCGACATCCTGCACAACAATGTGGGCATCGGCGCACCCGGCACGCCCGAGACGGTGAAGATCGAGGATTGGCACCGCGTCATCGAGGCCAACCTCACCACCACCATGGTCTGCACGCGCGCCTGCTTGCCGCGCATGAAGCAGGGCGGCGGCGGTTCGGTGATCATGGTGTCCTCGATCGCCGGCGCGCTGGGCCTCATGGGCAGCGCCGGGGCCGTCGCCTACGCCACCGCCAAGGCGGGCCTGCATGGCTTCACACTGTCAGTGGCGGCCGACTACGCGACCCAGAACATCCGCGCCAACTGCATCGTCGTGGGCTCGGTGCATACGCCGATGGTCGCGTCGATGGGCGACGCCGCGCGCGAGCGGCGGCGCCAGATGGTGCCGATGCAGACCGAAGGCACCGCCTGGGACATCGCCCACGGCGCGGTCTATCTCGCGTCGGACGAATCGCGCTGGGTGACCGGCGTGATCCTGCCTATCGATGGCGGGTTGGTGGCGCTCAGGGCCTGGCCGCGATAGCCCGTCGCTCGCTCAGCCACGCATAGAGACCGCTCGCCACGATCACCGCGGCACCGGCAAGCGTCCAGCCGTCCGGCAGATCGCCGAACACAATGAGGCCAAGCGCGGTGGCCCAGACGAGGAGGGTGTAGCTGTAGGGCTGGATGGCGCCGGCTTCGGCGTGATCCAGCGCCAGGATCAGGAACCAGTGGGCGAGCGACCCGAGGAGACCGATCGCCAGCAGCAGCCCCCACGAGGCGGCGTCGGGCCACACCCACTGCCAGGGTCCGATCAACGTGGTGATGCCGAGCGCCACGAACGCGGACCAGACGAGCGTGGTGTCGGGCGAGTCTTCCCGCGCGGAGAAGCGCACCAGGATCTGGTAGATCGCCCAGAGGAGGGCGCCCAGCAGCGGGATCAGCAACGGCCATGCCAGCGACTGGAAGCCGGGCCGCACGATCAGGAGAACGCCGGCGAAGCCCGCGATCACCGCGACCCAGCGCGCACGATCGAGACGCTCGCCGAGGAAGAGAGCGCCGAGCGCAATCACCATGAGAGGCGAGGTGGCGGCGATCGCGTGGGTGTCGGCCAACGGCAGGAAGACGAAGGCCAGCACGAAGATCGCGCTCTCGATCACCGCGATGGTGGCCCGCCCGGCCTGCAGGAAAGGACGGCGGGTGCGGAACGAGGCGATGAGTCCGCGACGGCGCACCACGACCCAGGCGAACGCGCAGAACAGCGCGTAGCGGATCCACATCATCTGGGCGATGGCGAAGTCCGCGACGAGATACTTGGAGATCGCATCCATGCTCGCGAAGCCCAGCATGGCAAGCACGGTGAAGAGCGCGCCAAGCGCGGGGCGCTTGCCGGTCGAGGTGGACACGCGGCTATTCGAGCTTGATGCCGGTGTCCTTCACGACCCGCGCCCAGCTGGCGGCCTCGGCCTGGAGCCAGGCGTCGCTCTCGGCCGGCTTGCGCAGGATCGGCTCGGCACCGAGCTCCTTCAGGCGCTGCGCCACGTCGGGCAGCGCCGCGATGCGCGCGAACTCGGCCTGCAGGCGCGCCGTGATCGGCGCCGGCGTTCCAGCGGCGGCGAGGACGCCCTGCCAGGTGCCGGTGACGAAGTTCGCGAGCCCGCTCGCCTCGGACACTGTCGGCAGCTCGGGCGCCGCCTCGTGCCGGCGCGGACTGGAGACGGCGAGCCCCTTCAGCTTGCCGCTCTTCACATGCGGCAGGGTGGCGATCATGCCGTTGAACAGCAGATCGCCGTGGCTGCCTGCGACTTGCTGGATCGCCTCGGCGCCGCCCTTGGTCGGGATGTAGGCCCAGTCGAGCCCGAGCGCGTGGGCGAAGCGGGCCCCCGCGAGATGCGGCGCGCTGCCGAGGCCGGCGGTCACGTAGTTCAGCTTGCCCTTGTTGGCGCGGGCATGCGCGATGAGTTCGGGTACGGTCGATACCGCGAGCGTCGGCGCGACCGCCAGGATGTGCGGCGAGTAGGCGAGCACGGTGACCGCCGCAAAATCCTTGGCGAGATCGAACGGCACCTTGGTGACGCTGGGCGCGATCGCGAGATTGCCGAGGTCGGTGAGCACGAAGCTCGTGCCGTCGGGCGTCGACTTCGCGATCATGTCGACGGCGATGTTGCCGTTGGCGCCGGGACGGTTCTCGACCACCACCGGCTGGCCCAGCGCCTCCTGCAGGCGGGGCTGGAACAGCCGGGCGAGGATGTCCGACGTGCCGCCGGCCGCGAAGGGGATCACGATGCGCAGCGGCTTGGTGGGCCAGCTCTGACTGCGCGCCGCCGATGCGGCGAGGGTCGCGCCGGCGACTCCCGCGATGAGATGACGACGCTTCATTGTGCTGGCGCTCCCTCGATTGATTGATTCGGACTGTAGTACAGCTCCGGTGAGGTTGAAACGCGCTCAGGCAGGCGTGCGGCGATGGTTGCCTTGACTTCGCCATGCCGCGCGCTCATACAGACATCACACTGGATTTCTCGCGATCGCGCGACGCGCCGTCTTTCCATTCTTCGGCGCCTCATCCCGGGACAATCAATCAAAGCAAGAGTCGCCCCAGCCGCGCGCGGGAGCGATCAACTGGAAGATTCGTTTTCGTGACCGACAACTCGTTCAATTCGCTCGGCCTTGCCGAGCCGCTGCTGCGTGCCCTTTCCGCCGCCAAGTACACCGAGCCGACGCCGATCCAGGCGCAGACCATCCCGCTGCTCCTGCAGGGCCGTGACGTGCTGGGCATCGCCCAGACCGGCACCGGCAAGACCGCGGCCTTTGCGCTGCCGGTGTTGCAGCGTCTCGCCGCCCAGGGCGGTCGCGCCCGCCCCGGCGCGCCACGCGCACTGGTCGTGGCGCCGACCCGCGAGCTCGCCGTGCAGATCGCGCGCAGCTTCGACACCTATGGGCGGTCGACCGGCCTGCGACTCGCGGTGCTGGTCGGCGGCCTGGCCTATGGCCGCCAGATCGAGGCGTTGCGCCGCGGCGTCGATATCCTGATCGCCACACCCGGTCGCCTGCTCGATCTGATGGAGCAGGGCCACCTGCGCCTGGGCGACGTCGGCTTCCTCGTGCTCGACGAGGCCGACCGCATGTTCGACATGGGCTTCATCCACGACGTGCGTCGCATCGTTGCGGCCGTGAATCCCGTGCGCCAGACGCTTATGTTCTCGGCGACCATGCCGCCCGATGTGGCCGCGCTCGCCGCCCGTATCCTGAAGGATCCGGCGCGCGTCGAGATCGCCCCGCAGGGTCGTACCGTCGACCGCATCGACCAGGGCGTGTTCTTCATCGACGCGCGTGCCAAGCGGGCGCTGCTCGAGCGGCTGCTCGCCGATCCGGCGCTTGAGCGGGTGATCGTCTTCACCCGCACCAAGCGTGGCGCCAACCGCGTCGCCGAGGCGCTCGATTCGCGCGGCGTGTCGAGTGCCGCCATCCACGGCAACAAATCGCAGAACGCGCGCCAGCGGGCGCTCGACGCCTTCACCCGCGGTCACGCCCGGGTGCTGGTGGCGACCGATCTCGCCGCCCGCGGCATCGATGTGCGCGGTGTCACCCACGTCATCAACTTCGAGCTGCCGGCCGACACCGAAAGCTACGTCCATCGCATCGGCCGCACCGCGCGCGCCGGCGCGGCCGGCGTCGCCTGGTCGCTGTGCGATGGTTCCGAGCGCGGCCAGCTGCGCGCCATCGAGCGGCTCACGCGCCAGCCCATCGCGGTGCTGAGCGTGCCGGGCGATCTCACGGTCGACCGGACGGAGCCCGCCGCGCCGCGCGAAGAGCGTGGCGCCCGTCCGCAGCGCAATCACGCCCCCAAGCGGCATGCGCACCACGGGTCGCGTGGCCAGAACGGCCCGCGCGGCGAGCCGCGCGATCGTCAGTACCAGGGCGAGCGGCAACAGCACGCCGATCGTCCGCAGTACGAGCCGCGTCTGCAGCACGCCGATCGCCCCCAGTACGAGCCGCGTTCGCAGCACGGCGATCGCCCCCAGTACGCACCGCGCTCGCAGCGCGCCGATCGCCCCGAGTACGAGCCGCGTTCGCATCACGCCGATCGCCCTCAGCACGCGCCGCGCCCGCAGCGCGCCGATCGCCCCCAGCACGCGTCCCGTCCGCAGCACCAGGACCATCACCGGCCGGCCGCGAACGATGCCGGCCCGCGCGGCGAGCGGCCCGCGGGTCGCGCGCCGTGGTCGTCCTGGGGCAAGTCGCGTCGCCGCGCCGCCGGCTGATCTAGATCAGGCCTTCCTCGCGGAAGATCTCGAGGCACTTGCCGAGCGCGCGCTCGTAGCGCGCGCGTTCGGCGGCGATACCTGCGGCGTCCCACTTGAAGAAGCCCTCGCCGGACTTGAAGCCGGTCCGGCCGGCCGCGACGTTGTCCTGCAGCACGGGCGGCGGTCCGTCGGCGTTGCAGAGGTCGGGCCAGATAATCTTCGCTACGGCGTTGGTCGTGTCCCAGCCGGAGTGCTCTTTCTGGGTGATGGGACCGGCGGCGGCGTAGCGGAAACCGAATGACAGGCGCACCGTCGCGTCGACGTCCTCCGCCGACGCGACGCCCTGCTCGATAAGCCAGAGCGCCTCGCGCATCAGCGCGCCCTGGATGCGATTGCCGAGGAAGCCGATCACGTCACGCGTCACCTGCACCGGCCGCTTGCCGATCGAGCGCAGCAGCGCGCCGACGCGCTCGGCCAGGGCGACGTCGGTGTGGACGGAACGCACCACCTCGACGAGCGGCACCAGATGGGCCGGCATGAAATAGTGCAGCCCCATCATGCGATGCTGTGTGGCGAGGCCCTCGCCAATGCGGCTGATCGGGAAGCTCGACGAGTTCGAGCCGAGCGGGATCTCGGGCCGCGCCAGCCGCTCCATCTCGGCGAAGAGCCGGCGTTTCAGCGCGAGGTCCTCGGTCACCGTTTCGATGGCGATCTCGATTTTCTCCCACGGCGCCTCGGGCAGAGTCGCGACGGTGGCGAGGCCCGCCGTATCGCCGGGTTTGCCCATGCCGGCGAGTTGGCGCGCGACGATGGCGGGCAGGGCCTCGCGCGTCGCCGCCGAGCGGCTCACGACCGAGACGTTCCATCCGGCCCCGAGAAAGCCCGCAACAATGCCGGCTCCCATGGTGCCGCCCCCAAGGACGAGGGCGTGACGTTCGCTTTGCGGCATCCTGGCTCCTGCGGTATCGACGGCTGCCCCGCGACCGGGGCAAGATCGCGCCCGGTCCGCCAACGGAGGAAACATGAGCGCCACCTACAAGGATATCGGCGTCAGCCGCGAAGGTCATGTCGGCATCGTCGAAATCCAGCGTCCGCCGCACAACTATTTCGACAATGCGCTCATCAACCAGATCGCCGACGCCTTCGAGGCATTCGATCGTGAGAGCGACGTTCGCAGCTATGTGCTCTGCGCGCAGGGCAAGTCGTTCTGCGCCGGCGCCGACTTCGCAAACCGGCCCAACACCGGCAACACCGCCGAGAGCGGCAAGCACCTCTACAAGGAAGCCACGCGACTCTTCCGCGCCCGCAAGCCCAGCGTGGCAGCGGTGCAGGGAGCGGCGATCGGCGGCGGACTAGGCCTCGCCGTGATGACCGATTTCCGCGTCGCCGCGCCCGAGGCGCGCTTCAGCGCCAACTTCAACCGCCTGGGATTCCATCCCGGATTCTCGCTGACCTACACGCTGCCGCGCCTGGTGGGGCAGCAGAAGGCGAACCTCCTCTTCTATACGGGCCGTCGTGTCACCGGCGAGGAAGCGGTGGCGATGGGGCTGGCCGACGTATTGGCGCCGCTCGCCGAGGTCCGCAAAGCCGCGATCGCGCTCGCGACCGAGATCGCGCAGTCCGCACCGCTCGCGGTGCAATCGACCCGCGAGACCATGCGGCGCGGTTTCGCCGACGCCGCCGAGCTCGCGACGGAGCGCGAACTCACCGAGCAGGACTGGACGCGCAAGACCGCCGACTTCAAGGAGGGCGTGAAGGCCTGGGCCGAGAAGCGGCTCGCCAACTTCACCGCCCGCTAGTCGTATGGCGCGGGTCGCGGGCAAGGTTGCGCTGGTCACCGGCGGCGCGTCGGGGATCGGGGCTGCGTGCGCGGAGCTGTTTGCCGCCGAGGGTGCGGCGGTACTGCTCACCGATCTCGACGAGGCGATGGGTCGCGACGTCGTCGCGCGCATCGGCAAGGCGGGCGGTCGCGCCCACTTCCATCGTCACGATGTCTGCGATGAGGCCGGATGGCCCGCGGTGGTCGCCGAGGCGGAAAAGCGCTTCGGTCGACTCGACATCGCCGTGGCCAACGCCGGGATCGGGATCATGGCGCCGATCGAGACCATGACGCTCGCCGACTGGCGGCGTCAGCAGGCGATCAATCTCGATGGCGTGTTCCTTACCGTGCGCAGCGCCATCCCGGCCCTGCGGCGCGCCGGCGGCGGCTCGATCGTCATGATGTCGTCGATCGCGGGGTTGCGCGCGGCGCCGGGCCTTGCCGGCTACTCCGCGACCAAGGGCGGCGTCAGGCTGTTCTCAAAGTCTGTCGCGCTGGAGCACGCGCACGACAATATCCGCTGCAATTCCGTGCATCCCGGCATCATCGCCACCCCGATCTGGGGCAAGATTCCCACCGGCGCCGAAGGCAATCGCCGCAACGCGCCCATCGATCCGCGCGAGCGGGCGGCGGCCGTCGTGCCGCTGGTGCGTGTCGGCGAGGCGCGCGATGTGGCTGAGGTGGTGCTGTTCCTCTGCACCGACGCGGCGTCCTACGTCACCGCCCAGGAGTTCGTGGTCGATGGCGGCATGACCGCGAGCATGCGCCGCGCTCCGGTCCAGACCTGAGGTCTTCGCCGCGCCGGCTAGGTGATCTGCGCTTCCAGGAGCAGCAGCGCCTCGCGGGCGAAGGTGCGCATGTTGGCGACGCGGTCCTGCGAGCCGGTGCGAAGCGTCTTCGCGATCCGCACGCCAGGCCCGAGGATCGCAAAGCAGGTGTGGCCCGCGGGATCGCCGTAGGAATTGCCGGTCGGTCCGGCGGCGCCCGTCTCGCCCAGCGCCCACGCGGTCTTGAGCCGCTCCTGTACATGCTCGGCCGCGAGCAGCGCCCAGGGCTCGCTCGACGAGCGCACGCCCGCGCGCTTCTCGCGTGGCACGGCGAGGAACGCATCGGCGGCGGGGCGGGTGTAGACTACGGCGCCGCCCATGAAATAGGCCGAGGCGCCCGGCACCGACAGGAGCGCCGCCGACAACAGGCCGCCGGTCGAGGACTCCGAGATCGCGATGGTCTCGCGCCGCGCCTTCAAGCGTTCGCCGATCCGGGCGGCGACGGGCAACAGATCCTGCATGCGGAGCTCCTCAGCTTTTCAGCACGTCGAGATTGAGGGTTTCGGAGGGTCCGAGCCACAGCGCGCGATCGCGATGATCCTCGAGATCCTGTCCCGTGTTGGGATGCACGAACACCGTGAGTTCGCCGCGATTGAGCGCCAGCCACGGCAGCAAGACCGCGAGCTGGTCGTTGCGAAACAGCACCTGGTAGCTGCCGCGCGGGTGCGGGCCGACCGGCCGCTCGTGGAAGCGGCCCAACTCGATCTGGAAACTCTTCTCGATCCTCTCGCGCAAGGCCCAGGCGGGCTCGCGTGTCGCGGCGTCGAAATAGATGTGGGCGTGCCAATCGCGTATGTCGGACGGGGTCATCGCGCGACCGTAGCACATCGTCGCGCCCGCCTGTCGAAACCCCAAGCCGTTCCCCGGACCGGGCTGGCTTGCTAGGGTCTTCCGATCATGAACTTCGATTTCTCCGACGACCAAAAGCTCCTGAAGGATCAGGTGCGCAAGTTCCTCAACGACAAGTGCCCCATGACGACCGTGCGGCGCGTGTTGGAGGGCCCCGAAACCCATGCGGCCGAGGTCTGGCAGGGCCTGATCGACCTCGGCATTCCTGGCACTACGATCCCCGAAGCCCATGGCGGTCTGGGGCTGGGACCGCTGGAGCTGTGTGTGGTCGCGGAGGAGATCGGCCGCTCCTGCGCGCCGGTCCCGTTTGAGACATCGGTGATTCTCGCCACCGAGGCGCTGAAAATGGCGGGCTCGCCCGCACAGCAGGCGAAGTGGCTCCCGCTGCTCGCCCAAGGCAAGGCCGTCGGCACCGTGGCGCTTGCGGAAGGACCTCAGCCGCTGAAGCCGAGGGGTGTTGCGACGCGCTTCGGCAATGGCCGGCTGAATGGCGTGAAGCTGCCGGTGACCGACGGCGAGCTCGCGACCTTTGCCATTGTGCTGGTGAATACCGGCGGGCAAGGCGAGCGCGCGCTCTCGCTGGCGCTGGTCGATCTCGCGCAGAAGGGCGTGACGCGTCGCCGGTTGGAGACGGTCGATCCGACGCGCAAGCACGCCGAACTCACCTTCGCCGACGCGACAGCCGAGCTGCTGGGCGCCGAGGGCGAGGGCTGGCGCGTGCTCGAGCGCCTGCAGGACGCGGCGGCCGTCTACATGGCGTTTGCCCAGGTGGGCGGCGCCGAGGCCGCGATGTGGATGGCTCGCGACTACGCATTGCAGCGCCAAGCCTTCGGCCGGGCGATCGCATCGTACCAGGCGATCAAGCACAAGCTCGCCGACTGCTACGTGAAGCTCGAGATCGCGCGCTCCAACGCCTACTACGGCGCGATGATGCTGACCGAGGGCGGTGCCGACCTGCCGCTCGCGGCCGCGGCGGCGCGGGTTGCCGCGACCGACGCCTATGACTACGCCGCCAAGGAAAACATCCAGACCCACGGCGGCATCGGCTTCACCTGGCAGGCCGACACCCAGTTCCACTATCGCCGCGCGCGGCTGCTCTCGCTGTCGCTGGGCGGGCCGATGGCGTGGAAGGACAAACTCGTGACCAGGCTCGAACGCAAGAACGCGGCATAGGGCGGAGGCGGACATGGACTTCAACGACACTCCCGAAGAAGCCGCCTTCCGCAAGGAAGTGCGCGCCTGGCTCGAAGCCAACGCGGTGCGCAAGAGCGACGATCGGCAGAGCAATCGGGCGCGCAACGACGATCCCGAGCTTCTGAAGAAAGCCAAGGCCTGGCAGGCGAAGAAGGCGCAGGCCGGCTACGCCCGCATGACCTGGCCCAAGGAATTCGGCGGTCGCGGCGCGTCCCCGATCCTGCAGGTGATCTACCAGCAGGAGGAACAGAACTTCCTGGTGCCGCTCGGCTTCTTCGATATCGGGCTCGGCATGTGCATCCCGACGATGATGGCCTATGCCAGCCAGGATCAGCTCAAGCGCTACGTGAAGCCCGCGCTGCATGGCGACGAGATATGGTGCCAGCTCTTCTCAGAGCCGGCTGCCGGTTCCGACGTCGCGGGCATCCGGACCCGCGCCGAGCGCTCGGGCGACGACTGGATCGTGAATGGCCAGAAGGTCTGGACCTCGGGCGCGCATTATTGCGACTACGGGATCCTGCTGACCCGGACCGACCCGTCGGTGCCCAAGCACCAGGGCCTCACCATGTTCTTCCTCGACATGAAGAGCCCGGGAGTGGAGGTGCGACCGATCAAGCAGATCTCGGGCGGCGCCAACTTCAACGAGGTGTTCTTCACCGACGTGCGCATCCCCGACGCGCAGCGCCTCGGCAAGGTGGGCGATGGCTGGAAGGCAGCACTCACCACACTGATGAACGAGCGGCTGGCGGTCGGCATGCCGTCGGGCGGTCTCGACGTCGACGAGCTGATGGAGCTCGCGCGCGACACCGAGCTTGAAGACGGCATCGCGATCCGCAACCAGCAGGTCCGTTCGAAGATCGCCGAGTGGTACGTCCAGACACAGGGTCTGAAGCTCACGCGCTATCGCACGCTGACGGCGCTGTCGCGCGGCCAGACTCCAGGACCGGAATCCTCGATCATCAAGATCGTGGCGGCCGCCAAGATGCAGGACATGGGCGCCTTCGCGATGGAGCTGATGGGCCATGCCGGCATCCTGAAGGACGAGGTGCCGCAGGCCGGCGGCTTCCAGGCGCAGTGGGTCGGCGGCGCGGGTTTCCGAATCGCGGGCGGCACCGACGAGATCCTGCGCAACATCGTGGCTGAGCGCGTCCTCGGCATGCCGGCGGATGTGCGCGTCGACAAGGACATCCCGTTCAACAAGATGGGCGGCAAGGGCTGAGAGCGTCGCCATGAACCGGCTCGACGGCAAGGTCGCGTTCCTGTCCGGCGCCGCGCGCGGCATTGGCGGCGCGACCGCGCGGTTGATGGCCGAGGTCGGCGCCCGCGTGGCCATCGGCGATGTTCTTGAGGAACGCGGCCGGGCCACCGTGCGCGAGATCGAAGCGGCGGGCGGCCACGCGCTGTTCGTGCCGCTGGACGTGACGCAGGAGGACTCGTGGCGGGCCGCGATGGACGCCACCGTCTCGCGATTCGGCGGCCTCGACATTCTCGTGAACAACGCCGGCATCTTTGTCGGCAAGGGCATCGAGGAGGCGACGCTCGATGAGTGGCATCGCCTGGTCGCCGTGAATCTGACCGGTGTCGTGCTGGGCACGCGCGCGGCGTTGCCGCATCTGCGCGCCCGCGGCACCACCAGCCCGCACGGGTCGGCGATCGTCAATCTGGCGTCGATCGCGGGACTGGTCGGCTCGCAACTCGATCCGCTCTATTCACTCACCAAGGGCGGCGTCACGCTCTTCACCAAGTCGACAGCGCTTGAGTTCGGACGCAAGGGCTGGCGCATCCGCGTGAATTCGATCCATCCGGGCGTCATCGACACCGACATGGGACAGCAGACCTTCGCGATGCGGGCTAGGGCCGTGGGCACCAACGATACCGAGGCCGCGCGCAAGGCGGCGCTCGGGCTCCACCCCATCGGCAGGCTGGGCGAAGCCGACGACATCGCCCGCGGCATCGTGTTTCTCGCCTCCGACGATGCCGGCTTCATGACCGGCTCGGGTCTGGTGGTGGACGGCGGCTACACGGCGGGCTGAGGGGCCGGCGCGTCAGCGCGGTTTGTCGATCGGCGGCATCGAACAGGGCGACGAGGCGACCTCGACGGGTTCGGTTGCGGCGAAGGCTGCTTCCGCCTGCCGACGAAGCGCGCTCCGCGGCTCCACCGGATGGCGGACGCGGTCGTCGATCGACGGCAAGGTGTCGCGTTCCTCGCGCGAGGAGAGGTGCGGGCCGAGGTCGCGGATCAGCCCATCGTCCATTCCGTATAGCCATCCGTGCAGATGCAGCACGCGGCCGCGCGCCCAGGCGTTCTCGACGATCGGCGTGGCCGCGAGTCGGCGCACCTGCATCTCTACGTTCACCTCGCACAGGCGGTGGAAGTGATCGGTCCCCATCGAGTGGTCCAGATGAAATGCTAGTTCAGAGTTGGCCGTTGCGCTAGTTGGAGCGTGGCCGGCGAAGCCGATCGGCGTAGCGCAGCCGGC
>VGCH01000007.1 GCA_016870115.1 Alphaproteobacteria bacterium | reverse complement strand
CGCCGGGGGCGCTGCGCTACGGGCGCGGGTCCCTCCTATGCACTACGTGGATAAGCCCATTCCTGCCCCCCCAGAGGGGTCGGAATTGGACGCGAAAAGGGGGTCACGATTGGAAGCGATTTGACAGCCATCATCAGCATCAGCGTCTTGGCGCCAAAGGCCTTCTTGTAGAAAGCGATCGCGGCCTTGCCGCCGCGAACCGTGAGATAGGGCGAGACGGTCGGGATCTTCGGATTGGCCATGGGTTTCTCTCCGTTGGAAGACCGATCATGGTGACCACCCGGCGGGCTGTCGACGGGCATCACGCAGTTGTGATGCCCCTGTCGGTTGCGGCGACTCGGTTCAGCCGCGTTTCCAACTCGTGCCGGCGGCGCTGTCTTCCAGGACGATGCCGCGTGCCTTGAGGTCGTCGCGGATCCGGTCCGCCTCCGCGAAGTTGCGCGCCGCCCGCGCCGCCCGCCGGGCCGTGATGGCCGCCTCGATCTCGGCGTCCGTGGGGCCCGACGCCGCGGCTTCCTTCGGCGCCCAGCGGAACCACTCCTCAGGATCCACCTGCAGGAGACCGAGCGCCGCCCCGCCCGCTTTCAGCTCGGCCGCGTGCTGCGGCGTGGCGAGCGCGTGCAGTTCGGCGATGGCGAGCGGCGTATTTAGGTCGTCGAGCAAGGCGCGCTCCACACCGTCGGGAACGCCGGGCGCCGCGGCCGTCGCGCGGCCGCGCAGGACGCCGTACCAACGATCGAGGATCGCCTTGGACTGGACCAAGCCGTCATGGGTGAAGTCGAGCGGCTGGCGATAATGCGCGCTCAACAACAGAAGCCGGATGGCTTCGCCTGGATACTGGTCCAGGAGTTCGTGGACGGTGAAGAAGTTGCCGAGCGACTTGCTCATCTTCTCGCCGCTCACATTGATGAACCCGTTGTGCATCCAGTAGCGCGCCATGAAGGCGTGACCGAATGCGGAGCGGCTTTGCGCGATCTCGTTCTCATGGTGCGGGAAGATGAGGTCGAGACCACCGGCATGGATGTCGAACGTCTCACCGAGATGTTTGGCGCTCATCGCCGAGCATTCGATGTGCCAGCCCGGCCGGCCGCGACCCCAGGGGCTGTCCCAACCCGGCTGCGCCGGCGTTGACGGCTTCCACAGCACGAAGTCGGCGGGATCGCGCTTGTAGGGCGCCACCTCGACTCTGGCGCCGGCCACAAGTTCGTCGCGGCTGCGGCGCGACAGACGCCCATAGTCGGCCATGCTGGGTACCGCGAACAGAACATGCCCCTCGGCTTCGTAAGCATGGCCACGCGCGATCAGTCGGGCGATCAGCTCGATCATCTCGCCGACATGGGTGGTTGCGCGCGGAGCGACGTCCGGATCGAGCGCACCGACGCGACGCATGTCGGCACTGTAGGCGGCGGCCGTGCGGTTAGTCAGCGCCTCAATGGTCTCGCCGTTGTCGGCGGCGCGCACCATGATGCGGTCGTCGATGTCGGTGATGTTGCGCACGTAGGTCACGCGCGGATGGTGGCGCTTCAGCAGGCGATAGAGCGTGTCGAAAGCGACGACGGGGCGCGCGTTGCCGATATGGACGTAGTCGTAAACCGTCGGACCGCAGACATACATGCGGACATGCGCCGGATCGACCGGCACAAACGGTTCCTTTTCGCGCGTAAGCGTATTGTAAACGACGAGGGACATGGTCCCGGCTCCGAGAACGAGTTGCGGACGGGCGACGAGCGGCCGTCAGTTACATCGCGCTGTGCGCGGCCCCGGGAGCGAAGTCATCGACATCAGGGCACTATATCCGACGCGGCGCGCCGCCGCTAGACAGTTTCCCCACCCAGACGGGCAGCGACGCGCGCGCGACCGATCAAGGGGAGCAGCTTCGCCATCTCGGGCCCCGTGTCGCGTGCGGTGAGTGCGAGTCGAAGCGGATGGAACAAGGCGCGGCCCTTACGCCCCGAGGCGAAGCCGACCGCCTGCGTCCAGCCTTTCCAGGTGGTTTCGTCCCAGGGCTCCGCCGGCAACAACGCCCGCGCCTGGTCCAGGAACTCTGCGTCCTCAATGGTGGGTGACAGCGGCCCGCGGACCACGTCCGCCCACGCGCGCGCCTCCGTGAGCGTCGCGAGATTGCCACGCACCGCGAGCCAGAACGCCGAACCGAGATCGGCGTCGAGCGCACCCAGCCGTGACGCCACGCTGGAATACTCCACGAGATGGAGCGTCCGCGCCGAGAGCACCGCCAGATCGTCCACCGAAAAGCGCGCCGCGGCTCGGCCGACCCGTGCGAAATCGAGCGTCGCCGCCAGCGTGTCGAGCGACGTCACTGGCTCCACCGGATCGGCGGTCCCTAACCTAACCAGCAGCGCCGCAAGCGCCAGCGGTTCGATACCGCGCTCGCGCAGTTCGGCAAGCGACAGCGCGCCGGTGCGCTTGGAGAGACCGCCGCCTCCGGCATCGACCAGCAATGGCAGGTGGGCGAAGGCCGGAGGCGATACGCCCAGCGCCCCGAACAGTTCGATCTGGGCCGCGCTGTTGGTGACGTGGTCCTCGCCACGCACGATGTGGCTGATCGAAAACTCGATATCGTCCACCACCGAGGTGAAGCCGTAGAGGAACGTGCCGTCGGCGCGCACCATCACCGGATCGCTCTGGCTCGCCTCATCGATGCGCACGGGACCTCGCACCAGATCGACCCACTCGATCGCGCCTTCACCAAGCTTGAACCGCCAGTGCGGCCGGCGGCCTTCGCTCTCCAGACGTGCGCGGTCGGCGTCGGTGAGGCGCAGCGCGGCGCGGCCGTAGACCGGCGGCTTTCCCTGGGCCATCAGCCGCTTGCGTCGGAACTCGAGTTCCTCCGGCGTCTCGTAGCAGGGATAGAGCCTGCCCTCGGAGATCAGCCGCGTCTTGGCCGTCTCGTAGCGGTCGAGGCGGTCGGACTGGCGTTCCTTGGCGTCCCAGCCACAGCCGAGCCAGTCGAGATCGCGCTCGATCGCAGCCTCGAACTCGGGCTTGCTGCGCGCCCGGTCGGTATCGTCGAGCCGCAGGATGAAGCGGCCGCCCAGCCGCGTGGCGAACAGGCGATTGAACAGCGCCGTGCGCGCGTTGCCGACATGCAAGAGCCCCGTCGGGCTGGGAGCGAAGCGAACGACCGGGGCGCCCATTGCGGCCCTTGTGGCGAGGGCTCCTTGCCCGGTCAAGCGCGCCGCGGTTAGTCTCGGACAAGCCGGCACGAACCGGATTCGGGAGGAACGCATGAAACGCCGTACCATCGTGGCGGGCTCGCTCGGCGTGCTCGCCTTTCCGTCGATCGTCGTGGCGCAGGAGAAGTTTCCCAGCCGGCCGATCCGGCTCGTGGTGCCCTACCCGCCCGGCGGACCGACCGACATCGTCGGCCGCCTCGTCGGCGAGAAGATGGCGCAGGTGCTGGGCACGCAGATCGTGGTCGACAACAAGGCCGGCGCCGCCGGTATGGTCGGTTCCAACGATGTGGCCAAGAACAGCAAGCCCGACGGCTACACCCTGCTCGTCGGTACCTCGTCCAGCCACACAGTGGGCCCGCTGACGGCGGCCAAGCCGCTGTTCGATCCGGTGAAGGACTTCGAGCACATCGCGATCGTCGGCTACAACGCCGCCGCGATCGCAGCCAGTCTCGCGATGCCGGCCAATCTCAAGGACTTCGTCGCGCTCCAGAAGGCGAGCCCGGGGAAGTACAGCTACGGCACCTCTGGGCCAGGCGGCATGGCGCACCTGGGCGGCGAACTGTTCAAGCAGCGCGCGGGCGATCTCAAGGTCGAGGTGGTGCACTATCGCGGGGCCGCGCCGATGGTGCAGGACCTGCTCGCCGGCAACATCGCGTGGGGTATCGACACGTTGAGTTCGACGCTGCCGCACCACAAGGCGGGCAAGCTGCGGGTGTTGTGCGTGGGCCTCGACCGGCGCAGCAAGGCCGCGCCCGATATTCCAACCGCCGCCGAAGCGGGCGTACCAAACTACAATGTCTATACCTTCAACGTGATCTCGGCGCCTGCCGGCGTGCCAAAGCCGATCGTCGACCAGCTGGGCAACGCGTTTCAGACGGCGATGAAGGATGCGACCCTGATCGACAAGCTCGAACAGGCGGGCGTCACACCCACGCCGGAGTCCGGCCCCGCCCACGCCACGCGCACCGTCCAAGCCGAGATCGACAAATGGGGCCCAGTGGTGAAGGCCGCGGGCGTCGTCGTCCAGTAGTTGACCGGGAGCGTCCACGATGAAGCGTCGTATCCTGCTCGGTGGCCTCGCCGCCGCGACCTTGCCCGCGCCCGCGATCGGACAGGCGAGGTATCCCGACCGCAACATCCGGCTGGTGATTCCCTTCCCGCCGGGCGGACCGACCGACATCATCGGACGAATGACGGCGGAGCGGCTGACGTCGGTGCTGGGCCAAACCGTTGTGGTCGACAACAAGGCTGGCGCCGCGGGTTCGATCGGCGCCAACGACGTCAAGGCCGCACGCCCCGACGGCTACACCTTCCTGTTCGCGACCTCCTCCACGCACGCGATCAATCCCACCGCCTTCACCAAGCCGCCCTACGATCCGGTGAAGGATTTCACGCCGATCTCGTCGATCTGCATCAATCCGCTGGTGCTGGTCGCCTCGATGGCAATGCCCGATACGCTGAAAGGGCTGGTCGAGCTGATGCTCAAGGAGCCGAACAAGTACTCCTACGGCTCATCAGGCACCGGCGGCATCACCCATCTGGCCGGTGAATACCTCAAGGCGACAGTCGGCGGCATGAATGTCGAGCATGTGCCCTATCGCGGCTCCAATCCGGCGCTGCAGGACCTGATGGGCGGCAGCATCGCGTGGATGTTCGAAACCATGAGCACGTCGCTTCAGCTCCACCGCACCGGCAAGGCGCGCATCCTGGGCTTCGCCCACGCGAACCGCACCCCGGCCGCCCTCGACATCCCGACGATGATCGAGGCCGGCGCACCGGGCTACGAGGCCTATACCTTCAACCTGGTGCTCGGCCCTGCCGGCACGCCAGCGCCGATCGTCGACACGATCCACCGCGCGACGCGCACGATCATGGGCGACAAGAGCTTCATCGAGGGTCTGGAGAAAATCGCCGCCGTCCCGATCGTCGACACCAGCCCGGCAGGCACCGCCAAGTTCATCGCCGACGAGCTTGCCAAATGGGGCCCGGTGATCCGCGCGAGCGGCGTGAAGATCGAGTAGGCAGCTGTAGAGCGGCCGCGGGGCGGAACCGTCCGCGCCTCGCGCCGCGTCCCGCTCCGGAAGAAATTGCGACCAACCCCGCGGCCGTGCAGGGTACGGCGCTGTTTTCCTGCTGCGAGCGTTCCCGGAAAGGACCCTGTCGTGCCCAAAGTCAAAGCCAACGGCATCGAGCTCGAGTACGAGTCGATCGGCGATCCGAAGAATCCGACGATCCTTCTGGTGATGGGGCTTGGCGCCCAGCTCACCCTGTGGCCGGACGATCTCTTCGCCGGGCTGGCTGCGCGCGGGTTTCGCGTCGTGCGGTTCGACAACCGCGATGTCGGGCTTTCGTCGGATTTCGAGAGCTGGGGCACCGCCGACCTGCCGACGGCCGTCATGAAGGTGATGTCGGGCCAGAAGGTCGAGGCACCCTACACGCTGTCCGACATGGCCAAGGACGCCGTCGGTTTGCTCGATGCGCTGGGCGTCGACAAGGCGCACGTCGTCGGCGCGTCGATGGGCGGCATGATCGCGCAAATCGTGGCAGGCAAACACAGCGAGCGGACCCGCTCGCTGGTCTCGATCATGTCCACCACCGGCCGACCGGGCCTGCCGCCCGGCAAGCCCGAGGCGATGCAGGCGCTGGTGCAGCGGCCGCCGGCGGCCTCGGATCGTGAGGCACTGGTCCAGTTCTCGATGAAGCTCCGTCGCACGATCGGCAGCCCGGCCTACCAGGAGAGCGACGCCGACCTGCGCCGACTGGTGCTGCGCAACATTGAACGCCGCTACTTCCCGTCGGGTGTCGGCCGCCAATATCTCGCGATCCTGGCGTCGGGCCACCGCGTCGATCTTCTGAAGACGGTGACCAAGCCGACGCTGGTGATCCACGGCGCCGACGATCCGCTTGTCCATGTCGAAGGCGGTCGCGACACGGCGAAGCTGGTGGCGGGTGCCGAGCTCGAGATCTATCCCGGTATGGGCCACGATCTTCCGGCGGCGCTGGTGCCGGCCCATGTCGATCGCATCGCGCGGTTCTGCGCGCGGTTCTAGGGAGCGCCGCCATGAAGTTTGGCATCTTCTACGAACACCAGCTGCCGCGCCCCTGGACGCGCGACAGCGAGTATCGCCTCCTCCAGGATTCGCTGACGCAAATCGAGCTCGCGGACCAGTTGGGCTACGACTATGCCTGGGAGGTCGAGCACCATTTCCTCGAGGAGTACTCGCACTCCTCGGCGCCCGAAGTGTTCCTCGGCGCGGCCAGCCAACGGACGAAGCGCATCCGGCTGGGCCATGGCGTCATCCAGCTCACCACCAACCAGCCGCACCGCGTCGCTGAGAAGGTCGCGACGCTCGATCTTCTGTCGGGCGGTCGTGTCGAGCTTGGCATGGGCGAGGCCGCGGGCCCGGCGGAGCTGCATCCCTTCGGGATCCGGGTGCGCGACAAGCGCGAACGCTGGGAAGAAGCGGTGAAGGCGATCGTGCCGATGTTCACCCGCGAGAGCTGGGAGTTTCACGGGCAGTACTACGACTTCCCGGCGCGCAACGTGATCCCCAAGCCCTACCAGAAGCCGCATCCGCCGCTCTGGGTCGCCTGCTCGAACATCCAGACCATTGCCAAGGCGGGCGAATGGGGCATGGGCGCGCTCGGCTTCACCTTCGTCACACCCGAGGCGGCCCGCGCCTGGGTGAATCGCTATTACAACAACCTGCTGAACAACCCCAACCGGCTCGCCGACTACCCCGCCAACCCCAACGTCGCGATGGTGTCGGGCTTCATGTGCGCGCCGACCGACGCTGAAGCCGAGGCCAAGGCGGCCGGCTGGACCTTCTTCATCTTCGCCCTCTCCTACTACGGTCGCAAAGGCGTCGATGCACCGGGCACCTCCGATCTCTGGTCGGCCTACCAGGATTGGCGCGGAGGTCCCGAGGAGAAGAAGGCGCTCGAGTCCGGCCTGATCGGCTCGCCGGACACCATCCGCGCCAAGCTGCGCCAGTTCCAGGCCAGTCGCGTCGATCAGGTGATCCTGCTCAACCAGGCCGGCAACACCAGCCACCGCGATATCTGCGAAAGCCTCGAGCTCTTCGCCCGCGAGGTGATGCCCGAGTTCCATGCCGCCGAACCGGAGCACCAAGCGTGGAAGGCGAAGGTACTCGCGCGCGAGATCGCGCTCGAGGATCTCGACGTCGCCAAGTACGACATCTACAGCCACCAGAACGAACACATCGTGCGCCTCTCGCCCGAACAGCTGAAAGCCAAGATGGCGGAGAAGGAAGCCGCGCAACGCGCGGCGGCGACCGGCGATTGACGCTGCGGATCGCGATCGCGGGCGGCGGCATCGGCGGCCTCGCGGCGGCACTGCACCTGCTGCGCGCCGGCTTCGACGTCCAGGTGTTCGAACAGGCGTCGCGCTTCGGCGAGATTGGCGCGGGTCTCCAGATCAGCCCGAATGCCTCACGGCCGCTCCTGCGGCTGGGACTGGGATCGGCACTGGAGGCCGCCGGTGTGCGGCCGCAGGGCGTGCTGCAACGCCGATGGGACGATGCGCGCACGCTGCAACGCGGCCCGCTCGGCCCTGACGTCGAGGCGGCGTTCGGCGCGCCCTACTATCATTTCCATCGCGGCGATCTCGCGCGTCTGCTGTTCGAGGCCCTGCCAGCGGGGCGTGGTCATGTCGGACACCGGCTCACGGGCTGGCGGCAGGACGCCGACGGGGTGACGCTTGCCTTCGAGAACGGCGCCAGTTTCCGCGCAGACCTGCTGATCGGCGCCGACGGCATCCATAGTCGCGTGCGCGAGCTGCTGCTGGGACCCGAGAAGCCGCGCTTCACCGGCTGCGTGGCCTGGCGCGGCCTGGTGCCGGCCGACCGCATCGCAGCCCTCGGCATCGAAACGCTGTCGCACAACTGGATGGGACCCGGCGCGCACGTCGTTCACTACTGGGTTTCCGCGCGCCGGTTGATGAATGTCGTCTGCATTGTCGAACGTGGAAGCTGGACGAAAGAGTCCTGGACCGATCGCGGCGAGGTCGCCGATGTCCTCGCGGCCTTCGACGGCTGGCATCCGACGGTGCGGGCGCTCATCGCCGCGTTTCCCGAGACGTTCATCTGGGCACTGCACGATCGCGCGCCGCTGGATCGGTGGACCGCGGGCCGCGTGGCGCTGCTGGGAGATGCCTGTCACCCCATGCTGCCAATGATGGCGCAGGGAGCGGCGCAGGCGATCGAGGACGGTGCGGCGCTCGCGGCGCTGCTGGCGAAGACGCCCCGCGACGTCCCCGCCGCGCTCGCGGCCTACGAGGCATTGCGCAAACCGCGCGCCACGCGATTGCAGGAGATGAGCGCGGCGAACCGCGTGCGCTTTCACCTGCCCGATGGCCCGCAGCAGGAGAAGCGCGACCACGCCATGGCCAACGCCGGCGACCGCAGCCTCGCCGCGATGGCGTGGCTCTACAGCCACGACGCCGCGGCGGTCTGATCGGTTGGGAGAGGTCCTCTAGCCGCGCCTCTGGAGGACGGCCGGGAGTGGCGCACTCCGGGTGGTGTCAGCCTGCGACGAGCGCGAGCGCGGCGACGACGAGCGCGGCGACCAGCACCACAACAAGGATCATCGTGGCGCGGCCGGATGCTGCCTGAACGGCCCCGGCGCCTCCCGCTGGCTTGCCCTCAAGCATCGCCTCGACGGTTTCTTTGGACTCTTTCAGGCCCGCGCCCGTCAGTTCGCGATGGAGCTTGATGGCGCCGAGCTTGTCGCCCGCCGCGATCAAAGCCCGGAGTTCCGCCTCGCGCCGCGAATCGACGATCGGCTTTGCCATCTTTGCGCCTGCCGCTCAGCCCGGCTTGTGCGGGGCGATGAGGAACTTCTCGCCGGTCGCGCGCTTGGCGTAGGCCTGGATGTTCGCCGGATCGAGCGCCTCGGCGAGCGAGATGGTCCGGGTATAGTGGCTCTTGAAGGTGGTGCGCAGTTCGGCCGCGACGCGCTCGCGCAGGCGCACTTGATCTGGCCGGCCGATCTTCTGCAGGAACGGCGTCAGCAACCAGCCGCCCACGCCCCACGCCATGCCGTAGTTGCGCACCAGCTCGGTCGGGCCGGTGTTGAGGCTGCCATAGATGTAAACCTGTTTGTGCACGGTCGAACCGTAGCGACTGTATTCCTTGGCCGTCTTGTTCTGGGCGATCTCCATCGCGGTCAGAATCTGGCTCGCGAGCTTGCCTCCGCCGGTCGCGTCGAAAGCGATCGTGGCACCGGTTTCGGCCAGAGCAGCCACAAGGTCGTCCATGAAGGACGGCGCCGAGGAATCCGCGACGTGGCGCGCGCCAATGCCGCGCAGAAGCTTCGCCTGCGCGGCGCTGCGTACCACGTTCACAAGCCCGATCCCGTCGGCAAGGCAGATCTTGACCAGCATCTGGCCGAGATTGGAGGCGGCGGCGGTGTGAACCAGCGCCTTGTGACCTTCACGCTTCATGGTCTCGGTCATGCCGAGCGCCGTCAGCGGATTGACGAACCAAGAGGCGCCGTCGGCCGCCGTCGTGCCGGTGGGCAGCGGCTGGCAGTCGGTTGCCTTCAGCAGCCGGTACTCGGCATACATCGCACCGCCGATCATCGACACCAGTTTGCCCTTGAGTGCCTGCGCCGCTTCGGAGCCGCCCGCCTTGATCACTGTTCCGGCCGCCTCATTGCCGACCGGCAACGACTGATCGAGTCGCGCGGCGAGAAACGGCAGAGCGGCTTGCGAAACGCTGCCGCTTACCTTCGCACCCTCGCCGCTTCCACTCGCCTTCAGCGATGTGGGGTCCGCTGGTCCAAGAAGCAGCCCGAGATCGGACGGGTTGATTGGGCTTGCCTCGACCCGGACCAGCACCTGATCGGCCGCCGGTTCGGGCAACTCGACGCGGGCAAGCGAAAGCTCAAGCTGGCCCGACTTGGTGATGAGTGTACGTAGCTGCAGGCCTGAGGTGGCGGTCATGACGGAAACTCCAGGGGAGACGGCGGATCGATCGGCACGATGCCAATCAGGGAGACGACGAACAAGGCCTCAGGCCGCGAAGCGGTCCGGCCGCCAGGCGCGGCGCGTGGTGGAGAAAACCAGAACGAGACAGAACGCCACAATACCGCCCGCCACCGCGAGATAGAGGCCGGTCATCCCCCACCCCAGAACGTCGAGCGCCAGCAACCCGCCGCCAACAGCCAGCGTGATCCGGCACAGATTGGCGGCCAGCGGCCACAGCATTTCGCCCGTGCCCTGGCTCGCGAAGTAGAGCGCCATGGCGACTCCGAAAAAGCCGTAGGCCGGCCCCACCAGGGACAGGTAGGTGCGGCCCGCGGCCAGCACCGCGGCGTCGCCCGTGAACAGGAGTAGCCAGAGGTCGGGGAAGATCGCGACCGCAACGCCGATCGCAGACGCGACGGCCCCGGCCATGGCCGCGCCCGTCCAAGCGAGCCGTTGCGCGCGCGCGTACTGGCGCGCGCCAATGTTGGTACCGACCAGTGCCGTCAAAGCGGCACCGACCCCGAAACTCACCGGGATCAGCATGTATTCCAGCCGGCTACCGATGCCGTAGCCGGCGATCGCCGCGTCGCCACCCCGACCCACGAGGCCCGTGACGGTAAGGACGGTGGCGTTGGTCAGCACGACCACAAGGCAGGCAATGCCGCCCACCTTCAGGATGTCGCGGAACGCCGCCCATCGAAAGCCCGCCTCCGGCCAGCGCAGCCGAACGGCGCCGCCCGCGCGGCGCAGCGCCGGCAGCATCCAGGCGGTCGCGAGCGTGAAGGCAATCACCGACGCGACCGCGGGTCCCGCAATCCCGAGTCGGGGCAGGCCCAGCCAGCCCAGCGTGAGCGCCCCCGAAAGCACGACCTGCACGCCGCCTGTCACGAGCAGCGCCACCCCCGGGGTGCGCATGTCGCCCGTGCCCCGCAACACCGAGGCCATGGAGTTGGCGATCCAGTGGACGGCGCAACAGGTGAAGAGGACGTTCGCGAAGAGCACCGCGCCATCGAGCGCCGCGCCACTGCCACCCAGGGCACCGAAAATCGCGCGGCCAAATCCCACGAAGAGGATCGCGAAGCCCAGCGCCATGCCGAGCGCGATCGCGAGCGCATGCGCGACCGCCGCTTCGGCCGCGGCGCGATTGCCGGCGCCCAACGCCCGCGCCACCGACGAGGAAATGGCGCCTCCCATGGCGCCCGCGCTCATCATGCCGAGCGTCATCTGGGCTGGGAACACGAGCGCGAGCGCCGCGAGTTCGACCGTTCCCAGCATTCCAACAAAGATGCCGTCGGCAATACTGACGACGCTCTGCATCGCCACGTTCATGAGATTGGGCGTGGCGAGCGCCAGGATCGTCGCGACCGGGGCGCCCTCCAACATGCGCCGCCGGCGCTCCTGCGGTGTCACGCAGCAGCCTGGGCCGGCGTGCGGCCCAACCACGAGTCAATGTCGCTGAGCGCCCGCCGCGCCAGCGCCTGCTTCCGTTCCTTGCCGCGCGCCGTACCGTCGATGGGCGGAAACAGCCCGAAATTGACATTCATGGGCTGGAACGTCGTCGCGTCCGCGCCGCCGGTGATGTGTCCGAGCAACGCGCCCATCGCCGTTGTGCCCGGCGGCGGTGCGAGCGTGCTACCGGCCGCTTCGGCCGCGAGGAAGCGCCCGGCCATCAGTCCGACCGCGGCGCTCTCGACATAGCCTTCGCAGCCGGTGATCTGGCCCGCAAAGCGCAGCCGCGGCGCGGCGCGCAGGCGGAGCGTTCCATCAAGGAGCCGCGGGCTGTTGAGGAAGGTGTTGCGATGGAGCCCGCCGAGCCGCGCGAACTCAGCGTTCTGCAGGCCCGGTACGGTGCGAAAGACGCGCGTCTGCTCGGCGTGGCGAAGCTTGGTCTGGAACCCCACGATGTTCCAGAGCGTGCCGAGCGCATTGTCCTGGCGGAGCTGGACGACGGCGAAGGGACGCCGCCCGGTGCGCGGATCGCGCAAGCCGACCGGCTTCATCGGCCCGAAGCGAAGCGTGTCGGGTCCGCGCGAGGCCATCACCTCGATGGGCAGGCAGCCGTCGAAATAGGGCGTGGTCGCTTCCCACTCCTTGAAGTCGGTCTTCTCGCCCGCGATCAGCGCGGCGACGAAGGCGTAGTACTGATCGCGATCCAGCGGACAATTGAAGTAGTCGGCGCCATCACCGGCCGGGCCACCCTTGTCGTAGCGAGACTGCTTCCACGCGATGGAGCGGTCGATGCTATCCAGATGCACGATCGGCGCGATCGCGTCGAAGAAGGCGAGCTCGGCTTCCCCCGCGAGCGATCGTACGGCGTCAGCCAGCGCTGGTGAGGTGAGCGGCCCGGTGGCGACGATGGCCGGTCCCCACTCGGCGGGCGGCAGGCCCGCGACCTCGCCGCGTTCGAGGCGGAAGCGCGGATGGGCGAGCAGCGTGGCCTGCACCTCTCCCGAGAAACCGTGGCGGTCGACCGCGAGCGCGCCGCCAGCCGGCAACTTGTGGCGATCGGCCGCGCGCATCACCAGCGAATCCGCGCGACGCATCTCCTCGTGCAACAGCCCGACGGCGTTGTTCAGCGCGTCGTCGGAACGGAAGGAGTTGGAACAGACCAGCTCGCAGAGCCCATCGGTAAGGTGCGCTTCGGTACCGCGAACCGGTCGCATCTCGTGCAGCACGACGGAACGCCCCGCCCGCAGCAATTGCCAGGCGGCCTCGCAGCCTGCGAGACCACCACCCACGATGTGCACCGGCGCCGTTTCGCTTGACGGCGCGGCCAGCTTGGTTGGATCGTCCATGGGTCCAACATGGAGACGGAATCAATGGCCATCAAGCTCCACAATCCACGCGGTGTCGCGCTCACCGGCCGCTACAGCCACGGCGCCGAGGTCCCGCCCGACGCTCGCGTGCTCTATGTCTCGGGCCAGGTCGGCATGGACCAGCGCGGCAAGCTCGCGGCTGGCATCGACAAGCAATGCCTTCAGACCTGGAAGAACATTGGCGCCGTGCTGCGCTCGGCTGGCATGAGCTACCGGGACATCGTGAAGATGACCGGATTCCTGACAGACAGCCGCTACATCGCGGCCTATCGCGCGGCACGCGACAAGTTCCTGGTCGAGCCCTGGCCCGCGTCCACGCTCCTGATCGTCGAGGGGTTGGCCGCGCCGGAAATGCTGGTCGAGATCGAGGTGATCGCCGCGAAGAGCTAGGGGCGATCGCCCGCGTGTTTTCGACCCACATGGAAGCGCTCACGCGGTTCCATGTGAACGCGGACACGCCAATGGCGACACCTCTCGCCGACCTTCAGGCCCGACGAGAGTTCAGTTCCCGAAGAACGACGTATCGACACCCTCGGGCAACGATGGATGGTTGTTCCGCAATGCGTGCAGCGAGGTCGCTGCGCGGGTGCGGAGAATGTCGCGGTAGAACGCCATGTTGCCGCGATGGGTGTAGTAGTACCAGTGATCCCACACATTGCCGGGCTGGTCGCCACTGAGATCGTACGGCGTCTCCTGTCGCCCGCCCCAGTCACGCACATCGCCCTTGTCGATCTGGATGTCGATCCAGCGCGGTGCGCCCTTGGCCGACTGCAAGCCGTTGTGGCCGATTACCTGCGTGTTCGAGAAGAACGACTTCGGCCCGAAATTCTCCGCCAGCAGATCGAGGACCGCATTCTCGCGGCTGACGATGTTGAAGACCTGGGGACCGTCAAAATCCGATAGATCCGCGCAGGCCTTGGCGACCCGCCCATACATCAACTGCGCCTCGCCGCTGTACTCCGACCCTCCCAGGATCACGACGCGGCCGATGCGCTTGACCAGGGCCAGATCGTGCTTCGCCGCGATCGCCAAGGCCCGCACGACGACGACGCTGCCGAGACTATGGCAGAACAGATCGATCTGCCGGTCCTTGATTTTGCGGCGAAGCGAATCGAGCATACAGACCAAAGGCCACGCGGCCTCGCGTCCGTTCTCGTAGGCCCGGGCATAGAAGTTCTTGCCGCCTTGCAGCAACGACGATGCGAACCCCGGCTGGCTCATCCAGCCGAACGCCACGGCCAGCCCGCTCCGGCCGCGATCGTCCTCCTTGAAGCCCAGTTGCCTTGGCCAGCCCGTGGTGTGCTCACGAATCTCCGTCGACTCGCCGGTGTCCTTGAAATGGAACACGCGCGAATGGGGGTTGTCGCTCTTTGCCGGATCCTTGTTCGGCGCCTTCTCCGGGTCGAACAGGAAACCATGCACCATCACCGCAACGGGCTGCTCCTCACCCAACTGGTCGTAGCGATCGGCGTTGCCGGTCAGCCAGCGGTCGATCGACGTGGATCTCGCGTCCGCATCAACCAGGCTTCCAGCGCCGTCCTCGCGCTCGAACCGGCCGAGCCGACCCGCTCGCGCGCTGGCATCGTAGGCGTCCGGCGCCCAACTGCCGTCGGCTAACGCAGCATGCAGATCGGCGTGGCGACACGACAGGCGGATGATGGACATTCGAAGCTCCCGCAGCTTACTCGGTAAAGACGCTCCCATTCCGCCCGGTGAAGCCCGCAAACGCGAACCAGTAGGCGTTGTGTGCGGGCAGGCGCGCGAGGCGGCGACCGTCGGGGGCGATCAGCGCCTCTTCGGTGACGCGCCAGCGGGTCCCCGCCGCGTCGTAGAGTGCTTCGGGCGTGGAGGCCGGGCCATCGAGGCGTGAGTCGAATGTCAGGTCCGCGCGCTCCCACACACGCAAGGTGTCGCTCCAGCCGTCACCCACCACCACAACGGGCCTGGTGCCGATGGCGTCGTTCAGGACACGGCCGCCGCGAAACAGCCGCATCGGCCAAGCTCGGTGACGACCGCCATCGCGGACGGCCAGCACGATATCTTTGGGGCGTAGGGTCGCGTCATCGGTGCGCGCCGGAAACATCAGGCCAGAGCTCGCAAAATAGTCGCCGTAGGGCCGACCCGGCGTGTAGTCGCGGCGATGCCCCGTATCCAATGACAGGACACGCGTCTTGGGGTAGCGGCGCTTCCAGTCGGCCCATCGCAGGACCGCGAGCGGTCGCGTCTTGAGCTCGATCGTCTCCCGTGCCAGCGGCCCCACCACCGGCTGCCCGGTGTAGTGGTTCCACAGCGACAGCGTCTCACGGTCGTACATCAGCTTGTTGGATCGATAGAGAAGACCCGACGAGCCGAACTCGAACGGCGCCGCCCGCCCGGCGACCTCGCTCTCGAACAACACACCCGAACCGCACAGCGTGCAGTAGGCCAGGGCGACCGGCACGCCGCCTACCGTGTCGTTCGCCATCTCATGCCAATCCATGACGCGATGCGGATAGGCCCGGGCGTCGCCCTCGATCTCAACCCCGAAGACCTGTTCGCCATCCCAAAGCCATGGCGCCTCCTCCGGCGGCACAAACTTAGGCGAGACCAGCGCGGGAATGCCATCTTTGGAGACGCCGCCCCAGACGATCTCTTCGGTGCGGATGCGTCAGGGTAAGCTCGGATGCAGGAAGTCGACGAAGGCGGGATCAACCTCATACAGAAGTCGCGCCTTGAACGTGTCGTAACCGGAGAAGGGCCGCGGCTGGGGCTCTCCTTCCTGCCACAACATCCAGCTATGCCAGTCAGTCGCGATGTTTTGCCCGGTGAGGCGCCGCAGGCCCGCGGCGATCAGGTCGCTATCGTCGGTGTAGAAGAGCATGAGGTCGATCAGCGCCGGCACGACGTCCCGCCGGCCGCTGGCGAGCAGTCCCTCGATCGCCGTGCGACGCCGGGCGTCGTTGGCTGTGACGGCGTTCTCGGCGAAGCGCAACAGCGTCGCATCATCAGCGCGCGCGGCGCGGGTGACGGCGAGCAATCCAAGTCCAGTGGCGAAGGTTCGACGGAGCATGCCGCAGTGTGGGCCGGCGCGTTGACAGCGCCGAGGGGGGTCCCTAGGTTGCCGCGCTTTCCGCGATCCCTCTTCCGAATACAATGACCGACCGCCTCAAAATCGCGCTCGCCCAGCTGAATCCGACCGTGGGCGATGTCGCCGGAAACCTGAAGAAGGTCCGCGACGCGCGCGCCGAGGCGGCCCGCCAGGGTGCCGATCTCGTCATAACCTCGGAACTGGTCCTGAGCGGCTACCCACCCGAGGACCTTGTGCTGAAGCCCGCTTTCCAGCGGCGCCTGCACGAGGCCGTCGAGGCCTTGCGCGCCGATACAGCCGATGGCGGACCGGCCCTGTTCGTCACCACGCCCTGGCGCGAGGGCGACAAGCTCCACAACGCCATCATCGCCCTCGACAGGGGTGAGATCGTGGGCAAGCGCTTCAAGGTCGATCTGCCCAACTATGGCGTGTTCGACGAAAAGCGCGTCTTTGCGCCCGGCCCGTCGCCTGGTCCGCTCGTGTTCCGGGGGGTGCGCATCGGTGTCCCGATCTGCGAGGACATCTGGACCCCGGATGTCGTGGAGTGCATTTCTGAAACCGGCGGCGAGATCCTGCTGGTCCCCAATGGTTCACCCTATGAAGTCGGCAAGTTCGGCGTGCGCGAGCGGATCGCCGCCAAGCGTGTTGCCGAAAGTGGCCTACCGCTGATCTATGTGAACCAGGTGGGCGGGCAGGACGAACTGATCTTTGATGGCGACTCGTTCGCCCTCGGCGCGGATGGTGCGCTCAAGGTTCGGCTACCGGCGTTCCGGGAGAGCGTCGTCACCATCGAGCTGCGGCGCGAGGGCGCGGGCTGGGCCATCCAGCCCGGTCCCATCGCGCCAGCGATGGACGACTACGAGTCGATCTACCACGCCATGATGCTGGGGTTGCGCGACTACGTGAACAAGTCGGGATTCCCATCGGTGGTCATCGGCCTCTCGGGCGGTATCGACTCGGCGATCACGGCGGCCGTCGCGGCCGACGCGCTGGGCGCGGCCCGCGTCCACACCATTATGATGCCGTCGCCCTACACCAGCCGCGACAGCCTCGAGGACGCAGAGCTCTGCGCCAAAGCCATCGGCATCCGTTACGACATTGTGAATATCGGCCCTGCCATGGGCGCCTACAAGCAGATGCTCGGGCCGATCTTCGGTGATCGAAAGGAAGACGTCACCGAGGAGAACATCCAGAGCCGCGCCCGCGGCGTGCTGTTGATGGCAGTGTCCAACAAGCTAGGCGGCATGGTGGTCACGACCGGCAATAAGTCGGAGATGGCCGTGGGCTACGCCACGCTCTACGGCGACATGTGCGGCGGCTACAACGTCCTGAAGGACGTCTACAAGACGACGGTGTTTGAACTCTGCAAGTGGCGCAACAACCACCTGCCGGAGGGAGCGCTTGGCCCGAAGGGCATGGTGATCCCCGAGCGCATCATCTCGAAGCCGCCCTCGGCCGAACTGCGGCCGGACCAGAAGGACGAGGACTCGCTGCCGCCCTATCCGGTCCTCGACGCGATCCTGAAGGGCCTGATCGAACGGGACCTCGCGCTCGAAGAGCTGGTGAAAGAGGGCTTCGACGCCGCGACCGTCAATCGCGTGTGGCGCCTGCTGGAGGGCTCGGAGTACAAGCGCCGCCAGGCGCCGCCGGGCGTGAAGATCTCCTCGCGCAACGTGAGTCGCGAACGGCGCTATCCGATCGTCAACCGCTTTCGCGGCTGAGTCGCGCCCGACCTTGATCGCCGCCCGCAAGGTGGGATGATGGGCGCTATGCCTGACAAACCGGCCTACCCGCCCGCCCCTGAGCTCGATGTCGAGCGCTGGTACAATACAACCGCGCCGCTTTCGCTCGCCGCCTTGCGCGGGCGGATCGTTGTCGTTCATGCCTTCCAGATGCTCTGCCCCGGCTGTGTCTCGCACGCCATCCCGCAGGCGCGACGGCTGCATGCGCTCTTGAAGGACAGCGGCATCGTGGTGCTCGGCCTCCACACAGTCTTCGAGCATCACGCCGCGATGACGCCGGTGGCACTGGAAGCGTTTCTGCACGAGTACCGTATCGAGTTCCCGGTCGGCATCGACCGCCCGTCGGGCGACAACGGAATGCCTCGCACGATGGCAACTTACGGCATGCGCGGGACTCCGACGACGCTCGTGATCGACACCGAAGGTCGGTTGGTGCGCCATTCCTTTGGCGCCGAGGATGATCTCGCACTCGGGTTGCTGCTCGGCACGCTGGCCGGCCGGGCCTAGACTGTCACCCTGCCCGATCGAAGATACGCTTCATCCCCCGACCGAAACGCGCCCCCGCACAAGCAGCTCGGTCGCGCGGCGCTCCACCACGATCAGTTCACCGCTCCCCGGATGGATGCCGGTCAGGGCGGTGACGACCACCTGATGCGTGACGAACACCGGCGGAGGACCCGCCGGCATAGCCGCGATGCGGGCCCGCAACGCCGTCATCTGCGCCTCGCCGCGCCTGCGGTCCGCAATGAAGGAATTGAGTAGCGGCTCTTCGACGACCTCACCCAGTGAGAGAAGACGAGCGGTCTCGACGCAGCGGCACCACTGACTGGAGAAGACAGGCGCCGCGATCAGCCCCTCGCGGCGAAATGCATCGCCGAGCGCACGCGCCTGCGCGCGGCCCTCGTCGGAGAGGTTGCGCTGCGTCGCGCAATCGCCCAGCCGAAAGCCTGGCGGATCGTGGCTGCCCGGGGCGAGCGCGTGGCGGATCAGCGCGAGATGGCCAGGCGCGCGCAACGCCTGCCAGACCCCGCCGTGCGCGTGCGCGGGTCCCAACAAGGCCGCCGCCGCCGCGGCGGCGAGCGCAGCGCGGCGATGGATCAAGGCTTCACCGTACGACCCAGCACCTGCTCGTAGACCTTGAGGATCGAGGACGAATCAGACGGGCCGAGCCCCATGGCGCGCGCCATGCGCTGCAGATTGTGCGTCGCCGAGCCTTGCGGCAGCGGCACGCCGAGCTCGTCGCCGAGTTCCAGCGCGAGATGCAGGTCCTTGTAGGCAAGGTTCAGCGCGAAGGCCGCCGTGAAGTCGCCCGAGAGCGCCCGCTCCGAAAAACTCTTGAAGGCCGCCGAATTGCCGCTCGACGAGGCCACAACCTGGACCAGCTTGGCGGGATCGAGCCCCGCCGTGACGCCCAGCATCAGCCCCTCCGCCGCAGCGGCTGAGTTGGCGAACGCCATCATGTTGTTCACGAGCTTTGCCACCGTGCCTGTTCCAAGAGCGCCCATATGGATCACGTTGGCGCTGAAGCTCTTGAGAACCGGCTCGGCGGCCTCGAACGCGGCCCGCTCGCCGCCGACCATGATGGCGATGGTCGCGGCTTCCGCGCCTACCGTTCCTCCGCTCACCGGCGCGTCCAGCATGGCGATCCCCTTGGCTGCCATCGCGGCGCCGAGCTTCTTCACCATGGCCGGCGCGTTGGTGCTGAGGTCGATGAAGGTCTGGCCGGGCTTGGCGTTCGCAAGCACGCCGCCCTCGCCCAGCGCGACCGCCTCCACGTCGCGCGGCATCGGCAGCGAGGTCAGCACCAGATCGGCGCCCTGCATCGCCGCGCCGATCGATCCGCCCGCCACGGCCCCGGCCGCGACGCAGCGCTGCACGGCCGCCGCATCGAGATCGCACACCGCGACCTGGTGATTGCTGCGCTTGGCGAGGTTGCGGCACATCGGGCCGCCCATGTTGCCGACCCCGATCCATGCCACCTTCATTGCCATCCTCCATCCGGGTGAGGCGCCGACTATACGCCGGGGCGACGCCCTGTCGCGCCCCGGCGCGGGGCTTGCCGGCTGGCGGCGGCCCGGCAATAACCGTTCCGAACAGAGGAAATCCAGGCATGGCGAGCAAGAACCCGCTGCATCCGATCCCGCACCCCCCGCGCACGCCGTTGTTGGGCAATATGCTCACGATCGACGGCGACGCGCCGATCAATCCGCCGCCAGGCGCTCGTGGAACACCAGCGCGAAGCGATCCTTGTCGGGGTCGCGGTCGGCTTGCCAAAGCGCCACCGAGCAGCCCTGGTTCGGCCCAACATCGGCACGATTGAACAGCTTGAGATCGATCGCCTCACCCTGCGCGAAGGCGGGCCCACCCGCGAGCGAGAGAGCCAAGGCCGCGACGACAACTCTTGGGTACATTGCTTCAACTCCGTTGCGGCGTTTCAGGCGAACGTCACGCTAAACTACCATCGACCGGTCTGAGCCGCCCACCAAATCGCGAGCGGCAGGCGCCAGGGGGCCGGCGGTCGTGCCAAAGCCACCGCATCGAGCACCAGCGGCAACGCCCGAGGATCGGGACGGCGCGCCATCGCGCGTGCGCCGTCCACAAGCGCTGCGCGGGCGGCTGCATCTTCTGTGAGCCGGGCCCGCGCGATCGCGCCAACCACTTCAAGTGTGTGCGGGTCTCCAACGCCGACGAAACCCGTGGCGACCGCCGCCGCCGCGGTCGCGTATCCGTCGATATCGAGGTCGCCCTCCAGTTCCGCCTCGCGGGCGTCGACCATCGCGATCAAGGGTCCGGCGTCAGACCCGCTGGCGCGAAGCGCCTCAGCGAGCGCCTGAGCCACCGGCACGGCGCGTGGAGCGCCCGCACCGCCAGCTTCCCGCAGAGCCTCACGCCACCACTCGAGGCGGATCCGGCCCAGCATAGGTTCGCTGGTCACCAGCCGCGTCCGGCCCAACTCAATCTCGAACGCCGCGAGCGCGAAGAGGCGCCGTCTCACTCCCTCCGGGGCGAACAAACCCGCCAGAAAACGCGCTCGGTCGGCCGCGCGCACCGCCGTGAGGCAGTGGCGATGCGCGGCGTCGGGCGCGGCAAAGGGCAGGCTCATCCGCAGGGTGCTCCCGGCTGGCGTTGAACGCGGCTGAACAACGGTTTAGAATGCGTTCACGTCGAATTCTCAAGTCCCCTCAACGACATAAGGGAAATCCGAACATGGGTTCCATCTTCCAGTCCCTCGAACGGACTCTGATTGCGGGCGTGATCCTGCTGATCGTGATCGTGGTTGTCGCCTCGTCGCTGACCGGCAACCCGATGCGCATCGACCACACTTGGGGCATGTTCATCATGCGCTGGCTGCACGTGCTGAGCGGCGTGATGTGGATCGGGCTCCTCTGGTACCTGAACTTCGTGCAGATCCCGACGGTCCCGAAGATCGAGCCGGCCGAACATCGCGCTGCGGTGACCAAGTTCATCGCGCCGAACGTGCTCTTCTGGTTCCGCTACGGCGCGCTCGCGACCGTGATCACCGGCCTGCTTCTGGCGTGGATGCAGGGTTACCTGATCGATGCGCTGCTGCTCAAGAAGGGCGTCACCGCCATCGGCATCGGCATGTGGATGGCGCTGGTCATGGCCTTCAACGTCTGGTTCATCATTTGGCCGAACCAGCAGAAGGCTCTGGGTCTCGTCGACTGCCCGGCCGAGGAGAAGCCCAAGGCCGCGCGGATGGCGATGCTGACCAGCCGCTTCAACACCATGTTCTCGATCGGCATGCTCTACTTCATGGTGGCGCAGCAGAATGGCGGCGTCTGAGACGCCCGTCCGATCCGACGACGACCAACGGGGCCCTGCGGGGCCCCGTTTCCGTTTCAGCGGCAGGCGAGCGTGCCGCTGGCCGTCAGATGTTCGACGATACGCTGCGCGACATCGCGGGCGAACGCCGAGGTGTAGTGGACGCTGTCCACGAACAGGTTTTCGTGGCGGCCCTTGGTCATGTCGCCGAGCCACAAGACATCTGCACCAAAGCCACCCGCCGCGTGCCGTTGCGCCAGCAGCTGGTAGCCGCCGGCGGAGTTCACGTGGTCGCCGAACAGCTCGAACTTGCCCTCGTAGACATTGAGATAGCGCAGATCGTACCCGTGCGTCGGCACTGGCTGCAGCACGAAGGACGCACGGACGCCGTACTCGCGAGAGAGGGTCCGGATCATACGCCAGTTGGCCTCCAGCCGCTCTGCCGCGGGCCGCGCGCGATCAAGCGCTGCGGCGTCGACTGGAATCGAAGAGGGCGCACTCTCGGGTACGACCATCGCCGGCCCGAAGGCCGGGACGCGCGCCGGATCGGATGCCGGATCGAACCGTTCCGGTGGCGAGAGTTCGTTGAGCCGGGCGGCGAGCCTGCCAAGCGGCGTTGCCACGGCGAAGTCGCGCAGCGCCTCGCCCATCGTCGCGGCCGGCTTGCGGTCGTTCAGGCGCGGCGCGCCGTGCGTCTGGGTCATCATCGCGCGCAGCTCGGTCGTCCACTGGGGCACGCCTTGGGCGTAGTGAAAGTCATTGAGGCCGTCGATGAACACCGCATTGGCGGGAACGTGCCCGGCCATCAGCAACTGCTCAAACAACACGCGCTCCTGCGTGCTCAAGAAGAACCCACGTCCGAAATTGTAGATCGCGACCGGCTTTGCGCAGTCCCTCAGGAAACTCGACATCCAGGCTGGCACGGTTTGGTGATCGGGCAGCCCGGCGCCCAAGGTCGTCGAGCCGCCGAAGACGAAAACGTTGACCGCATCTGCGCGCGGCGGCCACGGCGCCTGATCGGGTCCCTCGCGGAAGCCGTGCTCGCCCACTGTGATGAAGCGATCGCGTCGCGGCTTCATCCGGAACTGAGTGAAGGGCTCAAACTCGTTCACCCAGTTGCTGGTCTCGTAGAGGAACGCCCGCAGCTCACCGCGCGTCCAGTCCGGATAGGCGCGGGCCAGCCGGTCGAAGCCATAGGCATCGATCAGCCAGGCGCGCGCATAGTCAGCGGCGGTCTTGGGCGGCGTCTCGCGCGGCAGGAATGCCCAGATCACGGCATTGGTGATCGCCAGAAGCAGCATCAGGTTCACGAGAACCAGGGCCGTTGCCGAATAGAGTCTACCCATGCTCCGCGCGACGCCTGTCGGCCGCTCCCCTCAGTTCGTCGGCACCAGCGCGGCCACCACACGGCGGCTCTCGGCGACGAGCATGTTGTAGAGGCGGCAGGCCGCGCCCGTATCGACCACCTCGACGGCCAAGCCCCGGGACTTCAGTATCGCACGACGGTCGGGCGGCAGCGCAATGCCGCGGCGCCCGCACCCCAGAACCAGCAGCTCCGGCGGCGGCACAAGCGCCAGGACGGCGCCCAGATTCTCCGGCGCGACCTCCGCGGCCGATCCGACGCGCCATGGCGCCATGCCGCGTGCCCACACCAGCAGCGGCTCGCGCCATTCATTGTTCATCACGACGATACGGCCACCGCCATAGGACCGCACCAGATGCGGCGCGTCCCCGGACTCCGGCGCGGCGTAGTCCTTCACGCCTGCGCCGGGGCGGCGCGCTCTTCCTCGGGGCGGAGCTGGTCGGGCCGCAGGCGGAAGTAAACCAGCGCCGCGCAGGCAATCCAGATCGATGAATATGTCCCGACGATCACGCCCCACAGCATGGCGATCGAGAAGCTGTAGAGAACCGGGCCACCGAAAAGGACCAGCGCCAGCACCGCGACAAAGACCGTGGTCGAGGTCATGAGGGTGCGGGAGAGGGTCTCGTTGACGCTGACATTCAGAAGCTCGACGAGCGGCATCTTCTTGTATCGACGCATGTTCTCGCGCACGCGGTCGAACACCACGACGGTGTCGTTGATCGAGTAGCCCGCGATGGTCATGACGGCGGCAAGCGCGGTCAGGCTGAAGTCGAGCTGGAATACGACGAAGATTCCCAACGTGGTGACCACGTCATGGACCAGGGCGACCAGGGCGGCGACGCCGAACTGCCACTCGAAGCGCACCCAGACATAGATCGCGATTCCGAGCAGGGTCGCGAGCACGGCGATGATGCCACCCCGCATCAGCTCGTCGCCGATCTTCGGCCCGACCGACTCGGTGCCGCGCAGCTCATACTTGGCCTCGATGGCGTCTTCGACCTGCTTGATGGCGACCTGCTGGCACCACTCCGCGCGCTGCTCAGGTGACATCTCAATCTTGACCGACGCCGTTTGCCCGCGCGGCAATTGCCGCTCCTGCAGGGTAAGGCCGGTGCGGCTCACCGCGTCGCGCCAGGCGGCGTTGTCGAGTGGCCGGGGCGACACCAGCTCGATGTCGCCTGTGGCGGCGGCCCCGACCCGCGCCTGCCAAGCTCCGCCGGCCCGCTTCTCCAAAACCCTCTGGGCGCCGGCGACGCATTGCGGGTTTCCCTCCTGGCGCTGGACCCGGATCAGCACGGTCGTCGGATCGCCGAACTCCTGCAACGCGACCTCGCCGAGACCGAGATTGCCCACGGTCGTCCGAAGCTCGTCGAGCTGGGCGACACCCTGCTTCGCCTTGGCCTGGATCGCGATGCCACCCTTGAAGTCGATGCCGAAGTTGAGGCCGATCACGAACACCGCGATCAGGGCCGCGATGTTGATCGCCGTCGAGAGAACCAGCGCGGGGACGCGCTTGCCGAGAAAATCGAAGCGGCGCTTGAAAGTGAAGAGGCGAACCGGTGTCCACATGGGCGCCTCAGATGACCAGCTCGGTCGGGCGCCGCCAGCGCACCCAGACGGCGAACAGCATGCGGGTGAAGATCGTGGCGCTGAACATCGAGGTGAGCAGCCCGAGCGACAGTGTGGTGGCGAACCCGCGGATCGGGCCGGCGCCGAGGCCGAACAGCAGGACGCCGGCAAGCAGCGCGGTGAGGTTGGCGTCGATGATCGCCGACATCGCCTTCTCGTAGCCGGTCGCCAGCGACGAGAACGGCGAACGGCCGAGCGCCTTCTCTTCGCGGACGCGCTCGTAGATCAGCACGTTGGAATCGACCGACATGCCCATGGTGAGGACGAGGCCCGCCAGACCGGGAAGGGTCAGCGACGCGCCGAGGATCGACATGCCGGCGAACACCATCAGCACGTTCACCAGCATCGCGAGGTTGGCGAAGCCGCCGAACACCGGGCCGTAGGAAATGAACATGAAGACGACGACGAGGAGCGCGCCCACGATGGCCGCGATGGTGCCGGCGCGGATCGCGTCGGCGCCAAGATCGGCGCCCACAGTGCGCTCCTCGATAATGGTAAGCGTCGCCGGCAGCGCGCCGGAGCGCAGCAGCAAAGCCTGCTCCTGGGTCTGCTGGGTGGTGAACTGGCCGGTGATGATGCCGCTGCCGCCGCAGATCGGCGACTGCACGTTGGGGGCGCTGATGATCTCGCCGTCGAGCATGATGGCGAGGCGGCGGTTGACGTTGGCGCGGGTCGCGGCACAGAAGGCGCGTCCGCCCGGGCCGTTGAAGGTGAAGCTGATGATCGGCCGGCCGCCGGACTGCTGTTCGAAGGTGGCGCGGGCGTCGTCGAGGTCTTCGCCGCCGACCACGATGCGCTTCAGGACGGGCAGGCACTGCGGCTGGTAGCGTCGACAGATCTGCTCGGGCGAAGGCTTCGGATTGGCCGCCGCGATCTCCTCATAGGCTTTCGGGTTGGCTCGGCGCAGCTCCTGCATGCCCTCGCGCGTCGGCACCAGGAAGGTCGTCGCGGGCAGGCTCGCCGGGATGTTGACGCCCCCCTGCGCCACGTCCTCGTTCACCAGATGAAAGGTCAGCTTGGCGGTCTGGTTGATGCGGCGCTTGAGGTCGGTCGTATCCTTGATACCGGGAACCTGGAGCAGGATCCGGTCGTCGCCCTGGCGCACGATTGTCGGCTCGAGAGTGCCGGTCTCGTCGACACGCCGACGCAGGATCTCGATCGACTGCTCGATCACCTCCCGTTTGCGGCGCACCAGCTCCTGCTCGTTGTAGGAGAGCCGGATCGTGTCGCCCTGCCCCGAGATCGCCAGCGTCTGGTCGATTGCGCGCAGCGCCTCCACGGCCCTGGCGCGATCGCCCTCGGCGCGCAGCGCCACCACCACGGCCCGGCCGGGCTCGAGCGTCACGTCGCGGAAGCCGATCTGCGCCTTGCGCAACTCGGCGCGTGCGGAGTCGGTGAGATTGGTCAGGCGCTCGTTCAGCACCCCGCGCAGGTCAGCCTCGAGCAGGAAGTGTGCGCCGCCGCGCAGATCGAGGCCGAGATTGATGCGGTTATGGCTGTACCAGCCCGGCAGCGCGTCGAGGACCTTCGGCGGCAACAGGTTGGGCAGCGCAAACAGCACCGACAGAAACGTGATCGCCAGGATGACGATCGTCTGCCAGCGCGGCAGGTTCAGCATCGCGCGGCCCGCCCCTACTTCTTCTCGGGTGCCTTGGCGCCACCGCCGAACAACCGGCCGAACAGCGTCTGACGACCCGCCACGGCGGGAGGCGACGCCTGGGGTATCGGAACCATCGGCTTCTCGTCCTCGGCCTCATCCTTGGAGCCGCGCACCGCCTCGCCACGGGTCACGATATCGGTGATGGTCGACTTGACCAGCCGCACCCGGACGCCGTCGGCGATCTCGACCTGCAGCTCGTTGTCGGAGATGACCTTGGTCACCAGGCCGACGATCCCGCCGCCAGTCACCACGCGGTCGCCACGCTTCACGCCCCCGAGCATCTCGCGGTGGGACTTCATCTTCTGCTGCTGCGGACGGATCAGCAGGAAATAGAAGACCACAAAGATCAGAATCAGCGGGAAAAGCTGCAAGAGGAAGTCGCCGCTACCGCCGCCGCCCGACTGCGCCCATGCCTGCGAAATCAGCATTCCTTGCCCCCGATTTTCGTCCGCCGAAAAAGCGCGCGGACTATAGCCGCCCGCGCCCGCTTTGCAACGCGAGCGGACGGCGATATGGTCGCGCCCTTTTTGGGGCCGGACCGCGATGGATGACGAGCTGAAAAGGCTGCTGGGACGTGTGGCCGACGCGCTCGACCGGCTTGCGCCGCCATCATCGGCGGCGGCGGATCCGGAGACCGCGGAAGCCTATGTCTGGCACGCGACCGGCCACCGGCTGGAGGCGGTTCGCGAGGTCAACCGGGTCGATCTCGACCTGTTGCAGGGCATCGAGCGTCAGAAAGAGACCCTGCTGGAGAACACCCGCCGCTTCGCGCGCGGCTTGCCGGCCAACAATGCCTTGCTTTGGGGTGCCCGCGGCGCCGGCAAGAGTTCGATCGTGAAGGCCGCCCACGCCAAGGTGAATCGCGAGATGGGCGGGCCGCCGGGCCCCCTGGCGCTGGTCGAAATCCACCGGGAGGACATCCCCTCCCTGCCCGCCCTTCTGTCGCTGGTGCGCAATTCGAAGCGCCGGTTCGTCGTGTTCTGCGACGATCTCTCGTTCGACGGGCAGGACGCGGCCTACAAGTCGCTGAAGGCCGTGCTCGAAGGCGGCATCGAGGGGCGGCCGGAGAATGTCGTATTCTATGCGACTTCCAACCGCCGCCATCTGATGCCGCGCGACATGATCGAAAACGAGCGTTCGACCGCGATCAATCCGAGCGAGGCCGTCGAGGAGAAGGTGTCGCTGTCGGACCGCTTCGGCCTATGGCTGGGCTTCCACAACGCCGACCAGGACACGTTCTTCGCCATGATCGCGGGCTACGCCCGCCGCTACGGCCTCGATGTGCCTGAGGACCAGTTGCGTCGCGAGGCGGTGGAATGGTCGGTGACACGCGGTTCGCGCTCGGGACGTGTGGCCTGGCAATATGTTCAGGACCTTGCCGGCCGCCTCGGCAAGCGATTGGTCTGACGCCGTGACCGCGACGCCGCCCGAGGATCAAGTCCCCTTCCCGGCCGGCGTTCGCAGCGAGCAGGAACGACTGGGGTCGCGGGCTACGTTCGCAAGTAAGGGTTTCAACGCCGATCTCAGCGACGACCTGATCACCTTCCTCGGCGTTATCGACACGTTCTTCTTCGCCACAGCCAGCGCCGATGGCCGGCCCTATGTGCAGCATCGCGGCGGACCGCCGGGTCTCCTGAAGCCGATCGCTCCGCGCGCGCTCGCCTTCGCGGACTTCGCCGGGAACCGCCAGTACATCACCCTGGGCAACCTGACCGAGAACGATCGCGCGTGCATCTTCATCACCCACTTCGCGACCCAGCAGCGCGTGAAGTTCTGGGGGCGCGCACGGGCCATTGAGGGCGACCCCGCGCTGATGCAGCGCCTCGTCGATCCCGCCTACAAGGCACGACCGCAGCGCGCGATCCGCTTCGACGTTGAAGCCTGGGACATCAATTGTCGCCAGCACATTGTGCCCCGGTACACGGAGGCGGAACTCGCGCCTGCCATCGATCGGCTCGCCGCGCGCATCAAGGAATTGGAAGAGGAAGTAGCGCGCCTGAAGGCCGGCGCCTGAAGTCTCAGCTCTTCGCTTTCGGCCGGACGATCTTCACCGTGGACGTCGCATGGACCACCAAACGTCCGGCGGCGTCTCGGATATCGCCATCCAGAAACCCGACCGAGCCACCCCAGCGCAACACGCGGCCCTCGGCCATCACCGGACCGGGACCGGCCGCCTCGAAGAAGCTGATCTTGAGCTCGAGCGTCGGCACCGCGACGGCGAGCCGGCCCTTCGCGATCGCGGCGTGCGCCATCGCCGCATCGACCATTCCGGTGAGAAAGCCACCCTGGCAGATCTTGCCTTGCGAGTGGCAGAAAGCCGGCACGATCTCGAAGCGGAAGCGGCAGATGCCGCGTTCAGCCTCGACGTGGAGAAGATCGCCGTTCAGCAGCTTCACCGGATCAGGCGTTTGCGCGCGCAAGCGGCGCAATAGATCGGCGTCGTCGGTGAACGTCGTTGGCATCGTGGCGAAATCGGGATGGGCGCTCTGGGTCATGGCCGACGCGGAAACCTCGCGAGAAGGAGATAGAGACCGACACCGCAGAAGATCACCGCGGCAAGATAGCCGAACATCGCCCTATACGCGGCTTCGGGCGGCGCGCCGTTCACGGGCGCGAAGGAGTCCATCAGGAATCCGGTGATCGGCTGTGTGACGCCGACACCCACGAACACCCAAACATTGATCGAAGTAAGCGAGCGGCCGCGCAGGCGCTCGTCGAACAGGGAGCGGCCATGCTCAAGGATGGCCGGGAAGAAGTTGGAGAAGAGTCCGTAGACGCAAAGGACCGCAAGCAACGCTGGCGTGGGCATGCCGGGCCACAGCGCGAGCGTGAGCAGGCAGCAGAGACTGGTGCCAGCGAACAGCATCACCACCCGACGGGGCGAGCCCAGCTTCCCTGCCAACCAACCGGCGAGAAATATGCCAGCCGCGCCCAGGACCGCCATCACCAGAAGCATGCGGCCGGACGCGGCAAGTTCCAGCCCATGCACATCGAGCATATAGAGGCCAATCCACAGACCGCGAATCGCGAAGTTGGTCGAGTAGCTGGTAAAGGCCGCGCCCGCGAGGCCGGGGAACGCCGGGTGGCGAAAAATCTCGCCCAGGCCTCGCACGACGGTACCCAGCGATTCCGGTTCCCGCTTCGTCGCTCCGGGCGGGCGCGGCGCATCGCGAACGGCGGTCAGGAACAGGATCGCGCACAGAAGAATGCCGAGGATCGATGCGGCATAGCCCCAGCGCCAGCCGATCCAGTCCATCAGCCAGACGAAGGGCTCGGTGGCGGCGAGGTTGCCGAGATAGCCGAGCGACATCATGGTGGCCGAGAGCGTCGCGAAGCGATCCGGCGGCCACCATTGGGCGATCAGCACGACCGCGCCCATGAAGACAGCCGAGGTTCCAAGCCCGAGCACAAACAATCCCGTCGTCAGGGCGACGAAGCTCTCACCGAACGCGAACAGCAACCCGCCCGCGACACCGGCGAACAAGGTGATGGCGACCGTGAGCCGCGCTCCGTAGCGATCGAACAGGATGCCCGAGGGAATCTGCATCAGGGCGATGCCCCAGAAGAAGGCACCCGTGAGCGTGCCCATCTCGTCGGCCGAAAGACCCAACTCGGATCGCAGGCTTGGTCCCAGCACCCCGGTGACCGAGCGGGAGAACTGGCAAAGAATGAAACAAAGCGCGCAAACCGCGAACAGCACTGCCCGCCCACGGCGGATCGCGGGAGATCGATAGTCGATGGCAGGGGCGGCGACAGTCACCAATTGGGACTAGCGAACCGCGCCCCGAACGACAACGCGCGTCGCCGGCTTCTCGCTATGCGCGCTGCGCAGAGCGCAGACCGGCGCGCACCTTGTCGAGGAGCGCGTGGAGTGTCGCGGCTTCGGCACGATCAAGTGGAGCGGCAAGCCGTGCCTCGTGGCGCCGCACCTGGACCAGCGCGGCGGCGAGCGCGCGAGAGCCCGCCGCCGTCAACGCGAGCGCGTGTCGCCGCGCGTCCTCAGGCACGGGATCGCGGCGCAGCAACGCGCGCGCCTGCAGGCGATCGAGGATCGGCTGGAGCGTCGAGCGATCTATGCCAAGGCCGCGCGCCAGTGCCGCCTGACTGATCCCCGGATTGTGCCGCACCAGCACCAGCAACCCGAGCTCACCGGGACTAGCCGACCGACCGCCCAACCGCACCGAAGCGGCGAAGTCCGCGAACACCGCCGACTGGGCGCGACGCAGCGCATAGCCCAGCAGACGCGGCAGCGGTCCACGGTCCAGCGGCGGCAGGGATGGACGAGGCATGGGTCGAGTGGTAACCATAGATCGTTTGGGGGGCAAACGATTTCCGCCATGAACCAGATCGTGCGCATCGTGCCGGCGGACCGCGACATCGAGGTGCCGATGGGCGGTACCATTCTGGAGGCCGCGCTGGCGGCCGGCATCGACTATCCATTCGGTTGCCAAAGCGGCAATTGCGGCGCCTGCAAGTCGCACCTGCTCAGCGGCGAGGTCTCGATGGAGGGCTTCTCCGAGTTCGCGCTGAGCGATGAGGAGCGCGCCCGCGGCCTTATCCTCGCGTGCCGTGCGGTGCCGTGGGAGCGTTGCGAGGTCGCCTGGCTTGCCGAGGAAGATCTCGTCGTCCATCCGCGCCGTGTTCTCGAGACGCGCGTCGTCGGGCTGGACGACGCCACCCACGACATCAAGCGCCTGCGGCTCGCGATCAAGGCCGGCGGCCCGTTCAATTTCTCGGCCGGCCAGTTCGCGTCGCTCACGTTCGCGGGATGCCCGCCGCGCGATTATTCCATGGCCAACCGCCCCGACGAGCAAGTCCTTGAGTTCCACATCCGTCGCTCCGCGAAGGCTCGGGTGAGCGCCTACGTCGCGGAGACGCTCAAGGTCGGCGACACCGTGAGGGTCGAGGGGCCGTTCGGTGCCTCTCATTTGCGCGAACAGCACCGCGGGCCGATCATCGCGGTCGCGGGAGGCTCGGGTCTCGCGCCGATCAAGTCGATCATCGAACAGGCGCTGTTGCGCGACCTGCCGCAGCACATCCACCTCTACATCGGTGCGCGTGCCGAACGGGACCTCTACCTAATGGATCACTTCCGCGCGCTCGCCGAGCGGCATCCCCGGCTGCACCTTGTGACCGTACTGAGCGACCAGACGATCTCGGGTCACCGCGAGGGGCTGGTTCACAATGCGGTGCTGGCGGACTTCGACGAGTTGGACGGCTGCAAGGCCTATCTGGCCGGTCCGCCGGTCATGGTGGAGGCGGCGACGCGCGCCTTCGAGGCGCGCGGGATAGCCCGTCTCGACATCCACGCCGATGCCTTCTACACGGCCGAGGAGATGGCCGCGCAGGGCGGCAAGACGGGAGCGCAAGAATGACCGGCGAACTCAAGGGCCGCGTCGCCATCGTGACCGGCGGCGCGCGCGGCATCGGCCTCGCGATCGCCCGCCATCTCGCCGATGCCGGCGCCGCGGTGGTGATTGCCGACAACGGCACATCGATCTCCGGCGACGGCGCCGACCCGGCGGTGGCGCGCGACGCGGCGTCGAGCCTGGGCAACGGCGCCATCGGGTTCGGCGAAAGCGTGGCCTCGCCCGGCGTGGCGCGGCAGCTGGCGGAGTTCGCGGTGCGCCGCTTCGGCGGGCTCGACATCGTCGTGAACAACGCCGCGATCCTGCGCGACGCGTTCGTGTTCAAGGGCGACCCCGCCGACTGGGACGCGGTGATCCGCACCAACCTGTCGGCGGCGTTCTACCTCACCAGCGCGGCCAGCGCGGTGATGCGCGATCAGGGCAAGTCCGGCCGGGGCGGACCGGGTGGCTACGATTGGGGCCGGATCGTCAACATCGTCTCGTCTGCGGGTCTCTATGGCAACCTCGGCCAAGCCGCCTATGCCAGCGCCAAGGCAGGCCTGTTCGGCCTGACTCGCGTCACCGCGATGGACCTCGCGCGCGCCAAGATCGCCGTCAATGCCGTGGCGCCCTTCGCGCGCACGCGCGTGACCGATACGATCCAACCGGCCAATGACGCGCAGAAAAGCTACAAGGATCGGGCGCTGCGCATTGGCGCGCATCACGTCGCGACCCTGGTGGGTGCGCTTTGTCGACCTGAAGCCGGCGCGATCTCCGGCCAGCTGCTGGGCGTCCGCGGCCGCGAAGTATTCGTTTTCGGCCAACCAAGACCGGCGCTGCGGCTCGCCAGCGAGGCCGCCGACTGGACGGCGTCGGGGCTCGCCGCAGCACTTGGGAGCGTACCGGCCGGCACGCTCACCGACCTCACGACCGATCTTGAAGCCTTCAACACCGAGCCTCTGGTTCAGGGAGACGCGCCATGACCACGTTGATCGTCGTCAAGACCGTGGAGGAGCTGAAGTCGGCGCCGGAAGAGTTCCGCGAGGCCGTCTCGAAGCTGGTAATCAGCCACGCGGTGAACGAACTCTATGGCGCGCAGGTCTTCGATGAGCCCGCCATCGCGTTCGCGCCCACGCCCTATGCCAAGTGGCTGACCTGCCGCGTTGCCATGGAGGAGTACGGCCACCACGTTCGCTTCAAGCAACTCGGGGTGCAGATGGGTATTCCCGAGGAGCGGATGGTACCGGGCACCGGCAAGCGCCCGCTGTCGATCTTCGAGTTCCCGCTCAAGACCTGGGAGGAATTCGTCGCGATCAAGCTTCTCGCCGACCTGGCCGAGATCCTCCAGGTCGAGGACCTGCTGCATTGCGCCTTCCACCCGCTGCGCAACCTGGCCCGCGCAACCATGCCGGAGGAGCGCTTCCACGCGCAGTTCGGCGAGGACTTCTCCGCCGAGTTGGTGAAGACCGAAGACGGCAAGGCGCGCCTGCAAGCCGCTGTGGACGCGTACTGGCCCTACCTGCCCTCTTTCTTCGGCGGTTCAAAGTCGCGCAACAACGAGATTTTCCGCAAGTGGAACATCAAGCAGCGCACCAACGACGAGATGCGCGTGGACTACATCAAGCGCGCGACCGAAGTCGCCACCAAGTACGGCCTCACCCTGCCCGCCCTCCAGCAGGCGGCGTGAGCGCGCCTCTCGCGCATCCCGCCGCCGCGCTCGCTGCGCTGCGCGGCGAAGTGCGCGCCGCGTCGTGGTTCGCGGCGCTCGGTGAACCGCTGACCGGCGGTGAACTCGAGGAGGCGCAGGGCTACGCGGGCGCCCTGGGCCTCGGCGATCTCGATATTCTCCCGGCGCGCGACTGGGCCGACGCCGAGCGGCATCTGAAGTCGCCCGACTGGTCCACAGCGTGGTGGGACGGCGAGGACGCGCTGCGCCGTGCCTGCCTCGCCGAAGCGGAAGAGCGGCACACCGAGAGGGCGTTGTGGACCGCCCTGACCGACCTCACGACGGAAGCCGGCGACCTCGTGCATGGCCGCGCCGCGACCGCAGCCGCTCGCGCCGGCGGCGTGAGCGCGGCCACGATCCACGTCGCGGCGGGCGCCGCCGCCCACGCGGTCTATCAGGTCGCGTTGGCGCGGCTGGCCGGCGCAGCCGCGCTCCCGTTTGAGACCAAGCTGCGTCTGTTCGCGGCCGGACGCTGGCCGTTGGGTGTCGTGGGCAAGACCTTGGCCCTCTTCTAGGCCTACCCGACTCATTCCACCCCTGCGCAGCAAGCAGGGCTGGGCGGCTCGCCACGGCGCCAGCGCGCCGCTACGATTCGCGCGTGAGATACCGGAGGCCGCCTTGTCAAAGGATAGTCCGCGCATCGCCATTCTCGGTTTCGCGATCGAGTGCAATCGCTTCGCGCCGGTGACGACCGCGCAGGATTTCGAACACGATGTCGATATCCGCGGCAATCGCATCGTGGCCGAGGCGCGGTCAGGCGCGTCGATCACCCTGCCCGACCTGCCCGGCTTCTTTGCCGAGATGGATCGGACTGGTCCCTGGACGCCCGTCCCGCTGCGCGTCTCACTGGCCCAGCCCGGGGGACCTGTGGAGGAACGCTTCTTCAAGACGTTCGTCGCGGAGATCGAGAGCGGCCTGCGATCGGTGATGCCGCTGGACGGCGTGTTCATCGCCAGCCACGGCGCGGCGCTGGCCGAGGGCACCGACGATCCCGACGGCGATCTCTTCGCCGCCATCCGAGGCGTGGTGGGCACGGCGGTGCCGGTGGTGGGCGTGTTCGACCTCCACGCCAACGTGTCGCGCAAGATGATCGACAATCTTTCGGTGTTCGTGGGCTACCTCAAGAATCCCCACACCGACATCGAGGAACGGGGCATCGAGGCGGCGCGCCATCTTCGCTCGTGTCTCGCCGGCGAGAAGACCGCGATCGCGATGGTGAAGCTGCCGCTGGTGCCGCCGCAGATCTCGCTGCTGACCGCCAAGGGGCCCTACGCCGATCTGGTGAACTACGGCCAGACCCGGGTGGGCGGCGACATCATCAACGTCTCGGTGATGGCCGGCTTCGCCTACAGCGACTCACCCAAGAACGGGCTGACGGCCGTTGTGACATCACGCAACGGCAATGCGCGGGCGGCGGGCGAGCTCGCGCTCGACATCGCCCGTCGCGGATGGGCGGATCGCGAGAGCTACAAGCGCGCGATGATGCCGCTGGCCGATGCGGTCCAGCTTGCCCGCCAGGTCGGGCGCGACAAACGCCGCAAGCCGATCGCGCTCGCGGATGTCGCCGACAATCCCGGCGGCGGCGGACGGGGCAACACCACGTATCTGTTGCGCGCGCTGAAGGGCGCCGGTGTGCAGGGCGTTTTTTTTGGCGTGTTCAACGACGCGACCCTCGCCGCCGAAGCCCATCGCCTGGGCGAGGGTGCGATCTTCACCGCCTCGTTCAATCGCGATGAGCACCACGAATTCTCGCTGCCCTTCGACTGCGAGGCCAAGGTCGTCAAACTGACCGACGGCAAGTTCACCGGACGCCGTGGCGTCTTGCGAAATGTGGCGGCGGATATGGGGCCGTCGGCGCTGCTCGATCTCGGCGGCATCCTGGTCGTCGTCATCTCGCTGCGCTGCCAGTGCATGGAGCCGCGGCAATTCGAGAGTTTCGGTCTGGACATTGCGCAGGCCCGCATCGTCGTGGTGAAGAGCCGCGGCCACTTCCGGGCCGGCTTCGACGAGTTCTTCAAGCCCGACCAAGTCTACGAGGTCGACTGCCCCGGCCTCACATCCCCGCTGCTGCAAAACTTCACCTGGAGCAAGCTGCCGCGGCCGGTCTATCCGCTCGACGAGGATACCGAGTGGACGCCGCCCCCATCGCCCTGACGGCGCGAGGCTTGTCGCGGCGTCGGGCCTGTGGTGCAACGGGCCGATGAGCGTTCCCGACCTCGCCCCGCTGCTCGGACCACGCAGCATCGCCGTCATCGGAGCCGGTGACCGGGCGACCTCGTCCGGCGGGGCGGTGATGCAGCTCCTTCGGCAGGCGGGCTATCGAGGTCGGGTGGTCCCAGTGAATCCCAAGGGTGGGACGATCTTCGGCTACGAGGCTGTGTCGTCGATATCGGGCATCGGCGCGCCCGTGGATCTGGCGGTGATCGTGATCCGGCCCGACGCGATCCTGGACGCGGTCGCGGAGTGCGCCGCGCAGGGCATCCGCAATCTGCTGATCCTTCCTGGCGGATTCGCCGAGGCGGGACCGCCGGGAGTGGCGCGCAATGAGGCGCTGAAGGCACTGGCGACGCGTCACGGGTTGCGCATCGCCGGGCCCAATTGCGCCGGGCTGATCCACCTCGACCCCGCCTGGCCCTTCGCCGCGACATTCCTGCGCGATCTGCCACCCGGCGCCAAGGCGGGGCCCAATGGCCTCGCCTTCATCTCGCAGTCCGGTGCGCTGGCCGAGGAAGTGATTGACAAGGCGAACGCCCGGGGCCTGCCGCTCACCTCGGTAGTCTCAGTCGGCAATGGCGTGCAGTTGGGCGTCGAAGATTACCTCGGTTGGCTGGGCGCGCGACCCGAGATCGCGGCGGCGCTGCTCTATATCGAGTCGATCGAGGACCATCGCCGTTTCGCCGCCATCGCCCGTGAAGTCGCGGCGCGCAAGCCGGTTGTGGCCCTATTCGGTGGACGGACCGATGTGGGGGGACGAGCTGCAGCCGCCCACACCGGCGCCGTGGTGAACGACGATGCCGCGATCGGGGCGTTCTGCCGTTCGGCCGGCGTTCTGCGCGTGACCAGTCTTCGCCAGCTCCTTCTCGCCGCCAAAGGCTTCGCCCGTTTCCCGCACGGCATCGGTCGGCGCGCGCTGATTCTTTCGAACTCCGGCGGACCCGGCGTGCTCTGCGCCGATCGGGCCTGGTCGGATGGGCTCGATCTCGCGCCCCTGCCTGATCCGATGGCAGCCGTCCTGCGCCAGCGCCTGCCCCCGGAAGCGTCAGTCGCCAATCCGATCGACCTGCTGGCCGACGCCCGCGAGGATCGGTTCGGGATGGCCCTGGACGCCACGATGGCGCACGCAGGCTCGACTTACGACGTCGTTCTGTCGATCCACGTGGTCCCCTTCATGGTCGACGCCGATCCTGTCGTCAGCGCCATTGCCGGCGCGGCGTCCCACTCACCCCTTCCGTCCATGCACGCGATGATGGGGACGCTTCCGGGCAAGCAGGACTGGTTCGCCCGGCTCGAGGCCGCCGGCGTGCCCGCATTCAACGATGTCGAGGAAATGGCCGAGACTGCGGCGTTGCTGGCGCGCTACCCAGCGCTGCGTCAGACCGCCCAAACCGGCAGCGGCGACACCGCGCCGTTGCGGGACCGCCGGGCCTAACTGGCGAAAAATCCTTGGTTCACAGTCAGTTGGTGCCCACAGGCCAGTGTGGCATTTTTGCCACTTTTCGATGGACTTGGGGATAAACCCCGTCTATCGGGGAGTCGGCTGAGCGGGGGACGTCGATCCAGGGGGAGCGGGTCGGACAAATTCGCAGACGGCCTCAAGTGCGAACGACCAACGAATACGCTGGGTAAGACAGGAGAGGCCAATGAACACGACGACGCGCCAGGATCGCGCCGGACGCTGGCGATTTGCCCTCGTGTCCCTGACTGCCGTGAGCCTCCTCGCAATGCCGGTCGCCGAGGCGCTTGCCCAGGCGACCAAGCCGCCTGCCAAGCCCCAGACGCAGTCTCGCAAGGCCCAGCAACCCCAAACGGACGTTCAGTCCTTCTCCCTCAACCCCGACACTGACGTCGCCCAGCAGCTGATTGCCCTGAAAGTCGCCGAGGCGGATGCCAAGGCGGCGGCCGAGGCCTTGGCGCAGGCAATGACCCGAAGCGACATGGCGATCGCAACCTCCGGCCGGGCCACGATCGTGCCTCAAGCTGACGGGTCGCGCCGGCTGACAATGCTGCAGGTCTATTCTGTGCGCGCGCTGGCCGCCGACTTGCACCGCCAGGCTGACGGCACCTACGGCTACAAGCTCGCGCCAGGTGCCACCGAAAGCGATGATGAGCGGGTGTCGAGCCTGCCCAGCGCCGGGGGTGTTTCCGGGCTCATCGCACGCAGTCTCTTGCCAGGGTCTGTGTCGACCGTCCGGTCGACCGGATCCGTGATTCCTGCGAGCCTCGGGGCGTCGGGCGCGTCCCCGGCCACGCTGAAAGAGCTCGCGGATGCCGTGGCAACCCTGCCTGCCGAAGGCCGCCGAGTGGATATCGCGCACGGCAAGACCGCCGACGGGACGCCACGCATCCTGATGGCCGCGCTGACTGACGGTCAGGATCGCAAGTCAATCTGGTGGTTCGCTCCGCCCAACCAGCCGGAAGGCTGGTTTGACGACCAGGGCGAGCGGCTCGGTGGCACTGCGCTCGCCAACCCGCGCCCCGGCGCTCGCGTGTCATCGCCGTTTGGTGTGCGGCGCTACTATGGCCGTCGCTCGGGCACCGGCTTCCACAATGGCATCGACTACGAGGGCAAGATCGGCGACCCGATCCTCGCCGCGGCCGATGGCGTCATCAATTATCAGGGCTGGTACTTCAACTACGGGCGGACCGTTAAGGTGAGCCACGCCGACAACTTCGAGACGCTCTACGCCCACATGACCCAATTCGTTGTAGGGCTGGGGCCGGGCAGCCGTGTTCGGCGCGGGGAGGTAATCGGGTACGTCGGCTCGACCGGTCGCTCGACCGGCCCGCACCTGCATTTCTCCACTATTGTGAATGGACAATTCGTCGATCCGGCACCCTTTGTGTCGGAACGTGGTGGCCCCCTCGCCGGGGACTCCCTCGTCGCCTTCCGTCAGTGGCAGCAGGACATCCGGGGTTCGGTAAATAGCCGGGGATCGCGCGGTCGGAGTTCAGACGACCAGCCCTCGGGCATGCAACCCGGCGATAGCTGGAGCACGAATCCGTTCCAGACGAGAACCTTCGATCGGCTGTGAGGCGCCGGACCGCCGTTGCGCGGCCCGCGACGATAGCCTAGGTATTCGCGCATCCTGCGAAGGTGCCGCGCGAGAACGGCCGCCACGCCGGTATCCAGAGGCAACAGGAAGGAACACATGATCAAGAACGCAATCGCCGTCGGCGTCGCCGCGGCCTCAATCGCCGGATTTTCGGGCATCGCCCACGCCGGCAAGGACCTCGACGCCATCAAGGCGCGCGGCAGCCTGATCTGCGGCGTCGGCACCGGCACCGCCGGTTTCGGCCTCGCTGACAGCCAGGGCAAGTGGACCGGTCTCGACGTCGATGTCTGCCGCGCGGTCGCCGCGGCGATCTTCGGCGACTCCGAGAAGGTGAAGTACGTGCCGACGACTGCCCAGCAGCGCTTCACGGCGCTCCAGTCGGGCGAAGTCGACATGCTCTCGCGCACGACCACCTACACGTTGACTCGCGACACCGCGCTCGGCTTCGACTTCCCCGGCATCAACTACTACGACGGCCAGGGCTTCATGGTGAACAAGAAGCTCGGCGTGAAGAGCGCCAAGGAGCTGAACGGCGCCACGATCTGCGTCAGCCCCGGCACCACCACCGAGCTGAACCTCGCCGACTACTTCCGCGCCAACAAGCTGTCGTTCAAGCCGGTCGTCATCGAGAAGGCGGACGAAATCCGCGCCGCGTTCTTCTCGGGTCGCTGCGACGTCTACACGACCGACGCCTCGAGCCTCTACTCGGTGCGCGCCGCGAACGTGCCGGCTCCGCAGAAGGCTGACGACTTCATCATCCTGCCGGAGATCATCTCCAAGGAGCCGCTGGGCCCGGTGGTCCGCCATGGTGACAACCAGTTGGCCGACATCGTGCGTTGGGCGCACTTCGCGATGCTTGAGGCCGAGGAGTACGGCATCAACTCGAAGAACGTCGACCAGATGCTCAAGAGCGAGGATCCGGTGATCAAGCGTATCCTCGGCGTCACGCCCGGTATGGGCAAGGCGCTGGGCGTCGACGAGAAGTGGGTCGTGAACATCGTCAAGCAGGTCGGCAACTATGGCGAGTCGTTCGAGCGCAACGTCGGCATGGGCTCGGTGCTCAAGATCGAGCGCGGCCTGAACAAGCTGTGGACCAAGGGTGGTCTGCAGTACGCGCCGCCGATCCGCTAAATCTGCTGCAAATCGGGCACGGGCAAGACCCGTGCCGGAAGGACCGCCGCCCGCAAGGGCGGCGGTTTTTCTTTGCGGCCCATTGCGAAGGCGCGATTCCCTTCTAGACTGGCTCGAGAATTGCTGCACGCGGGGCAACCGCGGCAGGGAACGGGGAGTGGCGAATGGCGGTCGAAGCGGTCCGCGCGACATCCGACACCAAGGTTGCGCCGTGGAACGATCCGGTGATCCGCGGCTGGGTATTCCAGATCGTGGTCGTCGGTCTGGTGGCCGCGCTGGCCTGGTATCTCGTCAGCAACACGTTGGAGAACCTCGCGCGCCAGAAGATCGCGACTGGGTTCGACTTCCTTGGTCGCGAGGCCGGGTTCGCGATCGGCGACACCATGATCGCCTACTCCCCCGCCGACACCTACGCCCGCGCCATCTGGGTGGGCATCCTGAACACGCTACGCGTGGCCGTGATCGGCATCATCCTGACAACGTTCCTGGGCACAATAATTGGCATTGGTCGCCTGTCGCCGAATTGGCTGCTCGCGCGGATCTGCGCGATCTACGTCGAGATTTTCCGGAACGTCCCGCTGCTGCTCTGGCTGTTCCTGATCTACAAGCTGGTGAGCGAGGCGTTCCCCGGACCGCGGCAGGCGATCCGGATGATGGGCGACACGGTGTTCCTGTCCAACCGCGGCCTCTACTTTCCGGTGCCGATCGCGGCCCCGATCCACAAATGGATGGGTGTCGGCCTGATCGTCGGCATCGTCGGCGCCTGGGCACTTCATCGCTGGGCGACCGCACGGCAGGCGCGCACCGGCGAGCCCTTCCCCTCGATCCTGGCCGGCTTCGGCATTGTTCTGGCCGCACCCTTCCTCGTTTGGCTGTTGGGGGGCGCGCCGTCGGCCATGAGCTGGCCCGCGCTCAAGGGATTCAATTTCGAGGGCGGAACGGTGATCCAGCCGGAGTTCGCGGCCCTGTTGCTGGGGCTCGTGCTCTACACCTCGGCTTTTGTCGCCGAGATCGTGCGGTCGGGCATTCTCGCGCTGCATAAGGGGCAGAGCGAGGCGGCTGCGGCCATCGGCCTCTCGCGCGGCCAGTCGATGCGGCTGGTGCTTCTGCCCCAGGCGCTGCGCGTGATCGTGCCACCGATGACCAGCACCTATCTCAACATCACCAAGAACAGCTCGCTGGCCATCGCCATCGGCTATCCCGACCTGGTGGCCTCGATCAACGTCACCATCAACCAGACCGGCCAGGCGATCGAGAACATCCTGATTATCATGGCGGCCTATCTGACGGTCAGTCTGTCGATCTCGGCCTTTATGAACTGGTACAACAAACAGATCGCCCTGAAGGAGCGCTGAGATGACCGACCTCGCGCAATCGGGCGATGCGCCGCGCCCCAAGATGTCGCCGCCGGCCGACCAGACCGGGATCGTAGGCTGGCTGAAGCGAAACCTGTTCTCGAGCTGGGGGAACTCGCTCACCACGATCGTGCTGATCGCCTGTGTCGTCTGGATCATCGACTGGTTCATCGACTGGGGTCTGGTCAACGCCACCTTCGTCGCCGCCAACGGTCCCGAGTGCGGCAAGAACGCGGGCGCCTGCTGGGCGCTGATCGGCGAGAAGTATCGCTACATCTTCTTCGGCTCGTTTCCCTACGAACAGCATTGGCGGCCGCTGTTCGCCTGCATCGCCATGCTGGCCATGTTGCTGGCCAGCGCGGACCGGCGGATGTGGAACTGGCGACTGCTCGTGATCTGGTCGGTGGGGTCCTTCGTCACGTTCCTCCTGATGTTCGGCGAGCTTCGCTTCCCGCTGACCATCTTCCTGATCGTCGGACTAGTTGTGGGTGGCGTTGGCATGGGACTGCGCGCCGGCATCGCCTCGCCGCGCGAGATGTTGACCTACCGCGTGCTCGCGATCGTGGGCGGCGTTGGCCTCGCGGGCCGGATCGCCGGCGTGATCCCGGCATGGGGCCTCGAGATCAACGCGTTCTCCTACGTCGAAACCGGCCTGTGGGGCGGCCTGCCCGTCACCATGATCCTGGCGACCTATGGGCTGGTTTTCGCGTTTCCGTACGGCATTCTGCTCGCGCTGGGCCGCCGCTCGAACCTGCCGCTGATCAAGGGGCTGTGCGTCGGCTTCATCGAGCTGATCCGCGGCGTGCCGCTGATCAGCCTGCTGATCATGGCGTCGGTGATGCTGCCGCTCTTTCTTCCGACCGGCTCGAATATCGACAAGTTCCTGCGCGCGCTCGTGGCGGTCATCTTCTTCGCCGGCGCCTACATCGCGGAAATCATCCGCGGCGGCCTCCAGTCGCTGCCTAAGGGCCAGTTCGAGGCGGCCGATGCGATGGGGCTGAACTACGTCCAGTCCACAACGCTGATCGTCCTGCCGCAGGCGCTGCGTGTGGTCATCCCGCCGCTGATCAACACCTTCATCGGCTTTTTCAAGGACACGTCGCTGGTGCTGATCATCGGCATTTTCGACTTCCTCAACACCGCCAATCAGGCGCTGGTCGACCCCAACTGGGCCGGCTTCCCCGGCGAGGTCTATCTGTTCGCCGCCGCCATCTATTTCATCTTCTGCTACTCGATGTCGCGATACTCCAAGTACCTCGAGATCGAACTCAACAAGGGAACGCGGCGCTAGCCGCGATCCGCCCAGGGAGACAATCGCATGGCCCGCAGCAAAACCGACCTCGCCGACGCGCCGACCGTGATCGAGTTGCGCGGCGTCAACAAGTGGTTCGGCCAATTCCAGGTGCTCACCGACATCAACCTGCAAGTGAAGCAGAGCGAGAAGATCGTGGTTTGCGGACCATCCGGCTCGGGCAAATCCACGCTGATCCGTTGCATCAACCGGCTGGAAGAGCACCAGGCGGGCGACCTGGTGGTGCATGGCATCACGCTGACCAACGACGTAAAGAACGTCGAGGCGATCCGGCGCGAAGTCGGCATGGTGTTCCAGTCCTTCAACCTCTTCCCGCATCTGACGATCCTCGAAAACCTCACCCTCGCGCCGATCTGGGTGAAGAAAATGCCCAAGAAGGACGCCGAGGAGATCGCGATGAACCTGCTCACGCGCGTGCGCATTCCGGAGCAGGCGCTCAAGTATCCCGGCCAGCTCTCGGGCGGCCAGCAACAGCGTGTCGCGATCGCGCGCGCGCTCTGCATGCGCCCCAAGATCATGCTGTTCGACGAACCGACCTCGGCGCTCGATCCCGAGATGGTGAAGGAAGTGCTCGATGTGATGATCGAGCTGGCGGGCGAAGGCATGACCATGCTGGTCGTCACCCACGAGATGGGCTTCGCGCGCGCCGTGGCGGATCGGGTGATTTTCATGGATCGCGGCGAGATCGTCGAACAGAACGAGCCGGAGACGTTCTTTGCCAATCCGCAGAACGATCGCACCAAGCTCTTCCTAAGCCAGATCCTGCACTGACGCCGTGCGTCTGCTGATCACCGGGGGCGCGGGCTTCATCGGCTCCGCAGTCATCCGCCATGTCATCGCCACCACCGACTGGACCGTCGCCAACGTCGACAAACTGACCTACGCTGGCAATCTCGAATCGCTGGGGCCCGCACTCGCCAGCAATCGGCACAGGCACTATCCGGTCGATATCTGCGACCGGCCGGCGCTCCAGGCGATCTTCCGCGAACAGCGACCCGATGCCGTCCTGCATCTCGCGGCGGAGAGCCACGTCGACCGCTCCATCGACGGCGCCGCGCCGTTCATCCAAACCAACATCGTCGGCACCTGGACACTGCTGGAGGTCGCGCTCGCCCACTGGCGGGGCCTGCCGGCGGACGAGCGCTCGCGCTTCCGCTTCCAGCACATCTCCACTGATGAGGTCTTCGGTTCCTTGGGTCCGACAGGGCTCTTCACCGAGACCACGCCGTACCAGCCCAACTCCCCCTACTCAGCCAGCAAGGCCGCGTCCGACCATCTGGTCCGCGCTTGGGGTCACACTCACGGCTTGCCGGTGCTGGCGACCAACTGTTCGAACAACTACGGGCCCTATCACTTCCCCGAGAAACTGATCCCGCTGTGCATCATCCGGGCATTGCGTGGCCAGCGACTACCGGTTTACGGCCGCGGCGAGAACGTCCGCGATTGGCTGCATGTGGAGGACCACGCCCGTGCGCTGATCGACGTGCTCCAACGCGGCCAGCCCGGCGAGACCTACAACGTCGGCGGCGGGAACGAGCGGACGAACATAGCCGTGGTGCGCGCGATCTGTGCAGCCCTGGATCGCCTGGCGCCGGAGACCGGCCATCGCCCCCATGACCGGCTGATCGAGTTCGTCACGGACCGTCCGGGCCACGACGCGCGATACGCGATCGATTCCGGGAAGATACGTCGTGAGATCGGTTGGGAACCGCGGTGGACCTTCGAGGCTGGCCTCGAGGCGACCGTGCGCTGGTATCTCGACAATCGCGACTGGTGGGAACGCGTGATGAGCGGCGCCTACCGCGGCGAAAGACTCGGACTCACGACTTGAGGGAGTCGCGATCGGTCGGCGGGGCGGCCGGCCGGCCGCGCAGACGCGCCACCATCGCGATCAGACGCGTGCGGCGGTCGTGATCGAGCAGGAGCAGGGGCGTACCGACCACCGCGAGCGAAAACAGCAAGGAATTGGTCCAGTCCACGTGGCGCAGCCCCCACGTCGCCACCGAACACGCTGCCAGCACCGCAGCACCGAGCAACCACACAAGGATAGTCCGCCGCGCCGGAAGGTAGCCATATTGTCGGACAGACCAAACGGCCGACAACAGCGACGTGACGACGTAGAGCCCGCAGTAGAGCATCCCGAGTCCCTCGATCCCGATAAACCACGGAATCGGCGCCGCCGCCGGCGGCGTTGCGACGGCGAACAAACCAAGGCCCAGCAGGCCGAAGTTGAAGCAAAGCTCGGTCGTCGTGAACATGGCGAGATGGCCGCGTGACATGGACGACGAGACGAACAGCCACTGCATCGTCTTGAAGTAGTTGCCGATCAGCATCCAGCGCAGTGTATCGATCGCCGGCAGAAACGCGTCGGTGAGCAGGATCTTGATGACCAGAGGCTGGAACAGGATCACGAGGCCCATCAGCGGGATCGACAGTATCGTCACCATGACGGCGATATCGTCGGTCGTCCGCGTGCGCGTCGCCTCGTCCTGAGAGCTGCTCAGGGCCGGCAGCGCATAGACCGCCAGTGACATGAGCATCGCCGAAAGTTGCTGGGCGCAGAGCAGCCAGGCCACGCGAAAGAAGCCGTTATGGTCGAGACCGTAGTGCTCGACGATCAGCGGCGGAAGGACCAGAAAGGCGAGGATACCACCCGCGAAAGCAACGAGATTGCTTCCGTGAAACCGGAACAGGTGCAGAATGTCGGCGCGGGTCGGTCGGATCGCCCAGGCATCGCGCGCCACCTTCCCCCAACCGAGATACCGCACAATCGGAACTGCAAACACGATCTGCGCAACCGGGACCACGATGAGGATGGCCATGAATCCCCACGGCCCACCGCTCGTGGCAAGGTTGGCCAACGGCCAAGCTGCGACCAGCGAGGCGACGGCGGGGATAACCGTCAGCAGCGCCAGCAGACGAAACGCCTACGAGACCGTGACCAGATTCCAGAGCATGTGGCCGAACGTGTAGGTCGCCACGGGCACGCCGAGGCAGCGGACGGCCGTGACCATCTCGGGATCTTGGCTGCCGATATAGTCGCGCGCGATCATTAGCGCGGCGAGGAACAACGCCCCGCCCACCGCCAGCACACCGGCGAGATTGAGCCACACCGCCGCCGCGAACATCCGTGCCCGGGCTTCGCCTTGCCGCGAGCTGAGTCCCTGCACACGGCCACCGGCTGAGCCGATTCCCGCGATGCCGGTTGCCATGTCGCACAGCTGCTTGAAAAGGCCGTACAACCCGACGCCCGCTGGCCCCAGCACGACGGCGAATATCTTGTTGGTCAGAATGCCCAGCAGCTGCGCGAGGATCGTCGTGCTCCCCGTGGTCGCCAGTGCGAGCAGCTTCTTGCGCATGGTTGACCGCGCGTCGTCGGCGTCAGCGGTCGAGGACGTCGCGAACGACGGGGCGACGCGGTCGACGGTTTCGGCCGCCATGTGCGGGCCGATCGGCAGGCTGAGAACCGTATCGGCCAGCCGCTCCGCGAGGGGGTAGCTCCCGCGGCCCTGTCCCAAGTCGGCATAGGCACGCTGGAAATGGGGTGGCGTCGGATAGTGGATCAGCGTTCCGATGCCGGCCTTGTCCAGCGAGGCCACCAGATCGGCGCGCCGGGCGGTGCGCACGACGTACAGGTGCCACACCGGATCCGCCCATTGCGGCGGGCGCGGCAGCCCCAACCCAGGGATACCGCGGAGGCAATCGTCGTAGCGCGCGGCGAGCTTGCGGCGACGTTCGTTCCAGGCATCGAGCGAGCGCAGCTTCACCCGCAGGAACGCGGCCTGCAGTTCGTCGAGGCGCGAATTCACCCCGCGCTCCAGGTTCACGTACTTCACTTTGCTTCCGTAGTTGCGCAGTACGCGCAGCCGCTCGGCCAGCGCCGGATCGTCGGTCGTTACCGCGCCACCGTCGCCCTGCGCCCCGATATTCTTGGTCGGGAAGAAACTGTGCGCTCCCGCGTCTCCCAGCGCGCCGGTGCGGCGACCGCGCACCCGCGCTCCCTGGGCTTGGGCCACGTCCTCGATCACCTTGATGCCGCGCTCCGCGGCCAGGGCGCGGATCGCGTCCATGTCGGCCGGCTCACCGTAGAGATGGACCGGCATGATAGCCTTGGTGCGCGGTGTCAGCGCGGCGGCGATGCGGTCGGGATCGATGTTCGGGCCTTCGGGAGTCGGCTCCACCGGCACCACGCGCGCGCCCACGGCGGTCACCGCGAGCCAGGTCGCGATGTAGGTGTTGGACGGAACAATCACCTCGTCGCCGGGTCCGATATCCCAGGCGCGCAGCACGAGCTCCAGCGCCTCAAGCCCGTTGCCCACTCCCACGCAAAAGCGTGTGCTGCAGAATGCGGCATACTCGGCCTCGAAGGCCTCGACCTCGGGTCCCAGCACAAACCATCCCGACCGCATGACGCGCTCGTAGGCGGCGTCGAGCTCCGGCTTGAGTTCGTCGTAGACCGGCTTGAGATCGAGAAACGGGATCACGCCCCTCTCCTCGCCACGTCGCGCTTGAACTCGTCGTAGTCCCGCAAGTACTCGTCGTTGTCGTACAGGGTCGACGCGAGGACCAGGATCGCGGCGTCGGGCGTGAACCGGGTCAGTTCGTGCCATACCCACGTCCCGACATAGAGGGCGCGGGCAGGGTCATCGAGCCTGACCGTCTCGATGATCGAACCATCGTCGAGCGAGACGTCGCAGCCTCCCGCCAGAGGCACGAAAACCAAACGCGACTCCCGATGCCCATGACGCCCGCGCCACTGACCCGGGGCGATATGGTGTAGCCAGAAAATCCGCTGCGGTCTGAAGTCGAGGCCTTTGCCGAACTCCAGAAAATTGATGCTGCCACGGCCGTCGGTATGACCGGGCACGGCGATCCAGCGGCAATCGCGGGCGGTCGGATCGGACGTTGTCATTGGTCGCGGGATACTACGGACTACCAGAGGAAAACGCCAATCCAATCATTGGCTTGCGGTCATCTTCCGCCACTGCATGTAAACGACCCCGCTGAGTGCCACGAGGCCCCCGGCGATCTGGTAGCCATTCGGCACGAAGCCGTAAGCCATCGAGATCAGGACGGCGAACAAGGGCACCAGATTGATCCACAGGGAGGCGACGGCCACCCCCAATCGGCTGGCGCCCACGTTCCAGAAGACGCCGCCGAGCCCGGTGGCAAGCACCGCGATGCCGACCAGCTGGGCCCACGCCCAGCCATCCCGAACGAACCATGGCGCGGCGGCGGCGCCCCCGGCGATGGCGACCCCCGCAAACAGCGTTGTCCAGCCGAGTGCCGACACCGATGCCACATAGGTTCGCCGCAGCTGGCTGGCGCTTGCGAACCAGACCTGGGCCTTGATCGAGTAGAGCGCCCAGATGGCGTTGCTGAAGAGGACAACCGCCTCGCCCCAGCCGAGAGACACCTGCGTCGAACCGGAGAATCGGCCAAAGGCGAGGATGCCACCGCCGACCAAAGTGAGGGCGAGTGCCACGCCGAACCCTGGATCGAAACGCGCGCCGGTGACCAGACGGACCGTCGCCGCCGAGACGAGCGGCCCCGCCACGAGAACCGCGGCCGCGCTGACCGGGTGGCTGAACTGGAGACCGAGCGTGTAGACGATGAAGAAGCCGCCCATCATCAGGCCGAGCGCCAGAAACCGCCCCGTCGACAACCCAATGCGCAGAGCCGCAGCTCCCTCAAGCACCGCCAGCAGCGCGGCCAGCACAACGCAGACGGCCAACAGCCGCAACGCGGTCATCGGCACAACGTCGAAGTGGCCGATCAGAACCTTGCTGACCGGCAAGTTGGCACCCCACGCGATGCCGACGAACAGCATCGCAGCGAATGCGCCCGCCAGACCGCGGCGCGGCACCGTCACGGTCTCGTCTCGCGATGCGCCCGGATCTGGCGCAGTTGCAGGTTGGCGATGGCGGCCAACACGATCGCGCCACCCGCAAGCTGGAGCCAGGTCGGGTCGCTGCCCATCAGGACGGCGACCCCGATCGCAAAAATCGGCGCCGTGTTGGAGAACAGCGACGCCACCGGGACACCGACCAGGGACACACCTGTGTTCCAGAACAACAGCGCGATGGCGACACCCAACACACCGATCCAGGCCAGCATGCCCCACTCGGACGCCGTCGGTACTCGGGGTGGCATCGCAATCATGCCAAGCGCGGCAAGGACACCGACGATCGAAAGCAGCTGCAGGCTCGCCACCGTGGTGGTGATCGCAGACAGGCGAATCTGTCCGCGATCGCCCAGCCACTGCTGCGCCCGGATCGAATGCCAACTCCAGCAGAGTTGGGCGACGACCAAGAGGAGCTCCCCGCCCTGGAGTCCCAGTCCGCCAGTTGGACGACCGGGCGCGCCGAACACGACCAGCAGACCGCCAAGCATGACCACCGCGAGCGTCGGCACGAAGCCCCGAGGCGTGGGCGCCGCGAGCATGGCCCGCGAGAGCAAGGCCGCCCAGATCGGCCCGCACATCAGCACAATGGCCGAGGTCGCGGGGTGCGCCCACGCGACGCCGAATGTGTAGAGCACACCGAACGCCGTCATGGCGGCGCACAGCCGGAACAGCTTCCCGGGTTCGATCGGCCGGGGCGCGCTTGCGGGTGGTGCGACGAAGGCGACGATCAGCCACAAAACGGGCAACCCGAGCGCGTAGCGCGACAGCGCGAGCAGGAAGTTGTCGTAGGTTCGCGACAGCTCGTTCATGAACGGGATCATCGACCCCCAAATGAACGCCGATCCCAGCAAGACGAGTGTGGCGCGCCTTACCTGCGGGGCGGAGGGGCCGCTCACGTCAAACGCCGCCGCGCCGGCGGATCACCTCGTAGCCCACGCGCGTGTCGGGATAGACGTCGGGCTTCTCCGTCGACACGCGTGCCTCGATCACCTCGCCGCGGGCAAGGCAAAGATCGAGGATCGCCTCGCAGAGGGTCTCCTGCAGATCGAAGTGACGCGCCACCGCGAGCGCCCGGATGCCGTCCCGAAGAAAATCGTAGTCCAACACCTCAGCGATGTCGTCGGCCTGCGGCACGCGCGCGGGATCAAGCAGCAGGTCCACATTCACCAGCACGGCCTGCGGGCGGGCGCGCTCGAAACTGTGGATGCCGATCGAAACCTCGAGCCGGAAGTCGCGCAGAAAGATGCGCCGCGACACATCATGCAGGGCCACGACGTTTCCTCCGCGCTGGAGACTGGAACGCGATGTCGCGCGGACGGCCGGTCAGATGCTCACCACCATCGATCACGATCGTGTCGCCCGTATAGCTCGGCGTCGACACGATGAAGCGAAGCGCGCGCACCAGGTCGGCGGGTTCGGCTCCGACGCCCAACGGATTGGCCGCGTGCTGGGCGCGAAACCGCGCGTCAGTCTGGCTGCCGCTGCGCAAGGTGAGCCCGGGTGCGATGCCGGCCACACGGATACGCGGGGCGAGCGTCTGTGCCAGCATGGTCTGCAGACCCGCCAGGCCGATCTTGGAGAGCGTGTAGGACAAGAAGTCCGGATTGAGATTCCAAAGCTTCTGGTCCAGCAGATTGACGATCAGCCCGGTCCGTCCCGCAGGTAGACCGCCCGCGAGCGCCTGAGCCAAGAGGAGCGGCGCCCGCAGATTGATCGCGGCGTGCCGATCGAACGAGGCCGCGGTGGCGGTGCCAATCCGGTCCAGCTCAAAGAGCGAGGCGTTGTTCACCAGCGTGGTGACCGCGATGCCCGGCGCGCGACACTTGCCGATCAGCGCGGCCGCTTGCCGTGCCGAGGCCAGGTCGGCCCGGACTGCTCGTGCCCGTCCGCCCGCCGCACGGATCGCCGCTACGGTCTCGCGCGCCGGGGCTGCCGAGCGATGGTAGTGCACAAAGACGAAGAAGCCGTCGGCGGCCAGCGCGGTCGCCAAGGCACGCCCGATCCGCATGCCGGCTCCCGTGACCAATGCGCCTTCACCCTGCCGCAACGCCGCCGCCCGTGACTGTAAGGACGCCAGCTTCTAGCATGCGGCCATGAACGCGTCTGTGCAGGAATCGGTCGACTGCGTCGTGATCGGCGCGGGGGTCGTGGGTCTTGCGGTCGCTCGCGCGCTCGCGCTGGCCGGCCGGGAGGTGATCGTGGTGGAGGCGGCCGAGGCCATCGGCACCGGCACCAGCTCGCGCAATAGCGAAGTCATCCACGCCGGCATCTACTATCCCGCGGGCAGCCTGATGGCACGCACCTGCGTCGCCGGCCGCCGGGCACTCTACCGCTACTGCGCCGAGCGCGGCGTGCCCCACCGGAACTGCGGCAAACTGATCGTCGCCACCGATGAGGCCGAGGCGGAACGTCTGGCCGGGATCAAGGCGCGGGCCGAGGCGAATGGCGTGGAGGGCATGCAGTTGCTGGGTGCCGCCGAGGCCGTGCGGCTGGAGCCCAACCTGCGCTGCACAGCGGCGCTGCTGTCACCGACGACCGGCATCGTAGATAGCCACTCCTACATGCTCGCCCTCCAGGGCGACGCCGAAGCGGCGGGTGCGATGGTGGCCTTCAACAGCCCGCTTGAGAGCGGCCACGCCAGCAACCGTGGGGTCGACATCGCTGTCGGCGGCGCCGAGCCCATGCGCCTGTCTAGCCGGCTCGTGGTGAACTGCGCGGGGCTGCATGCCCCCGCGATCGCGCGTCGCATCGCCGGCATGCCATCCGATCGGGTGCCGACACCGTATTACGCCAAAGGAAACTATTTCACCTTGACCGGCCGCTCTCCCTTCTCGCGCCTCATCTACCCGGTGCCCGTGGCGGGCGGGCTGGGCGTTCACATCACGGTGGATATGGGGGGACAGGCCAAGTTCGGTCCCGACGTGCAGTGGATCGACGATATCGACTACAGCGTCGACCCCCGTCGCGCCGACAGCTTCTACGCCGCGGTGCGGCGCTATTGGCCGGCGCTGACCGACGGTGCGCTGCAGCCGGGCTACGCCGGCATCCGGCCCAAGATCGTCCCGCCCGGCGCGCCGGCGCAGGACTTCACCGTGCTGGGCCCGGCGGATCATGGCGTGCCCGGACTGATCCACCTCTTCGGGATCGAGTCTCCCGGGCTGACGGCGTCCCTTGCGCTGGCCGATCACGTCGCGGCGATGGCCTGATGTTCGGCCACCGCCGTGCCTTGCTGCTTCCGGTCGCGCTGGCCGGTTGCTCTCCGGCGGCGCTCCTGAACGCCACGGTGCCGAGCGAGGGGTATCGCCTCGAGCGCGACATCGCCTATGGGCCGGGACCGCGTCATCGGCTGGACCTGTACCACCCGACGTCTCCGCGAGCGGATAGCGCGACGGTCCTGTTCTTCTACGGTGGATCGTGGCGCGGTGGCTCGAAAGAGCAGTACCTGTTTGTCGGTCAGTCGCTGGCGGCGCGCGGCGTGACAGTGGCCGTCGCCGACTATCGCCTGCACCCCGAGGTTCGTTTTCCGGCGTTTGTCGAGGATGGGGCGCTCGCCACGCGCTGGGTGACGGCGCGCTTCGGTGCTGGTTCGACCTTTCTGATGGGTCACTCAGCCGGTGCCCATATCGCACTGATGCTGGTGACCAACACGCCCTACCTTGCAGCCGCGGGCGTGGACCGCACCGCGCTCGCCGGGGTGATCGGGCTGGCGGGTCCCTACGACTTTCTCCCCAGCAGCAGCCGCAGCGTCGCGGCGGTGTTTGCGGCGACCCCGCCTGAACAGTCCCAGCCGATCGGCTTCGTGCGGGCGCCGCTGCCGCGAGCGCTCCTGGCTCACGGCTTGGCCGACACGGTGGTGGCGCCACGCAACAGCGAGCGGCTGGCCGCGGCTTGGCAGGCGGCTGGTGGCGAGGTGTCGCTCGGGCTCTACCCCGAGGCCGACCATATCGACCTTGTCTCCGCCTTCTCCGACCTGCTCCGGGGCCGCGCGCCGGTTCTCGCAGACACGCTCCGGTTCCTCGACAGGACCCCCTGAGCCGCTTTGCGGAAGGCCCGGACTGGCCGGGGCGCCGCGGGTCCGCTAAGTCTCGGATCAAACTCCGGGCGAGGGAACTCCAATGATCAAGACGCGCTTCACCGAGATGTTCGGCATCAAGCACCCGATTGTGCAGGGCGGCATGCAATGGGTCGGGCGCGCCGAACTCACGTCCGCGGTCGCCAATGCCGGCGCGCTTGGCTTTCTGACCGGCCTCACGCAGCCGACGCCAGAGGACCTGCGCAAGGAGATCAAGCGCTGCCGCGAGATGACCGACAAGCCATTCGGCGTGAACCTCACGATCCTGCCGACGCTCGTGCCACGCCCCTACGGCGAATACATCGACGCCATCGTCGATTCGGGCATCAAGATCGTTGAGACAGCGGGCAACAATCCCAAGCCGTTCCTGCCGAAGATGCAGGGCGCCGGCATCAAGGTGATTCACAAGTGCACGTCGGTCCGCCATGGCATCTCGGCCGAAAAGGCCGGCGTCGACGCGATCTCGATGGACGGTTTCGAGTGCGCCGGCCATCCCGGTGAGGACGACGTGCCGAACCTGGTGCTGCTGCCGGCGGCGGCCAATGTGATCAAGATTCCGATGATCGCCTCGGGCGGCTTCGCCGATGCGCGGGGCCTCGTCGCGGCGCTGGCGTTGGGCTGCGAAGGCGTCAACATGGGCACGCGCTTCATGGCGACCAAGGAAGCGCCGATCCACGATAAGGTGAAGCAGACTCTGGTCGATAGCGACGAGCGCTCGACGGCGCTGATCCTGCGCACCATGCGCAACACCAGCCGCGTGTTCGGCAACTCCGTCGCCAAGAAAGCGATCGAGATGGAGCACGAGGGCAAGACCATCCAGGAAATCGGCCCGATCGTGGCGGGCGCCAAGGGCCGTGTTGTCTACGAGACCGGCGACATGGAGCACGGCATCTGGTCGGCCGGCACCTGTATTGGCCTCATCAACGACATCCCGACCTGCAGGGAGCTGGTGGAGCGAATCGTGAGCGAAGCCGAGGCGATGATCCGCGGCCGTCTCGCGAAGGCGATCGCGGCCTAGCGCCTAACCCCGCCGCCGCACGATCCAGCGAACGATCAGGCCGCCCAGCGCGGGCACGACCAGCGCGCCGGCGAGCAGGAGCGCCATGCCGAAGAGCAGGCACTCCAGGCCGGGCCGGCAGCGGCTCTCCAAAGCGATGATGCCAAGCGCAATCGGCATCAGCGGATTGCCAAGGGTCGCCGCGAGGTAGAGTTTCCACGCGGCACCATCGAGACCGGGCCGCCACCACGCCACCAGATTCCCCAGCGCGGAGCCGAGGCCGAGAACGCCAACGCCCCAGGGGATCATCTCCGGCGACATCCAGCCGCCGCCCACCCCGCCCAGCACCATCGCGAAGCCGACATGACCCCAGGTAAAGGGATGGAAGCGCGGCATCGCTACAGAGGCATGACGCCGCGCCGCGGCGTCGCCATACCGAACGTCTCCCGGGAGATCGCGACGCCCATGGATTGAAGCCGCGCACGCTGTTCGGGGATGGGCACGCGCAGGATGGCGTCCTCGATCACGGCCAGTTTTGCGAACGCTGGCGTCGCTAGTGTCCGGTCGATCCAGGCCGCTGTCTTTGGCCAGCGCGCCGCGTCGGGACGCCAACGCACAAACGCGGCGTTGCGGAAGAAACAAGCGACCGCCACGTCGGCGATGCTGAGCGTGCCAAAGCGGAAGCCGTCCTGCGGCGCCTAACCCTCCAGCCAGTCCATGGCGGCGGGGACATCGACGGTGAGTGTGCGCTCGCTCAACTCGCGGTCGCCTTTCTCGCCCCAGACCGACGGCCGCACCGCAGCCTGGTAGAACAATCGCCAGATGAAGAGATCACCCAACCGCGAATCGGCGAACTCCTCCAGCCAGCACGCGCGGGCGCGGTCGGCTACGTCGGCCGGATAAAGCGCATGCGCGGGATACTTGTCCTCAAGGTACTGACAGATCACCGAGGAGTCGCAGAGCGTGAGATCGCCGTCGATCAGCACCGGAATGCGGCGCAGCGGGCTCAAGGCGCCGAACCGTTCGTCGCCGTAGAAGGGCACGATCGGGTCCACCTCGTAAGCGAGCTGCTTCAGCTCGAGGCATGCCAGCACCTTGCGGACGTAGGGCGAAAGGTAGCTGCCGACGACCAGCATGGTGCCTACACCAGATTGATGCGGCAGCCACAAACCTCGACCTGCGAGTCGCTTCGGCGTTTGCCGCGCTTCTCCGCCGCCGCCAGCACCTTCGCGCGATCGGCCGTGCGCACGTCATAGGCCGAGATACCCGGCCCGCGTCCGTCGGCGATGCCCACGAACCTCAGTTCGCCACCGTCCAGCGCGATCCGCCGCCCCACCGCCGGCCGGTCGAGCAGTCGCGACCACAGGGCGGCCGCGCCATCGGGATCGGTGTGCTGGATTTCCACGCCCACTAGCCCGCTTGTGACATCGGATCGGGCATGGGCGAGCCAATCCTTCTCGGCCGGCGGCCACCAGAGATCTGCCGGCGTGCCGACGGGCGCCCGCGTGCTGTCGATCGACAGCAGCACACCCGACGTGTCGGCGGGATGGAAGTGCGTGTACTGGTAACCGGGCAAGTCCTTCTGGGCGACCGCACGAACGCCCAACGACGTCACACGCGCGCGGTGCGGCACGGCGTCCGGCACCTGCAGGATCACCATGTAGCCGCCGTCACCCTGTCGACGCTCGATGTAGCGACCGGCCGAGGTGCCCGGCTGGAACGGCGTCACGATCTCGAGGAAATCGTGGCCGGTCGGGCAGACGACGTTCACTAAACCCCACTTGGCGACGCCGGGATCGCGATAGGCGACCTCGATCCCGAGAATATCGCACAGCTCGGCGCGCGAGCTTTCGAGGTCCGCGCACACGAACACGCATTGACGCAGCCGCATCGTTCCCCTCCCCGGCGTGATGGCCGGCGGCTATGGTAGCGTGATGCGGCCCGGCTCCACCATCGGCTTTGGCGCGGTCCTCGCGCTGTCGTTGTTCCTCCCCGAGGCGTGGCTCTTCCCGGGCACGTTGATCGCCATCAACGCGATCGCGCTCACCGGTCTGGTGGTGCTCTGCGGCTGGAGCGGGCAATTCTCCTTCGCGCAGGCTCCGCTCTGTGCTCTGGGCGGCTACGTGGCGGCGATCCTGGCGGCCCGCACCGGACTCGGCCCATGGGCGGCGCTGGCACTCGCGCCGGCAGCGGGTGGCGCGCTCGGCTATGCGCTGGGCCGCGTCGCCGGTGGTCACAGCCTCTGGACGCAGGCTCTGGTGAGCTACGCGCTGACGGTGGCGTTCCCGCAGTTCCTGCGCTGGCCGCCGATCGAGGGACTGACCGGCGGCGTGAACGGGCTCTATCTCGACCTCCTCGAGGCGCCCTCCTGGACTGGTCTCGCCAACGGGCGCTGGTCGTTCCTCGTGGCCGCGAGCCTGCTCGCGGTCTGCCTCGCACTGCTCGCCAATCTCCCCGCAACCCGCACCGGCCGGGCGATCCGGGCGGTGCGCGACCACGACCTCGCGGCGGCCGCGCAAGGCATCGACGTCGCCCACCAGCGCGCACTGGCCAGCGGCATCGCCGGCGCCGCCTTCGCGCTCTCGGGCAGCCTGATGGCGGGGCAGTTCGGCTATGTCGGACCGACCAGCTACGGCTTCGCCTTCGCCGTGCAGCTCCTGTTCGGCGCCGTGATCGGCGGCATCCACTCGCTCTGGGGTGCGGTTGTGGGCGCGCTGTTCCTGCAGTTCTTCCCCAGCCTCACCGCGGCTCTGGGCAAGGGCTTGTCGGCGCTGCTGTTCGCCGTGTTGTTGGTCGCCGCCATCGTGGCGATGCCGCGCGGCATCGCGGGCCTCGTGGAGCGGCTGGCAACGCGGCGGTCTAGCGTCCCTTGAACGCCGGTGCGCGCTTTTCGACGAAGGCGCGGGCGGCTTCCTTGTGATCCTCGGTGTCGCCGGTGCGGATCATGCGTGCGGCCTCGCTGTCGAGCGCCGCCGAGAGCGTGCCCTCCTCGGCGACCTTCATGTTGTGCTTCACATGCCACCAGGCCACCCGCGGGCCGGCCGCGAGCTTCTTGGCGAACGCCATGGTCTCGGCCTCGAGCGCGGCGTCATCGATGATGCGGTTGGCCAGCCCCAGCTTCTCGATCTGCTCCGCACCCAGGATTTCCGCGGTGAAGTAGAGTTCGCGTGCCTTGGCGGTGCCGACCAGCTTGTGCAGGAAATAGTGCGAACCGAAATCGCCCGAGAAGCCGACCTTGGCGAAGGCCGTCGTCATGCGCGCGCTGCGGGCTGCGAAGCGCATGTCGCAGGCGAGCGCGATCGAGAGACCGGCGCCGGCGGCCACGCCGTTCACCATGGCGATGGTGGGCTTGCCCATCTCGTGCAGCAGTTCCGACACGCGCATGCGCGCACGCAGATCGGTCACCTTGTCCTCATAGCTCTTTTCGTGATCCCGCCCGGCCGCCATCGACTTCACGTCGCCGCCGGCGCAGAACGCCTTGTCGCCGGCACCGCGCACCACCACGCAGCCGACGCTGCGATCAGACGCGGCGGCAGCCAGCGCATCATCCAGCCCCTGCATCATGTCGCGGGAAAGCGCGTTCATCGCCTCCGGCCGGTTCAGCACGAGCTTCATGACGCCGTCCTCGACGGTCTTGATCAACTGGGACATGGTTTCCTCCGCGATTGCGATCGATGTCGTTCGGCGCGACTGTTCCGCAATGCCCGCTGGCGCGCAACTTCCTTCGACTTCGCGTGGCGGAACCCGCAGGAGCGACCCGATGCAATACGAGACCCTGAAAACCGAGCTCGAGAACGGCGTGCTGACCGTCACGCTGAACCGGCCGGAGAAGCTCAACGCCTACAATCCGCGCATGAATGCCGAGCTGATCGATTTCTTCGGCCGCGCCAACGCCCTGGACGAGGCGCGCGCGATCGTGGTGACCGGCGCCGGCCGCGCCTTCTGCGCCGGCGCCGATATCTCGGGTGGCGACGGCGCCTTCACGGCGTGGGGCAAGGGAGACAAGCCGGCCGAGCGCAAGGCCTCGGAGTCGATCACGCTCGCCATCTTCAACTGCCTGAAGCCGATCGTGGCGGCGATCAATGGCGCGGCGGTCGGTGTTGGCATCACCATGTGCCTGCCGATGGACATCCGCCTGATGTCGAGCGCGGCCCGCGTCGGGTTCGTCTTCAACCGGCGCGGCATGGCGATGGAGGCCGGCAGCTCGTGGTTCCTGCCCCGGCTGGTCGGCATGCAGCGCGCCCAGGAGTGGGTGATGACGGCGGAGCTGTTCGGTGCCGACGAGGCGCTGGCTGGAGGTCTCGTGCGATCGGTCCACGCGCCCGATGAACTCTTGCCGGCGGCGCAAGCGCTCGCGCGCCGCTTCGCCGCCCCGGCCTCCTCGTCGGTCGCAGCGGCGATCAATCGGCGGCTGATGTGGTCGATGCTGGGGGCGCAGGATCCGGTCGATGCGGTGACACTCGACCTGCAATGCGTCGGCTGGCTCGCGCAATCCGCCGACGCTCAGGAGGGCATCAAGTCGTTCTTCGAGAAGCGCCCGCCCGCCTTCCCGCTCAAGCCGAGCAAGGACATGCCGCCCTTCGGCCCGTGGGCGCGCGACCCCGGCTGATCACCTGAGTGCGGCGACGGTCGCGCGGGCGATGTCGGCCGGTGTGCGTCTGCCCGGCCGAAACCAGGTCGGCGTCCAGTTCAGCGACCCCAGAAGCTGCAGGCGCCAGAGCCTGCGGTCGGTCGCCGTGGGCAGCGGCAACGCGGCGACCAACTCGACGAAACGCCGCTCGTAGCCGTCGCGCAGCGCCACCAGACGCCGCCGCAGCCGGCCGTCGAGCCGGCCGAGATCGACTGTCATAACACGGGCGTGCGCCCGGTCGGCCAGCAGCGCCTCAAGATGGGCCACGCACGCCGCCTCCAAACGCTCCCAAGGCAGGACGGGCCGCGCCACCGCGGCGTCGACGGCGGCGGCGATCTCCGCGACGCCGGCCTCGTAGACCGAGGCGATGAGGTCGTTCTTGGAACGGAAGTGATGATACATCGAGCCGGCCAGCATGCCGGCCTCGCCCGCGATGTCGCGCATGGACACCGCCTCGAAGCCGCCCCGGGCGAAAAGGCGTGCCGATACCGCCATCAGGGTCTCGCGCGACATCGGGCGAAACTAGCGACCAAACACTTGTTTGGTCAACGCGGCTTGGCTAGCCTGAGGCATGGACTATGTGTTCGACCTCGGCCGGCCGGCCACCAACGCCGATCCGTTCCCCGAGTTCGCGCGCCTGCGCGAGAGCGATCCGGTGCACTGGTCGCCCGCCATGAAGGCGTGGATCGTGACGCGCTACGCCGACGTCAAGCGCGTGGTGCTGGACGGCAAGGCGATCTCGGCCGACCGGCTGACACCCTTCTTCAGGAGCAATCCTGAGTATCAGACGGGGCGCATCGAGAACCTGGTGCGGTATCTCGGCCACTGGATGGTGTTCCGCGATCCGCCGGATCACACGCGGCTCAGGCGCCTCTTCAACAAGGTTTTCACGCCGACCGCAGTGGCGGCGCTGCTGCCCAACATCGAGGAGATCGTCGCCCTCCTGATCGATGGCATGCAGGCCAAGGCGCGGGCCGGGGCGCCGGTCGACTTCATCGCCGACTTCGCCTATCCGCTGCCGGCCACCGTCATCATGGACATGCTGGGCGTGCCGCGCGCGGACCTGGCGCGGGTCAAGGTCTGGTCCGATGACATCGCCCTCTTCATCGGCACCGCCCAGGTCGCCGGCAACAAGTACCTGCGCGCCGAGGAAGGCGCGCGTGCCATGGCAGCCTATTTCCGCGATCTGGTCGACGCGCGCGGCCGGGAGCCCGCGTGCGACATGATCTCGAGCCTCGTCGCCGCCCGCGACGAACGCGAGGCACTGTCGGCCGACGAGGTGATCGCGACCTGCATCCTGCTGCTGTTCGCGGGCCACGAGACGACCACCAACCTGATCGGCAACGGTGTCTACTACTCGCTGCGCCATCGCGACCAGTGGGAGCGGCTGACCTCGGGCGAAGCCGTCGAACCCGCGGTCGAGGAGTGGCTGCGCTACGACGGACCGTCCGGTGCGCTCGCGCGGGTCGCCGCTCAGGATCTGGACCTGGGCGGGCGGGCGATCCGCAAGGGACAGCGCGTGTTCGCCTTCATGAACTCGGCCAACCGCGATCCCGAGGCTTTCGTCGATCCGGATCGCTTCGATCTGGGTCGGGCGGAGAATCCGCACCTCACCTTCGGACATGGCATCCATTTCTGCCTCGGCGCGCCGCTCGCCCGACTGGAGGGCCAGGTGACGGCGCGCCGGCTGGCGGAACGGCTGCCGCGTCTGGCGCTGGCCGGCGGGCCGCCGGACTGGCACGATTCGTTGATCCTGCGCGGCGTCAAGGCGCTGCCAGTGACGCTCGACTGACGGCCACCATCGCCGGCGGCTCGCGAACGATCCTTCGCGGGTATTCAGGACGATACGATGGGCAGAACGGGCGGCATCCGCGTGGGAGACAGGGAGAGGGGCATGGCATCTGGCATTCGGGACAAGGTCGCGATCCTTGGCATGGGTTGCACGCCCTTCGGCGAGCATTGGAGCAAGGGCGCCGAAGAGCTGATGGTCGCCGCGTTCGGCGAGGCGTTGGCTGACGCCGGCATCGAACGCAAGCGAATCGAGGCCGCTTGGCTCTCGACCTGCCTCGACGAGGTAAACGTCGGCAAGTCCGGCCTGCCGCTCGCCGAGACCCTGCGCTTCGACTACATCCCGGTGAGCCGGGTGGAGAACTACTGCGCTTCCGGCTCCGACGCCTTCCGGTCGGCCGTCTATGCCGTCGCCGCCGGTGCCTGCGACGTCGCACTGGCGCTGGGCGTCGAGAAACTGAAGGACACCGGCTTCGGCGGCCTGCCCGGCCTTACGGCGGGGACGCAGGCGCCGTTGTGGTGGGCCAACCTCACGGCTCCCGGCAGCTTCGCCCAGCTCGCCTCGGCCTATCGCGCCAAGCACGGCGTCAGCCGCGAGGACCTGAAACGCGCGATGGCGCGAATCTCGGTCAAGAGCCACGCCAACGGGCTCAAGAACCCCAAGGCTCATCTCCAACGCGCAATCACCGAGGACGACGTGCTGAACGCGCCGTTGGTCGCCGACCCTCTGGGACTCTACGACTGCTGCGGCGTGAGCGACGGCGCCGCTGCCGCGATCGTCACCACGCCGGAGATCGCCAAGGCGCTTGGCAAGCGCGACATCGTGACGGTGAAGGCGCTTCAGATCGCGGCCTCCAACGGCATCGAAGAGAGCCACTCAACCTGGGACGGCAGCTACTTTGCGACTGCGCGGATTGCGGCCTCCCGCGCCTATCGTGAAGCTGGCATCGAGCGGCCGCGCGAGCAACTGAGCCTCGTCGAGTGCCACGACTGTTTCTCGGTCACCGAACTGGTGACGCTTGAGGACCTGCATATCTCGCCCGAGGGCGGCGCGGTGAAGGACGTGCTGGACGGCTTCTACGACGGCGACGGGCGCATTCCCTGCCAGATCGATGGCGGACTGAAGTGCTTTGGCCATCCGATCGGCGCGTCAGGCATTCGCATGCTCTACGAAATGTATCTGCAGTTGCAGGGGCGCGCCGGCGCGCGCCAGCGTGGCGCCGTCGATCTGTGCCTCACCCACAATCTCGGCGGATTTCCCGCCCGCAACGTCTGCTCGGTGGCGATCGTCGGCCGCGAGCACGCCTAGGGCGTCCCCGATGCGCGCCATGATCTGCCGCCAGTGGGGCGCCCCGGAAGATCTCCGACTGGAGCAGACGGAGCTGCCGGCGCCCGGACCGCGGCAGGTGCGCATTCACACCCGTGCCGCTGGCGTCAGCTTTGCCACGACGTTGGTGATCGCCGGCAAGTACCAGCGCCGCCCACCCTTCCCCTTCGCGCCCGGCACGGAAGTCTCTGGTGTGGTCGTGGAGGTCGGCAAAGAAGTCCGGCGGTTCCGGCCCGGCGATGAGGTCGTGGCCGTCCTCGACTGGGGCGGCCTCGCCGAAGAGTGCCTGGCCGCCGAGGTGAATGTCTTTCCGAAACCGCCGTCGGTCGGCTTTGTGGAGGCGATCCAGCTCGCGATCTCCTACCCGACCTCCGCCGGCGCGCTCACCTGGCGCAATGCGCTCGACGTGAAGGCGGGACAGACCCTCCTTGTCCATGCTGCCGCGGGTGGCGTGGGCATGGCCGCCGTCGAGATCGGCAAGGCGCTGGGCGCCCGGGTGATCGCGACCGCCGGCGGTGCGCGCAAGACCGCCTTCGCGCGCGAACGCGGCGCCGATCACGTCATCGACTACACCGTGACGGACTTCCGCGAGGAAGTGCTGAAACTGACCGACGGCCGCGGCGTGGACCGCGTCTACGACCCGGTGGGCGGCGATGTTTTCACGCAATCGCTGCGCTGCATGGCGGTCGAGGGCCGCATCTGTCCCATCGGCTTCGCCGGCGGCACCATCCCCAACGCGCCGGCCAACATACTGCTGGTCAAGAACCTCGCCGTGATGGGCTTCAACTACGGCTACTATGTCGGCTGGAGCCCACACGACGCGCGCTGGGAAGAGGCGGACCGGGTCGCGGACCTGATGCAGCGGCTGCACGGTTGGTGCGAGGCGGGCGTTTGCCGGCCTCATGTCGATCGCGTGTTCGACCTACCCGACGCGGCGAAGGCCCTGCAGGCGCTGCTCGAGCGCAGCGTCGTGGGCCGCGTCGCCATCGCGATGGCTTGATCGGTCCCCGAGACCACAAGAATTGCGAACCGTTCAGAAACTCGCCGAACGCCCCAGCATGGGGAGCGGTCGCGACAGTCAAACTCGCGGTAGGACGTGGCCCGGGAGCTCGTCGCTCACGTAAACCACGCCGTCGGCAGTACCGGCGGATCTGTCGGGCGGCGAGGAACATCGTCGATTGGCGTACACGTCGTGGTGCCGATTTCGTGCCGCTTCGCGTCGACACGCAGCAAATCGTGAAGAACGGCATCCGTGGCGCGTCGCGCCCCCTCCAGGATGTAGGCGCGCACGCGCGCGCCGTCTTCAGCACCCATTTGAATGAATGGCACGAGCGCCGAGCAGTACGTCCACCTCCCCTGGTGAGCCAAGCTCGTACGGTTCATAGCCCAGAGCGCTGCGTCGACTGAGACCGTCACCATGATATCGGGATTGATCGTTCCGAATGCCCGGACCCCCACGTCAAAGGTCAACCGCAAGGGATTCGTGACCGGGGTGCCATCCACCGCATTGAGAGGCTTCCTGCGATCTCCAGGCTCGACGGCGACAAGGGTAGCTCCGTTGAGTGTGCCCGTTCGTAGTCGCTCGACGACCAAAGACACAATATCGGTACCATCAAGGGCCGATTGAATACCCGCTCTTGCCGCGTCCACCGCCTCGGCGCTCTCGGCGCTTATCGCACCGCCAATCGCACCGATCAGCGTCGACAGCGGCCCCATGAGCACCGATCCTGTCACCGTCGCCGAACCCGCTGCACCTCTGGCACCGATCTGCGATCCCTCACGGCTTCCACGCGCCCCCATAACTGGCATCGCGCTGACGGGATTCGCAATCACCTCGGCCGCGATCGTCTTGACCGACAGGCGCACCTCTTCGCGGATAGGTGTAACGGTGACGTCGCCTGCGCAGGCTGAGATCGTCGACCCAAGCGCGACCACGCCGGCCATATAGATCAATCTCATCTCGCTCCCCCGCTCTGAACAGTGGCCTACCCGCCGGGGTTGTCAAGCCCATGGGTGTCTTCACCGTCCGGTAAAGTTTGGTGCCCGCTTCTCCAGGAAGGCACGGATGCCTTCCTTCATGTCGGCAGTCTGCATCAGCGGTAGGAGCTGCAGGAACACATGGTGGGTGTGGTCGTTGAAGGTCTCGTTCCAGGCCATGCGCATCATGCGTTTCGCGGCCTGCACGGCGAGCGGCGCGTTGGCCGCGATCTCCAGCGCGACCGCCCGGGCCGCGCCCATCAGCTCGCCGTCCTCGACGACCCGGCTCACCAGCCCGAGCCGGAGGGATTCTTCGGAAGACAAGGTGCGGCCGGTGAAGACCAGCTCCGCGGCCATCGACAGGCCGAGCAGCCGCGGCAGGTACCAAGTGCCGCCGGACTCCGGCAACACGCCACGCTTGACGTAGGAGGCCGCGAGCTTGCCCGAGCGCGCGAGCACGCGGATGTCGCAGCCGAGCGCCAGATCGAGACCGTAGCCGGCGGCGGAGCCATTGAGCGCGCAGACCACCGGCGTGTCCATGGCATGCAGTACGGTCGGCGGCGTGTTGCGCAGATCGAGGTTGGTGGGCGTCGCGCCGGAGCCGACGGAGAGGTTGTCGCTGCCCCGACTCTGGGCCTCCATGTTGAGGCCGGCGCAGAAGGCCCGGCCGGCGCCGGTCAAGATGACGCAGCGCACCGCACGATCCTCATCGGCGGCCACCAGCCGCTCCGTCAGGAGCCGCAGCATTGGCCCGGAGATCGTGTTCATCCGCTGCGGGGCGTTGAGCGTGATGGTCGCGATCGGACCGTCCACCGCGTAAAGGACCTCGTCTGACATGGCGCCTCCGGCTATGGTGCGCCGGGAGGCCGCCCGCACCATGCAGAACCGTTTTATCGATCTTTTCAGCGACACCAAGACCAAACCGACCCCCGGGATGCGAAAGGCCATGGCCGAGGCCGAGGTGGGCGACGAACAGAAGTTCGAGGACCCGACGGTCAACCGGCTGCGCGACCGCGTGTGCGAGCTTCTCGGTACCGAGGACGCGGTGTTTCTGCCCAGCGGCACGATGGCGAACCAGATCGCGATCCGGGTTCATTGCCGGCCCGGCGAAGAAGTGATCTGCGACCGCACCGCCCACATCATCAATTCCGAGGGCGGCGGTCCCGCCGCCAACGCCGGCGTCATGTTGCGCGGGCTCGATGGGCCCAACGGCGTTTTCACGGCGGCACAAGTGAAGGCGGCCCTGCGCGACCCGGCCAGCCGGTACAATCCGCGCTCGCGGCTGGTGTCGATCGAGAACACCTCCAACAGCGGTTTCGGAACGGTCTGGCCGCTTGAGACCATGCGGAGCGTGAGCCAGGTCGCGCGCGCGGCGGGGCTCGCCCTGCACATGGATGGTGCGCGGCTGTGCAACGCCTCGGTGAAGTCCGGGGTCGCGGCGAAGGACTATGCCGCCTGCGTAGACTCGCTTTGGCTCGATTTCACCAAGGGTCTGGGGGCGCCGGTAGGCGCGATCCTCGCCGGCACCCGCGACTTCATCCACGAAAGCTGGCGCTTCAAGCAGATGATGGGCGGGTCGATGCGCCAGTCCGGCGTCATCGCCGCCGCCGGGCTCTATGCGCTCGACCATCACTGGGACCGGTTGGCCGAGGATCACGCCAACGCCCGCTACTTCGCCGAGGGGATCGCCAACATCAAGGGGCTCGCGATCGAGGTCGAGCGGATGGAAACGAATCTGGTGTTCTTCGACGTGGTGAAGCCGGGCTGGTCGCCGGTGAAGCTGGTCGAGGCCTGTCGTCAGCGGGGTGTCGGCCTGGGCGCCAACACCGCGACGCGGATCCGCGCGGTCACCCATCTCGACGTCACCCGCGCCGATCTGGGCGTCGCGCTGAAGACAATTGAGGACGTGCTCGCCGCATGATCGGCAGCGCCGTCACGCGACGCGAGGATGCGCGCTTCCTGCGCGGATTGGGCCGCTACACGGACTCGACCGCCCCTGCCGACGCGCTGCATGTGCTGTTCCTGCGCTCGCCCCACGCCCATGCGCGGATCGGACGGATCGACCTGGCACGGGCCCAGGCGGCGCAGGGGATTGTGGCGATTCTCACCGGCGCTGACGCGACAGCCGATAGTGTTGGCCATCTGCCGGCGATCAGCGAGATCAAGGATGCGGAGGGCCGGCGCCATCGCGAGCCGCATCATCCGCCCATGCCGGCCGACAAGGCGCGGCATGTCGGCGACATCGTGGCGATGCTGGTCGGAACCTCGCTCAACGCCTGTCGCGACGCGGCCGAGCTGATCGAGGTGGCGTGGGACGAGTTGCCTGCGATCGTGACTGCCGAACAGGCGATGGCGCCCGGCGCCGCGCTCGTTCATGACGATGTGCCGGGCAACCTGATGTGCCGCTGGGGCAAGGGCGACCCGGCCGCGACCGATGCGGCGTTCGCCCGCGCCGCCCACGTGGCCCGCCTCGCCATCCGGTCGCCGCGCCAGATCGCCCACTACATGGAAACCCGCGCCGTGTGGTCGCGATGGGATGCGAGCTCCGATCTCGTAACTGTGACGCTCTCCTCGCAGGGCGTGCAGATCCCGCACCGCCTGCTCTGCGAGCGCGTGTTGGGCTGGCCAAAGGAGAAGCTGCGGCTGGTCACGGAGGATGTGGGCGGCGGCTTCGGCCCCAAGTACCCGCTCTATGCCGAGCAAACCCTGATCGCCTGGGCGACGCGGCGCCTGAAGCGCGGGCTGCGCTGGGCGAGCGAGCGCGGCGAGCATGCACTTTGCGACAGCCACGCGCGCGATCTCTCGGCCGAGGGCGAACTCGCGCTGGACGCCGAGGGCCGGTTCATCGGTCTGCGCGTGCGCGCGCTTGCGAACTACGGCGCCTACGTCTCGATGTTTGCGCCGACCATCCCCACGACGGGTCTCGCCAAGGTGATCTCGGGGCTCTACCGCGTCCCGGCGATCCATCTCGATTTCCATTGCGTCTTCAGCAACACCGTGCCGGTGGATGCGATCCGCGGTGCCGGCAAGCCGGAGGCGCTGTTTCTGCTGGAGCGGCTGGTCGATCTGGCCGCCGAAGAGACTGACCGCTCGCCGATCGAGTTGCGCCGACTGAACCTGCTGCGCCCGTCGGACATGCCCTACGCGGCCGCGAGCGGCTACACCTATGACGCGGCCGACTGTCCCCGCCTATTCGAGACCGCGCTTGCAACGGCGGATGTCGCAGACTTCACCGCGCGGCGCGCCGCCAGCGAGGCACGCGGCCTTCGGCGCGGGCTGGGTCTCTCCTGCCATCTGCACGGCACCGGCGGCATCGCCGACGAGAACGCCGAGATCGAGATCGCGCCGGACCGGATTGTCGCCCGCGTCGGCACGCAATCGCAGGGGCAAGGCCACGAGACCGTCTTCGCGCAGGTCCTGGCGGGCGCGCTGGGCGTCCCGCTGGACAGGATCGAGGTCCGCCAGGGCGACAGCCTCTCGATCCCGCGCGGCGGTGGAACCGGCGGCTCGTCCTCGACGATCATCAGTGGTACGACGTTGAAGCGCGCCGCCGACGTCGCGATCGAGCGCGGGCGCGATGTGGCGGCCGAGCGGCTCGAGGCGGCGCCAGCCGACATCGTGTTCCGTGACGGACGCTACGAGGTCGTGGGCACCGACCGGCGGGTCGGCCTGATGGAACTGGCCACAACGCGACCGTTCGGCGGCGATGCGGTCTTCGCCGAACGCATCGACAGCTTTCCGACGGGTGTCATGGTTTGCGAAGTCGAGATCGACCCGGCGACCGGCGCGGTCCGGGTCGACCGGTTCGTCGCGGCTTCCGACGCCGGGATCGTGGTCAATCCGATGCTGCTCGCGGGACAGATCCAGGGGGGCGCGGTCCATGGCCTCGGCAACGCCCTTCTTGAGGCAGCGATCTACGATCAGGACACCGGCCAGCTGCTGAGCGGCACACTGATGGACTATGCCCTGCCCCGCGCGGACGACGCGCCACCGATTGACGTGGTGACCATCGCCACGCCTTCACCCAACAACAGCCTCGGCTTCAAGGGCGTGGGCGAACTGCCGACCAATGGTGCGCCGGCCGCGCTCGGCAACGCCGTGATGGACGCGCTGCGCCCGCTCGGCGTACGCCATATCGACATGCCGCTCACACCGCACCGCATTTGGAAGGCGCTCCAACGATGAACGCGCGGCGACTCTGAATCTCAATCGCGGCCGTCCCGATCGTCCTCGTCGGCGCGGTCGCCGGTGTGCTCACCTTCAACACGCCGCCAGAGCTGCCGCGTCTCGCCGCCGGTGATGGCATCCCGGGAATAGAGCGATGGGACCACTCCGAGGTACCACCCCGCCGGACGATCACGGCGCGCGACGGTGCACCCCTCACCTTCCGGCACTATCCCGCGCGGCCTGATCGCGCGGTGGTGCTGGTCCACGGCTCATCGGGATCGAGCTACTCGATGCACAAGCTGGCGCAGGCGCTGCAGACGGCGGGGGCGTCGGTCTGGGCCGTCGATCTGCGCGGCCATGGCGGCAGCGGCGCGGTTCGCGGCGATGTCGGCCATATCGGCCAGCTCGATGAGGATCTTCACGACCTCCTGAAAGCGACGGGCCTTGGCGATCCGAAAATCCATCGCACGCTGATGGGCTTCTCATCCGGCGGCGGGTTCGTGCTGCGCGTGGCGAGCGGCCCCGACGCCACGTTGTTCGATCGCTACCTCGCGCTGGCACCCTATGTCGCCCACGATTCGCCGACGGTTCGCCCCAAAGCCGGCGGCTGGGCTGGTGTCGCAGTGGGTCGCATGATCGTGCTGTCGACCCTCGAGCGCTTCGGACTTGCGTGGTTCCAGTCGCTGCCGGTCGTCCGCTTTGCCACCGACGGCCGCGGGGGTGAGGAACGGACGACGGCCTATTCGTACCGGCTGCTGGCGTCGATGCAGATCGGACAGGACTGGCGCCAGCGGCTGGGGCGCATCGAACAGAAGACGATCGTGCTGGCGGGCGGTCGCGACGAGCTCTTCGATTCGGCGCAGTTCGCGCCGACGCTGCTGCCGCTCAGCAAGCAGATCGCGGCATCGATCCAGCCGACGCACGGCCATATGGATCTTATCGCCGATCCCCGCGCCACCTTTCTCATCTCGATGGTTTGGCAGCAGGGCACGCGCGAGTGAAGCGCCGGCTCGCGGTCGCGGCGATCCTGGCCGGTGCCGTCGCCGCCGCCGTGATGGGTTGGCCCCGGCCGCGCGCCATCCCGGCGCCCGACCTCGCCGTCGAGGGTGCCGCTACGATCATCACTGCACGGGATGGCGCGCGGTTGTTCGTCCGCGGTTCTGCCCAGCCCGGTCCGCTGCGCGCATTGCTCCTGCATGGCGGCAACGCCGACTCGCGCGAGATGCTGCCGCTGCGCGCGGCGCTCTCCGCGGCGGGCATCGAGGCGTGGGCGCCGGATCTACGCGGTCACAGGCATAGCGGGCGTCACGAAGGCACACTCGATCGGCCCGGGCAGCTCGACGACGACCTCTCCGACCTGATGGTTTGGCTCGCGGCGACGCACGGCGCCAAGGCGACGGGCCTGGTCGGATTCTCGGCGGGTGGCGGCCTCGCCCTGCGGACCGCGACCGGCCCGCACTCAGCTTCCTTCACGCGCTTCGTGCTGCTCGCGCCCAATCTCGGTGCCGATCCCACGCTGTGGGCTCAGTCTCCCACCGGTTGGCTACGGGTCGACGGCACTGTGGCTTCGGCGGCTGACGCCATCGACCGGCTGGGACTGCTCCCCCTGCGTTGGCAGGGTCAAACCTGGCGCCTGATTTCCAACCAGCGACCGATCGACAAATGGCCCGTGGCGTTGGGCAAGCTGGATCGCCGCGCCACGGTGATCCTTGGAACCGACGACCGGGTGTTCAATACAGAAGCGATGGCGGACGCGTTTCGACGGCATGCGCCGGCGGCAGCCATCCGGGTGCTGACCGATCTCGGGCACCAGGGATTGGTGAGCGAGCCGCGCGCTCTGGAGGCGATCATCGCCGCCCTCCGAGACTAGGGTCACACGAGGTAGCGCAGGCAGTCCGCTTGCTCGAGGATCGGGTCCAACCGGGCGCGTGCAGGCTTCGGCAACGCCGCCAGCGACTTGCGCAACGCGTCGTAGCACTTGGCCTGGTAGCGGAACGGTGCCTGCGTCCAGCGGCGCCCGAGAATCTCGACCTCAACGGAATCGGTACCCTCCTGGAGGGCCCGCGCATTGGCAGCCAGAAACGGCAGGTAGGTCTGCCCGACATGCGACAGGAGACGGCTGATCGTGGCGGGCAGCGGCGTCTCGGCTGGCGCCCAGGTGCCAACGACGCCGGATGCGTCATCGAGCCTGATCAGCCAGCAAAAGACGTCCGGCGCCCGAGCCCGCATCTCGCTGGCAGGCGTCGGATCGACGGACAGAATCTGCAACTGCCCATACAGGCCGAAGTCGCCCAGGCTCGGCCGCGTCCCGAACAGGAACGGAAACTGCCGCACATGGGTTTCGAGCGTGTCCAGCAGGAACCGGTAGCTCTCCTCGATGGTCGGCCGATTGGCCTCGGTGCAGCCGACCAAGGCCATGCGGCCCACCTGCCGGTCGTTGAACGACTGCATCATCGCGCGCCGATCCGCCGCGGGCAGGCAAGGATTGCGCGATGCTGTGACCCAGATCTGGGCAAACTCGCGATCGGCGGCGTAGTACCACCGATAGTGAAACATCATCTTGGTGACCCACTCGTCACCGAAATCCTCGATCAGCGCGGAGAGCCAGGCCTGGACGGGATCGTCCGGCACGATCGAGCGCTGGCCGGGATGCTCGCGTTCCAGGATTGCTGCGAGCGGTGTCGAATCGTTCAGCTTGCGACCGTCCGGAAACTCCAGAATCGGAATCACCGGCGGCAGGCCGGCCGCAACGGCCACATCGCGCGGCAGACCCTGCGCGTGCCAGATGAACGGCAGGCGCCGATAGCGCATGATCGCCCGCATCTTGACCGAGTAAGGCGACGGGTCGAAGCCGTGCAGAATGTAGGTCACAGGCCGAGGACCGCTTTGGCCACGATGTTGCGCTGGATCTCGTTCGATCCCGCATAAATGCTGGACGCGCGGTTGTTCAGATAGAGCGGCATCGCGGTGATGCCTGCCTCCGGTACCACGGTCGGCTCATTGTGGCCGAGCTGGCGGGCCTCGGGCTCGAATGGCGACGCGTACCAGGCCAGCGCCTCGACACCGAGATGGTCGATCTTCTGCAGCGTCTCGCTGCCCCGTATCTTCATTGACGACGACGCCGCGCCCGGATTGCGGCCACGATTGAGGTCGGAGAGCACCCTGAGCTCGATCATCTCCAGCGCCTGTATGTCGATCTCAACTTCGGCGAGACGGCGGGCGAAGTCAGGTTCATTGACCAGTCGCCCGCTGCCATCCGCCGCCTCGTCGCGAGCGATGCGTCGAACGTCGTCGAGACGCGCGTACAGGTTGGGCGTGTAGGCATCACCGCCCCGCTCGAACTCGAGCAGGTACTTGGCGACCGTCCAGCCGCCATTCTCGGGGCCGATGCGATTGGCCTTGGGCACCCGCACGTTGTCGAAGAAGACCTGGTTCACCTCATGGTCGCCGGCCAGCGTCAGGATCGGCTTCACGGTCAGTCCGGGCGTGTCCATGCTGTCGATCAACACGAAGCTGATGCCGTCCTGCGGCTTGCCTTCGGTGGAGGTCCGCACCAGGCAGAACATCCGGTTCGCCTGATGGGCATTGGTGGTCCAGATCTTGGTGCCGTTGATGACATAGTCGTCACCGTCGGACACGGCGCGCGTCTTGAGACTCGCGAGATCGGAGCCCGAACCGGGCTCGGAGTAGCCTTGGCAGAACACGATGTCGCCCGAGACAATTCCGGGTAGGTACTTCGCCTTCTGCTCGGCGGTGCCGTACTTCATCACGACGGGACCGACCATCCGAACGCTCATGTTGAACAGCCGGGGCGCGTCGGCGGCGGTCATCTCGCGGGCATAGAGGTAGCGCTGCATGGCGCTCCAGCCGGTGCCGCCATGTTCGCGCGGCCACGTCGTCGCGGACCAGCCGCGTCGCGCGAGCGCCCGGTGCCAGCGCATTCCCGCGTCGAAGTCCGTGAAAACGCCGCCAGTCTTGCGACCGGCCTCGCGCAGATCGTCGGTGAGGTTCTGCGCGATGAAGCTTCGCACCTCGTCACGAAAGGCGATGTCTTCGGGGCTGAGGGCCAGATCCATGGGCAACTCCGGAACTTGTCAACCGAGGCTAAGGGCGGAGGCCGGTCAGCGTCCAGTGCGCAGCTGACACGGGCTTCCGAAGGGCGGTATGCTTCCCCCTCATCCAGCCGACGAGGCCGGCCATGCGTTGGTTTGCAAGCCTGATCGCCGCCCTGTTTCTCGCCTTCCCGGCGGGCGCCCAGGATCGCCTCGAGATCGACGTCGCGCTGGCGCTCGGCATCGACATCTCAGGCAGCATCGACCGCGACGAGGCGCAGATGCAGCGCTCGGGCTACGTCGAGGCCTTCCGCGACCCCGAGATCCGCCGCGCCATCCTTGGCGGCAATCATGGCCGCATCGCCGTCGCCTACTATGAGTGGTCGGACTCCTGGCTGCAGAAGCTCCTGATCGACTGGACCCTGCTCGACAGTGAGGCCGCCATCCAGGCTTTCGCCGATCGCCTGGAGAAGGCACCGATCTCGATCGCTCGCCGCACCTCGATTTCGGGTGCGATCCGCTATGCAGTGCCGTTGTTCGGCCGCCTGCCTTGGGATGCCAGCCGGCTCGTTCTCGACATCTCGGGCGACGGCTCGAACAACGACGGCGGGCTGGTGACGATCGCGCGCCACGAGGCGTTGGAACGGAAGATCGTGATCAACGGCCTGCCGATCATGAATGATCGGCCGAACCCGTTCGGCTTTCCCACTGAGGCCGACCTCAACGTCTACTATCTGCACTGCGTCGTGGGCGGGCCTCGCTCCTTTGTCGAGGTGGCGCGCAACTTCGAGGATTTCCCCCGGGCGGTCCGCAAGAAGCTGCTGCAGGAAGTCGCCGAGGATTTCGACCGGAACGAGCTTGGCGTGCCCCGCGCTGGCGCGCAGCTGGCCCAGTCCCGCCCATCGCGCCGCAGCGCCGCGAGTGACGATTACACGCGCTATGTCCGGCCCGAGTACGCGCTCGGCTGCGACGTCGGCGAGCGGCGCAGCCGCGAGTTCTGGCAGCGACGCTTCGGCGTCACGCCCGATTGAGCCGGGCGAGCATCGCCTCCAGCGCCAATAGGTAGCTGTCGATCCCGAAGCCAGCGATCGAACCGACGGCCGCCTCGGCCGTCACCGAGCCGTAGCCGCGCCGTTCGATGTTCGTCATGTGGATCTCGATCGCCGGGACGTCGATGGACCGCAGACAATCGCGCAAGGCGAAGCCTGAATGCAGGAAGCCGGCTGGATTGAACAGCAATCCATCCAGTCCGGCGCGAACCGCACGATAGATCGCCGAAACCGCTTCGCCTTCGACGTTGGTGTAGAGAATCTCAAGATCGATCGCCCGCCGTGCGGCTTCGGCCAGCAGCAGCGCGTCCAACTCGCGAGCGGTGGTGGTGCCGTAGAGCTCGGGCTGGCGATGGCCCAGATGCTCCATATTGGCCCCCTGGATCAGCAGCAGCCGCGGCTTGCGGACGCGCGCTTTCGCCACCGCGCTGCCCTCAGCGCGGCAGGGTGGAGGCGCCCATGAGCGCCTCGTCGATCGCCCGCGCGCATTGCCGCCCCTCGCGGATCGCCCAGACCACGAGCGACTGGCCGCGACGCATGTCGCCGGCCGCAAAAAGCTTGGGGATCGATGTCGCGTAGTCGCGCTCGTTGGCGGCCACGTTGCCGCGCGCATCGAGCGACACGCCCGACTGCTCCACCAGCCCCGCCTTTCGGGGGCCGACAAAGCCCATGGCCAGCAGCACCAGATCGGCCTTCAGAGTGAAGGCGCTGCCCTCGATCTCGCGCAACGTCGGCCGGCCATCGGCGCCGGTGACCTGTTCAAGCCGGACGCACTCGATGGCCTCGACGCGGTCCTTGCCGAGGATGCGCTTGGTGGCGACGGCGAAGTCGCGTTCGCAACCTTCATCGTGCGAGGACGAGCCGCGATACTTGAGCGGCCACAGGGGCCAGCTCAGCGCCTTGTCCTCGCGCTCCGGCGGCCGGGGCATGAGCTCCAGATTCACCACGGAGGCGGCGCCCTGCCGATTGGACGTGCCGATGCAATCCGAACCCGTGTCGCCGCCGCCGATCACGATCACATGCTTGCCCTTCGCGGTGATCGTACCGCGCGGCGCCGCCCGGGCCTCGTCGTCGTTGGCCACGCGCTTGTTCTGCTGGGTGAGGAAATCCATCGCGAAATGCGTGCCCGGCAACTCACGGCCCGGCACCGCAAGATCGCGGGGCGCCTCGGCGCCGCCCGTCAGCGCCACGGCATCGTAGCCTTCGAGCAGACTCTTCACGGCCAAAGTCGTGCCGACCTCGACTCCGGTTCGGAACTCGACGCCCTCGGCTTCCATCTGGTGCATGCGCCGGTCGATCAGGCGCTTCTCCATCTTGAAGTCGGGGATGCCATAGCGCAGCAACCCGCCCACCCGGTCTGCCTTCTCGAACAGCGTCACCGCATGGCCCGCACGTGCGAGCTGTTGCGCGCAGGCAAGGCCGGCCGGTCCAGAACCGACGACCGCCACGCGCTTGCCGGTCTTGCGCGCCGCAAGCTGCGGCGCGATCCAGCCTTCGTCCCACCCGCGATCGACGATCGCGCACTCGACCGACTTGATGGTGACGGGGTTGTCGTCGATGTTGAGCGTGCAGGCCGCTTCGCAGGGCGCGGGGCAGATGCGACCCGTAAACTCCGGAAAGTTGTTGGTCGAATGCAGCGACTCGAGCGCGTCGCGCCAGCGATCGCGGCGAACCAGCTCGTTCCAGTCCGGGATCAGATTGTTGACCGGACAGCCGTTGTGACAGAACGGAATGCCGCAATCCATGCAGCGCGCGCCCTGCCCGCGCAGCTCCTCGGCCGGAAGCGGCAGCACGAACTCCCGCCATGTCTTCACCCGCTCGGCGACCTTCTGGTAAGGCCGGTCCTTGCGTTCGATCTCGAGAAATCCGGTGGGGAGACCCATCGTACCTGAACTCCGTCTTGCGGCGCGCGGCGCCGCTACTCTGCTGCCACGGCGCTGGCCGCCGCCTCGTCACGCGCCTGCAGGAGCGCGCGCTTGTAGTCCTTGGGCAGCACCTTCACGAAGCGGCAGACCGCCACGTCCCAATCATCGAGCAGGGCGCGGGCCCGCGCACTCCCGGTATGGAGCAAGTGCCGCTCGACCAGGATCCGCAGCCGCTCCGCGTCGAAACGCAGCGGATCGCCCATGCCCGAGTCGTCCACACTGACGGCCCGCTGGCGCGGGCGGCCAGGATCGTCGGCCGTTGTCGCCTTGTCCGCGCCGGCGACGGGACCGATCTCGACCATCGCGCCATTGCACAGCGCCGCGAAGCGACCCTCGACATCGTAAACATAGGCGACGCCACCCGACATGCCGGCGGCGAAGTTTCGGCCGGTGCGGCCCAGCACCACCACCGTTCCGCCGGTCATGTATTCGCACCCGTGATCGCCGGTCCCCGCGACGCCGCAGACGGCGCCCGAATTGCGGACGGCGAAGCGTTCGCCCGCCACACCCTCGAAGTACGCCTCGCCCGCGATCGCTCCGTAGAGAACGGTGTTCCCGACCACGATGTTCTCCGTCGGATCGCGTCGTGTGCCTTCCGGCTGGCGCACAATGATGCGCCCTCCCGAAAGGCCTTTGCCGACATAGTCGTTGCCCTCGCCACGCAGCTCCAGCGTCACCCCGCGCGCGACGAACGCGCCGAAGCTCTGGCCCGCGGTGCCCTCGAAGCGGATCGCGATCGTGCCGTCCGGCATGCCCGCATGCCCATAGCGTCGCGCGACCTCGCCCGACAGCATGGCGCCGACGGTCCGGTTGGTGTTCGCGATCGGCCGCTCCAACCGGACAGCTTCACCCCGCTCCAGCGCTGGCGCGGAGGCGGCGATCAGATCGCGATCGAGCGCACGCTCCAGTCGATGATCCTGGGTCTCGCTCCGGCGGATCGCGACGCCCGGTGCCACCGGCACCTGATGCAGCAGCTTCGACAGGTCGACACCGTGCGCTTTCCAGTGATCGAGAGCGCGGCGCATGTCGATCCGGTCCACCCGGCCGATCATGTCGTCCAGCCGCGCGAAGCCCAGCTGGGCCATGATCGCGCGCAATTCCTCGGCCACGAAGAAGAAGTAGTTGATGACGTGCTCGGGCTGCCCGGTGAAGCGTTTGCGCAGGACCGGATCCTGGGTCGCGACGCCGACCGGGCAAGTGTTGAGGTGGCACTTGCGCATCATGATGCAGCCGGCGGCAATCAGCGGCGCCGTCGCAAAGCCGAACTCGTCAGCGCCCAGCAGCGCGCCGATGGCCACATCCCGACCGGTGCGCAGGCCACCATCGACCTGGACGGCGATACGGCCGCGCAGGCCGTTCAGCACCAGAGTCTGCTGCGTCTCCGCAAGGCCAATCTCCCACGGCGATCCCGCGTGCGTCAGCGACGTCAACGGCGAGGCGCCCGTGCCGCCCTCGTAGCCCGAGATCGTCACGTGATCGGCCTTGCACTTGGCAACGCCGGCCGCGACCGTGCCCACTCCCACCTCGGAGACGAGCTTTACGGAGACGCGCGCCCGTTCGTTCACGTTCTTCAGGTCGTGGATCAGCTGCGCGAGATCCTCGATCGAGTAGATGTCGTGATGCGGCGGTGGCGAGATCAGCCCGACGCCCGGCGTGGAGTAGCGAACCCGCGCGATGTTGCGGTCGACCTTGTGGCCCGGCAGCTGGCCGCCTTCGCCCGGCTTGGCACCCTGCGCCATCTTGATCTGGAGATCGTCGGCGTTGACCAGATACTCGGTCGTGACGCCGAACCGGCCCGACGCGACCTGCTTGATCGCCGATCGCATGGAATCGCCGTTGGGTAGCGGCTTGAAGCGATCCGCTTCCTCGCCGCCTTCGCCGGTGTTCGACTTGCCGCCGATACGATTCATGGCGATGGCGAGCGTCGTGTGGGCCTCGCGGCTAATCGATCCGAAGCTCATCGCGCCAGTCGCGAAGCGACGCACGATGTCCTTGGCCGGTTCCACCTGGTCGAGTGGCAGGGGCTTGTCAGCCCACTTGAGTTGCATCAGACCCCGGATGGTCAGCAGTCGCTCGTTCTGTTCGTTGATGCCGCGGGCGAAGGCCTCGTACTGCTCCGGGAGGTTGCCGCGGACGGCGTGTTGCAGCCGCTGAACCGACTCCGGTGTCCAGGCGTGGTCCTCGCCGCGCAGCCGAAAGGCGTAGTCGCCGCCCGGGTCAAGCATGGTGCAATAGATCGGGCTGTCGCCCCAAGCCGCGCGGTGCCGCCGTACGCACTCCTCGGCGATCTCGGTGACGCCGGCACCCTCGATCGTGGTCGCCGTTCCCGTGAAGTACTTCTCAATGAGATCCGAAGACAGACCAACCGCATCGAAAATCTGCGCGCCGCAGTAGGACTGGTAGGTCGAGATGCCCATCTTGGACATGACCTTGAGCAGCCCCTTGCCGACGCCCTTGATGTAGTTCTTCCGAACGTCGGAGGCCGTCAGCGCCAGGCCCTCTCTGACGCGGATCTGCTCCAGCGTCTCGAAGGCGAGATAGGGATTGATCGCCTCGGCGCCGTAGCCTGCGAGGCAGCAGAAATGGTGAACCTCGCGCGCCTCACCGGTCTCCACGACCAGCCCGGTCTGCGTGCGTAGTCCGCGCCGGATCAGGTGGTGGTGCACCGCCGCCGTCGCCAGCAGCGCCGGGATCGGAATCCGCTCCGCCGCGGCCGCACGGTCCGACAGAATCAGGATGTTGCGGTCCGCCAGAACGTGGTCCGTCGCCTCGGCGCACACGCGCTCCAGTGCGCGCGCAAGGCCGGACGCGCCCTCCTCCGCCGCCCAGGTCGCGTCGACCGTCGCCGTCCGGAACGCGCCGTCGAGCAACTCTTCGATCGACCGGATCTTCTCCAGTTCGGCGTTAGTGAGAACCGGCTGCGAAACCTCGAGACGCTTGTGGGTGCCCGCCTGACGGCCCAGCAAGTTGGGTCGCGGCCCGATCATCGAGACCAGCGACATGACAAGCTCTTCGCGGATCGGATCGATCGGCGGATTGGTCACCTGCGCGAAGTTCTGCTTGAAGTAGTTGTAGAGCAGCTTCGGCTTGCTGGAGAGGACCGCGATCGGCGTGTCGGTGCCCATCGAGCCCACAGGATCGTCGGGCTCGCGCGCCATCGGCTCCAGGAAGAACTGAATGTCCTCCTGGGTGTAGCCAAAGGCCTGCTGGCGATCGAGCAAGATAGCGGGATCGTTGGCGGGTGCCGGCGTCGGTTGCTCAGGCAGGTCCGACAACTCACCGAGTTTGTGCTGCGTATCGCGCAGCCAATCCTCATACGGCTCGGCCTCGGCGAGTGTCCGCTTCAGTTCCTCGTCCTCGACGATGCGCCCCTGTTCGAGGTCGATCAGAAGCATCTTGCCCGGCTGCAAGCGCCACTTGCGCACGATCTTGGCGTCGGGAATCGGCAACACGCCCGACTCGGAAGCCATCACCACCAGATCGTCGTCGGTAACCAGGAATCGCGCGGGCCGCAGTCCGTTGCGGTCGAGGGTGGCGCCGATCTGACGACCATCGGTGAAGGCGATGGCCGCGGGCCCGTCCCACGGCTCCATCAGCGCCGCGTGATACTCGTAGAAGGCCTTGCGCTTGGGATCCATCAGCGGATTGCCGGCCCAGGCCTCCGGGATCAGCATCATCATCGCGTGGCTAAGCGGATAGCCGCCCGCGACCAGCAACTCGAGCGCATTGTCGACGCACGCCGTGTCGGACTGACCATGCGGGATCAACGGCCACATCTTGTCGAGGTCGGCGCCGATCAGGTCGGACTCCATCGTCCGGCGCCGTGCGTACATCCAGTTGACGTTGCCGCGCACCGTGTTGATCTCGCCGTTGTGCGCGATGAAGCGGTAGGGATGCGCGAGCTTCCAGGAGGGGAAGGTGTTGGTCGAGAAGCGCTGGTGGACGAGACAGAGTGCGCTCTCGGTGAGCGGATCCCGCAGGTCGCCATAGAAGCTCTCGACTTGCGGCGCGAGCAGGAGCCCCTTGTAAACCACGGTCCGCGACGAGAATGACGGCATGTAGAGCTGCGTCAGACCCGGCAGCTTGTGCTTCTTGGCGAGGTCGGCCAGCGGGTTCTGGGTCTGCTTGCGAATCGCCAGCAGCTTGCGCTCGAAGGCATCCTGATCGGCCACCTTCGGACCCATTCCGACGATGGCCTGGCGGATCACCGGCATGGTCTCCACGACCTTCGTGCCGAGGCCGTCGAGCGTCACAGGGACGTCCCGCCACCCCACCAGCTTCTGGCCCTCGACCTTGATGTAGTGCTCGAAGCGCCGGACGGCGAACTTGCGCGCCGCCTCGTCCTGCGGAAGGAAGCACATGGCGACGGCGTACTTACCTTGCGCGGGCAGCTCGACCGCATTGCGGCCGGCCCAATCGCGCAGCAGCCGATCGGGAATCTGGATCATGCAGCCCGCGCCATCGCCCACCAGCGGATCGGCGCCGACGGCGCCCCGATGGTCGAGATTGACCAGGATCTGGAGGCCTTGGCGGACGATCGCATGCGTCCGTCGCCCCTTGGTGTCGGCGACAAAGGCCACGCCGCACGAATCGTGTTCGTTGCGCGGGTCGTAGAGCCCTTGTTTCACAGGCATTTCCATCGACATCGTCCTTCCGGGGTCGGAGGCCGCGCCCCATCCGGACGCCGCCCCCGACCGACCGTTCTAACGGCTTTGCCGGGGATTTCCAGCCCGGGCCGCCCGGCCTGATTGGGCTATGGTGCCGCTCCCCCGATGGTCGCTGCACCTCCCTCTCCGCTGCCGGTCGATGAGGCGCTGCCGGCGCTCCTGGAAGCGCTCGCCGCGTACAACGCGTGCGTTCTGGTAGCGCCGCCCGGTGCCGGCAAGACGACGCGCATCCCGCTGGCCTTGCTCGACGCCCCCTGGCTGGCCGGTCGGCGCATCGTCATGCAAGAGCCGCGCCGCCTCGCGGCGCGGGCCGCAGCTCGGCGCATGGCCGCCTCACTGGAGGAACCAGTCGGCGAGACCGTCGGCTATCGCGTTCGGCTGGACTCGCGCGTCGGCCCCGCGACCCGCATCGAAGTCGTGACCGATGGCCTCTTCCTGCGGCGCCTGCAGGCCGATCCGTCGCTGGAGGGCGTCGGCTGCGTGATCTTCGACGAATTGCACGAGCGTGGGCTGGAGACGGACCTTTCCTTCGCCTTGGTAAGGGAGATGCAGCAGGCGCTGCGACCGGACCTGAGGATCATCGCCATGTCCGCGACCCTTGACCCGGGACCGGTCGCCGACCGGTTGGGGGGCGCGCCGGTCGTTCGAAGCGATGGTCGCATGTTCCCGGTCGAGACCCGCTTCCTACCCACGGATCCCGTCGGTCGTATCGAGGAGACCACGGCGACCGCTACCCGACGCGCACTCGCCGATGAGCGAGGGAGCATTCTCGTATTCCTGCCCGGTGTCGCAGAAATCCGGCGGACCGCCGCGCTCCTGGATGGCGGAACGCTGCCCCGGGATGTCGACGTAGCGCCACTCTACGGTGACATGTCGGGTGATGCGCAGGACCGTGCGATCGCCCCGGCGGCGCCGGGTTGCCGCAAGGTCGTTCTCGCGACCTCGATCGCCGAGACCAGCCTCACCATCGAGGGCGTTCGCGTCGTGATCGACAGCGGATTGATGCGCTTGCCGTCTTTCTCGCCACGAACCGGCATGACGCGACTGACCACACAGCGCGTCAGCCAAGCCGCCGCCGGCCAGCGGCGCGGACGCGCGGGTCGCCTGGAGCCCGGGATTTGCTTCAGACTTTGGACCGAAGCGGCGGACCGCGCGCTACCGCTCGCCACCGCGCCCGAGATTCTCGACGCTGACCTCGCCCCGCTCGCGCTGGAGCTGGCGGCTTGGGGGGCGACGGATGCGACCGCGCTGCCATGGCTCACGCAACCGCCAGCCGCCGCCCTCGCAACGGCGCGCGCCCTCTTGATGGATCTCGGTGCTCTCGACACCGATGGCTCGATCTCGCGGCACGGCAAGGCGATGGTCGAGGCCGGCGTTCATCCGCGGTTCGCCCACATGCTGCTCGCCGCCCGGGCGCGAGGCGATGGTCGCCTTGCGGCGTACCTCACGGCAATCCTGGGCGAACGCGACTTCCTGCGCGTGGCTCCGGGAAGACCACGCGACGCGGATCTGCGGCACCGCGTCGAGATGGTCGACGGCGGACGCGGCGAAAGCATTCCCAGGACCATCCGCGAACAGGCGCGGCGCCTCATGCCCCGCGGGGACGACCGGCGAGCCACCATCGACACCGCGCGCACCGGCGCGACGCTCGCCCTGGCCTATCCGGATCGTATCGGCCGCCGGCGCGCCGGAACGTGGGGACGCTATCTGCTGAGCGGCGGTCGCGGCGCCGTCCTCAGCGAGGGCGACCCGCTCGGTGCCGCCGAGTTCATCGTGGTGGCCGATCTCGATGGCGCGGGCACGGACTCGCGCATCCACCTCGCTGCCGCCCTGAGCCGCGCCGACATCGAAGATGGCCTGGCCGATCGAATCGTCGAGGAAGACATCGTTGAGTGGTCCACCCGTGATGAGGCGGTCCTCGCCCGTCGCCGACGGCGGCTGGGCGCGATGATCCTGGACGATCGCGCCCTTGAGAGTCCCGACCGCGACGCGGTGGCAGAAGCCATGCTCGAGGGAGTCCGGCAGCTCGGCCTTCCTGCCCTGCCTTGGACGGATGCGATCACGGGCTGGCGTCAGCGCGTCGCGTTCGCGCGCGCCAGCGATGCGACATGGCCGGATCTCTCGGACGCGGCCTTGACCGCATCTCTCAAGACCTGGCTCGCGCCCTGGCTGGGTGGCGCCTCGCGTCGGGCGCACCTCGCACGGATCGACCTCGGCGGCGCGTTGCGGGCGTTGGTCCCTTGGGAGTTGGCGAAGCGGCTGGACTCGTTCGCCCCTACGCACATCGAGGTGCCGAGTGGCTCGCGCGTGGCCATCGCCTACGAAAACCCTGTAGATCCAGTGCTCGCAGTGCGCCTGCAGGAGCTCTTCGGTCTCACCGACACGCCGCGAATTGCCGGGGGAGCGGTGCCCCTCACGCTGCACCTGCTCTCGCCGGCACGCCGTCCCGTCCAGGTGACGCGCGATCTCGCGAGCTTTTGGGCGAACGGCTATCGCGCGGTGAAAGCGGAACTCAAGGGCCGGTATCCACGTCACTACTGGCCCGACGATCCGCTGGTCGCCCAACCCACGGCGCGCGTGCGTCAACGCTGATCCGTGCTAAAGCTCACCCTCGCCCGCAAGCAGACGAACGAGGATCCTTCCGTGGCCCGACTGGACCTGAAACAGCATATCCGTTCGATCCCCGACTTTCCCAAGCCCGGAATCCTGTTCTACGACATCTCGACGTTGCTGGCGCACGCTGCCGCGTGGCGCCAGACCATCGACCAGCTGGCGGAGGTCATTCGTCCGCACAAGCCGGATCTCATCGCGGGTATCGAGTCGCGCGGGTTCCTATGCGCGGCGCCCTTGGCGCTGGCCCTGGGCACGGGCTTCGTCATGCTGCGCAAGAAAGGCAAGCTGCCGGGCGCGACGGTGCCGCACACCTATGCGCTGGAATACGGCACCGACACGATCGAGATCCAGAACGACGCCATCGCACCGGGCCAGCGCGTGGTGTTGGTGGACGATCTGCTGGCGACCGGCGGAACCATGGCGGCCGCCATCACGCTCCTGCGTCAGGTCGGCGCCACCGTCCCGGCGGCAGCCTGCATCATCGAGCTCTCGTTCCTGAACGGCCGCGACCGACTCGACCTCCAGGTCGAAACACTTCTCAAGTACGATTCGTAGTCAGCGGCTGCCGCGCGCGTCGGCGGGCTTGAAGACGCCGCCGACGCCTTCCGGCAACACGGCGAACGAACCGATCGTCTGCGCGATCCTGTCGGGCGACCCGTCAGCGAAGATGTCGACTTCGCCGAACGCCGTCGTCCGACCGACCTTCACCGCTCGCGCCACGCCGATGATGTCTTGACGGACGGCGGGCCGCAGGAAGTTCGTGGTGAGCGAGATCGTCGCCATGGTGGCGAAGCGGCCGAGGCGCTCGCAGAACGCCAGCACCAGAATGCTGTCCGACAGGGCCATCATCGCCTGACCGATCACAACACCACCCGGCCGCGCGATCCGCTCGTTGTACGGCAGGCGCACGCGCACTTCGTCCGCACCCACCGCTTCCGCCTTCAAGCCGAGGTCCCAAACCCAGGGCGAGAAATTGCCCCCCGGCGACAATTGCGCCTGCATCGTCTCCAACGTGAAGAAACCCATGCCCGATCCTTTCACTTCGGCATTCAGGCGGCTTTCGCGCGACCCGTCAAACCGGCTACCATCCAGACGGGGAGATTCGAATGAACAACCTGTCGAGCTGCTTTTCCGAGAATTACGCCGAGGCCCGCCCGAAGTTCTGCGCGGCGGTCGCGGAGGCCGGCGGCGCGCTGCGGTCGTGGCTGAACGCCTACGGCCGCGGACCGGCGGGCGATGCGCTCTATCTCGACACCGCGCGCTTCGGGCGTGCCGATGCGCCCAACATGCTGGTCCTGATCTCCGCCACGCACGGGGTTGAGGGCCATTGCGGATCGGGCGCGCAGATCGCGTGGCTGCGCGGCGGCGGGCCCGCGCGACTTCCGGCAGACACCGGCTGCCTCATCGTGCACGCGATCAATCCGCACGGGTTCGCGTGGACGCGCCGCGTCAACGAGGACAATGTCGATCTCAATCGAAACTTCGTAGACCACGACAAGCCCTATCCGGCATCGCGGGGATACGCCGAGCTGGCCGACGCGGTCCTGCCCCAAGACTGGACGGACGCGAGCTGGGGCGCGATGCAGGCGACATTCGCCGCCTATGCCCAGAAGCATGGTGCCTTCGGTCTGCAGGGCGCGCTATCGGGGGGCCAGTACAGCCACCCCGACGGCATCTTTTTCGGCGGCGCGCGGCCCACCTGGAGCAACCGCACGATCCGCGCGATCGCCCGGCAGGAGCTCAGCCACGCCCGTCGCGTGGGCGTCATCGACTACCACACGGGGCTCGGTCCCTTTGGCCATGGCGAGCTGATCTGCACCGTCCCACCGGGCGCCAAGTCCTTCGCCCGCGCCAATGCCTGGTACGGCAAGGAACTGACGTCGCCCGAATCCGGGACGTCGACCTCGGCCATCGTGGTCGGCTGCATGACCGACTGCATCCCGCAGGAGCTGCCGGATGCGGAAGTGACCTCCGTGGCGATCGAGTACGGGACCTATCCGGTGCCGGAGGTCATGAAGGCCGTCCTGCAGGACAACTGGCTGCATCGGCGCGGCCGTATCGACTCGACCCAAGGCCGCGAAATGAAGGCGTTCATGAAGGAGCGCTTCTTTCCGGCCGGCGACAAGTGGCGTGAGATGGTGGTCGCGCGCTCCGAACAGACTATCGGCTGGGCGCTCCAGGGCCTCGCGGCGGGGTGAGCATCAGCGCCTCCGGCGACCAGCGATCGCGGCTTGAGCGGGCGCTCGCCCGCGCACCGTTGTTCGGGTCGCTGGACCACGCCACCCGGGCCACTCTCGAACGCGCCTTCACTTTCCGCGCGCTGCAGGGCGGGGCCGCGCTCTTTCGGCCCGGCGCCGCGTCAGACGCGATCTATCTGGTGGCGGCCGGTTGCCTCGGCGTCTTTCGCCACGACAGCCCGCAAGATGAGCCGCAGCTAATCGCCGAGGTCCCACCCGGCGACATTGTGGGCGAGATGTCGATGTTGGCTGGGACTCCCCGCACCCGGGCCGTCGCCGCGCTGCGGGATAGCGAGGTCTGGCGACTCGCCCGCGAAGACTTCGACGAGCTCGCCCGTGCTCATCCCGAAGGCCTGGCGACCCTCACCCGCAAAGTGGCGGTTCGCACGGCCTCAATCCCACCCTACAAGCGACGCCAGCCACGCACGTTCGCGCTTCTGCCCATGGGGCACGACGTGCCGGCGGCGCGCTTCGCTGTGTCGCTCTCGGCGGCACTGGAACGACGCGGCGGCGATACGCAGATGCTGGGGCCGGAATCCGCTGAGCGCGGGCCGGAGTGGTTCAGTCGATGCGAAGCCGAATCGGCGCACGTCGTCTATCGCGCCGATCCGGGCGACACTGACTGGACCCGCCTCTGTCTGCGTCAGGCCGATTGTCTGATCGTGCTGCGCCGCGCCGACGATCCCCGACCCACGTCCCTGCCCTTCCCGCTGGAGACTGAGGCGGCGGGCGAAGTCTTCCAGCGCCGGCGCGAGCTCGTGCTGCTGCACGATGCGCGCGACGCGGCACCCGGCTCCACCGCAGCACTGCTGGCCGACGGTGCCTTTGGCCCACACCACCATGTGCGACTCGATACGGCCGGCGATATCGACCGCCTCGCGCGGCTGCTGACCGGAACGGCGGTCGGCGTGGTGATGGCCGGCGGCGGTGCCCGCGGCTTCGCGCATATCGGCGCCGTGAAGGCGCTGCGAGCCGCCGGCGTTCCGATCGACCTGGCCGGTGGAACCAGCATGGGTGCGATCGTAGCGGCCGCCGCCGCCGCGCGCTGGACAGACGCCGAGATGGATGAACGGTTTCGGCGTTCCTTTGTGGCGACCAACCCGCTCAGCGACTACACGGTGCCGCTGGTGTCGCTGTTCGGTGGCCGACGCGTGACGCGGCTGTTGCAGGCGACCTTCGGCGACCTGCGGATCGAAGATCTGCCGCTCGCGTTCTTCTGCGTTACGGCCAACCTCACCGATTCGCGATCGGACCTGCACGATCGCGGCGAGGTATGGCGTTGGCTGCGCGCCAGTGTCTCGATCCCGGGCGTGCTGGCACCGCACACCGAGGCGGGCAGCGTCCATGTCGATGGCGGCGTGATCGACAACTTCCCGGTGCGGGCGATGCGCAAGCTGGGCCGTGGCCTCACCATCGGCATCGACATCGATACCGGCGGTGCGATGGCCGCCGGCGCCGACGTGCAGGAACCCTGGTCGGCGTGGCAGTTCTTCCGTCGCCTCGTCTGGAAGCGGCGCGAGACGCTGCCGATCCCGTCGATCGTGCGCATTCTGCTTCGGTCCGCCCTCGTCTCGAGCACCGCGCGCGCGCTGGAAGACCGTCAGGCCGCCGATCTTCTCGTGCTGCCCCCTGTCGGTGGCTTCGACCTGCTGGACTGGACGAGCTTCGACGCCGTCGTAGAGGCGGGGTACCGTGCCACGATGGAAGCGCTGGAGCGCAACCGCGACTCGCCCGCGGCGGCCATCCTCGGCGTTCGATGAAGAGAGAGCCTCAATGAACGCATCAGTTGGCGACCCTGCGCGCGAGCGCGCCGTTCTGACGGAACTCAATCGGCACTACATTCGGTCGGTCGAGCAATCCGACGTGGCCTGGTTCGAGGCCAACCTCGCCAATGACTTTCGCTGCACCACCGCCGACGGTCGATTGCTCGACAAGGCGGGGTTCCTGTCCCACACGGCTGCCGGGGCCGGCGTCAGCGGCTTGCTGGCACACGACGTCCTCATTCGTCTCTTTCGGGATTTCGCGATCATCCATGCCCGCACGACCTATCGGAAAGCCGACGGAACGGCGGGCAGCGGTCGCTACACCGACGACTGGCAGTGGCGTGACGGACGCTGGCAGTGCGTTTCGGCGCATGTCGGCCGTTCTTGAGTCAGCTGTGACGGAGCGCGCCTGGGGCGTTGTCCTGGCGTGCTTCCTGACGGCGGTCTTCGCCTGGGGCTTCGGCTTCTATGCCCACGGCATCTACCTCGTCGAATTGCGCAAGGTGCACGGCTGGTCGACCAGCCTGATCTCCGCGCTCGTCACCGGCCACTACGTCGTGGGCGCGCTGCTGCTGCCCTGGATCGGCGAGGCGATCGGCCGATTCGGGTCGCGCGCGGTGTTCCTCGCCGGCCTCGCGATCCTGGCCATCAGCTTCGGCCTGCTGCCCGTCGTGCAAAACCCCTGGCAGCTCGCCGCGATCCTGGCCGTGGCGGCGATCGGCTGGAACGCCACATCGGTCGCGCCGATCGCCGCGACCGTCGGCCAGTGGTTCGAGCGCAAGCGCGGGCTCGCGCTCAATCTCGCGCTGAGCGGCGCGACCGTGGCCGGCCTCGCCGTGGCGCCGCTGATGCTCTGGGGTATCGAGGAGGCGGGCTTTGGCATCACCCTGCCGGTGATGCTGGGCTGCGGGGTGGCGATTGCCGGTGGGGCCGTGCTGGCGTTCGTGCGACGCGGTCCCGTCCCGGTTGCGTCGCGCGCGCGCGGCCAAAGCCGCTGGGCCCCGCTGCGCTCACCCGGCTTCTGGACCGTGGCCGGTCCGTTCGCGCTGGTGCTGGCCGCGCAGGTCGGCCTCCTCACCCACCTCGTCCCCCTGATCGCCGATCCGGATTTTCGCCCCGCCGGCGACGTCGCGCCCTCCCTTGCGCTCGTGATCACCTCGGCAACCGCCCTGGTCGGCCGCGTCGGCATGGGGCTGGTGATCGATCGACTGGATCCGAGGCGCGTCTCGGCTGGGTCTTTCCTTCTACAGGTGGGCGCCATCGCCGGGCTGATGGTCGCGGCCACGCCGCTCGAGGTCTATCTGGCGTGCGGCATCTACGGGCTGTCGGTCGGCAACAACATCACGCTCGCGCCCCTCATCATCCAGCGCGAGTTCGAGGCCGGCGCGTTTGCCGCCACCGTGGCCGCCTCGACCGCGGTGGCCCAGCTCGCCTACGCGTTCGGACCGGGTCTGCTCGGCATCCTGCGCGACGCCAGCGGCGGCTACGGCCTGCCGCTGGCCTGTTGTGTCGCGTTTAACGTCGCCGCGACTGCCCTCGTTTTCGGTCGGCGCAGCAGCCCGTCATAGGCCGCCGTTCACCACCAGGCACTGGCCGCTGACATAGTCGCTGTCGGGGCTGCAGAAGAGATACACCGATCCTGCGGCCTCTTCCGGCAGCCCGCCGCGGCCGAGCGGGATCATCTGGTTCATGGCCGCGATCCGACCGCCCTGGACGCCGATCTTGACCTTGCGACCCTGCACCTCGATCTCGCCATCCTCGCCCTGCGCCAGCGGCTTGGTGAGGCGGGTCTGGATGTACCCGAACGCCACGGCGTTCACCGTGACGTCGTAGCGGCCGAACTCCTTGGCCAGCGTCTTGGTAAGGCCGACGATGCCGGCCTTGCCCGCGGAGTAGTTCGACTGACCGGCATTGCCGTTGACGCCCGAGGTCGACGAGATGTTGACGACCTTGCGCACGATGCGCTTGCCGGCCGAACGCTCCTTCTCCACTTCGGTACGGAAATGCTGCTGGAACGCGCGCAGGATGCGGAACGGCGCCGTGAGATGCACTTCGAGGATGGCGTGCCACTGCTCGTCGGTCATCTTCTGGATGACCGAGTCCCAAGTGTAGCCGGCGTTGTTCACGACAACATGGCAGCCGCCGAACGCGTCGACCGCGGTCTTGACGATGCGATCGCCGAAATCCGGCTTGGAAACATCACCGTTGCACGCGACGGCCTTGCCGCCCATCCGTTCGATGTCGGCAATGGTCTCCTTCGCCGGCGCCTCGTCGATGTCGTTGATGACCACCTTCGCGCCGTCGCGCACCAGCCGCAGCGCGATCTCGCGGCCGATGCCGCGCCCCGATCCGGTGACGATCGCGACCTTGCCGTCCATCTGACCCATGTCTTGCTCCCTGGCCTCAGTTCAACACGACCGTGGCGTCGCCCTGCAGCGTATCCTGGCCGTTCTGGTTTGTGCACTTGATCTCGAGGTCGACCAGTCTGGCGCCGCCCTCCTCGCGCTTGCCCGTGATCTTGCCGGTCACGGTAATGACGTCGCCCACCCAAGTGATGGAGGTGAAGCGCGTACCGAGTTTGCGGACCTGGCCCTGCGGTACCCACGAGGTGGCGAGGCGGCCGAGGAACGCCATCGACAGCATGCCGTGGGCGAAGACGTCCTTGAAACCGAACTTCTTGGCGAAGTCGATATCGACGTGGATCGGATTGTGGTCGCCCGAACCGCCGCAGTAGAGCGCGAGCTGGTGACGGTTGATCGGCGGCAGGACGAGCGCCGGAAGCGCGTCGCCCACCTTGACCTGGTCGAACTTGGGTGCGGTCGCCATGGCGGTCTCCCTCACTTCTTCGCGCCGTCGGGGTTGCGCACGACGGTAATGCCGCGCGCCTTGGCCACCGGCTTGCCCGTCTGATCCTTGAGTTCGGTCTCCGAGACCACGAACCAGAGCGCGCCGCCCTTCTTGTCGTAGATGTCCACCACCTTCTGCTGGCAGGTGACGCGGTCGCCGACATGCACGGGCGCCAGATACTCGTAGTGCTGCTCACCGTGCAGAATCAGACCGATATCGACCTTGAGAAGCCGCAGCAGCCCGCCCTTATCCGGATCGTCGTTGGTGAGCGCGGTAAAGAACGTGGGCGGCACCGGGATGCCGGGATGTCCCGCCGCCTTCGCCGCCGCCGGGTCGGTGTAGATCGGGTTTTCCTCACCGATCGCCTTGCAGAAGAGCCTGACCTTGCCGGCCTCCACCGTGGTGGTGAAGGCCTTGAAGGTGTGGCCGATCAGAGCCTTGTCGAGCTGCACGCGCCCCTCCCCGGTCGCTGTTCAGAGAAAAGCCCTCTTCCCGGCCTAGCGGCCGGAAAGAGGGCCCTGACAAGCCGCCGCTATTCGAAGCGACCGACGATCGCCACGCTCGAAACGTTTTCGCGCGGGGCGCCGCCCAGATTGTGGGTCATGCCGATGCGAGGGTCCTTGAGCTGGCGCGCGCCGGCGCGGCCCTGGAACTGCAGATACATCTCGTAGAGCATCCGCAGGCCCGAGGCGCCGATCGGATGACCGAAGCACTTGAGGCCGCCGTCGATCTGGCACGGGATCTTGCCGTCGGCATCGTAGAAACCGTCGAGCACGTCCTTCCAGCCCTTGCCGGTCTCGGAGATGTGAAGGTCCTCCATGGTCACGAGTTCGGTGACCGAGAAGCAGTCGTGCACCTCGAACATCGAGACCTCGCCGCGCGGGTTCTTGATGCCGGCCTCTTCATAGGCCTTCTTCGAGGCGATGCGGGTCGTGTGGAAGTAGCTGCCGTCCCACGAGTTGTGGCCGGACTCCGAGCCGTTGGAGACCGAGAGCTGCAGCGCCTTCACGCTCACGATGTTGGACTTGCCGAGCGCCTTGGCGATCTCGGGCGTGGTCACGATCGCAGCGGCGGCGCCATCGCTCACGCCGCAGCAATCGAAGAGGCCGAGCGGCGAGGCGATCATCGGAGCGTTCAGGATCGTGTCCATTTCCACCGCCTTCTGGAGGTGGGCCTTGGGGTTCTTGGCGCCGTTCTGATGGCTCTTCCAAGACACATGCCCGATAGCGCGCTTGAGATCGTCGCCACCGACGCCGTGAGCGGCCATGTAGGCGGTCGCGAGCTGGGCGAAGTTGCCCGGCGCGGTGCCGTTGGCGTTCCAGAGCTGCTGCAGCGGCGCGCCGCGGCCGCCGGGGAGGCCGCCGTAGCCCGTGTCCTTCAGCTTCTCGACGCCCAACGCCAGCGCGAAATCGGCGGCGCCCGACGCCACCGCGTAGCAGGCGCCGCGGAACGCCTCGGTGCCCGACGCGCACATGTTCTCGACGTGCGTCACGGGAATGTTGGGCAGTCGCAGCGTCGTGCTGAGCGGAATGCCGGACTTGCCGACATGGACCTCGTCGATCGCGGTCGAAAACCACGCGGCGTTGATCTGCTTGGAGTCGATGCCGGCATCGGCGATCGCCTCCTTGTAGGCTTCCAGCATCAGCTCTTCGGCGCCGCTGTCCCAGCGTTCGCCGAACTTCGAGCAACCCATTCCGAGAATCGCCACCTTGTCCTTGATTCCGCGAGCCATGGTCGGTCTCCTTGGTGCGAGTGTCGCGAGTTTAACCCTTTGAACAGTGGAAGACGACGGCCGTCAGGCAGGCGCCGCCTTCCAGAAGTACCGCTTGAAGCCGCCGCGCATCTGGTCGTTGTCGCGGACCCGGAAGGTCATGCGCATCTTGGCGCCGACCTTGACCTGCTCCTTATCGCTGTCGGTGAAGTCCGCCATGAACCGCCCGCCCTCGGGAAACGTGATCATCCCGTAGTAGGCCGGCGGGTCCGGCGAATAGGTGAGCGCGTCGGCGGTAAACGACATGACCGACGCTTCGAGCCCGGACATGTTGTAGGGGTCCTGGCTGTCCACCGCATGGCAGTTCGGATTGACGCAAACCTGGCTTCGCGGGAACTGGACGGTGCCGCAGACGCGGCACTTGCCGCCGACCAGGCCGTAGATCATGTCGCGCTTGCGCCACAGGATGCTGAGGGCGGTCTTTTTGTCGAACTCCGCGCGCATACCCTTGTCGATCGGCAGCATCTCGTTGAAGGCGAGGAACTTCATGTAGTTCTTCTCTTCCTTCCGCCGTGCCATCCAGCCGCTGACGCCGCGACGCTTCGGCAGCTTGGCGAGCGCCTCCGTCGCCTCGAACACCAGCACGTCGACGCCCTGGCCGAAGGCCACGACCATGATGCGGTCGCCCGCCTTGGCGTTCTCCAGCGCGTCCACCAGCATCACCAGGGCATGCGCCGCGCCGGTGTCGCCGAGCGTCGCGCCCAGCAGGTCGCGCACCGCGCCCTCGCCGACGCCGCTCATCTTGGCCATCTGCTTGGGCACCGCCGGCATCAGGCTCGGCATGATGAAGTGCGTGATGTCCGCGCCCTTGAGCTTGCAGGCGGCGAGCGCGGCCTTGATGGCGGGGGGCACGATCTTGGTGTAGCCCTCGTCGCGGATCCAGCGCTCCTCCCAACCATAGTCGAAGTCGCTCTCGTCGCCGCGGAAATGGTCGACGAAGTCCATCGATACCGAATGGTGGCCGACCAGCTTGGCCACGACGTTCTCGGTACCGCACAGCAGGGCTGCCGCCCCGTCGCCGTAGTTGAGTTCGTTCGCGGACGCCACGCGGGTCATCCGTTTGTCCGCCGCCGCGACCAGCGAGCTGCGGCCGCCACGTGAGGCGTTGAGGCCGGCGATGAGTGCCGAGGTGCCCGCCTTCTGCGAGCCGCCGACATCCGAGGCCATCAGATCCTGCTCGACGTTGAGCGCGGTCCCGATCACGCCGGCGTTCTGCCGATCCTTGAAGGGGTGCGTCGTCGAGGCGAAGTAAATCTGGCGGACGTCCTCGGCCTTGTGGCTGGTGAGGCAGTCGCGCGACGCCTCGACGGCCATGGTGATGGAGTCCTCATCCCAGTTGGCCATCGAGCGCTCGCCCTTGGCGAGGCCGCGCAGGCCGCCAGCGAACCACTTGTTGGCGTCATAGACAGCCTGCCGGCTGAGCCGCAGGCGCGGCACGTAGGCCCCATAGGCGACAATTCCGACCATCTTGTTCCAGACCTCCCTCAAGCCCGGCGGCGCCAGGTTATGAACGCTCGTTCAGGCGTACATAGCGCGCCACCTCGGCGCGCGCGAGGCGGTTTTCGGTATGGGCGGGCCGCGATGCGGGCCTATCTTCCAGTCTGCGGAACGGCGTTCTGCCCGGCGTCCCAAGTCATCTCGCGCACCGGCGTGTGATAGCCGGCATCCGCGGGAATGTGCAGGAACCGCTTGTTGTCCCTGACCTCGACCCAGGGCTGGACCGTCACGACCTTGCGGGCGCGCGCCTGCGCCAGGGCACCGTCGACGGTCACGCCCTCCGACAGCAGTTGCAGGTTCTTGAGGGTGGCATGCACAAGCGTCCGCTTGCCCGCCCCCGCTTCGTCGATCGCCTGCTGGGCGCCGATCCACACCGAATCCACGGACTCGCTGCCGTCATGCAACGCCACCTGGTCGATGGGCGCGGAGGCGACGAAGAACCAGGTGTCGAAGCGCTTGGGGACGAAGGTGGGTGTGATCCAGTGCGCGAACGGCACCATGAGATCGGTGGCGAGGTCGAGGTTCTCGGCCTCGACCAGATCGACGATGCTGGCCTCGTCCTTCGCGAGCTTCTCGCGCCAGCGGGCCTCGATCGGTTTCAGGGCCGCCGCCGCGATCAGGTCCGCCTCGCCGCGCCGGCGCGCGAGCAGGATCCCGCACTCTTCAAATGCCTCCCGGACGCCCGCCACCCGAAACGCCAGTTCGGAGTCGGAGAGCGCCGCGGCGCCGGTGCAGCGCCCGCGCAAAGCGGCCGCGCCGTCGGCGTCCTCGAGCTTGCCGCCGGGAAACACGAGCGCGCCCGAAAAGGAGTCGATCTGCTGATGGCGCACCACCATGAAGACCTCGAGTGCCGACGCCGGGTCAGCACGGCGGCTGGGCCGCAGCAGCAGCACGGTGGTGGCGGGACGCGCCGGTGCCGGCGCCTTCTTGTCCTTGTCGGTCATGTCGTTTGTTCTCTTTCCGTCACTTGCGGGTGGGGTCGTCACCCACCTGGATGAGCAGCTTGCCGAAATTGCGGCCCTTGAGCAGGCCGATGAACGCCTCCGGCGCGTTGTCGATACCCTTGACGATATCCTCGCGGTACTTGATCTGGCCGCCCCGCACCGCGGCCGGCACTTCCTTCCAGAACTCGCCCATGGTGGTGAAGTGGTCGGACACGATAAAGCCCGACACTGTCAGCCGCTTGATCAGCAGGAGCCGCCAATCGGGGCCCGGGCTCATCGCAGTGGCGTTGTATTGCGAGATCAGCCCGCAGAGCGGGATGCGGCCGAAATCATTCATCTGAGGCAGGATCGCAGCCTGAACCGCGCCGCCGACATTCTCGAAATAAATGTCGATGCCTTTCGGGCACGCCGCGCGAATCGCCTTGAACAGGTTCGTCCCCTCGGCGCGGTAGTCGATGCAGGCATCGAATCCCAGTTCCTTGACGACGTAGTCGCACTTGTCCTTGCCCCCGGCGATCCCGACGGCGCGGCAGCCCCGCAACCGCGCGAGTTGGCCGACCACCGATCCGACCGCGCCGGACGCGGCCGAAACCACAACGGTCTCGCCAGCCTTCGGCTTGCCGATCTGCATCAGTCCCCACCACGCGGTCATGCCGGGCATGCCGACGACCGACAGCGCCGTGGAGATCGGCGCGGCCGCCGGATCGAGCTTCATCACGCCGGCGCCATTGGAAACCGCGTGGCTCTGCCAGCCGGAGAACTCGGCGATATAGTCGCCTTCCTTGAACTTGGGATTGCGCGACTTCAGCACCTGCCCGACCGTTCCGCCGACCATCGGGTCGCCGAGATTGACGTTGGCGGCGTAGCCCTTGGCGTCGTCCATGCGACCGCGCATGTAGGGGTCGAGCGACATCCAGATCGTCCGGGAGAGATACTCTCCCTCCTTGGGCTCCGGGATCGGTGCGTCGGAAATCTCGAAATTGGCGACAGTCGGCTCGCCGCTCGGGCGCGACTTCAGAAGCACCCGTCGATTCATCGCAGTCATGGCAATTCCCTTGCTGTTGGGGCAGCGTAGCACGCACGTTGGGGGACGTGAAACGGATGCATAGACTGGCGACTCTGGTTGAGGCTCTCGCGATTTCCTGCGCGGCACATGCGCAGACCGCGCTCCGCGAAATTGATCGCACACTGCTCGCAGCCGCGGAGCGCGGCGACGCGGCAGCCGTGAGACGTCTGCTCGCGGACGGTGCGAGTGTGCGGTCGCAGGACGCGCAAGGGCGAACAGCGCTTCTGACCGCCACCTATGCCAACAAGCCCGACGTCGCTCGGATCCTGATCGCCGCCGGCGCCGACGTGAACACTCAGGACCAGATGTTGAACAGTGCCTACCTGCTCGCGGGTGCGCGTGGTCATCTGGAGATCCTGCGCATGACTCTGGCAGCCGGCGCTAACCTCAAGAGCACCAACCGCTTCGGCGGAACAGCGCTCATCCCGGCCTGCCACTACGGCCATGTCGAGACCGTGCGCGAGCTTCTGAAGACGTCGATCGACGTCGACCACTACAATCGCCTCGGATGGACGGCCTTGCTGGAGACGGTGATCCTGGGCGATGGCGGGCCGGCCCATCTTGAGATCGCGCGCCTGTTGCTCGCGCGGGGCGCCGGCGTGAACCTCGCCGACCACCAGGGCGTCACACCGTTGCAGCATGCCCGTCAGCGCGGTCAGCGCGAGATGGCGACGGTTCTTGAGAGCGCAGGCGGCCGGTGACCGGACCTGCGCCGGCGTCCGAGGGCGCCCCCGATCACCGGCCTTTCGTCCTGCTCCCCGGAGCCTGGATGGGCGCCTGGACATGGCAGTTCGTGGTTCAGCGATTGCGTGCGGCAGGACGGACGGCCGAGGCATGGGCGCTGCCCGGCGTGGGTGAGCGCGCGGGCGAACTGTCGACCGCCATCGGCAACGAGGCGATGCGGGACGATGTCGTGGACCGCCTCGAGCGTGAAGACCTGCGCGAGGTCATCCTGGTCGGCCACAGTTTCGGGAGCCTGATCACCCAACTCGTCGCCGACCGTGTCGCGGAACGGCTGGCTCACCTGGTGATCCTGGACGGTGGCTTCGCGCGCGACGGCCAGTCGATCTTCGGCCGTATCCCCGAACACATCGTCGCCAAGCGGCGGAAGCTCGTGACGCACGTCGGCGACGTTCCCGTGCTGCCCTTCGCGCCACCGGGCAGCCTGATCATCGACGATCCGGATCTCGCGATCTGGACGCACCGACAGCTCACACCCCATCCGCTGCGCTGCTACACCGACCCAATCGCTCTCGCGCATCCGCCGGGCAACGGTCTGCCCATGACCTACGTCGCCTGTACCAGCCCGCGTTACCCGGTCTCCGCCGGCAATCACGAACGGGCAGCTTCAATGCCTGGCGTCAGGTTCCGGCCCATCGCCGCCGGCCACAATTGCATCCTGTCCGCCCCGGATCTCGTGGCCCGCGAACTCCTCGAGATTCCCTGATCAGAACGTCTCCTTGAACGGGCGCACGTCCAGTTCATGGGTCCAGGCGCTGCGATGCTGTCGATGGAGGTGCCAGTAGGTCTCGGCGATGGCGTCCGGGTCGAGCAAGCCATCGGGACCCAAGCGGTCGCGGGCCGTCGGGTTGCGCGTATTCAGCCGTTCGCCGTCGATTCCGCCATCCACGATGACATGAGCGACATGAATACCCATGGGCCCAAACTCGCGCGCCATGGCCTGCACAAGAAGGCGCAACCCGCCCTTGGCGGCAGCAAAGGCGGCGAAGCGGGGCCGGCCGCGCATCGAGGCCGAGGCGCCGGTGAAGATCACGGTGCCGCGTCCCAGCGGCGCCAATCGCCGCGCCGCCTCCCGGCCGAAGAGAAAGCCCGCGAAGCAGGCCAGGCGCCAGGCTTCCTCAAAATAGGCCGCCGTCATCTCGCGCAGGTCGCCCGACATGTTGTTGCCGACATTGAAGACCGCGATCTCGGCGGGCGCGCCGGCTTCATCGTCGGCCATCGCCTCGTCCCACAACTCGATGACCGCGCGTTCGTTGGTTGCATCGACGACAGCGGCCGATGCGCTGCCCCCGGCCGCGACGATCGTCTGCACCACGGCATCCAGCTTCGCGCGCGTGCGGCCCGCGACGATCACGTGATGTCCTTCCCGCGCGAACCGGCGGCAAGCCGCGGCGCCGAGACCACGCTCAGCGCCGACCCCGATTACAAGCGCCTTGGTCATTTTCTGCATCGCGTCACCTCTCTTGAGCCGACCTTGCCCCGCACCTGCCGGTTTCGCTACGGTCCGCCGCATGAAAATGCCTGCCCCCGCCATGACGGAATCCACCGCGACGGCACCCTATCCGCTGCCTGAACTGGTCCTCGACGCACCGCTTGCGGTTCACCGCGCACGAGTGCTGCCGGAGTGGGTCGATTGGAACGGTCACATGAACGTCGCCTTCTACGTCGCCGCCTTCGACCAGGCCTCAGGCGCGTTCATGCGGAACATGGGATTGGGCCGATCCTACGTGGACGGCAAGCACGGCATGACGTTCGTGCTGGAAACGCACGTGACCTACGACCGAGAGATGCGCCAGGACGCGCCGATGCGCTTTACAACACAGCTGCTCGACCGCGACGCCAAACGCGTGCACCTCTTTCACGAGATGCATCATGCCGAACTGAACTATCTCGCGGCGACGAACGAGACGGTCGTGATCAACATCGACCATGCCAGCCGCCGCTCGGCACCGTGGCCTGATTGGGCTCGCCAACGCCTCGACGCGATCTGGGCGACGCACCACGCCCTCGCGAAGCCGGCCAAGGCCGGACGAACGATCAGTCTTGCGAAGAAGTGATCTCGGCCAGTCGCATCAGCGATTCGCCCTCAAGACGATACGGGAGCCAGTTTCGGATCCAGCGAAAGCCGAGCGTTTCGTAGAAGCCGCGGGCACTGTTCCAGTCGAGCACATTGAGATCGATGCGCTTGTAGCCGCGAGCGGCGCAGGCGCGGGCGAGCGCCGCCAGCAACGCCCGTGCGACACCGCCACGACGCTCCGCCGGCTCGACCCAGATATCCTCGACGAAGATGCCGCGCGCACCGCTCCACACCGAGTAGTTGAACGTGAACAGGGCGAAGCCGACCGCCGTCGCGCCGCGCTCGGCGATCACCGCGCCGAACTGCGGGTTAGCCACGAATCCGTCGCGCGCCAGGGTCTCCGGCGTCGCGCGCACGGCGTCCGGTTCGTCCTCGTACGTCGCGAGCGCCACGGAGAAGCGGTGCAGCAGCGACGCGTCGGCGGCCGTTGCGTCGCGCACGACGAGGTCAGACGACAAGAAACCCTCCATCGACAGGCAGGACCGCGCCGGTGACGTAGCTCGCGGCGTCGGAACACAGGAACACGACCGGTCCCGCGAGCTCGCGCGGTTCGCCGACCCGCTGCATCGGGACGTGCCGCAGATACGCCTCGAGTCGACCGGGCTCGCTGCGGGTCGAGACGGTCATGTCGGTCGCGATGATGCCGGGCGCGATCGCGTTCACCCGAACACCGTCGGCGGCGAGTTCGCTCGCCAGCGAGCGCGTGAACTGCACCAGCGCCGCCTTGGACACGTTGTAGGCGCCGCTGCCGCGCGGCGCGGCATAGGCGTTCACCGAGGCAATCGACACGATGCAGCCGCGCCGGGCCTTGAGCTGGTCCAGGAACGCCATCGTGACGTTGTAGGTCCCCTGGAGATTGACCGAGAGGGTGCGCTCCCAGTCAGTGCGGCCGGACTCCGTGTCCAGCGTGGCGCGCACCAGAATGCCGGCGTTGTTCACCAGGATATCGAGCGGTCGTTCCCGCCGCCCCTTCTCGGCCAGCGCGGCGCAGGCGTCGGCATCGCAGACATCGAGCGTCGCCGCATCGGCCCGACCGCCGCGCGCGACGATGGCTTCGGCCGTCTGTCGCGCACCCGCGCCATCGATGTCGACGAGCAGGACGTGCGCGCCCGCGGCCGCCAGCCCCTCGGCGATGGCGGCACCGTTGCCACGCGCGGCGCCGGTCACCAGCGCGTGGCGTCCCTCCAGCGGTCGGCTCACGCGGTCTCCCGCGCGGCATCGATCGCGGCGAGCACCGCGGCATCGTCGCCGACCTGATTGGCGAGAAGCAGGATCAGGCGGGCATCGAAAGCCCGGCACGCAGCGTCGTCGAGGTCCCGATGGGCGTCGACGATGGCGTTGTAGACATCGTCGGGCCGCTTCAACGCGAGGTCGCGCCGCAGGCCCGAGCCACTAGCCGCTGTCATGATGCCCTCCCCTCCCCGCAGGCCCGACGCCATGCCTTTTCAATTACTGCGTCGTTGGGCTGTCGCCAGCGCGCGGCGACATAGCGATCCGGCCGGATCAGGTACACCGTGCCCGGTGCCGCACCATATCGCCGGGCCGCCACACCGGATGCTGACAGGGCGACCACGGTGACATCCCTTGGCGGGCGAAGTCCGTCGGCGTCGAATGCCAACAGCGCAAAGCCCTTCCCGACTTGATCGATCAGCCATCGGTTGGTGTGCGGCGCGTCGATCATCGGCTCGCCGGGTGCGGGGCCGCCGGTCCAGTCCGCGTCGATATCGGGCGTGGACAGCGGCGAGCCCGGCGCCGCCGTCGCCACCGACAACCGCCCGCTATTGAGGAACGCCCGGGCGAACGGATAGTCGCGGGCGAGCGCGAGGGTTGCGTCGCGGAACACGCGCGACGCGGCGAACTTCGGCGTGATGAAATCGGTGCTGCGGGTCGACTGCCGGATGTTCTCGCGCGCCGCCGCGCGGCGTTCGATGTCGTAGCTATCGAGCAACGCCTGAAATGACTCCCCCCGCACGACACGCGCCAGCTTCCAGGCGAGGTTGTCGACGTCATCGACACCGGAGTTACCGCCGCGCGCACCGAAAGGCGACACGACATGCGCGGAGTCGCCGGCGAAGATCGTACGGCCATGGACGAAGCGGTCCAGGGAACGGCACGTGAAGGTGTAGACGCTCGTCCACTCGTGCTCCCACTCGGCATCCGGGCCGAACATGCCGCGCAGCCGGCGATCGACGTTCTCCGGTTTGGCTTCCTCGACAGGATCGGCATCGCGACCGAGCTGGAAGTCCACACGCAGCACGTCGTCGGCCTGACGATGCATCAACACCGAGTTGGTGGGATGGAACGGCGGATAGAACCAGAAGCGCCGCTCCGCCGGCAGTTCGGCGCGCAAGCGGATGTCGGCGATCAGGAAGCGATCGTCGAAAACCTCGCCGGGAAACGGCAGATCGAGCAGGCGGCGGATGGCGCTACGCACGCCGTCGCACGCCACGACCCAGTCCGACACGATCGGGACGGTTCCGTCCGGCGTCTCGACCGAAAGCGTCACTCCCTCTGCGCCGTTGTCGATGCCGACCACCTTGTGACGCGGCCGCAGCTCGATCAGCGGCTCGGCGAGGCAGCGCGCGTACAGGTACTCCTCGACATAGTATTGCTGCAGATTGACGAAGGCCGGGAATTTGTGGCCGGGCTCGGGCTGGAGATGGAAGCGGTAGATCGGCCGTTCTCCCAGCAGCACCTCGCCTTGGTCCCAGGTGACGCCTTTGGCCACCACCGGGGCGGCGACGCCGATCTGGTCCCAGACTTCCAGCGTGTGCTTGGCTTGGCAGATCGAACGGCTGCCGACGCTCACCGTGTCGTCCTCGTCGAGCAGCAGCGACGGCACACCGTGCCGTGCCAGCAACAGCGCGAGCGTCGGACCGGCCAAGCCAGCCCCGACGATGGTTACGCCGCGTCGCGTCGCGGTGCCGTCCAGTTCGGGCGGCCGGCGGTAGGGATAGGCCCGGTAGGCGTAGGAGCCCATCGGCGGGCGCTCAGGCGGCGCGCTCCAGCGACTGCCACATCTCGATATCGCGCTCGGCCGTCCAGATGCGCGGATGGTCGAGCCCCTTGGCCTCGTCGAAGGCCCGCGAGACATTGAACGGCATGCAGTGCTCGAAAATCACCCAGTTGCCGTAGCGCGGCTGGAGCGCCGCGTAAGTCTTCTCATAGACCGCGCGCAGATCGTCGCCGGCGGCGACCCGGTCCGACACGACGCGATAGAGGTCGGTCAAGAAGGCCTGCGTGCCGGCCAACCCCTCCTCAACCGCCGCTTCGCCCATCAGGGCGTCGCCCCGACCCGGAACCAGCGCGTCGGCGCGCAGGTCGCGCAGCTTCTGCAGCGTCTGCGGCCAATCCTTGAAGTGGGCGTCGCCGCAGTAGGGCGCCGCGCCGTACTCGACGAGATCGCCGCTGAACAGCACACGATCCTGCGGCAGCCACACGATCGTGTCGCCCTTGGTGTGGCCCCGCCCCGCATGGATGATGTCGACCTGAAGCTTGCCGAGCCACAGCGACGTGCGGTCGTTGAAGACGATCGTGGGCCAGGTCAGCCCGGGCACCGATTCGACCGCCTGGAAAAGCCGCGGGAAGCGTTGGACCTCGGACTTGTAGTCCTGCGCGCCCCGCTCGACGATCATCTCGCGGGTGGCTTCCGAGCAGATGATGTGCTGCGGCTCGTAGGCCGAAGCGCCCAGCACCCGAACCGCGTGGTAGTGCGTGAGCACGACATAGCGGATCGGCTTGTCCGTGACACTGCGCACGCGCTCGATCACCTGCTGCGCCATCACCGGGGTCGCCTGGGTATCGATCACCATGACCGCGTCGTCGCCGATCACGATTCCCGTGTTGGGGTCGCCCTCGGCGGTGAAGGCGTAGGCATGATCCGACATCCGGCTGAACGTGATTTTCTTGTCGGCGAGATCCGCCTGCGAGGCGAAGGCTTTGGCCATCCCGTTCCCCTGTATGGTGCCGGGCCAAACTAGCGACCGGTCGACGGCCCCGTCAAAGCACCGAGGCGCCAACAATTCACAGGCTGGATTCGAAATTGAGGTACTTCATCCGATCGCCCGAACGGATCGTCATGTCGAAGGCATCACTGTCGCGCTGTAGCCGGAAACTCAGGGGCACACCGGCAGGGCCGGCCGCCCACAGCAGACGATAGAACTCCGCGACCTCGTCGAGTTCCTCACCGTTTAGAGCCAGCAGGACGTCGCCCTGCTTCAGACCGGCACGATCCGCCGGACCGCCCTCCGCGATACCGCCGATCACGAGTTGTCCGCGGTGTTCCATCGTGTAGACGCCAAGCCACGGCTTGGGTGGCGTGCTGATACGCCCATTCGCCAGAAGCTCATCGAAGATCGGCTTGAGGCGGTTGATCGGAACGAACATGTTGCCCGGGAACGCGGGCGCGCCCGGACCCAGCGCCTCCTGCACGAGGAGCGATCCAACGCCCAGCAATGTGCCATCCTGCCCGATGAGCCCAGAGCCGCCCCACAGCGGATAGGCCGGCACCGTGAACAGCGCATCATCGAGCAGATATTCCCAGTAACCGGCGAATTCGCGCCGGCCGGCGACCCGCACCTTCAGTGATGCCTTGGCACCGCCCACACCCGCGACCCAGGCCTCGCTCCGGACATCGAGCGAATCGGAATCGCCGAAGCGAATCGGTCCCACGGCCGGCGGGCGCAGCGTCCGGACCAGACCGAACCCGCTCTCGTAGTCGTAGCCGACGATACGCGCCGGCAATTCGTGGCCCGAAAGGTCGGTGATCGTCACCGACTGAGCCTCCATGATGAGATAGCCGATGGTGACGATCAGCCCATCGTCGTCGATCAAGATGCCATGCCCCTCGCGCTCCGTGCCGAGCGTCCGGGCTGTCCGCCGGTCCTCAGGGATGCGCGCGGCAAGGCCAACGACCGACGGCAGGGCGGACGCGACTGCCGGCGGCAAGCTCGACGTCCCGCCTCCCGAGCCCTCGCTATCGGCGTTGGCCCGTGCTCGCGCCCAAAAACCGCGATTGCCGGTCATCCCGCTCACCCGCCTCCTTCGTGGCGGATCCGAGGATAGGCGTCCACAGGCGCCATTGCTATACAATCGCGCATGTCGCCGCCGGATGATCCGTTCGACCTCACCGACGCTCCGTCGCCGCCGGCGCCGGCCCGCGCGGTGGCGTCGCTCGCCCATCTGGAGGGGTTGAACCCCGAGCAGCGCGCCGCTGCCATCCACGATGCCGGCCCGCTGCTGGTGCTGGCGGGCGCCGGCACCGGCAAGACCCGTGTGCTCACCACGCGCATCGCCCACCTGTTGATTTCGGGCCGCGCCCGCGCCTCGCAGATCCTCGCCGTCACCTTCACCAACAAGGCCGCACGCGAGATGATGGACCGGGTGAGCGGCCTGATCGGCGGTGCCGCCGAGGGTATGTGGCTCGGCACCTTCCATGCGATCGGGGTGCGCATCCTGCGTCGCCATGCAGAGCTGGTCGGCCTGAAGAGCGGCTTCACGATCCTCGACACGGACGACCAGACGCGCCTCATCAAGCAACTGCTCGAGGCCGAGGGGATCGACGACAAAAAATGGCCGCCGCGCGTTCTGAGCGGAATCATCCAGCGATGGAAGGATCGCGCGCTCACCCCGGACAAGGTGGGCGGCGAGGATGCCAGTGAATTCGCCGACGGCCGGGCCGCCGACATCTATCGCCAGTACCAGGAGCGACTGCTCGCGGTGAACGCCGCCGATTTCGGCGACCTCGTGATGCATTGCGTCACGCTCTGGCAGAAACACCCGGACGTGCTCGCCCAGTACCACCGGCGTCTGCGGCACCTGCTGGTCGACGAGTACCAGGACACCAACGTCGCGCAGTATCTCTGGCTGCGATTACTGGCGCAGGGCACGCGCGATGTCTGCTGCGTCGGCGACGACGACCAGTCGATTTACGGCTGGCGCGGCGCCGAGGTCGGCAACATCCTTCGCTTCGAGAAGGATTTCCCCGGCGCCTCCATCGTCCGGCTGGAGCGCAACTACCGGTCCACCCCGCACATCCTGAGCGCGGCCTCGCACCTCATCGCCCACAACGCTGGCCGCCTCGGCAAGACCCTGTGGACCGCGGTCAAGGACGGCGAGAAAGTCCGGCTGCGCGGCGTCTGGGATGGCGATGAGGAGGCACGCGGTATCGGCGAGGAGATCGAAGCGCTGCAGCGCGACCGCCATCCGTTGGGGCAGATCGCCATTCTCGTCCGGGCGGGGCTCCAGACGCGCGAGTTCGAGGAGCGCTTCATCAAGCTCGGGCTGCCCTACCGCGTGATCGGCGGCCCGCGCTTCTACGAGCGACAGGAGATTCGCGACGCCCTGGCCTACTTCCGGGTGATCGTCCAGCCGGCGGACGATCTCGCCTTCGAGCGCATCTACAACACGCCGCGACGCGGCCTCGGCGAGCAGGCCTTGCGCACCCTGCGCTCTATTCAGCGCAGTGGGCGCGTGCCCTTGGTCGAGGCGGCCCGGCTTGCCCTCGAGACCGACGAGCTGAAGAGCCGTCCGCGAAAGTCGCTCTCCGATCTGATCGCCGGTTTCGACCGCTGGCGGACGATGCTGGAGGGCATGAGCCACGTCGAGGTAGCGGAGACCGTGCTGGACGAATCGGGCTACACCGACATGCTGCGCGCGGACCGCTCGGTGGAGGCGCAGGGGCGACTTGAGAATCTGAAGGAGCTGATCGCCGCGTTGCGGGAGTTCGACACTTTGCCGGCGTTTATGGAGCACGTCGCACTCCTGACCGACAATGCCGCCAACGCTGACGGGGACGCCGTCAGCCTGATGACGCTGCACGCGGCGAAGGGGCTGGAGTTCGACACGGTGTTCCTGCCGGGCTGGGAAGAGGGCCTCTTCCCGAACCAACGCGCGATGGACGACAAGGGTCAGGCGGGTCTCGAGGAGGAACGCCGGCTGGCCTATGTCGGCCTGACCCGAGCCCGCAAGCGGGCCTATGTCTCCTTCGCAGCCAATCGCCGCATCTTCAATCAGTGGCAAGCCGCGACTCCCTCGCGCTTCCTGCGCGAATTGCCGGGCGACTCAATGGACGAGAGCAGCGACGCCGGACTCTACGCCACCTACTCGGCAGGCCATCAGCGCGGCTTGCGCGAGGCGGTCGACGGCTTTGAGTACGAGAGCCTTGGGACGGCGCGCACAAGACGCCAGCGCCGCGACGAGACTGTGGACGACCGGCGCGCCGACTCAGGCGATCGCCTGGATCTCGCCGTCGGTCAGCGCGTGTTCCACCAGAAATTCGGCTACGGTCAGGTCGTGGCCATTGACGGCAACAAACTCGACATCGCCTTCGACAAGGCCGGTGCCAAGAAGGTACTCGACTCCTTCGTCGAACCGGCCTGAAATCGGACTTCTCTCGAAAGCCAGGGACATCGCATGCTTCGATCCACTCTTCTTGTCACGACCCTGCTCGCGGTGGCGGCTTGGCCGGCTGCGGCCCAGACCGGCAAGGTCACGGTGGTCACCTCATTCTCGAAAGATGTGACCGATCCCCTCAAGCGCGCCTTCGAGAAGGCCGTCCCCGGCGCCACGCTGGAGGTTCAGAACCGCAACACCAACGCGGGCGTGAAGTTCCTGGAGGAAACCAGGTCATCGAATCAGGTCGACCTGTTCTGGGCCTCGGCGCCAGACGCCTTCGAGGTTCTGAAGTCGAAATCGCTGCTGGCCGCCTACAAGCCGAAGGCGCGCGGCGTGGCCGAAAAGGTGGGGTCGTATCCGGTGAACGACCGCGACGGCTTCTACTCGGGATTCGCGGCGTCGGGTTACGGCATCATGTGGAACGAGCGCTACGTCCGGGCCAACCGGCTGCCTACCCCTAAGGACTGGCAGGACCTCGCGAAGGCGCCCTACTTCGATCACGTCTCTATCTCTCAACCGTCGCGGTCCGGCACCACCCATCTCACGATCGAGACGATCCTGCAGGGCGAGGGTTGGGAAAAGGGCTGGCGCACCGTCAAGGAAATCTCCGGCAACCTGCGCCACGTCACCGACCGCTCCTTCGCTGTTCCCGACGCGGTGAACTCGGGTCAGGTTGGTTTTGGTGTCGTGATCGACTTCTTCGCGTTCTCGTCGCAGGGCGCCGGCTTCCCGGTGAAGTTCGTCTATCCGACCGTCACGACGCTCGTCCCGGCGAACGTCGGTATCGTCGCCAATGCACCCAACCGCGCCGGTGCGGAGGCCTTCATCGAGTTCCTGTTGTCGCCGGCAGGCCAGGAGACTCTGCTCGAGCCGACGATCCGTCGCCTGCCCGTGCGTCCCGAAACGTACGCCAAGGCACCGGCCGAGTATCCCAACCCGTTCAAGGACCAGCGGCTGCAGTCGCTGCTCACCTTCGACGCGCTCCTGTCCGAGCGGCGCACCGCACCCGTCGACGTATTGTTCGATCAGCTCATCACCTTCCAGATCGACGCGCTGAAGGCCACGACGAAGGCCCTGCACGAGGCTGAGGCGGCGCTGGCGAAGAAGGACAATGCCGCCGCGCGCAAGCTGGTCAGCGAAGCGCGCGACCTGGTCGCCGCGATGCCGATCACTGACGCCCAGGCCGCCTCTCCCGAGATTCGCGCCGCCTTCGCCGGCGGGCGCGAGAAAACCGCGCGCCAGGCCGAGCTTGAGCAGCAATGGGCGAGCTTCGCCAAGGAGCGCTACGCCCAGGCCAAGGCCAAGGCTGAGGAAGCGCTAAAGCTCGCCCGGTGAGCGCTCGCTGGCGCACCGGATCGCCCGGCCAGCTGTTGCTGGCCGCGGCGCTGGCGTCGTTTCTTTTCCTGTTCCTGATCCTCCCGGTCGCCACCGTCGTCTATGTCGCGTTCACCGAGAAGGGCACCGGCGCCTTCACGCTGGTGAACTTCGCGGACTTCGCCAGGACCGATCTCTTCGTCCGGTCGTTCTGGAACTCGCTCTATGTGTCGGCGATGACCGTCGTGATCGCCTCGGCGTTCGCGTTGCCGCTGGCCTACCTCACGACGCGTTTTGAGTTTCGCGGCGCCGTGCTGGTGCAGACGCTGGGCTTCCTGCCGCTGGTCATGCCGCCGTTCGTGGGTGCGGTCGCCATGCAGCTCCTGTTCGGACGGAACGGCAGCCTCAATCTGGTCCTCGACGACCTGTTCGGCTTCAAGATCGGCATCATGGAGGGCCTGAACGGGGTCATTCTCCTTCAGGCGATCCACTATTTCCCCTTTATTTTGGTCAATCTCTCGACATCGCTACGCAGCATCGACCGGTCGATGGAAGAAGCGGGCCAGAATCTGGGCGCTCATGGGCTGCGCCTGTTTCGCCGCATCGCGTTGCCGCTCGCCATGCCGGGCTACATCGCCGGCGCCAGCCTGGTCTTCGTCAAGGTGTTCGACGACCTCGCGACGCCGCTCCTGCTCAACGTCAAGGAGATGCTGGCGCCCCAGGCCTATCTGCGCATCACGTCGATCGGCCTCGCCGATCCCATGGGCTACGTCATCTCGGTGGTGCTGATCGCGGTGTCGGTCCTCACCATGTGGCTGGCGGCGCGCAGCATGAAGGGCCGCGACTACGCCACCGCACAGCGCGGCGGTGGCGGACTGGCCAAGCGGACCCTCGGACCGCGCGAGGCCGCGATCGCCTATGCGATCGTGATCCTGATCCTGCTCATCGTGCTCGCACCCCATGTCGGGCTGCTGATGCTATCGTTCGCCACCGTCTGGTCGTTCAGTCCGCTGCCCGACGGCTATACGCTCGCGCACTACACACGCGTGTTGGGCGAGAGCTCGATCTATATCAAGAACACGCTCCTCTATGCGACACTTGCCGGACTGATCGATGTCGTCGTGGGCGGGATCATCGCCTATCTGGTGCTGCGCACGCGTGTCCCGGGCCGGCAGGTGCTGGACTGGGCGGCGACGGCCGCACTCGCAGTGCCCGGCGTGGTGGTGGGGATTGGCTATCTGCGCACCTTCTATGACGTCAAGCTGCCCGATGGCTCATCGCTCGCCTCGGCCTGGATCGTGATCGTGCTGGCGGTGGCGATCAGGCGCCTGCCCTATGCGCTGCGCTCGGCCTATGCCGCCCTGCAGCAGATCTCCATCGCCCTTGAAGAGGCAGCGGAGAATCTCGGCGCCACCAAAACACGCACCGTGCGCCGGATCGTCATTCCCTTGATGACGGGTGGCCTGCTCGCAGGTTTCGTCACCAGCTTCGCCACCGCCTCCGTCGAGCTGTCGGCGGTCCTCATGCTGGTGCAGACCAACGCCGACGCCCCGCTTGCCTACGGGCTGTACGTCTTCATGCAAACACCGGCAGGGCGCGGCGCCGGCGCCGCGCTCGGCGTGATCGCCGTACTGATCGTGGCCATCGGCACATGGCTTTCCCAGCGCGCCGTCGACCGCTCGCAACGCGCCCACGGACTGGACTTGTGAGGCAAACGCCATGACCCCCACCGAACGCCCCGCGGCGCCCGTCGATGTCCGGATCGAGGGTGTCGAGCTTGCCTACGGCACGACGCGCGTCCTCAAGGGCATCGACCTCGAGATTCGCCCCGGCGAGTTCTTCGCGTTCCTGGGGCCCTCCGGCTGCGGCAAGACAACATTGTTGCGACTGATCGCGGGCTTTGCCGAAGCCGATCGCGGATCGGTGCGGATCGGTGGAACCGACGTCTCCGGCCGGCCACCGTGGAAGCGCGATGTCGGTCTGGTGTTCCAGAGCTACGCGCTGTGGCCGCACCTGACCGTCGCCGCCAACGTCGCGTTCGGACTTGAAGAGCGGCGCGTGCCGCGACCCGAGATCGAGCGCCGCGTGCAGGCCGCCCTCGAGTTGGTCGGACTGGCCCACCTCGCCGGCCGGCGACCCTCGCAGCTCTCCGGCGGACAACAGCAGCGCGTCGCGGTTGCGCGCACCATCGTGGTCGAGCCGAAAGTCCTGCTGCTCGACGAGCCGCTCAGCAACCTCGACGCCAAGATGCGCGTCAGCGTTCGACGCGAACTGCACGCCCTGCAGCGGCGCCTCGGCCTGACGACGATCTTCGTCACCCACGACCAGGAAGAGGCCAACTCAATCTGCGATCGCATCGCGGTGATGGAGGCCGGGTCGATCCGTCAGGTTGGCACTCCGATGGAGCTCTACGAGCGGCCCGCAAACCTGTTCGTTGCGGGCTTTCTCGGGGCGGCGAACATCCTCGATGGGACTGTAGCCAGTGGCGCCTTCACGTTGGCCGGCGGCGCCCGGATACCGCTGGCGGCGGGTGCCGTCCCGCCTCCCGGCGCCAAGCTCATGTTCCGGCCGCAGCACGCAAGCCTTGCTGCCGATGCGCCGATCGCGGGCACGATCGTCCATCGGGAGTTTCTCGGCGCCACGGTTCGGTATGCGCTACGCGTCGGTGAGTCCGATGTCGTGGTCGATGTTCCGTTCCAGTCCGGCGGGGACCTTCACGATGTCGGCGCGCATGTCGGGATCGCCCTGCCGCCGGAGCGCGCACTCTACCTCGCCGACTGAGCGGCACCCTCGAACGGGGCCCGGCGCATGGGATGCGGCCCGTCGCCGAGATAGATCGTGCCCCACACACGCGTCGGCGCTATTGACCTCCCATGCCGTTGGTTCAAGTCCGGTTCGAAGTCGAAGCCGCCGCACGAGCTGTTTGGGAAGCAGCACTTGAGGCTCCCACCGTCGCGCTCGAAGGTGTTCTGAGTCTTCGCGAGCGCCGGCGTGGTGCGGCGTGGGAGATCACGATCGTCGCGGACGCGATGCCGGGCGATATCGCCGCGGTGATCGCGCGCGTCGCGGATGCGGCCGGTCTGCCCCGGCCCGACTCCCACGTCGTGGAGTTGCCGCCTGTGGACTGGGTCGCCGAGAACCAGCGCTCGTTCCGGCCACTTCGCGCGGGCCGCTTCTGGCTCCACCCCTCGCATGATCCGGGGCGCGCGCCTCCCGACCTCCACGCGATCCGCATGGACGCGGGCTCGGCGTTTGGTAGCGGCAGCCACGGCACGACACGAGGCTGTCTAGAGTTGCTATCGGGCCTCGATGTCGGCCCGACGGCCCAACCCATCGATGTGGGCACGGGCAGTGGCATCCTCGCGATCGCCATGGCGCAACTTTGGCGACGCCCGGTGCTCGCGAGCGACAACGATCCCGCCACGATCCCGGTGGCCGCTCGCAACGCCGCCGACAATGGCGTTGGCGCTCTGTGTCGTTTTGCGGTCGCGTCGGGGCTCGATTCGGAGGAGATCTCGCGCGCGGGCCCGTTCGATCCGCTGGTCGCCAACATTCTGGCGGCGCCCCTCATCGAGCTGGCGCCGCACCTCGCACGGGCCACGCGAGCGGGCGCGCGCGTCGTTCTGAGCGGCCTGCTGGTCGAGCAGGCGGCCGACGTGCTGGACGCCTATGAGCGCGCGGGCTTCCGCTTTCGCTCCCGACTCGATCTGGAGACAGGCGGCGATCACTGGCGCTCGCTGTTGCTGGAACGGACATGAAAAAGGGGCCGGACAAGCCGGCCCCTTTGACGTTCAAGGTGTGTTGGTCACGCCGCGCGGTGCATGTCGAGATTGGCGGCCGGCACGACATGGGCCACCCCGCCGAACTCCGGCGCCACACCCTGCGGGGCGCGACGAACGGCAAACGGAATGTCACCGCGCTTCACGCCGAGATCGGCCAGCATACGATCATCCAGCGCCTCCAGCTGACGCTCTGCCGCGACCAGGCGAGCACGCGCGGCGAACCCCTTGGCCAGCGCCTTCACGCCGCGCCCGATCCACAAGAGGCCGTCGACCAGGAACTCGGACACGATCTCGGCGCGCTGGTAGCGCGCACGCAGTTCGACCATCCGGCGGTCGGCCAGATCCACGGGAAAGCTGACCTCAGGACGCTTCGCCGCGGGCGCCGCTTCGGTCGCCAGCAGTTCGAACGTCCGGATCGCTTCGCTCTTCATCTCACTCTCCATCCAAAGTGCGCCGCAGCAGAATTGCTGCATTTGCACAGATGCAATCTGGGTCGGAGAGGCTGATTGTGTAGAACTGCCCAATCTACAGCTGCCATGAGCGCAATGCATGGCATCGAATCTGACTGCAAGACGTTGTGCGACGCAACATTGATGCGGCGATTGCCCTCTGGAGGACCGACCCTTAGGGTGCCGCGCCATGACCACCCCGCCCTCCGATTTGACCACCCGACTGCGGCTCGCCGGCCACACCGACCCGCAAGCTCTCGATAGGTTGATGCGCGGCATCGCCGCCGCCCCCGAGAGCCTCGCCGGACCGGAATGGCTCGACCTCGTGCAACCCGGCGCCGATCCGGCGACCCGGTCAGCGCTGATCGATTGGCGCGCGCGCTTGGCGGCGGTGGACGACGGACTTGGCATTGCGCCCGCGCCGTCGGCGCGGCTGGCCGATCTGCGGGCGGAGCTGCGCCGGCGCGGGCTCGATGGCTTCGTCGTGCCGCGCGCCGACGAGCACCAGGGCGAGTATGTCGCGCGGCAGTCGCAGCGCCTCGCTTGGCTGACGGGCTTCACCGGCTCGGCCGGCCTCGCCATCGTGCTGTCGGATCGCGCTGCGATCTTCATCGACGGCCGCTACACCTTGCAGGTCCGGCACCAGGTCGACGTCGACGCCTTCGTACCGCTCCAGATACCGGAGCAGTCACCCGAGGCGTGGATCTCCGCCAATCTGCCGAAGGGCGCCAAGCTTGGCTTTGATCCCTGGCTGCAGACGGTCGATGGCGAGCAGCGGTTTGCGCGGGCCTGCGCGCGGGCCGGCGGCAGCTTTGTGGCGACCGAGGGCAACCCGCTCGACGCGGTGTGGAAAGACCGCGTGCCGCCACCGCTGGGCGCGGTGCGTCTGCACGACGAGGTCCATGCCGGCGAGAGCAGTGAGTCGCGCCGCGCCCGGGTGGGCCGGATCGTCGCCGACAAGGGTGCCGACATCGCGCTCCTCACGGCGCCGGACTCGATCGCCTGGCTACTCAACATTCGCGGGGGCGACCTGCCGCGCACGCCCTTCGCGCTGGGCTTCGCGTTGCTGCATGCCGACGGCCATGTCGACCTGCATATGGACGGGCGCAAGCTGCTGCCTGCGACGCGCGCTTGGCTCGGCAACGCGGTGACGCTCGCCGCGCCCGACGCGCTGGGCGATGCGCTGGACAGGCTTGCCACGGCTGGCAAGCGAATCCTGATCGAACCCTCGACCGCGCCGGTTTGGGCCGCGCGTCGGCTGGCGGCGGCGGGCGGGCAGATCGTGCGCGACGCCGATCCGGTGGCGCTCCCAAAGGCCTGCAAGAACGCGGTCGAACTGGCGGGCGTGCGCGCCGCCCACCGGCGCGATGGCGCCGCGATCGGGCGCTTTCTCCATTGGCTGGCGCGCGAGGCGCCGTCGGGTCGGCTGCGCGAGATCGAGGTGTCCGACCGGCTTCAGCGGTTTCGCGAGGACACCGGCGCGCTTCGCGACCTCAGCTTCGACACGATCTCCGGCGCCGGGCCGAACGGCGCGATCGTTCACTACCGAGCGGCGCCCGCGACCGAGCGCACGCTCGAGCCCGGCAGCCTCTATCTCGTCGATTCCGGCGGCCAGTATCTCGATGGAACGACCGACATCACGCGCACGATCGCCGTCGGCACCCCGAGCGCCGAGATGCGCGATCGCTTCACGCGCGTCCTGAAGGGACACATCGCGCTTGCCACCGCGCGCTTTCCCGTGGGCACGACCGGCTCCCAGCTCGATGCACTGGCCCGCTACCATCTCTGGCAAGCCGGCCTCGACTACGACCACGGCACCGGCCATGGCGTGGGCGCCTATCTCTCGGTGCATGAAGGCCCGCACCGCATTTCGAAAGCGGCCAACAGCGTGGCGCTGATGCCCGGCATGATCGTCAGCAATGAGCCCGGCTACTACAAGACCGGCGCCTACGGCATACGCATCGAGAACCTCATCGCGGTGCGCGACGTCGAAATCGCGGGCGCCGACCGGCGCTACCTCGAATTCGAGACGCTGACGCTGGCGCCCATCGATCTCGCCTGCGTCGCACCGGAGCTGCTGAACGAAGCCGAGCGCGCTTGGCTGAACGCCTATCACGCGCGGGTGTTCGAGGCGCTGGCCCCTGATCTCGAACCCGAGGCGCGGACTTGGCTGCGGTCGGCGACCCGGCCGCTCTGAAGCGGCGCGGTCAGGACTCGCCGGCCAGCGCCAGCCACTCCGCCTCCGTGAGCGTGCGGATGCCCAGCTCGGCCGCCTTACGCGCCTTCGATCCGGCCTTCTCGCCCGCCACCACCAGCGTCGTCTTGCGCGAGACCGAATCCGTCACCTTGGCGCCCAGCGCCTCGGCGCGCGCCTTCGCGGCGTCGCGGCCCGCCGTCTTCAGTTCGCCGGTAAAGACCACGACCTCACCCTTCAGCTTGCCGTCGCCGATCACGCGCCGCTCGTAGGGCTGCACCGTGAGCTGCCCGCGCAAGTCGCGGATGACCTCGACGGTGCGGCCCTCGGCAAAGAACGCGACCATGGCGTCCGCCGTGGTGACACCGATCTGGTCGATGTTGCAGAGCCGCCCGAAGGCGGGCCCCACCTCGACCGCCGCTTTCTCCTTGCGGATCGTCTCGGGATGCGCGGCGCGCTCCGCGACCGCCGCCAGCATCTCGGAGAGCCACGCGTCGGCGTCGCGATACTCCTCGGCCAGCAGGCGGGCCGTCGCTTCGCCGATCAGCGGAATGCCAATGCCGTTCAGGAACCGGTCGAAGCCGATCGTGCGCCGCGCCTCGATCGCACCCACCAACCGCGCCGCCGACGTCTCGCCCCATCCCTCACGCGCGGCGATCTCGGTCTCGCGCGCGGGCAGCCGGAACAGATCGGCGGGCGTCCGGATCCAGCCGTCGCGCCAGAACGCCTCGATATGCGTGCCGCCCAGCCCCTCGATGTCGAATGCCTGGCGCGACACCAGGTGGCGCAGCCGCTCGACCTGCTGGAACGGGCATTCCAGCCCACCGGAGCAGCGCCGCACCACGCCGCCCTCGGCCGCTGCGACCGGTGTCTTCAACGGGCACGGGCAGCTTTCGGGAAAAGCGTAGGGCCTGGCGCCACGTGGCCGCTCCGGCAGCACGACCGCCAGCACCTGCGGAATGACGTCCCCCGCGCGCTGGATCGTGACCAGATCGCCTTCCCGCACATCCAGCCGCGCGATCTCCTCGGCATTGTGCAGGGTCGCGCGCGCGACCATCACCCCGCCGACGCTCACCGGCTCCAACTCGGCGACCGGCGTCAGCGCGCCGGTGCGCCCCACCTGGATGGAAATCGCGCGCAGGCGAGTGCGCACCTGTTCGGCGGGGAACTTGTGGGCGATCGCCCAGCGCGGTGCGCGACTCGCGAATCCGAGCCGCTCCTGCCAGTCCAGCCGGTCGACCTTGTAGACGACACCGTCGATGTCGTAGGGCAGCGATGCGCGTTCCTCGCCGAGACGTGCGTAGTAGGCCATCGTCTCGGCGACCGAGCGGCACACCGCCGAGCGGCGGTTGACCGCGAAGCCCCAACCCGCCGCCCGTTCGAGAAACTCGGACTGGCGCTCCCAGCCGAGCCGATCAACCTCGCCCCAGCTATAGGCGAAGAAGCGCAAGGGACGCGCCGCGGTGATCGTGGGGTCGAGCTGGCGCAGCGAGCCCGCGGCTGCGTTGCGCGGATTGGCGAAGGGCTTCTCATCCGCCGCCGCCTGGCGCGCGTTCAGCTCGGCGAAAGCGGCGCGCTCCATGTAGGCCTCGCCGCGTACTTCGAGAACCGCCGGCACGCGCCCGCGCAGTTTTGCCGGGATATCCGCGATGGTGCGCAGATTAGAGGTGACGTCCTCACCCTCGGCCCCGTCGCCGCGCGTGGCGCCGCGCACCAGCACGCCCGACTCGTAGCGGAGGCTGATCGACAAGCCGTCGATCTTGGGCTCGCACGCCAGCGCCACTTCCGCGTCCGCCGCCAGTTCGATGTCGCGTTCCAGCGCGCGCCGCACCCGAGCCACGAACTCCGTCACGTCGGCCTCGCTGAAGGCGTTGTCCAGCGACAGCATCGGCTTGGCATGAACGACCTTGGCGAAGGTTTCCACCGGCGGCGGCGCCACCCGCCGGCTGGGGCTCGCGAGATCCGACAGTCCGGGAAACCGCGTCTCGATCTCGTTCAACCGCCGTCGCAGCGCGTCGTAGTCGGAGTCGGCAATCTCCGGCGCGTCCTGCTGGTGATAGAGCTTGTCGTGGCGGCCGATCTCCTGCGCGAGGCGGGCATGCTCGGACCGCGCCTGGCGCTCGGTCAGATCCGACACTGCGATGGCTGCCACCAGCTTGGCCGCACGCGACACGGCGTCAGCCCGCCGCCGACATCAGCCGCTCGGCGGCCGCACGCGCCTCACTGGTGACGCTCGATCCCGCCAACATGCGCGCGATCTCCTCACGCCGCCCCGCGGCGTCAAGCGGCACGACATCGGTGGTGGCCGTGTTGCGCTTGGTGGTCTTCCGGATCAGCAGATGTTGGTCGGCAACCGCGGCGACCTGGGGCGAATGAGTGACGACCAAAATCTGGCGCGCGCGCGCGAGCTTTCGCAGCCGCTCGCCGACGGCCGCTGCGGTGGCGCCGCCAATCCCGGCATCGACCTCGTCGAACACCAACGTGTCGGCCCCGCCCTTGCCCGCCAGCGCCACCTTGAGCGCGAGCAAGAAGCGCGACAGCTCGCCGCCCGACGCGACGCGCCCGATCGGTCCCGGCGTCGCACCGGGGTTGGTCGAGACCAGAAACCGGACGCGATCAGTGCCGTGCGCCGACCACTCGGTCTCGTCCAGCGCCTCGATCGCGGTTCGGAAGGCCGCCTTCTCCAGTTTCAGGGGCGGAAGTTCGGCGTTCACCGCCTTGTCGAGCCGGGTCGCCGCCTTGCCGCGCCCGGCGGATTGCGCGGCCGCCGCGGTGACGTAGTCGGCGCGTGCCTTGGCCACTTGCGCCGTGAGATCCCGCATCGCCGCCTCGCCGCCCTCGACTCGCCCGAGCTGCGCCTCCAGCGACGCGAAATGGTCGGCAAGCGCATCAACGCCGACACCGTACTTGCGCGCCGCCGCGCGCAGTCCAAACAGACGCTCCTCTAGTTTCTCCAGGCGCGCCGGATCGAACTCGACACGCCCGACAGCGGCCTCAAGCTGCGCTTCCGCCTCGGTCGCCTCGCTCAGCGCTCGCTCCACGGCCGCCAGCACCTCGTCGAGCCGGCCGCCCGCCTTCGGCGCGGCACGTTCGATCTGCCGATGCGTGAGACGCAGGACCTGCGTTACTCCGCGATCACGCCCGAACTCGGCCACCGCCTGCGCCACGGCCTCGCCCAGCGCACCCCCTTCGCGCAGCACGGCGCGCTCGGTGGCCAACTCGCCCTCCTCGCCCGGTCGTGGCGCAAGGCGTCGCAGCTCCTCGACGGCGTGGCGCAGGAAATCCTCGTCGCGTCGCGCCGCCTGTGCCGCCGCGGTCGCTTCCTCAAGCCGGGTCCGCGCCGTTTGCCAAGCGGTCCAGGCGGCGGTCACACGACCGGCATCCGATGCCAGGCCGCCGAAGGCGTCGAGGATGCCTCGGTTGAGCGCCGGCTCGTTGAGACTTTGCTGCTCCGCCTGTCCCTGGATCTCGATCAGCAGGTCGGCCAGCCGGCGCAGTGTGGCGACGGACGACGCTTGATCGTTGACGAACGCGCGTCCCCGGCCGTCGCTCGCCAGGGTCCGCCGCAGCGTGAGCGTCGCCTCATCGTCGATGCCGAGTTCAGCCAACACCGCGCGTGCCTCATGGCGCGCCTCGAGCTCGAAAACAGCTGTGACGCTCGCCTGGGTCGCGCCCTGCCGCACCATCGCGGCGTCGCCGCGCGCGCCCAGCGCCAGACCCAAGGCATCGATCAGGATCGACTTGCCGGCACCGGTCTCGCCGGTGAGCGCCATCAACCCGCCGCCCGCGAAGTCGAGCTCCAGCCGCTCGATCAGCACGAAGTCGCGGATCGATAGCGAGAGCAGCATCGCGGGATCAGAAGATGCGGCTGAGAATACCGCGCGGCTTCGCTTCGGGTGGCCGCAGGTCCTCGCCGGTCATGAGGAAAAACGAGTCGGCGTACCAGTCGCTGCCCGGAAAATTGTGGCCGAGCACAGACGCCGCCTGCTGGGCCTCGCCGCGCACGCCGAGAGCGAGATAGGCCTCGACCAGCCGGTGGAGAGCCTCGGGCACGTGGGTGGTGGTCTGGTAGCGTTCGATCACCGAGCGATAGCGATTGATGGCGGCGACCAGCTGGCCCTGCTTCTGGTAGTAGCGGCCGACATCCATCTCCTTGCCGGCCAGATGGTCGATGGTCAGCTCGACCTTGAGGCGCGAATCGCGAGCGTAGGGCGAATCGGGGAAGCGCTTGACGACCTCGGCGAGCGCCTCGAGCGCCAGCTGCGTCATGCGCTGGTCGCGGCCGACATCGGAAATCTGTTCGTAGAAGCACAGCGCCTTCAGATAGTAGGCGTAGGGCACGTCGCGGTGCCCCGGATGAAGCTGGATGAAGCGGTCGAGCGAGATGATCGCGTCGTCGTAGGCGTTGCCCTGATAGTAGGCGAAGGCCGACATGATCTGCGCTTTGGTGGCCCAGACCGAATAGGGGTGCTGGCGATCGACTTCCTCGAACGCCTTTGCCGCGCGATTGTACTGCTGCCCGCCCAGATGATTGAGCGCCGTGTTGTAGAGCGTCTCCACCGGCTGCTCGACATAGGCGTCTTCGCGGGAGCTGCAGCCAACCAGGGCCGCCGCCACGAAAGCGGCCACCGCGGTGGCGCGTCGCGCCGACGAGAAAGGTCCGGTCTTGAAATTCATCCGCATCGTAGCGGTCTTATAGCATGCGACCGCCAAAAAAAGAGGGGCCACGGCGGGCCCCTCCAATGGATGCGTGGTGGAACGTTTACCCGCGTCAGTTGGCCTGGCGCCTCAGGAACGCGGGGATCTGCAGGTCGTCATCGTCGCGCGCGGGCTTGGCCCGCTCCGTGACGTCGAGACCGATGGTCGCCTGGGCCGGCGGCGCCGCAGGGCGGATCGGCACCGGCTTGGCGGCGACCTCGGCGGCCGGCGCCGCGTGCATCGGCGCCGCCTCGGCGGTGGGGACCGCCGCCTTGGGTTGCGCGAACGCACCGGTGATGCGCTGGAACAGGCTGGGCGCCCGCGACTCGCTCGCGACGGGACGCGGCGCCGCGGGACGCGCAGCCGGCTCCGTCGCGCGGATTGCCGGCTTGGCAGCCGGACGGGTCACCCGCCAATCAGTCTCATCGACCAGCGGCTTATGTGGGGCCGGCGCGGGCGCCGGCGCCGGAGCGACAATGACAGGCGCGGCCTGAATGGGCGCGGCCTGGATCGGGGCCGCAACCATCACCGGCTCAGCCACCGGGATGGACGGCACGATCGCGGGAGCCTCGGCGATGATCGGCGCCGGCGCCTCAATCGGGGCGGCAACGGGGGCGGTCATGACTGGAGTAGCCATGACGGGCGCGACCATGATCGGCGCGGCGGGTGCCGCCGCCACGACCGGAGCGGGTGCCATGACGGGCGCCGCCTGGGGCGCCGTCATGATCGGCGGAGCCGCGCTGCGCATCGGCGCGGTCGGACGGCTGAAAGCCGGTTGGCCGGTCTGCATCGGCCGCGCGGTCTCCGTCACCTGGATGTAGTTCGGCGCCGGCGCCTGCTGGGCCGCCGCCGCGATTCCCGTCGCGACCACGGAAACCCGCATGCGACCCTGCATGCTGGCGTCGAAGGTCGAGCCGAAAATGATGTCGGCGTCGGGATCGACTTCCTCGCGGATGCGATTGGCCGCTTCGTCGACCTCATGCAAGGTCATGTCGAGACCGCCGGTGATGTTGATGAGCACGCCCTTGGCGCCCTTCATCGAGTGGTCTTCCAGCAGCGGGTTGGAGATCGCCGACTCGGAAGCGACGCGGCAACGATCCGGTCCCTCGGCCTCGCCGGTACCCATCATCGCCTTGCCCATCTCGGCCATCACGGTGCGGATGTCGGCGAAGTCGAGATTGATGAGACCGGGCATCACCATCAGGTCGGTGACACCCCGTACGCCCATGTGGAGCACGTCGTCCGCCAGTTTGAACGCGTCGGCGAACGTCGTCTTCTCGTTGGCGATCTTGAACAGGTTCTGGTTGGGAATGATGATCAGCGTGTCGACCACCTTCTCCAACTCCTCGATGCCCTGCTCCGCCATTTGCATGCGGCGCCGGCCCTCGAAGTGGAAGGGCTTCGTGACCACGCCCACGGTCAGGATCCCCTGCTCGCGCGCAGCCGCCGCGATCACCGGCGCGGCGCCGGTGCCAGTGCCCCCGCCCATGCCAGCGGTGACGAACACCATGTTGGCACCGTCGAGCAACTGCAGGATCTCCGGCAGCGCCTCTTCGGCAGCCTGGCGACCGACATCGGGACGCGCGCCCGCACCCAGCCCCTGAGTGATGGTGATGCCGAGCTGCACCCGGCGGTCGGCCAGCGATTGTCCGAGCGCCTGAGCGTCGGTATTGGCCACGATAAACTCGACGCCTTCGAGCGAGGCGCTGATCATGTTGTTGACGGCGTTGCCGCCGGCACCGCCGACACCGATCACGGTGATCCGCGGCCTAATCTCCGACTCCTTTTGGGGGAGGCTGAGGTTGATTGTCATTCGGCGTTCTCCACGCAAGATCGAGGGGATATCTGCCCGGAGCGACGGCCTGGACCTCTCTTGCGGATGCCCTTCAGCCGCCACCGGTTTTCTTGTTTCTTATCAATAGCCTGTTGGGGATTGCCTCATCCCACACAATATATTGCCTAAAAGTTCTCCCTAATCCAACTGCCAATGCGGCCGATACGGCCTCTCGGCGCCTCGGTCTGAGACGCCGACGCGGGCTGCGTCGCGGCGTGCTGCATTTGGGCGTAAGCGAGCAGTCCTGCGGCCGCGGAAAACGCTGGACCGCCAGTGGAATCGGCCAATCCTGCGAGGCGCAGCGGCGCACCCACGCGCACTTTCTTGTTCAATATGGCGCCCGCGACCTCCGGGACGCCATCCAGCAGGCTGGCGCCGCCCACGAGAACGGCCCGCCCGCCGGCCAACTTATCCACACCGCTGGCCTCGAGGCGGCTGCGCACGAGCTCGAACGTCTCCTCGATGCGTGGACGGATGATGCCCACCAGAATGGATCGCGGCACGTGATTGGGCCGCGTCCGCTCCTCCTCGCCGATCAGCGGCACGTCGATGATGTCGTACTCGTCGTTGGGCTTGGCCACCGCGCGGCCGATCTGAGTCTTCATGCGCTCGGCGTGAGCCACGGGGGTCGACAAGCCGCGCGCGATGTCGCGCGTGACGTGGTCGCCACCAACCGGGATGGAATCGACGTGGACGAGATTGCCCTCGTAGAACACCGCGATCGAGGTCGTGCCGCCGCCCATATCGATCAACGTGACGCCGAGATCGCGCTCGTCGGCGACCAGCGAGCTGAGACCAGAGGCATGCGCCGCCGTCACCCGGTCGGCGATCTCGAGATGGGCGCGACGGACGCAGACCTGCAGATTGCGCATCGCGCCGCTCTGCGCCGTGACGAGATGGACATCGACACCCAGCCGCTCGCCGAACATTCCGCGGGCGTCCCGCACCGGCGTGCCATCGACCGAATAGCCGATCGCCTGCGAATGGATGATGTCGCGGTCGGCGGTTTCGGCCGGAAGCTGGATGAGCTGCTGGCCCCTTCGGATGTCGCGCTCGCCGATCTCATGATGGCCGACCATGACCTCGAGCGACTGGTTGTGCGAGGCGGGCGAACCGCCGCTCACGCCAACGATCACCTCGCGCACATGCTCGCCGCACATCTCCTCGCCGGTGGAGACGGCCGATGAGATCGCGCGGGTCGCGGCCTCCATGTCCACGATGTTGCCCGACCGCATGCCGAGTGCCGCCTGATGGCCGATCCCGACCACACGCAGCCCCTGCCCATACACGCGCGCGATGAAGCACACCACCTTGCTGGTGCCGATATCGAGTGCGGCAACAACGCCGTTCCTGGTCTTCGCCACGTCTACCCCCGTACAAACGCTACTTCGCCGTTCATTGTCGTTCTCATACCGGGCCGGGCAGCGGCTCGGCCGCTGGTGCCCGCTTGCGCAGATAAAGCTTGTCCGGCAGCCGCAGATCGACGACGCCGTATTCGCGCGACAGCAGCCGGTGGTCTGCCTCCAGGCGGACGACACGCTGGAGCGCCGCGATCGCGTCCTCCTCGGGCAGCCAGATTTCCACTCCATCGGAGAGGATCAGATTCCAGCGCCGCTGGCCGACCCAGACGGCGGCTCGCAGGCGGGGCGCAAGCGCGGGCTCCGTGGCGAGCAGCAGCAATAGCTCGCCGACATGCTCCGGCGCCGCGGCACCGCCCAGCAGCAGCAGCGACTCCGCGCCCGGCGGCATGCGCTCGGCCCTGACGGTGCGTCCCTGCCGGTCAATCAGGGTGTACTCCTGGCCGTTCTGCCAGATCGCGACGGCGCGACGTTCGACCAGCGTGACATGCAGCGCATCGGGCAACCGGCGCTCGACGGTCGCCGACGCCACCCAGTCGATCGCCTCAAGCCGCTGCCGCGCGGCCTGCAAATCGATTCCCAGAAGCGAGTCGCCGTGACGCACGCCCAGTGCCGTCACGATGGCCTCGCGCTCGACATACTCTCGGCCCATGACCGTCACGTCGGCGAGCTTGAACGGAGTCACGGCGCCCACGATCTGCAGCGACAAGGCATCGAAGCGACGCTCCGCCTCGACCAACCAGCCGTCGCGCCACGCCCACCAACCGCCAGCACCACCGCCGCCCAGCAACAGCACCACCAACCCCAACAGCAGCGGACGCCGCCAGACGGGGCGCGCCGCCTTGCGTGCGCCCGGGCGCCGCTTGCGGCGATCGTAGTCGCGCCGGGGCTTCGTGCTCATGCCGGCCTCCGCGCGGAGTCGACCATCCAGGCCATGAGCGAGGGCCAATCGATGCCGGCCCAGCGGGCCTGCTCGGGGGCGAGTGAGAGCGGCGTCATGCCGGGCTGGGTATTGAGCTCCAGCACCACCAGCCCGTCAGTGCCGCGCTGCGAGTCGTCCCAGCGGAAGTCGGTGCGGCTGAGACCCTCGCAGCCAAGCGCGCGATGCGCCACCAGAGCCCAGTCGAGCGCGAGATCGCGTACGGCATCCGGGATCGGCGCCGGCACGAGATGTTCGGTGATGCCGTCTGTATACTTGGCCTCGTAGTCGTAGAAGCGAGTGCGCGGGCGAAGTTCGGTGACGGCCAGCGGCCGTTCGCCTAGCACCGCGACGGTGAGCTCGCGACCCGGCACGAAGCGCTCGACCAGCACGCGCTCGCCGAACTCGGCCTCAGCCGCCTCGACCGCCGCGAGATTGTCGCCGTCCCGCACGATATGAACACCGACGCTCGACCCTTGGTCGATCGGCTTCACCACATAGGGCCGCGGCATGGGATCGCCACCAGCAAGTGTGTGCCGCTCGATCACCCGACCCTCGGCAACGCGCAGCCCGATCGAGGTGAAGACATGTCGCGCCATAGGCTTGTCCATGGCGATGGCCGAGGCCAGCACGCCGGAATGGGTATAGGGAATGCCCACGATCTCAAGCACGCCCTGAACGCAGCCATCCTCGCCGTAGCGGCCATGCAGGGCGTTGAAGATGACCTCCGGTCCGTTGCCACCGACGGGCCGCAGAAACGCGAGCAACGCGCTGAGATCGCGGGTGACGTCGAACTCCAGAACCTGGTGACCGCCAGCCCGCAGCCCCTCGGCGCAGGCCCGCCCGCTCACCAGCGAGACCTCGCGCTCAGGCGACCAACCGCCCATCAGCAGACCGACGCGGGGACGAACGGCGGCGCTCATGCAACACCTCCGCCGGGTTCACCGATGCGGCGGATCTCCCACTCAAGCCGGATGCCGGCGCGATCGAACACGCGACGACGCACCTCCTCACCCAGCGACTCGATCTCGCTTGAGGTCGCTTGCCCGAGATTGACGAGAAAGTTGCAGTGCTTCTCCGATACCTGCGCATCGCCGATGCGCAGCCCGCGACAACCGGCGGCGTCGATCAGTTGCCACGCCTTGTGACCCGGCGGGTTGGTGAAGGTCGAGCCGCCGGTCCGCGTGCGCGGCTGGGTGTCGGTGCGTGCTGCGTCGATCTCGGCAATGCGCCGGCCGATCTCGGCCGGATCGCCGGGGCGCCCGCGCAGCCGCGCGGCGGTGAATATCCAGTCGACCGGCGCTGAGGCGTGCCGGTACGTGAAGCCCATCTGTGCGGCCGTAACGCGATGCTGCCGCCCGGTGCGGTCGACTGCGTCGGCGTCGACCAGCACGTCGGCGATCTCGCCACCATAGGCACCGGCGTTCATCCGCAGTGCGCCGCCGATGGTACCGGGAATGCCGCTCAGGAACTCGAGACCGGCGAGGCCGGCATCGCGCGCCGCCAACGCGACGTTGAGATCGGGCGCCCCGGCGCCGGCGCTCGCCGTGTCGCCGTCAACGGAGACGCTCGTGAAGCCGCGCATCAGACGTATGGCAACGCCGCGCAAACCGCCATCGCGCACCAGAAGGTTAGAGCCGACACCCAGCACCGTCACCGGGACATCGGCGGGAAGTGCCGCGAGGAAGCTCGACAGGTCCTCGACATCGGCTGGCCGAAACAGAACCTCCGCCGGACCGCCGGTGCGAAACCAGGTCTGCGCGCCGAGCGGCGCGTCGGCGGTCAGCCGTCCGCGCACGGCGGGCAACCGGTCGATCAGATGGGCGTGCCGGGCCGGCAAGGCGCTCACGCGGCTCCCCCCGGATCGTTGGCGATCGGACGCGGGCCTGCATGTTGGGCAGCAAGTTGCTGCAATTGTCCGGGCAGCGCGTGCGCCCAGGCCGTGATGTTGCCGGCACCCAGACACACCACGACGTCACCCGGCCGGGCCATCTGCCAGATCATACCGGGAAGGTCGGCGGGCGCGCCGAGCGGCAGGACATCGCGATGGCCGGCACGACCGGCGAGCGCTACCAGCATGTCGCGGTTGACGCCTTCGATCGGCGATTCGCCGGCGGCATAGACATCGGCCACGATGACGGTGTCGGCGTCGCCGAAGCAGGCCGCAAACTCGGCCTTGAGCGCGGCCAGCCGGGTGAAGCGATGCGGCTGCACGACCGCGATCACCCGACCCGTGCCGCCATAAGCCTGTCGCGCCGCGCGTAGCACGGCCGCGATCTCCACCGGGTGGTGGCCGTAGTCGTCGATCACCGTGATGCCATGCGCCTCACCCGTCCGGGTGAAGCGGCGCTTCACCCCGCCGAAGCCCGCCAACGCACGGCGAATGGTTTCGTCCGGCAGTCCCATCTCCTGCGCGACAATGATCGCCGCCAGCGCGTTCTGAACGTTGTGCTGGCCGAACATCGGCAGGCGCAGCCGCTCGATCATGCGTGACTGGTTAGTGACACGATTCTCGATCGCGACGTCGAAGTCGGCTCCGCCACGATCAAGCCGCAGATTGACGGCGCGGACATCGGCGTTGGCGCCAAGACCATAGGTCAGGATCCGCCGGTCTGAGACCCGTGGAATGAGCGCCTGAACCTCCGGATGGTCGGAGCACAGCACTGCGAAGCCATAGAATGGAATGTTCTCCACGAACCGCACGAACGCATCGCGTAGCGCGTCGAAGGTGCCGTAGTGGTCGAGATGCTCCGGGTCGATGTTGGTCACGACGGCGATGGTGGCGGGCAGTCTGAGGAACGAGCCGTCGGACTCATCGGACTCGACCACCATCCACTCGCCCGCCCCCAAACGCGCGTTGGTGCCGTAGGCGTTGATGATGCCGCCATTGATCACCGTGGGGTCGAGCGCACCGGCATCGAGCATCGCGGCGACGAGCGAGGTTGTCGTCGTCTTGCCATGCGTGCCGCCGACGGCGATCGCCCACTTGAGACGCATGAGTTCGCCCAGCATCTCGGCGCGGCGGACCACCGGCACGAAACGCGCCCGCGCCGCCAGCACTTCGGGGTTGCCCTTCTTGACAGCACTCGACACGACCACGACGGTCGCGCTGCCGACATTCTCGGCACGGTGGCCAACCGCAACCCGGATCCCGAGGTCCTGGAGGCGCCGGGTGTTGGCGCTCTCGGACAGATCGCTGCCTTGCACCTTGTAGCCGAGACTGTGCAGCACCTCGGCGATCCCCGACATTCCGATGCCGCCGATGCCGACGAAATGGATCAGGCCGATATCCAGGGGCATCGCTCTCATCGGCCGGCTCCCCGGGCAAGGTCGAGAACAAGATCGGCGAGCCGCGCGGCGGCGTCAGGACGGCCGACTGCGTGCGCGGCTGCGGCCATTGCCGACAAGCGCGCCGGATCGGCGACCAACGCGGCAAGCCGTTCGGCCAGCGCGGCCGGGGTGAACTCCGTCTCCGGCATGACGACGCAACCGCTCGCCGCCTCCAGCGCCCGCGCGTTCGCGGTCTGGTGATCGTCGGCGGCAAATGGATACGGAACAAGAATCGAGGGCCGGCCGATCGTGGCCAGCTCGGCGACTGTCGAGGCACCGGACCGCGCGATCACCAGATGCGCCGCCGCCATGCGCTGCGGCAGGTCGCGGAAGAACGGCGCGATCTCCGCCAGGACACCCAGCCGCGCGTAGGACGCGCGGGCCGCCTCGACATCCTCGGGTCGGCATTGCTGGACGACTCGCAGATGCACGCGCAGATCAGACGCCATCGCTTCGATGGCCGCCGGCACGACGCGCGCAAACGCGCCGGCGCCTTGGCTGCCGCCGAACACGAGCAGGTCGACCGCACGCCCCGACGCCGGCGGACGATAGCCAAGACCGGCCAGCGCACGCACGGCTTCGCGCACCGGATTACCGACCAGCGCAACCCGCGAGGCCTCGGTGTGGCGCGTTTCGACGAACGAGGTGGCGATGGTGGTGGCGCCCGCCTGCGCGAGCCGGTTGGCCTTGCCCAAAACGGCGTTCTGTTCGTGGAGCATCGCCGGCAGACGACGGACACGCGCGGCCAGCATGGTTGGAACCGAGGCGTAGCCGCCGAAGCCGACCACGGCCGAGGGCGCGACACGGGCGAGGCCGCGCCACGCCTGGACGAAGCCCAGCGCCAGATGCCCGAGCGCGGCGATCCGCCGACCAATCGAACCGGACGGGCTGGCAGCGCGCACATGATGGACCGGTCGGGCTGCGAGCGCTCCCTGCCATTGCTTGCCGCGGGAGTCGGTGAACAACGCATAGTCGATGCCGCGCGCGCTCAACTCGCTCGCGAGAGCTTCGGCCGGAAAGACGTGGCCGCCGGTACCGCCGGTCGCCAGCACGATGGGCCCCGCAAGCGCCATCACACCGCCTCCCGTAGGCCGGCATGCTCGCGAGTCAGTGCCAGCATCATGCCGAGGCAGATGGCCATCGCGAGCGCCGACGAACCGCCGTAGGACACAAAGGGCAAGGTCATGCCCTTCGCCGGAATGAGCTGGACGGTCGAGGCCATGTTGATCGCGGCCTGCAGGCCGAACTGGACGGCGAGGCCCGAAGCGGCAAGCGTGATGAAGAGGCTGGTCTCGCGCGAGGCGCGGTTGAGCGAGCGCAGCGTCACGAAGGCGAAGAGGCCAAGGATCACGAGACAAACGACCAGGCCGAACTCCTCGCCCGCCACCGCCATGATGAAGTCGGTATGGGCATCAGGCAGCTGCGCCTTTACTGTGCCCTCGCCGGGGCCGCGCCCGACCAGCGATCCGTTCATGAAGGCTTCGAGCGCGGTATTGACCTGGTAGTTGTCGCCCGTCGTCGGATCCAGGAACCGGTCGAAGCGGCTGCGCACATGGCTGAGGAAGAGGTAGGCGAGGCCAAGTCCGACCACGCCCGCGATGCCGCCCAGGAACACGATCCAGAGCGGCAGGCCGACGATGAAGAGCTGCACCGCCCAGACCGCCGCCACGACCACACTCATGCCGAGGTCGGGCTGCAGGATGAGAAGACCCAACACCGCGCCGATGAGAACCGTCGAGAGGATGTAGCCGGGCGCGCGACGCTCGGTGCGGCTCTGGGCGAGCAGCCAGGCCGAGATCACCGCCAGACTCGGCTTCACGAACTCAGAAGGCTGGAGGCTGGAAAAGCCGGGCAGCGACAGCCAGCGCCGCGCGCCCTTGATCTCGACGCCGATCACGAAGGTGGCCGCGAGCAGGACCACGCTGCCCGCGAACACCAGCAGCGCCAGCCGCCGGACGTGCGGCGGCGAAACCAGGGAGATGCCGAGCATCACGATCAAGGCCATCGGCAGGAAGAGAAACTGCCGTTTGGCAAAGACGAAGGAGTCCGCGCCTATGCGCTCGGCGGCTGGCGGCGAGGCGGCGAGCGTGAGCAGGACGCCGAACGCCATGATGCCGAGGATGGCCCCCAGCGACCAGCGATCGACGGTCCACCACCATTGGCCGATGACGCTGCGGTCATCGCGCGGAACCTGGATCATGCCGCCCTCCCGATCGGGCGCGCGCCGGGCAGCGCGCGCGCCATCGCCCGGAACGCGTCACCCCGGTGCTCGTAGCTCTTCCACTGGTCCCACGACGCGCAGGCCGGCGAGAGCAGAACCACCGCGCCGTCGACCCGCTCCCGCGCGGCCATGGCGTTGGCCGCGTCGAGCGCGCGTTCGAGATCGCCGCAGCGCGTGTAAGGCAGGCGCCCTTCGAGCTGATGCGCGAACAGCTCGCTGGCCTCGCCGACGAGAAAGGCGTGGCGGATGCGACCGAACAGCGGCGCGAGCGGTTCGACCCCGCCCTCCTTCGCCTGGCCACCGGCGATCCAGTAGATCGTCGGATAGCTCGACAGCGCCCGGGCCGTGGCATCGGCGTTCGTCGCCTTGCTGTCGTTCACAAAAACGGTTCCCGCGACCTCAGCCACCCGCTCCTGACGATGCGGCAAACCGGGAAAGGACAGAATCGCGGCGCGGATCGTTTCACGTGAAACACCGAGGGCATGGCAGGCGGCGAAGGCCGCGGCGGCATTCTGGGCGTTGTGGATGCCGGGAAGAGCCTTTGCGGCGGAGAAATCGATCACGTTCCCGTCGGCTTCGATCAGGCGCCCCGTCTCGAAGGCTAGGTCGGTGGGGATCGCGATGCGCCGGAGGCCGGGTTTCGTTGCGAGACTGTCGAACGCGCGTCGGGACGGTTCGTCGTCGACACCGACGATCGCCAGATCGCCCGGACCCTGCCGATCGAAGACATGGAACTTCGCCCGCGCGTAGCCCGCCATATCGCCGTGGCGATCAAGATGATCGGGCGTGAGGTTGAGCCAGATCGCCACGTTGGCGTGGAAGCTCCGCAGCAACTCGAGCTGATACGACGAGAGCTCGAGCACATAGACGCCGTCCTCAGCCAGCGGCGCGAGATCGAGCGCACCGCGTCCGATATTGCCGCCGACCTCCACCCGCCGCCCGGCTGCGGCCAGGATGTGGCCGATGAGAGCGGTGGTCGTCGACTTGCCGTTGGTGCCGGTGACCGCGACGTAGCGCGCACGCGGACAGGCGACGGCCAACAGCTCGACGTCGCAGACGATCGGCACGCCCGACGCGCGCGCCGCTGCCGCGACTGGATGGGGCTTCGGCAAGGTGGTCGGAATCCCGGGGCTGATCACGAGGCAGGACAGCCGCGACCAGTCCTGCGACAGGAGCGGCGCCACGCGCGTGCCCTCGGCCTCGGCTGTCGCCCGCCGCGCCGCGTCGTCATCCCACGCGACGCAATCCACGCCGGCCGCGGCGAGCGCACGGGTCGTGGCGAGGCCCGACCGCGCCAGACCGAGGACCGCCAGCTTCGAACCGCGCAGAGGGGCGAGATCGATCATCCGCTCACCGCAACTTCAGCGTGGAGAGGCCGATCAGCGCCAGAATGGCGGCGATGATCCAGAACCGGACGACGATGGTCGGCTCCGCCCAGCCCTTCTTCTCGAAATGATGATGCAGCGGCGCCATCCGGAAAATCCGCTTGCCGGTCCAGCGATACGACAGCACCTGGACGATCACCGATACCGTCTCCAGCACGAACAAACCGCCCACGATCGCCAGCACGATCTCGTGCTTGGTGATGACCGCCACGGTGCCGAGCGCCCCGCCAAGCGAGAGCGAGCCGGTATCGCCCATGAACACCATGGCGGGCGGCGCGTTGAACCAGAGAAAACCCAACCCGGCCCCGATCAGGGCCGCCAGCAACACGGACAACTCGCCGGTCCGTGGCACGTGATGGAGGTAGAGGTAGCCCGAGTAGATCGTGTTGCCGACAACATAGGCAATGAAGCCGAACACCGCCGCCGCCATGATCACGGGCCCGATCGCGAGCCCATCCAGACCGTCGGTGATGTTGACCGCGTTGGAGGCCCCGACGATCACGAGCGCCGAGAAGCCGAGAAATCCGACGATCCCCAGCGGCAACAGTGCGTCCTTGATGAAGGGGAGCGCCAGCATGTGGCGCAGCTGCCCGGGCGAGAGGACCGCGATCCACCACGCCGCCAGGATCGCGGCGAGCAACGACACCAGGAGCTTCAGGTTCCCCGACACACCCTTGGGGTTCAGCTTGGTGACCTTGAGATAGTCGTCCCAAAAACCGAGCCCGCCGAACGCCAGCGTCACACCAAGCACGATCCAGATATAGCGGTTCGTGAGATCGGCCCACAGCAGCGTGCCCACCAGCACCCCGATCAGGATCAACAGCCCACCCATGGTGGGTGTCCCCTTCTTGGTGAGGACGTGGCTTTCGGGACCGTCGTCGCGGATCGGTTGACCCTGCGCCTGCTTGCTGCGCAACCAACGGATCAGCATTCCGCCGATCAGGAAACTCAGAACGAGCGCGGTCAGGAACGCGCCGATCGACCGGAAGGTCAGATAGCGGAAGAGATTGAACGGCCCGAACAGGTCGGCAAGCGGCGTGAGCAGATGATAGAGCATCGACTAGCGTCCCCCCGCGCTGGCCTGATCGAGCGCATCAACGATTGTCTTCATTTTCGAACCCAGCGACCCCTTCACGGCGACCACATCGCCCGGGCGAAGCGCCGCCACAACGACCGGCGCGAGCGCCGCCGAGTCCGACTCGTGCGCGCCGCGCACCCTGGCGTCGAGCCGATCCGCAAGCGACTTCATGTGCGGTCCGCAGGTAAAGACGAGCGCGGCGCCGCTGCGTGCGACATCCGGCGCGAGGTCGGCGTGATAGGCGTCGGCGTGCGCGCCCAATTCACGCATGTCGCCGAGAACAAGGATGCGCCGGCCCGACGGGCCCGGGAGCGTGCGCGCGAAGACGGCGAGCATCGCGCGCACCGCGATGGGGCTCGCGTTGTAGCTCTCGTCCAGCAGTTCCACGCCACCTCCGGCCCACGGCAAGCGGCGGCGCGCGCCGCGACCCGGAGAGGCCGACCAGCCGCGCAATGCGGCGGCGGCCGTCGCGACATCGGCGCCGAGGCAATGAACCGCCGCCAGCGCCGCGACGCTGTTGAGCGCGAGGTGCTCGCCGGGCGCACCCAATCGATAGCGCAGCGACCGGCCCTCGATGTCGGCCTCGATGTCGCTGCCGCTATCGTCGACCTTGCAGGCGAGCAACCGCGCCGCGGCGCGCTCGTCGCACCCGAAATCGACGATGCGAGTAACGCCAAAGCGACGGGCATGAGCGGCGAGACGATCGTAGTGGCGATTGTCCCGATTGAGGACAGCGACGGCGCCCGCGCGCATGCCCGCGAACAGGCAGGCCTTCTCGTCGGCGATCGCCTCCTCGCTCCCCATGTGACCGATATGAACCGCCGCCACGTTGGTCACGATGCCGACATCGGCCTCTACCATGCGCGCCAGCGGCTCGATCTCGCCGGGGTGGTTCATGCCGATCTCGAACACGCCGAACCGGGCCTCCGCCGGCAGGCGGGCGAGACTGACCGGCACGCCAACGTGATTGTTGTAGGACGCCGCGCTGGCCTCGGTCGGGCCCTGCGGTGACAGCATGGCGCGCAACGCATCCTTGGTGCTGGTCTTACCGACCGATCCGGTGACGCTCGCCACGCGGGCACGCGAACGACGACGGGCGGCACGCGCCAGCGCAGTCAATCCCGCCGATGTGTCGCTCACGCGGACGACCGGGCCGCGGGCACTGATCTCGCGCGACACCAGCGCCGCCGCGGCGCCGCGCTGGAACGCGCCGTCCACATAGCCGTGTCCGTCCGCCGCCGTCCCGGCGAGGGCGACGAACAGATCGCCGGTGGCGACCGCGCGGCTGTCGAACGCGACACCGCTCGCGGCGAACGGCGAGCCGTGCAACGTGCCGCCGGTGGCGGCGACAATCTCCGCGGATGTCCAAAGCGCGCTCATGCGGCCTCGGCCACGAGTTCGCGCGCGACCGCCGCATCGTCGAACGGATGCGTGACCGCGCCGATCGTCTGGCCGCTCTCGTGACCCTTGCCTGCGATCAGCAGCAGGTCGGCGGGACCCGAAAGCGACGCCAGTCCGGCGGCGATGGCTGCACGTCGGCCGGCCGGCTCGTCGCGCCAGTTGGTACGCTCACGGGGAATGCCCCCGGCGATCTCGGATCGGATGGCGGCCGGCTGTTCGCTGCGAGGATTGTCGTCAGTCACGATCGTGATGTCGGCGAGGCGCGTCGCGATCTCGCCCATCACCGGGCGCTTGGCGCGGTCGCGATCGCCGCCGCAGCCGAACACGACCACCAGCCGACCGGCCGCGAACGGCCGCAAGGTGAGCAACACCGCCTCCAGCGCCTGCGGCTTGTGCGCGTAGTCGACATAGACCGGCGCGCCGCAGCGGTGCCGGGCGGCGAGCTGCAGCCGGCCCGGCGCGCCCTCGAGATGCGCGATCGCGGCCAACGCTCGCTCCCGGTCGGCGCCCGTGGCGAGCGCAAGACCGAGTGCCGCGAGGGCGTTGGAGACCTGGAAGTCACCGATCAGCGGTAGATCGAAATCCACGCGCTGGCCGAAGACGCTGACGCCCAGTCTCTGACCGGTCGCGTGGGGCTCGCAAGTCAGTAACCGCAAGGCCTCGCCCGCGCGTCCATAGGTCCAGACCGTCACACCGCGGCGTGCGCAGAGCGCCACGAGTTCGGCGGCGCGGTCGGAGTCGGCGTTCACGATCGCCGTGCCGCCGGACCTCAGCAGATCGGTGAAGAGACGCGCTTTCGCTGCGAAGTAGGCGTCCATCAAGCGGTGATAGTCGAGGTGCTCGTGGGTCAGATTCGTGAAGGCCGCGGCGTCGACAAGGAGTCCATCGAGACGCCGCTGGTCGAGCCCGTGGCTGGATGCCTCCAGCGCGACGTGGTCGACACCGCTGCGCTTGAGCGCGGCCAGATCGCGATGCAGCACCACCGGATCGGGCGTCGTCAGGCCGGGTGGGGTCGTGTAGGCGCGCGACACGATGCCGAGCGTGCCGACACTGGCGCCCTCAAGGCCACAGCGCTCCCAGATCTGCCGGGTGAAGTGCACGACCGACGACTTGCCGCTGGTCCCGGTAACGGCGGCGATCCGCGCGGGCGGCTCACCCGACAACCGGGCCGCAAGACGCGCCGCGAGACCGCGGGGATCCGCACAATGGACCATCGCGACGCCGGCGCCGACCGGCGGCGCGGGCGCGTCGGCGGCGAGCAACACGGCCACGGCGCCGCGCGCCAGCGCATCGGCGATGAAGCTGCTACCATCTGCACGGGCGCCGGCGACGGCGACGAACAGGAAGCCCGGCACCACCGCGCGCGAGTCGAATGACATGCCCGCAATCGCCGGATCGGGGCCCACCACCGTGAGACCCGCTGGCGCCAGATCGCGCAGGAGCTCACTCAGTCGCATGGCGTCGTTCTCCTGGCGCAGGCCCCGCCCCCGGGGCCCGAGCCGGCAGTGCCTTGCGCTGATCGACAGTGCGCTGTCGTGCCCGACTGGTGAGCGCCGACGCCGGCAGCGGCGGCGGGACCGCGACCGACGCGACCTGCAGCGGCGCCAGCCCGCCTTTCCAGTCGCCGGGCTGAATGCCGTACAGCGCGACGATGTGCTCGGCGATGGCCTTGAAGGACGGCGCGGCGACCCAGCCGCCGGTGGCGTAGCCGCCGGTTTCCTTGAGACCCTTGGGCTCGTCGACAGATACCAGGATCACGAACTTCGGATCGCTCATCGGGAAGGCGCCAACGAACGAACTGATCAAGGCTTTTTCGCGGTAGCCCGACCGACCGGGTTTCTCGGCGGTGCCGGTCTTGCCGCCAACCTCGTAGCCGGCGACGTCGGCGCTCTTGCCGGTGCCCTCGGTGACCGCGAGGCGCAGAAGCTGGCGCATCGCGACCGACGTCCGCTCCGACACCACCCGCCGCCCGACATCAGCCTTGCCCGCGCGCTTCACCAGCGTCGGACGGTGCAGGATGCCGCCATTGATCATCGCCGCGGTCCCGGACGCCAGATGCAGCGGCGTCACCGAGATGCCGTGACCGAAGGAGATGGTCATCAGGTTGATCTTCATCCAGTGCCGCGGATAGAGCGGCCCGGCCGACTCGCCCAGCTCGATCGGAATCGGCTTCAGCATGCCGATGCGGTCGAAGAAGGCGCGCTGACCCTCGACGCCGACATCCATCGCCATCTTGGCGGAGCCGATGTTGGACGAGAACTTGAAGACCTCGGCCACCGTCATGGCGCGGTTCTGGCCGTGGAAGTCGTTGATCGTGAAGCGGTCAATTTTGATCGGCTCACGCGCGTCGTAGATCTTGTCGAGCGTCGCCCTGCCGGCGTCGAGCGTCATGGCGGTGTTGAAGATCTTGAACGTCGAGCCTTGCTCGTAGACGCCGAGCGTGCCGCGGTTGAACAGCGCCTCGTTGGTGATGGTGCGCGCGCGGTTTGGATCGTAGGTCGGCAGCGACGCCATGGCGAGGATCTCGCCGTTCGTCGCGTCGAGCACGATCGCGGTCGCGCCGATCGCCGAGAACTTCCGGACCGCGCGCGCGATCTCCTGCTCCACGAAGCGTTGGAGACGGAGATCGATCGAGAGCTGGAGCGGCTCGCCGGCCTGCAGCTCGCGCTCGAAATAGCGCTCAACCCCGGCGAGGCCGGCATTGTCGACGCTGGAGTAACCGAGGATGTGCGCCGCCGCACTGCCCTGCGGATAGATGCGCCGCTCCTCGGCCTGGAAGTCGAGACCAGGGATGCCGAGACGGTTGATGCGGTCGTGCTCGGCCGGGCTCAAGCCGCGCTTGATCCAGGCGAAGCTGCGGTCACCCTCGAGCTTTTCGGAAAATTCCTCAAGCTTGCCCTCGGGCAGGGCGCTGGCGAGGCGGCGCGCAGCGTCCTGCGGCTCCAGCACGAGGCGTGGATTGACGAACGCCGACATGACGGGAACCGAGGTCGCCAGCACAATGCTATTGCGATCCACGATGTCAGCGCGCTCGCCCTGCAACGCGCCGCCACGCGCGGCGACACGCTGTACCGGCTCGCCGCCGTCGCGCAACAGCGACACGTAGCCCATGCGACCCGCGATGGCGACGAACAGCAATCCGAAGATCGCAATCGTGTAGCCGATACGCTGGCGCGCGACTTCCTGGCTGTCACTCCTCAGACGATCCTGCGGCGTGCCGAGACGCGCGCCGGCCGCCGCGCTGGGCGCGGCGGCCGGGTCGGGCGAGCCTGGGCGGGGCCAGAACCTCACCGGCGTTCTCCTCCTTGGCGCTGGAGGAGTTCGTCGATTGAGGCGGCCGCCAGGCCTTCGCCTCCCGGACCCGGTGGTGCCGGCTCTTTTGTCGTGGCCGGTCGAGGGGGCGTCGTGGGTCCGGGTGAACGCTGCGGGGAAAGGGGTGCGGAGGTCGGCGGGGGAGTGCCGACCTCCGCTGCGACGCGGCCGCCACCGGGCATGTTCGACGAGGGGACGTCGGTGCCCGTACGTGGGGGGGAAGAAAGTGGCGGTTCGCGTCGTGGGGGGACTGAATCGGTTTTTGCGGGTTCGAGCCGGGCGGCCTGACGGATCGTGGCCGGCTCGAGCTTGAGATGTTTCTGGGCCAGGCGCTCGATACGCTCGGCCTCGTTGAGATGCGCCCATTCGACCCGCAACATGTGCGTGGCCTTCTGGCTCTCGACGATCCTGTGGTTGGTCCGGTCGAGCGTCTCCTCGAGATCCTGGACCCGGTACTTGACCGAGAACAGGCCCACCGCGGTGGCGATGGCGGCGACGGACCAGAAGACGAGACCGCGGTGGATCATGCGACCTCCGCGGACAAAGCGAGTTTCTCGGCGACGCGCAGCCGCGCCGATCGAGCGCGCGGGTTGCGCGCGATTTCGTCGGGCGACGGCACGACCGGCCGGCGCGTGACCTCACGCAGCGACGCCGGTGCCCCGTCGACGGTCGGCGGCGCGTGGCGCGACGGACCGGCGGCGCGACCGCAACGGGCGCGGACGAACTCCTTCACTGCGCGATCCTCCAGCGAGTGGAAGGACACGACCGCGAGCCGTCCGCCGGGCCGCAACGCGTCATGCGCCGCCGCGAGGCCGCGCTCCAGCTCGCCCAGCTCGTCGTTCACCGCGATCCGCAGCGCCTGGAATGTCCGGGTTGCGGGATCGCTGGCGTCGCGGCCCTGCGGGCCGACGGCACGACGCGCGATGGTCGCGAGCTCCCTCGTGGTGCGAATCGGGCCCTCGGTACGCGCAGCGGCGATGGCGCGCGCGACGCGGCGCGAGCGACGTTCCTCGCCATAGCGCCAGAGGATGTCGGCCAGCGCCTCTTCGTCGGTCTCGTTCACCAGGTCGGCAGCCGACGCACCCTCGCGAGCCATGCGCATGTCGAGCGGGCCGTCCTGGCGGAAGGAGAATCCGCGCTCGGCTCGATCGAGCTGCATCGACGAGACGCCGAGATCAAAGGCAACGCCGTCGACGGCCTCGACGCCGCGCTCGACCAGCAGGTCGGACAGGTCGCCGAACGCACCATGCGCGAGTCGCAGGCGCGGCGCGTGCCGGTCGGCCAGCGTCTGCCCGGCCGCGATGGCGTCGGGGTCGCGATCGATCGCGATCACCTCGCAGCGCGCCTCGTCGAGCAGCGCCGCGCTGTAGCCGCCGGCACCGAACGTCGCATCGAGGTAGAGCCCGCCGTCGCGCGGCCGCAGCGCCTCGATGACTTCGCGCAGGAGGACGGGAACGTGATCCATCACGCCGCTCCGTCCAGGCCGCGCAGGAAGGCGGCCATGCGCGCGGTATCGGCCTCGCGCCGAACCTGCCAACGCGCCGGGTTCCAAAGCTGGAACTTCTCGCCCCGGCCGAGCAGCACGACGCCCTCGGCGCGGGCGTCCAGCATGTCGATGAACTCTTCCGGCAGGACAAACCGGCCGTCCGGGTCGAGGCGGATCTCGCGCGCCTGGCTTGACATCATGCCGGCGGGATCGAAGGCCTCATCGTCCAGAACCGCCTTCAGCGAAGCCTTGGGACCCAGCGCCTCGGCGCGAAGACGCGCCAGCATGCCATCGAAGCCGGCGCGGGAGTTGCCATTCACGAGGCCGGCGACGGTGTTCGAGCGATACAGCACGAAGCCGTCGCGTTGACCGTCAGGCAGCTCGTCGCGGAAGGCGGCCGGGAAGGCGACCCGCCCCTTCTTGTCGAGCTTAACCAGGATTTCGGACCGAAAAGCCACGGCCCCGTCCCCTCACCCCTCGCAAGGCCCCACGCCGTTGCGTACCCTCGTCGGGCATTTATGGGATAACATGGGAAAACACGGGACGCAACGACCGTGTATCGGAATCAGCGTTTTTCTCCAGGTGGTTATACACCATCCCTATGGCGTGACCTCTGTCGGGCCGCAAATTGTGGCTTGGACCAGCAGGTTACCCCCAGAAGTGCGTCCCCGGGCCCGCCAGACCGTGGCGTCTACCCCACCAAGCCCCGCATCTGGGATGCCAACCAAGGACCCTTCGCTGGCGCTCAGGGTGACAGGGAGAGCGGCGGGTCAGGTGGCCTGTAAGCCGGGTTCTGTCCGCGCCCGAGGGCGCTGGATGGCCATTCCTCTGGGACGTCTGTCGCCAGACGCCTCACGCGACCGACCCGGGCGACGGCGCGGAAACCCGCGTGCCGGTTGCCCGGCGTGCCGCCCCTATTTGGTCTTGCTCCCGGTGGGGTTTGCCATGCCGCTTCCGTTGCCGGTCGCGCGGTGCGCTCTTACCGCACCGTTTCACCCTTGCCTCGGGGCGAACCCCGGTGGGCGGTCTCTTCTCTGTGGCACTGTCCCTGGGGTCGCCCCCGCCGGACGTTATCCGGCACCGTGTTTCCGTGGAGCCCGGACTTTCCTCGACTGTGCGGTTGCCCGTCCAGCCGCGGCCATCCAGCCACCTGACCCGCCGTGTTGCTAGGCCCGGTGCTCGACCCGGTCAAGCAGGCCGGCGATCAGCGCGCGCGTCTCGCGGTCGTCGACGCCATCGACCTGCAACGGCCGGAAGCGGCGCTGGAACGCCGCGACCACATCCGCCTCTGTCGCACCGGTGACCGGATCGGGTGGCGGATAGCCGAACCGCCGCAACGCCGCGCCGACTTCGCCGTCGAACGCCGGCCTATCGGCCGTGGGCCAGAGGCCGACGCCGGCCTCCGCCAGCCGCCGCCAGGGAAATCGCACGCCGGGGTCGATCTTGCGTCGGGGCGCGATGTCGGAGTGGCCGACGACATTGCGCGCGACGATACCGGGATGACGGGCGAGGATGCCGTGGCAGAGCACGATCAGGGCGTCGATCTGGCGGTCAGGATAGTCGTGCCGGTCGCCGTGCAGGTTCACGATCTCGATGCCGATCGAGGTGGTGTTCAACGCGTCGTGTCCGCGCCAGTGCGAGCGCCCCGCGTGCCAGGCGGTACGACGCTCATCCACCAGCCGATAGACGCCGCCATCTTCGGCGAGGACATAGTGCGCGCTGACGCGATGGGCGCGCGTCGCGTCCGTCAGAATGGCGAGCGACTCCCGCAGTGGCAGCTCGGTGTAGTGGAGCACCAACAGATCGACCGGACGATCCGGTGGGCGCGGAGCATGGTTGGGGGACGGATGGTCGATCATGACAGGCGCAGTCTCGCCCATTCACGTGCCGGGCGCTCGATGACGCTGTAGAGGACGGCCGCCGCGCCGATGGAGCCCGCGACGATCGCGGCGGCGCCCGCTGCCCGCGGGATCAAACCGGAATCGATCCGTCCCCACAAGATCTCGAGCACGAGCCAGTGCACGACGTAGAGGCTATAGGAGCGTTCGCCCAGCCAGCGCAGCGCTGATCCGGCTAGCGCCCGTGAGAACCGGCCGCTCGCCAACGCGAGGAAGAAAAGCCCGGCGGCGAAGGCGCCAATCGCCAGCAGGTCGGCCCACAGGCTGCGGCCTCCGAGTGGGACCAGCACCGCCAGCACCGCGACGCCGACCGCCAGGCGCGTGGCGTAGCGGTCGAAGGCGGCGGCGTTCTCGGGGCCCGGCCAGTCGCCCGCGGTCTCGGCGCGGCGCAGATCGACCAGGCGACGCAACACGATACCGATCGTGAACTCGGTCAGGAACCGCAGCGGATAGAGCGCCTCGTCATCGTGCAGGCTGCCGCCCCCATTCATCAGCCCGCCGGCCAACAACACGCCCAGCAGCCCAGCCACGGCCGCGCTTGCCTTCCACGCCACCTCGATGCGCCACGGCAACCACGCGACAAGGGGAAACGCGAGATAGCCGGCCCACTCCAGGCTGACGCTCCAGCCCGGCGGATTGACGAGTTGCGTGGGCACCGGTCCCCAGGATTGCGCCAGCGAGGCGAACACCAGCCACTCGCCCCAGGAGAGATCGTGCTTGAGCGCGAAGAGCGCGAGCACCGCGAGCCAGACCGGAAAGATGCGCGCGATGCGCCGTCCGAGGAAACGCGGGTAGGTCCCGACGGGGTCGCGCCGGAAAGAGTCCGCGTGAGCATGTGCCAGCACGAAGCCGGACAGGATGAAGAAGAGATCGACGCCGAGATAGCCAAGACCCGCGACCGGCATCTCACCGGCCCAGAGCCCGCTCACATGGAACAGCACCACCCAGAGCGCGGCGACCGCGCGCACGCCGGTCAGGGCATCAATGTCGGCTCGGGGCGCGGGCGGCGTCACGCCCGCATCGTGCCGTCAAGCGACGGCACGCATCAAGATGTCCACCGAGCCCGAAGCGACCGGGCGCTGGACGGTATCCAGCCGGAAGGACAGGCACGCGACGCTGCTTTCGGGCAGCACCTCGTCGACCGAGAGACGCAGAAGCGCCGCTTCGCCGACGTGAAGGGGGTGATGGAACTCGACCCGCAATTCGCCCCAGAGTCCGTCGGTCTCCGTCGCGCCGCAGCGCGCGATCGACCGGCTGAGGCGAGCCACGACCAGGCCCTCATAGACCACCCGACCGGAAAAGCCGGATTGGCGCGCGAAATCGGCAGCAGCATGGATCGGCCGGCGATCGCCCGTGATGGCGGCGAAGCCCTCCATGTCCTCGGCGGTGATGGTGAATTGTTCGGAAAAGCAGCGACCGGCGCGCGGCGCCGCGAGCGAGGCGGGCTCGACAAGAGCGTTCATCGGAAATCCCCAACTGACAAACGGACGGAAAAATCGACAGTTCCCAATGTGCCGACGATAGGCGCCGCGCCCGCCAGGCTCAACGAGCGAAGGGTATCTTTCGCTTCAGGCGTCCGCCCGCTGGGTGCGGAGTCGATCGTAGGCGGCATTGATGGCGGCCAGCTTGCGGGTCGCAAGCGCGATCGCCTCGTCGGGCAGGCCCTGCGCGATCAGCCGGTCGGGATGGTTGGCGCGCACCAGCCGCAGCCATGCCTGCTTGATGTCGTCGTCGCTCGCCAGGGGATCGACACCCAAAACCGCGCAGGCCTCGCACGACGCCTCACCCAGCGCCGCCGCCTTGGCGCGCTCGAATCGCGCGGAGTCCAGGCCGAAAATGTCGGCGACCCGCGCGAGATAAGCGGCCTCCGCCTCGCCCAGTTTGCCGTCGGCCTGGGCGATGTCGATCAGGCCCTCGAGCACATCCTCGAGAATCTCCGGCGCGTCGGGAAACAGCGCAGCGACCTGGCGGGCATAGGGCTCGAAGCCCAGCGCATCGCGCTTGGCGAGGTCGAAAAAGCGGCGGACATGGCCCTCCTCTCCTTCCGGCACCCGAAAGAACGAACGGAAGGCCTCGACCTCGTCGGACGTCACCGCGCCATCGACCCGCGCCATCTTGGCGCCCAGCGCAATCACGCCGATGGTGAAGCCGATCTGCTGCGTGCCGGGATGGACGCCGGGCGGCGCGGGGCGCGCGCCGAGCAGCGCGCCGATCGGTCCGTCCATGACCAGTCGGGTCGCGCCATCGACCAGCGTATCCCAGATGCGCATGATCCGGGGCTACGCCGCGGCGGTCACACGATCAAGGCACCGATTGCCACGGCCGTCAGCAGAATGAGCGCGAGGCGGCGGTAGAAGGCCTCGCTGGCGAGCGGGAAGAGGCGTTCGCCCAGCAGGCCGCCCACGACGACAGCGGGTGCGAGCGCGAGGCCGTGAAGGCCGAGATCGGTGGAGAGCAGCCCGTTGGCGCCGAAGCTCGCAAGCGCTGCGAGGTCGACCACGACGAAGTAGGTCGTGAGGTTGGCGCGAACCCGGGCGGCCTCGTCTTGGCCCGCGAGGTAGTAGAAGGCGATCGGAGGTCCGGCCATGCCGGACAGGCCGTTCAGGAACCCGCTCGAGGCGCCGGCCACGATGGTCGCGCCGGTCGAAGGGCGTCCGCGGAAGCGCCAACCGGAGGCGAGGAGCGCCACGGCCAGCAGGACGATCGCCGAGACCAGCCAGCGCATGGGCGCGGGATCGATGCGGGTGAGCGCCCAGGTGCCAGCCGGCGCGAGCAGCGCGGCCGCGCCGCCCAGGACGACGATGCGGCGCCACTCCACGAGCGGCAGCGCCCGCGGCAGGAGCGGCAGCGCGACCGCGATCTCCAGCAGCAGGCAGAGGGCGATGCCGGTCCCCGGCCCATAGAGCGCCGAGAGCGCGGGCGTCATGATCATGGCAGCGCCAAAGCCCGCGAAGCCGCGCACCGTGCCGGCGACCAGCGCCACGGCCGCCGCCGCCACGAACGTTCCGGTGAGCAATCCCTCCATCCGGGTCGAGGCTTGCCACGGATCGCTGCGGCCGTCTTGCGGGATTATCCCGCGCCATTCGGGCCGCCGACGCCGTATAAAGGGCCATGTCCCGCGCGCCCGCCCCAGCTGCCTTCGTGCCGCTTGAGATGCCGTTCATCCAACGGCGGCCCGAGCGCGTGGGCGGCGGCGCGTTCCGGCTGCAATCGGACTACACGCCTGCCGGCGACCAGCCCGAGGCGATCCGCCAACTGATGGAGGGCCTCGCGGCCCGCGAACGCGACCAGGTGCTGCTGGGCGTCACCGGGTCGGGCAAGACCTTCACCATGGCGAACGTGATCGCGCGGACCGGCCGGCCGGCGCTGGTGCTGGCACCCAACAAGACGCTGGCCGCCCAGCTCTATGGCGAGATGAAGGGATTCTTTCCCGACAATGCGGTCGAGTACTTCGTGTCCTACTACGACTACTACCAGCCCGAAGCCTATGTGCCGCGGACCGACACCTACATCGAGAAGGACTCCTCGATCAACGAACAGATCGACCGAATGCGCCACTCGGCGACGCGCGCGCTGATGGAGCGCGATGATGTGGTGATCGTGGCGTCGGTCTCCTGCATCTACGGCATCGGGCCGCTCGAGAACTACCAGTCGATGACCTTCCGCCTGACAAAGGGCGAGCGCATGGACCGCACGACGCTCCTGCGCAAGTTCGTCGAGCAGCAGTACCGGCGCAACGACAACGCCTTCCAGCGCGGGACCTTCCGGGTGCGCGGCGATACGGTTGACCTGTTTCCCGCCCACTACGAGGACAAGGCCTGGCGGATCGAGCTGTTCGGCGACGAGATCGAGAGCATCGCCGAGTTCGACCCACTGACCGGCGATCGCACCGCGACGCTGGGCGACATCGTGGTCTATGCCAACAGCCACTACGTCACACCCCGCCCGACCATGCAGGGCGCGATCCAGCGCATCAAGACAGACCTCAAGCAGCGGCTCGACGAGTTCAACCGCGCGGGCCGCCTACTCGAGGCGCAGCGGCTCGAACAGCGCACCATGTTCGACATCGAGATGCTGGAGACCACCGGCTCCTGCGCCGGCATCGAGAACTATTCGCGCTACCTCACCGGCCGGCGCCCCGGCGAACCGCCGCCCACGCTGTTCGAGTACTTCCCCGAGAGCTCGCTTCTGATCGTCGACGAAAGCCACGTCACGGTGCCGCAGATCGGCGGCATGTTCCGCGGCGACTTCAACCGCAAGAGCGTGCTGGCTGAGTTCGGTTTCCGCCTCCCCTCCGCGATCGACAACCGCCCGCTCAAGTTCGAGGAGTGGGATACGCTTCGCCCCCAGACTCTGTTCGTGAGCGCCACTCCGGGCACCTGGGAGATGGACCGCACGCAGGGCGCTTTCGTCGAACAGGTCATCCGCCCGACCGGCCTGATCGACCCGGTGGTCATCATCCGGCCCGTCGAGAAGCAGGTCGACGACCTGATTGCCGAGTGCCGCGATTGCGCGAAAGCCGGCCGGCGCGTGCTGGTGACGGTGCTGACCAAACGGATGGCCGAGGATCTTGTCGAGTACATGCATGAGTCCGGCATCCGCTGCCGCTACCTGCATTCCGACATCGACACGCTGGAGCGGATCGAGATCATCCGCGACCTGCGCCTCGGCGCCTTCGACGTGCTGGTCGGCATCAACCTGTTGCGCGAGGGGTTGGACATCCCGGAATGCGCGCTGGTCGCCATTCTCGACGCCGACAAGGAGGGCTTCCTGCGCTCGCCCACCTCGCTGGTCCAGACGATTGGCCGCGCCGCGCGCAACATCGATGGCCGGGTCATCCTCTACGCCGACAAGAAGACCGACTCGATAGTCTACGCCATGGCCGAAACCGAGCGGCGACGGACGCGGCAGACCGCCTACAACGAGGCGCACGGGATCACGCCGGCATCGGTGCGCAAGAACATCGCCGAGATCCTGCAATCCACCGCCGAGCGCGACCACTACACGGTTGACACCGGCGTCTCCGGCGACACGCATCTGGTCGGACACAATCTGCGGAGCCATATCGGCGCGCTGGAGAAACGCATGCGCGAGGCGGCCGCCAACCTCGACTTCGAGGATGCGGCCCGCCTGCGCGACGAAATCCGCCGCCTCGAGGCCAACGAGCTGGAGCTGCCCGGCCAGGCGCGTGCCGCCAACGCCGACGTCAATCTCGGCAAGATGCAGAACTCACGGGTGTTCCGCGGTGTCCGCACCGGCTCGGGCAGCCGCGGCAAGCCGGCCCGACGCAGCGGTCGATGAGGCGACCCGCGGAGGGAACGCGCGTCTACCTTCTGGCGCTGGTGTCGCTCACCGCCATCCAGATCGTCTCTACCATCGCCTTCAACCAGGCGTCGGTGCTGGCCCCCGAGGCGGCGCCCGCCCTCGGCGCGGCGCCGGCCGACATCGCCTACTATGTGTCGCTGGTCTATCTCGCGGCGCTGGCGTCGACGGTCGGTGCGGGCGCGCTCAGCCGGCGGCTGGGTCCCATCCGCTTCACCCAGATCGGCCTCGCGATCGCCGGCGTCGGGTCGCTCATGTTCGCCGCGGGCGATCTCGCGCTTGCCGCCGTGTCCGCGCTGGTCGTGGGGCTGGGATCGGGTCCGCTCACCATCGCGAGCTCACAGATTCTCGCCCGCGTCTCACCGCCGCGCCTCGCCAACGTCACCTTCTCGCTGAAGCAGAGTGGCGTGCCGGTGGGCTTCGCGCTGTGCGGCGCGCTCCTGCCGACCTTCGCGCTGGACTGGGGCTGGCGCGGCGCGGCCGCCGGCGTCGGTATGCTCTCCTTCGTCGGTGCATTGGCGATCGAACCGCTGCGCGCGACCCTCGATACCCACGCGGATGGCCCGCGTCCGGCGCGCCTGCTCCCGAGCTGGAGCGAGGTGATCGAGCCCGTGCGCCTCGCGCTACGGGATCCGGTGCTGCGCGCCATGTGCGCGATCGGGATGGTGTTCTCGGCGACTCAGGCCATCGTGGTGAACTTCACGGTTGTCTATGCCGTCGACGGCCTTGGTATGGATTTCGTCGCCGCCGGCGCCCTGCTCTCCGCCGCGACGATCGCGGGCGCGTTCGGTCGGGTGTTTTGGGGTGTGGTCGCCGACGCGCTGCGACGGCCGGCTCTCGTGCTGGCGGGCCTTGGCGCGATCATCGCAGTCACCAGCTTCGCGATGGCCTTCTCCGGGCCGCACTGGCCAGGCTGGCTGGTTCTCGCCGTGTGGATCGTGATCGGCGGCACCGCCGTCGGCTGGAACGGCGTGTTCATCGCCGAGAGCGCCTACCGCGCCCCACCCGGCCGCGCCGGCGAGTTCACCGCGGTGACCTCGATGTTCGTGTTCGCCGGACCGCTGCTGTCGCCGCTGTTGTTCCGCGGTCTCCTGCACGCCACGGGCTCCTATGCCCTGGGGTATGCGTTGCTCGCGATCGCCGTCGGCGCGTGCAGCGTGTTCATGGCGCGCGCTGCGCGCCGGTAGAACGGCGCTAGAGGGCGCGCCCCGCCTCGCTGTCATGCCAGCGCCGCAGCAAGAGGTGCGAAAGCGCCGCCAGAAGAAGGTGGATAGCGATGCCCGCCGCCGAGATCAGAACCAATGCCGCGAACATCCTTGGAATCTTGAGCTGGTAGCCGGCTTCCAGAATGCGGTAGGCGAGCCCCGAGCCCGAGCCGCCGGCGCCTGCGACGAACTCCGCAACCACCGCACCGATCAGCGCCAGCCCGCCGGAGATCCGGAGGCCTCCCAGGAAATAGGGCAAAGCCGCAGGCAACCGGAGGTGCAAGAGCGTGCGCCAGCGTCCCGCGCCGTAGAGCTGGAAGAGTCCCAGCAGATTGTGATCGACGGAGTTCAACCCCAGCATCGTGTTGGAGAGGATCGGAAAGAACGCAACGATCCACGCGCAGATCAGAAGCGAGAGCGTGACATCGTTCGCCCACACGATGATCAGCGGCGCGATCGACACGATCGGCGTGACCTGCAGGACGATCGCATAGGGCAGCAAGGACCGCTCGAGCCACCGCGATTGTGTGAAGAGGACCGCCAGCGCCACACCCACCACGACGGCGGCCAGCAAGGCCAGCGCCGCGATCCGGAGCGTGGCGACGAGCGCCGGTGCGAGCGTGCCCCAGTCGGCGACCAGCGTGCGCGCGATCAGCAGGGGGCCAGGCAGGATATAGGGTGGCACCCCGCCGGTGCGAACCGCGATTTCCCACGCCGCAAGCACGACCAACCCGACGATCGCGGGCGCGGCGAACCGGGACCAGGCGCCGGACATCACGCTGCCATCGCTTCGCGCAACGCGTCCGAGACGCGCCGGCAGGTGGCACCGTAGGCCGGTGAGGTGCGGAAGGCTTCATCCCGCGTCTGGTCCGTATCGACCGCGAGATCGGCGACGATTCGCCCCGGCCGCGCCGACATGACGACGATACGCTGCGACAGAAATGCCGACTCGAAAACCGAATGGGTGACGAACACCACGGTCACGCCGGTCTCTCGCCACAGATCGAGCAGATCCGCGTTGAGGCGGTGTCGCGCGATCTCGTCCAGCGCCGCGAACGGCTCGTCCAGCAACAGCACGCGCGGGCGATCGACGAGCGCGCGGGCGATCGAGACGCGCATCTTCATGCCGCCGCTCAGTTCGCGCGGCCACGCGCCCTCGAAACCCTCCAACCCGACCCGCGCCAGCATCTGTCGTGCCCGCTCGCGCCGGTCGGCCGCGTCGACGCCCATCAGCCGGAGGGGAAGCGCGACATTGGCCTCAGCCGTGGCCCAGGGAAGAAGCGTTGGCTCCTGGAACACGAAGCCGATCTCGCGCCCACGCGCGCCTGTCTCGATCCGCCCATCAGTAGGCACGATGAGTCCCGCGATCATCCGCAGCAGCGTGGACTTGCCGCATCCCGAGGGGCCCAGCACGCTCACGAAGGATCCGGCCGCGATCTCCAGCGAGACGCCGTCAATCGCGCGCGTGCCGTTGGCGTAGGTCTTGTCCACGCCTCGCAACGCGATCGCGCCGGCAGGCGCAGCCCGGACCTCAGACACGGGCGAGAGTGAGCTCCGGCCGGACCACCCAGAATGCCGACGGCAAGCGGTCCCGCGCGACAAGGTGCGCCGGAAGTTGCCGCGCATCCCTCATTCGTTCGAACGGCAGGACGAGGTCTGCCCGCACGCCGAACACGGCATCACGATCAAGCCAGGGATCATCGGCGGGAAAGAGCTCCGTCACCAGCGGGGCGAAGCCCGGGGCGCGAGCGATGATGTGCAGGTGCGCCGGTCGCCAAGCCTCGCGCCCCAGCGCGCGCAACATGTCGCCGGCGGGTCCGTCATCCGGGACGGTGTAGGGCATCGGACGGACAGTGGTGAGCGCGAAACTGCCGTCGGCCGCGCAGGCCAACCGTGCGTGGTAGTTCATCGCGGGCTGCGCCGGATCCTGCTGGGCATAGAGGCCATTGCCGGCGGTCTGCCAGAGATCGAGCACGCACCCGGCGACGCCGCGGCCGGCGTTATCGGCCACCTGCCCCACAACAACCAGCGGCTCGCCGGCCTGGCCCCGCCAGAGATCGCCGCCATCGGGTAGCGGCGGCGCGGCCTCGACATGGAACGGCCTCAAGACGGACGACGAGGTCGCGTCGGCGCGCGCGTTGACCATGTCGACGAGCGACGACACGCCCAACAGATCCGAGAACAGGATGAATTCGTTGCGATCCGCGTCTGTAATGGCGGCGGCGCGGGTCAATGCCGATACCGCCGCCTGCCACTCGCCATGCGTCACGCGATGGTCCCGGACGAACCCGTGCAGATGTCCGGCCAGTGCCACCAGCAGCTCGCGCGCGCGTGCCGACGGCGCCCGCTCGGCATAGCGCGCGAAGGCGCTCGTGATCGTCTCCGGCGTGATGTCGCGCATCGCTACTCGGGCTCGATCCCCGTTTCGGCGACCAGCGCTTTCCACTTGCCCACCTCGGCGGCGGTGAAGGCGCCGGCCTCAGCCGGCGTAGACGCGTAGACGTCGAACCCCATCTCGGCGAGTCGGCGGGCGACCGTGGCATCGGCGAACGCCACACGGCAGGCGGCGTTCATCCGATCGACGATGGCGGCCGATGTTCCCGCCGGTGCGTACATGGCGAACCACGTCAGGAGCTCAAATCCCGGCAATGTCTCGGCGATCGACGGAACACCCGGCAACAGCGGACCCGGTCGGGCCGCACTCACGGCGAGTGCCCGCAGCTTGCCGGCCCGGATTCGACCCAGCGCCGCCGATACGTCGATGAACATGAACTGAACCTGTCCGCTCAGTACCTCGGCCATCGCCTGCGGCGGACTGCGGTAGTTCACGCGCGTGACCTCGAGACCAAGTCGCTTGGCGAGTGTCGCGGATGGCAGGAGGTTGCCGCTCGATCCCTGGCCGTAGTTCAGCGCGCCCGGCCGCGCGCGCGCCGCGGCGACCAGGTCGGCGACCGACCGAATCGCCGACTCAGCCGGGACCACCAGCACCTGTGCGATATGGCCCAGACGCGCGATCGGTGCGAAGTCGCGGACCGGATCGTAGGTGATCGACTTCAGCAGCGACGCAGCGGCGGCCTGTGTCGTCGCCGAACCGACGAGGATCGTGTAGCCATCAGGCGCCGCCTTGGCGACCTGGTTGGCGCCGATCGAGCCTTGCGCACCCGGCTTGTTCTCGATGACGATCGGCTGCCCCAGCGCCGGCGACATTGCGTCGGCCAGGACGCGCGCGAGATTGTCCGTCGCAGTTCCGGGCGCGAAGCTCACGACAAATCGAAGGGAACGATCTGGCCACGCCCAAGCCGGGCGCGCAATCATTGCCGCTGTCGCCCCGGCGATCACGCCCCTTCGTCCCGACGCACCCGTCACGGCAGCCCCCTCAGATGCCGGTCGTAGTCGGCTCGCAAGAGGGCGAACAACAGGTGGTCCGCCCACTGGCCGTTGATCCTGAGGTATTGGCGCGCCAGCCCTTCTTCGTGGAAACCAACTTTGGCCAACACGGCTTTCGAGGGTTCATTGTGCGGCAGGCAGGCCGCCTCCAGCCGGTGCAGGCGCAACTCGTCGAAGACGAAGGGCAGGCTCGCGCGGACCGCGTCGGTCATGAATCCGTGCCCGGCATAGGGCTGCCCCATCCAGTAGCCGACGCTTGCCGCCTGGGCGACACCGCGGCGCACGTTGCTGAGGTTGACACCACCCACGAGACGCCGGTTTTCGGCGCTGAAGACAAAGAAGGCGTAGCCCTCGCCCGCACGCCACTCGCGCACCTGTTGACGGATACGACGGCGGAAATGATCCCGCGCCAACCCATCCTCGGGCCAAGTCGGCTCCCACGGCATCAGGAAGTTTCGGCTTCGGGCGCGCAATTCGGCCCATTCAGCCCAGTCGTCCATCATGGGCGCCCGCAAGAACACCCGTCGACCCGCCAAGCGGGTCATTGAAGCGATCGACAGCGGAACGTCTGCGAACCGGAACATTCGCCCCATCATACCTTAATCCGGGGCCCCCGGCAGGCGCGTACTCCATGTGGGGGTCGGCTGCGGCGTTCACCCCCCTTGAGCCAGTCCGCAGGGCGTGGAATATGCCCCTCGGACTGGATTGCCCCCACCACGAGTACAGACATCATGGTCGATGAAAAGGTCGGTCAAAAAGGCCGGTTCTACCTTACCAAGAATATCTGGGTGCCCCAGGAGCCGCTGGAGAACTTCAATCTCCGCATGTCGAATGCGATCCTGCGCCAGATGCCCAAACTGCCCCTGGGCGGTGACGAGGCGCTCAAGGCGTTTCCCGTGCTGGCCGAGCTGAAGAAAAGCCACGACCTGATCAAGGCGGACCTCGCCTACCTGCTGTCACATCACGAGGAGATTCCGGCGCTGCACGAGGTGCACCCGCGCGATCTCTACGTCCCGGGCCGTGCCTGGCGGACCTTCCTGCTGAAGATCTGGGGGCACGAGATTCCCGAAAACGTCGCGGCGGTGCCCGACACGATTGCCGCGATCAATCGCATCCCGGGCGTCCACACGGCGCTGTTCAGCATTCTCCACGGTTTCGCCGAGATCGAGCCGCATCGCGGGTCGGCGGCGGGCGTTGTGCGGTTCCACTACCCGCTGATCGTGCCCGATGAGCCGGAGAAGTGCTGGATCGAAATCGGCGGCTACCATTTCCACTGGGAAGAGGGAAAGCCGCTGGTGTTCGACGACACCCGCGAACACTGGGTGAAGAACGAGACCCCCCAGACCCGCGTCGTGCTGATCATCGATTTCGACGCCAAGATGACCGGCCTGATCTCGCTCTACACGGCGCTGCGCTTCAATCTCATTCGCCACAGCACCGAAGTTCGCACCGTGTGCGAGCGCGCGGCAATTGGCGTCCCGCCGCGCCAGCCCACCAAGCAGGCTGCCTAAGTCCCGCTAGGGCGCCAGCCGCCGCGAGATGCCGTCGAGAGACTCGAGTTTGCCGACCGGACCGAGGGCGGCGACCGTGAGCGGGCTGCCGAGCAGCCGGCGCACCACGCGGGTGATCGCGTCGCGATCGACTCCCTCGATACGCGAGACGATCTCGGCATAGGGAATCGTGCGACCGTGGATCAAGAGATGACGGGCCGCCTGCTCGCAGCGAGCGTGGCTCGACTCGAGCGCCATCAAGGTCCCCGCCTTGATCTGATTGCGTGCCCGGGCCAGCTCGGCGTCGGTCGCGCCTTCAGCCACCGCGACTAACTCCTCGCACACGGCGGGCACGAGCTCCTCCAGATCGTCCTCGCCGGTGCCGGCGTAGATGCCGAACAGGCCACCATCGGCATAGGCGGCATTGAAGCTGTGGATGCCGTAGACGAGGCCGCGTTCCTCACGGATGCGCTGGAACAGCCGGGACGACATGCCTCCGCCGAACAGTGTGGAGAATACCGCCATCGCGAAGTAGTCCGGGTCGCGATAGCCGACACCCTGGCACCCCAAAACCAGATGGGCCTGCTCCAGCGTCCGATCCTCGCGACCATCGCCGCCAACGTAGCGGATCGGTTCCACAGTCCCGGCGCTGCCGGTGCCGCGCGCCACTGAACCGAAATGACGCTCCGCGAGCTCGAGGATCCGCGCTTCCTCGACCCGTCCGGCGGCGGAGAGCACCATGTTCTCCGCCGTATAGTGGCGGGCGAGCCAGGCAAAGAGATCGTCGCGTCCGATCGCCTCGACGCTCTCTGCCGTACCCAGCACAGGCCGACCCAGCGGCTGTCCGGGCAGCGCGGTCTCCTGGAAGCGGTCGAAGATCAGGTCGTCCGGCGTATCGAGCGCCTGACCGATCTCCTGCAGGATTACGCCGCGCTCGCGCTGGAGCTCATCGGGATCGAAGACCGAGTGGCGCAGGATGTCGGCAATCATCTCCACACCGAGGCCGACATCCTCCTTCAGGACGGAGGCGTGGTACGCGGTGATCTCGCGACCGGTGTAGGCGTTGAGACTGCCGCCGACGGACTCGATTTCCTCGGCGATGACACGGGCCGACCGGGTCCGCGTGCCCTTGAAGGCCATATGCTCCAGCAGATGCGCGGCGCCATTCAGCGCGGCTGTCTCATGGCGCGTGCCGCAGGCCACCCAGACACCGAGCGCCGCGGATTCCACGGTCGGCATCTCGTCCACGACGACGCGAAAGCCGTTGGCCAGCGTCGTGACTCGCGGGCCGGTCATCGACGCGGCGCCCGTGCCGGCTGAACGGCCGACATGCGCTCGTCGATCATGCGTTTCAGCGCCGCGACATCGTTGGTGAGGCCGTCGACCCGCTCGGCGCGATCCATCAGGTCGGCGAGACGGCCGGGCAGTTCCGGCCGACGCCCGATCGCGCGCTCGACAGCGTCCGGGAACTTGGCGGGATGCGCCGTCGCCAGCACGACCATCGGGATCGCCGGATCGCGACGATTGCGCTTCGCGGCGGCGTAGCCGATGGCGGTATGAGGATCGAGCACTTCGCCATAGCGCTTGTGGCAATCGGCGATGGCCGAGACGGTCTCCTCGTCGTCGCAGCGGTCGCCATCAAACAGGCGGCGCAGGCTGCTGAAGCCCGCCTCGCCGAGCGCCAGCTTGCCGGTCGCACGGAAAGACTGCATGGCGGCGGCCAGCGCCTTGCCATCGCGGCCATAGAGATCGAACAGCAGCCGCTCGAAGTTGGACGAGATCTGGATGTCCATGCTGGGGCTAAGGGAGGGCTCGACAACGGCGGTTGCCATCGTCCCGTCGGCGAGCACCCGCGCCAGGATGTCGTTGCGGTTGGTCGCGACGACGAAGTGCGAGATCGGCAGGCCCATGCAGGCGGCAGCGTAGCCGGCATAGACATTCCCGAAGTTGCCGGTCGGCACCGAAAAGGCCACCGGCCGGTCAGGCGCGCCGAGCCGGAGCGCCGCCCAGGCGTAATAGACGATCTGCGCCATCACGCGGGCGAAGTTGATCGAGTTCACCGCCGTCAGCGAATGACGGTCGCGAAAGGCGAGATCGGCGAAGCAAGCCTTGGCGAGGTCCTGGCAGTCATCGAACGTGCTGCGCACGGCGATGTTGTGCACGTTGGGCGCCATGACGGTCGTCATCTGGCGACGCTGGACCTCGCTCACACGGCCAAACGGATGCATCATGAAGATGTCGATCGCGCGCTTGCCACGCACCGCCTCGATGGCGGCCGAGCCCGTATCGCCGGAGGTCGCGCCCACGATGACGGCGCGGCGGTTGCGGGCGGCCAATCGCACTTCCAGCATGCGGCCAAGCAGTTGCAGCGCCACATCCTTGAAGGCGAGCGTCGGCCCGTGGAACAGCTCCAGCAGATGCAGGCCCGAGTCGCCGAGCGGCTTCAGCGGCGCGACCTCGGGAGACTCGAACGTGCGGTAGCTGTCGGCCACAAGGCGGGCGAACTCATCCTCGTCGAAGGTGCCGGCCACGAACGGCCGCATCACGCGAAGCGCCACTTCGTTGTAGGGCAGACCACGCATCGCCGACCATTCGGCGGTCGACAGGCGCGGCCACTCGAGCGGCAGATAGAGGCCACCATCGCGCGCGAGGCCAGCCAGCATGACCTCCTCGAAGGTCAGCGTCTCGCCGGCGCCCTGGGAGCTGTGGCGCGTGCTGATGTACTTCATCGCGCGAGACTCAGGCGACCGACCTGCAGGTCGGATGATCCTTGCGCACACGCGTGGTCGAGGCGGGGAACCGCGCCAGCGCTTTCTCGGGTCGGGTCGGGCGGCGCACCAGGTCGCCACCGCAGTTCGGGCAGCGTCCGCCGAAATGCGTGCTCGCGCAGTCGGCGCAAAAGGTGCACTCGAACGTGCAGATCAGCGCGTCAACCGCGCCATTCGGCAGGTCCCGGTCGCAGCATTCGCAGTTGGGGCGTAGGTCCAGCATGGCTCACTCATACGCCGCCAGGTAGCGGGTTTCCAGATGGCGCAGGAAGGTCGCCGTGCCGAGCGGCGCGCCCGTCGCGCGTTCCAGGATGGCGTCGGTCGACGCCGAGCTCCCGCGCCCGTGCACATGGGTCCTGAGCCACCCGACAAGCGGCGCGAAGTCGCCGGCCGCGATGGCCGTCGGAATCCCGGGCTCGGCCGCCAGCGCCGCCGCGAAGAGCTGGGCCGCCGCCAGCGCCCCCATCGTGTAGGTCGGGAAGTAGCCGAACGCGCCGTCGGGCCAATGGATATCCTGCAGACAGCCTTCCCGATCGGTCGGCGGCACGATCCCGAGCAGATCGCGCATGCCGTCGTTCCAGGCGCCCGGCAAATCGGCGAGCGCGAGGTCGCCGGACAGGAGCGCTCGCTCCAGCTCGAACCGCAACACGACATGCAGCGGATAGGTGAGCTCGTCCGCATCGATCCGGATGAACCCGGGCGCGACGCGGGTCTGGTGGCGATAGAGGTTGTCCGCGGTCCAGGCGGGACCGCTGCCGCCGAAGGCCGTCGCGAGGTGCGGCGCGGAATAGATCGCGAAGTCGCGACTGCGGCAGGCCTGCATCTCGATCAACAGGGACTGGCTCTCGTGCAGCGCCATCCCGCGCGCAGCACCCACCGGCTGATGGCGCCAGGCGGCGGGCAGACCGAGCTCGTAGAGCGCATGGCCGGTCTCGTGCAGGACACCCATCAGCGCGCGCGAGAAATCGGCCTCGTCGTAGCGGGTGGTGATGCGCACATCGTCGGGCGTGCCACCGGTGAAGGGATGCGCCGAGACGTCGAGCCGGCCGCGCTCGAAATCGAAGCCCAGCGCCCGCATGAAGCGCTCACCCAGCGCGCGCTGCGCCTCGACTGGAAACGGGCCCGGCAGGGGAAGCGGCGCGCCCGCGCGGCGCTGCACCTCGAGCACCCGCTGAAGCAAGCCCGGCAAGGCGCTGCGAAGCGGCTCGAAGAGGGCGGAAACCCGGGCGGCCGTGCTGCCCGGCTCGTACTCGTCGAGCAGCGCGTCGTACGGCGCGAGGCCGAGCGCCGCGACCTTGGCGTCGGCCACCTGACGCGTGACGGCAAGGACCTCGCGGAAGGTCGGCAGCAGGGCGGCAAAGTCGCCGTCGGCTTTGGCCTGCCGCCACACCATCTCGCACGCGGCGGTCGCGCGCGTCCGCCGTTCGACCAGCGCGGCGTCGAGCGCCCGGGCGTGCGACCAGTGCCGCCGCATCTCTCGCAGATTGGCGCGCGGCCAGTCCTCGAAACGGTCCGCGCCCTCTTCTGCAGAGGCCAGCAGATCGCCCATGTCGGGGGCCACGAGGAGTTCGTGGCCCATGACGCCCAGCGTCGCCAGTTGCTCGGCACGATCCTCGGTGGCGCCCGCCGGCATGAAGGTCGAGCGATCCCAGCCCAGGATGGCCGAGGCGCGACCCAGCACCGCCATCCGATGGAAACGCCGGACGAGTTCGACGTAGGCGTCCTGCGGCGTCATGCGCCGTCGGGACGCCGGCGACCCGCGACCGTGAGCCAGCCGTTCTGCCAGTGGAACGCGAGATAGACGCCGATCAGCGAGAGCGCGACCAGGAACCAGGTGATCGCGTACTGCAGATGGTCATTGGGAATGTCGAGGCGGGTCTGGCCGCCGATCGGGATGCCACCCGGATTGGCGCGATCGTCAGCCTCGATGAAGAAGCGGTCGAGACGCGCGTCGGGAGAGGCGCCCGCCAAGGCACGGATCGCGGGGACATCGACATGGAACCAGACGTTCTTGTCGGGCGCGTTCTCCGGCGCCATCCAGCGTCCGGTCTGCGTCCGCCGAACGACGCCCGAAAGCTCCTGGCGCCCCGCAAGCTGGCCCTCGGCACGGCGCGCCGGATCCTTGCGCTCGGAGGGAACCCAACCGCGATTGAACAGCACGATCCTTCCATCGTCGAGTCGGACCGGCGTCACGATCTGCAGCCCGACCTTGTTGCGATGGTTGCGCGCGGCGAGGTGGAACTCGCGCTCATGCATGAACGTCCCGGCCAGTCTCACCTTGCCGTATTCATGGCGTTGCGGGTCGGCCGCGAGCAGGTCGGCGAACGGCATGACTGGCGCCGCCTGGTTGGTCGCGATGCGGTCGAGGATGTCGCGCTTCCATTCGCGGCGTTCGAGCTGCCAGAAACCCAGCCCCAGCGCGAGGACGAGCGTGGGCAGCGTGAAGAGCGTCGGCCAGAGGGCGGGCTTGAGCCTGAACATGCCGGGCGGCATTAGCGGAACGGGCGGCCGGCGTCCATGCACGGGACCGCAAAAAAGAACCGCCGGGTTTCCCCGGCGGTCCGTTTCGATCGATCGCGCCTGCTCAGTGCCCCACGATCGGCGCGTTGCCCGCGCCCCACCAGTAGATGCAGAAGAACAGGAACAGCCAGACCACGTCGACGAAGTGCCAATACCAGGCGGCGGCCTCGAAGCCGAAATGCTGGTCCGGCTTGAAGTGACCCTTCATCGCCCGGAACAGGCAAACGATCAGGAACACGGTGCCGACGAAGACGTGGAAGCCGTGGAAGCCCGTCGCGAGGAAGAACGTCGACGAGTAGATGTTGTCCTTGAAGCCGAACGGCGCGACGGCGTACTCGAAGATCTGCACGCCGGTGAAGATCGCGCCCAGGATCACGGTCAGCAGCAGGCCCCGCACCGCGTCGCGCTGGTTGCCCTCAAGGATGGCGTGGTGCGCCCAGGTGACCGTTGTGCCCGACAGCAGCAGGATGAGCGTGTTCATGAAGGGCAGGTCGAAGGGCGGGAGGACGGTCACGCCCTTGGGGGGCCAGACGCCGCCCGTGGCCTCGGTGCGGACCGGCATCTCGGGCGCGCCCGCGTAGATCGAGGCGTCGAAGAACGCCCAGAAGAAGGCCGAGAAGAACAGCACTTCCGACGCGATGAACAGGATCATCCCGTAGCGCAGGCCGAGCTGCACAACCTTGGTGTGGTAGACGCGCGATTCGGCGATGACGTCGCGCCACCACCACCACATCGTGGCGAAGATGATCAGGAAGCCGGGGATCACGCCCCACCAGCCAATGCCCTTGAAGAAGGCTTCGGCACCCTTGCCGTACATGCCGGGGTGCATGTAGGCGACGCCGCCCAGCGCAGCGAGCAGCGCGCCGACCGCGCCTAGCGCCGGCCACGGGCTCGGATCGACGAGGTGATAGGGATGCTTGGGAGCGCCTTGGGCCATGATCATCCACCCTTTCCGGTCGGCGCGGCCTGCAGGCCGCTCAGGATCGTCTTCGCACGCTCCGTCTTCGCCTCGAAGAAGGTGTAGGAGAGCGTGATGGTTCGAACGTTGTCGTAGCGCCGGTCCTTGGCCATGTCCGGATCGACGAAGAACACGACCGGCATGTCCATGGACTGGCCCGGCAGCAGAAGCTGCTCGGTGAAGCAGAAGCACTGGAGCTTGTTGAAGGTCGGACCGGCGTGCTCGGGCGTCACGTTGTAGGTCGAGGTGCCAACGATCGGTCGCTGCGACACGTTGGTGACGCGATAATGCATCAGCCGTTCCTCGCCGACCCGCACGCGGACCTCGCGCTCCAGCGGCTGGAAACGCCAGGGCAGATTGGGATCGACGTTCGAGTCGAACCGGACCGCGACCACGCGATCGCCGATCGGCCGGTCCGACGCCGCGTTGGCCACCAGCGGCGTTCCACCGAAGCCGGTGACACGACAGAACATGTCGTAGAGCGGCGCCGACGCGAAGGCGAGACCGACCATGCCGCCCACCAGCAGCGCCAGTCGTCGCGCGGTCCGCGCGTTGCGGTCGGCGAGCGCGCTCATGCCTTGCCGCCCATGCGAACGATGGTCATCACGAAGAACACCGCGCAGAGCCCGATCAGCGTCCACAGCACGAACAGGTTCTTGCCGCGTTGACGGCGGTGCAGATCGGTGTCGCCCGGGCGGCGCGGCGCATCCATCGCGACCCCGCTCATTGGCCAAGCGCCTTGTCCACCGGCAGGGCGGCGAACAAGGCGGCAAGATAAATCAGCGAAAACCGGAACAGACGGCGGGCGGCGCCGTGGTCCGCGCCATCATCCGCCGAGCGCCAAACCCGGAGCGCCAGCGCCACGAACACGACACCCAGCGCCAGAGACACCGCGCCATAGAGCCAGCCGCTTGTGCCCAGCAGCGACGGCGCGAGGCCCGCCGGCAGGAGCAACAGCGAATAGAGCAGGATCTGGTTCTTGGTCGTCCGTGCGCCGGCGACCACCGGCAGCATCGGCACGCCCGCGCGGCGGTAGTCCTCGCAGCGATAGAGCGCCAGCGCCCAGAAGTGCGGTGGCGTCCACAGGAAGATCAGCGCGAACAGCGCGATCGCCGTCGCCGAAACGTCGCCGCTGACCGCGGCCCATCCGATCATCGGCGGGAACGCGCCGGCCGCGCCGCCGATCACGATGTTCTGCGGCGTCCGCGGCTTCAGCCACATGGTGTAGATGAACACGTAGAACAGGATCGCCGCAGCGAGCAGCGCGGCGGCAACCGGATTGGTCGCGAGCGCCATCAGCGCCACCGAGAACACCGAGAGCAGGACACCGAGCGCCAGCGCGTCGTCGGGCGCCACCCGACCGGTCGGAAGCGGGCGCCCTCGCGTCCGTTCCATCACCGCGTCGAGGTCGCGCTCGTACCACATGTTGATGGCGCCCGCGGCGCCCGAGCCCAGCGCGATCGCCGCGACCGCGATCGCCGCCGTCACCGGATGGATCGCCCCCGGTGCGATCAGAACGCCCACGAGGCCGGTGAACACCACCAAGGACATCACGCGCGGCTTCAACAGCTCAACATAGTCGCGCACGCGGGTTTGCCGCCCGAACGCGCCCAGCTCTTCCGCCGTCAGTGCCGTCGATACGTCGCTCATCGAACCGTCACGCGGGCGCCCGCCAGGGGTGCGCCCGCTCCCGCGTCAGTGATGCGCCGCCGGCGCGATGCGCGGCAGCTCTTCGAAGGTGTGGAAGGGCGGCGGCGAGTCCACCGTCCACTCCAGCGTGTCCGCGCCGTCGCCCCAGTAGTTCGCGCCGACCTTGCGGCCCGCCAGGAGCGTACCGAACACGATGAAGATCAGCCAGAACACCGCCGAGCCGAACGAGATGTAGGCACCGATGGAGGAGATGTAGTTCCAACCGGCCATCGCGTCGGGATAGTCCACATAGTGGCGCGGCATGCCAGCGAGCCCGCTGAAATGCATCGGGAAGAAGGTGAGGTTCACGCCAATGAACGTGGTCCAGAAATGCACCTGGGCCGCCCACTCGGAGTACTGCCGGCCCGACATCTTGCCCAGCCAGTAGTAGAAGCCCGCGAACATGCCGAACACCGCACCGAGCGACAGCACGTAGTGGAAGTGCGCGATCACGTAGTAGGTGTTGTGCAGCGCGTAGTCGACGCCGGCATTGGCCAAAACGACGCCGGTGACACCGCCCACGGTGAACAGGAAGATGAAGCCGATTGCCCAGAGCATCGGCACCTCGAAGCGCAGCGAGCCGCCCCACATGGTGGCGATCCAGCTGAAGATCTTCACGCCGGTCGGCACCGCGATCACCATGGTCGCGGCCACGAAATAGGCGCGCGTGTCGACGTCCATGCCGACGGTGTACATGTGGTGCGCCCACACGACGAAGCCAACCACGCCGATCGCCACCATGGCGTACGCCATGCCGAGATAGCCGAACACCGGCTTGCGCGAGAAGGTCGAGATGATGTGGCTCACGATCCCGAACGCCGGAAGGATCATGATGTAGACCTCGGGGTGCCCGAAGAACCAGAAGAGGTGCAGGAACAGCGTCGGATCGCCGCCGCCAGCCGGATCGAAGAAATGCGTGCCGAAATTGCGATCGGTCAGCAGCATCGTGATCGCGCCGGCCAGCACGGGCAGCGCCAGGAGCAGCAGGAATGCCGTCACCAGGATCGACCAAGCGAACAGCGGCATGCGATGCAGTGTCATGCCCGGCGCGCGCATGTTGAAGATCGTCGTGATGAAGTTGATCGCGCCCAGGATCGACGAGGCGCCCGCGATGTGCAGCGAGAAGATCGCGAGATCCATGCCGGCGCCCTGCTGGACCGTGAGCGGCGGATAGATCGTCCAGCCGGTGCCCACGCCGCCGCCGACCACCGCCGACATCAGCAGCAGGATGAAAGCGGGCGGCAGCAGCCAGAAGCTGATGTTGTTCATGCGCGGAAACGCCATGTCGGGCGCCCCGATCATCAGCGGCACGAACCAGTTGCCGAACCCGCCGATCAGCGCCGGCATGACCACGAAGAACACCATGATCAGGCCGTGTGCGGTCACGACCGTGTTCCAGAGATGGCCGTTGGGCGAGCCGTCCGGCGCGTTGAAGTACTGCACGCCCGGGCTGGCGAGCTCCATGCGCATCCACACGGAAAAGCCCGCGCCGATGAACGCCGCCATGATCGAGAACACAAGGTACATCGTGCCGATGTCCTTGTGGTTCGTGCTGTAGACGTAGCGGCGCCACCCGGTCGGGGTGTGATCGTGGTGGTCGTGGCCTGCGTGCGAGGCGCCGTGGGCGGTGGCCATGGGATGCTCCTGACGAGACGCGCGAAACTAGCGGGAAATGGGGGGAACGACCGACGCGACGTCGGTCTCGAGGGGCGGCATCAGCCCCGCCGAGCGCTTCTTGCGCTCGACCCAGGCGTCGAACTCCGCCTTGGACACGACGCGAACCGCGATCGGCATATAGGCGTGGGCGTTGCCGCAAATCTGCGAGCACTGGCCGAAATAGAAGCCTTCCTTGGCCACCTGGATCCAGCCTTCGTTGAGGCGACCGGGGATCACGGTCTTCTTCAGGCCGAAGCCCGGCACCGTCCAGCCATGCATGCTGTCGGCGGCGGTTCCCACGACGCGGATCACCGCGTCCTTCGGCACCACCATCTCTTCATCGACGGCCATCATGCGCGGGTGGTTCGGCTTCTGCTTGACCCGATCGGCCTCGGTCAGCATGCGGCTCTCGACCTTGAAGTTTCCGTGATCGGGATACTCGTAGGTCCAGTACCACTGGTGACCCGTGACCTTGACGGTGAAGGCCGCATCGACCGCTTTGTCTCCGTAGTAGAGCAGCCGGAACGACGGTACGGCGATGAAGACGAGGATCAGGATCGGGATGACCGTCCAGGCGATCTCGAGGACGGTATTGTGCGTCAAGGTGGTGGGCGTCGGGTTCCGCGAAGCACGGAAGCGGACCATCACGTAGACCAGCAGGCCAAGCACGAAGAGCGTGATCACGCCGATCGTGACGTTCAGCACATCATGGAGCCAGTTCACCCGCTCCATCACCGGGGTGAACGAAGGCCCGAAGCCGATCTGCCAGCTGTACGGCGCGCCAACCACCTCTTGCGCCCGGGCCGCGCCCGCCGCAAACAACCCGATGATCGTGCCGACCGACGCCAGAGCCGCCGAACCGCGCTTGAAATTCATGCCGTCGCCTCCGCCTCGCGACCCCGCCCTCAAACCGGTTCCGAGTCGCAAAATCCACGCTTTTGTAAGCGTTTAGTACCAGATATAGGATAGCCAATTAACGGGATTTCCGGTCCGCTCGGTATGTGGCGGCCGGTCGCAGTGGAAAGCCGCAGCGCGCCGTGGTCAGCCCGAGCGGCTACTGAACGATTGCGCCCAGCCGATGCCCGCGAGGGCGCTGTACGTGAAGGCGACCGCGGGAATCTGCACGCCGAAATCGACGAGCGACTGCGCCCCGATGAAAAGTGTCGCGGCGAGGCCGATCGCCGGAAGTTCGGAGTCGCGGGATCTTGCGCTGTGTCGAGCGGTGCTGCCCGAGCGCCGCACAGGCGCGACGCTCGGAGACATGCAGGACTTCACGGACCTGCTCGATACAGGCGCGGCGACGCGCGGGGCTTAGAAGTTTCC
>VGCH01000006.1 GCA_016870115.1 Alphaproteobacteria bacterium | reverse complement strand
AGATTTCTGTCTCATCTCGTTCCCCTCAGGTTAACGATGAGCCGGAAATCCTCTCTTCCTCAAGACGTCAAATCTGTATCAGTGCTCCTGACGCCGGACAACCCTCCGACTGACATCATCCAAAGAGACCGGCTTCAGCCCACCGGTCATCGCCCGGATGCGCGCACCCAGAAGTCGACGCTTGAGATTCGCTTGAAGCGCCAACTGACCAAGCCTCAGACCTTTGCCTCCCGACGCAAGATCGGAGAAGGTTCGTGCTCTGCGGGGAGACGGCCACAACACCTCCCGGCCGTAAGCCGCCGCCAGGCGCGTGAGCGGGTTGGTCTCGGCGTCATGGAGCCAGCAGGCTCCGACATCGATCGGTGCGCCCAATCCGTGCTCGGTTCGAACGCGGCCACCGATGCGCCCGCTCGCCTCGAGCACAACGACGTCGAATCCGCTGTCCTGAAGAAGCCTTGCGCAGGCCACCCCGGACATGCCGGCACCAACCACGATGACTTTCTCGGCTACACCGCGTCTTGCGTGCCCTCGCAGCACCATTGACCATTGCGGTCGGCCCGTCGCGGCACCCACAGCCGCGCGCAACCGAACTGCGTCCGGCAGCGAAACACTTTGCGCACCCATAAATTCCCCGCCCCAACTCGCGTGCCCCGGCGAAGTGCAGGCCGAGGGCAATAATGAGTAACCCCTGAAAGCGCTCTCTTTGAATACGAGAATTGTATTACGCGTTTAACGGAAAGGATGTTGCAGCCTCGCTGCACAGGGAGTCAATGAATGACTCCCCAATGTTGTGCCCTATCCGAACAGGTCTCTTCGCCGCGAGAGCGACCTGGTCAGCCGCCCAGGAATTCACGCGTCCAGCCGGCATAGGCGGCATCGCGAGTCACCCGCTTCATCAGTTCGGGTGAGGCGACCCCGGCGAGTCCGGCGGGGTCGGCGCCCTCGCGCAGCGCCTTCAACGTGGCGTGCACGGCCTGCACGGCGGCGGCAAAGGGCTGGTGCCCCTGCAGTGCCACCCGCACGCGGCGGGCGGCGAGGTAGCCGCGGTCGGCAAGCTCGTTTGACAGACCGCCCAGGATCAGCGGCAGGCGGGTCGCGGCCGAGAGCGCGTCGAGCTCGGCACGGGTGCGCACGCCCACGAAGAAGAGCGCATCGACTCCGGCTTCCTCATAGGCGCGGCCGCGCGCCACCGCCTCGTCGAGACCTGCGATCGCGGCCGCGCTGGTTCGGCCGGCCACGACCAGCAGCGGGTCCTGTTTCGCGGCTACCGCCGCCTTCATCTTGCCGACACCCTCGGCGATCGGGATCAGGCGTGGCTTGGTGGCACCGAAGGGCTGCGGCAAGTCGGTGTCTTCGAGGCTGAGCGCCGCCACACCCGCCGTCTCCAGCTCCTCGACCGTGCGGCGCGCGTTCAGCGCGTTGCCATATCCGTGGTCCGCATCGACCAGCAGCGGGAGATTGCCAGCGCGGTTGATGCGGTAGGCCTGTTCAGCGAACTCCGACAGTGTCAGCACAATCAGGTCGGGGGCGCCCAACACCACCATCGAAGCGACGGAGCCCGCGAACATGCCGACCTCGAAGCCGAGGTCTTCCGCGATGCGGGCGGAGAGAGGATCGAACACGGAGCCGGGATGGACACAGTGATCTCCGGCAAGGAGCGCGCGGAAACGGCGGCGGCGGTCGGTCCAGTCCATGGTGCGATTCCCGTGTGGCGTCGGTGCGGGTCCGAAGCTACGGTTTGCCGAAGGGGGAAACAACGCGTGGACACGGTCCAGCTTTCGCATCCCGATTGCCTCGCGCGGGCCGAGGCGCTGCGGCCGCTCATCCGGGGGCTGGCCGATCGCATCGAACGCGAGCGCCGGCTGCCGGTCGAACTGCTTGATTCGCTGCATGAGGCTCGGCTGTTCCGGCTGTTGCTGCCCCGCGCGCAGAACGGGCTCGAGATCGACCCGCTCACCTGGTTCCACATCATCGAGACGGTGGCGCGCGAGGATGCGAGCACGGCCTGGTGTCTGGGTCAGGGCGGCGGCTGCGCGATGTCGGCGGCCTATCTCGATCCGGCGGTGGCGCGGCGCATCTTCGGCGAGGATCCGCGCACGGTGCTGGCCTGGGGGCCGGGGCCGAAGGTGCGGGCGGTCGCGGTCGAGGGCGGCTATCGCATGACCGGCACTTGGAGTTTCGCGAGCGGCTGCCGGCATGCGACATGGCTCGGCGCGCATGCGCCCATCGTCCAAGCCGATGGCACACCGGTTCTGGAAGCGAACGGTCGGCAGGCTGAGCGCACCATGCTGGTGCCGGCCAGCGAGGTCGCCTGGACCGACATCTGGGACACGATCGGGCTGCGCGGCACGGCGAGTGACGCCTTCTCTCTCAACGACCATTTCGTACCGCACGCCCACTCGATCATCCGCGACTTCACGCGCGAGTGCCGCGAGGCCGGCCCGCTCTACCGTATCTCGGCCTCGGCGATGTACCAGATCGCATTCGCCGGCGTGGCGCTCGGCATCGCCCGCAGCGCGCTCGATCTCTTCGTGAGTGAGGCGCGCGCGAAAGTGCCACGCGGCGATCGACATCCCATCCGCGACAGCCAGGCGGTCCAGAGCGGACTCGGCCGCGCCGAGGCAGGAGTCCGGGCGGGTCGCGCGCTTCTGCTGCAGACCGTGGCGACGATCTGGGCGGAGGTGACCGCGCCCACGGGCCGCTTCACCATCGAGCGCCGCATCGATCTGCGCATGGCCTCGACCCACGCCATCCATGCCGCACGGGAGGGGGTGGATTTCGCTTACAACGCGATGGGCGCCTCCGCGATCTTCGGCAGCCATCCGCTGGAGCGGCGCTTTCGCGACGTCCATACCGTCACCCAGCAACTCCAGGGTCGGGCCGCGCACTTCGAGACGGCCGGCCTGTGGTTGATGGGTGGCGCCCCTGACATGACCTTTGCCTGAGGTGGCCATGCAATTCCTCGATCGCTCTGGCGTGCGCATCGCCTACGAAGTCCATGGCAGTGGCCCGACGCTTCTGCTGAGCCACGGCTACAGCTCGACCATGCGCATGTGGGACGGCCAGATCGCGGCCCTGAAGGATCGCTGGAAGGTGGTGCTCTGGGACATGCGCGGACACGGCGCCAGCGACTATCCCGCCGACGACGCGCGCTACTCCGAGGCGCTGACGGTGGGCGACATGGCGTCACTACTCGACGCGGTCGGCGCGCGTCGCGCCGTGATCGCGGGGCTCAGCCTCGGCGGCTACATGTCGCTCGCATTCCATGCCACGCACCCCGACCGGGTACGCGCGCTGATGCTCTTTGACACCGGACCCGGCTTCAAGAAGGACGAGGCCCGCGCGGCCTGGAGCGCCAACGCCCATCGCCGTGCCGCCGATCTCGAAGCGCGCGGGTTGGCCGCGCTCAACACCAGCGACGAGGTGCGGCTGACCCGTCACCGCGATGCGACGGGCCTCGCACGGGCCGCGCGCGGCATGCTGGCCCAGGCCGACGATCGCGTGATCCAGTCGCTGCCCTCGGTCAAGGCACCGACGCTGGTGCTGGTCGGCGCCGACGACACGCCGTTTCTCGCGGCCACCGACTATATGGCGAGCCGCATCGCCGGCGCGCGCAAGGTGGTGATCCCAGCCGCCGGCCACGCCGCCAATCTTCACCAACCGGCGGCCTTCAACGCCACGGTGACCGATTTTCTCGGCCGCTTGCCGGCCGATCAGGAGGGTTGAGCCATGGGCAAGCGGATCGCCATTGTCGGCACGGGTGCGCTGGGCGGCTATGTCGGCGGCTATCTCGCGCGAGCCGGACTGGACGTCACTTTCATCGATTTCTGGCCCGAGAATGTCGAAGCCATGCGCTCGCGCGGCCTGGAATTGGATGGGGTCACGCCGGACGAGCAATTCACTGTGCGCGGCCTGCGGGCGCTGCACGTCACCGACGTGCAGGAGCTGACGCGCGGCAAGCCGATCGACATCGCGTTCGTCGCGGTCAAGTCCTACGACACGGAGTGGGCGACAACTCTGATCCGCCCTCACCTCGCGCCCGATGGCTATGTCGTGTCGCTCCAGAACTGCCTCAACGAGGAGCGGATCGCCGGAGTCGTCGGCTGGGGGCGCACCGTCGGTATGGTCGCGTCGTTGATATCGGTCGACATGTACGAGGCCGCCCGCATCCGCCGCACCGTCGCCAAGGGCGGCGATCGCCACACCGTGTTCCGGGTGGGCGAGGTGCATGGCCGCATCACCCGGCGCGTCGAGGAGCTGCACGAGATGGTCGCCGCCATCGATAGCGCCAAGACCACGACCAATCTCTGGGGCGAGCGCTGGTCCAAGCTCTGCCAGAACGGCATGAAGAACGGCGTTTCGGCCGCGACCGGACTCACTGGCACCGACTGCGACCGCAACGACGCGATCCGGCGCTTCTCGATCAAGCTCGGCGGGGAGGCGGTGCGGGTGGGTCAGGCGCTCGGTTACCAGATCGAGAAGATCGGCAAGCTCGACCCCGAACGGCTGGCACGTGCTGCCGAGGGCGACGCGGCGGCACTCGACGAGGTCGAGGCGCTTCTGCGGCCCGGCTCCAACACCAATCCCAACCCTCGCGCCGACATCCAGCGACCCTCGATGGCGCAGGACATCCTGAAGGGCCGGCGCACCGAGATCGAATTCATGAACGGCTATATTGCCGAGCGCGGCGCCTACATCCGCGTCGCCGCCCCGACTCACACGCGACTGACGGAGATCGTGAAGAAAGTCGAGCGCGGCGAGGTGAAGCCCGCGCCGGCGCTATTGGGCGGGTAGACGGCGAAGCGACCCTACTTCGGCAACGCGTCGAGCGCCTTGCGGGCTTCGGCGTCGTTCTGTGCGGCGGCTTGCGCGAGCCAGCCGCGCGCCGCTGTCGGGTCCGCAGCGAGCCCCGCGCCTCCCTTGGCCAGCAACAATCCGAGCTGTCGCTGCGCCGGCACAAAGCCCGCGAGCGCCGCGCGTTCGTACCAGTCGGCCGCGCGGGCGCCGTCGGCCGCGAAAGCGCCGATGCGCGGTCCCGCCGGGTCGAAGAAACGCGCGAGTTCGTAGCGCGCCTCGGCGTGGCCCGCCTCGGCGGCGCGGCGGAACACCAGGAATGCGCCCTGGCTCTCGCCCGCGAGCGCGAGCGCCCGGGCGCGGGCGAGCATCGCCTCGGGCGTGGGATTGCCCGCGAGATAGTCGGCGATCTCGTCGCGAATCGTGCGCTGGGCGGCGACAGGGGCCGGTGGAGACGTCGGCGGTGCGGGCGGCGCGACCGCGACCGGCGGTGGCGCGGCCTCGCGTGTCCCGTACCACAGCGCCCCACCCGCGAGCGCGACCAGCACCGCCGCAACGATCGCCCAACGCGCGACACCGACTGATCGAACGGGCGCGGGCGGCGGAGCGCGCTCAGCGATCAAGGGCGGCGGCGCAGGTGGCGGAGCGGCCGGCATCGGTGCCGGAGCCGGTGCGGGCTTCAACTTCACCGTTTCGTCCGCAGCGCGTCGGCCGGGATCGTAGGCGCCCGACGTCAGCATCGGCGGCCAAGCCACCACCGTGGTCGCGATCACGCCGATATCCGGCTCCTTGATGCGCAAACGTACTGTCGCGGTGCCGGCCAGCCGGTCGCAGATCTCCGGTCCCAGATGGAAGTCGATCGCCCCCGCGCTCCGCTCGACATGGGCTGGCACCAGCCACGCTTCGCTGCGTCGCCAACCGTCATCGGCGAGATGATTCTCCGATCCAAGCTGGCGTTGGATTGACAGCTGGAGACCTTCCGGCGCGGCATCGAGCTCGACAAGCCGCAGGATGGCGCGACCCGGCTCGGGCTGGGGATGGACACTGGCGCGGATGGGCATGAACTAAGCCGCCGCCGCCGCCGGCACGGCACGCAGGATGGCGCCCAGCCGGTCGTTCTGCTCCGCGCTGATCTCGCGACCGCCTTCGTACCCGATATTGTCCATCGCGAGCTGAAGGAAGGCGCGCATCCAGTCCTTGCAGTAGTCCGCGTAGATCGATCCCGGCTCCTCGCCAAGCGACGGCGCGCCGGCGATTTCCGCCGGCCCCTCGAAGACGCGGCGGGTCGGTGCATTGGGCGGCAGGCCGGGTCGCTGCTCCAGCGGCAGGCGGTCATAGCCGAGTGCGCTGACATAGCCGTTGAGCGTCGCCGCGGCCGAACGCACCTGGCGTTCCGCAATCTCCTCCCACTGGGCATTGGCAGCGTTCTCGAGTGCCCGCACCTCATCGCCCAGCTGATCGACCAGCTTCAGGCGGTGGGCGCCCACCACCAATTCATCGATCAGCCAGCCGAGATGCTGGCGATCGATGGCGAAATGCGACAGCGCCTTCTCATCGCCGCCGACCCGTCGCATGCTCTCGATCCAATAGGACGCCGCCTCGCGGGCGAAGCGCTCCGCGCGATCCTCCAGCACGCCCTGCGGCGGCGGCGCGGCGCGATTGGCCTCCTCGCCGAACACATCGGCGAATATCGCACCGAGATCGACCGACGCGCCGGTCGCCTGTCCCTGTGGCGCGGCCAGGCCGGCGCCCTTGGTGGCGGACTTGGCGTCGTCGCCAGCCGAGGTCGCGAGCCGCAGATAGATATCGCGCAGCGCATGGTCGGCGACCTGCAACTGGCGCACCAACTCGCCGAAGGCCTGACGCTGGATGCAGCCTGCCAGTCCGCGCAGCACGGTGTGGACCAGCTCGCGCTTCTTGGCCCGCGCGTCGCCGTCGGAGGCGCTGTGGAAGCCGGCGAGCCGGTCAACCAGGCGTCGCGTCTGGATGTCGAGCTGACCGCGCACCTGGGTGCGCTTCAGCGCCGGATCGCATACCGGGGTGAGTCGGCGGACCAGAAGAGACACGCCGCCGTCGTTCGGCTTGAAGGCCTCGTCCCAGGCCATCGCCGGATCGGCGAAGTGCCGCTGGATGTCGCTGTTCTCCACGAAGTGGCGACGCATCTCCTGGGCCCGCGCCGCGAACTCGGGCGCCACACCGGTCTCGCGATCGCCGGCGTACGTCATCAGCCGCTCGTCGATCACCGTCGGATTGCGCAGCCAGTAGCTGTTGTTGAAGGGCTTGCCGTCCCAATCTTGCGGCCACTCACCGCGGAAATTGTTGACCAGCGAGTTGTTGATGCGCGCGGTCCAGCGCTGGCGGCGCGACTCCTCGGTCTCGCCGCGCTTCTGCTCGAACTCGCGATCCATCTTGGTGAGCACCAGGAACAGCGAGTTGCGCTGGCGGGCGCGCTCGGCCGGCGTGGTGCCGATCGTCTGGTCGATCCACGAGCCCATCATGTCGGAAAGGTCGCGGACTTCCTGATTGCCGTCGGGAATGCACAGCAAGACCGCCGACAACTCCCGCTCGGTGGCGTAGCGCTGGAACAGGTACGCGACCTTGCCGCGCAGCAGAAGCTCGCGCAGAGGATTGGCACCCTCCGCCACGCCCTTCGCACCCGCGACATCGTCGAGCGATGTGAGTTTCAACCGCGCCCGCGCGCCGGGAAAATCGAGGAGGTCGGTGTGGCCGAAAAACTCCTGCGGCTTGCCATCGATCGGCACGGCGAGCTCGGCGGTAAGCGCACAAACAAGCGAGCGCGGCAGGCTGGCCTCGGGTGCCGACGCGCCATCGGCGCGGCGTGGCTTCACCTTGAGAAGGTCGCCCGCATCGGTGCCAAGCCGGTCCAGCGTCTGGACGTCGATGATGCTCTTCTCGCGCGGCACCAGCGCGTCCATTCCCAGCACCGCCTCGGGCGCGAAGGAGAGCCGCTGCAGCCCGTCATAGAGCGTGAGGTAGAGGTCGCTGAAGGGCTGGAAGTCGTACCACAGCAGCGACCACAGCCGGCCGCGGTCGCGGCCCTTCAGCCGCGGGGCGAGGTCGATCGCCTCGCGCCAGAAGTCGGTGTGCAGCTCCGCTGTGACGCCCGCGAAGAACATATCGAAGTACTCGATCATGTCGAGCACATCATCGGCATCGAGATCGCCGACCGGGCGTGCCATCGCGAGCGGTCGCAGCTCGTCCAGCCGCTTGCGGATCGCGGCACCGTCGGGACGCTGGAACGTCGCCTTCTGATGGTCGAAGTCGAGCAGGAACGAGTTCGCGAGAATTCGTACAATATCGGTCTGGCTGACCAACCGCACCTTCACCGGGAACGCCGGATCGGAATCGCCGAGATCGAGACCGAAGCGCGAGACCAAGCCGGTCGACTCGCGATTGCCCGGCGGATTGATCTCGCGCAGAAAATCCCAGGTCCGATCGGCGAAGCGCGCCTGCAGCGGCTTGCCGTCTCGGCTCGCCAACATCGACACGAGATACGACTTGCCGGCTTGGCTCTGCCCGAACACGCCGACGCACATGCGCCGACGCGCCGCGCGGGCGAGCTTGCGGCTCTGGTTGCGCACTTTTTGCAGCTCGGCGACCAGCGACGGCGCCTGCTGGGCGACTGACGCCGAGCGGCCGGCGGCATCGCGCAGCCACGCAACGCCTTCGGCTGCAGCGACGGCCAGCGCCTCGCAATCCTGGCCGAGACGGAGATCGACGGTGTCCATTCTCAGCCCGTCCTCAACATGCCGGTGTCGAGCCAGTACCCCTCGCGGCGTGGCAGGGTCTGCAAGCGAAGTGACAGGCGGTCGAGCGCCACCGCGCGGCCGTCGCGGTTCACGACCTGGCGCAGCCGGAAGCGTTCGACATCAACCGACTCCTTGTCCTTGGGCGTGACGCGCGCCAGCGTGACGCGGAACGGCGTCTCGCGGGCGTGCCGTTCGGCATACTCGGGCCGCGCGAACTCAAGCGCATAGAGGCGCGCGGCGGGCCAGCGCACCAGATCGAGCTGGCGTGCGCCGAGCCACATCGGGCCGCGAAACTCGATCGGCGTCTCGGGCAACTCGTACTCGCGGTCGTCGAGATCGACGTCGCGGAAGATCGTGTCCTCGCGCTGCAGGCGGCCGCCGCCATCAAGCTTGCCAATGTGGCGGGCGATGCTCCGCGAGCGCAGAAGGTCCGACCGGAACGAGAAGTCGGGCAGCTGCGATTGCGCGAGCGCCGCGATCATGGCGCCGACTGCCACGGTGGTCTTCGGATCCTCCACCCTGAGGCGCGCGTCGCGGAACGGGTACCAGGCGCCGACGCGATACTCGTGCAGCGAAATCGTGCGCTCGGGGGGCAACGGCAACAGCTCTGTCACCAGCGACCTGATCGCCGGCAGCCGTGAGGGCCTCCCGGACAGCAGTAGCACGTCGCAATCGTAGGCATGAACGATCTCGGCGAGCGGGGCCATCACGCGGCCCATCTCGGCGCGAACCGTCTTGTCGATGCCCGCGAGATCAACGGGAAACTCGATGGCCGCGAGGTCGAAATCACGCGCACCGCGCCGGCGCGCGGCGTCGGCGAAGAAGGTCATGACCTCGGATGACGGCATCGCGCGGCCGGCGAAGAAGCTCGCGAAGCCGCGCGGCTCGGCCGCGCCCTGCCCGCTCGCAGGGTCGAAGCTCTCCGCGGCGTGCAGGAGCTCAAGCGCGACCGGATGGGCGATCTGCAACGCGAACTGTTGGCGCAGATTGCGCTGGATGACGTCCTCGCCGCCGCGGTCTCCGCCCAGCAGCTCAGCCGTGAGATCTCCCGGATTGGCGATGCCGGCGGCGCGCAGCGCCGCCTCGATGGGCGGCAGCACATGCGCCTGCACGACCCGCAGCAGGATGTCGTCGCCCGCGACGCTGAAGCCCTCACGGAAGCGCTGCTCGGGGAACAGCGTCACCGAGGTGCCACTCCCCTCTAGCCGGTAGCTGTTCACGATCAGGTCGGTGGTGCCGCCGCCGACATCGATGCTTGCGATGGTGAGCCGGTCCTCGACGGGCCGGCCACGCGGTTTGCGGGTGAGCGCGAAGAAGCGCCGCGCATCGCCGCCAAAATTGCGCGCCACCTCGGTATAGAGATAGACGAGCTGGGTGCAGCTCGCCTCGTCCCAGTCGGTGAGCACGCGTGGCGCCGGCGCCTGCGCGTCATCGAGCTTCCAGCCCAACATCATCCAGACCAGATCGCGCGCCGCCTCCGCACGCCGCCGGAAGATCAGGCGCTCGGCGAGCGGCATGCCAGTCGGCAGCGTGAGCACGATGCGGCGCAGCCGGCGCGGCGTCTCGGCATGGGCGCGCCGACCGCGTTGCTGCGGCGAATTCATGAGGGTCAGCGCCTGCAAGAGGACTTCCGACAGCACGAAAGTCATCACCGCCGACCGCGAGTAAAGCGGTTCGAACACCGGCAGGTGATCGGCGGAGTCGGCATCGGCGTCGACCAGATGGAGCGGCTCGCCCTTCTGGTTCACGAGCTGGGCCATCGGACCGGCAGCGGCCGGCATCGCCGACTGGTCCTGGGCGTAGGCCACGTTGAAGCGCCATTCGCGCGTCTGCGGTTCCTCGTCCCACAGATAGCGCTTGGGGCTCGACATTCCGGTATTGCCCTCGGTGCCGCGCCGCCGCGCGGCGAGCCGCGTCGCTTCCGGCCCCACGCGCGTCATTGTCGGCCACATGAAGGCGTCGGCACGACCGCCCAGCCGCGACAGATGGTTCTTGCCGAACCAGGCCTGCGCGAACTCGACCCGCGTCTCGAAGGGCCGGGTATGGACGCACTCGGGGTAGGAAAGATCGCGTAGCGCGAGCTCGTAGGAATCGTTCAGATTGACGCCGAGATCGCCCGCCGCCTCGATGAGGAGGCCACAGGTGCGCGAGTTGCCGACATCCAACACCAGATCGACATCGATCGCGCCGCGCCCGGGCCGCTCAGCGTCACCCACCAGCTTGACCGGCGGGAAGAGGCCAGCACCCGCCAACAGACCGAGGAAGGCGAGATAGCGCGCCGCCGGCTCCTGCGGCTTCTGCTTGATGTCGGTCTCGATTTCCTCGGGGGTCGCTCGCGGATGCAGCTCGCGAAAACACTCGTCGATCCACTGGGCCATCCAGGGCTGACGAAGCAGCCAGTGGTTGGCGCGCTGCCGCGGCGCCAGCGAGAACAGTGCGCCCGCGGTCACGTCCTTGGGCGACGGCGCGAGATAGGCGCGCCCCTCGGCCTCGGCGATCAGGTTGGTATCGAAAGCGAGCACGGCGCGATAGCGATTGCCCTGCTCGTCGCGGAAGCCCGCGCCGCGTCGCGCCTCCAGATCGACGACGCGGACGCGCGCCCAGTCGGCGGGGCCCTCACGGAATTGCTCATTGGGGCGGGCCTGCAGGAAGGGCACCGGGACCCACTTGTCCAGGAAGGGTTGCAGCGCGTCCTTCACGGTGATCGAGAGATTGGGTTCGGCGGCGCGCCGGCGGCCGCTCTCCACCACCTCGTACTGGCCGCGCGCCTCGTCGAACTCGAGCTGCACCAGATCGTCGATACCGCCGCCCCGGGCGGCGTCATGGAAGCCCCACTCGCGGACGCGCAACCGCGCCGGATCGAAGCCGAAATCCAGGAACTGGATCCCGGAGCGGGCGATCAGCGTCGTCGGGCTGGGATAGCTGGGCAGGCGGGCGAGATCGCTCATGTCGCTCTTGGTTTTGTGCGGCCCAATCTAGAGCGGATCGCGAGACAGCGAAACCGCGATACGGGTGGCAGCAGGGCACGGGCGCGCTCGAACACCATCGTCGTTCAGCGGCCGATCTGGACCCGATAGCTGCGCTGCTCACCGGGCTGGCTGCCCCGGCAATCGGCGGCGCCGTCGGCCGCGACATCGCAGGTCACGGTGTTGCGGGCGTAGGTCTTGCCGTCGCTGCAGCGCGGATTGGCCTTCTCCTCGATCACCAGTTTTCCGCCGTTCCAGCGCGCCTCCGCGGGCGCTTCACAGACCGCGCCGTTCTTCTGGACGAAGCTCACCTTGCCCTTGCCCTTGTCATCGAGCGCATAGGTCGGCCGCAGATCGCTCTCGCCCTGCGCGGTGGCGAGCCCGGTCCGCGAGCGCCAGTCGCCCTTGAGGAACCCGAGATTCTGCTTGGCCTTGGCTTCGGGTGGCACCACCATCGGTTTGGGCTCGGACTCGTCCTTGCCGGCCGCGCTCGCTCCCGCGCCCGCGCCGCCGTCAGTCCGGGCTTCCGGCACCGCCTCGCGGGCGATCGGCGCCCCGCTGGTCCCGGGAGCCACCGCGACAGCGCCGCCTGTCCCCGGAACAAGGACGCCCGCAGCGCATTCACCGCCCTTGCGCGCAAGCTCGTCGGTCAGCCGTGCGAGCTCCAGCCGCAACCGCTCGTTCTCGTCCCCGAGCGTGTTGGCCCGCGCCTTCACGATCTCCAGCGGCTGTTGGACCGAGAGTTTCAACACGCGCTCTCGCGCCGCCGCCTCCAACTGGGGTTCCAGTCGCGGCAGATAGGGCTTGATCAGCCACGCCAGCAGCAAGAGCAACGCCACCAGCAGCAGCGCGAGCAACACCCATTGCCACCAGGCCGATCGCGCGGCGAGCGGCACCGCAGCGACAGCCGCCGGTGCGCTGGCAAGCGTCGCCTCGGGAATCGCAGCGGGCCTGGGCACGGCGGCAGGCGGACTGGCGAGAAAGGCTGCAGGCAAGGCGGCGTCGGCGGAGAAGCTCCAGAAGGCGATCACCGGCTGATCGCCCACGACAAAAATCGTATCGTCGCCCGGCGAGACGAGCGCCTGACGCAGCAGCCGAGCGAAACCCTGGGCGGCCGCGCTGCGATCGGGTCCCTCCATCGACTCCGCAAGATGCGCGATCTCGGCCTGCAGCGCGGCAAGACGCGCCTGCACCGCCCCACGGTCGGCAGGGTCGAGTTCAGACAAGCGCCGTACGTCGCCATCTCGGCCGGCGTACCAGCCGATGGACTGGCCGGTGGAGTCGATCTCCGGCACCGCCAACAGATCGGCATGATCGCGACCGAGCCGGGCCGCGAGCGCCGCGCGCAACTGGCCATGAGATCGCCAGACCGGGTCGCCGCCCACGCCCAGCGCGCGATAGCGACGGAGTGACTCGTTCAACAGAAGCGGGCCGGCGGCCATGGCGCGATCCATTCCTCAACGCGGACAGGAGATCATGTAGTTCCAGCGGGTGCCGAACATCTCTCCGGTTACGACGACATCGACCGAAAAATCCCCGCCGACAGGCTTCCAGTCGAAACCGAACCCGCCGCCGCCACTGCGGGGACCACCGGTGCCTGCGATCTGCTGGCCGCGATAGAAGACCTTGATGTCGTCGGGTCGGGCGAAGTTCTGATACTGCAATACCACGAAACCGGGCTTATCGCCGAGATAATGCCGGTTGCGCGTCACGCCTTCGCCCCCAGAGTCGCCGGCCCAGTTGCAGGGCAGCTGACCCGCCGGGGGCTGCGTCACCGGCGGCGCCTTGGCCTCGGGCTTGGGTGGCGGAGGAGGCGGCGGCGGCGGCTTGGGCGGCTCAATCGGTTTGCAGGCATCGAGCTTGGTCTTGAGATCGGCTTCAAGCGCCGCGAGCTCGGCGCGGAGTCGCGGCAGGTCCGCTTGGGCGGCGTCCAGCGATGCCTTGAGAAGGGGCGTCGGATCGGGGGGCGCCGGCGGCGCCGGGGGCGCGGCCTGCTGCTCTGCGGCGACGTTCAGACCCGGTTCGACCGGCGCGCAACCACGCATCAACCACGACGCCAACAGAAGCAACAGAAGCAACAACAGCCCGACCAGCAGCGCCCGCAGCCACTCCGCCCAACCCCAGCCGGCGACCGGGATCGCCGCCGCCGGGGCGCTCGCGAAGGTCGCCGCCGGCGCGGGTGGCGGCGCCGGCACCGGAACGGAAGGCAGGTTGGCGCCCGTGAGGCTTGCGAGTTGGTCCGGCTCGTAGCCCCACGCGACGATCACCGGTCGCTCGCCCACCAGCCAGATGAAATCGTCCGAAGGGCGCACCGTTGCGAGTTGCAGTGAGCGGCCGACCAAACGCGCCTCGTCGGCGGCACCCTCGTCCGCCAGTTGGCGGCCCAGCCCCTCGATTGAAGCAAGGTGCCCCGCGACCTCGGCCAACACCTCCGCCCGCCGGCCCGGATCGAGATTCGCCAGCGCCCGCACCGCACCCTCATGGTCGGCGTACCAGTCGATCCCGGAGCCGTCCTCGCGCAGCTGCGGCTCGGCCAACAGCGATGCCGACCCCTCACCCAGCCGCCGCCGGATGACGGCGCGGAGCTGGCCCGCCACGCCGTGCAGCGGCTCGCCGCGCACGCCGAGCGGCCGCACACCGAGGCGGGTTGTGGCAATCAGGGTGGGGCGGTCGCCCATGGTGCGTTTCCGGACGGCATATGAGGCTGCGATTCCGGCCCGATTATGACGCCTCGCCGCCCCGGCGGCACCGGTGTTGGCAGTCAATTATTTGCATTTACAAATTATTGGAAGCACCCTCGAGGGCACCCCGGGGGAGGCTTCCATGCAGTTCGGCTACTTCACGCTCAGCGACAATCGCTATCCCGACAACCCACGCACCGCCGAGCAATTCCTGAAGGACATCTATCTGGAGGCGCTGTGGGCCGAGAAGGTCGGGCTGAACTCCGCGTGGATCGGCGAACATCACTTCAATCTTCTGGGCGTGAACGCCTCTCCGCTCGCGATGCTGGCGCAGCTCGCCGGTGCCACGACGAAGCTGCGGCTTGCTCCGGCGGTGACGCTTCTGCCGGTGCATCATCCGCTGCATGTGGCCGAGGAGTGGGCGACGCTCGATCTGTTGTCGGGGGGCCGCGTCGATTTCGCGGCCGGACGCGGCTACGACATCAAGGAATACGAGCCATTCCAGGCGCCGTTCGGCGACTCCGCGGAGCTGTTCGCGGAGGGCATGGAGATCGTCTGGCGCGCCTGGACCGAGCCCGGCAAGTGGTCACACCAGGGCAAGTTCTACCAATTCAAGGATGTCGAGGTCCGGCCGCGACCCGCGCAGTCTCCGCTCCGGCCCTACGTCGCCTGCTTTTCCCGACCCTCGATGGAGCTCGCCGCGAAGCACGACTGGAACGTCATCTACGCGCCGTTCGCCGCGGCCATGGTCTATGGCTCACTCGCCGACGCCGTGCGGACCTATCGCGAGACGTGCGAGAGCGCACATAAACGGCCGATGCGACGCGCCATGTGCTCGTACTTCGTCCACATTGCCTCCACGCCGGCCGAGGAAGAATACGGCCGCGAAGCGCTGGTGCGCTATTTCCAGGACGCGCTGGTCGCCGCCTTCCCCTCGGCGTCGGGCGAGAAGGTGCCGCCCACCTACAAGTACTTCGTCGAGATCGTGAACATCCTGCGCGACATGCGACCCGAGAAACTCACCGACAAGTCGATCCTGTGCGGCAGTCCGCAACACATCATCGACACGCTGAAGCGGGTCGAGGCGGCCGGCATCGCCGAGGTGATCCTCTACTTCAACTACGGTCGCAAGCCACATGCGATGGTGAAGGAGCAGATGGAACGCTTCATGCGCGAGGTGGCGCCGGCGTTCGCATGATGGGGCCGCTTGAGGCGTACCTACCCTATCTGCTGAACCGCGCCGGCGCGCGGCTTGCGGCGGCGTTCCAGGCCGAGGTGCGGCCGTTGGGCGCCAGCTTGCAGATCTGGCGCGTACTGGCGGCACTGCGCGAGCGCGACCGGCGGCGCATGGGAGATCTCGCGCTCACAACGGCGATCGAGGTTTCCACCCTCACAAGGCTTGTCGATACGATGGAACGGCGAGGCCTGGTGGCGCGACGCCGCGCCGAGCGGGGTGACGGCCGCACCATCATCGTGCGCACCACCCCCGAAGGCCGTCGCCTGACCGCACGGCTGGTACCGGTCGCCCGGCGCTACGAAACCGTGGCGCTCGCGGGCTTCGCACCGGCCGACGCCGAGCAACTGAAAGACGCCCTGCGACGGCTCTACGCCAATCTCGACGCACTGCCCGCAAACGGCGATGCTGCGGCCTCGACCCGCAAGGAAAAGCGCCCATGACACCCCCGCACCGCCACCCGCTGGATCCGCTCGGCGGCGAGGAGATCCGTCGCGCCACCGCGCTCGTGCGCGCGGCGCACGATCTCGGCGCCGGCATGATGTTCGAGACCGTGGCACTCGCCGAACCCGACAAGGCGATGGTGACCGGGTTCGAGGCCGGCGGCCCCTGCCCGCGCGCGGCGTTCGTTTGCTGCTTCGATCGCACCGACGGTCGCGTCTTCGAGGCCGACGTCGACCTGGTCGCCGGCCGCGTCGTGTCGTGGAAGCACGTTCCGGGCGTCCGGCCACGCATTCTCTACGACGATATCGAGCTGGTCGGCCGTGTCGCCCGCGCCGATCCGCGCTTCCATGCGGCGCTCGCTCGGCGTGGCATCACCGACATCGAGAAGGTGCAGGTCGACCCCTGGTCGGCGGGCAACTACGGTCTGCCCGACGAGGTTGGCCGACGGCTCTGCCATACCTTTTGCTGGTACCGCACCGAGCCTGAGGACAACGGCTACGCTCACCCAATCGAGGGCCTCTGCGCAGTGATCGACCTCGACCGGGCGGAGGTTCTGCGCATCGACGACTACGGCACCGCGCCCCTGCCGATGCGCGAGCGCAACTACGCCGCCCGCTTCCAGAACAGCTTCCGCACCGACGTGAAGCCCCTTGAGATCGTGCAGCCGGACGGCCCCAGCTTTACGGTCGAGGGCAACGCGATCCTCTGGCAGAAATGGCGCGTGCGGGTGGGGTTCAACGCCCGCGAGGGTCTCACGCTCCACGACATCGCCTATCGCGATGGCACGCGCTGGCGGCCGGTGCTGCACCGCGCAGCGCTGTCGGAGATGGTGGTGCCCTATGGCCATCCGGGCGGCGGGCATTTCCGCAAGAACGCCTTCGATGTCGGCGAGTACGGCATTGGCGTGCTGACCAACTCGCTGACGCTCGGCTGCGATTGCCTCGGCGCGATCCGATACTTCGACGGCTGGCTGGCCGACAGTCGCGGCGAACCCTATCGCATCGAGAACGCGATCTGCTTGCACGAGGAGGATGCCGGCATCCTGTGGAAGCATACCGACCTCTTCACCGGCAAGGTCGATGTCCGCCGCGCACGCCGCCTGGTCGTGTCCTCGATCGCCACGGTGGGCAACTACGAGTACGGGCAGTACTGGTACTTCCACCAGGACGGCTCGATCCAGTTCGAGATGAAGGCCACCGGCATCCTGAACACAGCCGGCATTCCCGATGGCGAAACGCCCCGCTTTGGAAGCGTCGTGTCACCGGGCGTGCAGGCGCATTTCCACCAACACATCTTCAACATGCGCCTCGACATGGCGATCGACGGCGAGGCCAACCGCGTGGTCGAGGTCGACACCGTGGCGCTGCCCATGGGTCCGGGCAATCCGCACGGCAACGCCTTCACATTGAAGGAGACGGTGCTCGCGAGCGAGCTGGGCGCACAGCGCGAGGTCGAGTTCCGCGCCGCACGTTGCTGGCGGATCGAGAGCAGCACCGCCCGCAATGCGCTTGGCCGTCCGACCGCCTATCGCCTGCTGCCGCTCTCGCCGGTCCCGATGCTATCGCATCCCGCCTCCTCGGTGGCGCGGCGCGCAGCCTTCATGGGCCGCCAACTCTGGGTGACGGCCTTCCATCCCGACGAGCGCCACGCCGCCGGCCGCTACCCCAACCAGAGCGCCGGCGGCGACGGGCTGCCCGCCTGGACCGCGGCCGATCGGCCTCTCGTCGATACCGACCTCGTGGTCTGGCACAGCTTCGGCCTGCACCATATTCCAAGACCCGAGGACTTTCCGGTCCAGCCGGTGGTCACCGCCGGCTTCGCCCTGCACCCGGATGGCTTCTTCGACGAGAACCCTGCGCTCGACGTTCCGCCGGCGCGATCCACGCACAGTTGTTGCGTCGATTGAGCGAAGCCGCCGCTGACGGCGCGGGCGCCGCCGGGCTATGAAGGTGACATGACCGCCTCAACCGGTAGCACCCTGCCGCTTCCCCTTCTTGCGCGCGGCAAGGTGCGCGAGGTCTACGAAGTCGATGCCGACCGCCTGTTGCTGGTGGCCTCCGACCGTATCAGCGCCTTCGACGTGGTGATGGCCGAACCCATCCCGATGAAGGGCGCGGTGCTGACCCAGCTCAGCGCCTGGTGGTTCGGCCAATTGGGCAATCTCGTCTCGCACCACATGATCTCGGCCGATGCCGACGCGATCCTGGCGGCCGTTCCCCGACTCGCTGGGCATCGCGCGGCCATCGCGGGACGAGCCATGCTCTGTCGGCGCACGCGGCCGTTCCCGGTCGAATGCGTTGTGCGTGGCTACATCACGGGCTCGGCGTGGAAGGAGTACGCCGCGAGCGGTACGCTCGCCGGTGAACGCCTACCGGCCGGCCTTGCCGAGAGTGCCCGCCTCGATCCGCCGATCTTCAGCCCCGCGACCAAGGCCGAGACGGGTCACGATGAGAACATCACGATCGGCCGCATGCGCGAGATTGTCGGCGCCGGCGAGGCCGCCGAGCTGGAGCGCCTCGCCCGCGCGGTCTACACGAGGGGGCGCGAAATCGCGGCCGCACGGGGCATCCTCATCGCCGACACCAAGTTCGAGTTCGGCCGCGCCGCGGACGGATCGACCCTTCTGATCGACGAGGCGATGACCCCCGACTCCTCGCGCTTCTGGCCAGCCGAGGGCTATGCCCCGGGCCGAACGCAGCCCAGCTTCGACAAGCAGCCGCTGCGCAACTGGCTCGATGTGGAACGTCGCGCCGGCCGGTGGAACGGAGATGCGCCGCCGCCGACCCTGCCCGCCGAGGTGGTCGCCGCCACCAGCGCCCGCTATCTCGACGCCTTCCGGCGCCTCACCGGCGCACCCCTCTCCCTCTGACGTCCCCTCTCGCGCAGGAGCATCGCATGAGCGCTTCCGACATTGCCTACCGCACGGTCTTGCCCGAGGGCTGGCAGCGGCCGCGCGGGTTCTCGCATGGCGTGGTGGCGCAAGGCACGCGGAGCGTGCGCATCGCGGGCCAGATCGGCCGGGCGCCGGACCAGTCGCGTATCCCGCCGGGCACCGACACCGGCACGCAATGGCGGCTGGCGCTGCAGAACGTGGTGGCGGTCGTGCGCGCCGCCGGCGGCGAGCCGCACCAGATCGTGGCGCTGCGCGCCTACGTCACCAGCATCGCGGGCTTCAATGAGGCCGGCCCGGCCATCGGCGCCGCCTGGGCCGCCACGCTGGGGAGGCACTTCCCCGCCATGACGCTGGTGCAGGTCTCCGCGCTCATCGACCCCGAGGCGACGATCGAGATCGAGGCGGAGGCGATCCTGCCATGAGCGCAATGAACGTCGCGGCCGCGCTATGACGACGCTCTTACTCCCAGCGCGTCGCGGATCGCCGCCAAGTCCGCCTTGATCTGCTCCTGCTCCGCATGGGTGAACTAGTTCTGGTCCTTGACCAAGGCCGTCAGGATTCGCGCGACGACGAGAGGACCAATGAAGAGCGGTACCAAGTGCATGAGCGCGATCGCGACGATCCGCCCGCCCGTTGTGGTAGGTGCGACATCGCCGTAGCCAACCGTCGTGGCTGTGGAGGCCGCCCACCAGAGTGCGTCGCCAAGCGGCTGTCCCTCGAAGAAGCTATAGAGTCCGGCGGCGATGGAGAGCAACGTGGCGTAGAGCACCATCAGCTCGACGAACGTATCGGTTGATCCAGCGACGCGATCCACGATGCGCTTCATGCCCTGCCTCCTGAGCATAACCTTCGGACTAGGGTCCCTTGGTGATGGCCGTCATCGGCCTGGCGGACGGCGAAGGCGCCACCGCCGGCGCGTCCGAGCTCACAGGCGCATTCATCGTCGCCTTGGGCCGCCGCTTGGCGCGTGCCGCCGCTCGCAGGCCCTTCTTCAGAACGTTTATTGCGGCGTCGGATTCCTCGCCCTCGGTCAGCTCCCGCTTCACAACTTCGTTGCGGAGCACGGCCTCAAGCATTTTGGTATCGACCCTCACACTCGGAAAGACGCGTCGCAATGCCAAGCGGAGCTGATTGAGCATGCGCTCCGAAACAAGCAGCGCGGCGATGGTATGTCGGTTGGTGGCCTGATGCTGCTCGTAGAATTCTTCCATCTGGCTCCGCGCGAACCCCTCCCTGCAGAGATTGGCGAAGAACTCGATCGCGTCGGCCTCCCGTGTCGCGCCGGAAAGAAGATCCACGGACGCGACAAGCACGTGGGAGATCGGCTTTCTGAACTCAATTCTATACACCCTCCAGACCGCGCCATTCGTTAGGATCGCCCACTCGGTGCCTTGATTGGCGCCGTAGTCGACGGCCTGCCGAACGTGGTTGTCCTTGAGTTCAACGCCGATTGCCTTCGCTTCGACCAAGAAATGAACTTCGCTTCCGACTTTGACAGCGAGGTCGACGAAAGTTCCCCTAACTGCGAACTCGGTTGAGACTTCGACATACTTTTCGTAACCTAGGATATCGGCGAGCATGTCACCGACAATGACCACGGTGTCGGATTCGCTCACGTCCCGCTTCTTCGCTCCGTCCAGAATCTCCTGATAGCGCTTGAGTCCGCGCGAAATTCTGTCCAGTGCCTTCTTTCCCACGGGCATTGGAGCCTCCCTGGTGGATTAGCGGTCGATTGGGCGCCGGATACGATAGCGTTGTGCGACCGATCGGTGAAGGACATTCCCGGCGGGCAACCGCGCCTGGACGCTGCTGTGTCCTGAGGGTCCGCGAACGTTGTGCTAGGCTACACCTCATTCTTTGCACGGATCGTCGTCAATGCTCATCCTCCTCTACGCCCCCGGCTCCAGTTCGCTCGCCCCGCACATCGCGCTGAACGAGGCGGGCGCGGCGTTCGAAACGCGGCGCTTTTCGCTCGCCGACAAGGAGACACGCACGCCCGAGTTCCTCGCCGTCAATCCCGCCGGCAAGGTGCCGGCGCTGCTGATCGACGGACGGTTGATGACCGAGGTCGCGGGCATCCTGTTCTACATCGCGCGTCGCTTCCCCGAGGCACGGCTGATGCCGGCGGGCGGTGTCGAGGCCGAGGCGCAGGCCGTGTCCTGGATGTCGTTCGTCGCCTCGACCGTTCATCCCGCGTTCCGCGCCGGCGCCGACGCCGTGCGCGAGGCCTTCGTCGTCGCCGAGGCCCGGCTCGCGGGTCGTGCCTGGACGGTGGGCGAAAGCTATTCCATCGCCGATATCCACCTCTTCCGCCTGCTGTGGCGCACCCGCGATCTCGTCGACGTGCGGTCCGGCGGCTTTCCGGCGCTCGCCGCCCTCTACAGCCGCGTCCACGATCGGCCGGCCGTCCGGCGCACCATGGCGGCGGAGAAGCTCGAGGGCTACGCGCCGCCGGTGCGATAGGGCGCGGCGGCGCCGTCGTAGGCGTCGTAGCCCAGAAGATCGCGCAGCTCCTTGGCCGGCAGCGCGGTCGCGGCTTGCGCCTGGCCGCCGACCAGGGCGGCGAGGCCCGCCTTGAGGCCCGCGGCATAGGGCGAGAGCAGCGCCGTCGGATAGGTGCCGATCTTGAGACCGAGTTCGGCGGCGCGTTTGGCGTCGGGCGTCGAGCGCTGCTGGCCGGGCGAGAGCACCGCGAAGGACGGCTTGCCGCCGGCCGCCTTCACGGCGCGGCGGATCTCGCCCTCGTCCTGCGGCGAGTCGAGGAACAGGATATCGGCGCCGTCGGCGGCGAAGGTTTCGATGCGCGCCACCGCCTCATCGATGCCCTGGGTCGGCCGGCAGTCGGTCCGCGCCATCACCAGGATGCCGGAGTCGCGCGCCGCCGCGATCGCGGCCCGGATTTTCTGGCGCGCCTCCTCGCGCGGCAGGCAGGGCTTGCCGGCGGCGGTGAGCGCGCGCGGCGTGATCTTGTCCTCGATCAGGATGGCGGCCGCGCCCGCCCGGCCATAGGCCGCGACGGTGCGCTGCACGTTCATCGCGTTGCCGTAGCCATGGTCGGCGTCGGCCAGCAGCAGCAGATCGGGCGCGACGCCGCGGGCCATCTGGAACGAGTCCATCATTTCCGGGAACGTCACCAGATCGAGATCGGGTCCGCCCAACCGGCTGGCCGCGACGCAGGAGCCCGAGAGGAACGCGGTCTTGAAGCCGGCGGCCAGAGTCATCTTGGCCGTGAGCCCATCCCAGATCGCGGGCATCACAACAAAGCCCGGTTCGGCGAGCAGCGCTTTCATCTTCTGCGGCGGGGTCATGGTCGTCTCCGTTCAGGCGGCAGGTCGCGGGATGTCGACGCCAGTAGAGCGCAAAAGAAAAGGCCCCGCATGCGGGGCCTTTCCCTCGTTCCGTTGCGCGAGCCTCAGTCGTCGCCCGGCGCCGGCTGCGCGGCCTTGCCACGGCGGGCGTCGGCGCGCTCCTTCAGCACCAGGAAGCCGAGCGCGAGCGGCACCCAGCCGACCCAGCGCGCGGCCTGGAAGGCGTAGTCGCGAAGCGACGCGCCCTGGGCGTATTCCACCTGCATCTGCCAGACGCTCGCCGCCACTTCGAAACCGATCAGCCACAGCATGAGCCCTGGCAGGATCACCGTCAGCGGCCGCAACTGCTGCGACAGGCGCTGGCCGTACCACGGCGCGAGCGACACCGCGAAGCAGAGCACCGCCACGAAGAAGGTGGCCGAGCTGTGCGCGGCGAACCACGCCTTCAGCGAAGGCTCACCCGTGATCATCTTGTAGGCGGTCCAGGCCAGCACCGCGCCGCCCAGCATGATGACCCACGGATAGCGATCAACCAGTTTGATCACGAGCTGGCTGCCCCAAACGATGATCGGCACGGTGATCATGAGGCCGATGACGACCAGCAGCATGCTGCCCTGGGCCGCGCCGCCGATGGCGATCACGTTGTCGATGCCCATCACGGCGTCGGCGATCACGATGGTGCGGATCGCGCCACCGAAGGTCGAGGCGGCCGCGACCTCGCCGTGGCCGTGATCCTGAGCGGGCATCAGGAGCTTGCGCGCGATCCAGATGAGCGCGATGCCGCCGGCCACCATGAAGCCGGGGACGGCGAGTATCCACACCACGACCATCGCCATGGCGGCGCGGATCGCGATGGCGCCGAAAGTGCCCCAGAAGATGACCTTGTGCTGGGTGTCCTTCGGCAGATTGCGGGCGGCAAGCCCGATCACCAGCGCATTGTCGCCGGCGAGAACGAGATCGATCAGGATGATGGCAAGCAGGGCCGACAGCCAGGCGGCCGAAAACAGTTCGAGTTCCACGGAAATCTCCACAAGACAGACGTTCGCTGGACGCGCGCGCGGATCGCGATCCGCCGCACGCCCGGTTCAGGCAGTCGTCAGTGGAGCTTGATGGGAACCTTGTCGCCGCGATCGGGGTCGGCTGGAGTCGAGGCGGCGAGCGGCACCGAACCCCGGCCTGCGAGAACAGGCAGCACAACCGCCGCTGCGCCCGCGGCGAGCAGCAGCTCGACCAGCGACCAGTGCCGCATAGAGAGCAGAAGCGTCTCCAGGCCGAGATCGCCGAAGAGGAACTCCATTCCCGCCTCGCCGATCAGCATCGGTTCAACCGCCTCGCCAAAGGCGGCCAACAGCATGCATACGACCACCGAGGCAACGAACAGCTCTCCATTCCGGGACGTGTTCCGTACCGGATCGGCAGCGTTTCGCGAGCGATGGATCAAAAGCATGGTGGCGATAGGGACAATGTCGGAGCGTTCCCCGAGGTTTTCAAGGGAAATGCGGCCTGAGCTTTCAACGACTCCAATTACACATGTGTAACACGTGTTTTTCTGCCACTGACGCGCTACTGAGGTTCGATGCGCGCAATGCGGATGTACTCCGCCCATTTGGCGCGTTCGACGCGGCCGCGCTCGTCGGCTTCGGCCAGGGTGTGGCGCCGCACGCGCAGGCCGAAATCGTCGAGCTTGGGCGCGATGGCGGGCGAGAGGATCGCCTCGTTGATGAGATCGTTCAGCCGCTGCGCCACCGCCGGCGGCGTGCCGGCAGGCACCGCCAGCGCCAGCATGCCCGAGGTGTTGAAGCCGGGATGGAACTCCGCGACCGTCGGCACCGCCGGGTAGAGCGGGTGGCGTTCCTCCAACGAGATCGCGAGCGGTCGGACCTTGCCCGCCACGATATGCCCGCGCGACGCGGTGAGATCGACGAAGAAGAACTGGATGTTGCCGGCGAAGAGATCGTTCCAGGCGTTGCCGATCGCGCGATAGGCCACCGCCGTCCACTGCACGCCGGCGCGCTCGGCCAGCACTTCCGACGGCACATGCGAGCTCGCGTTGAAGTGCCCGAAGAAGAGCTTGCCCGGTCGCGCCTTCGCGTCGGCGATCAGGTCCTCAAGCTTGCGGTAGGGGCTGTCGGCCGACACCACCAGCGCCGTGCCGCTGCCACCGATCACACCGACCAGCTGGAAGTCCTTCTGCGGATCGTAGCCCGGGTTCTTGTAGAGGCTGGGATTGGCGGCGTGCGTCGAGGTCGTGGCGAGCAGCAGCGTGTATCCGTCCGGCGGCGCCGTCTTGGCGGCCGCGACACCGATCAGGCCGTTGGCGCCCGGCTTGTTCTCGACGACCACGGGCTGGCCTGTCTTGTCCTCGATGTGCTTGCCCACGAGCCTCGCCGTGATGTCGCCAGATCCGCCGGGCGCGAAGGGGACGACGATGCGGATCGTCCGGTTGGGCCAATTGTCCTGCGCGATCGCGGGCGCAAGGCCGAGTGCGAGCGGGGCGGCGAGCAGGGCACGGCGGGCGAGGCGCATCGGATCCTCCGGTTCGGTCTGCGAACGGTGGCCAAGAGCCGCCTGCCCCGCAAGCCGGTTCCGCGCCATACTTCTCGCCCCGCCTCGCGTTGCAGAAGGAAGCCTCCCGCGCCATGGCCAGCTCCGGTCGCCCGCCGCTCAACGGCATCGTGGTCGTCGATTTCAGCCGCGTGATCGCCGGCCCCATGTGCACCCAGTCGCTGGCCGACCTGGGCGCCGAGATCATCAAGATCGAGAACCCCGACGGCGGCGACGACACGCGAAAGGGTGCGGGCCCCCGGTTCGGCGGCCCGAAGGGCGAGAGCCATTTCTTCGCGACTTTCAATCGCGGCAAGCGCAGCATCGCGCTCGACTTCACCAAGCCCGAGGGCCGCGAGGTCGTTCACCGCCTGCTCGCCGGCGCCGACGTTCTGGTCGAGAATTTTCGTCCCGGCGTGCTCGCCAAGTACGGGCTCGACCATGCGAGCCTTAAGGACCGCTACCCGAAGCTCATCTATCTTTCGATCTCGGCCTACGGCCAGACCGGCCCGCTCGCCGACCGGCCGGGCTACGATCCGGTGCTTCAGGCCGAAAGCGGCATGATGGCGGTGAATGGCGATGCCGATCGCGAGGGCGTGCGCCATGGCATCGCCATCGTCGACACGATGACCGCCATCCACGCCACCGCCGCGATCGCGACCGCACTCTACGCGCGACGCGACACGGGCCGCGGCCAGCACATCGATCTCGCGCTCTACGATTCCGCGCTGGTCTCGCTCGGCAACCAGGGGGCCTACTATCTCAGCTCCGGCACCGAACCGCAGCGCGCCGGCAATGGCCATTTCAACTCCGCGCCCAACAACTCCTTCGCCGCCTCGGACGGCCGGCTCTACATGGCCGTGGCCAACCAGAAGCTGTTCACCGACACCGCCAAGGCGCTGGGTCATCCCGAATGGGTGACCGATCCGCGCTTTCTCACCGTGGCGGATCGCGTCGCCAACAAGCGCGCGCTCTATGCCCTGATGGATGCGGTGTTGAGCACCGACACGCGCGAGAACTGGATGAAGAAGCTGCGCCATCTGCCGGCCGGGCCGATCCGCACCATGAAGGAGGCGCTCGATCATCCCGAGGTGCGACGCCGCGGCATGCTGAAGGACTACGCGACCGGGCATGCCGGCACGATCCCGATCGTCGGCTCGAACTACCGCTTCTCGGACACGCCGGTCGACGACAGCCGGCCGCCGCCGGCGCTGGGCCAGCACACCGACGAGGTGCTGCGCGGGCGGGCCGGCCTCGACGAGGCCGCCATCGCCGCGCTGCGCGCAAAGAAGATCATCCTGTAAGGAACTCCCGCAGCAGCGCCGTCGCCGCTTCGGGCCGCTCCATCGTGAGCAAGTGTCCGCACTTCTCCAACACCACCAGCCGCGAACCGGGAATACCGGCCGCGATCTCCTCGGAGAGAAACAGCGGCGTCGCGGCGTCTTCGCGCCCACAGGCGACCAGCGTCGAACAGGCGATGCGCGGCAGGTCCGGCCGGCGATCGACCCGCACCGCTGCCATCTCTTCCTGGCGCTTGTAGATCTCGGGCCCGATCTCGCGGCACATCGTCACCACCTCGCCCACCAGCGCGGCGTCGGGCAGGCGATTGGCCGGGATGAATCGCGACATCTGCAGCCCGAGCACGGTGTCGAAAAGCCCGTCGTTCGCCATCCGAATGCGGGCGCGCCGGATCGCGCGTTCGGTCTCGTTCTGCGCCCGCATGCCGGTAGCCAGCAGGGTGAGCCGACTCACGCGCTCCGGCGCGATCTGCATGATCTCGACCGCCAGCATGCCGCCCAGCGACAGTCCGGCCAGCACGAAGCGGTCGGCCGGCGCCTGGTCCAGCACCCAGCGCGCCGCGGAGGCCCAGTCGCTCCAGATAGAGAGCGGCGCGCGCCGCCAGTCCGGCACGACGATCTCCGCCACGTCGGCGAGCGCCGACGTTTGCGCGGCGAACAGCCGGGGCGAGCAGAGGAGTCCCGGCACCAACAGAAGCGGAACGCGCGCCATCGCAGCCTCAGACCGCCGGGCTCATGCCGCCGTCGACGTTGATCGCGACGCCGGTGACATAGGAACCGGCGTCGGAGCAGAGGAAGCAGGCCATGCGCGCAAACTCGGCGGCCTCGCCCATGCGGCCCATCGGGATGCGTCCCTTGGCCATGCCGTCGAGGAATTGCTCGTAACTCTGGTTGTTGCCGACGGTCTTGTGGCGACGCGCCCACTGGTCGCTCTCGATCAGGCCCACCAGCAGCGCATTCACCAGCACGTTGTGAGGCGCGTTCTCTAGGCTGAGCGCCTTGGTCAACGCCATGCCGGCGGCGCGGCTGACGCTGGTCGGCGTCGAGTTGGCGCCGGGTGCCTTGGCGCCGATATTGAGCACGTTGAGGACCCGCCCCCAGCGCCGCTCGCGCATGCCCGGCAAGAGCAGGCGACAGAAGCGGATGGCCGCGAACAGCTTGAGATCGAGGTCACCCTGCCAATCGGCATCGCTCACCGTGTCGAAGGCCTTGGCATGGCTGATGCCGGCGTTGTTCACCATGATGTCGATCTTGCCGAAGTCGCCCTGGATGCGTTTCACCGTCTCGGCGATGGGCTCGGCCTTCGAGACGTCGCAGGAATAGGCCTCGACACGGCCACCAACGCCCTTCAGCGCGGCCTTGGCCTCGGCAAGCGCCTCCTGGCGCCGGGCGATCAGCGCCACGCCGGCGCCCGACGCCGCGAACTCCCGCGCCATAGCAAAGCCAAGGCCGGTACTGCCGCCGGTGATCGCGGCCACCCGCCCATCCATCCGCACGTCCATCTCGCTCTCCCCGTGTTCGAAGCTCGCCCAGCCTATCGTGCCGGCGTGCCGCGCCGAAAGAAAAGCGCGCTCACGATTTCGCCTGCCGCGCCCGCACCGCGGCCAAGACCCGCTCGGGCGTCGCCGGTGCGTCGAGCCGGATCGGGCCCGGCGCCTGCCTGCAAGCCGCGATGGCATCGCGCAGCGCGGTCCACACCGCCGTCGCCAGCATGAGCGGCGGCTCGCCCACCGCCTTGGACCGAAACACCGTCGCGACCTCGGCTGGTGCGTTCTCAAGCAGGCGGACGTTCAGCACCGGCGGCACGTCGCGGCTGCCCGGGATCTTGTAGGTCGAGGGACCGACGGTGCGCAGGCGCCCACGATCGTCCCACCACAGCTCCTCGCAAGTCAGCCAGCCCTGCCCCTGCACGAAGGCGCCCTCGATCTGGCCGAGATCGATCGCCGGATTGAGCGAGCGACCGCAATCCTGGACGAGGTCAGCGCGCAGCACGCGGTTCTCACCGGTCAATGTGTCGATCGCCACCTCGGCGACCGACGCGCCGAAGGAATAGTAGAAGAATGGTCGCCCCTGCATCGTCGCGGGGTCCCAGTGGATGCCGGGCGTGCGGTAATAGCCGGTCGCCGACAGCGATACGCGGCCGAGCCAGCAGAGTTGCGCCAACTCGCCGAAGGACAGAACCTGATTGCTGCCGGGTGCGGCGATGCGCACCTGGTTGTCGGCAAACACCACGTCCGCTTCGGCCGCGCCGAAATGCTCAGCGGCATACGCGGTCATGCGGCGCTTCAGTTCGCGCGCCGCCTCGAACGCCGCCCCGCCATTGAGGTCCGAGCCCGTGGAGGCCGCCGTCGGCGAGGTGTTGGGCACGTCGGCGGTCGAGGTCGCCGCGGGCCGGATGCGGTCGAGATCGACCTGAAACACTTCCGCGACGACCTGCGCCACCTTCACAAACAGGCCCTGCCCCATCTCGGTGCCACCATGCGCCAGCCGGATCGAGCCGTCGGTATAGACATGCACCAGCGCTCCCGCCTGGTTCATATGCGGGCTGTTGAACGAGATCCCGAACTTCAGCGGAAAGACGCCGAGGCCACGCTTGAGGATCGGGCTGGTCGCGTTGAAGGCCGCAATCTCGGCCCGCCGTCGCTCGACCTCGCCCAGTTGTCGCGCCTCGGCCCACACGCGCGGCAGATGGTTCTCCGTCACCGGCTGGCCGTAGGGCGTCGTGTCGCGCCCTCGCGCGTAGAAGTTCAGCGCCCGCAGCGCGTCGGCATTGCGGCCAAGATGGGCCGCCATGCGATCGATCGCGTCCTCCATGACCAGGACGCCCTGCGGCCCGCCGAAGCCGCGAAACGCGGTGTTGGATTGCAGGTTCGTTCGGCAGGCATAGCCCACGGCCCGCAGATGCGGAATGAAGTACGCGTTGTCGATGTGCGTCAGTGCCCGTGTCACCACGCCGGGTGTGAGATCGAGGCTCCAACCGGCGTCTGCAGCCAGCATCGCATCGAGCGCGAGCACGCGACCTTCGTCGTCGAACCCCACCTCGTAGCGATAGAGAAAGCCGTGTCGCTTGCCGGTCGCCACCATGTCGATCTCGCGCGGCAGACGCAGCTTCACCGGCCGGCCGGTATGCCCGGCCCCGAGCGCCGCCGCGCCGGCCACCCACGAGGCGTTGCTCTCCTTGCCGCCGAAACCACCACCCAACCGGCGCACCGTTGCGGTGATGCGGTTGAAGTCGCAGCCGAGTAGCCGCGCGCAAATGTGCTGGACCTCGGTCGGATGCTGGGTCGAGGAATGGACCAGCATGTCGCCATCCTCGCCCGGCAGCGCGAAGGCGATCTGTCCTTCCAGATAGAAGTGCTCCTGTCCGCCGCAGCGGAACTCGCCGGTCAGGCGATGCGGCGCCCGGGCGAGCGCGGCCGGCGCATCACCCCGCGCGAGCCGCGCCGGCGCCTGCACCCACGTCTCGGCCGCCAGGGCCGCGTCGATGGAAAGGATCGCGGGCTCCGCAACGATCTCGATCCGTGCCAGCGCGGCCGCCGCCCGCGCGCGGTCGAGCGTATCCGCCAACACCATGGCGAGCGGTTGTCCGGCGAAGTAGACGCGCCCCTCGGCGAACAGAGGCTCGTCTTTCCCGATCGCCGCGACATCGTTGCGCCCTGGAATGTCGTGCGGCCCCAACACGGCGACGACGCCCGGTGCGGTCCGCGCGGCGCCCAGGTCGAGCATCGCGATCCGCCCGTGGGCGATCGGGCTCAAGATCAGCGCCGCGTGAAGCGTGCCCGGCGGCTCGGGCAGATCGTCGATGTACGCCGCCCCACCCGTGACGTGGCGCAGCGCGCTGTCGTGCCGTTCGGCCGCGTGGGCGCCGCCTTTCATAGCGCCTCGACCTCGACGGCGCGTGCCGGACTCGCGAGCCGCGCGCCCAATCGGCGGATCAGGTTGCCGGCAACGGTTCGTCGATAGTCAGCACTCCCGCGCCAGTCGTCCAGCGGAGTGAACTCGGCCTCCGCCGCGCGTGCGGCAGCCTCGATGCCGCCCTCGATCAGCGCAGCCTCGGTGCGTGGCGCACGCAGCGGAGTCGCGGCCATGCCGCCGAAGGCCACACGCGCGCCCACGATGCGTGCGCCTTCGAGCTGCAATCGATAGGCAGCCGCGACCGTGGAAATGTCCTGATCGCGTCGCTTGCTGAGCTTGTCGCAGTGGAAGACCTCGCCGGCGCGCGGGAGAGGACAGTCGATCGCGACGATGATCTCGTCCGGCGCAAGAGCCGTTCGACGATAGCCGAGAAAGAACTCATCGATCGCGACGCGACGCTCGCCGCGTACCGACGCGATGCGAAGCGCGGCGCCCAGCGCCAGGAACACCGGCGGCATGTCGCCGATCGGCGAGGCCGTGCCGAGATTGCCGCCCGGAGTGCCCATCGCGCGGATTTGGCGCGAACCCAGGCGCGACAGATAGGGTGCGAGCGCGGGCCAGTGCTCGACGAGCGCCGGCGTCGCATCCGCGTAGCTCGCCGCGGCGCCAAGGGAGATGCTGTCGCCAACGCGATCGATGCGGTGCAATTCAGGCACGCGCGCAAGATGGATGAGTGAAGCCGGCGGCTTGCGATGCCGGCTCGCCAGGAGGCCGAGATCGGTCGCTCCCGCGAGCAGTGCCGCGTCGGGATGCGCGGCGCGCAGGCGAAGCGCCACGGCGAGCGTCGTGGGCGCGACGAAGCGGTGACCGCCGACCTCGAAACAGGCATCGCCTCCGCGGGCGAGAGCGGAGAGGTCCGGCGGCGGGGCCACCGCTGTCCCGGCGACGCGACGCATCGCCTCGACGATCGGCCGATAGCCGGTGCAGCGGCAGAGATTGCCCGCGAGCGCCTCGTGAATCGCACCGTCCGCACCGCGCTCGCCGCCGGCTGCGAAGGCAAAGGCGCTCATCACGAAGCCCGGCGTGCAGAAGCCGCACTGCGTAGCGTCGGTTTCTGTGAATGCCGCCTGCACGGCATGGGGAGCGCCGTCCGATCCGGTCAGCCCCTCGACCGTCCGCACCGACGCGCCATCAAGCTGGCCCATCAGCGCGATGCAGGCGTTGATCGCCTCGCGGCGCATGGTGCCATCGGCGGCGCGACGCTCGACCACAACGGTGCAAGCACCGCAATCGCCTTCGGCGCAGCCCTCCTTGGTTCCCTTGAGGCCTCGCGTGTCGCGCAGCCAGTCAAGCAGCGTCGTCATCGGCGAGACGTCGGCTGTCTCGACCTCGGCATCGTTCAGCAGCAAACGAATCCGATCCGCCATGCGAACGAGAATGCGGCCCGTTGCGGGCGAAGGCAACCCGTGTTGCACTCCAATCTTGGGAGGCAACAACCGACATGGAACCTTACCGGTTCGGCTATTCGCCGATCGTCGAACGACCCAAGCTCGCTTGGCCCAACGGGGCGCGGGTGGCCGTCTGGGTGGTGCCCAATATCGAGCACTATGAGTACCAGCCGGCGGAAGTCCGGGTACGCAACCCCTGGCCACGCATGCCGCATCCCGACGTGCTGGGCTACGGCGGACGGGACTACGGCAACCGGGTCGGGCTCTGGCGCATGTTAGAGGTGCTGGACAAGCACAGTGTGCGCTGCACCGTCTCGCTCTCGATCTCGGTGATCCAGATGTACCCCGAGATTCTCGAGGCGATGGAAGCGCGGCGCTGGGAGTACATGAGCCACGGCACGTTCAACACGCGCTACCACTGGAACTACTCCGAGCAGGAGGAGCGCGAGGCGATCGAGTATTCCAAGGAAGTGCACCTGCGGTTGACCGGCCGGCGGCTGCGCGGCTGGTTCTCCCCGGCGGTGTCCAACACGATGAACACGCCCGATCTCGTGAAAGAGGCGGGGCTCGACTATCTCTGCGACTTCTACCACGACGACCAGCCGACCCCGATCGCCACGAAGCACGGGCCGCTGCTCTACATCCCCTATTCGATGGATCTGAACGACGCCAACATCTATCGCCAGCCGGTCGAGGCCGAGGAGTTCGGCCGCATGATCGTGGATCACTTCGACACGGTCTATCGCGAGGGCTCGGACCATGGCCGCGTGATGTGTATCGCGCTGCACCCCTACATGATGGGCGCCCCGCACCGTCTGCGGCACCTCGACAAGGCACTCTCCTACATTCGCAAGCACAAGGATGCCTGGATCTGCACCGGCGAGGAGATCGTCGACTGGTACAGCGCGAACGGACTCGCCGCCTACCAACGCCATCTCGGCAAGGAGGCGTGAGATGTCCACCGTGCCGCTGAAGCCCCTGCCTCCGGGGATGGACAACCCGCACTACGAGTTCTCGCCCTTCCACAAGCGGCCGAAGCTCGTGTGGCCGGGTCAGGCTCGCATCGCTTTCTTCGTGACGCTGCATCTTGAGTATTGGGAACTGCTGCCGCCCGCCGACGCGCATCGCGACCCGCGCTTCGTCGGCGAGTATGGAACCTTCACGCCCGACTACCGTACCTGGACGCAGCGCGAGTACGGCAATCGTGTCGGCATCTTCCGCGTGCTGGAGGTGCTGGATCGGCATCGCCTGAAAGCCGGTGTGGCGGTGAACGAACTGGCGGCAGCGCGCTATCCCTACCTGATCGAGCAGTTTCGTCGGCGCGGCTACGAATTCATCGCCCACGGCACGTCGGCCAACCGCATGATCACGTCGAAAATGGACGAGGCGGCGGAGAAGGCCACCATCTCGGGCGCGATCGACGCCGTCGAGAAGGCGACCGGCGCCCGCCCCACCGGCTGGATGGGCCAGGACTATGGCGAGTCGCACCGCACGCCGAAGCTGCTGGCCGAGGCCGGCCTCGACTATGTGCTCGACTGGCCCAACGACGACCAGCCCTATGCCATGAATGTCGGCCGCCCCTTCGTTTCGCTGCCCAATCAACCTGAATGGGACGATGTGCAGCAGCTCTGGCTGCGGCGCATCGATATGCCGCGCTATCCCGATCTGGTGGCCGAGGCGTTCGACTATCTGCACGGCGAGGGCGGCCAGGTGTTCAACCTCTCGCTCCATCCCTGGCTGATCGGCATGGGCCATCGCATCAAGTATCTCGATGAGGCGCTGCGCCGGATCGGCCGGCACGCCCACGTCTGGCACACGACCCCAGGTGAGGTGGCGCGTCACTACCGCCAGGTCGCGATGCCGGACTGAGGGGACCGGAATGCCCGCCTGGCTCGACACGCTTGCCGCCTTCGCCGCGGATTTTCGCCTCGACACCCTGCCACCGGCGACCATCGAGCAGGCGGGATGGGTCGCTATCGACAGCGTCGGCGCGATCCTGGGCGGCGCGGCGGAGCCGGAAATGGTGGCGCTCTCGGCGCGCCTCGCCGAGGACGAGCCCGGTGAATCACCGATCCTCGGCTTTGCGCGGTGCGCCGCGCCCGCGACCGCGGCATTCCTGAACGGCGCGGCCGGAACGTTCCTCGAGATGGACGAGGGCAATCGCTTCGCCCGCGGCCATCCCGCCATCCATGTGCTGCCCGCGATCCTCGCGATCGCGGCGCGCCGTCGTCTGCCGGGCCGCGCCGCGCTCGAGGCGCTGGTGCTAGGCTATGAAATCGGCGCGCGCGTGGGCATCGCCGCCAACCTGCGACCCTCGATGCATCCGCACGGCACCTGGGGCACCGTGGGCGCGGCCGCGGCGATCGCCCGCCTGCGCGGTTTCGACGCCGCGCGCATGGCCGAGACGCTGAACGTCGCCTCTTCGCTCACGCTGGCGAGCTCCAAACGCACGATGCTGGAGGGCGGCACGGTACGGAACGCCTATGCCGGCGTCTCCAACCGGCTGGGTCTGCTCGCGATCGATCTGGTGGATGCCGGCTTCTGCGGCGAGCGCGATGGGCTCACGAGCGTCTTTGGTTCCGTGGTGTCGGAGCGGTTCGACAGCGCGCGCATGATCGAGGGTCTTGGCACCGGCTGGCAGATCGACCGCAACTATTTCAAGCTCCATTCCTGCTGCCGCTACAATCACGGCGCCCTCGATGCGCTGGAGCTCGTTTTGGCACGGGACAGCGTCGCGCCAGAGCAAGTCGCTCGCGTGGAGGTCGAGAGCTACCTCTACGCCGCCGAACTCGACGATCCAGAGCCGCGCAACACGCTTGGCGCCAAGTTCTCGGTGCCCTTCGCGATCGCCACGCGGCTGGTGCGCGGCTCCACCGAGGTCGAGAACTTCACGTGGGATGCGGTGCGCGATCGCCGCGTGCTGGCACTCGCCCAACGCGTGAGCGTGCGCGAGGACAAGGCGATGACCGCCCGCTTGCCCGCCGTCCGCCCTGCCCGCGTGGCCCTCACCCTCACCGACGGCCGGACACTGGAGGCCGCTGTCGAGGCCAATCGCGGCGACGACCAGGATCCGTACTCGCGCGACGAGCTCGCGACAAAGTACGCAAGCCTCGCGGCGCGCGTCTGGCCCGCCGACCGCGCGAGCCGCGTCCGCGACCGCCTGCTGTTACTCTCCGCGCAGCCGAACGTCGCGACGCTGTTCGACTGAGGACGCCGCTGTTTCGACCGAGGCGGCGCGAAAAAGGAGTGCCTCGCCTTCGCCGCGCTACGCTCGGGACGACGCAGACACCCCCGCAAAGCCCTGATCCTGCCGCGCGCGGAAGCGGCGGACGGCCTCGGCGTGGGCGGCTTGTGCCTCGTCCGACATCGGCGTCGTGAGCCGCCGTTCCGGCGCGTAGTGGCCGTATCGGTCACGCCCGCGCACCAGTAGAGCACTCGGCTGCACCGGGCCCAGCGGCCGCACATGGGCGGGCACGTAGCTGATGCCGAGCCCCATGCGGCGATCGTCGTTGTCGTTGCCCGGTGAGCAATGCACCAGCGCGGTGTGGTGCAGCGAGAGCTGGCCGGCACCAAGCGGCATCGCCACGCCGCGCTCCCCGTCGAAGCGCTCGCTGATGCCCTGGCCGCGCTTGATCATGTTGTGCGCATCGGGCTTGTCGTCGTGCGCCAGCATCGGCAGGCGATGCGTGCCGGGAACAACCCGCATGCAGCCGGCCTTCTCCGACGCCTCCGAGAGCGCCACCCACGCCGTCACATGCTCCAACGGGTCGAGGAAGAAATAGGCGCCGTCCTGGTGCCAGCGCACGAAGGCAGGCGTATGCGCCTCCTTGATCCACATGGTCGAGTGGTAGACGAGAATGTCCGGCCCAATGACATCCTCAACCGCGTCGAGCACGGCGGGGTGATGCACCAGCGCGTCGGCCCAGCGATAGAGCAGGTACGACTTGCTCTTCTCTGGAAAGTCGAGCGGGTGACCCATGCGGGCTTCCCAGCTTTCGAGATCAACGCGCAGCTCGCGCACCTCGCTGGGCGCAAGCGCGTCGATCGGAAAGGCGTAGCCATCCTCGCGGTAGCACCGCACTTGCGCGTCGGTTAGTCGCTTGGGCATGGGTCCTCCGTCAGGAACGGTCGCGGGCGGCGTCCAGCATGGCGGTGAAGAGGTCGGGCTTGGGCACGCGCGGCGCGGGGTGCGCGAGGCGCGAGTGCCGCAATCCCAGCCCCAACGCCAGTTCCGCCAGCTTGTAGGTAAGCGGGCCGGGATTGATCACCGGCACCGGCAGGCGCGCGGCAAGATGGGCGTGAGCCGCGTTCATGGTGGTCGAGCCGAGCAACAGCACGTCGGCACCATCCTCTTCGACGGCGCGGCGCCCCTCGGCCTCCAGCAGCGGGAAGATCTCGTCCTCCTTGCCGCCCAGCAGGTTGCGATTGTCGGGCGCCACATCGATCGAGCGGATCGAGGCACAGAGATGGTGCAGGCCGAGCTCGTCCAGATGCTTGGTGTAGAGCGGCTTCCACGCCGCCCACATGGTCAGCACCGAGACGCGCTTGCCGAGCGACAGCGCCATCAGCATCGAGGCGCGGCCCGGGCCGATCACCGGGATGTCGAGGACGGACCGGAGTGCGGCAAGACCGGAATCGCTCATCGTGTCGATGCAGACCGCGTCGTAGCCCTCGGCCTCAGCGTGCTGCCCCGCCTCCAGGATGCCCGCATCGGCCAGCACCAGATCTGCGGCGCTGACATAGTTCGAGGGTGCGGCCTTCACCGGCCGGAAATCGAAATCGATGTCGGGACCCAAACGAACCTGGCCAAGCTGGGCGCGGCGCAATCCCAGCTGCTCCTCCGTCATCGGAAACGGCACGATCACCAGCACCCGGGCCATCGCAACGCCTCGCTTCCGCGCCCCGACGCGTCGTCGCGGCGGCTGTTGTTCGCTCCCCGCCGCTATCGTAGCCTCTTCCCGTTCTGAGGGGAGGTACCATGTTGTCCAAGCGCAAATTTACGGTTTCGCGTCGCGATTTCGTCGCCGGATCGACCGCCGCGTCGGTGCTCGGCTTTCCGGCGATCCTGGGGGCCCAGCCGGCCGCCATCAAGGTCGGCTTCATCCATCCGGTGACCGGCTTCGTCGCCTACAACGGCCAGCAGGGCCGGCTCGGCGCCCAGATGGCGGTCGAGGACGTCAACAAGGCCGGCGGCATCCGCTCGATGGGCGGCGCGCGGCTCGAAGCGCTGCTCGGCGACAGCCAGTCAAAGGTCGAAGTCGGCGTGAGCGAGGTCGAGAAGATGAACGAGGCCGGGGTCGCGGCCTATATCGGCTGCTTCCAGAGCCCGGTCGGCATCGCCGCCAGCCAGGCCGCCGCCAAGTACAACACGCCGTTCCTGATCGATGTCGGCGCGTCGGACCTGATCGTGAACCGCGGGCTGAAGAACGTGTTCCGCCTCAAGCCCGGCTTCGGCGTCTGCGTCGACCAGGGCATCTCGGCGCTCGGCGCCATGAACAATGCGACCGGCGGCAATGCCAAGAGCGCGGTCATCGTGCACGAGAGCGGCGAGTTCGGCACCGGCACCGCGCGCCTGCTGGCGGGCAAACTGCCCAGCATCGGCTTCGAGGTGAAGGAGGTCATCAAGCACGACAATCCCACCCGCAATTTCGACAACGTCGCGCTGCGCATCCGTTCGCTGGCGCCCGATGTCGTGATGATGTCGAACTACGGCAACGAGTACACGCTGCTGGCGCGCACGCTGCACCAGCAGAAAGTGAATCTCGCCGGCATGTATTCGGTGCTGGGCGGCGGCTTCAACTACCGCTTCGTGAAGGAGCTGCCCGACGTCGCAGAGAACATGATGGACACCAACCACTGGTTCAACCCGAAGAGCGCCAAGGCGCAGGCGCTGAAGCGACGGGTCGAGGCGGGCGGTGCCCTCTTCACCTTCGAGGTCTATCTCGCCTACGCGACCACGATGCTGCTCGCCGACTCGTTGCAGCGCGCCGGCAGCTCCGCCAAGGACAAGCTCACCGAGGCGCTCGCGTCCTCGACCTACGACACCGAGATCCTGCCCTATGGCCCGACCAAGTTCGTGAACGGCCAGAACCAGGGCTCCCGGGCCTCCGTCATGCAGGCGCGCAAGGGCGACATCGTGGTGATCGCGCCCGAGGATGTCGCCAACGCCCGGCCCGTCTTCCCCAAGCCCAAGTACACCTGATCGACCGGCGAGCGCGCCGCTCTGGACCCTCCGGAGCGGTCGCGACGCCGTGGACCCGCCTGTGCCCGACCTTCCGATCATCCTCGCCGGCGTGATCAACGGCCTGCTCGCCGGCGGCATCTATGTGCTGGTCGCGGTCGGGCTGACGCTGATCTACGGCGTCCTGCACATCATCAACTTCGCCCATGGCAGCCTCTTGATGCTCGCCATGTACGCGGTGTTCTTCCTGTTCAAGCCGCCCGTCGGCATTGACCCCTATCTCGCGCTGCCGATCGTGACGGGCGGCGCGTTCATCTTCGGCTATCTCGTCTATCGCTGGCTCATCGGGCGGTTCAATCACGGCCGCGACGAGAACATCCTTCTGATCACGCTCGGCCTCTCGATCGTGATCGACAATGCCGCGCTGATGTTCTTCACCGGCGACATCCAGACCATCGACGTGCCCTATGCCGGCCGTATGGTCGAGCTGGGCGCGGCCTTCCTCCCGGTGCCGAAGATCATCTCGTTCTTCGCGGCGCTGCTACTCTGCGGCGCGCTCGGCCTCTACATGGCGCGCTCCGACACCGGAAAGGCGATCCGCGCACTGGCCAAGGAACGCCAGGGCGCCCGGCTGGTCGGCATCGATGTCGACAAGCTGTTCGCGGTCTCCTACGGCATCGGCATCGCCTGTCTCGGCGCCGCGGCATGTCTTCTGATGCCGACCTTCTATGTTTCCCCGACCTCGGGTCATGCCTTCGTGCTGATCGCCTTCACCACCGTGGTGCTGGGCGGCATGGGCAGTTTCGCGGGCGCGGCGGTCGGTGGCTTTATCATCGGCATCACCGAGTCGCTGGGCGGGCTGCTGCTGGGCGAACAGCTCGGCCAGATCGGTATCTCCCTGATCTTCATCCTCATCCTTCTGCTGCGACCCTCCGGTCTGTTCGGAGGCAAGGGGTGAGCCGCGGCACGCTCGCGCTCTGCGCCGCCGGGTTGCTGGCCGCGATCCTCTACCCCCTGGTCGTGCGCGGACTCGCCGGCGCGGGGGTCGGCGTCTCGGCCAACTACCTGATCAATGTCGGCATGCTGGTGTTCTTCGTGGCCTTCATTGGCCAGAGCTGGAACATCGCCGGCGGCTTCGCGGGCCAGACCTCGTTCGGCCATGTCGTGTTCTTCGGCACCGGCGCTTACTGCTCGACCATCCTTCATGTCACGCATGGCTGGAACCCCTGGCTCGCCTGGCCGGTCGCCACGGCAGCAGGGGCGCTGGTCGGCTGGGCGATCGGCGCCCTCGCCTTCCGTGCCGGCCTCAAGGGCTCCTACTTCGCGCTGATCACGCTCGCTTTCGCCGAAGTCTTCCGCATCCTCGCGAACTCCGTCGAGTTCACCCGCGGTGGGCTCGGCATGCTGATCAAGGCCGACCAGCGGCCGGAGAATTTCCAGTTCCGCGATCCCATGTGGATCTACTACCTCGCGCTCGCGCTTTGCGTCGTCTCGCTCGCCATCGCCTGGCAGCTCACCCGCGGCCGCTTCGGTGCGCGGCTGGTGGCCATCCGCGAGAACGAGGACGCCGCTCGCGCGCTCGGCATCGACGTCTATACCGAGAAGGTGAAGGTGCTGGCGTTGTCCGGCGCCATGTGTGCCGCTGGCGGCACCTTCTACGCCCAGAAATATCTCTACATCGACCCCTCGATTGCCTTCGGCGTCGACAAATCGGTGGAGATGCTGCTGGTCTCGATGGTCGGTGGCGCCGGCACCGTTTTCGGCCCGCTGGTCGGTTCACTGGTCCTGACCGCGATCAACGAGGGCACGCGCAGCCTCGCCTCGGTTGTCCCGGCGCTGAAGAACGTCCAGCCGCTCTCGCTGATCGTCTACGGGGCCATGTTGATCCTGATCGTGGCCCGCCTGCCCGACGGCTTGATGGGCCTGTTCGGACGGCGCAAGTCCGGGAAGCGCCACGATGCTTGAGGTGCGCGGCCTCTCCAAGGCTTTCGGCGGCCTCAAGGCGGTCGACGACGCCACACTCGACGTGCGGCAAGGCGAGATCGTGGCGCTGATCGGCCCCAACGGCGCGGGCAAGACGACGCTCTTCGCCGCCATCGCGGGCTTCCACACCCCCGATGCCGGCCGCGTGACACTGGAGGGCCACGACATCACGGGGCTCGCGCCGCACCGCATCTGTGCTGCGGGCATGGTGCGCACGTTCCAGATCACCCAGCCCTTCGCCAAGATCGACGTGCGCGAGAACGTGATGGTCGGCGCCTGGCTGCGCACTGGCGAGCGCGCCGAGGCCATGCGCCGCGCCGAGGCGGTCGCGCGCCAGGTCGGCATGGGCGACCAGCTCGATCAGCTCGGCGCCGATCTCACAGTGGCCGGGCGAAAGCGGCTGGAGCTCGCGCGCGCGCTCGCGACGGGCCCCAAGCTCCTGCTTCTGGACGAGGTGATGGCGGGCCTGAACCCGACCGAGATCGCCGAGATTGTCGACGTGATCCGTGCCATCCGCGACTCCGGTGTCACGATCCTGCTGATCGAGCATGTGATGCAGGCTGTGACCAGCCTTGCCGAACAGGTCTATGTCCTGAACCAGGGTCGCATGATCTCGCATGGCACACCGGCCGAGATCGCCGCCGATCCCGCCGTCGTCGAGGCCTATCTCGGCCATGGCGCCGCCGCGCGTCTCGCCCGCGGGGCCGCCCATGCTTGAGGTCAAGGCGCTGGTCGCGGGCTATGGCGCGGTGCGGATCCTGCGCGGCGTCGATCTCACCGTCGGCGCCGGCGAGATCGTGGCGCTGCTGGGCAGCAACGGCGCGGGCAAGTCGACGCTCAACAACAACATCTGCGGCCTCTTCAGGCCGTTCGGCGGAACGATCAGCTTCGAAGGCGAGCCGATTGCCGGCGCGGCCTCGACGCGGATTGTCGACCGCGGGCTGATCCAGGTGCCCGAAGGACGGCGCGTCTTCCCCAACCTCTCGGTCCGCGAAAACCTGGAACTCGGCTCTTACCGACGCGGTCGCGCCGCCCGGCCGCGCAACCTCGAGCGGGTCACCACGATCTTCCCGCGCCTCCGCGAACGCTGGACACAGCTCGCCGGCACGCTGTCGGGCGGCGAGCAGCAGATGTTGGCGATCGGCCGTAGCCTGATGGGCGAGCCACGCCTTCTCATTCTCGACGAACCGTCGCTTGGCCTCTCGCCGCTTCTGGTCGAGGAGATGTTCGCGCTGATCCAGCGCATCAATGCCGACGGCCTCGCCATCCTGCTGGTCGAGCAGAACGTGGTGCAATCGCTCGCCATCGCGCATCGCGCCTACGTGCTCGAGAACGGCCGTGTCGCGCTGGAAGGCCCGGCCGCCACGCTCGCTGAAGACCCCGCGCTTCGCCGCAGCTACCTCGGCCACTAACGCTCCTAAGTCCCGCGCGTCACATCGCGGAGGGAGGCGGTGCCAAACCGGCCGGCTTTGACCTAGAATTGCCCGTCGCAATCGATGCCTGAACCTCTCATGACCGGTCTTGCCGCCCGCCCCGCACCCACCACCGTTCTGCCGACGCTCGACACGCGGCCGCTCGCTGTCACTTTCGGCGCGGAGATCCGAGGCGTGGACCTTTCCGGGCCGATCGATCCCGGAACCGCCCGAGCTCTGCAGGCGGCATTCACCCGCCATCGGCTCCTGTTGCTGCGCGACCAGAAGCTCGATCCCGAACACCAGGCGGCCTTCGCCCGCCTGTTCGGCACGATCGAAACTCGCGACGACGGCATTCCCGGCACCGGCGAGCTCGATTTCCATTGCGCCCAGCTCTTCATGCCTGATCCCGTCAAAGCGCTGATGCTCTATGGCATCCAGATCCCGGCCGAGGGCGACGACACGCATTTCGTCGACGCCGAGGCTGCGCTCGACCGCATGCCGATCGACCTGCGTGCCCGTGCGCGGCTCATGAAATGCCTGCATGCCTATGACTTCAAGGCCGACGACACCAAGCGACTGGATCATGCCGCGGACCGCGGTGACACCAAGACCGCGATCCACCCCATGCTCTACGCAGATGACGACGGCCGGGAGTCGCTGTGGGTCAACCCCCTCACCACCCAGCGGGTCGAGGAGGTCGCGCCGGAGGAGAGCAAGTTCCTGATCGCCGAGACACGACGCTACCTCTACGGCGACGAGCGCATTGTCTATCGCCACAGATGGCGGCTCGGCGACATCCTGGTTTGGAACAACTGGCTGCTGCAGCACGCCCGTACGCCGTTCGACGCAGGGCAACCGCGGACGCTCCGCCGCACGTCGATCATATGAGCGCCGCGCGCCGCGTCGCGCTGGTCACTGGCGGCGCCCAAGACACCGACGACACGCGCGCCGTCGATGGCGGAAGGATGATGCGGTGAAGCGACGGTTCCGTCCGGTACGTGCGCACAGCCGCCGCTCGTGTTTAAGTCGGTCGAGCGGAAGGCGCTGATCCAGAAGCTCGGCATCAAGCTGGAATAGGGAAGGACAATGGCCGCTTTCTCCCCGCGAACGGTCGAGGCGCCGGACGATCTGCTGGCCGCCATCGACTGGTGCTACGAGCAGGGCTGGACGGACGGACTCCCTGTCGTTCCGCCTGAGGTCAGCCGCGTGACTTCGATGCTGGCGGCCGACCCCCGCCCGCCCGAGACGGTGATTGCACGCCATCCCGCGACCACGCTTGAACTCACCCTGCACGGCGCGGCGGTCAACGCCGTCATGGCGGGCTGCCTGCCGGAGTACTTCCCGGTACTCGTCGCGGCCTTCGAGGCGATGGACCGTCCGGAATTCAACTTCCATGGCTCCACCGCCTCGACCGGTGGCTCTGCGCCCCTCCTGGTGGTGAGCGGCCCCTACGGCGATCAGATCTCCATGAACAGCGACGTCAACCTGTTCGGTCCCGGCAACCGCGCCAATGCCACCATCGGCCGTGTGACGCGGCTGATCCTGCGCAACGTGTTCCAGATGCTGCCCGGCATCTCCGACAAGTCGACACAGGGCAACCCCGGTAAATACAGCTTCTGCATCGCCGAACGGGCCCGCGGCAATCCGTGGCCGCTGCTCTGTGAGGCGCAGGGCTACCCGAAGGGCACGTCGAGCGTCACGGCGTTTGCCGGCGGCGGCTACTTCAACATCGAGAACCATGGCGGCAACACGCCGGAGCAAATCCTGGGCTCGGTGGCCGATGCCATGGCCAACTATGGCTGCATCACGCTCGGCCAGAGCGTCGTCATCCTGTCGCCCGAGCACATGCAAATCGTGACCTCGACCGGCTGGACGCGCGAGAAGGCGCAGGACTACCTGTTCACGCATGCCAAGCGCCCGGTCGAGGGCATGAAGGGCGTCGGCAAGTACCGGGACAGCGAATACGACCGCCAGCACGTGGCCTCCGCGCACGCCCTCACCGAGGCCGGCTTCCTCCATCGCGGGCTCGCGCCCTCAGACATCCTGATCACCATGGGCGGTGGCGACGCCGGCGGCCACTCCTGCTTCATCCCGTCCTGGAGCCGCCTCCGCGGCTCGCTCATGCAACACGCCGCGATCCGGCCAACCCCGAAGAAGGAGTAACGCCATGCAGCTTTATGTCCCGACCGCGCCGCCGCCCAAGCGGCAGGCCGCGCGCGCGCCGAAACTCGCCAGCCTGCAGGGCGCGCGCATCGGCATTCTGGAGAACGGCAAGCTCAATGCGCCGGAGATGCTGAACGAGGTAGCCGCTCTCTTAGTGCAGCGCCATGGCTGCACCGTGCGCAAGCTCGCCTCGAAGAGAAACGCATCGGCGCCCGCGCCGTCCAACACACTGACCGATATCGCGCAGGAGGTCGACTTCGTCATCACCGGCCTGGGTGATTGAGGCTCCTGCTCAACGTGCAGTCTGCACGACGGAATCACCTTCGAACAACTCGGCAAGCGCGCGGTGGTGCTCTGCACCGAGCCGTTTGTCGTCACGGCCCGCAACATCGCGCGCGTGCTCGGCCTGCCCGACTACCCCTTCCTCAAGCTCAAGCACCCAATCGGCAGCTGCACCTTGCCTGAACTCAAGGAGCGGGCCGAAGTGGCGTACGAGCAGGCCTTGCCGATCCTGCTGGAGGATTGAGCGGAGAGTGGGATGCCTCTCCTACGGAATGGGGAGGCAACGAGGCTCGCCCTCTCGCGCGATCACCCGCTTTCCGCGCGCGCGGACCGCGCGCCGGATGTTTGACAGCAGGAAGACGATTGTCTATCCTCTTCCTATACGTGGACACCCCCGAATCCCTTGCGTTCCGCCTTTCCGGGTCCCGCACCGGAGGCTCAAGGTCGCCTCACTCTTTCAACAGTTCCAAGAGATTCTTCCCGCTTTTTTCGATCGCGAATCGTGAATCCGCGCGTCCTTTCAAACGCTTGGCGACCGGAATTCAACTGCGCGATAGGATGATTTGGTTAGGTCAGAAACTCGCCGCCATTGGCATGGATCGTCTGGCCGGTGATGAACCTGCCCTCCGGCCCGACCAGGTGATGAACGAGGGCCGCGATCTCCTCCACGGTGCCGAAGCGGCCAAGCGGGATCGGGCGGTTCACCCGGTTGGCCGGCGCGGGTCCCGCCGACGCGCCGCGCGCGGTATCGATGGCACCGGGGGCGACGGCGTTGGCGGTGATGCCGTGAGGCGCGAGTTCGACCGCAAGCGCGCGCATCAGACCTTCGAGCCCGGACTTCGAGGCCGAGACATGGGCGCGGTCCTTCGTGCCGACATGGGTCGAGATGCCGGAGATGCCGACAATGGCGCCGCCGCCGCGCTGGATCATCGAGGGCACGGCCGCCTTGCACAGCAGGAAGGCGCCATCGAGCGCGACGGCGAGGATTTCCCGCCACTCCTCGAAGCCCATGTCCGTGAACTTGGTCTGGCGGCGCAGGCCTGCGTTGCTCACGAGAATGTCGACGCCGCCCAGCGCCGCCACCGCCTCCGCCACCACGCGCGCCGCGTCGTCGGGCTTCGACACATCACCCATCGCGGCGACCGCGCGGCCGCCCGCCGCCTCGATGGCGCGCACCGTGTCCAGGACGGCGGCGCGGTCCGACCGGCCGTTGACCGCGACGGCCGCACCATCGGCCGCCAGCCTAAGGGCGATCGCGCGACCGATGTTCTTGCCCGCGCCCGTCACCAGCGCCGTCTTGCCTGCCAGTTTGCCCGCCATGTCGTTCCTTCCCTCTTGGTGCGCCCACTGTATCGGGGCGCTATAAGCCCCGCCATGAGCGCCGCCTCTTCCGCCCTGGTGCTGTTCTCCGGTGGCCAGGATTCCACCACCTGCCTCGCCTGGGCGCTGAAGCGCTTCGAGCGTGTGGAAACGCTCGCCTTCGACTATGGCCAGCGCCATCGCATCGAGCTTGAGGCGAGGCTTGCCGTGCGCCGGGAGATCGTCGCGCGCTTTCCCGCCTGGGCACCACGACTGGGCGACGATCACCTGATCGATCTCGGCGTGCTGGGCGCCATCAGCGAGACCTCGCTCACCCGCGAAGTCGCCTTCGCCGTCGAACGCGACGGGCTGCCCAACAGCTTCGTGCCCGGCCGCAACCTCGCATTCCTGGTGTTCGCCGGCGCGCTCGCCTGGCGGCGCGGGATCGCCGACCTGGTGGGCGGCATGTGCGAGACCGACTATTCCGGCTACCCCGATTGCCGCGACGCCACGATGCGGGCGATGGAGCAGGCGCTGTCGCTGGGCCTCGGTCGGTCGCTGCGCCTGCACACGCCACTGATGTGGCTCGACAAGGCCGAGACCTGGCAGCTCGCCGAACGGCTGGGCGGCGACGCGCTGGTCGATCTGATCGCGGCCGAAACCCACACCTGCTATCTGGGTGAGCGGGGCCTGCGGCACGACTGGGGGCACGGCTGCGGCATCTGCCCCGCCTGCACGCTGCGCGCCCGTGGCCACGCCGCCTAGCGGCGCGGCGAGACCGTCGAAGGAGTGAAGCTCTCGTGATCCCGACCTCATCCCGCGCGCTCGGTTTCGCCTGCCTCGCGCTCTTCATCGCCTGCATTCCGGCGGCCAACTGGATGATCGGCAATGTCGGCACCAAGTGCGTGCCGGACGGGCCCTGCCTCTTGCCGGTCGCGCCGGGACTGATGGCGCCATCGGGCGTACTCACGATCGGACTTGCGCTGGTGCTGCGCGATCTGGTCCAGCGCCATCTCGGCCGCCTATGGGCGGTCGGCGCGATCTTCTGGGGCGCGGCCCTGTCCGCAGCGCTGGCGCCGCCGGCGCTGGTGATCGCCTCGACGGTGGCGTTCTTGTTGTCCGAGCTGGCAGACTTCGCCGTCTACACTCCGCTGCAGGAGCGGGGTCTCGTGCTGGCAGTACTGGCGTCGAGCACGGTCGGCCTGGCGGTCGACAGCGTCCTGTTCCTGTGGCTCGCTTTCGGCAGCCTCGAGTTTCTCGCCGGCCAGATCGTCGGCAAGGGCTGGATGGTGCTACTGGCGTTGCCGGTCGTGCATTGGCTAAGAAAGGTCGCGCCATGATCCGTTCACTGCTGGCCATCTCCGAGGGCGGCCCCGACGCTGCCACCTCGTTCGGCCTCGCCGCCCGGCTCGCCAGCCAGTACGGCATCGCGGTCGATGCGCTGCATCTGCCGACCGCACCCGGTGGCATCTCCGATGCACTCGGGCTCGGTACCGACGTCGCACCGCTGGTGGCCGAGCTGGACGAGGTTCGCCTCGACGCCCGCGCCGCCGAATCGCGCCGTCACTACGAGGCGCGGCTGCTCGCGACCAAGGGAGCGACCTAGACCCGCGCCGAGCACGGCGATCGCGCGCTGATGATCGGCATGGGTCGCGCCAACGAGATGGTGTTGCTCGGCCGGCCAGGCGGTGATCCCGAGAACATCGCACCCGCCACCGTCGAGGCGGCGCTGTACGAGTGCGCGGGTCCAGTGATGATCGCCCCGCCCTCGCCGGGCGCGGGCCCATTCCGGCAGCCCGTCGTGGCGTGGAACGCGAGCCACCAGGCGGCCCGGGCGCTGAACTATGCGCTGCCGTTCCTGGCGGCGGCCGGGCGCGCGACGCTGCTGTGCGTCGGCCCCGCCCACGAGGACTACGGCGCCGCCTATGTCGCCCGGCAGCTCAAGCGCCACGGTATCGAGTGCGCCACCGCCAACATCGACCCCGGCGCCGTGTCGGGCCGCGCCCGCGGGCGCGCGCTGCTGGGCTTCGTCCACGAACAGGGCGGCGATCTCCTGGTGATGGGTGCCTATGGTCGGAACCAGGCGCTCAGCTTCCTTGGCCTGGGCGGCGCCACGGGCAAGGTGATTTCGTCCAGCAGGGCGCCCCTGTTGATGGCGCACTGACACGGCTGCATCATCGAGGCCAGGATCGGGAGGCAAAGATGCCGAAGTACGAGACCATCGAGGTTCGCAAGCTTACCCCCACCATCGGCGCCGAGATCGGCGGGATCGATCTCTCGCGGCCGCTCGGCAACCAGCAATTCCAGGAAGTGCACGACGCGCTGATGGACAATCTGGTGATCTTCTTTCGCGACCAGAAGCTCAGCATCGATCAGCACAAGGAATTCGGCCGGCGCTTCGGCAAGCTGCACGTCCACCCCAACGCGCCGATCGAGATCGCCGAGCATCCCGAGGTCCTGGTGATCAAGGCCAACGAGAAGAGCAAGCACGTGGCGGGCGAGGAATGGCACTCCGACGTGAGCTGCGACCTCGAGCCGCCGATGGGCTCGATTCTCTACCTCACCGAGGTCCCGCCCGACGGCGGCGGCGACACGCTGTTCGCCAACACCTACCGCGCCTACGAGACGCTGTCGGCGCCGATCCAGCGACTGCTGGAAGGGTTGACCGCCACCCATGACAGCGGCAAGGCGCACTACTACCGGCGCAAGGCGACGGACCGCGCCGAGATCGCCTTTCCCAACGCCGAGCATCCGGTGGTGCGCACCCATCCGGTGACTGGCCGCCGCGGACTGTTCGTCAATCGCGGCTTCACCCTGCGCATCCCGCAACTGCGCAAGACCGAAAGCGACGCGCTCCTCGAGATGCTCTATCGACATATCGAGACGCCGGAGTTCCATTGCCGCTTCCAGTGGCGCGCCAACTCGATCGCCTTCTGGGACAATCGCTGCGCCCAGCACCACGCGATGTTCGACTACTTCCCGCACCGCCGCTACGGCCACCGCGTGACCGTGTGCGGCGACAAACCCTTCCTGCGGGCCTAGGCGCCGCTATCCGACCTCGAAGTCGGCGAGGTCGGGGCGCGCCATGTCGGCCTTGAAGCGCTCGTAACTCCACGGCCAGAGCGCTGGCCGCCCGTGGCGGTCGAGGTACCAGCTGCGACAGCCCGAGGCCCAGACCGTGCCCGACATGCGCGCCGCCATCGCGGCGTTGAACGTCGCCGTTGCACGCTCTGTCGGTGCGATCCGGCGGCGCGGCGCGGCCTCGGCAGTCGCGATCAGCCTCAGGATGTAATCGGTCTGCATCTCGGAGATCTCGATCACCGAGAAGTTTCCGATCGGGCTGTTGGGTCCGACCGGCATGAAGAGGTTGGGAAATCCCGGCACCACGACCGAGCGGTAGGCGCGGTTACCCGCGGACCAGGCCTCGTCCAGCGTGCGGCCGCCCTCGCCCGCGACCCGCATCGGTCGCAGGAAATTGTGTCCGTCGAAGCCTGTCGCCAGCACCAGCACGTCAAGTTCGTGCAGCGTGCCGTCGGCGGTCCGCACGCCCGCGAGCTCGACCTCGCGGATCGGGTCGGTCACCAGCTCGGCGTTCGGCTTCTGGATCGCCTCATAGAAACTGTCCGACATCACCAGCCGCTTGCAGGCGGCGCGGTAGTTGGGCCGCAGCCGCTCGCGCAAGCCCGGATCGCGCACCACCGTCTCCAGATGCTCTCGGCACATCCGTTCGATCTCGGCGAGTCCAGACGCATCCTCCCCCACGACGGCGCGGGCGAAGGTATCGATCAGCCGCGCCGCCAGCCAGTCGCGCATCGCTCGATGCCGCGCCGGATCGGCGCGCCAGCCGGCCTTCTCCTCATCGCTGTAGGGATCGTTCACGATCGGCAGAACCCATTGCGCGGTGCGCTGGAACAGCGACAGGTGGCGCACGCGATCGACCAGCGCCGGCACGATCTGGATCGCGGTCGAGCCGGTGCCGACAATGCCGACGCGCCGGCCATCGAGCGGCACTGCGTGATTCCAGCGCGCCGAATGGAAAGCAGCACCCGCGAAGCGCTCGAGACCGGGAATGTCGGGCATCACCGGCCTGTGCAGGACACCCGTCGCCGCGATCACATAGTCAGCAACCTCGCTGTGGCCGTCGGTGGCTCGCAAGTGCCAGCGTGCGCCCTCCCAGCGCAGTTCCGCGATCTCGCTTGCGAAGCGGGTCAGCGAGCGAAGCCCGTAGCGGTCGGCGATGCCTTCGAAGTAGGCCTGGATCTCTGCGCCTGGCGAGAAACGCCGCGACCAGTCGGGATTGGGCGCGAACGAATAGGTGTAGACGTGGCTCGGCACGTCGCAGGAGAGACCCGGATAGGTGTTGTCACGCCACGTGCCGCCCGGTCGGTCGGCCTTCTCGTGGATGGTCACATCGGCGATGCCAGCCTCACGCAAGCGGATGGACGCGAGCAGCCCCGACATACCCGCGCCGATGATAGCGACGCGAGGGCCCCTCGGATTGCTCATCGCGCAACGACCCTCGCCGCGAGTGCGGGATCGTGCAGTGTCGTGTCCTGACCGGGTGGCGCGACGCGAACTGCATCCTCCAGCGTCATGGTCTGGCGCCATTCCTCGGCCGACCGTGCGCGGCCATCGCTGCCTATCTGGTCGAGGCCCCAATAAACTTCGAGGTGGTGCCCGTCGGGATCGAGGAACTCGACGGCGATCTGGCAGCCGGCCCGGCGTCGTCCCTGATAAACAATAGTCGCGCCCTGCATCTGGAGGTAATCGCGGGCGCGAAAGACCTCGTCCAACGTCGCCACTTCGAAGGCCATGTGGTGCAGCCCGACGCGCGCAGGCTTCGGACCGGCCGCGCCGACCAGCGCGATTCCGTGATGGTCAGTCGAGAACCGGAGAAACACCATGCCGCCCGGCATCATGGAGTCGGGGTAGGTATCCGACACCTTCAGGCCCAGCACCTCGGTGTAGAAGCGCGTCGCGCGCGCAAGGTCGGCCACATAGAGCACCACATGACCGATCTTCTGCAGCCGAAAGGGAATGCCCATCGTCGTCTCTCCGCAGCTCCGGCCCCTGTATAGCGCCCCGTCGCGCACGCCGCTGCCCCGCCCGCCCTGCGGAGGTTGCCGGTTCACTCGCTGGGAGAAACTGCCTACGGTGGGCACAGGGGAGGTTGCCATGGGTTCGGCACATCGACTGACGGCGAGCCAAGCGGTGGCGCGCATGGCGGCGGGGCGACTGACGGCTCGCGCGTTGCTGGAGGACTGCCTCGCCCGGATCGCGATCCGCGAGCCCGCCGTGCAAGCCTGGGAAGCGCTCGATATCGACCGCGCCCGCGCCCGCGCCGACCTGCTGGATCGGCGCGCGCGGCCCGCTGGGCCGTTGCATGGCCTGCCGCTTGCGGTGAAGGACATCGTGGCCACGCGCTTCATGCCCACGGCCTGCGGCTCGCCCATTTATCGCGACCGTGTGGTGGGTCGCGATGCCGAGTGCGTGGCGCGGCTCCAGAAGGCCGGCGCGATCGTGCTCGGCAAGTCGGTCACGACAGAATTCGCGGGCGCCCATGCCGGCAAGACCCACAATCCGCACGACCTCCGCCACACCCCGGCCGGCTCATCCTCGGGCTCGGCAGCGGCCGTTGCCGACTTCATGGTGCCCTTCGGTATCGGCACCCAGACGGCGGGCTCGGTGATCAGGCCGGGCGCCTTCAACGGTGTCGTGGCCTACAAGGGCAGCTACGGCTGGGCCGACATGACGGGCGTGAACCCCTACGCGCCCAGTCTCGACACGCTTGGCTTCTTCGTGCGCGAGGCCAACGACCTCGCCCTTGTTCGCGCCGCATGGGGTCACGAGGCGGCGAGCCCACCCGCGACACGCCTGCAGATCGGCTTCTGCCGCACGCCGTGGTGGGACGAGGTCGATCCCGCCAACCGGCGCAATCTCGAGGACGCCGCCCGGCGCCTGCGGGCCGCGGGCGCGTTGGTGCGCGAATGGGCGGCGCCGGAGACCTGGCGCGGATTGGTGGCCGCGCAGCACCGCCTGATGACCCGCGAGGCGACCCGCTCCTTCGCGGCGGAACGCGCGCGCTTCACCCATCTCTTCTCGCCGGCGCTCAAATCCGTGATGGCCGATGGCGACGCGGTGAACGCAGCCCAGCTCGCCGGCGCCCGGCGTGCCAAACGGCGCGCGCTGACCGATCTTGTCCCGGCTTGGCAGAGGTTCGACCTGCTGCTGGTGCCGGCCGCGAAGGGAGAGGCACCCGCCGGTCTCGGCTATACCGGCGATCCGCTGTTCAACCGGACCTGGACGCTTCTGGGTCTCCCGTGCATTTCGCTGCCGGTCGGTCGCGGCCCCTTCGGATTGCCGCTCGCCGTGCAGCTCATCGGACCACCAGGCAGCGATGACCGGTTGATCGCCCAGGCACGCTGGATCGAGGCGCACCTCTCGTGACCCTGAAGCTCGGCCTGATCGGCTATGGCGCGATCGGCGTTGCGGTCGAGGCGGCGCTGGCGGGCGGCCGCATGGAGGGGATCGAGCTCGCGTCGGTGCTGGTGCGCAAGCCGCGCCCGGCTCAGGAACTGCTTACTGCCGATCCGGACCGGTTTTTCGCCCGCACGCTCGACGCGGTGGCCGAATGCGCCGGCCACGAGGCGGTCCGCGCGCATGCCGTCCGCGCGTTGGAGGCTGGAGCGGACTTCCTTGCGACCTCAGTCGGCGCCTTTACCGACACGGCGCTGTTCGATCGCGTGCTGTCGGCGGCGCGGGCCAACGGGACGCGGCTGATCCTGCCGTCGGCGGGCATCGGGGCGCTCGACATCCTGAGCGCCGCCGCGGTGGGTGGGCTCGATCGCGTCACTGTCACCGTCGCCAAGGACCCGTCCGCGTGGATCGGCACGCCGGCCGCGTCGCTGGTCGACCTCGGGCGGCTGACGGCGCCCGCGATCCTGTTCGATGGGCCTGTGCGCGAAGGTGCAAGACTCTATCCGCAGAACGTCAATATCTCGGCCGCTGCGGCGTTGGCGGGCGCTGGACTCGATGCCACGCGGCTGGTGATCGTGGCCGATCCGGCCGCCTCACGACACATCGTCGAACTGGAGGCCGAGGGTGCGTTCGGGCGCTTCAGCTTCCGCGAGGAAGTGGAAATCAGCGAGACCAACCGCAAGACCGGCAAGCTGGTGGCGATGGCGATGGTGAAGTCCGTGCGCCAGCTCGCCTCCAGCCTGGTCGTCGCGGCGTAAAGAGGGAACGGAAGCGATGGAAGAGGTCGACTATCTGATCGTGGGCGCGGGCGCCGCGGGCTGCGTGCTGGCCCATCGGCTGAGCGAGAACGGGCGCAACCGCGTTGCCGTTCTGGAGGCTGGCGGTCCCGATCGCCACATCTGGATCAAGGTGCCGGCCGGCTTCAACAAGACGGTCTACAACGAGGCGCTGAACTGGGGCTACGAAACCGCGCCCGGTCCGCACATCGACGGGCGGCGAATCCGGTTTCCCCGCGGCAAGGTTTGGGGCGGTTCGGGCTCGATTAACGGCCATCTCTACGTGCGCGGCCAGGCCTTCGACTACGACACCTGGGCGCAGCTCGGCTGTCGCGGCTGGTCGTGGAGCGATGTGGTGCCCTACTTCCGCAAGGCCGAGACGCGGGCGGGCGGTGACGACGCCGTACGCGGCCGATCCGGGCCATTGCGGATCGAGGACCAGCGCGAACCGCATGCGCTGTCCGACGCCTACATCTCCGCCAACGAGGCGCTCGGGCTGAAGCGCAACCCGGACTACAATTCGGGTGACCAGGAAGGCACGATGCTCTACCAGCAGATGATGCGGGGCGGGCGACGCTGGAGTCCGGTCGATGCCTATCTGCGGCCGGCGCTGAAGCGCGGCAATCTGCGGCTGATCGATCGGGCGCTTGTCGAACGGATCGATTTCGACGGCGCCAAAGCGATCGGCGCCACCTTCCGGCGCGATGGGGCGAGCCAGTCGATCCGCGCCCGGGAAACGGTGCTGTGCGGTGGCGCGATCAACTCACCGCAGCTCCTCCAGCTCTCCGGCATCGGAGACCCTGAGTGGCTGCAACCGCTCGGCATCGCTGTTAAGCACGCGCTGCCGGGGGTGGGTCGCAACATGCGCGATCACTATGCGGTCCGCGTCTCGGCGCTGGTGAAGGGTGCGTCGTCACTCAACGAGAAGAGCCACGGCCTCGCGCTGCTCGGCCAGGTCGTGCGCTATCTTGTGGAACGCAAAGGACTGCTGGCCGCGAGCCCCAGCCATGCGGGCGGCTATCTCCGCACCCGCCCGGGTCTCGCTACACCGGATATGCAGCTCTACTTCGCACCGGCGAGCTATGGCGGCGCGGGCTACGGCACTACGACCCTCGACACAGTGCCCGGCATGACGCTGGGCGCCGCGCAGTTGCGGCCCGAGAGCGTCGGCTGGGTGAAGGCCTTGTCAGCCGATCCCGCCGCCAAGCCCGAGATCCAGCCCAACTACCTCGCCGAACGCGAAGATCGCGACTCGCTGCTCGCGGCGATGAAGTACATGCGCCGGCTGCTCGCGACCCGACCGCTCAGCGACTTCGTCATTCGCGAGAACTTTCCCGGGCCTGCAGTCGAGACCGACGAGCAGTGGCTGGCACACGCCCGCGCGACCGGCTCCACCACCTATCACCCGGTTGGCAGTTGCAAAATGGGCACCGACCGCATGGCCGTCGTCGACCCGTTGACCCTGCGCGTACACGGCCTTGCGGGCCTGCGCGTCGCCGACGCTTCGCTGATGCCGACCATGGTGTCCGGCAACACCTACGCCGCAACCAACATGATCGCAGAGAAGACCGCCGACACCATCCTTGCCGCGTGAGGTCTCACCCCGCCAACAGGAAGGGCGCGTTGGACTGCCGGCAAACATCGCGGATTTGCTCTAGCAGCAGCGCCGGCACCGGGATGCCTTCGGCGAGACGTCGGGCCTTCTCCGCGTACTCCGGATCGCCGGGGACCAGGACTGGCTCTGCCGGATTGGCCGGGGTCTGGCCCCGCAGGAAGTCGATCATCTCGTCCATGTCGGCTTCGAACGCGCCCTCCTCGCGGAACAGATGCGGATCGATCGCCATGAAGAAGTGGCCGATATTGTCGGGCGTGTCGGCGCCCTCGCGGCGGACGCGCAGCGGCTGAAAGCTGGTGCCGGCCAGCGTCGCGGAGAGGATGTTCACCGCCATGGCGAGGCCGTATCCCTTGTGGCCGCCGCTTTCCCGCGTCCCGCCGAGTGGCGCCATCCGCTTGGTCTGGAACGCCCGCTCGGCGTCGGTCTCAGGCGATCCGTCGAGCTTGTAGGCCCAGCCCTGCGGTATCGGTTTGCCCTTCAGCCAATAGACCTTGAGCTTGTTCACCGCGACCGGTGTCGTCGCCATGTCGAGATTGAACGGTGGATTGCGGCCGGCAGGCGCGGCGATCGAGATCGGATTGGTGCCGAAGACGGGCTCGGTGCCATGCGTCGGCACCATGGCGATGCCGCGCGCCGAGGTTGTCACCATGCCGATCAGACCGGCGCGCGCCGCCATGTCGCTGTAGCAGCCAGCCGCGCCGAAATGAGCTGAACGTCGCACGCAGACGACGGCCACGCCCATCGCCTTCGCCTTGGCGATGGCCATATCCATCGCCATCTTCGAGGGCACATGGCCGATCGAGTGGTCGGCGTCGATCAGCGCGGACACCGGCGTCTCGCGCACCACGCGGATGTCGGGCGTGAGATTGATCTTCTTGCCTCGCATTGCGGCATAGATCGGCAGCATCGACAGCCCGTGCGATTCGATGCCGCGCAGATCGGTTTCTAGAAGGACATCGGCCACGATCCGCGCATGGTCGGCGTTGAGGCCCCAGGCGGTCAGGATCTCGAGGCTTTGCCGGTGCCAGCGGTCGGCGGGCACCCGCAGATCGTCGTCAGACATAGCCGGGACCCTCGATGACGGGGTTTGCCGCCAGGAACGCCTCGTCGATCTCAACGCCGATCCCCGGCTTGTCGAGCGGCCGCACCGTGCCGTCGGACGCGATCTTCCACGCCTCGCTGCACAACTGGTCGCGGAAGCCGTTGGCGACCGAAAGATCGGCCTCGAAGTAGCCGCCATTATCGATGGCCGCGAGGAAGTGGATCGACACGGCGTGATTGAGCCCCGTCATCGAACTGTGCGGATGGATGGGCAGCTTCCACATCGAGGCGGCCGCCGCGATGCGCAGCGCCTCGGTGATGCCGCCGGTCTTCGACAGGTCGGGCTGAAGGATCGAGACGATCCCGTCCTCGATGAGGCGATGGAACTCGAAGCGCGTGTAGTGATTCTCGCCGCAGGCGAGCGGCGTGCGCCCCCAGCCCCGCGCCATCCGGTAAGAGCGGTGGTCATGGGCCGGGAACGGCTCCTCCAGCCAGGAGATGCCGAGATCGTCCATCGCCGGCATCACGCGTCGCACATCCTCGGGCGTGTAGCCGGTGTTGGCATCGGTCAGGATCGCGACTTCGTCGCCAAAGCGCCGACGGATTGCCGTCATGCGCGCCATGTCGGCCTTCACGTTGTCGCCCACCCGGAGCTTCAGCGCGCGATACCCCGCCGCAACCATGGGTTCAGCCTCGGAAACCAGCGCGTCGGGGGGCTGATAGCCGAGCGAAATGCCGCCGGCATAGGCGGGTACCGGCCGGTTCGAGCCGCCCAGCAGTTTGTAGAGTGGCCAGCCGGTGGCCTTGCCCTTGATGTCCCACAGCGCCTGATCGATGCCGCTCATCGCCATGGCGGTGCCGGCACCCATCCCATGGCTGCCGAGCTGGAACTTGTAGATGCGCGCCCAGATGCCGACCGTGTCGGTCGCGTCCATGCCGACCACAAAGCCGCGCAGCGTGGTGTTGATCAGGTGGCCAATGGATCCCGGTGCGCGCGCGTGGTGGCTCTCGCCCCAACCGACCAGCCCGTCCTCGGTCGTCACCTTCACCATCACGCAGTCACGCTTGGTCATGGTCCCGATCCCGAGCGACACCTGCCGCTCCTTGGGCACGCGAAAGCTGGTCGGAAAGGCCTGGACGTCGACGATCTTCATGCGCCCTCCGCGCGACCAACCGAAATCAGGAGATTGCCGAACCTGTCGAGCCGAACTCGATCACCCGGCTCAATCACCGTCGTGCAGTCGAGCTGGTCGAGGATGGCCGGCCCCTCGAAACTGGCATCGAGCGGCAGCCGATCGCGGGCATAGACAGGCGTCGGCTGCCAGCCGCCGGCCTCGAACCAGACCGGACGCTCACCGGTGTGGGCCTCGGCCAACGTCACGGCTCGCTCACCGGCGGCCAACGGCGCCAGTGGCACTTCGGGCCGCACGCCGATCACGGCGGTGTTGAGGCCGACCAGCACGGGCGGGATCTCGGGAAGCTCGATGCCGAACCGGCGGAAGTAGGCGTCGGCGAAGGCCGCACGCAGGCGGGCGGCGTCGATGTTGGTATCAGCTATTGGCACCTGCAGAATGTGGCTCTGGCCCTGGAACTGCATGTCGGCGCCGTGGACATGACGGATCGTCGTGACGGGCACACCCTCGGCCACGATCGTGGCGCGACCCTCGGCAATCTGCGCGGCGAAGATCGCGGCCACCTCGCCGGCTGCAAGCGCCGACACCGGCTTGTTGACGGTCCGCACATAGTCGTGCCGCAGATCAGCGACGACGCAACCGAGCGCATTGGTAATGCCCGGCCGTGCCGGCACGAGTACCGTCGGGATCGCGAGCTCGCGCGCGAGCGCCGTCGCGTGCAATGGGCCGGCGCCGCCAAAGGCGAAAAGCGCGAAGTCGCGCGGATCGTGCCCGCGCTGCAGCGATACCAGCCGGATCGCGCCCGCCATGCGGTCGTTGGCGATGCGGAGGACGGCGGCTGCCGCGCCGGCGGCGTCCAGACCAAGCGGCTGGCCGATGCGCGCGACGAATGTCGCCGCGACATCGGCGACGCGAACTGGCGAGTCGACCGAAAGCAGGCGGGCGGGATCGAGGCGGCCGAGAACCAGATTGGCGTCGGTGATCGTGGGTTCGTTCCCGCCGCGGCCGTAGCAGATCGGCCCAGGCCGGGCGCCCGCGCTCTCGGGCCCGACACGCAGCATGCCCGACGAGTCGAGCGCGGCGATCGAGCCACCGCCGGCGCCGATCGTGTGCACATCGACCATCGGGACATGGATCGGCATCGCGTACTCAAGCTCAAGCTCGCCCGAAACCTGTGGCAGCGCCTTCTCGATCAGCCCGACATCGGTCGAGGTGCCCCCCATGTCGTACGTGATGAGGTTGGGATGGCCCGCCGCGCGGCCGGTGTAGGCCGCTGCCATCACACCCGACGCCGGACCCGACATCACCGTGTTGACCGCCTGGCGTGCGATCAGCCGGGCCGAGATGGTGCCGCCATTGCCCTGCATCACCAGGAGATCGCGCGCGAAGCCGCGCCCGCCCAGCTCAGCGGCGAGCCGGGCGATGTAGCGATCCAGCACCGGCTGGACCGAGGCATTGACCGCCGCCGTCACACCGCGTTCGAACTCTCGGTACTCCTGCAGGATCTCGTGACCGGCGGTGACGTAGGGATTGGGCCAGAGCGCGCGGACGATCTCAGCGGCCCGACGCTCGTGGGCGGCATTGGCGTAGCTGTGCAGGAAATGAACCACCACCGCCTCGCAGCCCAGCTCCAGCAACCGGGTCGTCGCGGCGGTCACGGCCTCCTCGTCCAGAGGTGTGACCACGGCGCCCGAGGCGTCCAGCCGCTCCGGAACCTCAAGCCTCAGAGTGCGATCAATCAACGGCTCGAACGTACCGCGCAGACCGTAGGGCGTAGGCCGGGTGCGGCGCCCAAGCTCGAGAACATCGCGAAAGCCACGCGTGGTGATGAGGCCGACCCGCGCGATCTTGCGCTCCAGGAGGGCGTTGGTCGTGGTCGTGGTGCCGTGCACCAGCGCTTCCAGCGCGGCCGGATCGACGCCGGCACTCTCGAGCGCTGCCATGAAACCCAGCGCCTGGTTCTCCGGCGTGGTCGGCACCTTGGCGAGCCGCACCGTGCCGCTCGCGGCATCAATCGCGATCAGGTCGGTGAAAGTGCCGCCGACATCGATACCGACGGTGAGGCTCGTACGGGACATGGGATCAGACCGAGAGATACTGTTCGCGCAACGCCGGATCGGCGGCAAGCGCCGCCATGGTGCCGGAGAAACGCATCCGGCCGCTCTCGATGATATAGGCGCGGTCGGCGACCGAACGGGCGAAATGCAGGTTCTGCTCGCACAGCAATACCGACAACCCCTCGCGCTTCAGCGTTGAGATGGCTGCGGCCATCTGCTCGACGATCAGCGGCGCGAGTCCCTCGGACGGCTCGTCGAGCAGCAGACAGCGCGGATTGCCCATAAGCGTGCGCGCGATAGTGAGCATCTGCTGCTCGCCGCCCGACATGCGCCCGCCCGGCCGATCGCGCATCGCCGCGAGATTGGGGAAGAGCGCGAACAGCTTTGCCTCGTCCCACGACGGCGCGCCGGCGCGGCCCGGCTGGCGGCCGACTTCGAGATTCTCCATCACCGTGAGGTCGGTGAAGATGCGGCGATCCTCCGGCACGTAGCCGAGCCCCAGTCGCGCGATACGATGCGGCGGCAGGCGCTCGATCCGCCGGTCCAGGAAGTGGACCTCGCCCGCACTGGCCGGCAGCAGGCCGGAGACCGTCTTCAGCGTGGTCGACTTGCCGGCTCCGTTGCGACCGAGCAGGGCGACAACTTCGCCCTCTCCGACCTCCAGTTCGACATCGGCCAGAATGTGTGCCTGCCCGTAGTGGGCGTGCAGACCGCGCACCGCGAGCATCAGGCGCTCCCGCCCAGATAGACCGCCCGCACGGCGGCATCGGCCCGGACCTCGGCGGGCGCCCCACCAGCGATCAGTCGGCCGCGATCGAGGACGATCACACGGTTGGCGTGGCCGAACACAACGTCCATGTCGTGTTCGGTGAAAAGGACAGCGATGCCGCGCGCGCGGGCGAGTGAGGCGGCAAGCCCCATCAGCGCGCCGCGCTCGCGTGGCGCCATTCCAGCCGTGGGCTCGTCCATCAGCAAGAGGCGCGGTGCGTTGGCGAGCGCGATGGCGAGTTCGACACGCTTGAGGTCGCCATAGGCCAGCACACCGCAAACACGATCGGCTTGCGCGCGCATGCCGACCTGGTCGAGCAGCGCGTCCGCCTCAGCCACGAAGGCGCCGCCGAACCGGGCGAGCATCGAGCCGAGCCGGCCCGCGTGGGAGTAGAGCGCCATCTGGACGTTCTCACGCACGGTGAGTGACGCGAACGTGGCGGTGATCTGGAAAGTGCGTCCCACGCCCAAGCGCCAGACGCGGCGCGGCGGCAGGCCAGCGATATCCCGCCCCGCGAGACGCACGCGACCCGTATCCGGCCGAAGCTGGCCATTCAGCATGTTGAAGCAGGTGCTCTTGCCCGCGCCGTTGGGCCCGATCAGCGCCAACAGCTCGCCGGCAGCGACGGCGAAAGAGACGCCGGCAACGGCCCGCACGCCGCCGAAGGACTTGGCCAGGTCCTCGACCTCCAGCACGGCGCTCATGCGCGTGCCCTCCGCCAGCGCGCGACCAGCGCCTTCACCCCGCCGACCAGACCCTGCGGGAAGATCAGCACGATCGCGAGGATCACCAGGCCCATCACTGCGCGCCAGAACTCGGTACGGCGCGCCACCTCATCGCGCAACCAGGTGAAGAGGGCAGCACCCGCCAGCGGTCCGGTGAGGGTGTCTACGCCACCCAGCAGCACCATGATGAGGGCGTCGGTGGACAGCGCGATGGAGATGACCGAGGGCGAGAGGCTTCCCTTGGAGAAGGCGAAGAGCGCGCCGGCGGCGCCGGCCAGAGCCCCCACCAGCACAAACGCCGCCCATTGATAGCGCCGCAGCTCCACCCCGATCGCCTCGAGACGCAGCGGTGAGTCGCGGCCCGCCCGCAGGGTCGCGCCGAACGGCGAGAACAGCACCCGCCAGAGCAGCGCGATACCCCCCGCCGCGACCGCCAGGGCCAGATAGAAGTAGGCCGTCTTGCTGGCGAGCCAGGCGGCAGGCCAGACGCCCACGATGCCATTGCTGCCGCCGGTGAAGCTGTCCCACTGGAACGCGATCGACCAGGAGATCTGCGCGAACGCGAGCGTCAGCATGGCGAGGTAAACGCCCGACAATCGCACGCAGAACCAGCCATAGATCAGGGCGGCGAACCCGGCGGCGAGCGGCGCCAGGGCAAGTGCTGCTTCCATCGGCAGGCCAGCGCGCTTGAACAGGAGTCCGGCGGCATAGGCACCAATGCCGAAGTAGGCGGCGTGCCCGAACGACACCATGCCGGCTGGCCCCATGATGAGATGCAGGCTGGCGGCGAAAAGCGCGAAGCAGGCGATGTCGGTCGCCAGCACGACGAGATAGCGATCGCCGGCGGCGGGCAGCAACAGCAGCGGCACCAACCAGACCGCAGCGACCTTCCAACCCGGTGGGACAAGCGGCGGTGCGGGCTCGCCACTGTGACGTTGCTGGGCAGGTGGCCGACCCAGCAGGCCATAGGGGCGGATGATCAGCACCAACCCCATGATCAGGAACTCAACGACCAGCGTCAGCTTGGAGAAGGCGATCTCGACGCCGAACCATTGGACTGTGCCGATACCGATGCAGAACGCCTTGGCGACGCCGATCATGATCGCCGCCAGAAACGCACCGGGGATGCTGCCGAGGCCGCCAACGACAGTGACGACGAAGGCGTCGGCGATGACGGAAAGGTCGAGCTCAAGATTGGCGGGCTCGCGGGGAATCTGGAGGGCGCCGCCCAACCCCGCCAACACGGAGCCCGCGAAGAAGACCGACGTGAACAGCCGCGCCTGATCGACGCCCAGCGCCGCGACCATCTCGCGGTCTTGCGTCGCCGCCCGCACGAGCGTGCCCCAGCGCGTGCGTGTGAGCAGCAGCCAAAGGATGCCGAGCACCAGTGGACCGATGCCGATCAGAACGAGATCGTAGAGCGGGATGCGCTTGTCGAAGATCTCAACCGGGGTGCGCAGGCCGGGTGCGCGCGGCCCCACCAGATCCTCCGGGCCCCAGGCGAACAGCGCGATGTCCTTGATGACCAGCACAACAGCGAAGGTCGCAAGCAGTTGGAACAGTTCGGGCGCGCGGTAGATCCGACGCAGAATCGCGACTTCGATCAAGGCTCCCGCCAATCCGACAAGCAGCGCCGCGAGTGCAACCCCGCTCCAGAAGCCGAGCGGCGTGCGTCCGAAGGTTTCGATCAGCGTGTAGGCGCCGTACAGCCCCAGCATGTAGAGCGAGCCGTGGGCGAAATTCACGATGCGGGTCACGCCGAAGATCAGCGAAAGCCCGGCCGATACAAGGAACAGCGAGGCCGCCCCCGCCAGCCCGTTCAGCAGCTGGATGAGAATGCTCGACCAGGTCATGGGCGGCCCGAACGCGGCCCGCCGAGGCGGACCGCGTGCGTCACGTCACTGCGCCGGCCGCAGCTTGCGAACCTCGTCGTCTGGCGGCAGGAAATCGCGGCCGTCCGCGAAGCGCCATTCCTTCATGTAGCCCTTGCCATCCTTGACGCCGATGCGGCCGACATAGGCACCCATGGTCGATTGGTGATCGAGCGCGCGATACTCGATGTCGCCAAAGGGCGTGGAATGCTTCAGCCCCTTCATAGCGGCGACCAGCTTCTCCTGCTCGAGTGAGCCCGCGCGCTGGATGGCGGCCACCGCCGACTGGATCGTGGCATAGCCGACAACCGAGCCGAGTCGCGGGTAATCCTTGAACTTCGCCTGGTAGGCCGCGAGGAACTTCTGGTGCTCGGGCGTCTTGATCTCGGCCCAAGGGTAGCCGGTCACGTACCAGCCATCGGGCGCCTCGTCCTTCAGCGGATCGAGATACTCTGGTTCGCCCGCCAGCAGATTGAACACCTCGACGCCCTTGAACAGTCCGCGCTGAGTGCCCTCACGCACGAACTTGGCGAGGTCCGCGCCGAACAGCGAGCTGAAGATCGCGTCGGGCTTGGCGTCGGCCAGTGCCTGGGCCACCGCGCCGGCATCGATTCGGCCAAGCGGCGCAGCCTGCTCGGCAACGAACTCGACCCCTGGCTGACGCGCCGACAGCAGCTTCTTGAAGGCTGCCGTCGCGGACTGGCCATACTCATAGTTGGGATAGACGATCGCCCAGCGCTTCTTCTGTAGCTTGGCGGCGTCGGGGATCAGCATGGTGGTCTGCATGTAGGTCGAAGCGCGCAGTCTAAACGTGTACGCGTTGCCTTGGTCCCACACGATCTTGTCGCTGAGCGGTTCGGCGGCAATGAACAGCGTCTTGCGCTGCTTCGCAAAGTCGGCGACCGCGAGCCCGACATTGGATGGGAAGGTGCCCATCAGGAAGGCGACGTTCTCGCGGCTCAGCAGCTCCTCGGCCACACGCACCGCCTCGCCCGGATTGCCGCCATCATCGCGGCTCACGATCTCGAGCTTACGGCCGAGCACGCCGCCGCGCGCGTTGACCTCTTCGACCGCGAGTTCCCAGCCCTTCTTGTAGGGCTCGAGGAACGCAGGGAAGTTCTTGTAGCTGTTGAGCTCGCCCAGCCGGACCGGCGCCTGGGAAGAGGCTGGCGCCGCAAGGCCGGCCGCCACCAGCAGGCCGGCGGCGGCAAGGAACGTCTGTCGGGTCAACATGGGCAAGCCTCCTTCAGGAGCGAAACGCCATAAGGGACCGAGCCTACCGAGCCGGCGGCCCGCTCCACAAGTGCCGCGTCATGCGGCGAAGCTGGATCGGGCCTGCACGCCCCAGTGCCCGGCCTGGTTGGTGACTACCCAGATCGAGCGGAATCGGCCGAGCGTCGTGCCGTCCCGCCGCCAACGGCTGAACTGCACATCGAGATGGACCTTGTGCGGCTCGGCATGGATCACCCGCCTGACATCCCAGCGACTCTCGGCCCAGCCCTCACCCGCCCGGGCATAGAAGCGCTCCAGCTTGTAGTCGCCGCGCTTCTCCCAGCTGGTGACCGTGTCGCTCGCCAGCCTCACATGCGGGAAGTTGAACGCATCGTTCACGCCGGCCTCGTCGCCCGCATTGAGCGCGCGCATGAACTTGTCCAGTGCCGCCAGGGCGCCGACAACCGCCGGTCCGTCGAATGCGAGCGTCATCGTTGCCCATCTCCTACCTTGATGCCCTCGACCGTGAGGCCGCCGACGCGCGCGTGCGGCCGGCCGCCGACGGCGCCGGCGACGATGTAAACGATCTCGTCCGGCCGCGGCCCGTCGGTCACGCAAAACTCGATGCTGTCGAAGTGACTGCGCACATAGGCCGCCGTCACATGATGCAGCGGGATGTCGATGCGGGCGCCCGCCGCGGCGACCTTCACGGTCGAGGGTACGATCGACTTGGCACCACCCATCGCATGGCGGATGCCGAAGCCGCTGGGCTGGTGCCAGAGGGCTGCATGCTCCAGCTCGCCCGCGGTGCCGACGATCGCGCCCTTGCCATAGGACTCAAGTGCCGGCCCGTCGATGCCGAGCGCCGCCAGTACGCGCTGGGTCAATTCGACGGCCAAGGGCTCAAGCGCCGCCATCGCGCCCTGGATGTCGGGCTCGAACCGGCCGGCGAAGGGATTGGCGACCACACCGCCGACGACGGCCTTGCGCACCGGCCGGTCGAGGGTCGAGCCTCCATCGTGACGGGTCTCCTCGACCGATGTCACAAACTTGCGAAGCCTGAAAAGCCCGCTCATCCCGCCTCCCGCAATAGTGACGCGTCGCCGCCTTCGAGCCGCCAGACGCCCGCCAGCGAGAGCGCCGCCCCCTCGATCAGGCCGGCCGCCCGCAACCGCCGCGCTTCGCCGGCCCCCGCACCAAGCGCCCGCGCGATGGCTTCGGGCGGCAAGGAACCGACCGCCACCGTGACCGGGATATCGCCGAGATCGCTGTCGTCCCGAACGTCACGGGCCGGCAGGCGCTGCACCGCCGGATGGTCGGCGTCGACCGCATTGGCGACCATCGTCGCGGCGGCGTCGGCCATGGCCGCGTTCGCGGCCAGGACCGTGGCGCTATCGGCGATTCCGCGTGACAGAGAGCGGCCGCGCCACCCCGAGGTCGCGATGCCGCGCACGGGACTTGCCGCGTCGATCGTCGCGAAACCGGCCGGGACGGGCACGCTCTCATCCGGCACGATGCCGGCGCGGAAGTGCTCGCCGGCCGCCAGATGCAGGGCGATGTCGCCGCCATTGTTGACATAGCCCTTCGCCAGCGTGCGACCCCGCACGAGGGCCGCCAGAATCTCATCGGCGACAGCGCCAGCTACCGCGGCCATCGGGGTGATGAAGACGGCGCGATGCGGCCATACGGCTTCCACCATGCGACGCGCCACCGTACCGCGCGGCAGTGGCCGTGTCGTTCCGAGCGGCTGGCGCAGGAGCGGCAGCTCCTCGACCAGCGCGCCCAGCACGGTCTCGAAGCGCGCGGTCGCCTGGGCATAGGCGGCCTCTACTTCCGACGCCGGACCGCGCGCGCCGATCACCAGGTCGATCGGTCCGTGCTGCAGGTGCAAGCGCCCGCCCGGCAGCAGAGCCGCGCGGGGACCGTTCATCGCCCGCCCTCCAGCCGCACCCGCTCGGACCGCAGGATGTCCTCAAGCCGCACGGCACGCGAGGCGTAGCCGCCAAGCGCCGCGTAGTCAGCGCGCGGCAGGGTGAACTCGATCGGCGCTACTAGAGCTGGCGTCGGCACATATCCGAAGGCGCGATCGGGCATGCGCGCGACATCGACCATCACGGTGATGCCGCCGCCTGGCCAGACATAGGCCGGCGCCCCGCCCAGCGTGACGCGGGTCAGCGTGCTCGCGACGGAGCGCGTCAGTCGCACCGGGTTCTCGGTGACACCGGCGCGCAACGAACCGCCGGCACCCGCCATGAACAGCACAGTACAGAGGGCCGGCTCGCAATTCTCGGCAATGCGCTCGACGGTGGCGCGCACCGCTGCCGGCATGTCGGCGGGAACCGGTCGGAGCGCCGCGTCGAGCTCGAACCAGGCCGAGTGCTCGCCCGTGGTCGAGACGAACAGCAGTCGCAGGCCGGGCCAAGCCGTCTTGGGATCGATGCGCTCCACGATGGCCAGCGGGTCGGCGAGATCGGTGCCGCCCCAGCCCATGCCGGGCTCGGCGACCTGGAAGTAGCGGCCGGGCGTCGATTTGCGGCCGCGCACGCGAATGCCGCTTGGCCGCATGTCGAGAAACCGCCCTCCCTGATGTTCGGAGAGGACGCCGGTGATGTGATCGTCGACCACGATCACCTCGTCGACATGGCCGTGCCACTGCGGCGCGAACATGCCAATGGCGGCCGAGCCGCAACCCACGCGCATGCGCTCTTCGCGCTGTCCGTTCACGATCGGCGCAGCGGCGGCCTGGATCGTGACGGTGGCGCCGCCCTCAACCGTGAGTTCGACGGCCTCTCGATTGCAGAGGGCGAGCAACGTCTCGCAGGTGACATTGCCCTCCTTCTTCGAGCCACCCGTGAGATGGCGAACGCCGCCCAGTGACAGCATTTGCGATCCGTACTCCGCGGTCGTGACGTGGCCCACCTGTTCGCCGCCCGCCCGCACCGCCGCCTGTTCCGGTCCGAGGTAGCGGTCGGTGTCGATCTTCACCTTCACGCCGCAGTAGCTGAAGATGCCCTCGGTCACGACGGTGACCGTGTCCACGCCGTCGCGCTCGGTCGCCACGATGAACGGCGCCGGCTTGTAGTCAGGGTAGGTCGTGGTGGCGCCGATGCCCGTGACAAACGCGCCATCGCCCCGCCCCAACTCACCCTGCCAGGCCTCGGATCCTTCAACAAAGGCGACCTTGGCCGTCTCGGGCCGAGCCAGCAGCACGAGCGGATCGACCCGTACGAGTCGGCCGTCCTCGTTGGCGTAGCGATCGCAGGCGCCGGGTCGGCCCGGCCGGATACGACACAGCACCGGACAGGCGTCGCAGCGGACGACACCCGCCTCGCGGTCGGCCGGACTCAACGCGATGTCATCGCTCATGTCGGTCCGCTCCCTTGCGCGAGGATCGCCGCGCGCAGCCGGTGCGGCAAGACCGGAACGAACGTCGGCCGCACGCCGGTCGCATGATGGATCGCGCCCAGGATCGCAGGCGCGGTCGGCACCAGCCCGGGTTCGCCCACGCCCTTGGCACCGAATGGTCCTAGCGGTTCGCGATCCTCGATCAGATGAATGCGAATCTCGGGCATGTCGCCGACAGTCGGGATCAGATAGTCGTGCAGGTTCTCGGTCCGGCCGGGCAGGAACTCCTCCATGAGGGCAAGTCCCAGTCCCTGGGCGATGCCGCCCTCGATCTGGCCCTCAACCGATTGCGGGTTGATGGCGCGACCGACATCGTGGGCGGCCACGATGCGCAGCACCCGTACCGTACCGAGCTCAAGATCGACCTCGATCTCCGCCATCTGGGCGGCGAAGGCGTAGGTCGCATAGGGAACGCCCTGGCCGTCAGCGTCGAGCGGCGTGGTCGGCGGATCGAAGGTTCCCTCGCCCATGAGCGACGCCAGCGCCGCCGCTTCAAGGCGGCGCACCGCGCCGCCATCGCGCACGCAGAGCGCACCCTCCTCCAGCGAAAGCGTGGCAGCGGGGCCGGCATTGGCCAGTCGGAGCAACTGCGCGCGAAGATCGCGCGCCGCCAGTTCGGTCGCGCGACCCGACACAAAGGTCTGGCGCGAGGCCGACGTCTTGCCGGCGTCGGCGGTCAGATCGGTATCGCCCGCGACCAGCCCGAAGGCGGCGGCCGGCAGGCCGAGCGCGTCGGCGGCGATCTGGATCAGGATGGTGTTGCTACCCTGGCCGATATCGACGGCGCCATTGAACAAGATGGGCCGGCCGGCCGCGTCGAAACCGACCCGCATGGTCGACGGATTTGACATCGAGGTGTTGCCGATGCCGTACCACATGCATCCGATGCCGACACCGCGCCGCCGCGATTCGCCGCCGGCATTGAAGCCCGCCGCCTCGCGCTGAGCGCGCGCCCATTCCGGCCGCAACGCCTCAAGACAGGCCGCCAACCCTGCCGAGTGCTGAAGAAGCTGGCCGGTCGCGGTTCTATCGCCCGCGCGCAGCGCGTTGCGGTGACGAAACTCCAGGCGGTCCATGCCTACACGGTCCGCCAGCATGTCCATCATCGCCTCATGCGCGATCGCGGCCTGCGGAACGCCAAAGCCACGAAAGGCGCCAGACGGCGCCGCGTTGGTGAAGTAGGCGGCGCCGTGCGTGCGGACGTGTGCCACGCGGTAAGGACCGGTCGCGTGGACAGGCACGCGATTGGCCACTGTCGGCCCCCATGAGGCGTATGCGCCGGTGTCGAACAGAGCGTCCATCTCGCAGGCGACCAGTCGGCCGTCGCGATCGCAGCCAGCCCGGGCGACCAGACGTGCGGGGTGGCGCTTGGTCGTAGCCGCCATGCTCTCGGGCCTTGTGTAGACGCAGGCGACAGGCCGCCCCAGCCGCCACGCCGCGACGGCGACAAGAGGCTGGACGGAGAGATCGAGCTTGCCGCCGAAGCCTCCACCGCAGGCCGTGGGCACGATCCGCACCGCCTCGCGCGGCAATCGCATCACGTTCGCGACCTCGTCGCGATCCATGTAGGGCGTCTGTGTGGTGGCGTGGATCTCGATCCGCTCGCCCACCCGTCGCGCCCAGCCGGCCTCCGGCTCAATGTAGGCATGCTCCACGAACGAGGTCTCGAACCGCCCCTCGACAACGACCGGCGCGGCGGCGAGCGCGGCCGCCGCATCGCCCGACCGGACGCCCCCCGCGATAAGGAGGTTGCCCGGCTTGTCGGCCTGCACCAGAGCCGTGGCGGCGATGGCGGCGTCGAGGCCGAGAACCGGAGCCTCCGCAATCCATTCGATCGGCAGCAGCGCGTCCGACAAGCGCTCGACGGCCGCCCGCGTGCCGACCAGCGCCAGCACCGCCTCGCCGCGATACCTTACCTCGCCATCGGCCAGCACCGGCTGATCCTTGATGTCGGGATAGATGCCAAAGCCGTTGAACGGCACGTCGGCCGCTGTGAGGATCGCCTCGATTCCCGGATGGGCGCGTCGCACGGCCTCCAGATCGCCCAGCCGAAACCGCGCCCGGGCATGCGGCGAGCGCACCACCCGGACCCAGAGCGCGTCGATCGGAATCCCATCGGCGCCGAACTTCTCAAAGCCGGTCGCTTTGGCCAGCCCGTCCACGCGCGCGAAGCGCGACCCGACAGCGGCGCCGATGGTCGGGTCCATGGACGTGGGTCGACCCTCGGCGACGGCGAGCACGGCGTCGACGATCTTGGCGTAGCCAGTGCAGCGGCAGAGTACCCCGCCCAGCGCATCCTCGACCTCCCGCCGCGAGGGCCGGGGCGTGGCCGCCAGCAATTCCTGAGCGGCCATTGCCATGCCCGGAGTACAGATGCCGCACTGCGCCGCGCCGGCGGCGACCAGCGCATGCTGCAGGTCCGACGGACCGGCGGGACCTGCCAGCCCCTCGACCGTGACGACCGCGCGCCCCTCGAGACCGCCGACAGCGGTCAGGCACGCGCAAACCTGAGCCCCGTCCAGGAGAACCGTACAGGCCCCGCAATCACCCGCATCACAACCGACCTTGGTGCCGGTGAGGCCAAGACTGTCGCGCAGGACCATGCTCAGCCGCGCCGTCGCGTCGCCGTCCCAGGACCGGCCTATGTCGTTGACGGTGAAGCGCACGCTCACGCCGCCACCTCGGCCAGCGCGCGCTTGACCAGCGTAAGTGCGGCGTCGCGTCGATAGTCGCCACTCGCGCGGACGTCGTCGATCGGCCGCAGCGCTGCAAGATGCGCCGCAGAGGCCCGCTCGACGAGGCGGGCGTCCGCGGGCGCGCCGCGCAACGCCGCCTCCAACGCAGGCAGCCGGCAGGGGACCTCCGAGCAGGCACCGACCGCGACGCGCGCCGCCGCTACGCGACCCTCCACGACATCCAGCGCAACCGCCACGCTCGCGATCGAGATCACAAGGTAGCGGCGGGCACCCAGTTTCAGGAACCGGCTGCGGGACTGCGCCGCGGCGTCAGGCACAAGGAGCGCCGTCGCAAGCTCACCCGGCTGGAGCGCCGTGCGGCGATTGCCACGCACGAACTCGGCCACCGGCAGGCGCCGCGTGCCGGCACGGTCGCTGAGCTCGATCTCGGCGTCGAGGGTCAGGAGACAGGGCAGCGAATCGGCCGCCGGCGAGGCGTTGCAGACGTTGCCGACCAACGTCGCGGCGTTCTGGATCTGCCGGCCGCCGACTTCGCGGGCCGCCTGCTTCAGCGCGTCGAAGCCCGCCGGCAGGACCGCGGCGAGAAGTTGGCTCCAGGTGACGGCGGCGCCGATGCGCCAACCACCGGCCACTCGGTCGATGCCCCCGAGCCCGACGATCGCGCCAATGTCGAGGACATCGCCGTCGATCGGTCGGCCGACCCAGCCCGGGTAAATGTCGGTGCCGCCGGCCAGCACAAGATGCGGCCGCGCGAGCGCTGCCAGCGCTTCATTGAGACGGGACGGACGGAGATACGCACCCACGCAACGACACCCTGCGGCCGGTGAAACGTTCGTGTACGCACGATGCCACAGGGGCTGGGCGAGTCCAACCGGAGCGGTTGGGCGCGCAGCTCACACAATACGGGCGAGCAGCTCCACCAGACGCCGCTGGTCTTCGGGTGCGAGCGGCTTCAGCGTTTCACGCGAGACGGCGGGCCCGTTCACCATCAGGCGATGGGTCAGCCGCTGGCCTTCGGTCGTCAGTCGCAGGAGCGTGCGACGCGCGTCGCCGGGATCGGGGCGCGACTCAACGAGGCGACGTTCCTTGAGGCGCCGAATCACACCCTGCATCGTGGCCTTGTCCATGCCGACGAGCCGACCGAGCAAGTTCTGCGACAGCTCGCCGTACTCGTTCAGCTTCACCATGCTCGAATACTGGGTGGGCGTGGTGTTCGGATCGCCGATCGCGGTCTGGAAGATCGAAGTCGCGCGCTGGTGCGCGCGTCGCAGCAGATATCCGATCTGTTCCTCGATCTTGTACGGCCGGACGGCGGGTGCGCGTGCCGGCTTTTGTTCCGTAGTCCTTCTCGCGACACTGCCGGCCATGGCTCCCGCCCTGAAAGTTTCTTCTGTCCACCGGATGGATGCGCAACGCTGTGCTGATGTCTCTCGCTACACCCGCGATGCGGCGCGCACAACGGTTTCGTTCGCGCGAAAAAATCGCGAGGCTTGACGGAGCCGCGCCGCCGTTGCAGCGCGTCAGTTGCCCGCGACACGACGCGCGTGACCGACCCAGAAGGGTTCGCGCAGTTCCTTGCGGCGAATCTTGCCGACCGGCGTCTTGGGCAATGGCTCGGCGCGCAACACGACCTTCCCCGGCCGCTTGTAGGCACCGAGCTTCTCGGCGCAGAGCTCGATCAGCTCCTTCTCGCTCACCGCGACATCCGGTCTCACGCAAACCACAGCGCAGGGTGTCTCGCCCCAACGCGCATCGGGAATGCCGAACACCGCGACCTCAAGCGTCGCCGGATGGGCGGCGATGACATTCTCCAGCTCTGCCGGATAGATGTTGTAGCCGCCCGAGATCACCATGTCGTCGGCCCGGTCGAGCATGTAGAGATAGCCATTGGCATCGAGCCGGCCGACGTCGCCGGTCTTCACCCAGCCGTTCACGATTCGCTCCGCCGTCGCCTCGGGGTTGTTCCAGAAGCCCTTCATCTGGCCGTCGGTACGCGCCACGATCTCGCCCGTCTCCCCGGGTGGCACCGGGCGATTCTCCTCGTCCCAGATCTGCAGTTGGGCGAACGGCAGCGGCATGCCGCAGGCGCGCAGGGGCTCGGAACCGGGCACATCCTTTGCGAACCATTGCCGCGGCCCCATCATGGCCACGGGTAGCACCTCGGTCTGTCCGTAACCCTGGAACATCGCCGCGCCGAAAATCTGATGCGCCTTGAGCGCCGTCTCATCCGAGATCGGGGCGGCCGACACCATCATGCATTTGAGGTGGGGGAACTTGCGGGTCTCGATGCCGGGGATGCGGTTGATGGCGTTCAGGATGGTCGGCACCATGAACATGTAGCCGATCCGCTCGCTGGCCATGATGTCGAGCAGGCTGGCCGGATCGAACCGTTCGCACATGACATTGCGGCCGCCCCCCAGCCACATCGGTGTGAAGAGGTAGCCCGAGCCGTGGCTGATCGGCGCCAGGTGCAGGCAGGAGTCGCCGGGCTCGACGGGCGGATAGAGGTAGAACCAGTCGCGACCGGCGGCGAGCCAGGCGCGATGGGTATAGGCCACCCCCTTGGACTTGCCGGTCGTCCCGCCGGTATGGCGGATGATGTAGTTGTCCTCGGGATCGATCGGCACGTCCGGATCGATGTCGGGTTGACCGGCGAGCCAGGCCTCATAGCCGGCATCACGCACCAGCAGGTACTCCAACGCCGGCAAGTCGCCCCGCACCGCCTCGATCTCGGCCTGGTACTTCTCGGCCACGACCACGGCGCGACATCCGGTGTGGCCCAACATGTGGGCGTGCGATTCGCGGGCGTTGCGCGGGTAGAGCGGCACCCGCACGAGGTTGGCGATCGCGGCGCCCAGGAAAAAGTCGGACGATTCCAGCGTGTTGTCCTCCAGCACGCCGACCCGATCCTGCGGTTTCAGGCCGAGCGCCAGGAGGGCGTTGGCCATCCGGAGTCCCCGCGTCCAGGCCTCAGAGAACGTGAGGCGCCGGTCGCCCGCCACGACCGCCTCGCGACTCGCGTTGTAGTGCGCCGCGCTTCGCATCTGGGTCCGCACATCCACGCCCGCTCTCCCTCGCCGATTTCGGGTCGCGAGTTTCGGGCTCGCGCCGCGACAGTCAAGACACCCGGGTGATTGACCGACGAACCGTCGCGCCGCAGTCTCGCGCGCCCCGCTTCAACGGAGAGACAATGCCCGGCGCCCTGCACGGATTGAGGATCGTCGACCTCACCAACATCATTCTTGGCCCCTATGGCACCATGTTGCTGGCCGACCAGGGGGCCGACGTCATCAAGGTCGAGGCCCCCGAGGGCGATGCCGTGCGCCATATCGGCCGGCCGGGGCGCACGCCGGGCATGGGACCGACCTATCTCTACGTGAACCGCAACAAGCGCGCGGTCTGTCTCGATCTCAAACAGCCGACGGCGCGAGCGGCGCTTCTGAAGGTGGTCGCCACCGCCGATGCCTTCGTCCATGCGCTGCGGCCACAGGCGATCGCGGCGCTGGGCCTGTCCTATGCCGACATCGCCAAAGTGAAGCCGGATATCGTCTATGTCGGGGCCTATGGCTTCTCTGCCGACGGTCCCTACGGCAGGCTGCCGGCCTACGACGACGCCATCCAGGCCCGGTTCGGCATCGCCGACCTGATGGGCCGGCAAGCGCGGGACGACACCCCGCGCTATCCCCCGACCATCCTCGCCGACAAGACGGTCGGGCTCACCTTCGCCTTCTCGACACTCGCCGCGCTGATGCACCGCCAGCGCACCGGCGAGGGCCAGTTCGTGGAAGTGCCGATGTTCGAGACCATGAGCGCGTGGCTGATGGTCGAACATCTGTGGGAGCGGACCTTCAGCGATGCCGGCGCGGTCGGCTACACGCGGCTACTCGCACGCACCCGCAAGCCATATCGCACGCGCGACGGCTGGATGGCGATCCTGCCCTACAACGACAAGCATTGGCGAAACTTCTTCGAGATCGTCGGCCGGCCGGAGGTCCTGCAGGATCTGCGCTACGCGACGCTGAACGCACGCTCGCTCAGGATCGAGGAAATGTACGACATGGTCGAGAAACTGGCGCTGGAACGTACCACCGCCGAATGGGTGACGCTCCTGGATCGCGCGCAGATTCCCAACGCGCCGGTCAACAGGGCAGAGGACCTGTTCAACGATCCGCACCTCGTGTGGCGACAACTGTTTCGTCGATACCCGCACCCCACTGAGGGCGAGGTGATGATGGTCGAGCCGCCGATGCGCATGAGCCGCACACCGCCGGAAATCCGCACGCAGGCGCGCCTGCTGGGCGAAGACTCTCGCGCCGTGTTGGCCGAGGCCGGGGTGCCGGCGGAAGAAATCGAGGCGCTGGCCCGGTCGGGTGCTCTGATCGAACCCGGCTAGAGCGGACTGACCCTAGGCCCGACGCGCCGGTGTCCCGCTGCCGGCCACCAGCTGGCGCACGGTGGGCAGCACATCGCGGCGCCACGCCGAGTAGCCCGAGGTCATCGTTACCAGCGCCCCCCCGGTAATGACAAAGAATGCCGGCGTCGCGCGCGGCGCGCCCGGCAGATCGCGGAAACGGCGAAGCTCCTCCGGCCAGTTGGCGTCACGGTAGGCCTCGCGCGCGCGCGGCGCGCGCAAGAAGATCGTCTGGACGCGCGCATGCTCCGGCGCCTGGCGCCACCAGTGCGCCTCGTTGGCGTGCCAGCGCTTGCACGGCTCGCAATCGTCGGCCTCGACAAAGATGAAGGTCGGTCGCGTGCTCGCCCCCGCGGGCACCGCGCCTCCGGCTAGCGCCGTGCTCCCCAGCACCGCGGCCAGCCGACGTCGTGTCAGCTCCATACGCAAACTCCTTGCCCTGCGGCGCCCGCTTCCCCACGAGAGCCGCTCAAGGCGCCGCCACGCTAGGCGCGCTGCGGGACCAACGCTAGCCGAGTCTTGCCTTGGCGGCGGTAAGTGCGCCGCGACTGCGACAAGACCCGTCCTCATGCGATGGATGAAGATCGCCCCGCTTGTTTCGGCGATGGCGAAACTAAGCGCCGATCGCGAGCTCCGCGGCGGCGAGATCCTCCAGGGCGGCACCCACCGACTTGAAGAGCGTGATGCTGTCCGCCGGTAACGCAGCGCGTCCCCGATGCTGTTTGCGCGCGAGCTCATAGAGATCAGCGCGCAGCCGGTCGGGCCGGAGAGCACCCGATTTCAGCGGCTGCACAATATCGCCGGCCTCGCGGCTGGCGCCCTCCCGGGTATCGACAAAGACCTCGGCGCGACGCGCGGCCTCATCGTCGCTCTCGCGCATCGCAGGCGTATAGGCGCCGACCAGATCGAGATGCGCGCCGGGTGCGAGCCACGCGCCCGCGACCAGCGGCTCCTTCGACAGCGTGGCGCAGGACACGATATCGGCGGCGGCGACTGCGGCGGCGCGATCCGGCGCGGCCCGCACGGCGACCGGCCGTCCCAGCGCACTGGGCAGCGAAGACGCAAGCTCGGCGGCTAGCGCCCGGGCGTGGTCGGGTGTGCGGCCCCAGATCGCGACCTCCTCGATCGGTCTCACCTTGCAATGGACGCGCACCAGATGCGGCGCCAGTGCTCCCGTGCCGATCATCACGAGGCGCCGGGCATCGGCGCGTGCGAGATAGCGCGCGGCGAGGCCCGACGCGCAGGCCGTGCGCCGCTTGGTAAGCATGGTGCCGTCCAGCAGGGCTACCGGCTGGCCTGTCGTGCCGTCGAGCAGGAGATACTGCCCGAAGATCGAGGGCAACGACGCCTGTGCGTTGTCGGGGAAGACCGTGACCAGCTTCACGCCAATGCGCGGCGGCGCAGCTCCGCCGGGCCGCGTCCACGCGGGCATCAGCAGCAGCATGGCGTCGGCCGATCCCGGACCGCGCGCGGCCGGAATCGGGTGATGGTGGCGCACCGGCATCTCGCAGCCCGCCCGGAACGCCGCGTCCAGCCGCTCGATGAGGGCCATGTCATCGAGCGCGGCGTCGACGGCGGCGGCGTCGAGGATCCTCACGCTGCCGGCGCCCGGGAAGTCGGCGGCAGCAGTTCGGGCTGCACGATGGCCCCTTGCCGCTCCAGCGCTTTGGAATCGCGGCGTTGTGGTTCGGGCGCACCGGTAGCGGCGAGGTGCGCAGCGTGGGCGGCCGATAGTTCGGTCTTGAGCCGCGCGATCTCACGCTCGCCGCGAGCCGCGTCGGCCGTCGCACTCTTTGCGCGCTTGCGGTGATGGCGCCCCGCCCACCAGCCGAGTGCCACGCCCGCCAGCACTCCAGCCAGCAGCAGTCCGACGACCAGGAGATAGAGTGGCATGACCAGCGCGTGCGGTAAGGGCCAGAGCCCGACCTGAACCGGCTGCGCGTTGCTGATGGCCATCAACACGCAGATGAGCAGGAACAGGAGAAACAGGACGCGGGAAACGATCTTCATGCCGGGCGCCAGCATCGCACGGGCAGGCTCGGAAAGGCGAGCGGCCTACTTGCGCTGGGCGGCGGCCGCCAGAGCGGCGCGCTGGGCTTCCTTATTGAGGCGGTCGCGCAGGTCCTTGCCGGTTTTGAAGTAAGGCACGCGTTTGGAGGCCACGGCGACTTGCGCGCCGGTGCGCGGGTTGCGACCAGTACGGGGCTCGCGGGTCTTGACCGAGAACGCGCCGAAACCGCGCAACTCAACACGATCGCCGGCCGCCAGAGCCTTGGAAATCTCGTTGAATACGGTTCCGACGATGCGCTCGACATCCCGCTGGTAGAGGTGCGGGTTCCGGGCCGCCAGGCGGGCGATCAGCTCGGACTTGGTCATCGCGCTTCCCTGAACGGGGCGAACATCGCCCTTGGGATCAAAGATTTATGGATAATACCGAAACTATCCCCGCACCGTCAAGCCTAAGTCCTTGAAACTCAAAAGAAAAAGGCCGGCCCGAAAATCCGGGCCGGCCTTGTTCCGCTAGGTGCGGGGCAATAGCGCCTATTGGCCGTCGCCGTCGGACTTCTTCTGGGCGCGGTTGAGTGCGGCACCCAGGATGTCGCCCAGGCTTGCGCCCGAGTCGGACGAGCCGAAATCGGCCATCGCCTTCTTCTCCTCGTCGAGCTCCCGCGCCTTCACCGACAGGATGACGCGGCGCGAGGCCTTGTCGATGTTGGTGATCTTGGCGTCGAGCTTGTCGCCCACGGCGTAGCGCTCCGGACGCTGCTCGGAACGATCGCGGCTCAGCTCCGACTTGCGGATGAAGCCCGGGATGCCGTCCTGCAGCGTCACGTCGATGCCGTTGTCCTGGATGGTCGCGACCACGACGGTCACTACATCGCCCTTCTTGGCAACGCCGCCCACCTTCTCGAACGGATCGTTGGAGAGCTGCTTGATGCCGAGCGAGATGCGCTCCTTGTCGATGTCGACGTCGAGCACCTTGACCTTGACCTGGTCGCCCTTCTTGAAGTCGCGGATGGCCTCGTCGCCGGCCTTCTCCCAGCTGAGATCGCTGAGGTGGACCATGCCGTCGATGTCGCCGGGAAGGCCCACGAAGAGGCCGAACTCGGTGATGTTGCGAACCTCGCCTTCGAGCTCGGTGCCGCTCGGGTGCTTCTCGGCGAAGCTCTCCCACGGGTTGGCGAGGCACTGCTTGAGGCCGAGCGAAATGCGGCGCTTGGACATATCGACGTCCAGCACCATCACTTCGACTTCCTGCGAGGTCGAGACGATCTTGCCGGGGTGCACGTTCTTCTTGGTCCAGCTCATCTCGCTGACATGCACCAGGCCCTCGACGCCCGGCTCCAGCTCCACGAAGGCGCCGTAGTCGGTGATGTTGGTGACGCGGCCCTTGAGCTTGAGACCGACCGGGTACTTGGCGCCGGCGTCGTCCCACGGATCGCTCATCAGCTGCTTCATGCCGAGCGAGATGCGCTGCGTCTCCGGGTTGAAGCGCACGACCTGCACCCGCACTTGCTGCCCGATCGTGAGCGCCTCCGACGGATGGTTGATCCGCTTCCAGGCGATGTCGGTGACATGCAGGAGGCCGTCGACGCCGCCCAGATCCACGAAAGCACCGTAGTCGGTGATGTTCTTCACGACACCGTCCAGGATCTGACCCTCGGTCAGCGCTCCCATCAAGCGGGTGCGGTCCTCGGCCCGGGTCTCTTCCATGACGGCGCGACGCGACACCACGATGTTGCCCCGGCGGCGGTCCATCTTGAGGATCGCGAATTGCTGCTCCTGGCCCATCAGCGGACCGACATCGCGCACCGGGCGGACATCGACCTGGCTGCCCGGCAGGAACGCCACGGCGCCGTTGAGGTCCACGGTGAAGCCGCCCTTTACGCGACCGAAAATGGTGCCCATGACGCGCTCGTTGTCGCCGAACGCCTTCTCAAGCTGGGTCCACGACTCCTCGCGGCGCGCCTTCTCGCGCGACAGGACGGCCTCGCCCTCGCGGTTCTCCATGCGGTCGACGAAAATGTCGATCGAGTCGCCTTCCTTGACCTCGGGCGCGGCGCCGCCGATGCCGAACTCGCGCAGCGGCACGCGGCCTTCGGACTTCAGGCCGACATCGATCACCACGAAGTCGTTGGCGATGCGGATCACGCGTCCCTTGACGACGGACCCTTCGAAACTCTGCGAGCCACCGAGCGATTCCTCTAGCAGGGCGGCGAATTCGGCGTTGGCGTCGGTAGCATTCTGACGGACGGCGCTGCCTCTCGGCATAGGGTATCCTTTCACAACATGATCCCGGGCGGCGGAAGCTGCCCGTCGGCCAGCCGGTTAAGTCCGGCGGATCCAGTGCCTGTTTCGCCCACGTCCGGGCCACGGGCCCGGTGCGCAATCGCCGCTCGAACGTCGCCGGCCCGCCGGCGGCGACTTAAGACCCGGCGCGTCGGAAGCCCTTGCCCGCCATGTACGCCAGCGCGGCGGCAAGCGCCCGCTCGGCATCCATGTCGGTGGTATCGAGCCGGTAGGCATCGGGTGCGGCCCGCAAGGGGGCGTCCGCCCGGCCGCTGTCGCGGCGATCCCGTTCTTCCAGCTCGGCAAGAACGCGCGGCCTTATAGGATCGCCGCCACGGGCGCGCAACTCCCCGACCCGCCGGTCCGTCCGCGCCTCAAGGCTCGCCGTCACGTAGAATTTCACGGGTGCCGCGGGGCAAATGACTGTCCCGATGTCGCGACCGTCCAGCACCGCTCCGCCCGCCTGGTTGGCAAAATTTCGCTGAAATTCCAGCAGCTTGGCCCGCACCTCCGGATTCGCTGCCACGCGCGACGCGGCCTGGCCGATGGCGTCGTCGCGCAGCGCCGGATCGGCGAGATCGGCCGCGGAAAGGCGACCCGCGGCCACCTCCGGCGCCACCCCGTCGCGCGACGCCCGCAACGCAACAGCCCGATAGAGCGAGCCTGTATCGAGATGAGGCAACCCGAAGTGGCTGGCGAGGCGGCGCGCGAGCGTGCCCTTGCCCGATGCGGCCGGACCGTCGATCGCGACGACCAGCCGCTCGCTCATGCGGGGCCGATGGCCGCGCCCAGCCCGTTCATAAGGCTGGCGAAACCGGGAAAGCTGGTGTCGATGGGCCCGCCGTCATCGACTGCGACCGGCTCGGCGGAGGCGGTGCCCAGCACCAGGAATGCCATCGCGATGCGATGATCGAGGTGGGTCGCGACCAGCCCGCCCCCGGGCGGCGCGGTGCCCGTGCCGTGAACCGTGAGGCTGTCGGCGCCAATGTCGTGGCGCACGCCGTTGGCCGCGAGACCCGCGGCAACCGAGGCCAGCCGATCGCTCTCCTTGGCGCGCAGCTCCGCGAGCCCCAACATGCGCGTGGTGCCCTGCGCGCACGCCGCCGCGATGGCAAGAATGGGATACTCGTCGATCATCGACGGCGCGCGCTCAGGCGGAACATCGACGCCGCGCAGAACGCCGCCTCTCACGCGCAGATCCGCCACCGGCTCGCCGCCGACGTCGCGCGGGTTCTCGAAGGCGAGATCCACGCCCATCTCGCGCAGAGTCTGGTAGAGGCCGGCCCGCAGGGGATTGACGCCTACCGCCTCGACCGTGACGTCGCTGCCCGGCCGGATCGCCGCGGCGACCACCGCAAAGGCGGCCGACGAGGGATCGCCTGGAACCACGATCTCGCAAGCCCTGAGTTCGGGCCAGCCCACCACGGTGATGCGCTTGGCGCCGCTCTCGCCGTCGACCACGCGGACTGTCGCGCCGAAATGGCGCAACATCCGCTCGGTGTGGTCGCGCGTGGCCTCGGGCTCGATCACGGTCGTCTCGCCTGCGGTGTTCAGGCCGGCCAAGAGGATCGCGCTCTTCACCTGGGCCGACGCGACGGGCAGGCGATACTCGATGGGTACCAGCTCATCGGACCCGGTGATGGCAAGCGGCAACCGGCCGCCGTCGCGACTGGCGAAGCGCGCGCCCATGCTCTGCAACGGGCCGATGACGCGTTGCATCGGCCGACGCCGCAAAGAAGCGTCGCCGGTCATGACGCTGGTGAAGCGGTGGCTCGCCAGGATGCCGGAGAGCAGCCGCGCCGAGGTTCCGGAATTGCCGAGGTCGAGCACGTTGTCCGGTTCTCGGCAGCCTCCAGCCCCGACACCGATAACGCGCCAAAGCCCGGTTTCGCGCTCGTGACTGACCCCTGCCCCCAGCGCCCGCATGGCCGCGGCGGTGCTGAGCACATCCTCTCCCTCGAGCAGGCCCGAGATCCGGGTCTCGCCCAGCGCCAGAGCCCCGAACATCAGGGCGCGGTGGGAAATCGACTTATCTCCGGGCGCGCGGACGCGGCCATTGAGACGCGGTACGGCGCGGGAGACAAGCTTGAGGGCTGCGGCGTGGGACAGGCGACTCTCCGGCGAACGGGACGCCCCGCTGTAGCACGGCGATATTTCGTTTTGACAGGGTGGAGGGTGCGTGACATACGCTCCGCGCCGCGCGGCCGGGCCGCGCGGAGCCGCTATGCGGCGTAGGATTTAGGGGATCGCGAGTGGCCAAGGCCTCCTGGGGCATCAAGCGTACCTGCCAGAATTGCGGGGCGCGCTTTTACGACCTCAACAAGAATCCGATGAAGTGCCCCAAGTGCGGGCGCGAGCACGAGCCGGAAGACTTCGTGAAGGTCCGGCGCACGCGCGGTGGCGCGGCTGCGACCGCAGCTGCCGCCGCGGCAGCCGCCAAGGCGGCTGCGGCCAAGGCCAAGAAGGCGCAGGACGCGCTGGCCGGCGACGACGTGCCCGACGTGGAGGCGGACGACCCCAATCTCGTGGAGGCGGATGATCTCGAGGACGAGAACTCCGACATCGAGATCGAGGTCGCGGACGACAAGGAGGAGGCCGACCGCTAAATCGCAGGTCGTTGCCAGCGGCGGGGCGGGTTTCTATTCTCGCGCCGTTTCCGGAATTCCGGGGCCATAGCTCAGCTGGGAGAGCGCTACAATGGCATTGTAGAGGTCGACGGTTCGATCCCGTCTGGCTCCACCAATAAAATTAAGGGGTTAGCTGGAAACGGCTAGCCCCTTATTGCTGGCGGGCAAGTGTCGAGCAGGCAGGGGGAATTGCTGAGCTGGAAAACGCGATCTTGGCCTTCGAGGCGCAAGAGCAACCGCTAGGCACGTGGCTCCTGTTTCCAGCTTCCGTCGTGGTAGCCGCGGCAAGTCACTGGTGAGGCTGTGTGCTCGCCACACGCGGGGTCACGCGGCGTTGAAGAACCGGCCGGCCATGCGGGCCTCACGGATGGATCCCCCATGGTCTCGCGCCGCTAGGTTCCTCGTCGAGCAAGGCTGTACTGCTCGACCGCCGTTGCGCGCCTCCAACCACGCCGTCCAAGGACGGTCTGGGTGAAACTTTGGCTGCACCCTCAAAGTCCCTGGAGGACGAAGTACGAATCTATGGCGGAAGATTTGAGGGCAATGCTGACCTAGTGGTTGATCGTGGCATCACTCCGAATGATCTCTGCCCGCGCGTCCGGCTGGAGCATCGATCGGGTGTCCTGTAAACCTCCAATACCATTGGCGCCGATCCGCGCGATCTGCGGCCTTTCCAGCACGACCGTGCGCATCGCGAACCAGCCTGCCGGCCGGAGTCCAGTCAAATGACCAGCGAAACCCTTGGCGCCTATCGGGAGAAGTGGCGCGAAGTTCCCGGTGGCAGCAGCGAGAACGAACGCCTCTTCTCGACCGATCTGCTGGCATTGCCGAGCGCCGACATGCTTGCGCATTGGGAGGAGCAGGCGAGGCGACGGGCCGCCGGCGACTTGGCTTGGCGCAATCGGCTGTACCTCGACGTTTTGCGGGGAAAGCGCGTGCTCGAGCTCGGTTCAGGCCTGGGCTACGATGGCCTGCACTTCGTCGAGAGCGCCGGCGCGCACTGGACCTTCGCGGATATCGTTCCGGACAATCTCGAAGTCATCAGGCGAGTTGCCGGGGCACGGGGCTTCGGCGCGCAAACTGCTTTCCACTACATCGGCGACGACCTGTCCTTCGACGCTCTGGGCGAGTTCGACGCGATCTGGGTCTCGGGCTCCATTCACCATGTCCCGTTCGAGATTCAACATCGCGAGGCGATGAACGTAATGCCTCACCTCGTGCCCGGCGGGCGGTGGCTCGAACTTGTGTATCCCCGTGAGCGGTGGCTACTCGAAGGCGAGCAGCCCTTCTCGAGCTGGGGTCGCAGCACCGACGGCGATCGGACGCCCTGGGTTGAGTGGTTTGATGCCGAGAAGATCCGGGCGCGCCTTGCGCCAGCGCGCTTTGAGGTCCTGCTCGATTTCGAGTTCGGTGCCAGCGAGTTCCGGTGGGTAGACCTGCGCTATGCCGAACCGCACGCGTTCGACCCGGCGCGGGCTCAGAAGCCGCTTGAGCGAGTCGTCACCGGACTGGCCGACCGGGTGCAGATCGACCCGAGCGCGCAACGGCTGCCCTTCGCCGGCGGCCGTTTGCGGACACAGGCCGAGCTGTGGGCACGCGGTGCGACCCTCGATCTTGCTGGCGCAATTGCTGAACTTGCGCCGCTGGCCAGCGGTCGCGAGCTCGCCTTGGACCTCGAAGTCGAAGTTGATTGGGGGGCGTTTGTGCTCTGCCTAAGCGATCGAGCTGCGATGAATCGCACGGGCGGTGCCGCAGTTGCCGCGGCGCGGCCCTGGCGGCAGCGCGTCACATTGCGAGGAGCGTCCGCGGATATTGGAAGTCTGCTCGTCCGGAACTATCACGCCGGGCGGCGGTCGATCGGCCGCATTGTCACCGCGACCCTGCGCGTAGGGACCTGAAACCGCCGTACGCGCCCCTCGCCAGGAGGGCGCGATTGAGGCACAGTTGCGGGATTCGACACCCGGACGGCAGTCATGAATCTGCGGGGTAGCGTGCTTCTGTTGTGGGCCGGCATTGCCGGGGCGGCTTTGGCCCCGGCGCCCGTCCAACTCGCCCAGACCACCGACACCAAGCCCGAAACTAAGGGCGCGGGCGATGCCGATTGCTGCAAAGGTGTGCTGGAGCGGCCCACCGGCGAGGCCGACAAGCCGCCGCCCAAGAACTGAACCCCGCCTACCAAAAATTGCGCCGCGACGGCACTTTCAATCGTCACGGTCCGCGCGGATAATGCGCGAGATGGCTTCACGCCGGGCACTCTTCTTCAGTGTTGCCGCCCTCGCGGCCTTGGGCGGTTCAGCGGCACGCGCGCAGGCCGCCGGGATGCGTGTCGTGTACGTTGGCGCCGACGACTGCCCCCCCTGCAAGACGTGGGAAGCGCAGGATATGCCGGCCTATATCAATTCAGCCGCCTCTCTCTCCGTTCCACTTATCCGCATCAAGTCTCAAAAGTCGGCCAACGCATTCCAGCAACGCAATTGGCCAAGCAACACGCAGGGCTGCTTGCGCAGGTGAAGGCACCATTGCTGCCGACATTCATTCTGGCCCGCGGCAATGAAATCGTGATCATCGCGGCGGGTCTGGGCGGCTGGCGCAACCGTGTACTGCCGCATATCCCCGGGGTCCTGAGTGGCGAATGGCCCCGTCACTCCGGTACCCACCAGTGAAGCCGGATCTTCATCCATCGGATACATAAATGTGGTGGCCAGCGCCCCGGGATCGCGCTACGGTTTGGGGCAGGTGAGGAGGTCGCCATCCGTCTAAGGACGTTGCGCCCTGTTGAGTTCCGATCCACCGGCGATCCTGCCCGTGGCACACGGTCCGTCACCTCATCTGCATCCTCCGGTCGACGACGCCTCCGCTTGCGGGGGCGTTTTTCGTTTCGCGCGACCGGTTCCGCGTCGTCCCTGACCTCTGGAGTACGCAATGGCCAAACGCGCCGCCCGTCGTGCCCGCCTGCAAGCCGTTGAATCTTCCCGCGTCCACAGTCTCGTCTTCGATCCCGCCCCGGCCAACGACCGCGACCAGAGCTACATCCGCAAGGTACGACCGCGCAGCGACAACCAGCGCCTGCTGATGCAGGCAATCGAGACCAACCCCCTCACCGTGGCGCTGGGACCGGCAGGTACAGGCAAGACCTATCTGGCCATCTCCGCAGCGGTGGAGGCCCTAGAAAACGGCGGCATCTCACGCATCCTGCTGTCGAGGCCGGCGGTGGAGGCTGGTGAGAACCTCGGCTTCCTGCCGGGCGACATGCGCGAGAAGCTCGATCCTTACCTTCGACCGCTCTATGACGCGCTCAATGACCGCCTTGGCCCCAAACGGCTCGGCCAGCACCTTGAGGACGGCACAATCGAGATTGCGCCCGTGGCCTTCATGCGCGGTCGAACGCTCAACAACAGCTTCGTGCTGATCGACGAGGCGCAGAACTGCACGTACGGGCAACTCAAAATGCTGCTCACCCGCTTGGGCTGGCACTCGACGATGGTCATGACCGGCGACCCCGACCAGACCGATTTGCTGCCTGAATTGTCGGGCCTGAAATCGATCGCCGAGCGCCTGCGCGGACTGGATGACGTTGCCGTCGTTCAGCTCACTGATCAGGACGTGGTTCGGCACCCGCTCGTCGGTCGCATGTTGTCAGTCCTCTAGAGTTTCACCCACAGATCGGTGCACCCCGAACATAGAGAACATATATAGAACATCCGTGCTCGCCGTCCCCGGATTGGGACGGCGAGCGTGGCGGATTATGGCGCCTTTTCAATAGCTTAGACCCAGCAGTCCCGGCGGGCTGCACGAGGCAAGACCGCAAGTCAATAGAGTGACAAAACCCCAATCCGCCGGTGGGGAGACAGTTTTGCACAAGGTTCTCCACCGACTCTGCGCGCAAAGAGACGCCGTTGCCGCGCCTCGCCAGTCGGCGAGAATGAGCTCTGGAAGCGACCGTGAACGATCCCGACACCCTGCCCGACGCCAGCGAGACCGACGCCGAGCCCGACGCCATCGCGACGGGCGCCGGAGCCATCGCCGAGTACGTACGAACGCTGCCCCGCAAGCCGGGCGTCTATCGCATGATCGCAGCCGATGGCGAGGTGCTCTATGTCGGCAAGGCGCGCTCGCTACGTAGCCGCGTCGGTTCGTACACCCAGGCCGGCCGGCTCTCGACGCGCCTGTTGCGGATGGTGGCTGCCACGCGGTCGATGGAGTTCGCCGTCACCGCGAGCGAGGCCGAAGCGCTCCTGCTTGAGAACAACCTGATCAAGCGCTTCAAGCCACGCTTCAACGTGCTGCTGCGCGACGACAAGTCTTTCCCGTATATCACCATCCGCCGCGACACGCCGTGGCCACAGCTCGCCAAGCACCGCGGCGCGCGCGAAGCCGACAACGAGTATTTCGGGCCGTTTGCCTCGGCCACGGCCGTCAACCGCACGCTCTACGCCCTGCAGCGGGCATTCCCGCTGCGCTCCTGTTCCGATGGCGTGTTCGTGGCGCGCACAAGGCCCTGCCTCCAGTTTCAGATCAAGCGCTGCACCGCGCCGTGTGTGGGCCGCATCGAGGCGCCGGACTACGCGGCGATCGTGGAAGACGTGCGTGGCTTTCTGGGTGGCCGCAATCGCGAGATCCAGCAGGCGCTGTCGATCCGGATGGAACGGGCGGCCGAGACCCTGCAGTTCGAACAGGCGGCGGTGCTGCGCGACCGGCTGCGGGCACTGGCGCAAATCCAGGCGACACAGACCATCAGCCTCGCCTCCATCACGGACGCCGACATCTTCGCAGCCCATGCCGAGGGCGGTCAGGTCTGCGTGCAGGTCTTCTTCGTGCGAGCGGGCCAGAATCTTGGCAATCGCGCGTACTTCCCCAGTCACGGCCGCGAGCTGGGTGAGGCGGAGGTGCTGTCGGCGTTCATCGGCCAATTCTACGAGGCGCGAACCGCGCCGCCGCTCATCCTCGCGAGCCACGAGCCAACCGAGAGTGCTGTGATCGCCGAGGCGCTGGGCTTGCGCGGCGGCAGCCGGGTGGAGATCCAGGCGCCGCGGCGCGGCGAGGCACGCGATGCTGTAGAGCACGCGATCGCCAACGCCCGCGAGGCGCTGGCGCGGCGGGTCGCCGAGCGCGGCACCCAGCGCCGACTGCTGGAAGGCATCGCGCGCGCCTTCGCGCTGGAGGCGCCACCCGAACGCATCGAGGTCTACGACAACAGCCACATCCAGGGCAGTGCGCCGGTCGGCGCCATGATCGTGGCCGGACCCGACGGCTTCCAACGCACCGCCTATCGCAAGTTCAACATCAAGAGCGAGACCGCGGCGGGTGACGATTTTGCAATGATGCGCGAGGTGCTGGAGCGGCGCTTCGGCCGGGCGCTCCGCGAGAACCCCGAACGCGATGAGTCCGGTTGGCCCGATCTTGTCCTGATCGATGGCGGCCAGGGACAACTCGACGCCGCCCGCGCGGTGATGGCCGATCTCGGTCTCGACGATATCGCCGTTGTCGGCATCGCCAAGGGGCCGGATCGCGACGCCGGCCGCGAGCGGTTCTTCGTCCCCGGCCGGCCCCCATTCGCGCTAGAGCCGCGCGATCCGGTGCTCTACTTCCTCCAGCGCCTGCGCGACGAGGCGCATCGATTCGCGATCGGCACGCACCGCGCGCGGCGCGGCGCCGATCTGACCCGCTCGGCGCTGGATGAGGTGGCCGGGATCGGCGCGCGACGAAAGAAGGCGCTGTTGCACCATTTTGGATCGGCGCGCGCGGTCGCCGCCGCGTCGATCGACGACATTGCCTCGGTCGAGGGGGTTTCGCGGAGGCTGGCGGAGAAAATCCACGAACACTTCCGCGGCGGGACGTGACGTTCCGCACGGTTCCCACGCCCGGCCTTCCGCCCTAGAGTGCGCCGCACGTCCCGATGCCCTTCAGTTTACCCAACCTCCTCACACTTTCGCGCATCGCCGCCATCCCGCTGGTAGTCGCCTGTCTGTGGCTGGATCGCGGCTGGTCGCAGTGGGCTTCGATGGTGATCTTCGCCATCGCGTGCATCACCGACTGGTTCGATGGCTATTTCGCCCGGCGCTATCACCAGATTTCCCGCCTGGGCCGCTTCCTGGACCCCATCGCCGACAAGCTGCTGGTGGCGGCGGCACTCCTGATGCTGGTCCACAACGGGCCTTTGCGCGGGGTGCATCTGCTGGCGGCGTTGGTGATCCTGGCCCGTGAGATTCTGGTCTCCGGATTGCGCGAGTTCCTGGCCGACCTGCGCGTCGGCGTTCCCGTGAGCCAACTCGCGAAGTGGAAGACCGGCGCGCAGATGGTGGCGATCGGCTTTCTCCTTGTCGGCGATGCCGCGCCGGCCGGGATTCCGGCGGTGCTGATCGGGCTGGTGCTGATCTGGATCGCGGCGGCCCTGACGTTGGTTACCGGCTACGACTATCTGTGCACCGGATTGCGCCACATGGCCGACGAACCGGCACGCGGACCGGGGGGGTCGTGAAGATCCGCTATTTCGCCTGGCTCAAGCGCCGCGTAGGTGTCGCTGAGGAAGATGTGACACCACCGCCGGAGGTCCGGAGCGTCGGCGATCTGGTGGTCTGGTTGCGGACGCGCAGCCCGGCCCACGCCGAGGCGTTGGCCGAGGGCGGAGCGTTCGGCGCGGCACTGGATCGCCGCACGGCGACGTTCGATACGCCGCTCGGCGAGGCACGCGAGGCTGCGTTTTTCCCGCCCTTCACGGGAGGGTGACGCCGTGGCGGTGCGCGTCCAGGCGGAAGACTTCGATGTCGGCGCGGAGCTCGCGCGCCTCACGGACGGCAATGCCAGGATCGGCGGATTGGCGGTCTTCGTCGGCCTCGTGCGCGAACGCCACGTCCGCGATGGCTACCACCAAGATCGCATCGAGGCGCTGACCCTGGAACACTGGCCGGGCCGTACCGAAGAGGCGCTGGCCGAAATCGAGGCCGAGGCGCGGCGACGTTGGCCTCTCGACGCCACGCTGATCGTGCATCGCCACGGACGGCTTGTGGCAGGCGAGCGCATCGTTCTGGTGGCGGTGGGCTCGCCGCACCGCGAGGCCGCTTTCGAGGCGTGCGGCTTCCTGGTCGACTGGCTCAAGACCAAGGCGCCGTTCTGGAAGCTCGAGGAAACCCCCGAGGGCGAACGCTGGGTCGAAAGCCACGCGGGCGACGAAGAAGCCGCCGCCCGCTGGGACAAGCCGGGAAAGGCCTAGAGTAGAAGCAACGTGGTCACGCCGCCCAGTGGCCCGACTCGCCGAAGCCTTCGCAGTCGGAAGTGCGCACCAGCCGGGGGAAGTCGTCGAGCATCGCGCGGGTGATCGGTCCGACCTGGAAGTTAAGGGAGTCGACCGAGGCTACAGGCACGATCTCGGCGGCGCTGCCGCAGAAGAACAGTTCGCTTGCGCGCGCGAGTTCGTCCGGCATCACAGCACGCTCCTCCACTGCGATGCCGCGGCGGTGTGCCATGCCGATGACTTCACGACGCGTGATGCCATCAAGGATGTTCTCGATCCGCGGCGTGACCAACGCGCCATCGATCGCGAGAAACACATGGGCGCCCGTCGATTCCGACAGCTGCCCCTTCCAGTCCAGCATCAGCGCGTCGTCGAACCCGGCCTTGAGCGCGCGATCTTTCTCGATGCCTCAGATGATGTAGAGGCCGGCCGCCTTCGCAGCCCCCGGCGCGTTCTCCGGCGGCGGGCGGCGATAGCGCGCCATCGTCACGCGGATCCCGCCGTCGCTTGCGTCGACCGACAGTCGACGGTCCGGCACCCAGGGGGCGATGGCGAGATGAACCGTGGTGCCGATGGCGGACACGCCCAGCACCTCTGAGCCGCGCCAGGCGATCGGCCGCACGTAACCGGTCGAGAGTCCGTTCGCGCGCACGACGTCGCGGGTCGCTTGATCGATTTGCTCGCGGGTCCACGGGATTTCGTAGTCCAGCAGCCGGGCCGAGTTGACCAGGCGGGCGCTGTGCGCGGCGAGGCGGAACACCCGACCCTCGTAGATGCGCTCGCCCTCGAAGACCGCAGACCCGTAGTGAAGCGCGTGGGTCAGAACGTGGGTACGGGCGTCGCGCCACGCGACCAACTGCCCGTCCAACCAAATGAACCCGTCACGATCCGACATCGTTGTAGACATTGCGATTCTCCCGCCAGAGAAGTTTGAAAACGCTTGAAATGCCTCCACTCAACGCAACTTTCTGAATTATTAGGTCATTAATACTGACCTTGTCAATATAACTGGCACAAAAAGAAACGGGGCCGCGAGGCCCCGTTGCTGGATCGCCCGCGGTGGCGGCGGATCAGTCGGCGGCAGCGCGGCTGGCGGGCTGCACGGCGCGCGTGAAGTCCGCGATGAGCGTGCGGCAGACCTCGCCGGGCGTGAAGCGATAGGGGCCGATCTCGCTCACCGGCGTCACCTCGGCGGCGGTGCCGGTGATGAAGCACTCGCTGGCGCGCGCCATCTCCTCCGGCATGATGCCGCGCTCGACCACCTTCATCTGACGCTTGCGCGCGAGATCGATGACCGCGCGGCGCGTGATGCCGTCGAGGAAACAATCGGGCTTGGGCGTGTGAATCTCGCCGTCCATCACGAAGAACACGTTGGCCCCGGTCGCCTCGGCGATCTGGCCACGATAGTCGAGCATCAGGGCATCGTCGTACCCGGCCTGCTCGGCCTTATGCTTGGAGAGGGTGCAGATCATGTAGAGACCGGCCGCCTTGGCATGGACCGGCGCGGTGTTCGGCGCGGGTCGGCGCCAGTCGCTCAGGGCGAGGCGGATTCCCTTCATCTTGGCCCCGAGCGTGTAGTAGCTCGGCCAGACCCACACTGCGATGGCAAGGTGAATACGGTTCTGCTGCGCCGACACACCCATCATCTCGCTGCCGCGCCAGGCGACCGGCCGCACATAGCCGTCGACGATGTTGTTGGCGCGTACCGTCTCCATCGTGGCGGCGTCGATCTGGGCCAGCGTCCAGGGAATCTCGAAGCCCATCAGCTTGCCCGAGTCGATCAGCCGCTGGCTGTGATCGGTGAGCTTGAAGACCTGGCCCCCATAGACTCGCTCGCCCTCAAACACGGCCGAAGCGTAGTGAAGCCCGTGGGTCAGCACGTGCACATTGGCGCCACGCCACGGCACTAGTTTGCCGTCGTACCAGATCGTGCCGTCCCGATCGTCGAAGCTGGGGGCCGCCGTTGCCATGGGTCGTCGCTCCACTTCAAGTAAGATTCTGTCGCCTGAAACGGCGCGGCCGTAACATCGCACCCGTGGGGTGTCAACGCAACGCGACCCCTCTATAGTCGGCGTCAGCATCGTCACCCCCAAGATCGAGCCCGTGGAAACCAGATCGCCCGCCAATCCGCTGTTCCTGCGCGAGCGCGAACTGCGCCAGGGCATCGAGCTGATGTTCTATGCGTATCGGGACTTCACCTTCGAGTCGGACCAGCAGCTGAAGGAGTTCGGTCTCGGACGCGCGCATCATCGCGCGCTCTATTTCATCGGGCGCCATCCCGGCGAGACCGTCGGACACCTGTTGTCGATCCTGAAAGTCACCAAGCAGTCGATCTCGCGCATCATGCGGGACCTGATCGACCAGGGTTATGTCGATCAGAAGAGCGGGCCGCGCGACCGTCGCGAGCGCCGCCTGTGGCTGACCGACAAGGGGCAGACCTTGGAGCGGGCTCTGACCGAGCGCCAGTGCAAGCGATTTGCGCGCGCCTATCGCGAGGCCGGCGCCGACGCTGTTCAGGGCTTCGGCAAGGTCTTGCTGGGTCTGCTCGAGCCGGTCGAGCGGCTGGCGGTGGACAAGCGCGTACGCGACCCAGGCGGCGCCTGAACGCGCTATGGGCGAGGCCGAGGACAAACCGCACATCCTCGTCGTTGACGATGACAATCGCCTGCGCGAGCTCCTGAAGTCGTTCCTGGCGCGCAACGGCTTTCGCGTGACGACTGCGGCCAGTGCGGCCGAAGCGCGGCAGCGGCAAGCGGCGCTGGATTTCGATCTCGTGGTGTTGGACGTCATGATGCCGGGCGAGACAGGTCTGCAATTCGCGGCCGAACTGCGACGCACAGGGGACATCCCAATTCTCATGCTGACCGCGATGGGCGAGGCCAAGGATCGCATCGCCGGTCTGGAGGCTGGCGTTGACGACTACCTCGCCAAGCCCTTCGAGCCGCGCGAGCTGTTGCTGCGAATCCAGAGCGTGCTCCGTCGCGGGCGGTCGCCCGCTGAGGCGCCGCCCGACACGCCGCGTCGTGTGGCGCTCGGACCGATGCTGTTCGACCTCGAACTGGGCGAATTGCAGCAGAAGGGGCGCCGCGTCCCGTTGACCGACAGTGAGGTCACGCTGTTGCGCGTGCTCGCGCTTCGGCTTGGCGAGGCGGTCGACCGCGAGACGCTCTGCAAGTCGATGGGCAACGCGGTGAACGAGCGCGCGATCGACGTCCAGGTGACGCGCCTGCGACGCAAGATCGAACCCGACCCCGGCTTCCCCCGCTACCTGCGCACGGTCCGCGGCCAGGGCTACCGCCTGGTGGCAGGCTGATGGAAAGGCGGGGCCCCGAGTGGTTTGAACGCATCGCGCGTTGGGCCGATCGGCACTCGCCTGAGACTCTGTTCGCTCGGGCGCTGATCATTCTTGTTGTGCCCATGCTGCTCCTGCAGGCAGTGGGGGTCTGGTGGTTCTATAGCCAGCGCGGCGACTATGTGACCAACCGGCTGGCGACGGCCGCGGCCCGCGACATCCGGCTGCTGGTGTCGCTGCGCGCCGACAACCCGGGGGAAGAGGGCCGCGAACGGCTGGCGCGGTTCGCCCGAGAGGACCTCGCGCTTATCGTCCATTTTCGTGCCGGCATCGTCCGCCCCGCGCCCGAACCCGGCCGCTTCGACATCGTGGCCCACGAAATGCGCGGAGCGTTGCAGGCGATCGTCGGTCGACCCTACGCCGTCCACACCGGTCGGGCCGGCGAGGTCGTGGTCGAGGTGCAACTCGCCGATGGCGATGTGTTAGAGGTCCGCCTCGACGTCACGCGACTGACGCTGGGCTCCAGCATCGCCTACGTTCTGGCGCAAAGCGGGCTTGCGTTGGTGCTGTTCGGGCTCGCGATCTGGTTCATGCGCCGGGAGCTGGTGCCGGTCGAACAGTTGGGGGCCATCGCCAACGCGCTTGGCAAGGGTCGTGACATCCCTGATTTTGGCTTTGAGGGCGGCACGCAGGAGGTCCGCAACACGGCAGCTGCCTTCCGGACCATGCGAGATCGCTTGCGGCGCCAGGTGCAGCAACGCACCGAGATGCTGGCCGGCGTCAGCCACGACCTGCGAACACCGCTCACCCGAATGAAGCTGTCGCTGGCGCTCCTGCCGGAGGGATCCGAAACCCGCGAGCTGGCGGACGATGTCGCCGATATGGAACGGATGATCGAGGGTTACCTTGCCTTCGCGCGCGGCGAGGGTGACGAGGAGATCCAGCCGGTCGACGTCGCCGATCTCCTGCAGGAGGTGGCTTCCGCAGCGCGGCGCGGTGGCGGCGACGTGGCGGTGGGCTGGCAAGGAGATGTGCAGATGCTGGCCCGGCCCGTGGCGCTTCGGCGCTGCATTGCCAATCTGCTGGGCAACGCGCTGCGTCACGGAACGCGGGCGCAGCTGCATGGACAACGTTCGCGACAGGCGATCGAGATCATCATCGATGATGATGGGCCCGGCATCCCGCCGGAGCGGCGGGAGGACGTGTTCAGACCGTTCGTGCGGCTCGACGAATCGCGCAATGTGGAAACCGGCGGCGTGGGCCTCGGCTTGACCATCGCGCGCGACCTGGCGCGCAGCCATGGCGGCGATGTGTTTCTCGGCGACTCGCCGCTGGGCGGCCTGCGGGTGACGGTGCGGCTGCCGCTCTAGAAGAGCCGCGCCCCGTTCGGGACGACGCGATCGGGCGCGAACAGGACGACGGCGCCGTCGCCGTCCGGGAACCCGAGCGTCAACACCTCTGACATGAATTTGCCGATCTGGCGCGGCGGAAAATTGACCACCGCCGCAACCTGCCGTCCGACCAGGCCCTCTGGAGAGTAGAGCGTGGTGATCTGCGCCGATGACTTTCGGTGCCCGAGCCCCGGTCCGAAATCGATCAGAAGGCGGATCGCCGGTTTGCGCGCGCCCTCGAGTGGCGCTGCTTCCAAGACAGTACCGACACGGATATCGACACGGGCGAAATCATCCCAGGCGAGTTGCGGAGACGGTGCGGAGACGGGAGCGGACATGCGCGCAGTCTCCTACACCAAACGGGCCACAAAAAAGAGGGGCCCCGCAGAGCCCCTCTCGAGCGTTCGCTGCCGGGCGCTTACTTCTTGATCGAAGCCTTCAGCTCCTCGCCGATCTCGCCGGCACGCTGGCTCAACACCTGGACTGCGTCGGCATGGCCCTTGGCCACCAGGTCGGAGATCTCGCGCACATTGGCCAGCGCGGTCTCGTAGCTCTTCTTAGCGAAGTCGATCTGCTTGGCGGCCTTCTCCTCGACGGTCGCAGCCGACATCACGTCCGAGCCGACCTTGGAGAACTCTTCCATCGCCTGGCGCACCATCTCGACCTGGCGCTCGGTGACGGTCTTCAGCGACTCCACCGCCGCCTGGTTCGCCGCCTGAAAGGCCGCGATATTCTTGCGGTTGGCTTCCATCAGGCTCTCGACGTTCAGCATCGGAAACTTGAACTCGCCGGCGAACTTGCCGAAGTCGAAGTCACCGAAGGGGTTCTTGAAGGCGGGAATGGTGTTCATGGCTATCTCCTGAAAGGGTTCGATCTCGGGGCGCCGCTTATGCCGCGCCGCACAACACAATCGAATATATGTGTGCAGCGCAGCAAGTCAAGCCAGAAAATTGTGCGTCGCACAATAAATCGAAAAAGTCAGGATTTGATATATTTCTCAATGGTTTGAATTCGCGACTCCGCGGCCCGGAGCTGGCTGTCGAGCATCGCCATGGTGGCTGACAGGTCGGCGGAACCGTCGGCCAGGAATGCCCGCAGGGTCCGTGCGTGGATCGCCGCCAAGCCGGCGATCCGGACCGCCCCCCGGGCGCCATCCGTGTCGATCCCGCTCGCCGCCAGCATGGCGGCCTGCGACCGACGCACTGCGGGGACAAGCTGCAGCGCCAGCAGCGGATCGCGCCGGACGGCCGCGCAGGCGGCGCGCACCGCCTCGCGATGCGCTGCGAGGGCATCGTAGCGGCGCATCAGCGTGTCGAAGAGGCGGTCGCGCGGCGTCTCTTCCGGATCGAGCGAGGGCGCGACCCCGGCCAGGACCTGCCGGTCAATCCACGCCATGGCGGCCGACAAGAGCGCGATCTTTCCCGGGAACGTGGCGTAGAGCTCAGCGAAACCAAGCTCGGCGCGCGTGGCGACGTCACCCAGCGTCGTGGCCGCCCAACCGCGCTCGCCCAGCACGGCCAGAAACGCGTCGACGGCGCGATCGGACGACGGAGCGCTCATCCCGCGAGTTCGCGCGATCGGCGCGACGCGGCTGCCAGCGCCCGATCGAATACCGGCTGGAGACCATCATCGGCCATCAGCACGCCGAGCGCGGCCGCCGTGGTCCCGCCAGGGCTCGTCACATTGACACGCAACTGCGCGGCACTGTCGCTGGAGCGGTGCAGCAACTCCCCGCTGCCCGCCACTGTCACCCGCGCGAGCCGCATCGCCATCTCCGGTGCGAGCCCGAGCTTGGCGCCAGCCGCTGCCATGGCCTCCGCGAGCAGGAACACGTAGGCCGGGCCGCTGCCGCTCAACGCCGTTACGGGATCCATCAACGCCTCATCGGCGACCCAGACCACGTCGCCGACCGCGCCCAACAGTTCCTCACAACGCCTCTGCGCGATGTCGCTCACGCCTGAACCCGGCACGGCGACCGTGATGCCACGCCGTACCGCCGCCGGCGTATTGGGCATCGCCCGCACCAGCCGGGCGTCCGCACCCAGACGGTCGGCGAAATAGCGAAGCGTCTTGCCGGCCGCGATCGAGAGGAACACCGCCCCGTCCGCTCCGAAACGCCGCAGCCCGGGCAAGACCTCGTCCATGGACTGCGGCTTCACCGCCAGAACGACAATCTCGGGTCTCAACGTGGCCGGCACTTCGGCGGCTGTCTCAACGGCGGTCAACCCCGCGACGGCAGGCCGACTGGCCGCCGATGGCTCGACCACCACGATATCGGCGGGCGCCATCCCGCGCGCCAACCAACCCTCCAGCATGGCGCCGCCCATCTTGCCGCAGCCGATCAGCAACAGCTTGGCCATCGTCATTCTCCCCGGCGCCGCTCAGCGCCCCTTGAAGGCTGGCTTGCGCTTGTCGCGAAACGCCGCGCCGCCCTCGATGCGATCCTGGCTGCCCGCGATCTGTTCCAGCTTGTAGCGCTCCGGCACAATGAACTCGGCCGGGCTCTTGGGCAGCGTCTGCAGCGCGAAGTCTCGCAGCGTCCGGATCACCAGTGGCGCGCTGTCCGCGATGATCCGGGCCATTCGCCGTGCCTCGGCGCGCTCCTGGCCCTCGGGGACAATCTTGTTCACGAAGCCGACTTGCCAGGCGCGCTCCAACGGCAGCTCCTCGCCTAGAAGTATGAGCTCCATGGCCACCTTATGCGGCATGCGCGCGACCACGCCCGGCGCCAGCCCGCCGAACGCGCCGACACGCGCCTCCGGGTACATGAGCTTGGTGGTGTCGGCCGCGACCAGCATATCGCAGGTCATGATCATCACGATCGCGCCCCCGATCACCCAGCCGCGGGTCGCGCCGATCACCGGCTTGCTGAGCTTGTGGCTGACATGCGGCACGGCCTTCCACATCGCCCCCGGCGGATCCTTGAGATCGGCGCCGACGCTGAAATGCGGCCCCTCGGCCTGCAGGATCGCCACCTGATCGGGACCCGCCTCAAAGGCCTGGTAGGCTGCCATCAGTTCGTCGCACAGCTGCTGACTGAGCGCATTGCGCTTGTCGGCGCGATTCATGGTGATGGTGCAGATGCCTTCACTCGACTCGACCTTGACCAGACTCATGTTCCCTCCCGATGCAGCCCCGATGCTACCGCCGCCCGTGCGCTTCTCACCAGTACGGATCGCCGGTGGCCAGGAAATCGCGGACATAGGCGCCGACCCCGTCCTCCAGCGACGTGAAGGGCTGCGTGTATCCCGCCGCCCGCAGCCGTTCCATCCTGGCTTCCGTGAAATACTGATATCGACCTCGCAGCGCCGCCGGCATCTCCACGAAGTCGATGGCCTCGGGCCGCCCCATTGCCGCGAAGGTCGCGCGGGCGAGATCGAGGAAGCTGCGCGCCCGACCGCTGCCGATGTTGAACAAACCGCTTTGCGTCCCGCTGCGCCACAGCCAGAGGACCGCCTGCGCGCAATCGCCGACCCAAATGAAGTCGCGCTCTTCGGAGCCGTCCGGGCGACCCTCGCGCGCGGAGGCGAAGAGCCGCGCGCGGCCGGTGTCGCGGATCTGCTCAAACAGCGAGAGCACGACGCTGTGCTGGCCGGTCTTGTGATACTCGTTCGGTCCGTAGACGTTGAAGAACTTCAGCCCCGCCCAGAAGGGCGGTGCGTCGGCACCGGCATTCACACGCCGCAGCACCTCCAGATCGAAGCGATGCTTGCTTGCGCCGTAGGGGTTAAGCGGATTCAGACGCCCCAGCGCCTGGCCTGTGAATTCGTCGTCGAATCCCGCCGTGCCATCGCCGTAAGTCGCCGCCGAAGACGCGTAGATGAACGGAATGCCGCGCTCGGCGGCGAAGTCCCACAGCAGCGTCGGCAGCGCGACATTGGTTCGTTCCAGGACGTCGGCGTCGGTGAAGGTCGTGCTGGAAATCGCACCCATGTGCAGGATCGCCTCGATATGGCGACGATCGCTCTCCAGAAAGGAGCCGAGGCGCTCCGGCGGCACCAGCGGTCCGAGATTGCCGCGTTTGGCGATGTTGCGACCCTTGTGGGGGTCGTCGATGCGATCGCAGAGCGCGACCTTGGGCGCACCGCCGCGCTCCAGCTCGGCGATCAGGACCGAGCCGATGAATCCGGTTCCGCCCGTGACCAACAGCATCGCGCGCTTATAGGGCCCGGCGGGGCGCCGCGGCAATTGCGGGCGCCGGCGGGCGCCCCCATATTCCTGGTTTCCCGGAGGCCCGACATGCAGACGCGCAATCCGCTGATCGATGATCTCGCCAAGGTGGCCAGCGGCGCCATGGGTGCCCTGAGCGGCGTCAAGGACGAGGTCGAGGCCAGGTTGCGCGACAGGATCGCCGCCACCCTGGACAGTATGGATATTCCGCGGCGCGAGGAGTTCGACGCCGTGAAGGCGATGGCTGCCCGCGCGCGCGAGGAGAATGAGGAGCTGAAGAAGCAGATCGCCGAGCTCCAGTCGAAGCTGGAAGGACGCTAGGCCGATGCGCGTCGGAGTCGAGGTTGGCGGCACCTTCACCGACCTCGTCGCCGTCGAAGGCGGCAAGGTCGTCGTCACCAAGGTGCCGAGCACGCCGAAGTCGCCGGACGTCGGCGCGTTCGCGGCGCTCACCGCCTCGGGCATCGATCTCGCCTCCATCGAGGATCTCGGCCACGGCTCGACCGTCGCCACCAATGCGGTGCTCGAGCGCAAGGGCGCCAACGTGGCATTCGTCGCCACCGCGGGCTTCCGCGACCTGCTGTTCATGCAGCGCCACGACCGGCGCAACATCTACGACCTCTTCTATGCCAAGCCAGCGCCGCCGGTGCGTCGCAAGGATTGCTTCGAGGCACCGGAGCGGCTGCGCGCCGACGGCTCGGTCGAGGCGCCGCTCGACGAGGCGAAGGTCAAGGCCGAGCTGATCCCCGCATTGAGGGGCGGTGGTTATCGCGCCGTCGCGATCTGCCTGCTGAATGCTTACGCCAATCCCGCGCACGAGAAGCAGCTCGCCGCGCTGTTTGCCCAGGCGCTGCCCGGCGTGTTGGTCACCTGCAGCCACCAGGTCGCCCGCGAGTTCCGCGAGTTCGAGCGCGCCTCGACGACGCTGCTCTCCGCCTACGTCCAGCCGGTGATCGACGGCTATCTGCATCGCTTCGAGAGCAAGCTCTCCGAGTCGGGCTTCAAGGGGCGCTTCACGGTGATGCAGAGCAACGGCGGGCGCCTGCCGGCTGAGGCAATGCGCCAGAGCGCCATCACCGCGCTCTATTCCGGCCCAGCCGCCGGCGTTGTCGGCGCGACGCGCCAGGCCGCGCGGTCGGGCTTCAACGATCTCATCACCTTCGACATGGGCGGCACCTCGACCGACGTCTGCCTGGTGCAGGACGGACGGCCTTCGCTCGCCGCCGAAAGCGAGATCGACGGCCTGCCGATCCGCACGCCCGTCCTCGACATCGTCTCGGTCGGTGCCGGCGGTGGCTCGATCGCCTGGGTCGACGACGGCGGCATGCTGCGCGTCGGCCCGCAGAGCGCCGGCGCCGATCCCGGGCCCGCCTGCTACGGCAAGGGCGGCACCGAGCCCGCGACCACCGACGCGCACATCGTGATCGGCACCATCCGGCCCGGCGCCTTTTTGGGCGGCCGGATGAAGCTCGACGCTGATGCCGCGCACCGTGCGTTCGAACCATTGGCCCAGCGTTTCAGACTGTCGGTCGAGCAGGCCGCCTCCTCCGCACTTCAGCTCGCAGATGCCAACATCGTGCGCGCAATTCAGCTCGTCTCGACCGAACGTGGCCGCGACCCGCGCGACTATGCGCTGGTGCCGTTCGGCGGCGCGGGTCCGCTCCATGCCGCGCGCATCGCCGAGGAACTCGGCATCTCGACCATCGTCGTTCCGCCCAACGCCGGCGTGATCTCGGCCTACGGGCTGGTCGCCTCGGACTACACCAAGTTCGACGCCGTCACGCGCAAGATGAAACTCGACGAGACGGCGGCGCACGAAGCCGGCCGCATCTTCGCCGAGATGCGCGACCGGCTCGCCGCGCAGTTCGCCGACATGAAGTTGCCGGGTGACCTCGTCTACACCCACACGCTCGACATGCGCTTCGTCGGCCAGGCCTTCGAGGTCGGCGTCGAGGTGCCGGCCGCGCGCCTCGCCTCGCTTGATGCCGCCTATCTCTCCGAGCTGTTCGCCGACGCCCACCACCGCACCTTCATGCACGGCGCCACGCTCGACCGCCCCGTGGAGATCGTGACCCTGCGCGTCGGCGCCACCCTGCCGATCGGCGGCGCGCCGAAGCTCGACCGCGAGAGCCTCGCCGCCAAGGCACCCGAGCAGGCCAAGATCTTCCACGGCGAGACCTGGCTCGACTGCCCGCGCTACACCGCCGAGGCGCTGGAGCCCCAGCAGAAGATCGTCAGTCCCGCCGTGGTCGAAGGCCACACCGCCACCACCTGGGTGGCGCCGGGCTGGACGGCTGAGCTCGATCCGTTCGACAATCTGATCCTCCGGAGATCGTCATGACCCAACTCGGTCCGATCGACTATGCCGTCATCAGCCAGGCACTGATCGCCGGCGCCCGCGAGATGGGCGTGAAGCTGATCCGTTCGGCCTACTCGACCATCCTGCGCGAAGCGCGCGACGGCTCGGCCGGTCTCATGGATCGCCACGGCAACACGGTGGCGCAGGCCGAGCTGATCCCCATGCAGCTCGGGCCCATCGGCGAGACCTTGCGCGCCTGCCTGAAGCGCCACCCGATCGAGACGCTGAAAGAGGGCGACTTCCTGATCAACAACGACCCGTTCGAGGGCGGCCAGCACATTCCCGACGTCTTCATCTTCACGCCGATCTTCGTCCAGGGACGTGTCGTGGGCTTCGGCGCCTCGGTGGCGCACCATCTCGATCTCGGCGGCGGCGCGCCGGGCCTCAACATCCACGCCTCCGACGTCTACCAGGAGGGCCTGCGCTTCCCGCCCTCCAGGTACAGCTTCGAGCACGACTGGAACGGCGGCAGCTTTGAGCGCCTGGTCACCGCCAACGTGCGCGTACCCGACCTCACCATCGGCGACTTCAATGCGCAGTTCGCCGCCAACGCGATCGGCGTGTTGCGGGTCAAGCAGCTCTGCGAACGCTACGGCACCGACAAGGTCGAAGCCGCGATGCAGGAGATGCAGGACTATTCCGAACGCCGCGTGCGTGCGGCCATCGCGCAGGCGCCCAAGGGAACCTTCTACGGCGAGGACGCGGTCGACGATGACGGTCTCACCGACGATCCGCTGGTCGTGAAGGCCAAGGTCACGATCTCGGACGACCAGGTCGAGATCGACTTCGAGGGCACCTGCCCGCAGGTGAAGCGCAACCTCAACTGCCCCTACTCCAGCACACTGTCGGCGGCGCTCTCCTGCGTGAAGTCCGTCCTGACAAGCCCGGACATTCCCTACAACGAGGGCATGGCGCGTCCGATCAAGATCAAGGTGCCGTACGGGTCTCTGCTCAACCCGCGGCCGCCGGCACCGGTGCGTGCGCGCATGATCCCGGCCTACCGCGTGTTCAATGCAGTCATGAAGGCGATGGCGCAGGCGCTGCCCGACAAGGTGATCGCCACCGGCTTCGACTGCACCACCGCATTTTGCCTGAGTCATCTCGGCGAGCGCGGCTACAGCGTCTATCTTGAGATCTTCGGCGGCGGCTACGGCGCCTCGAAGGACGCCGACGGCTGCGACGCCGTCGATTCTCCGCTCAGCAACTGCTCCAACGCACCGGTCGAGTCGCTCGACATCGACTACGATTTCTTTCGGATCGTCGGCTATGAACTGGCGCCGGATTCATTTGGCCTCGGCGCGCGCCGCGGCGGCGCTGGCTTCACGAGACGCTGCGAAGTCCTGAAGGACGACGTCCAGCTTGCGATCTATTCCGACCGCTTCCGGTTTGCGCCGCAAGGGCTGTTGGGCGGCGAACCCGGCGAGCGCGGCCGCTGCACCGTCTATCGTGCCGACGGACGCGTCGAGCAGCTGCCCAGCAAGGCCGCGATCGACCTCGGCAAGGGCGATATCATCGAGATGTTCGTGGGCGGCGGCGCGGGGTTCGGCCGTATCTCCGAACGCCCGGATGCCCTAATCGACCGCGATCTCGCCGACGGACTCCTCACGCGCGATCCGCGCGCGGCACGCAAGATCGCGGCTGAGTAGTTACAACGCGCCCACGGCGCGCAGATAGAAGTCGCTCGCCTCTCGGGTAACGCTCCCTGCCTTGCCGTCGGCGATCGGACGGCCATCGACCCGCGTCACCGGCGTCACTCCTCCCAGCGTCCCGGTGACGAACGCCTCATCGGCCGAGTAGACCTGCGCGAGGGTGAAGTCGCATTCGCGCGCGACGTTGCCCGCCTTGCGCCAGGCGTCGATCACGTTCTGCTGAGTAATGCCCTTGAAGCTGTAGAGACTGGTGGAGGTCCAGAGCTCGCGGCCGCGCACGATGAAGAAGTTCGTGGAATTGCAGGAGGCGACGAAGCCGCGCGGGTCCAGCATCAGCGCCTCGTCCGCTCCCGCCTTGATCGCCTGGATGAGCGCCTGGATGAGGTTCAGGCGCGAGTGCGAGTTGAGACGCAGGTCGAACTGGTCGGGACCGGTGGTGCGGAATGTGGACGTGAACAGCGCGTAGCCCTTTGCCTTGGCTTCCGGAATCGGCGTCTTGTACTCGGCGACACAGACGATCGTCGCCTTGCCGACCACGAATCTCGGGTCCTGGTTGGGTGTCTTCTTCAATCCGCGAGTCACCATCAGGCGGATATGGGCGCCGTCGACCATTCCGTTGCGCGCGAGGGTGTCGGTCACGATCTTCGTAACGCCGGCTCGATCGAAGCCGATATCGAGATCGATCGAGCGCGCGCCTTCAAACAGACGGTCGAGATGCGCTTCGAGGCTGATCAGCTTGCCCTTCACGAGCCTCAGCCCCTCCCAGACGCCGTCGCCCAGCACGAAGCCGGAGTCGAACACCGATACCACCGCGCGGTCCCGCGGCACGAACGCGCCATTGACGTACAGAAGCACCCCGTCATTGCGCGCGTCGGGGAGGTAGGCTTGCGCGCTCGCGCGTTCGTCATCCTTACCCATGCCGGCTCCTAGAGGCTGAATTCCTTGTGGCGTCGCAGGAAGGCTTGCGTTCGCTCCCGACGCGGCGCCTTCAGCACTTCGTCGGGTGCACCACTTTCGTGAATGCGTCCCTCCGCGAGGAAGATGACGCGGGTGGCCACGTGGTAGGCGAAGCCCAGCTCGTGGGTTACCAGCAGCATGGTGCGCCCTTCATCGGCAAGCGCGCGGATCACGCCCAGCACCTCACCCACCAGCTCCGGATCGAGCGCCGACGTGGGTTCGTCGAACAGAAGAAGCTCGGGATCCATCGCGACGGCCCGAGCGATCGCGACGCGCTGCTTCTGGCCACCCGACAGATGCGCGGGGTAGGCAGCGGCCTTGTCGGCGAGACCCACGCGCGCGAGCTCGCGTTCCGCCCGTTCGCGTGCTGCCGCCTTGGCAACTCGGCGCACCGTCACCAACCCTTCCATGACGTTGTCGAGCGCCGTCATATGGGGAAAGAGATTGAACTGCTGGAACACCATGCCGATGCGCTGACGCACGCGCGTGAGTTCGCGCTCGCGGCGGCCGACCGTCTCACCATCCAACGCGACGCTGCCCTCGTCCGGCAGCTCCAGGAAGTTGACGCAACGAAGCAGCGTCGACTTGCCGGACCCCGATGCCCCCAGTATCGCGATGCGCTCGCCCCTGGCCACGTCGAGATCGATACCGGCGAGCACCGGCTTGCCATCGAAGCGCTTTGTGATGCCGCGAAGGGACAGCAGCGTCATTCACTCCTCCCCAACCGACGTTCGAGCACGTAGGTCAACTGCACCAGCGGCCAGAGGCAGACAAAGAAGATGACGGCGACCGCGGTGTAGGCCTCGATGGGGTTGAAGTTGAGCGACGCGATCAGTTTGCCTTGCTGCAGCAGCTCGACGTAGGCCACCGCGGAGGCGAGTGTCGACATCTTGAAGATTTCGATCGCACGATTGGTGAGCGCCGGCGTCATCCGCCGCAGCGCCTGGGGCAGCACGATGCGGCGCATCGCCTGACCGGCTGTCATGCCGATGGCCCGCGCGCCGTCCCACTGGCCTCGGTCGATCGACTGGATGCCGCCGCGGAAGATCTCGGCCGAGAACGCCGCCGAGTTGAGCGATATTCCCATCGCAGCGGCGGCGAGCGGGCCGATCGAGAAGGGCACGAGGATCGGCAGCGCGAAGTAGAACCAGAGGATTTGAACCAGCACAGGCGTGTTGCGGAAGAACTCTGTGAAGGCGGTGGCGGGCCAGTAGAACAGGCGGTTCCGTGAATAGCGCCCCAAACCGACGATGAACCCGAGACTGAGCCCAGCCACCAAGCAGATTGCAAAAATGCGCAGCGTGCCGATCGCACCGACCAGCAGTGCCTCGCGGTTGGCGAGAACCGATGCGAAGTCCCATTGATGCATCAATGCACCGTCGCCTCGCCGCTGATCGCCAGTCGCCGCTCGAAACGGCGCGCCAGCAGGCTGAAGGCCGTGATGACGACGAAGTACATCAGTGCGGCGACCGTAAAGGTCTCGAGCGGCCGGAAGGTCTTCTGGGAGATCTCGTTCGCGGCGAACAAGAGGTCGGCATAGGAGATGGTGGCGACCAGGGTCGTCGTTTTCATGAGCTCGATCGCACGCTCCATGAAGGCCGGGATCATGCGCTTCACCGCCTGGGGCAGAACGATCCGCTTCATCGCCTGCGCCTCAGTCATCCCGATCGCTCGCGCCGCCTCCCATTGGCCGCGCTCGATCGACTGGATGCCGCCCCGAAAGACCTCGGCAAAGAACGCAGCGGACTGGATGGAGAAAGTCACGCACGCCGCGATGTAGGGCGTCATCGCGATGCCCGCGATCAAGGGCAGCGCGAAGAAGAACCAGAAGAGCTGCACCAGCGGTGGCGTGGTCCGGAACACTTCGATCACGAAGCCGGCCGGCCATGAGAGACCACGATGCCGCGACAGCCGCATCAAGGCGAACAGCAGGCCGAGCGCCAGACCGACCACAAGGGCGACGCCCGTAACCTTGAGCGTGTTCAGCAGGCCTTGCGCCAGCAGCGGCCAGTTGGCCGCGACCGGCGCGAAGTCCCACTGATACACGGGCCGAAGTCCTATCCCAGCCGCTCCTTCATGACAGGGGGCGCCATCGACGGATCGAGCCCGAACTCGCGCAGCGCGGTTTCGTAGTGCTTCTGCGTTTGGCCGCTGCGGTAGGACTCATCGATGAACTTGTCGACCCAGGCGACGAACTCGGTGTCGCCCTTGCGCATCGCCACGCTCGATGCCTGCGAGCGCACCGGCGTCGGCACGACGATCTTGCCGCGTCCCAACCTTTGGCGTGCCGCCAGCAAGGGGGGATGGAAGAGGCACACGGCGTCGACGCGGCCCGACTGGAACGCCGCGATCGCCGCCGCGTTGTCAGGGAAGCGCTGGATATCGGCGGTCTTCGTGTTTTCGCTCAGGAACTTGTCCATCGAAGAGGCCTGCGGGACCGCGATCTTGACGGCGGGCTTGTCGAGATCGGCCCACGCCTTGACCGCCAAGTCGTCCTTGGCAAGCACGGCGAGGGAGTAAAACAGGAGCGGCGATGTCGGAAAGTCGACAGCCTTCTGTCGCTCTTCCGTCGCGTCGAGCATGAACATCAGGTCGATCTTGTCGGCTTGCAGCGCCGCGATCGCTGTCCCCCAGCTCACCTCAACCGTTTCCATCTTGACGCCAAGCTTCTCGGCCATCGCCTTGCCCATCGAAATGCCGAGGCCGGACGACCATTCTCCATTCGCCGGGTTCTTGGTGAACCAGGGTGGGGCCTGGGTGACACCGATCCGGAGGGTTCCCCGCTTCTTTGTCGCGTCGAGGGTCCCGGCGCGAGCTGGAACGGCCCACGCCAGTGCCGGCGCGGCCGCCAGCGCGATCATTGCCGCGCGACGCTTGATTGCAGTCATTTGACCTCTCCGTTGCGTTGGGTTTCGGAAACAAACTTCTCGGTGAGTGCAGCGCCGCGGCGCATGTGATCGGCGATCTCGGCTCGAAGAGCGTCAAGGCTATCGCCGAGGGCCGCCGCGATGTAGCTGTCGTGACTGTCGCGCCGCGGACCGCGCCGGCCATGAGCACGGTGATGGGCAGCCCAGTAGAGCTGCAGGCGACCCCGTAGCCCCCGCCAAGCACTCTGCAACAGGCGGTGTCCGGCCGTCTCGTAGACCAAACCGTGGAACTCCAACTCAGCGGAGATGGCAGCGCTATCGTCACCGGCGTCGATCGACGCTTGCAAGGTCGCGTTCCGCCGCGACAGCTCCGCACGGAAGCGCTCGTCGCGGCGCAGCCAGATCTGCTCGAAGGCGAAGATCTCCAGTGCCGTGCGGAGCGAGTAGATCTCCTGGACGTCCTCAACAGAAAGCGACGCCACGTGAGTGCCGGTGTAGGGCACGGTCACGACCAAGCCCTCCTCCACCAATTGCCGCAGCGCCTCACGCAAGGGCCCTCGGCTGATCGCGAAGCGTTCAGACAGCGCCGTCTCGACGAGCGGTGCGCCCGGCGGAATGTCGCCCGCCAGAATCGCCCCCCGCAGCCGCTCGGCCACCTGGGCGCGCAACGTGCTCTTGGGGACGGGTTCGAAGATCGTGACTACAGACATCGTCGATTGTCGACAATTCTGAGCACAAAGGCCCCGCCGTGCAAGACGATGACGGCGGGGTCGCAGACTCAGTAGGTCTTGTAGCTCAGGAACTTGCCCGACATGGCGATCTTCACCCGGTCGCCCTTCTGGTCGGGTTGCCGTTCCATCGTCATGTCGAAATCGATGGCGCTCATGATGCCGTCGCCGAACTCCTCCTGGATCAGCTCCTTCCAAGTCGTGCCGTAGACCTGCACGAGTTCGTAGAAGCGGTAGATCAGCGGGTCGGTCGGCGGGACCTGCGGGAGCGAACCGCGATACGGCACCTCCTGCAGCAGGATCACCTCTTCCTTGCCCAGCCCGAACAGCTTACCGGCCTTGGTCGCCTGATCCTTGGTCATGCGCATCTGGCCCATGCAGGCGGCGGTGACGATGATCTTGGAGGCGCCGCCAATCTTCTTGGCGATCTCCTCCCAGGTGAGCTCCTTCAATCGCTTGGCGCTCAGGATCTTTTCGGTGACGTCGGCGCGTTTCATTGTCCCTCTCCTTCCATGGGCGTTAGTTCGCGTGCCGCAGCGGCACGACTTCGGCGGCCGGGTTGATCGCGGCCAGTCCGGGGCGGACCGTTCGCGGCCGGCGGGAGTCGTAACCGTGTTCGGCGATCTCTCGGTCGAAGGCCCGGCTGCGATTGACCAGGAACTCCACTAGGTGATTGCGGATGGCGTAGTACTGCGGATGCCGGTGCAGGCCGTTCCGCTGCCGCTCGGCGCGCGGCATGGTGTTCACCACGAACTCCGCGATGCACGCACCGGGGCCGTTGGTCATCAGAACGATCCGGTCGGCGAGCAGGATCGCCTCGTCGACGTCGTGGGTAATCATGAACACGGTCTGTTGGGTCTCCGCGCAGATCCGCAGCACCTCGTCCTGCAACATGCCGCGTGTCAGCGCATCGAGCGCGCTGAACGGCTCGTCCATCAGAAGCATCTTGGGTTCGATCGAGAGCGCGCGGGCGATGCCGACGCGCTGCTTCATTCCGCCCGACAGCTCGGCCGGTCGCTTGTCGGCCGCACCCTTGAGCCCGACCAGCTCGATGAAGCGCAGGGCGTGCTCGCGCACCTTGGCGCGCGGCCAGCGCGGCCAGCGCGAACTGACGGCGAAGGCGATGTTGCCCAGCACCGAGAGCCAAGGCAGCAGGGCATGGCTCTGGAAGATCACGGCGCGATCAAGGCTCGGTCCATCGATCTCTCGATTGTCGACGATCACCGTGCCACCGCTCGGGCGATCGAGGCCAGCCAGCACATTCAAAATGGTGGTCTTGCCGCAGCCCGAGTGGCCAATCAGGCAGACGAACTCACCCTTCTCGACCCCGAACCAGACATCCTCGAACACCGCGGGCTGGCCGTGGTCGCCGAAGCGCCGGGCGAGACCCTCGACGCTGATCATCGCGCGTTCCATGGGCGCCTCACTCCGGATAGGTCACGAGGCGGGCGATGCGCGCCAGCATCTGGTCAAGCACCAGACCCACCAGCCCGATCAGCAGGATCGCGCTCACGATGTTGGCGATCGAGAGGTTGTTCCACTCGTTCCAGACGAAGTAGCCGATGCCGGTGCCGCCCACGAGCATCTCGGCCGCCACGATCACCAGCCAGGCGATGCCGATCGAGATGCGCATGCCGGTCATGATGGTGGGCGCGGCCGCGGGCAGGATCACTCGGAAGGCCTTGCGGAAGGGCCCGACCTCGAGCGTGCGCGCCACGTTCAGCCACTCGCGCCGCACGCTTGCCACCCCGAAGGCAGTGTTGATCAGCATCGGCCAGATCGAGCAGATGAAGATCACGAAGATCGACGAGATCTGGCTGTCCTTGATGGTGTAGAGCGCGAGCGGCATCCAGGCGAGCGGCGAAACCGGCTTCAGCACCTGGATGAACGGATCGAGCGCGCGATAGACGAGCGGCGACATGCCGATCAGGAACCCGAGCGGGATGGCGACCGCGGCCGCAAGCAGATAGCCGGCCAGGACGCGACCGATCGACCAGGCGAGCTGTATGCCGATGCCCTTGTCGTTGGTGCCGCGCACATAGAACGGATCGGAGAGATGCTTCCAGAGCGCCACGCCGATATCGGCCGGTGTCGGCATTGGCGTCTTGCTGCCCGTCGCGGCGGCCTGGCCCACGAGCTTCGCATACTCCGGATCGACAATCGTGCCGCCGCTCGCCGCAGGCTGGGCCGCGAGCTGCCAGAGGCCGAGGAAGACCGCCAGCAGCAGGACCGAGAGCAGCGCCGACTTGAGCGCCAGCGACTCTTTCAGCGTGGCCACGTCAGGACCGGCGGATCGCGAAGCTCTGCAGATAGGCCTCGGGCTTGCTGGCGTCGAAGGGCTTGCCCATGATGACGATGGTCTTCCGCGTCGGGTCGGGCGGCGTGAACCCCGCCTCCTTCATGAGCTGAACGGTGTCGGTCGCGAGATAGACGTCCGCGGCGATCTTGGCATAGTCGACATCGCCCTTGATTTGCCCCCAACGCTTCATCTGCGTCAGGATCCAGATCGCGAATTGCGGCCAGGGGAACGGGTCGAAATCAATCCGCTTGGGATCGCGTTTCACCGCGCCCAGCCCGTCGGCGTAGGTGCCCGTCAGGATCTGCTCCAGCACGATCTCCGGCTGGTTCAGGTAGTTCTGAGGCGCGATCGCCTTGGCGATCTCCTTGCGATTGTCGGCCTTGGAGGCGAATGCGGTCGCCTCGATGATCGCTTTCAGGAGCGCCCGATAGGTGTTCGGATTCTGGGCGATGAACTCCTTGCTGACCGCGAATGCGCAGCAGGGGTGGCCATCCCACAGCTCCTTGGTCAGCAGGTGGATGAAGCCGACGCCGTCGAAGACGGCGCGCTGATTGAACGGGTCCGGGCCCAGGAAGCCGTCGATGTTGTCGGCGCGCAGGTTCGCGACCATCTCGGGCGGCGGAACGCTGCGGATCTGGATGTCCTTGTCCGGATCGAGCCCGTGCTCGGCCACGTAGTAGCGCAGCAGGTAGTTGTGCATCGAGTAGTCGAAAGGAACGGCGAACCGGAAGCCCTTCCAATCCTTCGGACTGCGCTTGTCCTTGTGCTTCGACGCCAACGTGATGGCCTGACCGTTGATGTTCTCGATCGCGGGCATGGCGAAAGGAATTGGATTCGAGCCGGCGCCGATGGAGATCGCGATGGGCATGGGCGCCAGCATGTGCGCGGCGTCGTACTCCTTGTTGAGCGCCTTATCGCGGATCACCGCCCAACCCGCGGTCTTCACCACTTCGACGTTGAGTCCGTGCTTCGAGTAGAAGCCCATGGGGTGCGCCATGATGATCGGCGTGGCGCAGGTGATCGGAATGAATCCAACCTTGAGGTCCCTCTTCTCCGGCGCACCGCCCTGCGCGAAGGCCTCGCGCGCGATCGCCAGCGGAAAGACGGTCGAGATGGCCGCCATTGCGGTGGAGGCGCCGACGGTCCTGAGGAACAGCCGACGCTGGGCATCATGGGGGAAGACCGCCCGAAGCACTGCGGCGTCGACGACCCGCGTCCACCAACTCTCCTCCGTCGACGCCGCGACACGGGTGGCCTCCAGATGCTGCTCGGGCGTGTGATTACCGCCGCACGCACACCGCCGGGACAGCAAGGTCTTGGCGTCGAAGGGGTCGGTAAACATGGTCATCAGGCGCTCCCGCGAAGACGGCGTGCGCCCGAAAGAGCAAGCCGCGTGCCAAATCCGAGATAACTGCTCAAATTGGCGCCAGACCATATGCCCCTCCTCCGTCTGCCTAATTTTCGGGCGATTCTGGGCGATTCGGTCTGCGAAATTTTGCGACTCGAATCTGAGCGCTGGGGATTAAATTTCTGGAATCACTGACTCTTTCAACGATTTCGCCCGCCAATTCTTGTTGCAGGCAGAGCGACCCTTATGGCAGGCTACAATTTGTGGGTGACTGGCCACCCACCACGATATGTCGGCCACCCGCCACAAAGACGACGTTCCAGGGTCGCAGGGCGGAATGGTTTGGGGAGTGGGTCGATGGCGTTATCGCGGCAGGAGCGGACCAGGCCGAAAGCAGACCTGAATCCGCTGGAGATGATCGAGCGGGTCGTCTCCGCCAACGACTGGCCCTTCGACCGGACATCGGACCGCGAGATCGCGGTCGAAGTCGCCGGTCGCTGGTGCGACTACCGAATGTTCTTCAGCTGGCGCGAGGATGTGGAGGCACTGCACTTCACCTGCGCCTACGATGTGCGAATCCCGTCGGAGCGGCATCGCGACATCCATGGGCTGCTGGCGCTGATCAACGAAAAGATGTGGCTGGGCCACTTCGATCTCTGGACCGAAGAAGGGCTGCCGATGTTCCGGCACGCGATTCCGCTCCGGGGCACCACCGGTCTGATCCCGGCGCAGCTTCACGATCTGGTCGAGATCGCGATCAGCGAGAGCGAGCGCTTCTACCCCGCCTTCCAGTACGTGGTGTGGGCGGGCAAGACACCGCAAGACGCGCTCACGGCCGCCATCCTCGAGACCGTAGGCGAGGCCTGAACCATACGAAGGGACCGTCCGACGCCCCCTCTCCAATAAAGACAACAACTCGTTCGGACGTCCTGAGCGGCGCCGGCTTCCCCAAGCCGGCGCCGCAGCCTTTCGGGGGGCATGATCGCACCGCTATAACCCGGACGGCCCATGGTTCCGCTGGTTCTGCCCTTCCCCGATATCGACCCGATCCTGATCCAGATCGGTCCGCTTGCGATTCGCTGGTACGCGCTCGCGTACATCGCCGGGCTGGTGATCGGCTGGCAGGTGATGCGACGCCTCTGCGAGCAGTCGCCCAAGACACTGGGCGGCGACAAGATCGATGATTTTCTGCTGTGGGCCGCGGTCGGCGTCATCCTGGGGGGTCGCGTTGGCTACGCGCTGTTCTACAAACCAGCGCACTTTGTCGCGAACCCGCTCTCCGCGCTCGCGGTGTGGGAGGGCGGCATGTCTTTCCACGGCGGGCTGCTGGGGGTCGTGGTGGCCATGTTCCTGTTTGCCCGCCGCAACGCGACTCCGTTCCTGCACCTGTCCGACCTCGTGTGCCTCGTCGCGCCGGTGGGGCTGTGCCTCGGCCGCATCGCCAACTTCATCAATGGCGAGCTGTGGGGTCGGACGACCGATGTCGCCTGGGCGATGATCTTTCCGCGGGGTGGCCCCGATCCGCGTCACCCGAGCCAGCTCTATCAGGCGTTTCTCGAGGGCGCTCTGCTGCTCGCCGTCCTGGTCGCGGTCTGGCGCTTGGCCGATGGGCGTCGACGTCCCGGGCTGCTAACGGGAGTCTTCGGCGCCGGGTACGGAACGGCGCGCATCGTCGGCGAATTCTTTCGCGAGCCGGACGCGCATCTCGGCTACCTGTGGGGGCCGCTCACCATGGGCATGCTGCTGTCGCTGCCGCTCGTCGCCTGCGGCGCCTGGCTGATCGGTCGCGCGCTTACGCGGCCGAAGGTGCCCGTGGCGTGACGACACCGCTCGGCCAGCTATTGCGCCGGCGTATCGCCATGGGCGGCCCGATCAGCCTTGCCGACTTCATGGTCGAGGCGTTGGGCCATCCCACGCTCGGCTACTACCGCAAACCGGCCCCGATCGGCGCCGGCGGCGACTTCATCACCGCGCCCGAGATCTCCCAGATGTTCGGCGAGCTGCTCGGAGCCTGGCTCGCGGACCGATGGATCGCGATGGGTCGCCCTGAGCCGGTTCGGCTTGTCGAGCTGGGCCCGGGCCGCGGCACGGCCATGGTGGATGCGCTGCGCGCCACGCGCGGCGTGCCGGGCTTTCATGCAGCGCTCCGACTGCATTTCGTCGATCTCGCGCGCGAGCGGCTGCCCGCCGACAACGCCGCCCGCCTCGCGCCACATGCGCCCGAGTGGCACGAGCGCTTCGACGACATTCCAGCGGGCCCCCTCCTCCTGCTCGCCAACGAGTTCTTCGATGCCCTGCCGGTGCGCCAGTTCCAGCGCACGCCGGCAGGCTGGGCGGAGCGCATGGTGGGCCTCACCCCGGACGGCACGGCGCTTCACCTGGCACTCGCGCCCGGCCCCTCCCCCTTCGCTGTCGCGCTGCCCCGCGGTGGCAACCTCGGTGCGATCGCCGAATTTTCGCCGGCCGTGACCGGCCTCGCCCAGCGCATCGGCGCGCGTCTGGCTGATCAGGGCGGTTGGGCGCTGATCCTGGACTATGGCCACGACGGCGATCGGCCGGGACCGTCGTTGCAGGCCGTGCGCGCGCATCGCGGGGCTTCCGTACTCGATCGCCCGGGCGAAACAGACCTCAGCGCTCACGTCGACTTCGGCGCGCTGGCGCGCGCGGCCCGCGCGGCCGGCGCCCGCAGCTTCGGCCCGGTGGGCCAGGGCGCCTTTCTCTGCGCGATCGGGATGGGCGAACGCGCGGCAATGCTCAAGCGCGCCGCCTCGCCGGCGCAGGCAAGCGGGATCGACGCGGCCTTCCGGCGCTTGATCGCGCCCGAGGCGATGGGCACCTTGTTCCGCGTACTGGCGCTCGCGGGCGCGGCCGGCGGCTCTCCGCCGGGCTTCGCCGCGGGCGCCGGAGCCGCCGCATGATCCAGTCCCCTTCTCTCAGCGCCCTCCCCGGCATCCGCCACCGCTTCTTCACGCGCGAAGGCGGCGTGAGCGAAGGCCTCTTCACATCGCTCAATTGCGGCTATGGCTCGGCCGACTTGCCGGAGAATGTGCGCGAGAACCGACGACGGGCGGCCGCGCAGTTCGAGCTCGACGAGCCCGATCTCCAGACCCTGCACCAGATCCACTCGACGGACGTGCGCGTCGCGGGTGTCGAGCGGTGGCAATCGCCAGGCGCTCCCAAGTCCGATGCGCTGGTGACGGATCGCCCCGGCGTTGTGCTGGGCGTGTTGTCGGCCGACTGCGCGCCGGTGTTGTTCGCGGACCGTCGCGGCCGCGCGGTCGGCGCCGCCCACGCCGGCTGGCGCGGCGCGCTGGAGGGCGTCACCGACGCGACCATCGCAGCGCTGGAGCGGCTGGGCGTGGCGCGCGCGGATCTCGTTGCCTGCGTAGGCCCTTGCATCGGCCGCGACACCTACGAGGTCGGGCCGGAGTTCCCCGCGCCGTTCGTCGCGCAAGACCCCGATCACGCGCGATTCTTCAAGACAGCGCCCCGCTCTGGCCACTTCCATTTCGATCTCGCGGGCTATCTCCTGCAACGCCTGGCGCGCGCTGGCGTCGCGGCGAGCGCCACCGGCCACGACACGCTGGACGAAAGCGGGCGTTTCTTCAGCTATCGCCGCAACACGCTGCGAGGCATCCGCGACTACGGGCGCGGCCTGTCTGCGATCGCGCTCGAGGGCTAGCGGTGCCCTACCTCATTCTGCTGGTATTCTTCAGCCTGATCGGGCTGATGGCGACATGCGCGTTGCTCTGATCGCGCTTGCAGCGGCATTCCTCGCCGCGTGCGGACCGACGCCCAAGCCGTTCGAGCCAGAGCGGGGCAGCGTGGTCTATCGCGCGACCTCGCCCGACATCGAGCTTGCCGTCGCGCCGCCCGCCAACATGCCGATCGAGACGGCCTGGCGGGTCGCCTCGGCAGTGGCGGTCGAGCTCCAGAGCTATGGTGTGCTGGCGGCGGTGCAGCCCACCACGGCCCCGCGAAAACTGGGCGCGGTGACCGCGATCCGCCCGACCGAGACCGGCGTGGAGATCGAACTCAGCTGGTACTTGGACAGTGGTGGCCAATTGCCCGACGGCCCAGCGATCAGCGTCACGCGCGCGCGCGCGGAAGAGTATGCCCAGGGGCAGGAGCGTCTGATCTCGCGCATCGCGCAACAGGCCGCGCCTCGGATCGCCACGCTGATGGGGCGGCCGCCCAACTTCCAGCCGCGGGCGCCCGGGCAGATCGCGGCCGGCGTCATGCTGCCGGAGGCCATGCCCGCGATCGCGCCACCGCCATCGGGCGACCCGGCGCGGTTGCCTGCCGCCGCGGCTCCGGCTGCCGCAGCTTCAGGCGCCGTGCCGCAAGCGGCGGCAGCACCGCCGCCCAGCCCACCCCCCGGACCAGCACCGCCCAAAGCACGCGTGGCGCCCGTCACCGGCGCCCCGTCTGATGGAAATCGCCAACTCCAGTCGGGCATGCGCAAGGCGCTGGGCACCAACCGCGTGGTGTTGAGTGACGCGGCGGGGCCGGACGTCTTCACCGTGCTCGGGACGGTGTCGCTTCAACATATGGACGACCGGCGCACCCGACTCACCATTAAATGGGTGCTGCAGGATCCCTCCGGCAAACAGGTCGGCGACCTCGAACAATCCAATCCTGTCCCGACGGCGGCGACGCAGGGTTCCTGGACGGGTTTCGCGGAGATCGTCACCGCCGCGGCGGCCGAAGGCATTCTGGAATTGCTGCGTCAGGCGGCATCGCGACCACGCTGAGGCCGAATCGCCTTGTCAGAGGGGGGGCAGGCACTGCTAGTGTCACCGAAGGCGTGGCCCGTTTTGTGCATGACAGACCACGCGATCTAAAGGGAGCTCCACACATGACTTTCTGGAACAAGTCGCTCGCGGCTGTCGCGGCGTTGGCGGGGCTATCGACGCTCGCGGCCGATATCCGTCCGGCCGAGGCGCAGGCCAATACGCTGCGCGTGGTGATGCATTCGGATCTGAAGATCCTCGATCCGATTTGGACCACCGCTTACATCGTTCGCAATCACGGCTACATGGTGTGGGACACGCTTTTCGCGATGGACGAAAAGCTCGAGGTCAAGCCGCAGATGGTCGACAAATGGACCGTCTCGCCGGACAATCTCACCTTCACCTTCACGCTCCGTGACAAGCTCGAGTGGCACGACGGCACGCCCGTCACCGCCGAGGACTGCATCGCCTCCATCCGCCGCTGGGGCGCCAGGGACTCCATGGGCCAGTCGCTGATGGCCCGCATCGCCGATATGAAGGCGGTCGACGCCAAGACCTTCACGATGCAGTTGAAGGAACCGTACGGCCTCGTGCTGCAGTCGCTCGGCAAGCCGTCCTCGAACGTGCCCTTCATGATGCCCAAGCGGGTGGCCGAGACCGACCCCAACACCCAGATCAAGCCGGAAGACGTGATCGGCTCCGGTCCGTTCATCTTCAAGCGCGATGAATGGAAGCCGGGCGAGAAGACGGTCTATGTCAGGAACGCCAAGTACGTGCCGCGCAACGAGCCCGTTTCGGGCATGGCGGGCGGCAAGAAGGTCAATCTGGACCGCGTCGAGTGGCGCGTCCTGGGCGACCACCAGACGACGGTGAACGCGCTTCTGGCGAACGAGATCGACATGATCGAATCGCCGCCGCACGACCTGCTGCCGGTGCTGTCCCGGGACCGCAACATCAAGCTGTTCAGCGCCAACCCGCTCGGCCTGCAATACACCTTCCGCTTCAACGTGCTGCACAAGCCGTTCGACAACGACAAGGTTCGCCAGGCTGTGCTGTACGCCCTGAACCAGAAGGACTTCCTCGACGCCGTGATCGGCGACCCGAAGTGGTACAAGGAGTGCAAGGCCATGTTCGTCTGCGGCACGCCGCTGGAGACGACCAAGGGCTGGGAAGACAAGCTCACCTCCAACTTCGACAAGTCGAAGGCGTTGCTGCGCGAAGCGGGCTATGACGGCACGCCGATCGTGCTGATGCAGTCGACCGACCTCGCCGTGCTGACCAACCTCGCGCCGGTCGCCAAGAACCTGCTCGAGAAGGGCGGCTTCAAGGTCGACATGCAGTCGATGGATTGGCAGACGCTGGTGTCGCGTCGCGCCCGCAAGGACGCCCCGACAGCCGGCGGCTGGCATGCCTTCCTCACCGCCTGGGTGGCCGCCGACATCCTGAACCCCGTGATGGCCGGCTTCTTCAACGCCGGCTGCGATCGCGCCATGTTCGGGTGGCCCTGCGACAAGCAGATCCAGGATCTGCGCGACGCCTATGCGCGCGAGACGGATCCGGCGAAGCAGAAGGCGATTGTCGAGCAGGTCCAGGTCCGCGCGTCGGAGTACCCGACGCACGTCCATCTCGGCCAGTGGTACCAGCCCTTCGCGCTGCGCAACAACGTCGACGGGGCCGTCACGGCGCCGGTGACGGTGTTCTGGAATGTCGTGAAGAAGTAATCGAGACGGGGCGGGCGGCGGCGACGCCGCCCGCTCCCATCGACGAGGGCGGATCGGGGGATCCGCCCTGCTCGATGGGATCTCACACGGGGGACTTGCGATGAAAGCGATGCGACGGACTCTGGCGGCGCTGGCCGCCGGCGCGATCATGACAGCCGCCTCCGCGCCCGTTCTTGCGCAAGGCAAGACGCTCCGCGTTGTGCAGAACGGCAATCTGACGATCCTCGATCCGATCTGGACGACGGCCTACGTCACCCGCAACCACGGCTACCTGATCTACGACACGCTGTTCGCGTCCGATGCCAACTACGCCATCCAGCCGCAGATGGTCGACAAGTACGAGGTCTCTGCGGACAAGAAACTCTGGACCTTCACGCTGCGCGACGGGCTGGAGTGGCATGACGGCCAGCCCGTCACATCTGAGGACTGCATCGCCTCCCTCGCGCGCTGGGGCAAGCGCGACGCGATGGGCCAGAAGCTGATGGAGTTCGTCGCCGAGATGAAGGCGGTGAACGCCAAGACGTTCCAGCTGGTGCTGAAGGAGCCCTATGGCCTGGTGCTGGACTCGCTCGGCAAGCCGTCGTCCAACGTGCCGTTCATGATGCCCAAGCGCGTCGCCGAGACGGATGCCTTCAAGCAGATCGACAGCCAGATCGGGTCGGGCCCGTTCATCTACCAGAACGCCCAGTCCAAGCCGGGCGAGCGTCACGTCTATCTCAAGAACCCAAAGTACAAGCCGCGCGGCGAGCCGGCGTCGGGCCTGGCGGGCGGCAAGGTCGTCAAGGTCGACCGCGTCGAGATCGTGGAAATGCCCGACACGCTGCAACAGGCCAATGCGCTGATCGCGGGCGAACTCGATATCGTCGAGGCGCCGCCGCACGACCTGCTGCCGATGCTGAAGAAAGAGCGTGCGATCGCGCTCGAGGACTGGAATCCGCTCGGCCACGTCTTCATCATCCGCTTCAATCACACGGTGAAGCCGTTCGATGATCCGCGGGTGCGTCTGGCGGCACTGCACGCCATTAACCAGGAGGACTACCTTAAGGCCACGATCGGCGATCCTGCCTACTACAAGGTGTGCGGCGCCGCGTTCATCTGCGGCACGCCCAACGGGACCGAGAACGGCTCGGACATTCTTCTCAAGTCCAACTTCGAGAAGTCGCGCGAGCTCCTGAAAGAGGCGGGCTATGACGGCACGCCGGTCGTGCTCATGCAGTCGACCACGCTGCCGGTGCTCACCAACACCGCGCCGGTCACCAAGGCGCTGCTGGAACGCGGTGGCTTCAAGGTCGATATGCAGGCGATGGATTGGCAGACACTCGTGAGCCGGCGGACGCGTCGTGAAGCGCCGCAGGCGGGCGGCTGGAACATTTTCCATACCTTCTCGGTGTCGGCCGACGCATTGAATCCGATCTCCAACGCCTACTTCGTGGCGGCCGGTGACAAGAGCTGGTTCGGCTGGCCGAACGATCCTGAAATGGAGAAGCTTCGCGACACCTATGCCAAGGAGACCGATCCGGCCAAGGCCAAGGCGCTCGCCGAACAGGTGCAGATGCGCGCGCTGGAAACCGGCCAGTTCGGCTGGATCGGCCAGTGGTACGGACCGGGTGCGCGCCGCTCGAACATCACCGGCTGGTTGAAGGCACCGGTGCCGGTGTTCTGGAACATCGAAAAGAACTGACGCAAGCTCGCGACCCCAGCGTCCGAACCGGAGTTCCATGCTCGATTTCATCATCCGCCGTGTGATCGCCATCGTCCCCGTATTGACGGTGGTGGCGGTGTTCATCTTCCTGATGCTGCGACTGACGCCGGGCGACCCGGCGGCGGTCATCGCCGGCGACAATGCGACCTCCGACCAGATCGACGACATCCGCCGCAAGCTCGGACTTGATGAACCGATCTGGACGCAGTTCGCGATCTGGATCACCGACATCCTGCAGGGCAAGTTCGGCGAGAGCTTCTTCTTCAAGAAGACCGTGGCCGAGCTGATCGCCCAGCGCATCGAACCGACACTTGCGCTCGCCACCTGCACGCTGATCTTCGCCGTCTGCGTCTCGGTCCCGATCGGCGTTCTTGCCGCCTACAAGCAGGGCTCGATGTTCGACCGCGCGGTCATGGCCTTCGCGGTTCTCGGGTTCTCGGTGCCGGGCTTCGTCATCGGCTACTGCCTGATCTATGTCTTTGCGATCGAGCTCGGCTGGCTGCCGGTGCAGGGCTACACCCGCATCGGCGTCGATTTCTGGAAGTTCCTTGAGCGCATGGTGCTGCCGTCGCTCACGCTGTCGGTGGGCTTCGTCGCGCTGATCTCGCGCATCACCCGCGCCTCGGTGCTGGAGGTCTTGAACGAGGACTATATCCGCACCGCCCGCGCGAAAGGCCTGTCCAACCGCGTGGTGCTGATGAAGCACGCGCTGCGCAACGCGGCGGTCCCCATCCTGACCGTGATTGGCATCGGCATCGCCGTGCTGATGGGCGGCGCGGTGGTGACCGAGAGCGTCTTCGGCCTGCCGGGTCTCGGACGTCTCACCGTCGAGGCGGTGCTCAGCCGCGATTTCCCGACCATCCAGACCGTCATCCTGATGTTCTCGGTGGTCTATGTCGTGATCAATCTGATCATCGACATCAGCTACACCATCTTCGACCCGAGGATCCGCTATTGAGCGTCGTCACTGAAGAAGTCGTCGACTCCGCCTCCATCGCGGCGGCCTCGACCCGGCGCCGCCCGCTGTGGCAGGTGGCGTTGCGCAACCCCAACGTGATCGTGGGCGGGGTGATCCTGCTCATCATGATCACGATCGCGGCGCTGGCACCCTTGCTCGGCACCATCGATCCCACGCGCATCGACCCGGCCTCGCGCAACAAGAAGCCCGGCACCGAGATCACGATGCGCATGGATGACGGCACGACGCAGAAGCGCATCGCCCATTTCGGCACCGACAGCCTCGGTCGCGACGTCTATAGCCGAGTGATCTACGGCACCCGGGTGTCGCTCCTCGTCGGCGTGGCGGTCGCGCTGATCTCCGTCGCGGTCGGTACCGTGGTTGGATTGATCTCCGGCTATGTGCGGTGGCTCGACGGGATCATTATGCGCATCATGGACGGGCTAATGGCGATACCGGGCATATTGCTCGCGATCGCCCTCGTCTCGATCTGGCGGGCCGGTCTGGTGACCGTCATCTTTGCCATCGTCGTCCCCGATGTGCCGCGCGTGGTCCGCTTGGTGCGGTCGATCGTGCTCACGGTCCGCGAAGAGCCCTATGTCGAAGGGGCGATCTCGGTCGGGACGCCCACCTGGATACTGATGTTCCGTCACATCCTGCCCAATACCGTCGCGCCGCTGATCGTGCAGGGAACGTTCCTCGCCGCCGCCGCGATCCTGGTCGAGGCGGCCCTCTCCTTCCTCGGCATCGGCATTCCGCCGGAGACGCCGAGCTGGGGCAACATCATGGCCGAAGGGCGCACGCTTTTCCGCGTGTTCCCGCACAACATTCTCTATCCGGGCATCTTCCTCGCGCTCACCGTGCTCGCCATCAACATCATGGGCGACGGGCTGCGCGACACGCTGGATCCGAAGATGAGCAAGAAGGTCTGAGCGCGATCGTCCGGAGAGAGGGCGGGTTCATGGGTTCGACAGTTTGCGGAGTAGCGCGATGAGTGGCGATGCCCAGAAGCCTGTGCTGGAGGTTCGCGATCTCACGGTCGACCTGCCCTCTGGCGCGGATCGGCCACACGCCGTCGAAAAGGTGAGCTTCACCGTCAATCCCGGAGAGATCGTCTGCCTGGTGGGCGAGTCGGGCTCGGGCAAGTCGGTGATCGCGTTCACGGTCATGGGACTGCTTGCGAAGGCGCTCAAGCCGACCGCCGGGCAGATCCTGCTGCAGGGCGAGGATGTGCTGCAGGCATCCGAGGCGCGCCTGCGCGAGTTGCGCTGCACGCGCATGTCGATGATCTTCCAGGAGCCGATGACCGCACTGAATCCGGTCATGACCTGCGGCGAGCAGATTGACGAGGTGCTGGCGACCCATACCCAGCTCGACGCCTCGGCCCGCCGGGCCAAGATCCTGGCCATCCTGGAGCGTGTGAAGCTGCCGGAACCGGAGCGCATCTATGCCTCCTACCCGCATCAGCTCTCGGGCGGACAGCGGCAGCGCATCATGATCGCGATGGCGCTGGTGCTCGATCCGGTTCTGCTGATCGCCGACGAGCCGACGACCGCGCTCGACGTGACGACTCAGGCCGAAATCCTGAAACTGATCGCCGAGCTGCAGGGCACACAGGGCACCGGCGTGCTCTTCATCACCCACGATTTCGGGGTGGTGGCCGAGATCGCGCACCGTGTGGCCGTCTTGCGCTGGGGCCAACTGGTCGAGTTCGGCACGACCGAGCAGATCCTGTCGCGCCCTCAAGAGGGCTACACCAAGATGCTGATCTCCTCGGTGCCCTCGATCCATCCGCGTCACCGCGAGGAGCGGCGCGAGGGCAAGACGGTGTTGCGCACCTCGAAGCTCGGCAAGACCTACTCCTCCAGCGCCTTCTTCCAGGCGACCCGCGTCGTGAAGGCCGCCGTCGATGTCGATATCGACATCCGTGCCGGCGAAACGCTGGGAATCGTGGGCGAGTCCGGCTCCGGCAAGTCGACCGTGGCGCGCTGTATCGCGCGGCTGATCGACCCGACAGAGGGCAAGATCTATCTCGGCGACACCGAGATCGCCGCCATGCCACCGCGCCAGCTGCGCCCGCACCGACGGCGGGTGCAGATCGTGTTCCAGGACCCCTACCGGTCGATGAACCCGCGCATGACGGTGGGCGACACCATCATCGAGGGTCCGATGAATTTCGGCCTCGGCCGCGAGGAGGCGTTGAAGCGCGCCCGCATCCTGATGGAAACGGTGCGGCTCGACCCCAATTCGCTCGACCGCTATCCGCACCAGTTCTCGGGCGGTCAGCGCCAGCGCATTTGCATCGCGCGAGCGCTCGCGATGGAGCCTGACCTGCTGATCGCCGACGAGGCGGTCTCGGCGCTCGACGTGTCGGTGCAGAAGCAGGTGCTTGAGCTGCTCGATGAGATCCGCCAGCGCCTCAACCTCGCAGTCCTCTTCATCACCCACGATCTGCGCGTGGCCGCCCAGATCTGCGACTTCGTGGCGGTGATGAGCAAGGGCCGTGTCGTGGAGTACGGCCCGGCCACCCAGGTCTTCGAGAACCCGCAGGACGACTATACCAAGGCTCTGTTTGCCGCCGCGCCCGGCCGTCACTGGGAGTTCGGCAGTTTCGCCGCCTGACCAGCTCGCTTGTTCCGGAATTGCGCCCGATGAAGAAGATTTTCACTGCCACGCTCGGCACCGAGACCAACACCTTCGCGCCGCTGCCCACCGGCCTGCGCTTGTTCGAGGAGACCTGCCTCTTCCGCAAGGCCAGCTACGGCGATCGCAAGCCGATGTTCGGCATGCCGCTGATCGTCTGGCGCGAGCGGGCGGAGAAGCGCGGCTGGACCGTGATCGAGAGCCTCTGCGCCTTTGCCCAGCCCGCCGGCAAGACCGTAAAGAAAGTCTACGAGGATTTCCGCGACGAGATTCTCGCCGATCTGCGCGCGGCACAACCCGTGGACGCCGTTTTGCTGTCGCTGCACGGCGCCATGGTGGCGGAGGGCTATGACGACGCCGAGGGCGACCTCATCAAGCGGGTGCGGGAAGTTGTCGGGCCCAACGTGCCCATCGGGGTCGAGCTCGACCTGCACGGCAATGTCGGCGCCGACAAGCTCGAGAACGCGAGCTTCATCGTTCTGTTCAAGGAGTACCCGCACATCGACGTCGCCGAGCGTGCCCACGACGTGTTCAACGTCTTGGAGGCGGTGTTCGACCGCGGCGCGAAACCGGTGATGGGGTGGTTCGACTGCCGCATGGTGGGCGTCTTCCATACGACCCGTCCGCCGATGCGCGGCTTCGTCGATCGCTTCACCGCGCTCGAGGGCAAGGACGGCATTCTGTCGGTGTCGGCGATCCACGGCTTTCCTTGGGCCGATGTGGCCGACATGGGCTCCAAGATGCTGGTGGTCGCGGACGGCGATCGCGCCAAGGCGATGGCGCTGGCCGAGAAGCTCGGTCGCGAGTTCTTCGCCATGCGTCAGGAGACCCAGCCGGCCTACATGACGCTCGACCAGGCAATGGCGCGCTGTGCCACCCACAATCAGCCGCGGCCGCTGGTGTTGGCCGACTGCTCCGACAATGCCGGCGGCGGGGCCGCGTCGGACTCGACCTTCATCCTGAAGGCCATGCTCGACCGCGGCATCAAGGACGCCGCCATCGGCATGTTCTGGGATCCCATGGCGGTCAGGCTTGCTTTCGAGGTTGGCGAGGGTGCCGAGCTGGATGTCCGGTTGGGCGGCAAGAACGGTCCGATGTCCGGCGATCCGCTCGATCTGCGCGTGAAGGTGATCGGGCTCCGGCGCGACATGACCACCCACGGCTTCTCGGGCAGCACCGTACCCGTCGGCGACTGCGCCGCCTTCGAGGTGAACGGCGTCGCCATCGTCTGCAACTCGCTGCGCGCCCAGTGCAAGAGCGTCGATGCATTCACCAACATCGGTATCGACCCCTCGGCACGGAAAGTCGTCGTCGTGAAGTCCATGCAGCACTTCCACGCCGAGTACGCCCCGGTCGCGTCGGAGATTCTCTATGTCGCCGTGCCGGGCGCGGTGGCGCCCGATTTCCTCAACATGCCCTACACCAAGGTCGACCGGCGGCAGTGGCCGTTCGTCGCCAACCCGCACGGCTGATCGGCCCCGGTTTACAGCGCGGGCCGGCATTGGTATGGTCCGCCGCGTCGCGGCCGGGAAAGGCCGTTTTGTCGTTTTAGATCAACGACTTAGCGGAGATCCGCGGCGCCCCGGGGAGCCCTGACGTGAAGATTCTGACCGGCAACAGCAATCGACCGCTGGCGGAAGCGATCTCGGCGCGCCTGTCGACGCCGCTCGTGAAGGCCCAGATTCGCCGCTTCTCCGACAACGAGATCTTCGTCGAGATCCTGGAGAATGTGCGCGGCGAGGACGTGTTCGTGATCCAAAGCACGAGCTTCCCGGCCAACGACCATCTGATGGAACTTCTCATCACCATCGATGCGCTGCGACGCAGTTCGGCACAGCGGATCACCGCGGTGATCCCCTACTACGGCTACGCCCGGCAGGACCGAAAGACCGGCTCGCGCACACCGATCTCGGCCAAGCTGGTCGCCAACCTGATCACCCAGGCGGGCGCCAATCGGGTGCTCACGCTCGACCTGCATGCCGGGCAGATCCAGGGCTTCTTCGATATCCCGCTCGACAATCTCTATGCCGGCCCGGACTTCAGCCGCGACATCAAGGCGACGTTCAAGAGTTCGGACCTCACGGTCGTGTCGCCCGACGTGGGCGGCGTGGTGCGCGCTCGCGCGATCGCCAAGCGCGTCAATGCCGATCTCGCGATCATCGACAAGCGCCGCGAGGCGGCCGGCGTCAGCGAGGTGATGAACGTGATCGGCGACGTGCGCGATCGCGACTGCATCCTGGTCGACGACATCGTCGATTCGGCCGGCACGCTGTGCAATGCCGCCGTGGCGCTGAAGGAACAGGGCGCGCGGTCGGTATCGGCCTACGTCACCCACGGCGTGCTGTCGGGCGGCGCCGTTGCCCGCGTCGCCGCCGCGCCGATTGAGAAGCTGGTGATCACCGACTCGATCCAGCCGACCGAAGCGGTCCGCGTGTCGCCCAACGTGCGGCCGCTGTCGATCGCCACGCTGATGGCCGAGGCGATGCGGCGCATCGCCGAGGAGACCTCGGTATCGAGCCTGTTCGACTGAATTCAACGAGATCCGGCGACCGGCACCCCTGGAGGCCGCGCCGCGATGGCAGAGAGAGCAACAAGTAGGGTCAAGGAGAAGGCAAATGGCACAGACGACGAGCGTCGTCGCGAAGAAGCGGGACCGGGCCGGCAAAGGGGGCGCCCGGGCCAGCCGTCGCGATGGACTGATCCCCGCCGTGATCTACGGCGACAAGCAACCCCCGCTGATGATCGCGGTCGAGCCCAAATCGATCGAGGACGTCATCCATCGCGAGGGTTTCTTCAACCACAAGCTCCGCATCGACGTCGACGGCACCGCCTTCGACGTGCTGCCGCGCGACGTCCAGAACGATCCCGTGACGGACAAGACGCTGCATCTCGATTTCCTGCGGATCAGCCCCTCGTCGATCATCACCGTGCAGGTCCCGGTGCACTTCCGCAACGAAGCGGCGGCGCCCGGCATCAAGCGCGGCGGCGTGCTGAACATCGTCATGCACGAGATCACCGTGCGCACACGCGCCGACTCCATCCCCGAGCATTTCGAGGTGGACCTGACGGGTCTCGACATCGGCCACTCCGTCCATCTCTCGGCGCTGGCTGTCCCCGAGGGCGTGCGCGTGGTGAGCCGCGACAAGGATCCGACCGTCGCCACCGTCGCGCCGCCCACCGTGGTGCGGGAGGCGGTCGCCACACCGGCAGCGGGCGACGCTGCGGCGGCCCCGGCCGCGGGCGCGGCGGCGGCGGCTCCGGCCGCGGGTGCAGCCGCTCCGGCGGCAGGCGCCGCGGCTCCGGCGGCCGGCGGCAAGGCCCCGGCTCCGGCCAAGAAGTAGCGCTCGGTCGCGGCCCGATGCTCCTGCTCGTGGGCCTCGGAAATCCGGGCCCGCGCTACGCCGGGCACAGGCACAATGTCGGATTCATGGCGGTGGACGCGATCGTCCGCCGCCATGGCTTCGGCGGCTGGCGCGCGCGCTTCGAGGGCGAAGTCGCGGAGGGCCGGCTGGACGGCGAGCCCGCGCTCGCGCTGAAGCCCGGCACCTACATGAACGAGTCGAGCCGCGCGGTGGGCCCCGCGGTGCGGTTTCTGAAGCTGGCGCTCGACCGCGTGGTGGTGATGCACGACGAACTAGATCTTGCACCCGGCCGGGTGCGGGTGAAGACGGGCGGCGGCGCGGGTGGCCACAACGGGCTGCGCGACATCGATGCCCATGTCGGTAAGGAGTACCGCCGGGTGCGGATCGGCATCGGCCACCCCGGCCACAAGGACCTTGTGCTGGGCTGGGTGTTGCGCGATTTCGACCGCGACGAGCGCGAGGGCTGGCTGCCCAAGGCGCTGGACGCCATCGCCGAGGAGGCGCCGCGGCTCGCCTCAGGCGCGCTGGTGGATGAGGAACGATTCATGAGCCGGATCGCGCATCTGGCGCCGCCGCCCGCGGGGCGACAGGCGGTGCGCGGCGGACCGGCGGGAAAGGCTCCGGACTAGGACCATGGGATTTAATTGCGGCATCGTCGGCCTGCCCAACGTCGGCAAGTCGACGCTCTTCAACGCGCTGACGGCGACGCAGGCGGCGCAGGCGGCGAACTACCCGTTCTGCACCATCGAACCCAATGTCGGCCGCGTCGCGGTTCCCGATCCGAGGCTCGACAGACTCGCCGCAATCGCGAGCTCGGCCAAGATCGTGGCGACCCAGCTTGAATTCGTCGATATCGCGGGCCTGGTGAAGGGTGCCTCCAAGGGCGAAGGGCTGGGCAATCAGTTCCTCGGCACGATCCGCGAGGTCGACGCCATCGCCCATGTGCTGCGCTGCTTCGAGGATTCCGACATCACACACGTGTCGGGCACGATCGACCCGATCCGCGACGCCGAGATCGTCGAGACCGAGCTGATGCTGGCCGACCTGGACAGTCTTGAGAAGCGGGTGCCGGCACTGGAGAAGCGCGCCAAGGGCGGCGACAAGGAAGCGGCGGCGGAACTGCCCGTGGCGGCCAAGGCGTTGGCGGCGTTGCGCGACGGCAAGCCGGCGCGGGCGGCCGAGCTTACCGCGGACGAGCGGCCGATCTTCCTGCGTCTGCAGCTGATCACCGCGAAGCCGATGATGTACGTGCTGAATGTCGAGGAGGCGTCGGCGGCAACCGGCAATGCCCACTCCGATCGCGTCGCGCGTTGGGCCTCGGAGAAGCTCGCGCCATCCGTCGTGATTTCCGCCGCGATCGAGGCCGAGGTGGCGCAGCTGCCGAGCGACGAACAGACCGAGTTCCTGTCCTCGCTGGGGCTTGCCGAAACCGGCCTCGCCCGCGTGGTGCGCGCTGGCTATTCGCTGCTCGATCTTGTCACCTTCTTCACCGTCGGCCCGAAGGAGGCCAAGGCCTGGACAGTGCGCCGCGAGGCGCGCGCGCCCGAAGCCGCCGGCGTCATCCACACCGACTTCGAGAAGGGCTTCATCCGCGCCGAAACCATCGCCTACGACGACTATGTGTCGTTGAACGGCGAGGCCGGCGCCCGCGATGCCGGCAAGCTCCGGCTGGAGGGCAAGGATTACGTCGTGCGCGACGGCGACGTCTTCCACTTCCGCTTCAACGTGTGACGCGGGTCCCCGCGCTCAAGAGCCGACAACGCCGCCGTCCTTCTTCACGATAGCGATCACCGATGGGCGCGGCGGCATTCCTTCCTTGAAATCAGGCCAACGAGTCGATGGCTTGTCGAAGGTCGAGCCGGGATCCTGGCCGGGATGCTGGATCGCGAGGAACAGCGTGCGGTCGTCGGGGCTCAGGATCGGGCCGCACACCTCCGCACCCGACGGGGCCTGGTAGAAGCAGCGGGTGAGTCCTCGGCCCGCGCCCTCAAGGTCGGTCGTCCAGACGCCGTCCGCCATCTCGGTGGCAGGTGCGTCGGTCGCGATCCACATCCTGCCGCGGCTGTCGAAAGCGCAATTGTCGGGGCTCGACAGCCAGCCGTTCGCCGAGATGCCCGGGTGATAGACCGTTCCGGGGTCGGTTCCCGGCTTGCCGAACGCCATGAAGATGGCCCAGGTGCCAACGCTGGCAGCGTGGTCGCCGCCATCGGGCGTCATCTCCACGATGTGGCCGTGCTTGTTCGGGCCGCGCGTATTGGCGGCATCGACGCGCTCGGCGGTCCGCCGATCGTTGTTGGTCAAGATCGCGTAGACGCGTCCGTTGACGGGATTCGTCTCGATATCCTCGGGGCGATCCATGGGTGTCGGCTTGAGAAGATCCGCCGCGCGGCGCTTCTCGATGACGACGTCACCCTGGCTTGCGAATCCGTTCGTCGCCGTCAGCGGTCCCTGCCCGTGCACCATCGGCAGCCACTCCATCTTGCCGCCCTCGTCGAAGCGCGCCACGAAAAGCGTGCCGTCATCCAGAAGATCGCGATTGGCGGCGCGATCCGTCGGACTCCACGGCCGCGCCGTCACGAACTTGTAGATGTACTCAAAGCGCTCGTCGTCGCCCATGTAGAAGGCGACACGCCCGTCGCGACAGAGCGCGTAGGTGCAGCCCTCGTGTTTGGCGCGACCCAGCGCCGTTCGCTTCACGGGCGTCCACGTCGGATCATACGGGTCGATCTCGACGATCCAGCCGAACCGGTTCGGCTCGTTCGGCTCCTTGCCGATATCGAAGCGATCGACATGCTTGCCCCAGTGGAACACGGTCGTGCGAGCGACCCCGTAGCGCTCGTAGCGCTTTCGATCCGGCGCGTTGGCGAGGTCGCCGGAGAAATAGAGATTGAAGTTCTCCTCCGTCGTGAGCCAGGTGCCCCACGGCGTTCCACCGCCAGCGCACTGGTTCAGCATGCCGACCGGCGCCCGACCGGTTGGATCGCTCGACGTCTTCAGTTTGTCGTGGCCGGCCGCCGGGCCGGAGAAGCGCATCGGCGTGTTCAACGAGATGCGACGCGCGTAGCGCGAGTCCGGCACCACCGACCAACGGCCGCGCTCGCGCCGAATCTCGATCACCGACCCGCCATGCGCTGCCAGCTCGACCGCGACCTGGGATTTGTCCGCCCGTGCCATCGCTTCGCGGCCCGGTCCCAGTCCCGAAAACATCAGCCCGGTGTTGGTATACTCGTGATTCACCACCATCAGGAAACGGTCCTGCGCCGGACCGCCAAGAGGCAGCGGATAGAGCCCGAGATAGTCGCAGTTGTAGCCGAACTGCTTTTCCTGAGCTGCCGCGTCCAGCTTCAGTGGATCGAAGGATGGCGCCCCCGCCACCACCGGATCGCCCCAGCGAATCAGAACCTGCGCCTCGTAGCCCTCCGGAACGTGGTGCGTCGCATCGCTGCGATGCGCGACCTCGGGGAAGCTGAAGCTCGATGGATTGCCACCCTGCGCCATCGCCGGACGTGTCGTGCCGGCCGCGATCATCGCGCCCGCGCCGTACAGCGCCTCACGGCGACCGAGGCGGCGGCGGATCAGCTCGCCAATCGAGGTCTCTCGGCTAGAGTTGCTGCCGAGGTTCTCGCCAGCGTCGAGCGCCTGATCTTGGTGATCTCGGTTCATGAGTTTCTCCCTTGCGTGATGTTCGCCCGGGCATCGCGCTGTGTCGAGCGCGGTTCAGCCGAACCGCGACGTACCCGCGGCGCCCAGTTGGGTCTTCACGGCGTCGATATCGCCCAGAACCCAAAGCTCGACGATGCGCCCCCGAGCGCAGCGGAAAAACGCGCCACCCGCCCAGACGATCTCGCGTCCAGTGGCCGGCACACCGAAAAACGGTGCGCGATGAACACCGCGAAAGGTCATTCGGGCCGCGGCGCGGTCGTGGGTCGCCACCAGATCGTCAATAACGCAGGTGTAGCCACCCAACGCGGCATGAACCGCGCGCATATAGTCGATGAAGCCGTCGGGACCGCGCCGCTCCGGACCGAGCGAGGCTCGAAACCGGAAGTCAGGGTCGAGAATGGCCCGCGCGACGGTCTCGTCGGCGCGGTTCCAGACCTCGCCATAGAAGCGGCGCACCAGCGTCGCGGGATCGGCGGCTTTCTCCGATCCGCCGGTCGCTGACTCCGAACCTGTCATGCGAGTCCCCTTTCCAACTCCCGGGTCACGCGCGCTCTGCCCGCACGCTTTCGCGATGCAGGATATAGAGACCCGAACCGACGATGATCGCGATGCCGACGGCACCCCAGAGGTCGGGAACTTCGCCCCAGACGATCCACCCGATCAACAGGGCCCACACGATCGAGGAGTAGCGAAACGAGCCGACGACCGAAACCTCGCCCACCCGCATCGCCACAATCACCAGCTGGTAGCCCGCCGCGACCAGCACCGACGCCAGGGCGATCAGACCGATCTCGCGCGATGACATGGGCTGCCAGCCCTGCACCGCCGCCCAACCACAGCCGGCGATCGCGACCGCGGCCGCCGTTGCGAAGGTGATGATGAGCGAGGGGATGCGTTGGGGCACCAGTCGGGTGAGGAGATCGCGAGCGGCATGGAGGAACGTGGCCCCCAGCACCAGCCAGGACCAGAGATTGAACTCGCCGGGCAGTGGCCGGATTACGAGCAAGACACCCACGAACCCGGCGATCACGGCCGCCCAGCGCCGCCAGCGCACATCCTCTTTCAGAAAGATCACCGCGAGCGCGGTCAGCGCGAGCGGCACCGCGAGATTGATCGCGGTCGCGACGCCGATCGGAATGTGAAAGAGCGCCAGGAGATAGGCGAAGGTGCCCACCACTTCGATTCCGGTCCGCAACACGATGCGACCATCACTCAGCCCGCCGAGCTGCCGCCAGGCGCCGGACCAGGCGAGCGCAAGCCCCACCCATAGCGTCGCGAACACGCCGCGCACGCCGATCGCCTGCACCGGCTGTGCCGTCTCGGCGACCAGCTTCATCAGCATGTCGTTGACGATGAATACCGAGGTCGCCGCGGTCATCGCCAAGATGCCGCGGAGATTGCCGTTCACGCGCAGATCCACCAATCGGTGTCGGCGCCCCGCTTGCGCTCCTTCACGCTCCAGCCCGCCTTGACCAGCATTGCCTCGAACTCGGCGGCGGTGTGATCGCTGAACCAGCCTTGGGCACGGCGCGCCTCGCGACCGGCATCGTCGATGCCCTCGGGCGCGGCACGATAGGTCACGATGAAGCCGGCCGAGCTCTTGCGCGCGCGCTCGAAGAGCCGCGGCAGTTCGTGCAGGAACTCGCACAGCTCGAGCGCGGCGATCCAGTCGTAGCGGCCCTCGTAGGTCGGGGCCGCCGGGAATAGCTCATCGACATAGTAGAAGTGCTGATTGAGGTCGGTGATGTAGCAATCGGCTGATCGCGGGACGAGGTCGGCCGGCGTGTAACGTACCCCCTCCGGCAATCGACGGCGCAGGGCCTGCACGCCACAGCCGAGATCGAGCACCATCTGACCCGCGCCGATGTGCGGCGCGGCGATCTCTGCCCGTGTCTCGGCTCCTTCGCCGATGCGCGCCGGGTCCGCCCAGCGTGCACCGTCGCTGGCGCGCTGGCGCAGGGCCTGACGGGTGAGCAGGCGATCGCGCGCCGGGTCGCGGCGCGTGTGCATCCCCGGATTGTAGCTAGGGAGCGTCGCGAAGCGCAGCTGATAGTGCGGCAGCCGCACTTCGGTCTTGGAGAAGCTGTAGACGTTGTAGGTGCCCGTGTCGGGCAGATCCGGTGTCAGCACGCCCGCCCAGTCCTGCCACGGAAATGAAAAATGCGAATAGCCGGCTCGCGTCAGCTCGGCGACCATGCCGTCATAGGCCTTGCGACTCTCGGCGATGAAGAAGTCGCGCCCCTTCTCCCAGATGATCAGCTTCACGCGACCGCTCGCAATCAGCTTTGCCATGCCGGCGATGACTTCGGGTTCCAACCCCTCGACATCGATCTTCACGACCACCGGCCGCTGGTCGAGATCGCTGCGCTTCGAGAGGATCTCGTCGATCGCCATCACCGGCACTTGCAGGATGCCGGCGGCGCGCGACCGACCCAGCGTTGGCAACAGTCCGTGCCCCATCGTGGTGTTGAACGCGATCGGCGCCAAGGCCGTGCGTGCGCCGACCGCGCAGGCAAAGACCTCGATCTGCTGCTGGAGCTTGTTCACGGCCACGCCCTTGAACAAGCGCGCGGCGTTCTCCGGGTGCGCCTCGAACGCCATCACCCGCACATTGTGGGGCCAGCGCGTCGCCGCCGCGAAGGCCATGGTGCCCCAGTGCGCGCCAATGTCGAGAAAGAGATCGCCCGGCCGGAGATGGGCATCGATCACTTCGCGCGTGCCCCGCTCGTAACCGTCGTTCAGGAGTTCGTGCCTCGCCAGATACGAGATCGCCTGATCGGTCCCCATGGCGCGCGGCGGCAGCGGCATGTGGAAGCGCGGCCGGCCATCCGGCAGCGTCGTGGCCGAGGGCAGGAGCCAGTCGCCATCGGGTAGGCGCTGCAAGGTAAAGCGACGCTTCTCGGTGCCGACCGGCAGGTCGATCTCGACCGGCGGCGGCGGGGCGGGCGCGGGTCGGGCGGCAGCAGGCGTATCGCTCATGCGGCGGCTCCCATGGCTTCAAGGATGCGCCACTCCGCGTCGCGCACCGGTACCACCGAAAGCCGCGACTGGCGCACCAGTGCGAACTCGGCGAGCCGCTTGTCCTGCTTGATGGCGGCGAGCGAGACCGGCCGGGCGACCACGCGCTTGGGCTTGATGTCGACCAACACGAACTTGCCGGTCTCGTCGGACGGATCCGGATAGGCCTCCCGCGCAACCTCACAGACGCCGACAATCTCAAGGCCCTCGTTGGAGTGGTAGAAGAAGCACTCCTCGCCCCGGCGCATGGCGCGCAAGTTGGCGGCCGCCTGATGGTTGCGCACGCCGTCCCAGTGCGTGCGCTTGTCCTTCACGAGCTGGGCCCATGAATACTTGAAGGGCTCGGACTTCAGGAGCCAATACGCCATACCGTCGCCTCACTCACCTTCCCGGCGCAGCGGCCGGCCGATCAGGGCGCGGATCGCCTGATCGGGCGCCGCGCCGCGGTACAGGATAGCATCGACTGCGGCGCAAATGGGCATCTCCACGCCATGCCGAGCCGCGCGGGCCAGCACAGCCGGCGCGGTCGCCGCGCCCTCCACCACCTGCCGGCGACCCGCCAGATGGGCCCCCAACGTTTCACCGGCGCCGATCGCGCGGCCGAGCGCACGATTGCGCGACAGCGGGCCGTTGCAGGTCAGCACCAAGTCACCCAGCCCGCTCAGCCCCGACAGGGTTTCCAGCCGCGCACCCATCGCCTGACCGAGCCGCGCCATCTCGGCGAAGCCCCTCGTCAGTAAGGCTGCGGCGGCGTTGGTGCCGAGGCCGCGCCCATCGGCAATGCCGGCCGCGATGGCGAGCACATTCTTCACCGCGCCACCAAGTGCGACCCCCGCGACATCGTCGGTCCAGTAGGGTCGGAAGGCCGGTCCGGCGAGTGAAGCGGCCAGCGCTTCTCCGACGGTCATATCAGAGGTCGCGATGCTCACGGCGGTTGGCAGACCGCGCGCCGCCTCTTCGGCAAAGCTTGGACCTGACAGCATGGCGAGCGGCAGATCGGGCCGCAGGGCCGCCAGGAGCTCGGGCATCAGCAGCCCGCTCTCGGCCTCGATGCCCTTGGCGCAGATCGCGACCGCCACGCCTGCGGGCAACGACGGTACCACCGATCGAACGGCCTGGGCCGGCACAGCCAGCAGCAACGCGTCGCAACTCGCCAGATCAGCGGTCGAGCGCGCGGCAACAATATCGGCCTCGAGCGATAGGCCCGGCAGGTAGACGGGGTTGGCTCGGCGGTCGGCGATCGCGGTGGCGATGGCCGGATCGCGCGACCACATCGTTACGCGGCGGCCGGCGCGCCGGGCGACACAGGCGAGCGCGGTACCCCACGCTCCGCCGCCCATCACGCCAACATGCTGCAACGCCTTCATCGAGCCCGCGTCACAGGCTGAGATTGAAGGCGACAGAAATGCGCGCGGCGGTGCCGCGATAGGGTCGCACCTGATGCAGGAGCCAAGCTGGGAACATCACCAGCCGCCCGGCCCGCGGCTGCACCGTCTCGTTGGCGCCAACCGACAAGCCGCCCGGGATCGCGAAGGCCAGTTGCGGGGCGTACATGGCGGGCCCTGGCCTGCGAGGATCCATAAATTCGAGTTCACCGCCCAGCGAGGGATCGGCGGCGATTCCGCCATCGTCCACATAGTAGACGCCTGACCAGAAGGCTCCGGGGTGGGAATGGAATTCGTTGCCGTGCCCGCTCCTATTGATGTTGGCCCACATGTTGGTGCGCCAGACAGGTGTCACGGCCGAGCCGTCGCGCGCGCGCGTCGCCTGCTGCGCGATGTTCCGGGCGAGCGCGAGCAACGCCAAGGCCTGCGCACCGGCCCACCGGTCGACGTCCCAGGTCGACTGCCATCCGCCCAGCGTACTGTGCGACTGGCTGGGCTGGCTGCGCTCGCGTTCAAGCAGCACCCGCCGCCACTCGCCGTTAGCGCGCTCCGCGTCAGGCACGTCGACCAACAGCACCGGCGTGGGAAAAAGCGGCACTGTCTGATACGCGGGCGGAACGGTGCTCATCGGAGATCCCTAGCTGGCGACGAGACGCGCCAGCGGCCAGCGCGGGCGGGGGGCAAAATCAAGTGTATCGATCCACCCCAACCGGAGCCGCTCGATGCCGGCCCAGGCGATCATCGCGGCATTGTCGGTGCAGAGGGCAGGAGGCGGCGCGACCAGGCGCACGCCACGCGCGCTGGCAAGCACCGCAAGGCGCGCGCGCAGGACGCGATTGGCAGCGACACCGCCCGCGACAACCAGTGTTTCCGATCGCGACATGTCCAGCGCGTTGGCGCAGCGATCCGCCAGCACGTCCGCGACCGTCGCCTGGAACGAGGCGCAGAGATCGGCCACGGCGCGCGTGTCGCCGGGTGGCAGTTTCGTGGCGGCAAGGCGCACCGCCGTCTTGAGCCCTGAAAACGAGAAGTCGCACCCCGGCTTTCGCCAGAGAGGGCGCGGCAGCGGCACGGCGTCGGCACGCCCGCCCTCCGCGGCCCGCTCGACCGCGGGCCCACCCGGAAATCCCAAGCCAAGCAGTTTGGCCGTCTTGTCGAAGCACTCGCCGACCGCATCGTCCACGGTGCCGCCCAGGCGTTCGAAGTCACCCGGGCCGCGAACGGTCAGAAGCTGGCAATGCCCACCCGATACCAGCAGCAGCAGATAGGGAAACGCGACGGGCTCGGCGAGGCGAACGCTCAGCGCATGCCCCTCAAGGTGATTGACGGCGACAAACGGCAGGTCGTGGGCGAAAGCCAGCGCCTTGGCCGTCATCGTCCCGACCAGAACACCGCCGATCAGCCCCGGCCCTCCCGTCGCCGCGATCCCATCGAGATCGCCCAGCCGCAGGCCCGCCTCATCCAGTGTTTCACGCACCAACCCGTCGAGCCGTTCGAGATGGGCTCGGGCGGCGATCTCGGGCACGACGCCGCCGAAGCGCTGATGCTCACGAATCTGCGAATGAACGCGCTGGGCCAGAATCCGGCCAAGCGGCCGGCCGTCGCCCGGCGGGGCATCCGAAGCGCCCACGATGGCCGCGGCTGTTTCGTCGCAGCTCGTTTCAATGCCCAGAACGCGCATGTTCCCGTTCTACCGTCGCCGGTTGATCGGGGCCAGAGCGGTTCCGAACGGCGCCGACATGATCTACAGGAGCGTCATGACCTCGCCTCTCCTGCGACTGGGCACACGCGGCAGCAAGCTGGCACTCGTTCAGACCGGTTTGGTGCGTGCCGCGCTCGGGCGCGCCATCCCCGAGCTGAGCGCCCCCAATGCCGTCGCCACCGAAATCATCCGGACCACGGGCGACGCCATCCAGGACCGGCCCCTGGCCGAGGTCGGCGGCAAGGGCTTGTTCATAAAGGAGATCGAGGAGGCGCTGCTCGCCGGGCGAATAGACGCGGCCGTCCACTCGATGAAGGACATGCCCACGATCCAGCCGCCCGGGCTTGCCATCGTGGCCTTCCTGCCGCGTGAGGACGCGCGCGATGTGCTGATCTCCAGCCAGGCGACCCGGCTCGCTGACCTGCCGCAGGGCGCCATCGTCGGCACGTCAGCGCTTCGACGCCGTGCGCAGCTTCTGGCGCTGCGTCCCGATCTGGACATCCGCACGTTCCGCGGCAACGTCGACACGCGCCTCGCCAAGACGACGGCGGGCGAAGTGCAGGCGACCCTGCTGGCGGCAGCTGGCCTTGCGCGACTGGGTCTCGCCGTCGGCACACCCATTCCTGCCGGAGAGATCCTTCCGGCCGTCGGCCAGGGCGCTGTGTGTATCGAGTGCCGCGCCGACGACCGGCGTGTGCGAGATTGGTTGGCGGCGATCGACCATGCCGAGACCGCCCGGCGCGTCGCCGCAGAGCACGCCCTGCTCGCGGTACTGGACGGAAGCTGCCGCACGCCGATCGCCGCGCACGCAGTTCTACGCGGTGAGAACCTCCGACTGGACGCCTTGATCGCCCGCCCCGATGGGTCCGAAGTCTTGCGGACGTTCCGCGAAGGGTCCGCGCGAGATGGCGTGGCGCTCGGTCGCGACGCCGGCCTCGAACTGAAGCAACGCGGCGGCGTTGGCTTCTTCGACCCCTGACTCCTATTCTTACTGACAAACGAAGGCGTAGCCGGGGAATAGATCGGGACGCTCGCGCTCCAGTTGCTCCCAGCGCGACAGATCGGAGAGCGTGCGTTCGGCCGGAAATCGGATGCGATAGAGCGCGATCGCCGGCGCATCGACGCTACGCTGGACCGAGCCCGCGTTGAACTCGAATCCCAGGAAGCGCAGTCCGGTACCCTCCAGCAGCGCGCGCACCCGCGCCACCGTGAAGCGGTGCTCCTGAACGTGGAAGCACAGATCGCGCAATAGGCTCGCACTCCAGAAGTCTTCCGACTCGACTAGCGACGCGAGCGCGCGCCACTCACCGGCAAGGACACGCCGGCGAAATTCCCGCAGCCCGTTCAGATCCGCGGACAAACCCGCAAGCGCGATCTCACGTCGTGCCTTCACGACCGTGCGCCGCGCCGCTTCACCGTAGAGTCCCAGGCGCAGGAAGGCGCCCCACCGCAGGACAGCCGAGATCGCGAGCAGGCCCGCCTTGGGGTCCGACATGTGGTGGAGCACGCCGACGCACTCGGCGTGATCGAAGCGGCGACCGAGGGTCGGCAGGTCGAGAATATCGCCGTGGAGAAACGCGATGTTGTCGATCCCAAGGTCGGCGGCCATGCGCTTTCCATAGGCGAGGCTCGCCCGGGAGAGGTCGAGCGCGGTGACTCGCGCGCCGACATAGCTGGCGGCCACGGATAGCGGGTGCTGGCCCGTCCCCGCCCCTGGCATGAGGACTTCCAGATGCGGTCCGTCCGGCGGGGAGACGGGCCCCGCATGCGGGAAGTCACGTCCGAGGGCGGCGCGGACATCGACCGGCGGGCGGCGCGGCAGATGCGTCCAGCGCGGGTATGGATTGGCCTCGTACATCGCCGCCACGGCCTTCGACACGCCATCCGCGATCGGCGCCAGCGACGGAATTGAGGCCGCCAGTCGCTGCTCTTCGAGTTGGGCGGGGCGCGCGTCGTTGGGCGGACGGAACATCGCCGCAGCCAACCCTGTCACCGAGGGATCGTCGGGCCAGAGATACTCGTTCTGCCACGCCTGCTCCGCGAGGGCGCCCGCGAGCGTCTCGAGCTCCGACGTGGCCGAACCGCTCACCAGCGATCGCGCGACGGCGGTGCGTAGGGCGAGCAGATGCCGCTCGAGCGCCGGGTTGCGGTTAAGGGACTTGGTGAGGAAGGCGCGCAACAGCTCGTCCCGCGCGAGGCGCTCCGGATCGGGCGGATTTGGCCACCCCACCACGAGTTGATGGGCGGCCCCCCATCCGACAGCGTCCCAGTTGGCGCCGGGATCCGCATAGGCCGCGAGCATCAGCTCGATCAGCCGGGGGTTGGGCCGATCGGTGCGCGCGCGTTCGAGGATGGCATCGAGTCCGGCGCGTGCGCCGGCATGGCGCGGGACGAGCGCGAGAGCGCGGCTATAGGCGTCGAGCGCCTCGTCGAGCCGGAAGGCGGCGAAGAATTGATCGCCAAGGTCGGACAAGCGCTGGGCGTCCATGCGGCGGGACTATGGCTCGATACCAACCCGAGGGCTACAGTCGCCGCGGGAGGGCCGTCGACATGATCCGCTTGAGCCGCAGCATCCTCGCCGGACTGGCCGCCGCGCTTCTCGTCTCTGCCTGCGAGACAGCGCCGGTGACGGGTCGCTCGCAGATGATGCTGATCAGCGCCGACGAGGAGCGCGCGCTCGGCTTGCAGGCCTTCCGGCAAGTGATGTCGACCGAGCCTGTGGCGCGCGGCGGGAGCGCCGCCGAGATGGTCGAGCGGATCGGCCGGCGCATCGCGCAGGCGGCCGAGAATCCGCCGCCCGGGCTTTGGCAGGCCCCGCGCTTCGCCTGGGAGTTCCGCACCATTGAGAAGAACGTGCCCAACGCCTTCTGCCTGCCCGGTGGCAAGGTCGCGGTCTATACCGGCATCCTGCCGCTGACCCAGAACGAGAACGGGCTTGCGGTGGTGATCGGCCACGAAGTCGCCCACGCGCTCGCCCGCCACGGCGCGGAGCGCGTCAGCAACCAGATGGCGGCGCAACTTGGCGTCGCCGCCGCTTCCGCGGCGATCGCCGCGACCGCTTCCGGCCGCACCCGCACCTCCCTGCCGCTGGTCATGGGAGCGTTGGGCGCCGGAGCCACGGTCGGGGTCCTGCTGCCGATGTCGCGTGCCCAGGAATCCGAGGCCGACCGCATCGGCCTCATCCTGGCCGCCATCGCCGGTTACGATCCGCGCGAGGGCGTGGCACTGTGGCAGCGCATGAAGGCCGCCGGCGAGGGCCGTGGCCGCAACGCCGAATGGCTGAGCACCCATCCCGCCGAGGACACCCGCATCCAGCAGATCCGCGAATGGCTGCCGGAGGCGATGCGATACTACCGGCCGCGCGGATGACCGACACGGCCATGGAATACGACGCGACGGGCCTCCTGTGCCCGCTGCCGGTCCTGCGCGCCAACCGCAAGCTGCGCGAGTTGCCCGAAGGCGGTCTGCTCACGGTGCGCGCGACGGATCCCGCTGCTTGGGCGGACTTTCCCGCCTTCTGCCGCCAGACCGGCCACGAGTTGGTGAGCCAGCACCGCGACGGCGAGATTCTGGTGTTCGTCATCCGGAAGCGCTAAGGCGGCGCCGGCAAGAGTTCGAGGACCCAAATGAGCGGCTTCAAGACCATCGACCAGGTGAACGTTTCCGGCAAACGCGCGCTGGTGCGCGTCGATCTCAACGTGCCGATGAAGGACGGTCGGGTCACCGACGCGACTCGCATCGCGCGGGTCGCCCCGACGCTCGCGGAGCTGGCAGACAAGGGCGCGCGCGTGGTCGTGCTGAGCCATTTCGGCCGACCCGACGGGCAACGCGTTCCCACAATGTCGCTGGCGCCGCTTGCCCAGGCGCTTGGGACCGCGCTCGGTCGCGATGTCGCGTTCGCCTCAGATTGCGTCGGCGACGCGGCCGAGACCGCGGTGCGCACCCTGAAACCAGGTTCGATCCTGCTCCTCGAAAATCTCCGCTTCCACAAGGAGGAGGAGAAGAACGTGGCCGCATTCATCGATCGGCTGGCGACACTGGGCGACGTGTACGTGAACGACGCTTTTTCCTGCGCCCATCGCGCCCACGCCTCCACCGAGGGCCTCGCCAACCGTCTGCCCGCGGTCGCGGGCCGACTCATGCAGGCGGAACTCGAGGCGCTGGACAGCGCGCTCGGCAAGCCAGCGCGCCCGGTCTGCGCTGTTGTTGGCGGCGCCAAGGTGTCGACCAAGCTTGAGCTGCTGGGCAACCTCGTGGGCCGCGTCGACAAGCTGGTGATCGGCGGCGGCATGGCCAACACCTTCATGCACGCCCAAGGACTCAAGGTCGGCAAGTCGCTGTGCGAGAAGGATCTCGCACCCACTGCGCGCGACATCCTTAAGAAGGCCAAAGCGCGTGGCTGCGCGGTCCTCTTGCCGGACGACGTCGTCGTCGCAACCGAGTTCAAGGCCGGCGCCGCCAACCGTGTGGTAGCGGCCGACGCCTGTCCTGATGATGCGATGATCCTGGATGTCGGCCCCCGCTCGATCGAGCGCTATCGCGCGGAGCTCGCGGCATGCCGCACGCTGGTCTGGAACGGCCCGCTGGGCGCCTTCGAGATCGCCCCCTTCGATGCGGGAACGTCCGCGTTGGCCCGCGCCGCGGCCGACCTGACCGGCGCCGGCAAACTCCTGTCGGTGGCCGGCGGTGGCGACACGGTGGCGGCCCTTGCGCACGCCGGTGTCGAGACGCGGTTCAGCTATGTCTCGACCGCGGGCGGCGCGTTCCTGGAATGGATGGAGGGCAAGACGCTGCCGGGAGTGGCCGCCCTCATCCGCGCGGCGTAGTCTGCGATCGATGAGCACTGACCGACCGCCGCCGCGCCTGCCCTGGGATCCGCCGGAGCATTTTGAAAAACGCATCCCCGAGGGCGACAATCGCGAGCGCCTGGTCTGCGGGCGCTGCGACTTCATCCACTACCAAAACCCCAAGGTCGTCGCGGGCGCCGTTTGCACCTGGGGCGAGAAGCTCCTGCTCGCCAAGCGCGCCATCGAGCCGCGCAAGGGCTTCTGGACGCTACCCGCAGGCTACATGGAGCTCGGCGAAACGACCGAACAGGCGGCGCAGCGCGAAGCCCGCGAGGAGGCCTGCGCGGAGATCGAGATCGATCGGCTGCTCGCCATGTACAGCGTCGCCCGTATCGGTCAGGTGCAGATCATGTACCGCGCACGGCTCGTGAGCCCCGACGTCGCGCCCGGTCCGGAGAGCGCCGACGTCGCGCTGGTCGAGTGGGGTGACATCCCCTGGGACCAACTCGCCTTCCCCACCGTCGTGTGGGCGCTTGCGCACTTCCACGAGTCGCGTGGGCGCGCCGACTTCGCGACCTATTCCAATCCCACCGGCGATCTTGCGCGCATGTGGCCGCCCCGCAAGCCAGCGGGAGTCTGACGCCTCAATCCTTGGCGACGAACGGATTGTTGTCGCCATCCCAGTGCCGGCGCAACAGTGGCACCTGCAGGAAGGCGAAGACCAGCGTGAGCGGGAAGCTCAGGAACATCTTGCTGGCGATCCATGTGTCGGTCGAGAAGCCGCGCCACATCACCTCGTTGATGCCAGCCAGAACGAAGAAGAACAGCGTCCAGCGCAGCGTGAGCTGGTGCCAGCCCGTGTCGGTCAGCCGAAACGCCGCGCCAAACAGCGGCTTCAGAAGCGGCCGCTTCCACACCAGAAGGCCCGCGCCCAGAATCGTGCCGAACAGGCAATTCACGATGGTCGGCTTCAGCTTGATGAAGGTCTCGTCGGCGAGCCACAACGTCAGTCCGCCGAACACCAACACAAAGAAGCCGCCGACCAGCGGCATGATCGGCCAGCGTCGCTCCAGCAACCGGTAGCAGGGCAGCGCGATCGCGGTCGCCACGACGAACACCGCCGTCCCGGTCAGGATGCCCCAGCGTCCATTGGCAATGAAGAACAGCACCAGCGGCGCCAGTTCCAGCAATGGCGCAACGGCCTTGCGCCAACCGCCCTCGTCCTCGCGCGCGTCACTCATGCCGGCAACCCCATCAATCCCCGCGCGAAGGCCCTGGCCTCGAACGGACGCAGATCGTCGATTCCCTCGCCTACGCCGATCGCCACGACCGGGAGCGCGAACTTCTCCGCCAAAGCGACCAACACGCCGCCCTTGGCGCTGCCGTCGAGCTTGGTCAGCACGAGCGCATCCACGGGCGAGAGGTTGCGGAAGGTCTCGACCTGGGCATGGGCGTTCTGGCCAACCGTGGCGTCGAGCACCAGCAGCGTGGAATGCGGCGCCGACGCATCGAGCTTGCGCATCACCCGCACGATCTTGGCGAGTTCCTCCATCAGGTTCGCCTTGTTGTGCAGTCGGCCTGCTGTGTCGACCAGCAGCACATCGCACCCCTCGCGCCGCGCCCGTTCCAAAGCGTCGTAGGCGAGGCCTGCCGGGTCGCCGCCCGTCTCGCGCGCCACAACCGGGACGCCGGCGCGATCTCCCCAGACCTTGAGCTGTTCGACCGCGGCGGCGCGGAAGGTATCGGCCGCGGCCAGCATCACCTTCCGGCCTTCGCCCTTCAGCAGATGGGCATACTTGGCCACTGTCGTCGTCTTGCCGCTGCCGTTCACACCCACCACCAGCACGACATGAGGTCGATGAGCCGGATCGATCGCGAGCGACCGGGCCACCGGCGTCAGTATCTCGGCGATGTCATCAGCGAAGGCCGCCCGCACTTCCTCGTCAGCGACTTCCTTGCCGAAACGCTCTTTGGCCAGGCGGCCAACCAGCCGACCGGCGACCGCAACCCCGAGATCGGCCTGGATCAGCGCGTCCTCAAGAGCGTCGAGCGTCGCCTGATCGAGCTTCTTCTTGGTGAAGAGACCGCCGATGCCCTCGGTGACCCGCCGGGTCGACTTGGCGAGTCCCTCGCGCAGCCGCGACAGCCAGGAGCCGCTCACGGGCCGGCCAGTGCGGGATCGAGTTCACCGCGAAAGGCGTGCGAGACACCGCCGGTCATCGCGACATGGCCGTCGAGCATCCACTCGATCTCGAGCGCGCCACCGTCCATGGCGAGGGTCACGCGCCGTCCGGTCAGTCCCCGCCGGAACGCGGCGACCCCGGCGGCACAGGCGCCTGAACCGCAGGCGAGCGTCACACCGGCGCCGCGCTCCCACATACGCAGGCGCAGGCGGTCCCTGCCCTCAACACTCGCAATTCCGATGTTCGCGCCCTCCGGGAAGAACGCATGGCGTTCGAGCTGCGGACCGAGTGTCTCGACCGGTATCGCCATCGCGTCCTGCACGAAGAAAGTCGCGTGCGGATTTCCCATGCCGGTACCGACCGGGTCCGACAGCGGCCCGATCGACACCGGCAGGTGGTTGGTGTCGCAGGCCTCGCGCACCGGAATCTCGCGCCAGTCGAGACGCGCGGGTCCCATGTCGACCGAGATCACCGGCAAGCCGTTGCCGCCGAGGCCAACTTTCTCCGACTCGAGAAGCCCCACCACAGTCTGGACCGTGACCGCGGATGTCGCGCGTTCGGCCATCACCAACGACGCCACGCAGCGCGTGGCGTTGCCACAAGCCTGGGCCTCGCCGCCATCGGGATTGTAGATTCGCATGAAGACGTCGGCCGCACGGTCCACCGGCGGTTCCAGCACGATCAGCTGGTCGCATCCCACGCCGCGATGCCGATCGGCGATGATGCGCCGAACATCAGGCGCGAGGTCGAGCGGTCGTGCGCGGGCATCCAGCACGACAAAGTCGTTGCCGAGTCCATGCATCTTGAGGAAGGGAAGCCCCGCCATGGCGCGCTATATGGCCTCGCGGGCCGGCCAGCGCAACGATCGGGGACGCACCTGGCCATCGTGCGGGCCGCCGATCTCGCGCACATCCAGGGCAGCGAGCCCTTTGGTGTAGATGGTGAGGTGCAGGATGCCGATCGGATCATGCGGCAGCGACGGCTCGACAAAGAGGCCCCGCGGTTCGTCCCAGGCCGGCAGCGCATGATGAACCGGCCAGTTGCACCGGCTGGGCAGAGGTTCGTGCGGCAACCCGCCATCGTAGACCATCACATTGAGCGCCAGCTGATCCGTGAGGTCGGTCGAACGCTGCAGCGCCTCGCCATACAGCCGCGCCCAGGCGGTCCAGTGCGACGCATCCGCTCGCAAGGCGAACACCCCGGCGTTGATCATGGGGTAGCGAACCAGCCGCTGCGCCGTGTCGCTGCCGAAGGCCGCCTCGTAGGCGCGGCCGCACACCGCCGCGAACTCACCCCAGGCGTGCCGGTAGTGCCGGAAGGCGCGGTCGATCTCGGGCGCCACGGCGAGCTTGCCGGCGCGCGCGGCCCGCAGGAACAGATCGATCGCCTCGCCGCGCTGGACCCAGCAGTCGGCGTCGATCCAGAGATAGAGATCGTGGCCGGGAAAATAGCGCGGCAAGAACGGACGTGCCGTAAGCGCCCGATAGCCACCAGCGAGCGCCGCACGCCCGGGAAAGTCGAAGTCCCAGTCCGGCTCGACGAGCGTCGCGCCGCGCGCGCGACACCAGTCGCGCTGCGTGTCCGTCAGGCCGCAATCCAGCACGCCCAGCGCCAGCGCCGCGCCTTCGCGCGTGGCCCGCAGCGAGCCGATGCAATCGCGCATCAGGTCGAAGTAAGCGGCGTCGCCGCCGGTGAGAGCGATCGGCCCGCCGGTCATGGCGCGACCATGGCGCAACAAGCCTTTGCTGTCGCCCCCCGACTGCGCCACAGTCTGCCCTAGAGGGCATCATGGCCAAGCACGTCGACTACTACGTCTCGCTGAATTCGCCGTGGACCTATCTCGGGTCGCGGCGCTTCGATGCCATGGTCGCCAAGGCTGGCGCGAGCGTCACGATCTGGCCGGTCGATTTCGGCTCGGTATTCGCCGTTTCCGGCGGCCTGCCGCTACCGAAGCGCGCGCCGCAACGCCAAGCCTACCGCATGATGGAGCTCAAGCGCTGGCGCGACCGGCTGGGCCTCGAACTCACCCTGCAGCCACGCTACTTCCCGGCCGATGAGTCGACCGCCGCACACTGCGTGATCGCGCTTCGTGAGAGTGGGCGCATGGCCGATGCGATCAAGTTCGTCCACGCCGTGCTGACGGCGCTCTGGGCCGAGGAGCGCAACACCGGCGATGTCGAGGTTCTGAAAACCCTGATGTCGGGTCTCGGACTCGACCCCCAGGCGGTGCTGACCGCGAGTGTCGATCCAGCGATCGCCACCAAGCGCGCGGCCTATACCCAGCATGCGATCTCGCAGGGGGTGTTTGGCGCGCCGAGCTACGTGATCGATGGCGAGATCTTCTGGGGCCAGGACCGACTGGACTTCGTCGAAGCGAAACTGGGCGCCTGAACATGATCGCGCGCCGCCTCCTGATCGCAGGACCCCTCGCCGCCTTGCTGCCGAGCGCGGCTTGGGCGCAGCGCGCCGCCGATCTCTGGTCGCGCTGGACGCGCCACGATGCCGGCGCCACCACGACGGTGGATCACGCGGCGTGGACACGGTTCCTCGGCATCTACGCCCGTCCGGGCGCGGACCGGGTGGTGCGTCTGCCCTACGGGGCCATCGCGCCAGCCGATCGCGCGGCGCTCGCGACGTACATGTCGATGCTGCAGGCGGTGCCGGTGTCCGCTCTCTCACGCGCGGAGCAGCTCGCTTACTGGATCAATCTCTACAACGCGCTGACCGTGCAGGTCGTCGTCGACCGCTATCCCGTGAAGTCGATACGCGACATCTCGCTGGGCGGCAGTTTGGCCGCGACGTTCGCGGGCGGTCCGTGGGACGCCAAGCTGGTCCGGATCGAGGGCGAGGCGGTGTCGCTGAACGATGTCGAGCATCGCATCCTGCGACCGATCTGGCGTGACCCGCGGATCCACTATGCGGTGAATTGCGCGTCGCTCGGCTGCCCGCCGTTGCGCTCGGTGGCGTTCACGGCGGCAAACACCGGCGCCTTGATGGACGAAGCGGCTCGGGCCTTCGTGAATGGTCAGCATGGCGTCCGCCGGCGCGGCGGCGATATCTTCGTTTCCAGCATCTACAAGTGGTTCCGCAGCGACTTCGGCACCGACGACCGCGCCGTCCTCGACCACATCGCGCGCTTCGCGGAGCCTGAGCTTGCGCAAGCGCTCCGCGAAGCGCGTCGGATCGCGGGCGACTACTACGACTGGGCGCTGAACGACGCGACCTGACGCGACCTCAGCCGAGGCCGAAGTAGAGGGCGCTGACCGCGATCGCGTTGTTGGCGACATGGGCGATCAGGGGCGGCAGCAGCGAGCCCGACCGCAGCCGCATCCAGCCGAGCACGAAACCCAGGGGCAGGATCATCGCCACGTGCATCGGCTCAAGATGCGCCGCGGCAAAGACGAGCGTGCTTGTCACCAACGCGACGCGCCCGCCCCAGCGGCCCTCAAGCCAGCCGAACAGCAGGCCGCGAAACACCAGCTCCTCGACCGCGGGCGCAAGCAACGCGAGCGCCAGCAGGGCGGGCAGGAGCGCCCCGTCGGCACGCAGCGTGCGACCGAGATCGCGCATGCCCTGAGGCTGCGCACCCACCAGGGTCGTCGCGGCAAGCGAACAGGCCAGTACGGCAAGCGTGCCGAGGACGTACCACCGCCAGCCTGCCGCGCGAATGCCCAGCAAGCCCCAGACGGCGCGCCCGCTTGGAAGGACGGCCGCCAAGAAGGCGACCGCCATGACCACGAACACCGCCGTGAGGGTGGCGATCGCGCTCGCCGGTCGAAACAAAAGCAGAACCGGCAACCCCAAGGCCGGCAGGAGTGCCGCAAACACCAGCACTTGCCAGCCGCGGATCCGCGGTTTTTCGTTGTTTTCCAAAGGGTTGTCTGTCGGGCTCAAAACTTTGACTCGGGCTGCGGCGCACAGTATACCCCCGGCCGTCCAGCTTAAGGGCCGGTCCTACAGGTTCCCCCGTGGGGAGCTCCGCTGATCCGCGAAGGTTCGCGCATCGGCGCGACAGGTCTTTGGGCAAACGGGAGCACGATGTTCGAAGGTCTGAGCAAACGTCTGGGCGATGTGTTCGACCGGCTGCGCGGGCGCGGAGCGCTCGGCGAGGCCGATGTCGACGCCGCGTTGCGCGAGGTGCGCACGGCCCTGCTCGAGGCCGACGTGGCGCTTCCCGTGGTGCGCCAGTTCATCGACGAGGTTCGGCCGAAGGCGATCGGCGCCGACGTGATCCGTTCGGTCACGCCCGGCCAGATGGTCGTGAAGATCGTGAACGACCACCTGGTCCAGATGCTGGGCGGCAGCGCCGTGGATCTCGATCTCAATGCCGTGCCGCCGGTCGTCATCATGATGGTGGGCCTGCAAGGCTCGGGCAAGACCACGAGCTCGGCCAAGATCGCCTGGCGCCTCAGCCAGGGCGCGCAGGGCATGGCCGCAGATGTCGCGAGCGGTGCCTTCACCCAGAAGCGCAAGGTCATGATGGCCTCGCTCGACACGCGCCGGCCGGCCGCGCAGCAGCAGCTCAAGGTTCTGGGCGAGCAGACGGGTGTCGCGACGCTGCCCATCGTGCCACTGGAAATGCCACTCGCCATCGCGCGACGCGCGGTCGACACAGCCCAGCGCGAGGGCTTCGACGTGGTGATCCTCGACACCGCGGGCCGCCTTGCCATCGACGAGGAGCTGATGGCCGAGGTGGCCGCCATCTCCGAGGCCACCCGCCCGCGCGAGACGCTTCTGGTCGCCGACGCCATGACGGGCCAGGACGCGGTCAATGTCGCCAAGGCCTTCAACGAGCGGCTGGCCGTCACCGGGATCGTGCTGACGCGCGTCGATGGCGATGCGCGCGGTGGCGCGGCGCTCTCCATGCGCGCGGTCACCGGGCGCCCGGTCAAGCTGATCGGCACGGGCGAGAAGTTCGACGCGCTGGAGCCGTTCCATCCCGACCGCATCGCCGGCCGCATTCTCGGCATGGGCGACATCGTCTCGCTGGTCGAGCGCGCCGCCGAAACGATCGAGAAGGAAGACGCCGAAAAGCTGGCGGCCAAGGTCCGCAAGGGCCAGTTCGACATGGACGATCTGCTGGGCCAGCTGCGGCAGCTCCGCAAGATGGGTGGCTTGCAGGGTCTGATGGGCATGCTGCCCGGCGCCGTGCAGGCGAAGGCCGCGATGTCCAAGGCCAAGGTCGACGAGAAGCAGCTGCGCCGGCAGGAAGCGGTGATCCTGTCGATGACGCCGCGCGAGCGACGCAACCCCGATGTGATCCACGCCTCGCGCAAGAAGCGTATCGCGGCCGGCTCGGGCGTGCAGGTGCAGGAAGTCAACAAGCTGCTGAAGCAGCACGCCGAGATGCTGAAGATGATGAAGCGCGTGAACAAGCTCGGTGAGAAGGGATTCATGCGGAGCCTGGGGGGCATGATGCCGCCGCCGGGTTTTCCGCGCTGAAGACGACGACGAAACGACGAAACGAGGAGACTGGAACAGAATGCTTGCCATCCGCATGACCCGGCACGGCGCCAAGAAGCGGCCGTTCTTCCACATCGTGGTCGCCGACTCGCGCAGCCCGCGCGACGGCCGCTTCATCGAGAAGCTGGGAACCTACAATCCGCTGTTGCCGCGCGAGCACGCCGAGCGCGTGAAGCTCGACAAGGAGCGCATCGCCCATTGGCTGAAGGTCGGCGCCCAGCCGTCGGACCGCGTCGCGCGCTTCCTGGCGGCGGCCGAGCTGATGGCGCCCCGCGCCCGCCGCGACCAGACCAAGAAACCGCAGCCCCGCGCCAAGGCGCAGGAGCGCGCCAAAGCCGCCGCGGCGGCGGCCGGCGAGGCGGGATCGGAGGCGGCGCAGGCCTGATGGCCGGGCCGCGCGTCCTGCTCGGTGTGATCGGCGCCCCGCACGGCGTGCGAGGCCTGGTTCGCATCAAGAGCTACGCGGCGCGGCCGCTGGACATCGGCGCCTATGGCCCGCTCGGCGACGAGGCGAACGGCCGGCGCTTCACGGTCGAGGCGCTGTCGGCCAAGGGCGACATGGTGCTGGCGCGGGTCGCCGGCATCGAGGACCGCACCGCCGTCGAGGCGCTGCGGGGCATCAAGCTCTACGTCGAGCGGTCGGCGCTGCCGGCGGCGGCGGAGGGTGAGTGGTACGAGGCCGACCTGATCGGGCTGCGCGCGGTCGGTCGGGATGGCAGGGATTGGGGCCGGGTCGTGGCGTTTCACGATTTCGGCGCCGGCAAGACGATGGAAGTGTCGGGCGGGGATGGCCCCGCAGCGATGCTTCCCTTCACGGACGCCTGCGTGCCGGAGATCGATCTGGAACGCGGCGAGGTTACGGTGGAACCGCCTTCCGGCCTGCTGCCGGGGGGCGACCCGACGAAGGAGGCGTGAGACCGGAACGTGTGGCAGGCGAGCGTCCTTACCCTGTTCCCGGAGATGTTCCCGGGACCGTTGGGGCTGAGCCTTGCAGGCAAGGCGCTCCGCGACGGGACATGGTCGCTCGATGCGGTCGATATCAGGCGCTTCGCGACCGACCGGCACGGTACGGTCGATGATGCGCCATTCGGCGGCGGGGCGGGTCTGGTGCTGAAGCCGGACGTGCTCTCGGCGGCGATCGCGACGGTGGCCCGGCCGGGCGTGCCGTTGCTTCTGATGTCGCCGCGGGGCCGGCCATTCGACCAGGTCCGGGCGCGGGAGCTGGTCGCGGGGCCGGGCGCGGTCCTGGTGTGCGGGCGCTACGAGGGCATCGACGAGCGGGTCGTCGAGGCGCATGCGCTGGAGGAGGTTTCGGTCGGTGACTTCGTGCTTTCGGGCGGCGAGGTCGCGGCCTTGGCGGTGATGGATGCCTGCGTGCGGTTGTTGCCCGGAACCATGGGCGACGCGGCGTCGGCCGGAGAGGAGAGTTTCGAGGACGGATTGCTGGAGTATCCGCACTACACCCGCCCCGCCATCTGGCGGGGTCCCGACGGGATCGACCGGCCGGTGCCGGAGGTCCTGTTGTCGGGCCACCACGCGAAGGTGGCGGCATGGCGGGCGGAACGACGGCGCGAGATTACCCGGTTGCGACGGGCGGACCTCTGGGCCCGCTTCGCCGGAACCGAAACAGGCAAACGATGAGATCGGACGAAAGGAAGGACTGACATGAACATTCTCGACACGCTCGGCCAGGAGACGATGGCCAAGGTCGTGGCCGAACGGCCGGTGCCCCGCTTCGAGGCGGGTGACACGCTCAAGGTCCACGTCAAGGTGCAGGAAGGCAACCGCGAGCGCATTCAGGTCTATGAGGGCGTCTGCATCGGCCGCCGCAACGCCGGCGTGAACTCCGCCTTCACGGTGCGCAAGATCAGCTTCGGCGAGGGTGTTGAGCGCGTGTTCCCGCTCTACAGCCCGTCGATCTGGGAGATCGAGGTGGTGCGCAAGGGCACCGTCCGCCGCGCTAAGCTCTATTACCTGCGCGACCTGCGCGGCAAGGCGAGCCGCATCGCCGAGGACGTCGAGGCGCAGCGCCAGCTGTTGGTCGAGCAGGCGGAGGAGCAGGCCAAGCGGCCGCGCCGCGAGCGCATCAAGAAGGAAAAGCCCAAGGGCGAGGGCTCCGTGCGCGCCGCCAAGGGCGGCGGCAAGAAGTAAGGAGCCGCGCCATGGCGTTCCGCAAGAAGGCTCCGCCGCCGCCGCCGCCGCCGCGTACCCTGTTCCAGAAGATCTGGGACGGGCACGTGGTGCATCGCCAGGACGACGGCACCTGCGTGCTCTACATCGACAAGCACCTCGTGCACGAGGTGACGAGCCCGCAGGCCTTCGAGGGTTTGCGCACCGCCGGACGGCGGGTGCGCCGACCGGACGCCACTATCGCGGTCGCTGACCACAACGTGCCGACCCTCGACCGCGCCGCCGGCATCGCCGACGAGGAGTCGCGCGTGCAGGTCGAGACGCTGGAGCGCAACGTGGTGGAGTTCGGGGTGCCCTATTTCGGCATGACCGACATCCGCCAGGGCATCGTGCACGTGATCGGGCCGGAGCAGGGCATGACGCTGCCCGGCATGACGATCGTGTGCGGCGACAGCCACACCTCGACCCACGGCGCCTTCGGCGCGCTCGCCTTCGGCATCGGCACCTCGGAGGTCGAGCATGTGCTCGCCACCCAGACGCTGCTGCAGAAGCCGGCGAAGAACATGAGAGTCTCGGTCGACGGCGCGCTGCCGATCGGCGTCACCGCCAAGGACACGATCCTCGCCATCATCGCGCGCCTCGGCACCGCGGGGGGCACCGGGTACGTGATCGAATATGCCGGCCGCGCGATCCGCGATCTCACGATGGAAGGCCGCATGACGGTCTGCAACATGTCGATCGAGGCCGGCGCGCGGGCCGGGCTGATCGCGCCCGACGACACGACCTTCAACTATCTCGAGGGTCGGCCGCATTCGCCCCAGGGCGGCGCCTGGGACATGGCGTTGGCCCATTGGCGGCGCCTGCCGTCCGACCGCGGGGCGGTGTTCGATACCGAACTCAACCTGCTCGCCTCGGATATTCCGCCGATGGTGACCTGGGGCACGAGCCCGCAGGACGCGCTGCCCATCACCGACGTCATTCCCGATCCGGCCCGTGCGCCGGACGAGAACCGTCGCGAAGCCTGGGCACGCTCGCTCGCCTATATGGGCCTCACGCCGGGCACCAAGCTCGTCGATGTGCCGATCGATCGCGTGTTCATCGGGTCCTGCACAAACGGGCGCATCGAGGATCTGCGCGCGGCCGCCGCCATCGCCCGCGGCCGCAAGGTCTCCTCGACGGTGTCCGCGATGGTCGTCCCGGGCTCGGGTCTCGTGAAGGCCGAAGCCGAGAAGGAAGGGCTGGACCGCATCTTCATCGAGGCGGGTTTTGAATGGCGCGAGCCGGGGTGCTCGATGTGCCTCGCCATGAACGCCGACCGGTTGGAGCCGGGGCAGCGCTGCGCCTCGACCTCGAACCGCAACTTCGAGGGCCGCCAGGGTCGCGGCGGGCGCACCCACCTCGTGAGCCCCGCGATGGCCGCCGCCGCCGCCATCCAGGGCACGCTGGCAGACGTCCGCGACTTCCAGTAGTCGGGGGGTGACGCACCCCGCTCCGGCGGGGTAAGGTTTGCGGGCGGTGTCCTTGGGGCACCGCCCGTTTTCTTTTGGGAGTGATCGCCATGGCCTCGGTTCCCCCCTCCGGTCCGCTCGCACCGCCGCCGCCCGTCTGGGAAGCGCGCCCCGCCGGACCGCAGCCCACCGGGTTCGGTGGCTTCTGGGTCCGCGTGGTTGCCTATGTGATTGATGCGATCCTGCTCACCCTGGTGAGCGTTGTGGTCGCCAAGATCATGGGCGTCGATTTCATGGACGACGCGTCAGCGTTCTCCCTGAAGGCGAACCTGCCCGGTTTCCTCATCGGCTGGCTCTATTTCGCCCTGCTGGAAAGCTCGGAGCGCGGTGCCACGCTCGGCAAGATGGCGATGGGCCTGCGCGTGGTCTCGAGTGAGGGTCAGCGGCTCAGCTTCCTCAATGCCACCGGCCGCTACTTCGCGAAGTTCCTGTCGGTGATCATCCTCGGCATCGGCTTCATCATGGTCGCCTTCACCGACCGGAAGCGCGGCCTGCACGACATCGTTGCGGGTACGCTCGTCGTGAAGAGCCGCTGAGCGACTTGACGCCCCCCGGGAAAGCCCGTTTATTCCCGGGCTTTCGCGGGGACCCCATGGAAAAATTCACCACGCTGCGCGGCGTCGCGGCACCGCTGCCGATGGTCAATGTCGACACCGACATGATCATTCCCAAGCAGTTCCTGAAGACCATCAAGCGCACCGGCCTGAAGGAAGGTCTGTTCCACGAGATGCGCTGGACCGCCGACGGCCAGAAGAAGGATTTCGTGCTCGACCAGCCGGCGTATCAGTCCGCGCAGATCCTGGTCGCGGGTCCCAATTTCGGCTGCGGATCCAGCCGCGAGCACGCGCCCTGGGCGCTACTCGACTTCGGCATCCGCTGCATCGTGTCGGAGGACTTCGCGGACATTTTCTACAACAACTGCTTCAAGAACGGCATCTTGCCGATCAAGCTGCCCAAGGAAGATGTGGCGAAGCTGATGGACGATGCCAATCGCGGCTCCAACGCCGTGGTCGAGATCGACTTGGAGAAGCAGGAGATCAAAGGACCCGATGGCGGCACGATCCGGTTCGAGATCGACGCTTTCCGCAAGCACTGCCTGCTGAACGGGCTCGACGATATCGGCCTCACGATGGAGAAGGCGGCCGACATCGACGCCTACGAGGCGCGTCAGCGCGACAGCCAACCCTGGCTCGGCACCGCGGCTTGAGCGCCGCCCCGCCTCCCGACCGAATCCCGAACCAAGGACAGATCATGGCGTCGAATCGCAAACTCCTCGTGCTGCCCGGCGACGGCATCGGGCCGGAAGTCATGAACGAGGTGCGCAAGATCGTCGCCTGGATGGGCCGCAAGCGCGCCGTCGGTTTCGACATCTCCGAGGATGCGGTGGGCGGCGATGCGCTCGACCGGCACGGCGTGCCGTTGACCGACGCTGCCATGGCCAAGGCGCTGGAAGCCGACGCGGTGCTGTTCGGCTCGGTCGGCGGACCCAAGTGGGACACGCTGCCGTTCGACAAGAAGCCGGAGCGCGGCCTGTTGCGCTTGCGCAAGGAAATGGACCTCTTCGCCAACCTGCGGCCGGCCAAGGTATTCGACGCGCTGGTCGATGCCAGCTCGCTCAAGCCGGAGATCGTGAAGGGCCTCGACATCCTGATCATCCGCGAGCTCACGGGCGGCGTCTATTTCGGTGAGCCGCGCGGCGTGTCGACCCGCCCGGACGGCCAGCGCGAGGCGATCGACACGCAGCGCTACAGCACCTCGGAGATTCGCCGCGTCTGTGCCGTCGCCTTCGAGCTTGCCCGCAAGCGCAACAACAAGGTCTGCTCGTCGGAGAAGGCCAACGTCATGCACACCGGCGTGCTGTGGCGCGAAGAGGCGACGAAGCTGCACAAGGAGTCCTACACCGACGTGCAGCTGAACCACATGTACGCCGACGCGCTCGCCATGCAGCTGGTGCGCTGGCCCGCCCAGTTCGACGTGATCGTGACCGACAATCTCTTCGGCGACATCCTGTCGGACGAGGCGTCGATGCTGACCGGCTCGCTCGGCATGCTGCCCTCGGCGTCACTCGGCGCACCCGACGCGACCGGCCGGCGCAAGGCGCTCTACGAGCCGATCCACGGCAGCGCGCCGGACATTGCCGGCAAGGGAATCGCCAATCCGCTCGCCGAGACGCTCTCCTACGCCATGATGCTGCGCTACTCCTTCGATCTCGGCGGCGAGGCCGACCTCGTGGAGAAGGCGGTCGAGAACGTTCTGGCGGCCGGCTACCGCACCGCCGACCTGCTGCCCATGGGCAGCGACGCCGCCAAACTGACGGCGCAAGGCCTGCGCAAGGTCGGCACCCAGGAGATGGGCGACGCGCTGGTCAAGGAACTGGACCGGCTGGTCTGACGCGCCACGCGCCACCCCCGCCCCTGCCGCATGGCGGGCATGTGGGGTGGGCTTTGCCCGGCGCACCGTGATGGCGGATGATCCCGCCCGGGAAAGCCCGGGAGAGCCGCATCGCCGCACGACCGATCCGCCTCGCGCTGATCGCGGGTATTGTCATCGCCGCGCTGGCTGTCGCCGGCCGCGAGGTCTGGCTGCGCGCCACGCACGTCTATGAATCCGACGCCCGCGTGATGGCCGATATCTTCACCATGTCGAGCCGCGCCGAGGGCTTCGTGGTGGAGCTGGCTGTCCGGGAGGGCGCGCGTGTCGAGGCCGGCCAGGTGCTTGTGCGCCTCGACGACCGTGCCGCGAAGCTACGCGCCGACGCCCTGCAAGCACAGATCGCCGCGGTCCAAGCGGACCGGCAGCGCCTGCGCGCCGAGCGTCGCCTGATCGACAGCCAGACCGAGACCAAGGCGCGCACCCGCGGTGCCGGCGTCGAGGCGAGCAGCGCCGCGCGGCAGGCCCTGGATGCCGATATCCTGCTCGCCCGCCAGGAGCTGGATCGCAGCCGCCAGTTGGCCGAGCGCAAGGTGATCACCGATCGGCAGCTCGAGACGGCGGTCGCCAACGTCGCCCGCCTCGAAGGCACCCGGCGGCGGCTGGAGGCCGAGCATCTGCAGGCTGAGAACTCTGTCGCAGAGGCGCTGGCCGAGCGTGAACGGCTCGCGGTTATCGATGGCCAACTCGCCGGGCTCGACCACACCGAAGCCAACCTCGCCGCCATGCTGCGCCAGCAGCTGGTCGATGTTGAGGACCGGACCATCCGCAGTCCCGTGTCGGGTGTCATCGATCGCACCTTTGTTCTCGTCGGCGAGTTCGTCGGACCGGGCCAGCGGCTCGTGATCCTCCACGATCCCGCGGCGGTCTGGGTCGAGGCCAATATCAAGGAAACCCAGCTGCGCCACCTCGCGACCGGACAGGGTGCGGCGATCGCCGTCGATGCCTTTCCGTCGGATCGCTTCACCGCCCGCGTGGCGCGCATCGGCAGCTCGACCACGGCGCGGTTCGCGCTGCTGCCGACGCCCAACCCGTCCGGCAACTTCACCAAGGTGACGCAGCGCGTCCCGGTGAAACTCGAACTCGTTAACCCGCCACGTGCGCTCACCCCGGGCATGATGGTCGAGGTGGCGATTGAGCTACGATAGCGCCGACGATCTGCGCGCCCGCTACGGGCCTGCGTGGCGCTGGCTGGTGACGATCGCCGGCATGATCGGCGTGTTGAGCATGGTGCTCAGCATGACCACGGTGAACGTCGCGGTGCCCGATGTGATGGGCGCCTTCGGAATCGGCCAGGACAAGGCACAGTGGATGTCGTCGGCCTTCGCCGCGACCATGGCCGCAGGCATGGTGATGAACGCCTGGGTGTCGGGCCTGCTTGGCGAGCGGCGAACCTTTCTGGCGGCGCTTGCCGTCTTCTCGGTGGGCGCAGTGCTTGGTGGGATGGCGCCCAACGAGGACGTGCTGATCTTCGCCCGCGTCTTGCAGGGCTTTTCTTCGGGGGTCGGCCAGCCGCTGGTCATGGCGCTGATCTTCCAGGCCTTTCCGCCGGAGCGACGCGGCACGGCCATGGGCGTTTTCGGTCTCGGCGTCGTGTTTGCGCCGGCGATCGGCCCGACGCTCGGCGGATTGATGATTGAACTCTTCTCGTGGCGTTACGTCTTCTTCATCGCCTTGCCCTTCTGCGCCATCGCCGCCGGTCTGTCCGCGATCTTCATGCCGACCCAGCCATGGCCCAAACGCCTGCCGAAGTTCGACTGGGGTGGCTTCGTGCTGATGTGTGTCGGGCTCGGCGGACTGATGATCGGTTTGGCCGGCGGCCAGCGGGAGGGCTGGACCTCCGACACCACCCTGTCGCGACTGGGCGTGGGCGCCGCCGCCACCATCGCCTTCGTGGTCTGGGAGCTGCGTGTGCCGACGCCGCTCCTCGACGTGCGCCTCTTCGCCAATCGGCAGTTCGCGGCGGCGGGCATGATCGCGTTCTTCTTTGGCGCCGCGATGTTGGGGTCGACCTATGTCGGCCCGGTGTTCGTACAGACCGTGGTGAACTTCACGCCCCTGATGTCGGGGCTGATGGTGATGCCAGCGGGCCTCATGCTGGCGGTGATCTTCCCGATGGCAGGACGCATGTCGGACCGGCTGTCGCCCGCCGGCATGATCGCGGGCGGGCTGGTGTTGTTCTCGGCAGGCTTCGCCACCATGAGCACCGCCGACGTCGACACGGCGTTCTGGACGCTGGCGGGCATCTTCATGATCTCGCGGCTTGGCCTCGGCTTCATCAATCCTGCGCTCAACGCTTTTTCGCTGAATGCGCTACCCGCATCGCAGGTGCGGCAGGGTGCGGGAGCGGTGAACCTGATCCGCCAGCTCGGCGGCGCGTTCGGCACGATCCTGTTCGTCGCCTTCCTTGAAACACGCATGGCCTTCCACGCCGAGGCGCTGACGGCGACCCAGGATTTTGCCAACCGCTCCAGCGCCGAGATGCTCGACCGAATAGCCCAGCTCTTGCGCGCCGCCGGCCTATCGGAGGCGACACGACACGCCCGCGCGATCGAGCATCTGGGGCAAATGGTCCATGCCCAAGCCCAGGCGCTCGCCTTCCACGACACGTTCCTCATGATCTCGGGCGTGACGCTGCTGGCGCTGATCCCCGCACTGATGGCGACCCGTCGTCGACGCGTTGTCGTGCCCAAGGTCGCACCAGCCGAATAGCCTGGCCCGCGTCGTCGACGCGGAGGCTGGCGCTTACTCTGCAAGATCCCACTGCCCTTGCCCCGCCTCACCCCAGCGCGCGAAAGTCAGACGTCATCCGCACCGTATCGCTCGCCAGATGCGCTCCGATGTCGCCGGCCCGGCGCCGGGCAGCTTGCCGCCCACGGCGTCTTTGATGGCGTTCAGGATCGCCGGAAAGGCCGCGATCGCGCCGGCTTCGCCCGCCCCCTTGACGCCCAGCGGGTTGGTGGTGCAACGCGTCGGGCTCAATTCGAGATGGAAGGACGGCAGATCGTCGGCGCGCGGAAGGGCATAGTCCATCAGCGTGGCGGCGCGCATCTGGCCCGACGCGGGATCGTACACCGCGTACTCAAGCAGCGCCTGGCCGGCGCCCTGCGCCATCGCGCCATGCGCCTGGCCTTCCACGAGCAGCGGGTTCACGACGACGCCGTAGTCATCGACGCCGACATAGCTCACGAGTGTTGGGCGACCGGTTTCAGGATCGATCTCGACCTCTGCCACATGGACTCCGTTGGGGAGCGTCATCGCCTCGCGCGTCCAGGTGACGTAGCTGTCCAGCGGCGTCCCCGCCGCTCTCGCGCGCGTCGCAAGCTCGAGCAGCGCCAGCGTGCGATTGGTGCCTCGCGCGCGGAAATGGCCGGAGTCGAAGTCGATCTCGGCTTCCACGCAGCCGAGTTGTGCGGCCGCGAGCGGCCGCGCCTTGGACAGCACCGCATCGGCGGCGCGCCAGATCGCGGTCCCGCCCATGTAGGTCGACCGCGAGCTGCCATGTCCCCCACCCTTTAGGATGGCGTCCGTGTCTCCCTGGACCAACCGGATCGTGGCGTTGGGGATGCCGAATCGCTCCGCCAGAATCTGCGGAAAGCTGGTCTCGTGACCCTGGCCGATCGATTGCGTGCCGACGATCAGGTCCACGCCGCCAGCGGTCGTGAAGCGAATTTCGGCGTTCTCGTCAGGCGGCCCACCGGTCGCCTTGATGTGAGCCGCGACGCCGAGTCCCCGCAACAGACCGCGCGCCGCACTGGTGGCCCGACGGTCGGCGAAACCGGCAAGGTCGGCCGCTGCGCGTGCACGCGCGAGGGCAGCCGGAAAGTCGCCGCTATCGACCGCGCCGCCCAACACGTTGGTCCACGGCATGGCTGCGGCCAGGACGAGATTGCGCCGGCGCAGTTCGAGGCGGTCCATCCCGGTGGCGCGCGCCGCTTCGTCGATCAGAAGCTCCATGATCGCATTCATTTCGGCGAAGCCGGGCGCGCGGGTAACGCCGATCGGGGTGGTGCTGGTGTTGACCGCGGCGATGCCCAGCGCGATCGCCGGGATGGCATAGAGCGTGCCCGCGAGATGCGGGTACTGGTTGGTCTGGACGCCACCGCCAACGGCGATCATATAGGCGCCGATGTTGGCCACGCCGTCGATGGCAAGCGCGAGGAATCGGCCACCGGCATCCAGCGCTAGTGTCGCGTCAGCTTCGTGATCGCGCCCGGGATGTTCACTCAGCAATGTCTCGGTCCGGCTCGCGACCCACTTCACCGGTCGGCCGAGCCGGCGCGCGGCCCAGAGGAGCAGCACATGTTCGGGATAGGCGAAATTCTTGGCGCCGAACCCGCCGCCGACATCCTGCGCGACGAACCGCACCTGTGACGCCGGCACGCCCAGCGCCCGCGCGGTGTAGTCGCGGTTGAGATGCAGACTCTGGCTGGCGACGCGAAGCGTGTATCGCCCGCTCGCCGCATCGAACGACGCGAGGGCGCCGCACGATTCGATCGGATTGGAGACCACGCGATGGTTGATGATTCGGCGACGCACGACATGGGCCGCGGTGGCCATCGCCCGCTCCACCGCCGCGTCGTCGCCCAGTCGCCAGTCCAGTCCGGTATTGCGCGGCACGGAGTCGGCCAGAAGCGGGGCATCGAGCGCCCGGGCGGCAGCGATCGTCGTGACGGCAGGCAGCGACTCCCAATCGGCAGCGATCGCTTCGAGCGCATCGAGCGCGCACGCGGCGCTTTCGGCTACAACCAGCGCGACCGCTTCCCCGACATGCCGCGTCGTGCCATCGACCAGCAGCGGTTGGGGCAGGAAAGCGAAAGGCTCGCCCGTGCGCGTGTTCGCTTCGGCATAGGGTCGCAACGGAGCAAGGCCGTCGGCCGTGGCATCGGTCACCGATAGAACCGCATGGACCCCTGGCATCGCGCGGGCCGCTGCGAGGTCGAGCGCGCGCAGCCGCGCATGCGCGTGCGGTGAGCGCAGGAAGACGGCGTGGAGCGCATCGGTCGCCGGAAGATCGTCGAGGAAGCGCCCCTGGCCGCGCAACAGCCGTTCGTCCTCGCGGCGACGCGGGCTGGCGCCGATACCCTGGACGCTCATGCGCGAAGGGCGAGCGCGTTCTTCGCCTGCCGCGCCTCGTCGATCCGGTCGGCGAGCTGCATCTTCCAGTACACAAGCTGCGTCGCCGCGCGACCCGCAAAGCCGCCGGCCCACGGCGTGCCCCAAGGCGCGAACAACTTCCAGCGGTCATCCTCGCCGGTGATGCCGGCCGCGATCGCATCGGCCGCCGCAGCGGTCGGGCCGAGGCCCGAGCCCCCGAAGGCTGAACTGATCCAAAGGCCCGGTTCGATCTCACCCACCTGCGGCATGCGGTGTGGCGCGTAGCCCATGGTGCCGGGCCAGGCCCACTCGATCGGCGCATCGCTAAGCTGCGGATAGACCGACAGGATGTCGCCCCGCATCCACTCGCGCAGGCGCGCGGGCTCGCTTGTGTCGGTGGTAATGCGGCCGCCCCACAAGAAACGGTCGCCGTCGATCACGCGATAATAGTCGCCGGCACGGCGCGTATCGGAGATCGACCCCGCCCACCGCACGGCCTCGGCGATCTTCGGCCCGAGCTTAGCCGTCACTGCGACATAGGTCGCGACCGGCAGTACCGCCGCAGCCAACCGGCGATGGACCGGTCCCAGATCGGCGCTCCCGGCCAGAACTACATGGGGTGCCCGAATCTCCCCCAAAGCCGTTGAGAGCCGCCAGCGCGTGCCCTCGCGCACAAGGGCGCGGCCCTCGCTCGCCTCGAAGACCTGTCCGCCATGGCGTTCGGTCTCGGCCGCCAAGAAAAGCGCGAGGTTGAGCGCGTGAATCTGGAATGACTGGGCGTCGTGCACAGCCTGGAAGTAGCGATCCGTCGTCGCCACCGCCTGCACCTGCTCCGTGGTCCAGGGCTCGAAGGTGGCTCCCAGCGTGTCGGCCATCGCCCGCGTCGCATCGGCGAAACCCGCCCCCTGATCGGTGCGCGCGACCACCAGGCGGCCCTCGCCCATCAGCAAACCCGGACGGTTGGCCTCCTCAATCACGGCACGCACCACGGCGCGACCGCGCATCGATTGGGTATAGAGCGCCCGGGCATGGTCGCGCCCGACCTTGGCGACGATGGCGGCGGAGCGCTCGGCGAACCCGGCCCCCACGAAGCCGCCATTGCGTCCCGAGGCCCCCCATCCGACGCATCGACGCTCCAAGACGGCGACCCGGCGACCGGTCCGGGCGAGAAGCCGCGCGACATGGAGGCCCGCGAAACCGCCACCTACCACGGCGACATCGACCTCACGTGTGCCGGAAAGGACCGGCCGTTCGGGCGCCTGATCTCGGGTCGCGGCGTACCAGCTCGCGGGATAGGCGGAGTCGTCAGTCTTTCGCATCGCGCGAAGCCTCGCATGGCAAGGCTTGCGTCGCCACCCCGGCGCTGCTCATGCTGCCCCGGGACGAAAGCGGGGGGAACGATGGACGCGGGTCGGTTCGACGCGGTGGTGGTGGGTGCGGGATTCGCCGGCTTGTATGCGCTGATCCGGCTGCGCAGGCTCGGCTTCTCGGCACGGGTGGTTGAGGCCGGCGCGGGTGTCGGCGGCACCTGGTATTGGAATCGCTACCCGGGTGCGCGTTGCGACGTCGAGAGCGTGCAGTACTCCTATCAGTTCGATGATGAGCTGGAGCAGAGCTGGAACTGGAGCGAGCGCTACGCGACGCAGCCCGAGATCCTGCGCTACGCCGAGCATGTGGCCGCGCGCCATGATCTCAAGCGCGACATCGACTTCGACACCCGCATCAAGTCCGCGATCTGGGATGAAGCCGCCGCGCAATGGACTCTCACGGCGGAGAACGGCAGGCGCTACATCGGCCGGTTCGTGGTCATGGCAACGGGCTGCCTCAGCGCGCCCAACACGCCGAAACTGCCGGGGCTGGAGAAGTTCGCCGGCCGGCGCTTCCATACCGGACATTGGCCGCACGAGAAGGTCGACTTCTCCGGACGGCGCGTGGCGGTGATCGGCACCGGTTCCTCTGCGATCCAGTCGATCCCGCTGATCGCGGCCGAGGCCAAGTCGCTCACGGTCTTCCAGCGCACCGCCAACTACACCATCCCGGCCCACAACGCGCCCCTCGACCCGGCCTACGTCGCGCGCGTGAAGTCCGACTACAAGACGTTGCGCCGGCGCGCCAAGACCATGCCCTCGGGCATCGATTTCGATTTCAGCCCGCAACCGGCGCTGGAGGCCACGCCCGTCGAGCGCGAACGCGCCTATCGCGAGCGATGGGATCGCGGCGGCCTCATCTTCATGGGGGCCTTCGGCGATCTCCTGCTGAAGAAAGAGGCCAACGACACCGCCGCCGACTTCGTGCGCGCGCGCATTTCCGAGATCGTGAAGGATCCCGCGCTTGCCCGCACGCTGCAGCCGACCAACGTGATCGGCTGCAAGCGGCTATGCGTGGATACAGGCTATTGGGACACCTTCAACAAGCCGCATGTGAAGCTGGTCGATCTCAACGCACGACCGCTCGAAGGCTTCGACGCCGACGCGGTGCGCGCCGGCGGAGAACGGTTCGAGGTGGACGATCTCGTCCTGGCGACCGGTTTCGACGCCATGACGGGCGCGATGCTGCGGATCGATATCAGAGGCAAAGCGGACGCGAAACTGGCCGACAAGTGGGCCGAGGGTCCGCGCTCCTATCTCGGCCTCGCGATTGCGGGCTTTCCCAACCTGTTCACGGTCACCGGGCCGGGCAGCCCCTCGGTGCTGACCAACATGCTGCCAACCATCGAACAGCATGTGGAGTGGATCTCCGACTGTATCGCCCACCTGCGCCGCCGCGGGCTCGCGCGCATCGAGGCGGACACGGGCGCCGAAGAAGCTTGGGTCGATCACAACCGCACGGTGGCGGGCACGACCCTCCGGTCGACCTGCAGCTCCTGGTATGTCGGCGCCAACATCGCCGGCAAATCGCGCGTCTTCATGCCCTATATCGGCGGCTTCCCGGCCTACATCCAGAAGTGCGAGGACGTGGTGAAGGCGGGCTACGAGGGCTTCGCGCTCGCCTGACCGGAGGAGAATCCATGGCCGACACGACGATCGATACCGGCACCGCGCAACTCACCGCGGTCGTTCGCGGCGGGGTCGCCGTGCTGACGCTGAACCGTCCTGATGCGCGCAATGCGCTGTCCGACGAGATGTCGGGGGCGCTGCGCCGCCAAATCGCCGAGCGTGCGCTTGATCCCGCGGTCGGGGCGATCCTGATCACGGGCGCGGGCTCGGCGTTCTGTTCCGGCGGCGACGTCAAGAACATGGGCGCCAATCGCAAGAACGCCGACGCCCCGATCGACAGGGTGATCGCCGAGATGCGGGCGCGCCACCAAGGGCTGACCGGGGCGCTTGCGCAGGTCCGCAAGCCCACCATAGCGGCCCTACCCGGCGCGGCAGCCGGTGCGGGGCTTGCGCTGGCGCTGGCCTGCGACCTGCGTATCGCCGCCCGCTCGGCCTTCGCCAGTACGGGCTATGCAAAGATCGGGTTGAGCGGCGACTACGGCATCGCCTGGCTGATGACTCGCGCCGCCGGTCCGGCGCGGGCCCGCGAATTGATGCTCACCTCGGAGCGCGTCGATGCCGAACGGGCCGAGCGGCTGGGCCTATTCCATCGCGTCGTGGACGATGCGGCATTGGCGGACGCTTCCTTCAAGTGGGCAGCCGAGCTTGCCGCCGGTCCGCGCGTGGCGGTGGGCCTCATCAAGGACAATCTCGACGAGGCGCTCGATATCGACTACCGGACCGCGATCGACCGGGAGGCCGAGCGGCTGGCGCGCGCGCGCGGCACCGCCGACCACCACGAGGCCGTCCGCGCCTTCGTCGAGAAGCGAAAGCCGGTCTTCACCGGCCGCTGAGGCGCCGCGCCACCACAGTCAGATTGTTCGCGGGCATCGGATGGATCGCGGGCGGGCCGAAACCCATGCGCGCGAGCAAGGGCGCCACCTCGCCCTCTAGATCGCGAATTCCCCAGGCAGGATCGCGACGCTGCAGATCGGCATCGAAGGCGGCGTTGCTGGGGGCGGTGGGCGCTCCGTGCCGGTGGAACGGACCGTAGAGCACGAGATTGGCGCCTTCGGGCAGCAGCCGCGCCGCACCCGCGACCAGCGCCTCGGCGGCCGCCCAGGGCGCGATATGGATCATGTTCGCGCAGAACACCGCATCGGCGCGATCGATCGGCCAGGGCGTCTCGCGGACATCGAGCCGGAGCGGCGCGCGCAGGTTGGGGCTGCCCTCGGCCTCGCGCCAAGCCGCCGCACTCGCGACCGCGCCGGGATCGGGATCGCTCGGCTGCCAGTCGAGATGCGGCAGATGGCGGGCGAAGTGCAAAGCGTGCTCCCCCGAGCCGCAGGCGATTTCCAGCATCAACCCACGAGGCGGCAGGGCCTCTCGCAACACCTCGAGGATCGGATCGCGGTTGCGGGCGGCGGCGGGCGCGTGGCGGCGGGCATCCTGGGTCATGCCCCGCTGTAGCACGGACGCGAGCGCGGTGGCGCGGTAGTGCCCGAGCGGGCTACCCTCGCGGCAAGCAAACAGAGGAACGCCGGATGCGCTCGACGCCCCACTACGAAGTTCACGCGGTGAAGTACGCTCACCTGCCCCGCAAGGCCTACGAGGTGCAGATCGCGCCGGACCCCCACGATGCCGATTTTCCCATGGACTATTTCGTCTGGGTGGCGATCCCGCTCGACGAGCGCGGCGATCGTGTGGTCGGGGGCAAGCCGATCGTGATCGACACCGGCTTCAACACCCAGGTCGGCAAGAGTCGCGGCCGCGACGTCGTGCGCAATCCTGCCGACATGCTGGCCGACCTCGACGTCGACGCCCGAGAGGTCGAGGACGTGATCGTGACCCACCTGCACTACGACCATATCGGCAACTGGGATCGCTTCCCCAAGGCGCGCTTCCATCTCCAGGACAAGGAGATGCAATTCGCCACCGGCCGGCACATGTGCAAGGCGCCGTTCCGCCATGCCTACGAGTGCGAGGACATCGTCGGCATGGTGCGCGCGCTCTATGGCGGCCGCCTGGTCTTCCACGACGGCGACGAGGTGATCGCGCCCGGACTCTCGGTGCATCTGATCGGCGGCCACACCATGGGCATCCAGTCGGTGCGGATCATGACTCGCAATGGCTGGCTCGTGCTCGCCTCGGACGCGAGCCACTATTTCTGGGGCATCGAGAACGACAAGCTGTTCGCGATCGTCTACTCGGTCGCCGACATGCTGGCGGGATACGACAGGCTCAAGGCGCTGGCGGAAGGACGCGTCGACATGATCGTGCCCGGCCACGACGCGCGGGTAACGACGCGCTACCCGGCCTCGCGGCCGGGTCTCGAAGGCACGTGCGTCAGGCTCGACTGACGGACCGCAGCGCGTCCCACGTAGCGAGCTTGACCCGCGGTCGGTCGACTGCCGCTCCGGCCGCGGTTTCAGCGGCATCGATGCGCCGCCAGCCGGCGGTGTCGACGCGCTGCGCCGCCAGTCCGTCGGGCGGCGTCACGCCGCTCTTGGGCGCGCGATCCTTCAGCCACTCAATGACCGACGCGGCGACCGCATGACTGTCGGCTCGATTGGTCGGGATCGTGCCCGACGGCCCGCGCCGCGCCCAGCCGACCGCGAAGACCCCCTCGCCTTGCGGCATCGGCTCGCCGCTGTAGCCGATGCAGGTCACCACAAGGTCGACAGGCAGGCGCCCGGTCGCGAGTTCCACCGCCTCGACGCGATCCGTTCCCGCGAATCCGAGCGGGCCGGCGTTGAACAGGAACCGCAGCGCCACCGGCTTCGTGCCCGAGGCATTGGCCGCGAAGCCGCGCAACAGTTCCAGGTTCTTCGACTTGCGCAGTCTCTCGGGTGTCGGATCGCTCGCCGGCGGCTCGGCCTCGAGGCCATCGCCCGCGACCAGCGCGACCGCGCGCTGCAGGCGGCCCAGCTCGGCCAGTTCGTTGTTGGTGAAAGAGGCATCGACCGGCCCGCGCCGCCCCAGGATCGCGATCTCCTCGATCGGTACCGCGGCGAGAGCGGCCTCGGCGGTCGGGGAAATGTCGGACTTCGCCCGCTCCTCCGGCGTCTTCGCGAGAAGCCGCGCGACATCGATCGCGACGTTGCCATTGCCGATCACCGCCACGCGCCGAACCCGGGAGAGATCTATGGGCGGCCCGGCATGGTCGGGATGCCCGTTAACCCAACCGACGAACCGAAAGGACCCCAGCACGCCCGGCAGCGCCTCTCCGGGCACTCCCAGCGCACGATCCCGCGTCATGCCGGTGGCCACGATCACCGCGTCATAGGCCGCGCGCAGCGCCTCCCAAGCCAGGTCCCGGCCGATCTCGATGTTTCCCGTGAAACATAGTCCCGGTTTGTCGAGCATCCGGTCGAACTGCCGCGCCACGGCCTTGGTGCCCTGATGGTCGGGGGCGACCCCGGCCCGCACCAGGCCGAGCGGAGTTGGCAGACGGTCGATCAGGTCGATCGCGAGGTCGGGACGGAGCCGCAGCAGCCCGTCGGCGGCGTAGAAACCCGACGGCCCGGCCCCGACGATGGCGATGCGATGAGTCATCGCCCCGCGAATAGCATAGGATGACCCCGAAGGAAGACCCCCATGGCACGCCGCTACGACCACCTCACCCAGCTTGGCAAGAAGACCGCGCAACCCGCCTCGCCGGAACAGGCGAAGCTCGAAACCGTGCCCAATCCGCACCCGGGCACGTGCTACCTCGTGCGCTTCGTGCAGCCGGAATTCACCTCGCTCTGCCCGATGACCGGCCAACCCGACTTCGCCCATCTGGTGATCGACTATGTGCCGCGCGCCAAGCTCGTGGAGAGCAAATCGCTGAAGCTCTATCTCGGAAGCTTCCGCAACCATGGCGCCTTCCATGAGGAGTGCACGGTCGGCATCGGCAAGCGGCTGGTGAGCGCAATGGCGCCACGGTGGCTGCGCATCGGCGGCTATTGGTATCCGCGCGGCGGCATGCCGATCGACGTGTTCTGGCAGTCCGGCGCGCCGCCCAAAGACCTGTGGCTGCCCGATCCGGGTGTGCCGCCCTATCGCGGCCGGGGATGAGCCGCCTTCCGCCCGTGCCGGTGCGGCCGCCCAAACGGGCGAGCCCGGCCGAGCTGAAGGCCGCGATCCGCGACCGCGCGCTGGCACTCGGCTTCGATGCGGTGGGCTTCGCCCCGGCCACCGACGATGCCCGCGAGATCGAGCGTCGCCGCGCGGCACTCGCGGATTTTCTCGCGGCCGGCCACCACGGCGACATGGGATGGCTCGGTGATCGCACCGAGGCACGCACCGACCCCACCCGACTCTGGCGCGAGGCCCGCACCGTCGTTTCCGTGGGTCTGAGCTATGCGCCGGCGACGGACCCGCTCGCCGCCGCGCCGCCCGCGACCCACGGCGACATTTCCGTCTACGCCCGTGGTCGCGACTATCACGACGTGCTGAAGACGCGGCTCAAGGCGCTGGGCCGCTTCATCTGGGACAGCTATCGGCGCGACCTGAAAGTGTTCGTCGATACCGCGCCGCTGATGGAAAAGCCGCTGGCCCAGCGCGCGGGCCTCGGCTGGCAGGGCAAGCACACCAACCTGGTGTCGCGCGGCCACGGCTCATGGCTGTTCCTTGGCGAACTTCTGATCTCAGCCGACCTGCCCGCCGACGAACCGGAGACGGACCGCTGCGGCCAATGCCGCGCCTGTCTCGACGCGTGCCCGACCGCGGCCTTTCCGGCGCCGTACCGACTCGATGCGCGCCGATGCATCTCCTACCTCACGATCGAGCATGAGGGCGCCATCGCACGCGAGCTGCGACCGCTGCTCGGCAATCGCATCTATGGCTGCGATGTCTGTCTTGCGGTTTGTCCCTGGAACAAGTTCGCCGAGGCCGCGCGCGAGACGGCGTTGCATGCGCGACCGGCCCTCGACGGACCCGCGCTCGCCGATCTCGCGCGCCTCGACGAGGCGGGCTTCCGGAAACGCTTCGCGGGCACCGCCGTCAAACGCATCGGCCGCGACCGCTTTCTGCGCAACGTCGCGTATGCCCTCGGCAACGCGCCGCGCGGGGATGCCACCATCGCGGCGGTGGAGGCGCTGATCGACGACGACGCCCCGCTGGTGCGCGCCGCCGCAATCTGGAGCCTGTCGCGACTGGCGCCCGCGCGATGCAAGGCCTTGCGGAGCGCGCGGTTGGCGTCGGAGACTGACTACGCGGTGTGCGAAGAATGGCGGGCGTCCGCCGAAGAGGAGGCGGCATGAGGAAGTTCCTTCTGGTCCTGGCGGCGGTGCTGGGCGCGGCCCTGTTCGCGGCGACGCCGGCGCGCGCCGATGGCTGCTACATCTGCACCCAGGGCAGCGACTGCGGACAGTACTGCCGCTATCGCGGCAGCGACACGCAGGAGAACCGCAAGAAGTGCCAGGCCGCCAAATGCAAGATCGGCGGCACCGCCTCCTGTCCCACCGCGGCCAACATCAGGATCTGCAGCGCGGGGCTCCCGTCACCGCTCGACGAGCTGCGCCAGCTCGCGCGCGGCGACTGAGTGGCCGGCGCGCGGGCGCGCGCTGGGGATCGTCGCACCGGCGACCCTGCGTCCGTTCTCATCCATACAGCGCCGGATGTAGAGCAGCATGAAGCGCCCGGAGACGCCGCGGACAGCGGACCCCGGCTAGCACATGCCGCCGGCTCGACGAAGCTCAGACTCGGAACACCGCACGCTCTGGGACAGCGGGCAGGCGACGAGTGCCGCGGAAGACGGCTTGGTAGTACGTGCCGCGATTTTCAAACCCGCGCCAGCAACGCGCGGCATCCCGCCTCGATCTGGTCGAGCGAGCGTTCGTAGTCGGCCTCGCCGCCGCCCCAGGGATCGGCAACCTCGTCGTTGGCCAGGCCGGCGCCGGTGAGAAACAGGCGAGGCCGATCGATCAGGGTGGGCGGCGCCTGCTCGCGCAACAGGCGCAGATGGCCGCGATCCATCGCCAGCACATGGGTGAAGCGCGCGACATCGTCGTGCGCGAGCGGGCGGGCGCGCAGACCCGAGAGGTCGTAGCCGCGACGGCGGGCGGCGGCGATGGCCCGCGGCGAGGGCGGCTCGCCGGTTGTCCGCACCCCCGTCCCCGCTGAGTCGATCGCGAAGTCGCCGGCGCGGCCCGCCCGTGCGGCGAGCGTGGCGAAGACGCCCTCGGCCGTCGGCGAGCGGCAGGTGTTTCCGGTGCAGATGAACAGCACCCCGACGGGCGCGGTGGCAGCCATGACGACCTCGCAGTTGCCCCACCCTAGCACGACGGTAGATTGAGCCCATGCGGACCGGCGACGAGGCGAACGGCTTGAGGCGCGGCGGCACCATCGTGGTGCTGACCGGCGCGGGCATTTCCAAGGAAAGCGGAATCGACACGTTCCGCGACGCCGACGGGCTGTGGTCGAAAGTGAATGTCGAGGATGTCGCCACCATCGAGCGGTGGCATCGCGACAAGAAGACCGTGCTCGATTTCTCCAACGAGCGTCGCGCAGCCTTCCGCTCCGCCAACATCGTGCCCAACGCGGCACACCACGCGCTCGGCCGGCTGCAGCGCGAATGGCCGGGCGAGGTCGCGCTCGTGACCCAGAACATCGATCTCCTGCATGAGGCGGGCGGCGCCAGCCGGGTGATGCACATGCACGGTCGCGGCGGGCTGGTGCGCTGCATGGCGTGCGGCACGGTCCGCGAGTCCGATGCCGACCTGTTCACCCATTCGCGCTGCGCCGACTGCGGCGCCATCGGCGAGCTGCGGCCGCACATCGTCTGGTTTGGCGAGATGCCGCTTTACATGGACGAGATCACGGCGGCGTTGGAGCGCTGCGATCTCTTCGTGTCGATCGGAACGTCCGGCACCGTCTATCCGGCGGCGGGCTTCATCCAGATCGTGCGCCGTCGCCGCCCCTCCGCCCGCACGATCGAGCTCAATCTCGAACCCTCCGATGGACACAGCCTCTTCGGCGAGACGATCTATGGTCCCGCCACGGAGATCGTGCCGGCCTTCGTCGAACGCCTGCTTTCCACCGCTGCTTGAACGAGAATCCGCCATGCCCGACAGCCCCCCTGCCGCCGAACCGCGCGTCGCCCATGGCGCGCATCATGTGGCCCCCGACGCCTCGGGCGTGAACTTCTACCGGGTCGATCGGCAGTTCCGCGATCTGCTGGGTCTCTACATGGAGCCGGGGCTGCGCGCGGCGATGGAGCCGCATTTCGACCGGCTGGGCGATCTTGCCGGCAACCGGCTGGACGAGCTCGCGCGCACCGCCGATCGCCACCCGCCGGTGTTGCACGCCCGCGACCGCTTCGGCCGCGACGAGGACTGGATCGAGTACCATCCCGCCTATCGCGAGATGGAGAAGATCGCGTTCGAGGAGTTCGGCATGCACGCCATGAGCCACCGCGCCGGTGTGCTGGGCATGGCCGAACCCGCCCATCCGCTGGTCAAGTACGGCATCACCTATCTCTTCGTGCAGGCGGAGTTCGGCCTGATGTGTCCGGTGTCGGTCTCCGACACGTCGAACTTCACCATCAATCGCTACGGCTCCGAGGCGCTGAAGCGCCTGCTGCTCGACCGGTTGCTGAGCCAGGACCCGGCGGTGATGCTGAAGGGCACGCAATTCATGACCGAAAAGGCGGCGGGCTCCGATGTCGGCGCGATCGAGACCGAGGCGGAGCCCCTGGGTATGGGGCCTGACGGTGTCGAGCGCTGGCGCCTGCATGGCCAGAAGTGGTTCTGCAGCCACGCCGACGCCGATGTCGCCGTTCTGCTGGCACGCCCGCGCGGCGCGCGACCGGGCACGGCGGGGCTCGGCCTCTTCGCGATGCCGCGCCGGCTGGAGGATGGTTGGCGCAACGCCTATCGGATTGTGCGGCTGAAGGACAAGCTCGGCACGCGCTCGATGGCCTCGGGCGAGATCCGCATGGAGGGGGCGCTCGCCTACCAGGTCGGCGATGTCAGTCGCGGCTTCAAGCACATGATGGACCAGGTCAATCTTTCGCGGCTGAGCCATGGCGTGCGCGCGGCCTCGATGATGCGACGTTGCCTGAACGAGTCGCTGGCCGCCGCCCGCGGTCGTACCGCGTTCGGCGGTCCGGTGATCGATCGGCCGCTGCTGCGCCGCCAGCTGATGAAGGTGATGGTGCCGACCGAGCAGGCGCTGTCGATGTACGCCTTCTCGGCCGAAGCGATGGGCCGCGCCAACAAGGGTGACGCCAGCGCCGAGACCCTGCTGCGCATCCTGACGCCGGTCTACAAGTTCCGCGCCTGTCGTGACAACATCCCGGTGGCGTCGGCCGCCCTCGAGGTGCGCGGCGGGCTGGGCTACATCGAGGAGTGGGTGACCGCGCGTCTGGTGCGCGACGCGCAGATCGGCACGCTTTGGGAAGGCACCTCCAACATCAACGCGCTCGATGTGGTGCAGCGTGCCGCCGGGCGCGCCGGCGGCCACAAGGCGCTGTCGGCCGCGCTGCGCGATCGCTACGAGCCATCGGGCGCTCTGCCGGGTCAGTACAAGGGACTGCTGGGTGCCACCCTCGACCGGGTCGAACGGTTCGTCGAGGCGGTGGCAGCCGATCCGGCCAAGGAGGATCGCTGCCGCGTCGCGGCCGGCGCGCTGTATCACGCCGCGACGGCGGCGCTACTGGCATGGGAGGGCGCGACCCTTGGTGCGCAGGGCAGCGACGCGCGGCGGTTGCTGTTGTCGCGGCTGGTGCTTGAGCACCGTCTGGCACCCAAGGACCCTCTGTCACTGTCCGAATCGACCTGGGAGCGGGAGGCGAGCGAGCTGCTGCTCGACGAGGCCCCGGTGCCGCTGGCGCGCGCGCAGGCGCTGGTCGCGGCCTGATCCCGCCGCCGCCCATGGCTCCTGCCGCACAAGGCGGAGGAACGCGCCGGCGCGCGAAGCCACCGCTGCCGGACGTGTTGGCGCCTGGCCTCGATCTGGTGTTCTGCGGGACCGCGCCCGGCCGCGCCTCGGCCCAGGCCGGCGCCTACTACGCCAATCCGGGCAATTCCTTCTGGACCGCGCTGCATGCGGTCGGGTTGACCGGGCGACAGCTGGCGCCCGCGGAGTTCGGCTTGCTGCCCGGGCTGGGGCTCGGGCTAACCGACCTCAACAAGACCGAGATCGGCTCCGACCACGAGCTCAGCCGCGATGGTTTCGATGTCGGCGCCTTGCGTGCCAAGCTGCGCCGCTTCAGGCCGGCGGCCATCGCCTTCACCGCCAAAGCCGCGGCCGCGCCGGTGCTCGGGACCGCCAGTCCCGCCTATGGCCGGCAATCGGTCATGCTGGAGGGCGCGGTCGTTTTCGTGCTGGCCTCGCCCTCAGGTCGTGCGCGATCCTATTGGACACTCGATCCATGGCGGGAGGCCGCGTCCTTTGTGCGCGCCTGCCGCACCAGCCGCCGGAGCGCTGCATGATCCGCCGTCGTTCGTTCACTGCCCTCGCGCCTGCCGCCCTGCTGGCGGCCGGGACCGCCCGTGCCCAGGGAGACCCCGCCATGTTGAAGGACCTCGCCCGCGAGGCTGCGATCTTCGTGTTCCCGCTGGTCGAGATGTACCGCACGCGCTGGAACGCCACGGTGAATCCGAACAATCCGCGCCGCCTCAAGCTCAATACCTTCATCCATGTGCCGCGGCTGGCGGACCACACCTCGCGCGCCGTCACAACGCCCAACAACGACACGATGTATTCGTCGGGCTGGCTCGACCTGTCGGGCGGACCGATGTTCCTCACCCTGCCGGAGATGGGCGAGCGCTACTACAGCTTCGCCTTCATGGACCTGTTCACCAACAACTTCGCCTATGTGTGCCGACGTCTGCATGGCGCCACGCCGCGCCCGCATATGGTCGTGGGGCCGAGCTGGACCGGGACCGCGCCCGACGACGTGACGCTCGTCCGCTCTCCGACCAATTCGGTGTGGCTGCTGGGGCGTATCCTGGTCGATGGGCCCGAGGACGTGAACGCGGTTCGGCTGCTGCAGAGCCGGGTGCGGCTCGAAACCCCGGATGTGCGCAACGAGAGGCGCATCCACGAAACCCGCGAGATCATGCGCCAGAACACGGTGGTCGCGCCCGAGCCGGTGGCCGATTGGCCCGCCATCGACCGCAACGATCCCTTCCATGTGCTGGACGTCGGCGCGCGTGCCTGGGGCGAGAGTCCCGTGCGCGCCGAGGACGCCCCGATGGTCGAGCGCCTGGCGCCGCTGCGCCTGCGGCCGGCGCGCCGCTTCGATTCCCGCGGCCTGTCCGATGGCGAGCGGACTGCGGTGCTCGCCGGTCTGGCCGAAGCGACAACGGCAATCCGGGGCGCAGGCGTTCAGTTCGGCCGATTTGTCGACGGCTGGGGTTATTCGCACCGCAGCCTCGGCAATTTCGGCACCGAGTATCTCTACCGCGCCCACATCGCGCTCACCGGCCTTGCCGCGCTGGAACCGGTCGAGGCCACCTACATGTTCGCCGGCACCGACGCCGACGGGCGGCTGCTGGAGGGTGGTGCCCGCTACACGCTGCGCTTCGAGGCCGGCCGCCTGCCGCCGGCCCGCGCCTTCTGGTCGCTGTCGATGTACGAGGTGACGCCGGAGGGTCGCGCGTTCTTCGTCGACAACCCGATCCAACGCTACGCCATCGGCGACCGCACGCGCGGCCTGGTCCGCGGGCCTGACGGCAGCCTCGAGATCGCGCTCCAGGCGGAACGGCCGGCGGCGGGCGAGTCCAACTGGCTGCCGACGCCCGCAAGCGGACCGATGCGGATCACGATGCGGCTCTACGAGCCCGAGGCGGCGGCGCTCGACGGACGCTACACCCTGCCCGCCGTCCGTCGCGTCGGATAGCGGCGCAGTCGGTGGAGCGCCTAGCGCCTGAGATAGCCGAGGAAGTGATCGAAATCCGGCGTGCGGGCACGCGGGTCCTTGGCCGCCTCGTCGTAGCGGCGGAGCCGCACCGCCTCAGCCGAGAAGGGCAGCGCGCGGAAGGCATCGGCCTCGGCTGACGACATCGGCCCGCCCTGCAGCGCGAGGCTGCGCACCGAATCCTCGGACAACAAGGCGAAATAGCCGGGCTCGGTACCACAGAGAAACCGTTTGGCTTCGACATGCAGGCGCACCGGCTGGCCGATCTCGGGGCCGACGCGCGTGTCGAGCCAGTCCGCGCCCAGCGCCTCGTGGCGGTCGTCGATCCCGGCCGAGGCGGGATCCTCGCCGAGATCGTGGATCATGTGGCCGACATCATGCAGCAGGGCGGCCACGATGGTGGCCGGCGAAGCGCCGTCGGCCTCGGCGTGCGCCGCGGCCTGGAGCGCGTGTTGCAGCTGGTTGATGTCGCTCAGGCCGTAGCGGCGCGTGGCGCGGCCGGCATAGATGCCGAGCAGTTCGGCTCTGAGGGCCGCGCTCATGCGGCTCCCGGCTGGCGACCGGCTTCCTCGGCCTCGGCCCGTGCCTCGATGGCCTCCATGTCGTCGTCGCTCAGGCCGAAATGGTGGCCGATCTCGTGGATCAGCACGTGGCGCACGACGTGCGGCAGGTCCTCACCGCTGTCGGCCCAATAGTCGAGGATCGGGCGGCGATACAGAAAGATGCGGTCGATGTCGTTGGCGACGTGGTCGGCGCCACGCTCTGCCATCGAGACGCCCTGGTAGAGACCGAGCAGGTCGAACGGCGTCTCGAGCTCCATCGCCTTCTCGATCTCCTCGGTCGGGAAATCGTCGACCTGGATGCGCACGTTGCCGACATGGCGCCGGAATTCCTCCGGAATCGTCGCGAGAGCCTCGGCGGCGATCGCCTCGACATCCTCAAGCGTGGGCGCGGTGTCGAAGCGGCGCGTGCGACGCGGGTTGCTGAAGACCGGCATGACCCCGTCATAGCCACAGCCGACGGCGCTTGCCAAGTGCGGGAAATGACTGGTCGTTCACCGAACGTGTCGCTCCGCGTCGCACGTGTATCGCGCGTATCGCGGCCCGGGTCGCCAATGTCACACGCCGCATGGCCGTATCGTCACGATACGCGCGACACGCAAGCTCGCTTGCGCGACGCGGTCACGACGCCGAGCGCGCCGATAACCCGCCCTGTCGACGGACGCACCGCCGACACGAGACCCAAGGGGTAGGACAATGTTCGGCAAGCTTCTCAACACCACGATCGCAGCTCTCGCCGGCCTGGCGCTTTCGGCTTCCGTCCCGGTGGCGCACGACAGCTCCATCGAGGCGATCCGCGACGCCGGTGGCAACGCCACCGCCCCTTCGATCGGTTCTTCCCGCTACACCACCAACCTCTCCGCCCCGGCCTTCACCCGCACCATCGAACTGCATGTCGACCGCAACTTCGACCATCGCGAAGCCGCCCGCATCGGTGAGGCGATCGCCGAGTGGAACGTCTCCCTGAACGGCTGGATCAAGTTCGAGATCGTGAACCGCTCTCACGTCGTGTCGACCGCGGCCGATGCCGCCATCAAGGCGCAGGGCGGCTGGGTCGTCGCCAAGATCGACGGTCGCCACCCGGTGATGCAGGAGAGCGCGCTGCGCAACGCCCTGGCGCTCAAGTCCGGGATCAAGGGCGGCCACGTCTATGTGCTGTCCGACCGGGTCGGCAACAAGGACCTGGCGGCCATCATGAAGCACGAGCTGGGCCACGTGCTCGGCCTGCCGCACGACGACGCCAGCCCGCTGATGAACACCCACTACTCCCGCGACAAGCAGCGCTGCATCGACATGGTGGCGGTCCGCTCGGTCGCCCAGCGCCACAAACTGCCCTTCGAGCAGCTGAACTGGTGCCACCGCTCGGATGTCGGTACCGTGGCTTCGCGGTAAGGCCCCGGGGGGATCGATGGTCGAGAAGCTGGCAGGCGAGGCGCGGCGACGGGCGCTGGCGGGGCTGCCTGAGTGGCAGGAGGTGGCGGGCCGGGACGCGATCCGCCGGTCCTTCCGCTTCAGCGATTTCGGCGCCGCCTTCGCCTTCATGACCCGGGTGGCGATCGCGGCCGAAAAGGCCGACCACCACCCCGAATGGTCCAACGTCTACAATCGCGTCGAGATCGTGCTCACGACCCACGACGCCGGCGGACTCAGCGCCCGTGACGAGGCGCTCGCCCGGACGATCGACGCGATGGTCTGAGGCCTACTTGGGCGCCATACGGATGGCGCCGTCGAGCCGGATCGTCTCGCCGTTCAGCATCCGGTTCTGCACGATCGACATGGCGAGCTGGGCATACTCGGCCGGATCGCCCAGCCGCGAGGGAAACGGCACCTGGGCGCCAAGGCTCTTTTGCGCCTCCGGCGGCAGACCCATCATCATCGGTGTCAGGAACAGCCCCGGCGCGATGGTGCAGACCCGGATGCCGACCGACGACAGGTCGCGGGCGATCGGCAGCGTCATGCCCACCACGCCGCCCTTGGACGCCGAGTAGGCGGCCTGACCGATCTGGCCGTCGAAAGCCGCGACCGAGGCGGTGTTCACGATCACGCCGCGCTCGCCATCTTCCATCGGCTCGGCCTGGCTCATCGCCCAGCTTGCCAGCCGGATAACGTTGAAGGTGCCGATCAGGTTCACCTGGATCACCTGGGCGAACATGCCGAGATCGTGCGGACCCGACTTCGAGATGGTCCGGGCCGCGCGGCCAATGCCGGCGCAGTTCACCGCCACGCGCGGAGCGCCGAGCTTCTCCACGACCGTCTTCACTGACGCTTCGGTGTTGGCGGCGTCGGCGACGTTGGTCTTGATGTAGAGGCCACCCAGTTCCCGGGCCTTCTTCTCGCCGAGCTCGTCCTGGACGTCGAAAATCGCGACCTTGGCGCCGGCCGCGGCCAGCGCGCTGGCGGTAGCACCACCCAGACCCGAGGCGCCGCCAGTGACGATGACGGCCTGTCCCTTGACGTTCATGAGGCTCTCCGTTGAGGCAATTTCAGGGCAAGGACCGGGCTTTTAGCATGGCGACACCCCTTGCCAAGCCGGCCCCCCGACCCGACTTTCCCGCCATGAACGCCCCGCCAGAGGCCACGCCCTTTCCCGACCCGGTCCGGCTGGAGGCCGATGAACGGCACGTCCATGCCGGGTTCCTCAACAAGGCCCGCCGGACGCTGGGCCGGATTCCGTTCACTGAGGACGCGCTGGCGGCCTACTTCTGCGCCATCGATCCCGCGACGCCGCTCTCTGCCCGCGCGACGCTGTTCGGCGCCCTGGCCTATTTCGTGCTGCCGATCGACATCGTGCCGGACTTCATCCTTGGCGTGGGCTACGCCGACGACGCCGCCGTGATCCTGACGGCCATCAAGACGGCGCAGGCCCACATCGCCGAGCCACACCGGAACCGGGCGCGCGCCTGGCTGCGCAAGGAACGCCCGCCGGCCGGCTAGCCGTCAGCCCGGCAGGATCAACGATCCCACCATGCCCGCAAGGGCTGCGCCCAAGAGCACGGGCACCATCCCGACCTTGAAGCGGAAGATGGCGACCGCGCAGGCTGCGGCCAGGGCCATCGCCGGCAGATTGGCCGAGGCGAGGATCGGCAGATCGACGCTGGCACCGGCAAACGATGCCGGCCGTCGCTCGGCAAACAGGACCTGAAGCGCAAACCAGATCCCGAGATTGAGGATCACGCCTACCACCGCCGCCGTCACCGCCTGCAGTGCCGACGCGAGTGCGCGATTGCCACGCAGCACCTCCACAAAGGGCGCGCCGACGAAGATCCAGAGGAAACACGGCGTGAAGGTGACCCAGGTCGTGAGCAGCCCGCCCAGCGTGCCGGCGACCAACGGCGAGAGGCTGCCGGGATCGCGGAAGGCCGCCAGGAATCCCACGAACTGGGTGACCATGATCAGCGGCCCCGGCGTCGACTCGGCCATGCCGAGCCCATCCAGCATCTCGCCCGGCGTCACCCAAGCATAGGTGTCGACCGCCTGCTGCGCGACATACGCCAGCACCGCATAGGCGCCGCCGAAGGTCACCACCGCGAGCTTGCTGAAGAAGATCGCGATCCGCGAGAAGGTGTTTTCGGCACCCAGTCCGGCCCACAACACCGCCACGGGTACCAACCAGAGGACCAGGAGCGCGCCGCCAAGCGCCAGCGCCCAGCGCAGGTTGGGTCGCGCGTGATCAGGCGTTCCCTCCCCCAAGAGTGACTGCGCGTCCGAGAGTTGGGGGCCGCCGCCCGAGGCGTGCCCGCCACCGGCGCGGAAGGCCGGCCAGTCCAGCCGGCCACCGATGAAGCCCAGCACCGCCGCGCCCGCGACGATGGCGGGAAACGGCACATTGTAGAAGAAGATCGCGATGAACGCCGTCGCGGCTACCGCGCGCAGCACCGCATTGCGCAGCGCCCGCTTGCCGACGCGCAGCACCGCCTCCAGCACGATCACCAGCACGGCGGCCTTCAGGCCGAAGAACAGACCGGTGACCAGCGGCACCTTGCCGAGCAGCACGTAAGTCCAGCTCAGCGCCATGATGGCGAGCAGGCCGGGCAGCACGAACAGCGTGCCGGCCATCAATCCGCCGGCGGTGCGATGCATCAGCCAGCCAATGTAGGTCGCGAGCTGCTGCGCCTCGGGACCCGGCAGCAGCGTGCAATAGTTCAGCGCCTGCAGGAACCGCTGCTCGCCGATCCACTTTTTCTCCTCCACCAAGATGCGGTGCATCACCGCGATCTGGCCGGCCGGGCCGCCGAACGAGAGCGCGGCGACGCGGGCCCAGACCTTGGCCGCCTCGGAGAAGGAAACGCCGTGGGGTGCGGTCACTGCTTGCGCGCCGTCGGCGGCCAGTCATGGCCCTCGCCGACCGCGTCCCGGCACCAGCGGTAGAACGCATCGTAGAGAGCGAGGCCGGCCTCGAGCTGTTCCAGATCGTCGTCGTACATGCGCGACAGACCAAGCGAGGCGGCCAGCAGGCCGGCGGACTCCGGCGCGAGTTCGGGCCGTCCCGTGTCGGCACCGCGCACGATCGTCGCCAGGCGCGAGAGCGCCTCGGTTTTCAGCCCGAACTCCTCGACCATGACGTCAAAGGTGCAGCGCTCACCGCGATGGCTCCAGTGGACATCCGGATGGTCGACATCGAACACCGTCGCGCCGAAGCGCGCGGCCACGTCCATCACCTCCGAGGGCGCCACATAGAGGAACACGGCCTGCGGATCGACGAAGCGCCGGATCAGCCATGGGCAGGCGATCCGGTCGATCTTGGGGCGGCTGCGCGTCACCCAAACGGTCCGGCCACGCGCGTCACGCGGCGGCAGGCTCGCGGTGTTCACCGTGGGCATTCCAGCCGCCTGCCACGCCGCGATCCCGCCCTCCAGCACATCAGCGCGAATCCCAGCGTGTCGCAGCCAGGCGGCGACGCCTTGGCTCAGCTTCAATCCCTTCTGGCAGACGACGACGGCCGACTTGCCGCCGGTCGCGAACCCGGGGCCCCACGTCGCAACGTCGGCCCAGGCGCGCCGTACTGCGCCCGGGACGAGCTTCGGGTTGGCCGCGAAATCCTCGTCGGTGCAGACGTCGATCAGGACCGGACAGTCCGGTCGGCCGATCAGCCGCGAAAGTTTCTGGATGGAAAGTGAGTTGGTCGAAGCCATGGTCGAGCGTCCTCTGTGAGCGGTTGGGGACGCGATGCTTCGGCTGACGCCTCGTGGAGGGATCGCCACCTCCATGCGGGCCTTCTATCCGCTGCCCGCGGCGGAGACAAGTCCCGCCACGCTCAGGACGGCTTCTGCGCCTGGCGACGTTCGCGGGCGAGCTGCGCCTCGCGACGGGCGATGTAGATCGCCGATGCGATGACAATGGCCGCCCCGAGGTAGGTCCAGACGACAGGCATCTCGCCCCACAGCAGCCAGCCCATGAACACCGCAAAGGGCAGGCGCAGATATTCGAATGGCGCGACCGCCGACATCTCGCCGACCTTGAAGGCCTGGACCCAGAAGTACTGGCCGACCGTCGCCGAGCCGGCGATGCCAAGCGCCAGCACCCACCCCCAAAGGTCGGGCCAGCGCCAAACCCACACGGCCGCCGGCGCGAGCAGCAGAGTGGAGAAGAGCGCGAACACCGTCAGGATCGTCAACGGGTCCTCAGTGTCGGTGAGCCGCTTCACCAACAGGATCGAGAAGGCCACGAGAAGCGCGTTCAGGAGCGCGATGGCAGCACCCGGCTCCAGCACGCCCGCGCCGGGCCGAACCATCACCAATACGCCTAGGAACCCGACGACCGTCGCCGTCCAGCGCCGCCACCGCACCTTCTCGCCAACGATCACTGCGGCGATCACGACGGAAAAGAGCGGCTGGGAGAATGAGAGCGCGGTCGCATCGGCGAGCGGCATCAGCGCGACGGCATAGAAGCCGCAGACCATCGAGGTCGTGCCCACCAGCGTCCGCCAGAAATGCCCGGCGATGCGTGTGCTCGCCCAAGGCCGGACCCGGCCAGTGACAAGGTAGGGCACCAACAGCGCGAGCCCGATCGCCGAACGGAAGAAGGCGCTCTGCACGCTGTCGACCTGCTCCGAGAGCAGCCGGATCATCGCGCTCGTGGAAGTGAAGATGAATCCGCCGCTCACCAGCCACAGGGCGCCCTGCACATTGGGTGGCAGCCGCGCGAGCCAGGCAGGAATCACCGTCTCAGATCCGCCGCGCGCGGCCGGCCCAATAGGGCTCGCGCAGCGTCTTCTTCAGGACCTTGCCGACGGGGCTACGCGGCAGACTCGCCACGAAGTCGACGCCCTTCGGGGCCTTGACGCCACCCAACCGGTCCCGTGCCAGCGCGATCAGTTCGTCCGCATCGACGGCAGCACCGGGTTTCAGCTCCACGACGGCTCTCACCGCCTCGCCCCACTTGTCGTCGGGCACACCGATCACCGCGCAGTCTTGCACGGCCGGATGGCTCCACAGCACCTGCTCGACCTCGCTGGGAAAGACGTTGAAGCCGCCGGAGATGATCATGTCGCGCTTGCGATCGACGATGTAGACGAAGCCATCCTCGTCGATGCGGCCGATGTCGCCGGTATGGTGCCACCCGAAACCGGACGCCTCCTGGGTGGCCTGCAGATTCTTGTAGTAGCCCTTCATCACAAGGCCACCGCGCACAACGATCTCGCCCGCAGCGCCGCGCGGCAGAAGGTTGCCGGCATCGTCCATCACCTCGACCCGCATCAGCGCCGACGCCTTGCCGCAGCTCGCCAGCCGATGGCGCTTGCCCTGCTGCAGTGCCTCGACGTGATCCTCCGGCGAAAAGAACGTGCAGATCATGCAGGCCTCGGCCTGGCCGTAGGTCTGGGTCAGCACCGGGCCAAACACATCGATCGCCTCGGCGAGCTTGTCGACCGACATGGGTGCGGAGGCGTAGACCAGATGGCGCAGCGAGGAATAGTCGCGCCGTCGCGCATCGGGATGCGCCAACAGGATGTAGATCAGCGTCGGCGGCATGTAGATGTGCGTGACCCGATGGGTCTCGATCGCTGCCAAGATGGCCCCCGGATCGGCCGTGCCCATGAAGATGTTGGTGCCGCCATAGGGCAGCAGCGGAAACGAACAAACGCCCGCGGCATGAGTCATCGGCGCGACCATGAGATGGACGGGTGGTTCGGTGACCGGCATCGAGGCCCAGAAGATGGCGTTCATGGTCTCGATGTTGCGGTTGGTGATCTGCACGCCCTTGGGTCGGCCAGTGGTCCCGCCGGAGCTCGCGAGAAACGCCACTCCGTCCGGATCATCGGCGAGATCGGGCGCCCGCGCGGGCTGGGCGCGCATCCAGTCGGCAAAGCCCGGAGCATCGAGGCAGATGAAGGAGCGGATTCTCGGGCAGGCGGCACGCAGACGATCGAGATTCGGCTCGAAGTCGGAGTGGTAGAAGAGGAACGACACGTCGGTGTTGTCGAGGATGTAGAGATTCTCCTCGAGCGCATTGCGGGCGTTCACCGGCGCCCAGGTCACACCCGCCCGCACGATGCCGAGCAGACAGGCATAGGCCATCGCATGGTTGGGACTGTAGACAGCAGCCTTGTCGCCCTCGCCGAGCCCGGCCGCCAGCAGCCCAGTGGCGATGCGATGCGAGAGGTCCCGGACCTCCGCGTAGATCCAGCCGCGTGTTCCATCGTGCAGACAGTCGCGCTCGGGATACCGATCGGCGCCCCGGTCGAAATAGTCGATCAGCCTCATGCCGCCACTCCGATCGCGTGGGTCATGGACGGGCCCAACAATAGAGACAACTCAGCGGGCCGCGCTTCAGATCGGCAACCGGCTCCACGGCGAACCACGCCGTGGCGTCCCGAAAAGCCCAGGCACGCAAGGGGCGCCGATTCTGACCCGTCATCTGAACAGCTTAGTTCCGACGCGAGGCCTCGACAAAGGGCAGCGTCGTGTCACCGGGTCCGAGCGGCCGCTGCATCATGACGCTGTCGAGCCAGCGGCCGAACTTGAAGCCGATGCTGGGCAGCACGCCCACCATCTGGAAGCCGCAAGCGGCGTGGAGACTGATCGACGGGGTCTGGGCGGAATCGCCGATCACCGCCACCATGCGCCGCCGCCCCAGCGTCGTGCAGCGCTCGATCAGCACCGGCAGCAACGCCATGCCAATTCCCTGTCGGACCGCGTCCTTGTCGATGTAGATCGAATTCTCGACCGAATGCCGATAGGCCGGCCGCGGCCGCCAGTTGGAGGCATAGGCGTAACCCAAGACGCGGCCTTCGCGCTCCGCCACCAGATAGGGCAACCCCTGATCGAGCACACTCGCCCGGCGCCGGCTCATCTCGGCAACATCAGGCGGATCGATCTCGAAACTTGCCGTGCCGGTCAGCACGTGATGGGCATAGATGTCGCGGCATCGGACGACGTCCGCTTCAACCGAGTCCCGAACCGCGACGCCCGTCATGCCCACCTCATGAAGTCGGCTGCGACGATAGGTCAGTTCGGATTGCGGCGCATCTGGCTGGGGTCGGGTCCATCAAAGCGGAAAAGCCGATCGGGCAAGGATCCACCCACCTTGAAGTCCGCCAGTTTCACATCGACCCGGTTGCCGCGCGTATCGAGGATCGTCCAGCCGACAAGCTGCAGGGGTCCCCGAGCCAGTTTGATCACGACCTTGCCTTCCTGTGGCTTGCGCGTCTGCACCAGCGTCACCAGCAGCAGCTCGCCCTCCTCGGCGATCTCGTCGACCGTAAGGTCGCCCGAAAGCTGGACTGGATCGCGCACCAGGAACGATGCGGCGGTCCAGCCGATCGGCCATTGACCGAAATCGCCACGCGCGGTGTCCCACATCGTGACCTGGCTGCCGTCAGCCACGATCTTGAGCTCGCTGGGCGCGTCGTACTCGAAGCGCATCCGACCGGGCCGCCGCACCGACAGCGTGCCCTGCACGATCGCGCCGTTGGGGTTGTTCTGGACGAACCGCGCCTGGAAACTGCGCAGCCCGTTGAAGTAGGCCTCGACGTCGCCCAACCGCGCGTCGGTCGCTTGGGCAGGCTGCGCATCGGCGGGCGGTGGCTCGCCGCGCTGCCGCGGGCGGCGCTGAAGATCGGGCGGGGTCATCTGGCCGGGCTGCGGAAGCTGTGCGAGCGCGGTGTCGAGTGCCGGCAGCGCAAGGGCGGTGGCCAACAGGATGGCCGGAACGATACGCATGCGCCTTCCTGTCAGCGGAATGGGGCCAAATCAAGAATGGCGCGTCCGGCGTTTCGCGGCTTCCCATCGGACTGAACCGGCGTTTACCATGCGCCCAAGAATCGGGAGGAACGGACATGCATGTCGGGATGGCTGCGGTGTTCCAGAACACCGGGCGGGCGCTTAGCGACCGCCAGATCTATATGAACGAGTTGGCGCTCGCCGACATGGCGGAGCCGCTCGGCTTCGAGTCGATATGGTCGGTCGAGCACCATTTCACCGACTACACCATGTGCCCCGACGTGGTGCAGTTCCTGTCCTACATGGCCGGCCGCACACGCCATGTGAAGCTTGGTTCCATGGTCGTGGTCCTGCCCTGGCACGATCCCATGCGGGTGGCCGAACAAATCTCGATGCTGGATCACCTCTCCGGTGGCCGCATGATCCTGGGGCTGGGACGTGGCGCCGGCAAAGTCGAGTTCGACGGCTTCCGGCTCGACATGGGCGAGAGCCGCGAACGCTTCGTGGAGTACGGAACCGCGCTTCTGAACGGTCTCGAGAGCGGCGTCATGGAGTATGACGGCAAGCACTACAAGCAGCCGCCCGCGGCGATCCGGCCCGCCCCGTTCCGCAGCTTCCGGGGCCGCACCTACGCCGCCGCCGTCAGTCCCGAGAGTGCCCGCATCATGGCGCGCCTCGGGGTTGGCTTGCTCATCATCCCGCAGAAGCCGTGGCGCGAAGTCGAAAAGGAACTGGCTGAGTACAACGCGCTCTATCGTGAGATCAACGGTACCGACGCGCCGCAGCCTGTATCGGCCGGCTGGACCTTTGTGGATTCGAGCGCCGAGCGCGCGCGCGAGATGGCGATGAAGTACATCGGCGGCTACTACCGCACGGTGCTCGATCACTACCAGTTCGCCGGCGCGCACATGAAGAACCAGCGCGGCTACGAGTACTACGCCAAGATGAACGAGAAGCTCGCGGTCTACGGCGACCAGAAGGCGATCGAGTTCTTCGCCGATCTTCAGGTCTATGGAACGCCCGAGCAGGTCTACGGCAAGATCATGGAAATCCATCGCCAGACGCGCAACTCGTCCTATGTCGGCGTCTTCTCTTATGCCGGCATGCCGCACGAGGAGGCCGCCCGCAATGTGCGGCAGTTCGCGCGCGAGGTGATGCCGGAGCTGAAGAAGTTCGACGCGGGCGCCGCGATCGACCGCGCGGGTCCGCTGCCCGATCACCGGTTTGCCGTGGCGGCCGAGTGAGCCGACCTCGGGGTCAGGCGGCGCTACTCCATCGGCCCGCGCCGTAGCTTTGGGCCGCCTTCCGTGAAGTCGCCCTGAGCCGGCAGGGATTGCGATACAGACGATACAGAACCCCCACCGCCGCGACACCGCCACGACACACAGCCTGGCAAGGATGCTCTTTTGGAGCGGCGAGCGGGGGCTCGATGACACCGGCCGAGATCAAGCTGGTCCAGCGGACGTTCTGGCAGGTCGCGCCACACGTGGATTGGCTGGCTGAGCTGTTCTACGAGCGGCTATTTGCCGCCCGGCCCGACTATCGCCGACTTTTCAAACCCGACGCCGCGGCCCAGCGCGACAAGCTGATGGCCACGCTGGGCGCCGTGGTGAGCGGGCTCGACCGGCTCGACCGGATCCTGCCGAGCCTGGCCGAGATGGGGCGCCGCCACACCGGCTATGGCGTGCAGCCTGCCGACTACGCACCCGTCGGCACGGCGCTCCTCGATGCTCTGGCGACCGTGCTGGGCCGTGATTTCACGCCCGAGGTCCGCTCGGCCTGGACCCAGGCCTATGGCGCGCTGGCCGACGCCTTGATCGAGGGCGCGCGCCAGCCGACCCCGGCCTGAGCGCGATACGCACGAGACCGAATCGCGCACACCGCGACATCGCCACGAAGCGCGGGGGGCGCATGGTCCCACCGTCAACCAACCCGACGAAAGGACTTCCTATGACCCCCGCCCAGATCAAGCTCGTACAATCGGGCTTCGCCCGCGTAGCACCGAACGCCAACACCGCCGCCGATCTTTTCTACACGCGCCTTTTCGAGATTGCGCCAGAGCTGCGCTCGCTGTTCCCCGACGACCTCGACCCGCAGAAGAAAAAGCTCATGGCCATGCTGGGCACCGCCGTCGCTGGACTAGCGCATCTCGAAACGCTCCTGCCCGCCGTGGAAGCGCTCGGCCGCCGCCACGCAAGCTATGGCGTCAGCCCGGCGCACTACGCGCCGGTCGGTGGCGCATTGCTCTGGACGCTGGAGCAGGGGCTGGGCGCGGCCTTCACGCCCGAAATGCGCGAGGCTTGGGGTGCCGCCTACACGATGCTGGCGCGGACCATGATCGACGCATCGGGCGACGCGCCGATCGCGGCCTAAGCCGCCTCAGCTCGTCGGCTCGCCGGTGATGAAACAGAAGACGAGGCCACCCATCTCGCAGAGATGGGGGCCGCGGTCGGGGGTGGGCAGCCGCAGCACCTTCGCGTTCGGCACCACCAACCAGTCGTGCCCGTCCCAGGCCCGGTAGCGACCGTCTTCGCCGCGAAACGCTTTGGTCGGCCGGCAGTCGCCCGGCTTCTCGGCCGTGCCGCCATTGCAGCAACTCCAGCCCGTGTCGGGCTGGCGCAAATCCTGATACCAGTCGTGATGCCGGTCGTGCCCATCGCCATGCCGACCCGACGGCGTTTGCGCCGCCGCCCCGCCGCCCAGCAGCAGAGCCCCCGCAAGCACGAACCAGCCCGGACTTCGCCCTGCGTCCATCGGACCTCCGCACGAGACCGACAGCATGACCCCTGGGCCGGCGGGCAGGCAAGCGCGCGGACGACTTGAATCGGGGACGGTTTCCGTCACTCTGCGCGCTTCAGCGAGGGGAACCCCATGCCCGACACGGGTCATCGACAACAGGAAACCGCGCCGGTCGAGCGGCGCATCGACGCCATCGAGGCGATCTTCGAGGCGCGCGGCATGAACGCCCGCGCCGCCATCGAGGAGTTCGAGCACACGATCGAGGAGAAGTGGCTGCCCGAGAACGGCGCGCGCGTGGTGGCCAAGGCCTGGACGGATCCCGCCTTCAAGAAGCGGCTGATGGAGAATGGCCGCGCCGCCGTGGGCGAGCTTGGCCTCACCATGCCGCCGCATCATCGGCACCTGATTGTGAAGGAGAACACGGCGACGCTGCAGAACGTGATCTGCTGCACGCTCTGTTCCTGCACGGCCTTCACGATCATCGGCCTGCCGCCGGACTGGTACAAAGAGCTGGAGTACCGCGCGCGTGTGGTGCGCCAGTCGCGCACCGTGCTGAAGGAGATGGGGCTCGATCTGCCGGAATCCGTCGATATCCGGGTGTGGGATACGACCGCCGACACGCGCTACATGATCCTGCCCGAGCGGCCGGCGCGCACCGCCGGCTGGAGCGAGGAGCAGCTCGCCGCGATCGTCACCAAGGACGCCATGATCGGCGTCGCACGCCTCGCCTAGGAGACCGTCATGGACGGTGTGCATGACATGGGCGGCCGGCAGGGTTTCGGTCGGGTCCGCCACAAGCCGAAGGCCGAGACATTCCATGCGCCGTGGGAGAAGCGCGTCAACGCGCTCTACTCGCTGGCGGTGAAGCACGGCATCTACAACATGGACGAATACCGCCACGCCATCGAACGCATGGAGCCGCGGCACTATCTGTCGGCCAGCTACTACGAACGCTCGCTGACGAGCCTGGCCACGCTCTGCATTGAGAAGGGCGTCTTCACGCAGGACGAGCTGGAGCGACGCGCCGGCGGAACGGTGCCCCTGTCGCTGCCCGCAGCGCCCGGCCGGCCCAACGTGGCTACGCGCCAGAAGTACAAGATCGGCGATCGGGTGCGCGTGCGAACCGAGCATGTGCCAGGCCATGTCCGCGCGCCGGGCTACATCCGCGGCAAGACTGGCATCGTGGTCGACATCACGCCGGCCTATCCCTTCCCCGACGCGCATGCCCACGGCATCCATGCCGAGGACGAGCCGACCTACGACGTGCGCTTCCGCACCGAAGAGCTCTGGCCGGGCTCGGCCGATCGCGCCGAGGTGCATGTCGGGGTGTTCGAGAGCTACCTGGAACCGGCGGCGTAGCGGACTCGCTCCCCCCTCACGCGGACACCAACAATGTCCGCGCCCCCGGCGAGCGCATCCAGATCGAGGCGCGACATGTCAGAGGCCGTTCGTGTTCTGCGGGACCTGCCCTATGGTGAGGGCCGGGTCGGTTACAACGGCGGCGCCGGGCCGATGCGCGGCGAGGGCCTGCGGATGGACGCCTACCTGCCACAACCGGCACCGGCGCGACCGGTGCCCGCGCTGGTTCTGGCCTTCGGCGGCGCCTTCCATCGTGGCAGCAAGGACAACGACGCGTTTCCCGACGCCGGCGCCTATGGCGGCAACACCGCCATGGCGGAGTATTGCCGCCGCTTTGCTGCCGAGGGCTTCGCCTGTTTCTCCGTCGACTATCGGCTGGCCCCCGACGATCCGGATCCCGGCAGCACGCCGGTCCTGACGCGGCCGCTCGCCGTGCCGCTCTCCCGGGTCGCGCAGGTGCGCGAGATCATGCAACTCCCGCCCATTACACCGGCCTGCAGGGTTCCGACATCCCAATCACCCAGACTCGGTATAACCTGCAGTCCCCGGCCATCGCTGATCGAAGGAGAAACAGGATGAGTGTCGTCGAGACCGAGCGCCACGGGCAGATCTTCGTGGTGCGCATGAACCGGCCGGACCGGCTGAACGCGCTGAACCAGGAGATGCGCACCGAACTGGCCAAGGCGTGGACAGCGTTCCGCCACGACAACGATCTCGAGGTGGCGATCTTCACCGGCGCCGGCCGCGGCTTCTGCGCCGGCGAGGACATGAAGGAGACGCTGGCCAACAAGACGCCCGGCGGCAAGAAGATCGACATCGAGGACCCGTTCATGACCGGCAAGCTGGAGAAGCCGGTGATCGCCGCGATCAACGGCTTCGCCATGGGCGGTGGCTTCATGCTGGTCGAGCGTACCGACTTGCGTGTCGCCGTGCGCAGCGCGGTGTTCGAGGTGTCGGAAGCGAAGCGCTGGCTGCTGGGCGGCTACAACCATGGCCATGTCGCCAATCTGCCCTATCCCGTCGCGATGGAGATGGCGATGGGCTTCCGCTTCACCGCCGAGCGCTTCCACCAGATCGGCTTCGTCAACCGGCTTGTCGAGCCCGAGCAGCTGATGCCCGAGGCAATGGGCATGGCGGAGCACATGCTGACCCTGCCGCCGGCCTCGCGCGTCAACACCGTCTATATGATGCGGCAGATGCGGCCTGAACCGGCCCCCGACATGAAGGCGCTGGCCGAAGAGCTGCACGAGCACGGCGACAAGAGCGACCTGATGGAATCGCGCGCCGCCTTCGCCGAGAAGCGCAAGCCGAACTTCAAAGGCTGGAAGGATCCGCAGGACCGCTACCGCATGCCGCAACGCAAACCGGCAAAGGCGTAGCTTGGGGGTGCCGGTGTCCCGCCGGCCCCATCAAGACACACGGCGATGCGACGCCGCTGGCGGGTCTGCACTTGCCGCATCGCTGACGATGATCTGTTGTGTTGACAAGGCTTCGACGCGCACCCGATAGTCGGTCGCCTGTAAACAGAAGCCCAACATCAAAAAACAGTGGGCGTGTTTTTGGGAGGAAACGATGATTCTTGGTGTCGCCCGGATTGCGACTCTGGCGCTGAGCCTGATCGTCGCCGCATTGCTGCCAGCTGCCGCACAGGAGCAGAAGGGCACGCTGGTCTTCGCCGTCGAGTCGCTGGGCGCGCAGACGCTCGATCCGATTCTCGAACAGCGACCCGGCAACGCCGTCTACCAGGCGGCGATGTACGACTCGCTTGTCGGCTTCAACCTCGAAAAGGGCGGCGTCGGGCCCGGCGTGGCGGAGCGCTGGGAGATGTCCGCCGACGGCCTGACCTGGACCTTCTTCCTGCGGCCTGGCCAGGTCTTCCACAACGGCGACAAGCTGACGGCGCATGACGTGAAGTTCAGCCTCGAGCGCCAGATGAGCCAGGGTTCTGTGGCCGCCATGGCGGCTACCATGCGGCGCACGATCAAGAGCATCGACGTGGTCGACGATCTCACAGTGAAGGTGGTTACCAGCGCGCCGCAGATCGGCCTGCCCGCCAGCCTGTCGCGCGCCGTGGCGCCCGAAGGCTCGATCATGCCCAAGAACTACATCGAGAAGGTGGGCGACGACGGCTTCCGCAAGGCGCCGATCGGCAGCGGGCCTTGGAGGTTCAAGCGCAACGTGCCGGGCGATCGCATCGAATTCGAGGCGGTGACGTACAACCACTGGCGCGGGCGACCGCATTTCAAGGAGCTGCATGTCCTGCTGGTGCCGGAGGAGAGCACGCGGGTGGCCATGGTGCGCACCGGCGAGGCGGCGATCGCGTCGATCGGTCCGGAGACGATGCTGAGCGCGGCTCGCGCCGGCCTCGAGGTGCTCTCGGTGCCGGGCACGATGCAGGCAATCTTCCAATTCTATGGCAGCTACCGGCCCGAGGTGAAGGATTCGCCGATCGCCAAGGCGCGCGTGCGCCAGGCGCTGTCGCTGGCGATCGATCGCAAGCAGCTCGTTGAGCATATCATGAACGGCAAGGCACGCATCCCGTACCCGTTCTCTACCTTCGAGTACACCGACTACTTCAGCGCGGACAAATGGGGCAAGTGGGCGCAGGAGAATTATCGGTACGACCCCGCGTTGGCGAAGAAAATCCTGGCCGAGGAGGGTTATCCCAACGGCTTCGAGCTGAAGTTCGGCAACATGGCGCTGCCCGGCACGCAGTTCATGGTCGATATCGGCACTGCCATCGTCGACATGTGGACTAAGATCGGCGTCAAGGTGACGACGAAGCACTACGAATACGGCGCCTTCGTGCCGCTGGAGCGCGGCGACCAGGCGCAACTCATCGGCTGGGCCACGATGTACCGCACTGCGGGTCGGCCCGACGCACAGTGGCGCTACAACTCGGCGTTCCAGCGCGACGCCGGCCAGCGTCTGCTGGGCGACAAGGACAACTGCAACGCCGCGTGCGAGGCGTTCGGGAAGGTCTACACGGCGTTGCTCGACGAGCGCGACACGGCCAAGCGCACGGCGCTCACCGACAAGATGGTGGAGATTGTCAACGACTCCTGGACGGTGATCCCGCTCATCGAGGGCATGGGCTATTACGCCATCAACACCAGAAAGGTTGGCCAGTTCAGCGCCATTCCCGGCCGGCACGAGCTGGGCGATGTGTTCGAGCGCATTCCACGGCCGGAGCAGAAGGCGTGGCCGAAGAAGTGAGATAGCCGCGCGGCGGCGGCGCAATCTCGATGAAGCGCTTTATCGCGCGGCGGCTGATACAGGGCGTTGTCCTGCTGTTCATGGTCGCCACCATCGTCTTCTTCCTCGGGAGACTCACCGGCAATCCGGTGGACCTGATGTTGCCGGAGGACGCCACCGCCGAGGACCGCGCCGCCCTCGTCAAGACGCTGGGCCTCGACGAGCCGCTCCTCGATCAGTTCGTGATCTTTGTCGGCAAGGCGGCGCAGGGCGATCTCGGCCAGTCGATCCGCATGAAACAGCCGGCAGCCGAGGCGTTCTTCAACCGCTTGCCCAACACGCTCGTCCTCATCCCGTGGGCGCTGCTGCTGGGCATGGCCCTAGGCATTCCGCTCGGCGTGCTGGCCGCTCTCAATCGCGGCGGGCTGCTCGATAGATTCGCCGGAACGGTAGCGGTGCTGGGCGTGGCGATGCCCAGTTTCTGGCTGGGCGTTTTGCTGATCTTCGTATTCAGCGTGGAACTCGGCTGGCTGCCGTCAAGTCGCATGGGCGGGCCGGAGCACTACGTGTTGCCGGTAATCACCTTGGGCACATTTCTGGTCGCAGGCTTCATGCGCATCACGCGCTCGGCCATGCTGGAGGTGATGGAGAGCGAGTTCGTGAAGCTCGCGCGCATCAAGGGCCTCAGCGAAACCACGGTGATCTGGAAGCACTGCCTGCGCAACGCGCTGATCCCGGTGCTGACCTTGTGGGGCGTGTTCGTCGGCAACCTCATCACCGGCGCCATCGTCACCGAGACGGTGTTCGCCTGGCCGGGCATCGGTCGGCTGACTTACGAGGCGGTGATCTACCGCGACTATCCGCTGCTGCAGGCGGTGATCATCCTGAAGTCGATCCTGATCCTCACCATCAATCTCGGCGTCGACATCCTCTACGCCTATGTCGACCCAAGGATCCGGCTGACATGAGCAGCGCCTTCGATTCCACCTCCCCCTCCGGCGCCAAGGTAGGAGATCTGCGATGGCTGTAGCCGAACAGCATCCACCCGCCGCGCCGGAGATCCCGGAGCCGCATCAGTCGTTCTGGCGCTCGCTGCTGAATGTCCGCAGTAGCGCGGGTGTGCGGCGTACGGCGCGGGTGCCGTGGATTCCGATCGTCATCATCTCGGTCATCGTCATCATGGCGGTGTTCGCGCCGCTGCTGGCACCGTACTCGCCGATCGACCAGACCCTGCGCGACAAGCTGCTGCCGCCGGCATGGATGGAGGGCGGCAAGGACAGGTACCTGCTGGGCACGGACCAATTCGGCCGGGACATCCTGAGCCGCCTGATCTATGGCGCGCGAGTCAGCCTGCTGGTGGCGCTGCTGGCGCTGACTGCCGGCGGCGGCGTCGGCCTCGTCATCGGCGTCGTGTCGGGCTACGTCGGCGGCAAGGTCGACGCGGTGCTGATGCGCCTGGTCGACGCCGCGTTCACTTTCCCGGCGATCCTCTTCGCGCTGCTGCTGGCGGTAACCATGGGGCAGGGTATTGGCACGCTGGTGATTGCCATCTCCCTGCTGCTGTGGGCGGGCTTCGCGCGCGTCATTCGCGGCGAGGTGCTGGCGCTCAGGCAGCGCGACTTCGTGCAGCTCGCCAGGGTCCGGGGCTGCTCCTCGTTGCGGATCATGGCCACGCACATCGTGCCCAACGTGCTCAACACCTTCATGGTGCTGGTGACTCTCAATATCGGCGTGGTGATCATCGCCGAGGCTTCGCTGTCGTTCCTCGGCGCCGGCATCCCGCCGCCGACTCCGACCTGGGGCCTGATGATATCCGAGGGACGCGGGCGCATCGCCGAGGCGTGGTGGGTGGCGCTGATTCCCGGCATCGCCATCACCCTGCTGGTGCTGTCGGTGAATCTGTTCGGTGACTGGTTGCGCGACAGGCTGGATCCGAGGTTGCGTCAGCTATGAGTGACAGTGCCGAGACCATCCTCGACGTCCGCGACCTGCACACCCACTTCTTTCTGCGCCGCGGCGTCGTGAAGGCGGTCGACGGCGTGAGCTTCACCCTGCGCAAGGGCGAGGTGCTTGGACTGGTGGGCGAATCCGGCTGCGGCAAGAGCCTGACCGCGCTGTCGGTAATGCGCCTGCTGCCGAAGGGCGCGGCGCGCACCGTACAAGGCGAGATCGTTCTCGACGGCGAGAACATCCTCAAGCGGACGCCCTCGCAGATGCGCGAGATCCGCGGGCGCAAGATATCGATGGTGCTGCAGGACCCGCAGACCTCGCTCAACCCGGTCTTCACCATCGGCGATCAGCTGCGCGAGGCGCTGGTGCGGCGCGCGCCGGCGAAGCTCAAGGAGATCATTAAGCAGGCGGTGGCCGCCTTGCGCCGCGTCGACATCGCCGCGCCCGAGCAGCGCATCGGCCAGTACCCGCACCAGATGTCGGGCGGCATGAAGCAGCGCGTGGTGGGTGCCATCGCGATCTCGGGCGAGCCCGAGGTGCTGATCGCCGACGAGCCGACCACCGCGCTCGATGTCACCATCCAGCTGCAGTACCTCAAGCTACTCAAGCGGCTGCAGCGCGAGAACGGCATGGCGATCCTGTTCATCACCCACGATTTCGGCGTCGTGGCGCGCATGTGCGATCGCGTCGCCGTCATGTACGCCGGACGCATCGTCGAATGCGGACCGGTGAAGCAGATCTTTGAAGCGCCCTCGCATCCCTATACGCGCGCGCTGATCGCCTCGGTGCCCAAGATGACCGGCACGCGCGGCCGGCTCACCGCGATCGACGGCCAGCCGCCCTCGCTGATGAACCTGCCGGCGGGCTGCCGCTTCGCCTCGCGTTGCGCGCATGTCGAGCCGCGCTGCCTGGAGGCGTATCCCGGCACGACGCAGATCGGCGCGGATCACACTGCCGACTGCTGGAAGATCGGTTCGATATGAGCGCCGCCGCCGAAAAGCAGCTGCTGCGCGTCGCGAACGTGCGCAAGTACTTCGCCTTCACCAAGGGTATCCTGTTCTCCAGGACGCTCGGGCATGTGAAGGCGGTCGACGACATTTCCTTCGAGATCCGCGCCGGCGAGACACTGGGCCTCGTCGGTGAGTCCGGCTGCGGCAAGACCACGATCTCGCGCATGATCCTCAATCTCGAGGAGCCGACCGAGGGGTACATTCTGCTGGACGACGAGCCGATCCACGGCCTGGAAGGCGAGGCACTGAAGGCGTATCGCACCAAGGTGCAGGCGGTCTTCCAGGATCCCTGGTCGTCGCTCAATCCGCGCATGACGGCGGGTCGCATCATAGCCGAGTCGCTGATCGTCACAAAATGGGGCGATAAGGACAAGATCGCGGCACGCGTGGCCGAGCTGCTGAAGCAGGTCGGGTTGCGGCCCGACCAGGCGCAGCAGTATCCGCACGAGTTCAGCGGCGGTCAGCGCCAGCGCGTCGCGCTGGCAGCGGCGCTGGCGTCCTCGCCGAAGCTGATCGTGCTCGACGAGCCGGTCTCGGCGCTCGACGTGTCGATCCGCGCGCAGATGATGAATCTGCTGAAGGATATCCAGGCCGAACGCAACGTCGCCTACCTGCTGGTAGCGCACGACCTCGCCACAGTCCGGCACATGTCGGACCATACGGTCGTCATGTATCTGGGCAAGATCGTCGAGAAAGCGCCGACCCAGGCGCTGTTCGATGACGTGCGCCATCCCTACACCAAGGCGCTGTTCTCGGCCGTGCTGATCGCGCGCGCCAATCAGGAGGACGAGGAGATCGTCTTGCAGGGCGAAGTGCCGTCGCCGCTCAATCCGCCGTCGGGCTGCCGCTTCCACACACGTTGCCCGTACGTCATGCCGCGCTGCTCGCAGGAAGAGCCGAAGCTGCGCGACGTCACGCCGGGCCACGCCGTGGCCTGCCATTTGTTCGATTGAGGGGACCGTCTGCGTCCCAGAAAGAAGGAGGATGAGTTTGCCGCACGGTCCGTTACAGGGGGTCAAGGTCGTGTCGTGCTCGACGGCGCAGGCCGGGACCGTGCCTTACATGCTGATGGCCGATCTCGGCGCCGACGTGATCAAGATCGAGACTCCCGACGGCGGCGACAGCGCGCGGCGCATGACCGTGTTGCCGGGCATGGCCAGCACCTTCTTCGAGACCAACAATCGCGGCGTGAAGAGCGTCACCCTGAACCTCAAGACGCCGGAAGGCCGCGCCATTCTTCACAAGCTGGTCGAGCGTGCCGACATCTTCGGCCAGAATTTTCGCCCCGGCGCGGCGGAGAAAAACGGCTTCGGCTACGAGGAGCTGAAGAAGATCAATCCGAAGCTGGTCTACGTCTCGATCTCCGGCTACGGCACCAAGGGCCCCAACGGCCACCTGCCGGGCACCGACTCGATGGCGCAGGCGCTGGGCGGCATCGCCGAAGCCTATTCGACGCCCGGCCTGCCGATGCGTACCGGCATCGCCTCGGTGGCCGACGAGAGCTGCGCCATGCTGGCCTTTGGCGGCGCGCTCGCCGCGCTCACGCATGCCCGCGCCACGGGGCAGGGGCAGAAGATCGAGCTGTCGCTGCTCGGCGCGGTGATCCGCCTGATGGGCTGGACCTTCACCACGACGATGTGGCGCGACAAGAATCCGGTCACCGGCCAGGCGCGCATCACCGGCACGCCGGCGCGGCCGGGCATCAGCGCCTCGTTCAACGACAAGGATGGCAAGCCGCTGGTCTTCCAGCTCACCGGGCCGGAGAGCTGGGCCGACGCGATGAAGGGTCTTGGCTTTCATAAGCGCATCAAGGAAGCCGGCTTCGAGAACCTCGGCGTCATCATCGACAATGATGCCAAGCGCATTGAGCTGCTGGCGCTGCTCGACTCGTTGTTTGCCACGGGCACGCGCGACGTCTGGGTGAAGAAGCTGCGCGACGCGGACGTCGTCTCGGCGCCGATCAACACGCTGCTCGAGGCGTCGAACGACCCCGACGTGATCGCCAACGGCTACGTCACGCATGTCGACTACCCCAAGCTCGGCAAGAAGCTGAAGGTTCACGGCACGCCCTGGCAGTTCTCGGAAACGCCGGCCAAGCCCGGCATCGCGCCCGATCTGGGCGAGCACAACGAGTCGGCGCTGCTCGAGATCGGCTACACCAAGGAGCAGATCGCCGACCTGAGGGCGCGCAAGATCATCTAGACGTGTCCATGTCCCCTTCGGGGAGTGGTTAAGCGATTGGTTCGATTTGGCTATGTGCGAGGCCTCCGCGCCCCGACCTGTTGCTACAACGGGATCGACAGGTCCAAGCGACGAACGGATCCTACGCTCGACTGGATAACACCTGGGGCTCATCGCGCCGTCTGAGCGGCACAAGCGCCTCGTCCGCAGATCTTCGGCGGGGGCCGTCGTCGGGTGGCCTCAGACCGGCCTCTCCCGCCGCCTCACCCCTCCCCGCCCAGCGCGCTGTCGTGCCACCGGCGCAGCAGCAGGTGCGACAGCAGGGTGAGCAGCAGGTAGATCGCGATGCCGGCCAGCGAGATCAGCACCAGGGCCGCGAACATGCGCGGGATTTTCAGCTGATAGCCTGATTCGAGGATGCGCCAGGCGAGGCCGGAGGCGCGGCCGCCGGAGCCCGCCACGAACTCGGCCACCACGGCGCCGATCAGCGCCAGGCTGTCAAATCGCTTCCAATCGTGACCCCCTTTTCGCGTCCAATTCCGACCCCTCTGGGGGGGCAGGAATGGGCTTATCCACGTAGTGCATAGGAGGGACCCG